>NZ_OZ034760.1:0-1496271 GCF_964028185.1 Wolbachia endosymbiont (group A) of Beris morrisii
TGGAAAGCAGTAAAACAACAATAGTAGAAGTTATCAAACGAAATGAGCCAAGTGAAAGAGTGCCTATTTGGCTAATGCGTCAGGCTGGCAGGTCTCTTCCTGAGTACCGCAAAGCAGTAGAGAATATGAATAATTTTATGGAGATATGCTACAACACAGATTTAGTGACAGAATTGACATTACAGCCGGTGACAAGATTTGACGTGGATGCGGCGATAATTTTTTCAGACATTTTAGTAATAGCTGATGTTTTGGGTTGTGACGTGAATTTCCTGCGCAATGTGGGCCCGAGAATAAAACCTATAGAAAATCCTAAAGAATTGAAAAGTCCACAAGACATTGAAACTAAAACCTTACCAATTCTAAACGCTATAAAAAAAGTCAGAAGCCAATTACCAAAAGAAAAATCTCTCATAGGATTTGCTGGTGGACCATGGACAGTAGCCTCATACATCATAGAAGGTGGGAGCAGCAAAACTTTTTCCAAAGTATTAAATTTTTATCCTTCGTATTTGAAGGCAATAATTGAACGAATAACGGAAGCAACGATTATTTATCTAATTAAACAGATAGAATTTGGAGCAGATGTTATTCAGATATTTGACAGTAATGCTGGTGCATTATCGGAACCATTGTTTAAAGAATATGTTATCGAACCAACAAAGAGAATTATCTTGGCAATAAAGGATAGATTTTCTGATTTTCCAATAATAGGATTTCCAAGGTCTGCTGGAAATCTTTATAAGGATTACTGCGAACAAACAGGTGTATCTGCAGTAAGTATAGATTATAATGTTCCAATAGAATGGGCAAAAGCGAATCTAAAAATCCCTCTACAAGGAAACCTTGATCCTAATCTTTTAGCCTATAATAAAACGGAAGCAATCAAAGAAGCAAAACGTATAATAGATTGCTTTAGAGATTTACCCTTCATATTTAATCTCGGACATGGAGTACTCCCTGATACTCCAGTTGAAAATATTGCTGCGTTGGTAAACCTGGTAAAAAGCTACTAATACAATACACAAAATTCCTAGCTTTTTTGTTGTACAGGGTTTATCATTTGAATTTAGCTTCAGTAAGATATGTCAGACCTTGCAAAAAGAATGTCCCTAATAAAACCATCACCTACGATTGCTGTAACTGATAAGGCAAATAAGTTGAAAAATGAAGGAAAAAAGATCTGTATTTTAGCTGCAGGAGAACCAGATTTTGATACTCCAGATCATATAAAAAAAGCAGCTATTCAAGCAATAAGTGAAGGTAAAACTAAATATACTACTGTTGATGGAACGCGTGAGCTGAAAGAAGCAATAATTAATAAGTTAAGAAAGGATAATAACCTCGAGTACACGCTTAACCAAATCTGTGTTGGTACAGGTGCTAAGCAGGTGTTATTCAATTTGTTCATGGCAACAATTAACTCTGGAGATGAAGTTATTATTCCAGCTCCTTATTGGGTTTCATATGTTGATATGATAAACCTTTTTGGCGGCCTGCCAGTTGTGGTAGAGTGCAAACAAAATTTTAAACTGACACCGGAATTATTGAAAAACAAAATAACTAAAAAGACTAAATGGTTAATTCTTAACTCGCCAAATAATCCAGCAGGAGCTGTGTATACGTATGACGAATTGAAAGATATATCACAGATATTGCTTGAATATCCACATGTGAATATTGTTACAGATGATATTTATGAGCATATAATATACGACGGAAAATTTTTTACTATCGCTCAGGTTGAGTCGAAGCTTTATGACAGAGTTTTTGTGGTCAATGGAGTGTCAAAAGCTTATGCAATGACAGGCTGGAGGATAGGGTATATTGCAGGTAGGAGTGATGTGGTAAAAGCTATCTCTACGCTGCAGTCTCAGAGCACTTCTAATCCAAATTCGATAGCACAAGCAGCAGCAGTTGAAGCATTAAACGGTGACCATAGTTTTTTGAAAGAAAGAACAAGGATTTTTAAGAGTCGTAGAGATTTTATGGTGGAAAAGCTAAATTCTGCTCCGGGATTATCAGCATCTGTTCCACAAGGTGCGTTTTATTTATTTGTCTCATGTGAAGGATTGCTCAATAAAAGCACAAAAAGTGGTAAGATAATAAATAATGATTTAGATTTTACCGAATACTTGTTGGAAGATCATTTAGTTGCTGTAATTCCAGGAATTGCATTTGGTCTAGAAAATTTTATCAGAATTTCTTATGCAACTTCTCAGGAACAATTAGAAATTGGATGTGATAGTATTACTAAAGCGTGCCAGGAGTTAAAATGAAATAGACTATCCATAAGTTGTATATTTTGCCATACTTCGCTAAGGTTATTTTGAATGTTCTAACTTGTGTTTTTCTATGGAAGGCATTTTTATTGATTGAGCAAGTGTCTTTCTAATATTGAATTCCTCATTTTTTTCACTTCGTTGCAGTAGGTTAATATTATTTATTTTATTTACTAAATCTTTCCCCTTTTCCAGAGTCTTTAAATCACTTTCGTTAATGTGATGTTCATTGTAAAATTCTGCAACAATTTCTTTTCTTTTCGGGTGAGTATTTAAAAATTCCGACACCTGATGTTTAGCAACAGCTTGAATAAATTTCTTATTAAATATTGAATCGTTATATAGATTTTCCAAACTTTTGTCATAATGTTTTGCTTCGTTTATAGTGAGTTTTATTATCTCTTCTATACCACTTAGAAGTTTCCTGTACAATTTGTCGTATCTATTGCCTAGCACGTGTGTAGCGAATGTTTGTTCGATATATTTTGTTATGTAATTTTGCAGTGTATTATCTATTGTGCTTATGTTCATCAGCCTACCTCAATGTTATATTAACTATTTTACATGTAGAAAGGTTAATATTGAGTTAATAGGGTACTTCTGAAGTCAAATTTTACTGAAAATTATGATATTTAAGATATAATTGTCAGCATGAAATAAAAACATAAATAAAATGGATCTTGTAAAAAAAGTGAAGCTCAAGATAAAGATGAATAAGGGCAAAATCATAAATGTACTTATCATTTGTGGTGTAATTTTTTTCATATACCTTATTCATGAGCCAGTTGTAGATATGGTAGAAAAAATTGTAAGTAAAATAAAAAGTCTCTTTTAAAAATTGCAAAAGTAAAATAGACTTTTTACATTACCCTCTGCCATACCAATCTGGGATCTGGAAGATTTAGTTAATATGTATAGTTGCTTACGCTAGTTATCTATATTAAATTTCAATAGATCGAAATAAGTATTTATAAAATTTTGATAAATATTTATTTTGTTTTTTATAACTAAAGTATCTATAATCCTAAATTTTAGATGAGATTCATGTTGCAGAGGAATTTTTTAATCTGGTTGTTGGCGTCACTGTTTTATGCATACCAATATATATTACGTGTAATCCCAAACATAATTGCGCCTGAATTGATAACAAAATTTAACATAAGTATTGCAGATGTTGGCCAGTTTGGCGGGTTATACTATGTAGGCTATACGCTAGCTCATATACCTATTGGTCTTTTCCTCGATAGATTTGGACCAAAGTTTGTTTTGCCTGCTTGTACCATTTTGACATTTACCGGAACATTACCGCTTATATGCTTTGATGAGTGGAGTTATTCAATAATTGGAAGAATAATTGTGGGAATTGGGTCATCCGCTTCAGCAATTGGAATCTTTAAAGTTGCAAGCATGTATTTCTCGCAAGAAAAATCAGCAAGAATGGCCAGCTTATCTATAATAATAGGGTTATTAGGAGCTACTTGTGGTGGATTACCCCTGGACTTCTTACTCGATAAATTTGGTTGGGACTATGTTATTTACACTTTCTCAGCATTTGGTTATTTACTTGCCTTACTGTTATTCTTTATAACGCCAAGCAGTAATGACCAGAAAAAAGTGAGTGTAAATGATAATATGTTTCAGGATTTAAAAACTGTACTTTTCAACAAACATGTCATTCTAATCGGCTTTTTTGGTGGCTTGATGGTTGGTCCATTGCAGGGTTTTGCTGATGCTTGGGCAAAAACGTTCTTGTATGAAGTATATCAAATGACCGCAGATCTAGCATCTTTACTTCCTTCTCTCATATTTGTAGGCATGGGAGCTGGATCGTTCTTTTTGGCTTACTTTCTAGAGAAATATCCAAATAAACATTATGAAACAATTATTGCATGTTCTTTTGCAATGATCGCCGGTTTTTTATTACTTTTTACTCAGATTGGTGGCTTGTATGTTGTATTACCTACGCTTTTTATTATTGGTTTCGCATCTGGATATCAAGTAGTTACAATTTATAAAGCACTAAGTTATGTGAATAATAACTTGGTAGGCTTGGCTACAGCTGTGTCAAATATGATAGTCATGGTTTTTGGCTATTTTTTTCACACTGGAATCGCAAAGATAATAGATTTATGTTGGGATAAGACAGTGATACAAGGAAATCCTGTGTATAGTGCTGAATTGCTGATAAAAGCAACATCTATTATTCCTGTATGTTTGCTAATAGCTGTTTTTGGGCTCTTATGGTTAAAAAAGCAGGACAAGCAGTCTTAAAATTGCTTGTGCATCTTAAAATTAAAGCGAGGTTCGATCTATGATGAGTATTTTAAAAAAAATCTGTGGCTCTAAAAATAGTTTAAAGTCTTTTGATAACGAGGTTTATCAATCTATAGAAAAAGAATTGCAACGCCAAAAATCACAATTGCAATTAATTGCATCAGAAAATTTTGCAAGCAAAGCGGTAATGGAGGCACAAGGCTCTTTTCTGACTAATAAATACGCAGAAGGTTATCCAGGCAAAAGGTATTACTGTGGTTGTGAGCATGTGGACAAAGTTGAAAGTCTGGCTATAGAAAGACTTTGTAAGTTGTTTGGTGTAAAATTTGCAAATGTTCAGCCTCACTCTGGTTCTCAGGCAAATCAAGCAGTTTTTGCATCATTACTTACTCCAGGTGATACAATACTTGGATTGTCACTGAATTGTGGTGGGCATCTAACTCACGGTGCGGCGCCAAGCCTTTCTGGTAAATGGTTTAAGTCGATTCAATATACAGTAAATAAAGACACTTATCTGCTCAATATGGATGAGATAGAAAAGCTGGCGCTGGAGCATAAACCAAAATTGATCATAGCTGGTGCTTCTGCTTATCCAAGAAAAATGGACTTCAAACGCTTTCGCGAAATTGCAGATAAAGTTGGTGCTTATTTGCTTGCAGACATTGCTCACTATGCGGGGCTTATTGCAGCAGGCGAATATCCGTCTCCTGCTGAATATGCACATGTTATGACTTCCACAACTCACAAAACTTTGTGTGGTCCTCGTGGTGGAATAGTGATGACCAATGATGAAGCATTGCACAAAAAAATTCAATCTGCAGTTTTTCCAGGATTGCAGGGCGGGCCACTTATGCATGTGATAGCTGCAAAAGCTGTTGCATTTAAAGAAGCATTAGCGCCAGAGTTTAAAACTTATAGCAAGAAAGTCGTGGAAAATGCGAAAGTACTAGCTCAAGAATTGCAAAAGCATGGACTCGACATTATAACCGGTGGCACTGACTCTCATATAGTGCTAGTTGACTTAAGATCACAGAAATTAACTGGAAAAGACGTTGTAGATAGCCTTGAGAGGGCTGGCATTACCTGCAATAAAAACTCTGTACCGTTTGATACAGAGAAGCCGACCATCACTTCAGGGCTCCGTTTTGGCACTGCTGCTGAAACAACACGCGGACTTGAGGCAGAAAATTTTAAAGAGATAGCTGGTCTAATAAATGAAGTGGTTCAGGGATTAATTAGCGGAAATAGCTCAAGTGTCGAAAAAGCAGTAAAAACTAAAGTTGAAAGGATTTGTAGTAATTTTCCTATTTATTAATTTATGTGGCGTCATTTAAGTAGCTGGTAGAAACGAAAAAACTTCCTTGACAAGCTCCGCCAGCGCCCTTATTATGACAATAAGGGTATTTATGACTCAAAACTTGTTTTTGACCTGCAGGCTCAATGACAAAATTCAGTAAAAAACTCAGGGTATTTATTGGCGGATTACATAAAATTATAGCGGCTGCATGTCTTTTTTATTTTTTCTACATTCAGCCAAATCGCGCTTATTTTAAGCGTTAGCACATTATTACAGCGCCAGTTTAAATTATTATAGGGTCAAAACTCGCACCACGGGGCTTCTTTTGCCTTTTTTTTATTTGGTAAATTTCTTAATGTTTATAGCTAAAAGAGCCCAAGAGAGGTGTCATTCCAGTGCCCCTGTGATGTCATTCCAGTGCTTGACACTGGAATCCAGTTTTCCATATAATCTCATCGAAAACGTTGTAACCACTTCCTATGCTAGTTTGCTTGTAAACAAGCAAACTTTCCTGGATCCCAGTGTCTGGGCACTGGGATGACAAAAAAAGGAGCACTGGGATGACATCATAGAGGCGCTGGGATGACATCATAGGGGGTGCTGGGATGACACCCTGACAACCGTCATTCCGCTACGTGTTAGCGGCTAAGAGATACCGCGGCGGTATGACGTGTTAGCTATACCTTTTTTCTACTTAGTTTGGGTTATGCAAGAAGTCTATTGTATAGCTATTGCTGGTCGTATATTACTTATAGCTTATCTATTCAAATTGTAACTTTATTTTCATAATTAATTATTGACACTGTTGATAATCTAGTTATTATTATTGTATTGGTTAATGAGGTAAAAAATGTCTACATCTAACCTTAAAATTTCAATTGCTGCTTTATCATTATGTGTATCTGCCGTTGCAATTTATATACATCTTCCTTATGTTATTGCAGCAGTTTCTGGTTCTGGTGCAATTGAAGCAGTTCCTTTAGCAATTTTTGCTGTTTCTGCGATTGTTGCGCTGGTTTCAGTGATATGTCTTATTAGACTGGCCGTTTCTAGAGCTGGTGATGAGAAAAAAATAGATCTTAGTGGAGAAGAATCCGGCCATACTGCATCTCAAGAACCACAAAAACTTGTGCATGAAAATAGTACTAATCTGGAAAGTAAGCCAATTAGAAAAGAATTTGATAAGCCTGTTAAGCAAGATAGTGGATCACAGATAAAAGTTGATAGTGGTACTAGTTCGCAGGATAAATCAAGTGTGCCTACTTCTCCTTCACAGCCTCCGCAAACACGTGATACAGCAGTTTCTCATGTACCACAAGAAAAGCCTGTTAAGCAAGATAGTGGATCACAGATAAAAGTTGATAGTGGTACTAGTTCGCAGCATAAATCAAGTGTGCTTACTTCCCCTTCACAGTCTCCGCAAACACGTGATAGTGTACCACCACCACCACCTCCTCCTCCAAATTCAAATGGAACTTCTTCGCAAGAAAAAACTTATAATCCTAATCTAGTAAGAGCTGAGAGAATAAAGATGCTTGAACTGATAAAAGCAGGTCCTAAGTTGAAGCGTTTTGAGGGCGAAACACAAGAAGGGTATATTGCAAGAATGGATGGGCTTATAAAGGCAAAAGGGGGCAGAGTCATAGATAAGTGAAGATGAAGACAAACAACAAGAGCCAGAGCAGAAAGAAAAGGAAGGTGATGCAGGATCTGGACCCACATCTCCGTCACATTCTGTGCCAAAGGCAGGGAAGCCACCGGTACCACCAAGTTCGTGTGTTGATTCATCTTCTTTCTACTTAGTTTGGGTCATGCAAGAAGTCTATTGTATAGCTATTGCTGGTTGTATATTGCTTATAGCTTATCTATTCAAATTGCAACTTTATTTTTCATAATTAATTATTGACACTGTTGATAATCTAGTTATTGTTAGTATCCCATTGGTTAATGAGGTAAAAAATGTCTACATCTAACCTTAAAATTTCAATTGCTGCTTTATCATTATGTGTATCTGCCGTTGCAATTTATATACATCTTCCTTATGTTATTGCAGCAGTTTCTGGTTCTGGTGCAATTGAAGCAGTTCCTTTAGCAATTTTTGCTGTTTCTGCGATTGTTGCGCTGGTTTCAGTGATATGTCTTATTAGACTGGCCGTTTCTAGAGCTGGTGATAAGAAAAAAATAGATCTTAGTGGAGAAGAATCCGGCCATACTGCATCTCAAGAACCACAAAAACTTGTGCATGAAAATAGTACTAATCTGGAAAGTAAGCCAATTAGAAAAGAATTTGATAAGCCTGTTAAGCAAGATAGTGGATCACAGATAAAAGTTGATAGTGGTACTAGTTCGCAGGATAAATCAAGTGTGCCTACCCCTTCACAGCCTCCGCAAATACGTGATACAGCATCTTCTCAAGTACCACATAGTGTACCACAATTCCCTTCATCTCTATCAAGTGGTGCAGTACCACCACCACCTCCATCGCCTGCTCCAAATTCAAATGGAACTCCTTTGCCAAGAAAAGCTGATAGTCCTTATCTAAAAACAGATCATGGAAATGCTCTGCTTAAACAGATAAAAAAAGATCCTAAGTTGAAGCATGTTAAGGAATTGGATGCAGTACAAAGTAATAAGGGCACTGACAAAAAAGAAACACAAGAAGAGTATAATGCGAGAGTTGATAAATTGCAAGATAGAGAGAAGGAAGAGGAATGGGAATGATTCAGATCTTAAAAAGGCACTTGAGGAGAGATTAGCAGTCATGGCACCCTCAGATAGTGAAAGTGAGCAGTCTAGCTGGACAAGTAATGAAGATGGACACGAACAAATAGAGCCAGAGCAGGAAAAAGAGGAGCAGACAAAACACACAAATTCCCCATCAAGCAAGGAAGAAGGAAGCGGGGGTCTTGACAGTGGTATAGGATCTAGAGCCGCATCTCCGTCATATTCTGAACAAAAGACAGAGGAGCCACCAAGTTCGTGTGTTGATTCACCTTCTGCAGCACAAGTAAAGAGTGTTAACCCAGTGGATAATAAGGTGCAAGATTCATCTATTCCTCCTATCGAGGACCACGCAAAATTTTCTGCTTCAAAGGGAGGTGTTCCACGCTCTTCTTAAAATAAGTTTACCTACAAGTCTGATTGTATTAAGATTGTTTAATACAATCAGATCTATTATATGCGTTTACCTAAATATTACCTACCAACTTTAAAGGAAAAGCCTGCTCATGCTAAAATTATCTCCCATCAATATTCTTTACGTGCAGGTTTAATAAAGCAGATAGCATCTGGCATCTATACGTGGTTACCACTTGGTCTGCGCGTGCTTAAAAATATTGAAGACATCATCAGAGATGAAATGGATAAATCTGGCGCTATTGAAGTGTTAATGCCTTGTGTGCAACCAGCAAATCTTTGGCGAGAATCAGGGCGTTACGATGATTACGGTAAGGAAATGTTGCGTATAAAGGATAGGCATGAGGAAGATATGCTTTTCGGTCCAACGCATGAGGAGGTGGCAACTGATTTAATTAGAGATGTGGTAAAAAGTTACAAAGATTTGCCACTTTGTTTATACCAAATTCAATGGAAATTTCGTGATGAGGTAAGACCACGTTATGGTGTTATGAGGGGTAGGGAATTTTTGATGAAGGATGCGTATAGTTTTGATGTGGATTACGAAAGTGCACAGAATTCATATAATTTGATGTACAAAACTTACATAAAAATCTTCAAACGCATGGGACTTACTCCAATTGGAGTTCGAGCTGATACGGGGCCAATTGGAGGAAATTTGAGCCACGAGTTTCATATATTGGCAAACACTGGTGAGAGCACTTTATATTATGACAATAAATTTTCTGAACTACTAGAAAGTGAAGATGTTGAAAGTTTAAAGAGTATATACGCAGTTGCAGATGATATGCATGATCCTAAAACTTGCCTTGTGCCGCAAGAGCAGTTAAATGTTAGTAAAGGTATTGAAATAGGGCATATTTTTTATTTTGGCGACAAATACTCAAAGCTTATGAAGGCAAGTGTTACTTCTCAAGATGGAAAAAATGTCAATATACATATGGGTTCGTATGGCATTGGGGTTTCAAGACTTGTTGGTGCGATAATAGAAGCTTTTCATGATGATAAAGGAATTATCTGGCCAGAATCGGTGGCTCCTTTCAGAATTGGTTTAATCAATTTACAAACGAAAGTAACGGAGGCTGCAGATAAAATATACAAAGCTTTGAAAAGCGATGAAGTGCTTTACGACGATACGGAAGGGAGTGTAGGAGTAAAATTTTCTAGAATGGATCTGATAGGCTTGCCGTGGCAAATAATTGTCGGAAAAAAGGCAATAGATGAAAAGATAGTTGAAGTAAAAAATAGAGCAACTGGAGAGGTAAAGGAAATGCAGATTGAAGAAGCAATAAATCACTTTAGCACAAAATGATACACGGTATCGGCACTGACATAGTATATATACCAAGAGTGTTGAGAATATTACAAAAATACGGGGAAAAATTTCTCAATAGAATCTACACTGAAAAAGAAATAGAGCTAAGTAGAAAGTATAATAGTCAAGAAATGCGAGCAAGGTATTTTGCTAAGCGCTTTGCGGCAAAGGAGGCTTTTGTTAAAGCACTAGGCAGTGGTCAGGGCATTATAATGAAAGATATAGAAATATACAATGATGTAAGAGGCAAGCCACATCTTGCTGTCAGAAAGGATTTTATCTCCAAAATTCATCTTTCTCTGAGTGACGATGGAGATTACGCTACTGCATTTGTTGTAATTTGCGTCTAGCAGATATTGTTTCAATTTATGCAGTTGACTTTATGCTATCTATATAGCTAAGCTGACTTAGATTTACCGACAATTTGAAAAACCGTCATTCCGCTACTAGTTAGCGGAATCTATGCTGAGATACCGCGGCGGTATGACGGTTCGTGGTGTATGACGTAGATTGCTGTCATTCCAGTGCTTGGCACTGGAATCCAGCCTTTATTATGCAGCCACTTGGTTGAAATTAAGTTTTCTGGATCCCAGTGTCTGGGCACTGGGATGACATCATAGGGGCACTGGGATTACACCCTGACAACCGTCATCCCGCTACTAGTTAGCGGATGAGATACCGCGAATGAATCGCGGTATGACGTAACGACAAATTCGTCATCCCGCTACTAGTTAGCGGGATCTAGAGATACCGCGGCGGTATAGCTATAGCATACACAAACAACTAGTTTACCAAAAAAACATAGCAGTTTTTCTATGATTTGAGTATAATTCTAGCTTTACCTAAGCAGAAAATTTAATGGACTATATCTTAATGTATCTTTCCTTACCATTTTCAATTACCGAGAATTATTTATTAATTACTGCGTTGATTCCGCTTTTAAGTGCTTTTGTTACCTTTTTTACTGGTAAATGGTCCAGAGTGAACAATAGTATTACTGTCACTTCTTCTGTACTTCTGTTTACGTATACGTGTCTGTGCACTTTATATTGGGTATATGGTGATCATTCTCAATTTATTCTCATGGATTTTGGTAATAATTTGCACATTAGTTTAAAGCTAGAGTCTACCGGAGTAATATTCAGTTTATTAATATCTTTTTTATGGGTACTGACCAGTATATATGCAATATGTTATATGCAGAATAACTATGCTGATAGCAATCACTCGAGTTTTCTATGCTTTTTTTCAATATCGATTAGCTGTGCAATGTTTATTGCTTTTTCTGGAGACTTGCTCACTACATTTGTCTTTTATGAGCTTCTAACTATTAGTACATACCCTCTGATTACTTACAACTCAACAAATGAATCAATGATTGCAGGACGCTATTACTTTGGCGTGCTATTTTTCTCTTCTTTGGTATTATTTTTTCCTGCAATAGGCCTTTTATATAATGAATTTCATACTTTAGACTTTGTAAGTGGTGGAATATTCAAATTTGATACTTCACTCATCACTTTCATTGCAGTGTGTTTTGCTATGCTGATTTACGGAATAGGAAAAGCTGCATTAATGCCAATGCATTTTTGGTTACCAAAAGCAATGGTTGCACCAACTCCTGTGAGTGCACTATTACATGCTGTTGCTGTTGTGAAATCCGGAGTTTTCATCATCATAAAAGTTATATTATACACTTTCGGCGTCGATAACATGCAACGTTTTGTGCAGCAAAATTGGTTTGCTGGAGGGTGGCTTCCGTACGCTGCTGGATTTACTATTATTACTGCATCATTGATTGCACTAAAGCAAAAAGAATTAAAGAAATTGCTTGCTTACTCTACCATCTCTCAATTGTCGTATATTATATTATTTGCTTCAATTTTTAGTGAGCTCAGCATGGAGGTTGCAATTTTTCAATTGGTTTGCCACGCATTTGCAAAAATCACTTTGTTTTTCGTTGCCGGAGCAATAATAACGAAAACAGGCGAGAAATATATAGATAAGATTCACGGTATAGGACGCAGTATGCCAATTAGCATGACAGCATTTGCTATAGGTGCATTGTCTATGATAGGGGTGCCGCCTGCTCCGACTTTTTGGGGTAAATTTCTCATTTTTCAAGCTGTTTTCAACTCTGGCAATGTAATACTTTCTGTGTTTGTAACTCTAGTGTTAATTGTTAGTACTATACTTAACGCTCTGTACTTTTTACCGATAATTTACAATGCCTTTTTCTTAAAACCTTCTCAGAATTACTTTATTAAAAAAACGCCAATTCTTCTAGTTTTACCTCCAGTTATTACTGCTACATGCACTTTAGTTATTTTTTTTAGCTACCAAATAATGTTTTAAATGTAATCATCTATATTTATAACCATTAACAATAAATTTAAATGGTATTATACCAGCCAGAGTTGCTTTTATATTCGACAAAGTGAAGCTAATCTCCACAGTATCCTCCTTATTTTGCTCGGTTGTAAAAACTACAGTAGCATTTCCAGCAAATGTAACTAAGTCCTTGGTCGATCGATCAATAGATAATGTTATTACATTTATGTTGGCAATTTTTCTTTTAGATAGAGACAAATTACCAGCTTCATTATTCGTTTTTTCCTGAAAGCCTTGATAGATTTTATGTATAGAATTGTTTCTTATAAAATTTTCTTGGTACTTCGGTTCAACGATCTTAATGGACTCGTATATTTCAATGTATTTACTTATTAAGTACCTCGCTGTGGAAATGTATTCATCTTCCTTTTTACTGAAACTAAGCTTATGCATTGCAGAGAACTCATCTTCTGTGTGGTTCATATACTTCACAAAATTTAAATCTTTTTTAACAGGAAATAACAGGTATATGTTTAATGTTAATAAACATAAGCATACTAGGAGAAGCGATACTATTAATGCCATCCAAGATCTTTCTGCTACACAAAACAGATACCTATGGCAGTACCATTCGACTGCTTTACTGAAATAACTTTTGTTTTTTACTGATTCAAGCAATTTATCTTCCATAACATAATGCTACCAAACCCAATTATAATAACAATAAGATTAGATACTCTAAAAAACTTTAAAATATGTCTAAATTTTCCAAAATAGGATGAATGATTATATCACCTTGTTCCGCAATAAGGTAGAATTTATCGATTTTGCTCACATCTATATTTATCATTTTTACACTAAAATTTTCAGGATCATAAGTATTACTTTCAGCACTTTTGTGATAATTATAATAATGTAATTTATTTTGATCATCAAAATAACCAAATTCATCAGCGAAGGTTCCCACTTTGCTACCTTTACCACTTTTGACTAGCTCAAATAGATCAATTACATGGTTTTGGGATCCAGGCTCAATAGGCCCTTCTGCAGCAAAAAATTTAGGTGCATGACCAACATATTCCTTAAATTTTAGATTATGAGTCTTTTTTACACTACCAAAATTCACAAATTTATATTCATCTGAAATACCAGAATATTGTGGATCATATTTTTTATATTCAAAAAACTCGTTACCTAAAAAATTACAAAACGTTAATTTATAATCATCATGATTGGATTTAACGACTTTAAGGTAATGAAAATCTCTAGGAATCTTTACTTCCTCTTCCGTAATATGATTACGTACAACAAGCTCACCATTGAGCATATGATAGCCAATTTTTGGCAAAGTGGCTATATTGATTGCCTTGTTTAGCTTAAAATTTGCTTCATAAATGCCACTTAATAACTCCTCTCCTTTTTCTAAGGTGACGTCCTGGTCTAAAGCTATATTCTTGATTGAACTCAATTCTTTTTGCATGTTCAGTATGGCTTTTGTCAAAACTTCTATTGATTGCCATACAGTTAATTTATTATCAGTCAAATTATATACTTCAAGTATTAAATTAACAGGATTTTATCATGAATTTATGTTAAAAGTATTATATTTCGTAAACTTATGTCATGATATTAACTACATTAGCTAAAACATGCTTTTTATCTAAGTGGAGTTGCTTAGCAACAACAAAAAGTTCATCTATTTTTTTCCACTGACTTAGCAGAATTTCAACATCATTTACCTCTCTCTTTATGCTTTCTAAAATGAAGGCCTGAATTATATATGATGCTAGTTCTAGTTCGATTTCGCTATTAATTACTTTATTAATCATATTGGGATTCTTTAAATCATGAAGAAATTTATAAAAGCACTTGTATGCTTCATAAGCATCACTACTTATTGCATTTATTATCATTCCTGGCATTCCAGGAAATAAAGTAATGATTTCATCAAATATTTGATCATCAAATTTACATTGAGATGAAACAACTTGCTTTGTTTCATCATAAGTTAATGGGAGTAAATTCAGCTGAAAGCACCTATACCGGATAGTGGTTTGTATATCATATGGCTTATGGCTAATTATAAATATCTTAGAATTTTTTGGCGGCTCTTCTAATATTTTCAATATTGCGTTTTTAGCGTTATTAGTCATTACCTCTAAGCTATCTATTATAGCTATTTTGTGTTCTGATTGAATGGGACTTAAGTGTAGAAAGTTTTTCATTTCTCTGACTTTTTCTATTCCGATAGTATCACCTTCAACAATGTGTAAGTCCAATGCTGCCACGTCATAGTTTTTTGTAAGAAACCAATTGGAGAAGGATTTTGCAAATGTTGCTTTCCCTATACCTTTTTTACCGCAGATCAGCCAAGACTGAACAGACAAGTTGTTCATTAATTTTTTTTTGGCTTGGTTGTGACCTATTACTTTTTTCATTCTTGTTCCTATAGATCTTAGTTTGAAAATGCGTTGTTTACTGTTTGTAATGAAATTGCACCTTCCCTTAAAACCTTAATCTTATCTTCGGTTAAGTCAATAATAGTAGATTCTATACCAGAAACTAGTTCGTCATCTTCAATCACTACAGATAAATGTTGCTTAATGGATTGTGGTATATCGTCTGCCTTACATACACTTTTTTCTCCTGAAATATTTATACTAGTTGCAACTATTGGAACTTTCAGTTTATTTAATATTGAAATTGCAATAGGATGCTCAGGGATTCTGATGCCTATACTATCTTTAAAGAATTCGTTTGGCAATATGTTGTTGTTTTTAAGTGGTAAAATGTAGGTAATTGGTCCAGGAGAAAAGTGATTTACTAAACCAATATACTTTTTCTCTAGCTTTGCTATTTTTGTCAAATTGTAAATATCACTAACAAATATGGAGAGTGGCTTATTCTGAGAGCGTTTCTTTATCTGATATATTTTTCCTATAGATTCATTATCTAGTGCATTACAAGCAAGAGCATACACTGTTTCTGTTGGAAAACACACTAACAAGTTGTTCTGTATTGCATTTATTATTTTAGATACCATATAGCTAGAAACTTGTTCATAACAACTAGATCAGTTTTGTTGCATTGTATCTTATATAGTAACTGCTAGTTTTTGTGAATATAATACAACGCAGCTTACCATTTGTTATGCAGATTTGCTACAGCCCAAACTCTTCATTGACTTTGTCAACTATTTCCTGTGGTGGATCTTCTCCCCATCCTGAATATA
Organism: Wolbachia endosymbiont (group A) of Beris morrisii; assembly: GCF_964028185.1. Classification (NCBI taxonomy): domain Bacteria; kingdom Pseudomonadati; phylum Pseudomonadota; class Alphaproteobacteria; order Rickettsiales; family Anaplasmataceae; genus Wolbachia; species Wolbachia endosymbiont (group A) of Beris morrisii. Next base: position 15,867 of record NZ_OZ034760.1, read on the forward strand.
AAATCTCTCCATAGTCTGCAACATCTATAGAGCCAGTTCTGCTTTTTGCTAGAAACATTTCTCTTCTCTCTTTATCAACTAATACATAATGCCACGCTGATTTTCCACGATCTTTACCACGCACTAAATATACGAGATCTGATCTACTTCTTTTTGTTGCATCAGCAAAAGATCTTTCATTGACAGTTCTGCTTTTGCTTTTTATGCCGCCACTTTCAGAAAAAGCTTCCTTGGATTCGGTTTTTTTGCCTGCTAATTCAGAAATTTTTCCTTTTTCCCCTAATGCACGTTCTTTGGTGTTTTGAGACGAATACTTGCTGGAAAAACCTTCCCCTGTACCGCCAGGAGTCCTGTTTGTGAAACGCTTAATAAATGAATTATTGTCGTTGTTTTCTGCCATAAAAATCTCCAAACTTTAGATTGTAGGACCCAAATTTTTACTACACTCTATCATATGTTAATTAAATTAATATAAATGAAAAATAATATAGTAATTATTACAGGAATTACGGCCTCAGGTAAATCAGAATTGTGTGATAACCTGATAAAAAAATATAATAATATCAGCATAATAAATTGTGATTCAAAGCAGGTATACAAAGAAATTCCCATAATTACTGCTCAACCACCAAAGCAAGAAGTATTTTATAAACTATATGGTTATGTCTCAGCAAAAGAAAATTATTCCGTGGGTCTATGGTTAGAGGATTTAGAAAAAGAAGTTAATCACGCATTAGAAAATGCTCAAATACCTATCATCACTGGAGGAAGCGGGCTTTACATCAGCAGTTTAATCAAAGGCTTATCATCAATGCCACAAATAAGTCAGGAAGTGAGGAGAAATGTAAGTGAATTAAGAAAAAATTTAAGTAAAGAGGAGTTTTACAAATTAGCGCTAAGCAAAGATCCAAGGATTCAAGGTAAAGTGTTCATGAATGACTCGCACCGCCTTTCAAGGGCACTTGAAGTTATCACTGAAACTGGTAAGACAATCTTTGTATGGCAAGAAAATAGACAGCCTCCTTTATTCAATAATTTTAAGATATATACAATTCTGCCTAAACGTGAAGATGTATACCGAAAAATAAATTTTCGTTTCATTACAATGATTGAAAATGGAGCAATTGATGAAGTAAAAAAGCTACTTAGCATGAACCTAGCCCCACATTTGCCAGCTATGAAAGCACATGGAGTACCAGAAATTATAAAGTACTTGAAAGGTGAGATTACTTTAGACGAAGCAATACAAATTGCTCAAACAAACACAAGACACTACGCGAAACGTCAGTATACCTGGTTTAAAAACCAATTTCCAAATGCTGAAGTGATTGATTGTGCAAATGAGCTCAAGATATTTTAATTCAGGCCGTGCTCATTACTATGAATAGGGGGTTCCATATTTTCCAGATGGTCGCTTACTTCTAGTGGATTACCTAAATCATGCTCTATTTTTATTTTAAAAAATCCAAGCCTCTCACAAAATTTCTGAAAACACTCTTTTATAATGCCAAACAAGCTTTTATCGTCTACACTATAATTCTTTAATCTGTCAGGAATAGTAAGAGACAATCTACCATTTTCGTATGTTACATTTTTATCATCTTGAGACTTAAGCGTGAATTCTAGTGAGCTATCCAATTTACATAATTCTTCTTCTGGTTTTGCTAAAGTGCAAACTGCAATTTTTTCTTCAATTCTGATTGTTGCATGACTTGGATCACTACAATTAATATGTGTTGTATGACTAGAACTGAAAACTAACTCATGTGTCTTCATTACATGGAAAAGAGGTTTATCTTCATCGTATAATGCACCTACGTACCCTGCTTGATTACAATTGATAACCAGTTCTTCCAAAATAGGATCACTTGGAACTTTAGCTCCAGCATGTTCGAACATCTCCTTAAAAACTTTTCTTGCAAATGGGCGGTAGTCTTCATTTTTACCTTCACTTTTTGGCAGTAAACTGTCATGTTCTTTGTATAGCTTGGCAATAAAATCCCTACTTGTGCTTTTCTTATTAATAACAAAATCCATTCTGCGAAGATCGCAGAACGCTGTATTACCAGAGTTCGCTTCAGCATTATCTTTACCAGCTCTTAACTTACTATAATCAAATTTTTCTGCTTGAGCTCTTAGTGTAACTATTGGATTTTCCTTTTCTTCTGGTGTAGAGCTACTCATCATTAGTGCCTTGATATAGACTGCTGATAGTATAATAATACATAAAAATGATTAATAAGTCAATAAAATACCTGCTATAAGCCCTATGATAGCAAATATAGTTAGGGGTAACTTAGGCTTACCGATGATTTTAAAAACGACAAATCGTCATTCCGCTACGTGTTAGCGGAATCTATTCTAAGATACCGTGGCGGTATGACGTTAGAGAGCTGTGCTAGCTATAGTGCATACCTGACCATAAGGTGACAGGATTTTAAAAAGACTCTATTATTGATAAACAGTTTTACACATGTATGAATCTCAATGAGCAATCAGATTTTTCTAAATAGCAGGCTGGAGAATATACCTAAATTTCATTCCACAATATTGCCTAAACTTTGTGGTGGGGACAAAGTGGTGGACCTGCTATTTTATAGGCCACTTAGTTATGTGGATAGAAGTAAGTCACTGCCCGATGCTCAAGTTGGAGAATTTACAACTTTCATGGCAAAAGTTTATGAACATCAGCCTCCCACTTTGAGAGGTAGACCATATAAAATAGTTGTTGAAAGTGAGAGTCAGTATATGTTCATAGTCTTTTTTAATTACTCAGTTAAGTATTTATATAAACTATTTCCAATTGGAGCTTCTGTAATCATCAGTGGCAAACTCGAAAAATTTGCTGAGCATTGGCAGATTACTCACCCAGATTACGTGTCGCTTGACATCAACCAATTTAAAGAAATAGCTCGCATAGAGCCAGTCTACCAATTATGCCGTGGCATTACTAATAAGAGCATTGGGAACATAATAAGCTCTAACCTGAAAGAATTGCCTGATTTGCCAGAGTGGATAGATGATACATTAATCAAGCAAAAAAAATGGCTAAGTTGGAGGGAAAGCATCATAAAGTTGCACAGACCAAGCTCATTGGCGGAAGCCGAGGTTTGTAGAAAAAGGCTTGCTTATGATGAATTGTTTGCGTATCAGCTAGCACTGAAACTTGCAAGAGAAAATCATGTAAAAGAAAGGGGAAGAGAATTTATAGTATTGAGTAAATATAAAGAGCAAGTTTTAAATGAATTATCGTTTCAATTAACAAACGATCAAATTCGTGCAATAGATGAAATTTCAGAGAGGCAAAAATCCAAGTACCGCATGATAAACTTGCTGCAAGGTGATGTTGGTAGTGGCAAAACCGTAGTTGCACTTTTTGCGATGCTAAATGTGGTAGAAAACAACATGCAGGCAGCTCTAATGGCACCGACTACTATCTTGGCGGAGCAACATTATAATTGGATTGAGGAAGTTTTATCCTGTACCGATATAAAAGTTGCGCTGCTTACTGGTAAAACTTCGCGCAAGGAAAGAAAGATTATCATGAACGAACTTGCAAGTGGTGTTTTAAATATAGTAATTGGCACTCATGCACTATTTCAAGCTAATGTTACATTTAAAAATTTAGGGCTTGCAGTCATAGACGAGCAACAGCGATTTGGAGTGATGCAGAGAAATCGCTTGGTAGGAAAAGGAGAAAATGCCGATATACTTTTCGTTACTGCAACTCCCATTCCAAGAACCTTGCAGCAAGCTATGTATGGTGACGTTGAATGTTCAATTTTGAAAGAAAAACCAAAATCCAGATTGCCAATAAAAACTGTAACTATGAACATTAGTAGGGTGCCAGATGTTATTGAAAAGCTAAAAGGTGCTATAAACAGGGGCGAAAAAGCATATTGGATTTGTCCATACATAGAAGAAAACGAAGAGACCAATATTGCTGCAGCAGAGATGCGTTTTCAGGAATTACAAAAAACATTTTTTGATAAAGTTAGCATAATACACGGAAAATTGACTCAGGAGCAGAAAGATCAAGTTATGTTTTCCTTCAAAAGAAATGAATTTTCTCTGCTTGTTGCAACCACTGTGATAGAAGTTGGTATAGATGTACCAGATGCAACCATTATGATTATAGAAAATGCAGAGCAATTTGGGTTATCGCAATTACACCAATTAAGAGGCAGAGTAGGACGAGGAAACAAGCCATCTTTTTGTGTATTATTATACGATAATTTAAGTAAAAGCTCATCTTCAAAGTTAAAGATCATGTGTGAGTCACAGGACGGATTTTACATTGCTGAAAGGGACATGATGCTAAGAGGCAGTGGAGATATCTTAGGCACAAAACAATCAGGATGTATGGAATTTAAATTTGCTGATTTATATCAGGACAGAGAGCTGCTCAACCTCGCGTATAATAACGCAAAAGGTGCAATGGCTGATTTTGAATTACTGCTTGATATATTTGAATATAGAAGTAGATTACATTTTTCAAAATTTCAGTAGGAAAACCAGATAGCCCGCAGAAACGAAAAAACTTACTTGACACATTTTGCCAGCCCCTTTATCATGAAAGTTAAATGCTCAAATGGATACGCATATAACCTTCATGCCGATGATATTTTAATTTCTGCAACTAAGGTGTTCAAGGAATTAGGAAAAGATGGAATGTGCCTGTATAAAATGGAGGATGACAATTATCAATCAGTGTTTGTAAGAAAGAATGATGCTATACTTACGTTTTATCCTGACTTAACACCAAAATGTGATAACAAGAGTACTTATTGTAGTTGCAGTAAATCTTAATTTCAAAACCAATAGGGTGAACAAATGATAAAATGCTATAGGGTATAGCAAATCCAAATGAGTTAAAATTTTGATTAAAGGGTTTTGTGAGTAATAATGAAGAAGGGCATTATTCGTCTAATAAAAGCAATTCAATACTCTTGTGAAGGAATAAAATCAGCTTTTATATCAGAAGTTGCGTTCAGACAGGAGTTACTACTTTTTATAGTATGTGTTTCAACTTTGTTTGTTTTGGATGTAAGTAATCTAGAACGTGCAGTAATGATAAGCAGCCTATTCCTGGTGTTAATTGTGGAAATTGTTAACACTGCTTTTGAAACGACAATTGAGCGTATTTCCAGTGAACAACACATACTTTCAAAAAAGGTGAAAGATCTAGGTAGTGCAGCAGTTTTTCTTTCATTAATTAACTTCCTGATAACATGGATGATAATATTGACAGGTTAATACGAATGTTATTAAGATATGTTGTTAAACTCACCAATTAAAGTTTTTATATCTTGCGGTAAATCAGAGACAAATTCCATGTATTCCTTGCTTTTTGGGTGATATAAGCCCAGTGTATAAGCATGTAGTGCTTGCCTATTGAAATTACGAATAAAACTAGAGTTTTTAGCATATTTTGTGCTTTTACTACTATTTTTTCCGTAAACTTGATCACCAACTATGGAATGTCCTATGTGGCTCATGTGGACTCTAATTTGGTGTGTTCTACCTGTCTCTAAAGTACATTTAACCAGGCTTACTTGTCCTATAACTTTCTCTACTGAGTAATGAGTGATTGCTAATTTTCCGGTTGTTTTTGTAACACACATCATTTCTTTATTACCACGCTTTGGAGCAATGTTAGTTTTTATCGTTCCCTGGTCAGAAGGTAATATTCCCCAAACTACTGCTAAATATTCCCGCTTTATTTTACGATTTGACAGTAATTCAGACAAAAAACTATGGGCTTCCTCATTTTTTGCAATTACCATTAGCCCACTGGTATCTTTATCGAGTCTATGAACAATTCCTGGTCTTACATCAAGGTGAGCGATAACTGCGTTCAAGAGTGTATCATTGTTTGTTCCAGCACCTGGGTGCACTGTTAATCCACTTTGTTTACTCAGAACTATAATGTCCTCATCTTCATAGACGATATCAAGTTTTATGTCATAATTAGGCTCAATTGATGTGGATATGTCAGGTTGAACGAGATGTACTATATACTCTTCACCTGGTTTTACTATGTGGTCATTACTAATTATCGGTGTGCCAAGTAATTTTACCTGCTCATTTTGTATCAATCTTTGAGCTTTACTGCGTGATATGTTGCACTTTTCAGCTATGTAGATATCTAGCCTTAATTTCTCTTTATCATTATTAACACTTAAGGTTATTACTGAGTGATCTATAGTGACTTACCCCGCGCCATTTCCCATGCTGCTTGAACATTTAGGTCTGTAAACATTGGCCCTACCCAGAAAAAGTAGAGAGAAAGTTAAGACGATTTTGTCATGAAAATGATGAATCAAAAAGTTCAGGAATGCAATAGTTAATAGTAGAATGACGTCGTTGTTTATTATAAAAAATTTCTATATACTCAAATATGGCAGTTCTGGTTTGTTGTGCAGAGTGTTGCGAAGTATCAATAAGTAACTCCCTCTTCAGTGAATTAAAAAAGCCCTCCGCAACGGCATTATCGTAACAACAACCTTTGTGACTCATGCTAGATATGATACTTTTTGTATCCAATAGATATTGATAATTTTTTGAAGTATATTGTGACCCTTGATCGCTATATAACAGTAGATCTTTAGCGGGTTTACGCTTATTAACAGCCATCAACAAAGCATCTACAACTATAGTATTTTCTAAAACGAATGATAAACGTCTAAAATGGTATTACCAACTAAAAGGTGTAAGTCTGTACATTGATGCATTAGAGGTCTGAGGCGACTTTTGATGGTGTGCCAACAATGCTCTATCGGATTTAGATCTTACTTTTACCCACAAATATAAAAAGTGAGTAAGCTAAATAATTTAGGATCAAAATGATAGAAATAAGTACAAGCGTGCAATATACAGATGGCTTAGGGGATAAATGGCATAAGTGTTGAAAGTATCAAAAATAACGTGATATGAGATGATCAACGGCATGTAAATTACCTCCCGACAGTAAAACAATCGAACGTATAAAAGAGTCATTTAGATCCAATGTGAATTGCAGTAATGCTATTTTGAACCCATGTAGATTATTTTTGATTTTATAAACAAGAAATAACAAAGCAGATCATGTAAATATACACCTTCATGCCATTCATAGTATGGCTTAAAAAGTGCTTATATCCAAGATTTTGCTTTATAAATTTAAAGAACACTTCTATATCCCATCTGCGCCTATATAGCTCTGTTACTTCATAAGCTGGCATTTCAAACAAGTTTGTCAAAAACCATATTTCATCTCCAATTTTATTTCTGATTTTTATTAGCCGTAGATCATTGCCACTTTACCTCGTGCACGATAAAGATTAACTATTATATCTTCTAAAATCTCTGATCCATCCGATTTTTGTTCTCTTATAACTTTGTTCCTGCTTATAACATCATGTTTTCTTCCTACTTTAACTCTTGTGATAAATTTGTACTCCTTTTCATCAAATTCGGCAAAAGTTCCAACTTTTCTGATTCCTCTATCAAATAATAAAATATCCTCTTTTTCAACTTTAGCTTCATTAATTGCTCTCACTAATGCTATATCTTCACTACTTTCTTCTTGTCCTTTACAAAATCTTATACTTGTCGGCAATTGATCCTTTAATCCTACACTCACTTTAACTTGACTGTCGTTACTTTTACCGCCTATTTTTAGCCCATCTTTTATGAGATATCCCGATAAATTTATGATCGTCGAATCAAACTTATGTAAGTTATTTGATGTTTTTTGGGGTAATAGCTTTTTAATCTTGCTCATCAAATCAATATATACTCCCTTAAAATATTCTGGATTTATAACTTTTAACCTTTTTGACAAACCACTGTATGTTACTGTACTTTTATCGCTATTCTTATCCATTATACACCTGTTTATTACCATTTCTAGCGCTCTTAGGCTTGTTTTTTGCCCCATTAATATTAACTTCATTAGACCTTTAAATATAATCTTGCCCAACAATTTAGTATTACATTTATCTACTTCACTTAATTTTCCTAGCCTTTCTAAATCCTCATCTTTTATTAAATTTAGTACTCTTTCTATTTGATCCATTATTGCCTCCTTTTTCTTGCAATAATAGTTCTTTATGTCTTTTTTGTGTTACTTTCAACACTTAGGGGATAAATGGCTGGAAAGAGAGTTAAAACACATTAATTTGGGAGATATAAGGCTTAATAAAAGACTTATAAAAACAAGTTATTGCATAGAGGGTAAGGCATCTGGTTCAATTAATCAAAGCTGTAGTGGGTGGAAAGAAGCTAAGGGTGCATATAAGCAATGAAAAGCTTGAAGATAAGGAAATTTATTCTTCCCATTATAAAGAAACTAAGGAAAGAATAAAAGGAAACCAGTTGGTATTTTCAGTTCAAGATACAAGTTATTTGGATTTTGACTCTCATATAAAGACCAAGAGACTAGGCAGTATTTCTAAAGCTTATACAAAGCATAAAATGGGTTTACTGTTGCATAGTGCCTAGCAAAGACGGATTACCTTTAGGTCTATCTTCCCAACAATGTTGGGCGCGTTCTATTAGGGAAGAAGAAACGGCACAAGAAAAAGCAAACAGAAAATACCGTACCTCCATAGAAGAAAAAGAAAGTTATAAGTGGATAACAGCTCTCAAAGAAACTATAAACAACCTTCCTCCAAATGTACAACTTGTTACCCTTGGTGATAGGGAAGCAGACATCTTCAAATTTTTATGGGTGGCTGAGACGTTAGGTAGTTTTTATGTAATCCGCAATCGAGCTAATAGAAGATTTATCTGTACTGAAGTCGGAAAAACAGATTTGCAAACACGCATCACTCAACTGCCAGTAAAAAAGAAAATTTCTCTAGAAGTTACTAAAGGTGGAAACCAGAGATCAAGGAAAGCTAATATTGAAGTTAAGTATATGAAAGCCTATCAGATCTTCTTCCATTTATGGGTCAAAAGATACAATACATAAAATAAGTCCCTGTATATGTGGTAAGTGCAAAAGCTCCTGATGGATTGGAAGCTGTCGACTGGACTCTACTAACTAATGTACCATACTTTAGATGCCATAGAAAAGATAAATTGGTATAAGCTAAGATGGAAAATTGAAGAGTATTTTAGGATTTTAAAATCAGGATGTAAGATAGAAAGCTCTCGCTTAGCTACAAAAGAAAGATTACAGAAGTTAATTGCTATAAAAAGTATAATCGCGTTTAAAATTTTATATTTGACAAAAGTGGCTTTATCAAATCCCATGGAAACTTGTACTAAAATTTTAAGCAACGAAGAGTGGAAGGTCCTTTACATGCGTGAGTATCGGGTAGCAACATTACCCGAAGAACCTCCAAACATAAAACAAGCTATTATTTGGTTAGGAAAATTGGGTGGATTTATGAATAGAAAAAGTGATAATTTACCAGGGTCTATGACTCTATGGCGGGGCTATGAAAACCTTAAGGAGAGCATTGTTATGCTTCACATCATAACCTCTCAAAATTGTGGGTAAAAGTAAGGATTTAGATCAGGTGAATATGTTGGAAGATAAAGCACATGACAGCCAAAAGACTCTATTAATGACTTTGTTTTGGGAGTTTTATGGAATGTAGCATTATCCATAACTATAGTTGTACCACGCTTTAACTGTGGCAGTAATATCTCACGCATTAAATACTTCTTTCTCCCGTGAAAGTTTATTGGTGCAATGAACTTCTCATCCACCTATTATACTCACTCTTTCCCGCTTTTTTCCTGGAACATCAGCATACATTTTTTCTCCTCTTGGAGCTCGTGCATATTCTCGGTATAGTCTATTATCAACTCCTGCTTCATCTATATATAAAATGCTACAGTGGTCTATTTTTGAGACTTTATCGATAAATTGCTGCCTATCTTCTTGATTGCGCTCTTGATAGAATGTGACTTTTTTTTAAGGTTATTTTTAGCTGTCTTAACCTATACCAAATTGCACTGATCCCAAAGCCAAGGTTTTGTTTCATTTCTGCTAGTGTGTGATCTGGGTGTTTTTTAACATAGTCTGCAAGTATTTTTGGGTCTATTTTCCGAATAAAACCAACACTTTTTGTCGCTCTGAGATCTTGACCAGCAGACTTCTTTTTCAGCCATCTATATAGTGTTGCTATTCCTATCTCAAAAAGCTCTGCAACCTCAGTCTTTGACTTTCCTTTTTCTACCAAAGACACTGCTTTTTTCCTTAAATCTACACTATATACCATCACTTTTCCTATACACTAAAAAGTATATTATACCTTTATCATTCGCTTTTGAAAGTACTATAGTACATAAAAGAACAAGATGCAAGAAAATATTAAAAGGTTATTGAAAGATTGTTTTGCACATTTAGGAGAGCAAGCTTTGTATGAGTCAAAGGATAAGTCATATATGGTGCAGATATTAAAGCAACAGCCGGATAAATTATACGAGATCGGTGAAGGACAATTTGTAGGGGAGATGTTGATTTTGGAGGTGAGTGTCTTTGATGTATTGCAGCCAGTAGTAGGAGATACTTTTGTTATTGGTAACCGTAGATACAAAGTACATTCACCGCCGCTCAGGGATAATTCAGGAATATTGTGGAAAATAAACGCAGTGAGAATGTAAAATGGTTTTTCGTGTTAAAATCAAAACTAACGATAGTGAAATTGTTCAATATATCGTATCTTTAATGTGTATATAAAGTGATCTTTCTAGAAAAGTTTTATGAAACTAGCCATTTTTTTTATTGCTTTCTTATTGAGCACAAGTTGTGTTATTGCAAAAGATGGGGTAGAGCCTAGCTTAGAAATAAAAAATAAATATAGGTGTCACCCGTGGAATAATCCAAGTAGAGAGTTTTCTCAAGGTTATATACAACCAATTCCTATACACGAAAGTTATGAGCTAATTATTGGTGGTGATGGGGTATTGTACAACACAGGGTGGTACTGGAAGGATGTAGATTTATCTGGTAGTCATAAAACAATTGGTAGAATGAGTGCTACTTGCAGTGAATATTGTAGAGAAATTTACTTAGCAATAGATAATGTGCTATATGCAATAAATAGAGATAATACACAATATGAAATAAATGAAGACGCAGTTATGTGGAAAAAGGAGTTAAAGTCTTTGGTGAAAGGAAACCCTACAATTTTTAATGATAGAATAGCAATTTTGACTGTAGATAACTATTTATACATGCTGAACATAGAGAATGGTAATACAAGCTGGTTCTATCATATGTCTAATGGTAGTAATCAAATGACAAGATCAAATTACATATCTCCTGTGGTTATACACGATAAGCTAATAGTTCCATTTTCAAATGGAGAGTTAGTAGCTTTTGACAAAGATGGGAAAAAGTTGTGGTCTTATAAGTTACCTTCTACAAATATTTTAGACACTCAGCTTGCAGATATTACAACTACTCCAGTAGTAAAGAATAACACATTAATAGCTACAAACAATTCTACCATTGTTGCGATTGATATAGGATCAGGAGATCTTTTGTGGTTAAAGGCCATGGAAGCAAAAAATATCAGTGGTGGTGGGATTATGCCATGGCTGTACCCCGATGATATAAATGGTAACGAATTTTTTGTAGTAAACACAAAGAATGAAGTTATGAAAGTTGCAATACCTGATGGTCAGATAATTTGGAGTACTAACTTAGTGGTGAATGATGAGCTAAATGATAAACTAAAAGACACATATTATGCTAGACCGGTGATAGATGGAAAATTATTTATTGTGAGCAATAAGGGAATCATGTTTCTATTAGATGAGAAGTCAGGCATGATAGAAGAGATAGTCAGCATTCCAGAAGATGTGTATCATACGCCTGTAACTGATCTTGCAGTTGGGGATTACTACTTTACAACTGAGAAAAAAGGTGTGTATAGCTGCATTGATCCAAATATCAGCAGATGAAATATTGCAGGTAATAAGGAAGAGATGTGCCATAGGTAGCACCACTTAGGGACAATTCAGGAGTATTGTGGAAAATTCAAGCGTCAGGGGTGTAGATGCGTATTAACATCGAAGTCACCGATAGCATCGAAAAAGTTATGCAAAGCATAGATGCTGAAAGAAGAAAAATAGAATTAGCAACAGTGAGAGCATTAAACAAAACAGCACTATGGGTAAGATCGCAAACTATCAAACAAGTAAGCGAAGAAAAGCAAATACCAAAAAAAGCAATGAGAAAAAAGTTAAGTGTGGATAAAGCAAATAGAAAGCGCTTATGGTCGGTAGTAAAGCTCAGTTCCCAGTGGATAGGAGTTGCAAAACTTGGGAGTATAAAACAGACAAAGAGAGGAGCAAAGGTAGGGAGCCGTACGTATGAAGGAGCATTTATAGCAACAATGAAAAATGGTCATATAGGAATCTTCAGACGAAGGTATACCACGTCTTTGCCAATAGATGAAATTAAAGTAACACGTAAGCTCGGGAAATAATGAAAGAGTTAGTTGATAATGAAGTAGAAAGAGTATTTGAGAAATATTTTCAGCAGCAGATAGATGTTTTGGAGTAATTTACATACAGCAATCTGTAATAAGTTAAAGGAAGTGACCTTACCCAGAAAAAGTAGAGAGAAAGTTAAGACGTTTTTGGAGTAAAATAAAACGTTTTTTCAAAGAGGTGTAATATGACAAATAGAAGAGAATATACAGCAGAATTTAAATTGGAAGCTGTTAAGCTGGTTAAAGAAACAGGTCAAACAAGTACAAAAATAGCAAAAGATCTAGGTATAGATGGCAGTATGTTAAGTAAATGGGTAAGAAAATATGATGGAAAAATGTCTGGAGCATACGCATTTCCAGGCAAAGGAAAACTAGCTCCTTATGACAAAGAAAGATTTGATCTAAAAAAAGAGTTAGCAAGAGTAAGAAGAGAAAGAGACATTTTAAAAAAAGCCCTGGGATATTTTGCCAAAGAAAAAGAGTAAAATATTCTTTTATAAAAGAGCATAGAAATTGCTATAAAATACAGGAACTATGCAGGGTTTTGTGCTGGTGGTTATTATAAATGGATTGCTAAAGAAAAAAGCAATAAAGAATTAGCAAGGGAAGGACTTCTAGCAGAGATTCAAAAAAAGCATCTAAATGCAGATATGGAGCCCCTAAAATCCATAAAAGCTTTAGGCAAAAATTATAACATCAAAACAGTGCAAAATGTTATGCAGGAAAATGACATTATAGCCAAACTTAGACGAAGATTTAAAACTAAAAAACAACCAAATAATATGGTTATTGCTCCTAATATATTAGATCAAAATTTTATCACTGAGCAACCAAATAAAGTATGGGATTACTTATATAAAAACCAAGGAAGGTTGTTGGCAGCAATAATTCTCACGCATGGGAGTGTTAAATAAACCATACGCGTCAAGTTAAGGAAAAGTGTAAGTAAAGTTGATAGAGTGAAGGAAAATAATAAGGTATAAGTTCTCTTGGATATATGAATGAGAGAACTTACAATGGACAGAATAGCTTGCTTATCAAAAGACCTCAATGAATTCTTTAATGAAAAAGCAGACGAAATATCAATTGCAGTAGGTTTCATAAAAAGAAAGAGAAAACTTAATGGCTCATCATTCATAAAAGCCATGGTTTTTGGTAACATAGGAGTTGATGATTGCAGCATAGAAACAATGTGCCAATTGCTAAATGAAGACTCGATAGAAATTACAAAACAGGGTTTAGATTTTAGGTTTAGTGAAGAAGCAGTTAAGTTCATGAAAAAAATGTATAACGAAGCTTTGTGTTTATTTAAAAAAAGTCTACAGATTGATTGCAAAATTTTACAGCAATTTGGAAGCGTTAAATTATTGGATAGCAGCTACATTAGCCTGCCCAGTAGCATGGAAGATATGTATAAAGGATATGGCAGTAGCTATAGAGATTGTGAGAATAATACCAAATCAGGAATAAAGCTACAGTTAGTCTTTGATTACCTGAATCAAGCGCTAGATAAGTTAAATTTAATGGAAGGAATAAGGTCGGATCAAGGTTATAGGGATTATCTGAACGGTTTATCAGCCAATGATTTGCTAATATTTGACTTGGGCTACTTTGTGCCTAGTTCTTTTAAACAGATTGATGAAGCAGGTGCATATTTTGTTAGTCGTTATAAGTCTGATACCAATATATATGATATAGAAACAAATCAAAAAATAGAGCTATTGGAGTATTTGGAAGGTCAATTATCTTTAGAAAAAGAAGTATTATTAGGAAAGGAAGTAAAAATTAAGGTAAGAATTATATGTCAAAAGCTAACTGAAGAACAGTTTATGGCTAGAAGAAGAAAGGCTAATAAATTAGCAAAGTCACATGGATATACATCTTCTCAAAAGAATCAAAAGTTATTAGATTGGTCAATATTTGTAACTAATGTTCCAGAGAGTAAAATTAATGCTGAACAAATATTGACGGTTTATAGAGTAAGATGGCAAATCGAATTACTATTTAAACTATATAAAAGTCATATCAATCTTGATAAACTAAAAGGAAAGACAAATCCATTTAGAGTATTGTGCGAGCTATACACAAAATTATGTGCTATTCTCGTATTTCACGGAATGATTGGCTGTGTAAAACTAAAAAAGAACACGGAGCTCAGTTTAACAAAGGCATTTATTGAATTGAAAAGGCGGGTTAGAGAGCTCTTTTTGATATCAAACAATATTGTCAATAATTTAAAAATTTTTCTAAAAAAGCTTACTATAATCTGGTCAAAGTTTTCTTTGAAAGACAGATATAGGAAGACCAGGGTATCTACTTTAAGCTCTCTACATTCCTTAACTTGACGCGTATGGTTTATTTAACACTCCCAAAATCTACTGTTACATAGCGATCAAGGGTCACAGTATACCTCTCAAAATTACCAATTTCTATTGAATACAAAAAACATCATTTCCAGCATGAGCCATAAGGGCTGTTGTTACGATAATTCTGTTGCAGAAAGCTTCTTCAGTTCACTCAAAAGGGAGCTGCTTATTGATACTTCTCAACATTCTGCTCAACAAACTAGAACTGCCATATTTGAATACATAGAAATCTTTTATAACAAACAACGTAGACATTCTACTATTAACTATTGCATTCCTGCACAATTTGATGCATCATTCTCATGACAAAATCGTCTTAACTTTCTCTCTACTTTTTCTGGGTAAGGTCAGTTTGCTCACCCACATTCCAGGCCGCAAGGCGAGCACTACAAATCAGCGAAGTACATAAATCAACAAACAAATTGCCAATGGTGCCTATTGTTCCATTTGATTCAAATTCGGATACAATTTCTTCAGAGCTGAATACCAGAACCATCTGCTGCAATAAGCCTATAGCCTCTCCAGCTCAGGCTCATCTTGATAGGCTGTTTGGATGCTTAAATTCTTTAAAACCTGTATTTATATCTTGCTTTAGAAAAAGCTTGCTTTGAGGGTGGAATTTAATGAGCTCACATTCTATTCCTAAACTTTTCTTAATTAACTTTAAAATCATAGAAAATACTGTCGTAAAAGGAAGTTTCCTTGTTCGTGTGAAACTCAACACAATGGATTCTCTGAAAAGCTTTCGAGTATATTATATTTTTAATTTGTAGAATAAGATTTTTTCCTTTTTGCATGTTTCACCTAAAAAGGACACATTTTAGACTTCTTTGTTGAAATAAAACAGAAACAAAAGTGCTGTTTATTGCAGCTTTTGGGTAATTTAATGGTAAAAAATTTAGAGAGAAGTTTTATACACAATCACTGATATTTTCCCTTAAGTTGACGCCATTGGCTGAACGGGTACAATTGAGCTTCAGTGATCTTGTGTAGACTATTTGCCAATCGGATAATCACCAGTGAAACAAGCATCACAATATTGTGGTGTAGCATTGTTACGCTTTTCTGCTTTAACAGCCTGATATAGTCCATCAATACTCAAGAAGGCTAGGCTATCTACTCCTATAACTTCCTTAATTTCCTCTACAGATTTATTTGCAGCAATTAAATCTTTGCACTCTGGCGTATCTATTCCATAAAAACAAGAATGCTTAATTGGTGGGCTTGAAATTTTGAGGTGAATTTCTTTTACTCCTGCATCCTTTAACATAACTATTATATTTGTTAACGTACTACCACGCACTATACTATCATCTATTAAAATTATGTTTTTACCCTTTAAAATGTGCTTATTAGCGTTGAATTTCAATTTTATTCTAACTTTACGTACTTCAGCGGTTGGTTGTATAAAAGTTCTTCCTATGTAATGATTACGAATTATCCCCAGTTCCATAGGTAATCCTGAATGTTCTGCGTATCCAATAGCTGCAGGTATTCCAGAATCAGGTATTGGTACAATCATATCCACATTGTTTTTTGGTGGACTTTCCTTCGCAAGTATTCTTCCTATTTCTTTTCTTGTATCGTATATAGACCTATTCTCCATTATGCTGTCTGGTCTTGAAAAATAAACGTATTCAAAAATACAAAAACTTGATTTTTGCTGTGGGAAAGGAAACATTGAGGCTAGCTTACTATTCGAACTGATGGTAACTAATTCGCCTGGTTCTATTTCTCTAACAAATTCTGCATTTACTATATCAAGAGCACAAGTTTCAGATGCAAGAACGTAAGAACCGTTTAACTTTCCTAAAACAAGAGGCCTGATTCCAGATGGATCACGTACTCCAATAACTACTTCTTGATTGATTGCCACAAAAGAATAAGCACCTTGTATTCGCTTTAATGCATATATAAAACTCTCTAAGAAGCTATCTTTTTCACCGCTTGCTGTTAGATGCACTACTACTTCTGTATCAATATCTGACTGAAAAACGCACTCTTGTTTAATTAATTGTTCGCGTATCGGAGAAATATTAATTAAATTACCATTATGTGCTATGGCAAAATCCCCAAATTTGCCACTTTTGCCAAACATGGGCTGCACTCCAAATTTACTACCACTTGTTGAGTATCGAACATGACCTATTGCACAATCTCCAGGTAAGGATTTCTTTATTTCATCTATATCATCAAATACGCTGCTCACTTGACCTTGAAAGTGATAAGAGTGCAGCTTATCGTTGTTACTGGTTGCTACGCCAAAAGACTCTTGACCTCTATGCTGCAAAGCGTGGAGAGCAAGTATAGAGTTAAAAGCAGCACTTTGGTTGCAACTTATGCCAAATACCCCACACTCCTCACGCATTTCATCTAGCATAACAACTATTAAGTTAAAGTTTAATTTTACTTTAGCATAGGTGAAATACAAGCATTTTGTTGTTCATCTGCTTTTATCGCCAGCAATAGCCCTATACATATTAAGCTTGCAGCAGTTGTACTTCCTCCATAGGACAGAAATGGCAATGGGTCGCCTATCACAGGCAAGAGGCCTATTGACATTCCGATGTTTATAAAGAAATGAGCACTAAAAAAGGCGAAAATTCCGATAGATACTAACTTAGAAAAATAATTTTTCGACCTATAAGCGATAGAGAAAATTATTCCAAGTAATGAGGTATAAAGCAAAATTAAAGCCATGCTACCTAAAAAGCCCCACTCCTCACTCAGCACTGCAAAAGCAAAATCTGTACGCTTTTCCGGCAAAAATCCAAGTTGAGTTTGACTTCCGTTAACAAAGCCCTTACCAAGTAAACCTCCTGAACCAATAGCTATCTGAGATTGCTGCGCATTATAACCTATCCCAAGTGGATCCACTGATGAATCCAAAAACGACAATATCCTTTGCTTGTGATAAGGACGTAAAAAAGGCCAAATAGCCGGTACTGCAAAAATGCCAAGAGTTCCACATATTACTGAATGAGATCTTTTTATTATTGCTGTGAATATAATTGACATCCCTATAAGTAACATTATTACAGCTGTGCCTAAATTAGGTTGCTTTAACACCAAGAACACGGGTAAGAAAATAATTATAAGTGCCTTAAGCAATCTTTTAAATTCCATCATTTTATACACACTCTGCTTATCAAAATAGCGAGCAAGCACAAGTATTAAGCCCACTTTTGCAAATTCTGATGGTTGCAAACTAATCGACCCAATTCTTATCCACCTCGTCGCACCCATTATGTGTGAGCCAAAAAAATTTACTGCTAATAGCGAAATCGTTGCTGCTATATAAAAAAAGTAGGCGTGCTTCAAATAAAAATCTAGTTCTATGAATGACATAGCTATAGCGAGTAGGAAAAAGAAGGAGAATATGACCAGTTGGTGAATCGCAAATGGCACCCACTTTCCTCCAGCAGAAGAGTATTGAACAACAATGCCAACGCAAAACAGAGCTATCACGTTAATGACTAACAACCAATGAATCTTCTTCAGCCTATCCACAATAAAGACCTTATAACCTTAAAGTATAGTAAAATATGAAACAAAGATAAAAATCAAAAAACCAACTTCTCAACTACTAACCGAATTGAAGTGCTATATATTCCAGTTACTACTGTTAAAGCTGCCATAAATAATAGACAGAAAAGCATAGGAAATGGCACATCATTAATTTTGTCCGGTGTCATTCCAGTGCGTGACGTTGCATCATCTTCAAAATACATTTTCTCTACCATCTTCCACATATATATCAATGCAAGGAAAGAGCCAGCAGCAAATGTTACAAGGGAAATCCACGCATGAGATTCGATAATTGCTTTCATTATATACCACTTGCTTACAAAGCCATTTGTTAAAGGCACACCGATTAATGCTAAACTGAGTAGAGTGAACGCAAGTGCTGTATAAGGCATTGATTCCTTGAGTCCCGATAAATTCTCTATTTTTGTTGTATCAAATTTGTAAGAAATATATCCTGCAGCCATGAATAAAGATGTTTTTATTATGCTGTGGTTTACTATGTGAAGAATTGCTGCAAATACACCTGTTTTTGAGTTAAAACTCAGTGCTAAAATTATATAACCAATTTGGCTAATACTAGAGTGAGCAAACAGTCTTTTTATGTCTTTTGCGGTTATTGCAAATATCGACCCAAATACAGTAGCGCAAAGTGCGAGGATAATTATCACATTGTCCAACAGCGGCTTAAACAAGAAAAAATTTTGTTGGAAAATGGTATAAAAGATTCTGATGAAAACATATATCATCACTTTAGTTACTGTGCCTGAAAAGAATATGCTAATGAAACTTGGTGCCTCACTATATGCATTAACCAGCCACCTGCTTAATGGAAATAGTGCCATTTTGATTGAGAGACCAACAAAAATGAACAATGTGCCAAGTTTTATGATGTTATTATCGTATAATGGCACTATTCTCTCAGCCATGTCAGACATATTGAGCGTTCCTGTCATGGAGTACAAAAGCCCGATGCCAAATAAATAAAATGTTGCGCCTATTGTTCCACTAATTAGATATTCAAATGCTGCAACTAGAGCTTTCTTATCCCTTCCCATTGAAACTAATACATAAGAAGAAAGAGATGAAATTTCCAAAAAAACATAAAGATTGAATATGTCGTTTGTTACTAAAATTCCGAATAGTCCGCTTAAGCACAACAGAAATAGAGAGTAAAAACCAGTGATTTTGTTTTTGCTAATTTCTTTTTCGTTAATATAAAAGCTATAAAGCACACTAATCAGCGCTATAAAATTCACCAAAGTTAGAATCAAGGAGTTTAACACGTCGATTCTTAACTCTATGCCGTACGGAGGAGCCCAATTTCCAAGGTGATAAGTTATAATCTCGCCTTTATATGTTTTAATGAGTAGTATCGATGAAATGATAAGAGTGATTGTTGTTGCAATAAAAGAAATAAACCAAGACACCTTGTGTTTCTTGGCAAGAAAGCAAAACATTGATGCAATTATTGGTATAATAACTTGTAAAATTGGTAATTGCATTAAATTGTTGTTAATATATCGTTAAAGTATTAGTATATATAATACTTTTTGTTTTAATACCCTTATGTTATCTAAAGTTTGTAATGCAATAAAACGCCTATTACGAAGAGAAGATAAATTTGTAGGAAGAGATGAAAATGGAAATTCTTACTATGAATCAAGTAAAGGGAAAAGGTGGGTTATATATAGCAGTGTCTCTGAGCCTACAACAGTGCCTCCGGAATGGCATATATGGCTTCACTATACTGATAATGTAGTACCAGTTAATAATAAAAAAAGAAAAGTAAAACATACTCCTAATTTAACGGGTACAAAAGATGCATACTATCCAAACCAAAAAGTGAAAAATTACTATAAAAGCTGGAGTCCTGATAACTAAAGATGCGAAGGTCAAATATACTTGAAATAACCGCTGGATTATTTGTATTAATTTTTACTATTTTTCTGATTTTCTTTGCTATTGATAAGCTATCTTACATAAAGAAAAACTATAAGGATTGCAATAAAATATATGGTCTTTTTGCTAACGCTAACGGTATAGGAGTTGGTGATAGTGTCAAGATCTCTGGTGTGGACGTTGGAAGCATAACTGGTGTATCACTTGATAAAGCTACCTACGTAGCACGAATCGATATGTGTATAAGCAGAGACATAAAATTGCCAATTGATAGTTCAGCTCTGATCACTAGCAGTGGAGTTGTTGGTAGTAAATTTGTTAATATATCACCTGGGTCAGATGCTAAACTAATTTTGAATGGTGGTAAAATAGAGCATACTCAAGCTGAAGCAAATATGGGTGGAATAATGGACAAAATTATTGGTATGTTTACGAAGTGAAAATGGCAGGATTCCAAGTATATCCGTTTAGGTGAAGCCTCCTGTAGTTCTAAAGTATTTAAGGAGTTTGCCTTATTTCTTGCCTTTTCTACCGCTTGCTAACCTATAATTGGGGTTTATAGTATAGCTTAACAGTTGCAGTGCATGTCTATCAATGATAAAATGAAGATTAATTTATTTTGATATTATGATTGGTTTACTGTTTGCCGTACTGTTGTTCCTCTGTGGTAGTGATGCACTTGCAAAACAGGAGCCACGTTCAATAGCTGGAGATGATCACATAAAGGTGATAAATTATAACCCACAGGCTATACATAAGTATACGGGTTTTTATGGTTATCAATCCAGCATATTGTTTGAACCAGGGGAGGTAATACAAAACCTTTCAATGGGTGATTCAACTGGTTGGCAACTCCTTCCTCAAGGTAACAGATTGTTTATTAAGCCTATAGATGATATTGCCGATACTAACGCAACTATAATTACCAATAAAAGAGTTTATTACTTTGAGCTTCATGCTGAAGAAGCAACTGGACTAGATGATCCAAGATTAGCATATGAAGTAAGGTTTCTTTATCCACTATTTAGCAGTGATGAGATTTACACAACAAATAACGGTGATATCTTCGAACAAGCTAGTCATAACATTATTCCTGATATAAACGACATTGAAGTTGTAAAGAAGGGATTAAATTTTAATTATTCCATCTCGCACGTTAAAGGCAGTCAGTCAATAATACCAATTAAGGTTTTTGATGATGGAAAATTTACATATCTGCAATTCAATAAAATAAACTCTGATTTCCCGGCAGTTTTTATGGTTGATTCTGCAGGGTATGAGTCTTTAGTAAACTTCCGTACAGTTGACGACTACCTGATAATCGAAAGGGTGAGTTCAGTGTTTACCTTAAGGAATGGATCAAGTACAGTTTGCCTATTTAATGAAAATGCGCCTTTCAAAAAAGGGTGAGTGATTAAAGGCTATAATGCCCGAGATATGGGTGCAAAATTTTTTCTATGGTGTTCTGTAATTCCATAAAGGCCAATAGCGTTAAGGTGCTCTTTTGTCCCATATCCTTTATTTTTATACCAATTATATTCAGGATGCTTATTGTGCAATTCTTGCATAAGCCGATCTCTCGTAACTTTTGCAACGATTGAAGCTGCTGCAATTGATGTACTCAAATTATCACCATTTACTATGGATTTCACTTGCCATTTCACTTCAGGTGGTTGATTACCATCAACTAGCACATAATCTAATTCTAGGTCCAAGTCTATTAACGCACGTTTCATTGAAAGTTTTGTTGCTTGCAAGATATTGTATGAATTTATTTCTTCTACGCTTGCCATTCCTATACCAAATTTTGCAACGGATGTTATTTTTTCATATAGGACTTGCCTACATTGAGGAGTCAACTTTTTCGAGTCGTTGATTCCATCAATAATTGTATTTCTATCAATAAACACTACGGCTGCGGATATTACTGGACCAGCTAGCGGACCTCTTCCAACTTCATCCACTCCTGCTATCACTCCTGATAATTTATTTTCTAATGTAAAGTCTGGGTATTTCATAGGTTTTTATAATAAGAAAGTTATAGTAAAAACTGAACAGATAATAGAAATTATCCAAAATTTCATAACGATTACATTTTCTGACCATCCCTTCTTCTCAAAGTGATGATGTATTGGTGCCATAAGAAAAACTCTTTTTCCTTCTCCATATTTAAACTTTGTATATTTAAAATATGATATCTGAATAATTACAGATAGAGTCTCTATTACAAAGATTATTCCAATAACGGCAAAAAGCATTTCTCTTTTAATTAGGACACTAATTAACCCTAAAGCTGCGCCTACCGACAAGCTACCAACATCACCCATAAATATTTTTGCTGGATGTGTGTTAAACCACAAAAAACTTAGAATAGCTCCTATAAATGCAATGCAGAATAAAGTAATATTCATATCTGCTTGAGTTATGTATGCAATTAGCCCCAAAAAAGCAAAGGAAGTGATGACTTGAGTTGCAGCAAGGCCATCCAAACCATCTGTGAGATTCACAGCATTAGAAGAGCCGACAATTACAAACGCAGCGAATGGGACATATAGATAGCCAAAATCAATTATTACTCCTTTAAATAGGGACGTTTTTGTAAAACCTTCAGCAGAGTATAGCTTAAGTATAAACACACCAACCAGAGCAACAATAAACTGAATAAGTATTTTGGTTTTTGCACTTAAACCTCGATAGTGATTTGTCTTCAATTTTAAATAATCATCAATAAATCCAAGTAGAGCAAAAAATAGAGTTGTCAATATCAGCAGCAAGATTTCTGGTGTTAACTGAGCCCAGAGTAAAATTGGTAATAAAGAAGAAATCAGTATTATTATTCCGCCCATAGGTGGTACATTCTTTTTTGTTATTAAATGACTTTCTGGTCCACATGATCTAATTGGTTGCCCATCTTTACTTATTTTTTTTAGAAGCTTTATAAAATAGGGAAAAAGAATAAATCCAAAAACAAATGAGGTAAAAAATATTTTTGTAGCTAAGATCATCTGCTTATTTAATTGACTAAGTATCATACCATCTGGGTAAGGTCAATAATCATCTCCTGCTTTTTCTAGCTTTAATTGTAGTCCTTGAGATAAATTGGTTAGTACGCCGTTCATCGGATTGTGTCTAAAGTTAGATATGACAAAATGATCCTTATCGAAAATGTAAGATGTGAAAGGTAAGTTAATTCTTTCTTCGTTATTTATTTTGACAGCTACGAGCTTACTTCTACCATCACAAGCAGTATCTCCTGGTTCTAAATTAAAACGCACTTTTATCCCTCTTTAGTAATCTATACTCTGGATGTAGTTAATTTACAAATACTAATTATTTATTAATAATGGTGATATGTAAATATAGTTATAAAGTAACTGTTACACTTGAATTTCTTCCTGGTTTCTGTTGTCATCAGAACATTAAACACACTTTAAGAAAGCTGCTTAGTTAAATTAACTTGGACAAGTAAATAGCAGCTTTGCAGCCTGTTTTTATGAATGAAGATAAAATGTTGTAGCCAAATGCGCTTTCAGCATTGTGCTGAATTGCAATATCTCTGTGCTCTAACTCCTCGTCACGAAATTTACTTATAGTTTCTTTTAATTCTCCATCTTCTAAATGTGAAACTTGCTCTCTGTAGTGCTCCCCTATAACTTCTTCAACTGCAGCAGTGCAAGCCATAGCAGCTTTTTTGCCCATAATGGCAGTTGCAACGCCAAGCGACATTCCTAACACACGCCAAACTGGCAACAAAACAGTAGGACGAACTTTTTGCTCCTTGATTTTCTCATTAAAATAGTGAAAATGCTTTTTTTCCTGCTCTTCCATTTCAATTATTTCATTGATTATAGAAGATTTTTTAAGAATAAATTTTTGACCAGAATAAATGCAAATAGCTCCATATTCTCCAGCATGATTTACTCTAATTGCTTGTTGCAAGAACCGATTGTTGCTGTACCTTAAATTATTTAGATTTCTTTCTTTCTCCACAATACACTTTACCTGATACGAACAGAGCTACTATGAGATAAATTAGATTCCATGTTGCTAGGGAAACACCTAGAACGTAATGAGGTCTGTCACAAGATGGAGAGTAATTAGGGTTTAACAGATTATTTCTTAACTCTTCTACACTAGCGTTACTACTTACTTGCTCTGTGCATCCTAAAATGTCATGAAACCAATGAAGTTCAAGGCCTACATGGTAAAAAGATATTATTGCACCTACGAGATAACTGCAAAACATTGCATAGATTAGAATTTTGTTGTTTTTAAGCATGCACGCTACTGCAAGTAATCCGGCGATATAGTAAACTATTCGCTCGTATGTACATAACTTGCATGGCAGCATGTTGAAAAAATATTCTAGCACATATGCAAAAATTAGAGCAAAAGCACTTGATAGCAGAAAGACTGTAGGAATTCTGGAGTTATTACACATAACTTTAAGTAAATTATCCCTGAAAGTATAAAGCAGAGTATTCATTTTGCATAGGGATTTTTATTTTTTTTCAAAAGTAATCTGACTGGCACGCCTTCAGCAAAGAAATTTTTTCTAAGATCATTAATTAAATAGCGTTTGTAACTTTCATCAACACTTTCAGGTATGTTACATATCAAAGAAAAAGCTGGAGGTTTAGTACCAATTTGAGCGATATACTTCATTTTAACTGCTTTGCCTTTTACAAGCGGGTGAGAGTGCCTATCTAAAGCTTCAATTAGCCACTTATTCAGTTTTGCAGTGCTGACTTTCTTGTTCAAAGATTCACTCACTTCAAGACACTTATCTACCACATCACCGCAGCGCATACCTTTTAACGCAGAAATTGTTATAGTTGGCACTCCCAAGAATAACCGAGTCACTTCCTGTTGTTTGACAAATTTTATTAATTTACTTCTGTCATCTTTATTTATTAAATCCCACTTATTTAAAACAACGATAATCCCCTTTCCTCCTTTGATTGCAGCTTCACCAATTGATAAATCCTGCTGCTCAATACCAAGTAGGGAGTCTAGCATTAAAACTACCACATGAGAGCGCTTTATTGATTCTAAGCTTTTCTCAACAAATCTTGATTCTAATTTATCTGTAACATTAGCCTTTCTGCGGATTCCTGCGGTATCGATGAGAGTAATTAGCTTTCCATTATGATCGTATACAATATCTAAAGAATCACGTGTTGTGCCTGGCTCTGAATTCACTATTACTCTGTTTTCTGTAAGCAAGCTGTTTAAAAAAGTTGATTTTCCGACATTTGGACGACCGATGATTGCAATTCTAAGTCTGCTGGATTCATTTTCAAGTAGTTCAGTGTCCTCATTTAAATCTTCAATAACACCAGCTAGTGCATCATAAAGATCAACCATACCAAGATTATGTTCGGCAGAGATGTATACCGGGCCTATAAAATCAAAAAACTGCAAATAATCAACATTTTCAGACTTATGACTCTCGCATTTATTTGCTATGAGGATTACAGATTTATTCATTTTTCTCTTCAGCCACTTTGCAAGTTCTTTGTTTTGCTCATTTTGCACTTTTGCGTCAACAAGAAAGAAAATGACATCTGCACTCAATAAAGAAAATTCTATTTGCTCAATAACTTGCAGTGAAAAACTAGTTTGGTCGTTCCATCCTCCTGTATCTATAACTTTAAACTCTAAATCGCTAATTCTGCCTATTCCTTCTCTTCTATCTCGTGTAACCCCTGGAATATTGCTGACCACCGCTGCTTTTCTTCCCACCAATCTATTAAAAAGAGTTGATTTACCAGCATTTGGTAGGCCTACTATAGCGATTTTTAGCATAATTTAAGAGCACCTTCTATACACAGTAAATTATAACCGAAATCTTGCAATTTAACTATTGACTTTATAGATCACGCGAGCATACTATAACTAGAATTTCTTGTTTTATTATGTCAAGTAGGGGGATGTATGGTAGGTCAAGGTATACAAAAGCATAATCCAGATTCGATAGATGAGGGGTATTGTGGTTCTCCAGGTAGTTACAAGGGTTTTGAAGATAAGATCATGGATGATGAAGATGTAGATGAGTCTGAAGATACACTCAATGTATCATACAAACCAGAATATATAAAGGATATGGATAAGCCTGAGGATGAAGATACACTTGATCACAATGTATTAAATAAAACTTTTATAATAGAAGATACACTTGATCACAATATACTAAATAAAGCTTTTATAATAGAAGATGGTGAAGGTGAGCCTAAAGCGTTAGAAGCGACGAACGCATCTCAATCAGACATAACAATGTATAAACAAGTTGATGAATGTATACGTGAAAATACCTTGAGTACATTATTGAGCACAAGACGTCAAGCTAGCACCTTACACTTGTATAGCGATGAGACAGTTGCAGAGGGAATGATAAAGGAATCGCTAGAGCTCATAGCACTTGGAAAAGACAAAAAGATAATGTTTGGCATGCCATGTTATGCGTTCTCTGAGAATACATCATTAATAGATTTTTTGGTGCGCAACTTATATATCCTAAAAACACAAGAGTTGTCCACTTATGAAAGATATCAACTAGATCTTCTTTCATCAAAAATGTCCGATCTAGTTTCAACAGGCACTTATATGAGTGAGGAAGCTTTGAAGTTATTGCCAACAAGTCTACTGGAAAAACATACCAGCTATTTATCAAATCTAAAACAAATTGTATGTGAGGGCATTGAAAAAGATGGAGAAGAAAATGTGATAAAAGATGTTATAGTAGAA
Organism: Wolbachia endosymbiont (group A) of Beris morrisii; assembly: GCF_964028185.1. Taxonomy (NCBI): domain Bacteria; kingdom Pseudomonadati; phylum Pseudomonadota; class Alphaproteobacteria; order Rickettsiales; family Anaplasmataceae; genus Wolbachia; species Wolbachia endosymbiont (group A) of Beris morrisii. The sequence goes on from NZ_OZ034760.1 coordinate 42,847, forward strand.
AGAGATAATAAATTTTATTGTATACAGTGTCCAGAAGCAAGCATTGTGATTCCTGCAAAATTCCTGAGTAATCCAGAATTTCAAAATTTAGATGGAGCATTAAAGATCGGGGAAGGAGATGATGTAATACGAATACAAGGTGGAAAATATCATGATATAAAGGGCAGATTCCAGATGACTTTTCCAATAAGCAACAGTGAAAAGATTGTAATGACTCTATCTTCTGAAAAGGCTGACAAGCCTGAAAATGCCTCAAGCTTTGGCAAAATAATGGTGCATATGGACGGTGAAAACTGCAAGCTTTTCTTAAAGCACTATGAAACACTAAAAGGGAAATCATGTACAGAAAAGATCATTGGTAGAGCCAAAAGTTTTATCGAAGAGAAAAACGGAAAACAAAATGAGCAATTTAGTGTTCTGGAAGAAGTTAGTATATCAAAGTGTTCTCATTTTAATTGCCAACGTCAAGGTTAAAGTTTTAATAATTGTTATACACATACACTATTGCCACATGCAATAGTGTATGTGTATAGTAGTAGAGTTTGTACACTTAATAAAGTCTACAACCAATTTAAAAACTACTTTATCGTATGCAAGACTTCAAAATACTAGAAAATCTAAAAACCAAAGCACTAGAAGCTGAAAAAGGAGGTGGTTCTAACAGAATCAATAAACAACACGAAAAAGGGAAATTAACTGCCAGAGAAAGACTCAGTATACTGCTCGATGAAAATTCGTTTGAGGAATACGATAAATTCGTGAAGCATCACGTAGCTGATTTTGGCATGCAAAATGCTAATTTTTTAGGTGATGGTGTTGTAATTGGCCATGGCACTATTTATGGCAAAAAAGTTTTTGTTTATTCTCAGGATTTTACCGTCTTTGGTGGGTCACTTGGTGCGTCACATGCAAAAAAAATATGCAAAATTATGGATATGGCAATTAATGCCAGGGTTCCAATTATCGGACTAAATGACTCTGGTGGAGCCAGAATTCAGGAGGGAGTAAGTTCTCTTGCTGGTTATGGAGAAATTTTTCAAAGAAACGTAAATGCATCGGGTGTTATACCACAAATCTCTTTAATCATGGGGCCATGTGCTGGTGGTGCAGTTTATTCCCCAGCATTGACTGACTTTACTTTCATGGTGAAAAACAGTTCATATATGTTTATAACCGGACCAGATGTAGTAAAAAAGGTTACCTACGAAGATGTAAGTTTCGAAGACCTTGGTGGAGCAAAAATTCATACAAGCAAAACAGGAGTAGCGGATTTTGCATTCAATAATGATGTTGAAATGCTGCTAAAAATGCGTGAATTCTTTACTTTCTTACCAGCAAATAATCAAGAATCACCTAAACCTAAATCAACCTGTGATTCAGTTAATGATGTTGATGAATCCTTAAACACTCTAATTCCTAGCAATCCTAATACTCCTTATGATATGTATGAACTTATTGAAAAGGTGTGCGATGAGAAGAAATTCTTTGAACTGAAACCTGATTTTGCTCGTAATATCATAATTGGCTTTGGTAGAATTGGAGGAAATACTGTTGGTATTGTTGCAAATCAACCTATGCACCTTGCAGGATGTTTGGATATTGATTCTTCAAGAAAAGCTGCAAGGTTTGTGAGGTTTTGTGACGCATTTAACATTCCGATCATCACACTTATTGATGTTCCAGGATTTCTGCCGGGTACAAATCAAGAGTACAATAATATAATACAACACGGAGCGAAACTGCTTTACGCTTACGCTGAAGCGACTGTGCCGAAAATTAGCCTTATCACTAGAAAAGCGTATGGTGGTGCATATATCGTTATGAACTCGAAACATTTAAAAGGTGACATAAATTATGCTTGGCCAACTGCTGAAATAGCTGTAATGGGCCCTGAAAGTGCAGTTGAAATTATATTTAGGCATGAAAAAGATCAGCAAACATTAATAAAAGAATATAAAGAGAAATTTGCTAATCCATTTTTTGCTGCATCGTATGGGTACATTGATGATATAATAGTGCCAAGTAAAACAAGGTACCACTTTCACAAAGCGTTAGAGCTACTCAAAAACAAGAAAGTAGAAAGGATATGGAAAAAGCATGACAACTTACCTCTGTAACTTTCTTCTAAGCCTTGCTTACAAGTTATGCAATATTATAAGTGTAATCAGTGTGCCGTTACCAAGACTCGAACTTGGGACCTCGTCATTACCAATGACGTACTCTACCACCTGAGCTATAACGGCAGGATTTATATATAATGATAATGAATAATATAAAAAAGAATAAGGAAAAAGAAGAGGAGAAAAAAAGATTAGCGAAAGCTTTAAAGCAAAATATTTTGAAAAGAAAAAAGCAGCAACAGAGTAGACAAGATGCCAGAACTACCGGAAGTGGAAGTAATCTCTAACTTCTTGCTTGATAAAATTAAAAACAAGCAAATTAGTAATGTTATAGTTAATAATTGGAATTTACGTGCCCCAATAACAAAAAATATTGATGATATGCTAAAGGGCAAAGTCATACGCAACATCAAGCGTAGAGGTAAGTATACGCTCTGGAATACAGATGGTAGTATGGCTGTAATCATACATCTTGGCATGAGTGGAAAGCTTATATATGCTGACCACGATCAAGTGAAGAATAAACATGATCATGTGGTATTTTTATTTTCTGATAATACTTCAATAATCTTTAATGATCCAAGAAGATTTGGAGTAGTCATTGTCTTAAATAAAGAACAAGAAGTAAATTTTTTTGATGATTTCGGAATAGAGCCCCTCACAGATGAATTCAGTGGAGACTATTTACAGGAGTTGCTGAAAAACAAAAAAGCAAATATCAAATCAGCATTAATGGACAATAAATTAATAGTTGGCGTAGGCAACATATATGCTTCTGAGAGCTTGTTTAGAGCCCGCATATCACCACTCAGGTCAGCAAAAGACTTGACCTATAGAGAGTGCGAAAAACTTGCTACTGAAGTAAAAAATACTCTGAGTGATGCAATTGCTGCAGGCGGTTCAACACTGAAAGATTATGCACAGCCATCTGGATCTGCTGGATACTTTCAAAATAACTTTTACGTATATGGTAAAGTTCAAAAACCTTGCAAGATCTGCAACAATATCATAACACTTATACGACAAAATGGCCGTAGCACTTATTTTTGCAATGCGTGCCAGAATTAAGATTTTATTTTTTGATATGATATTTTCACCTGAAAAAGATCCGTTTGATTTGTTTTCAAAGTGGTATAAAGCAGTACTTAATTCTCCGTGTAAACAACCAACTGCGATGACGCTAGCAACTTGTAGCAAAGACTGCATTCCATCTGCAAGAGTGGTATTACTAAAGGAATATAGCAAAGAAGGTTTTGTGTTTTTCACTAACGTAAACAGTAAAAAAGGGAAAGAATTGACTGAGAACCCCAAAGCTGCGTTAGTGTTTCATTGGATAGAATTTGCTAGGCAAGTACGAATTGAAGGAGAGGTTAAACTTCTAAACGATGAAAGAACTGACAAATACTTCTCTTCTCGAGCGCGCGATAGTCAAATTAGCGCATGGTGCTCAAAACAATCGAGCATTCTGAAAGATTGGCAAGATTTTGAGCAAGCTATAAAATTGAAGGAAAAAGAATTCTACAATATACAAGTTTCTCGTCCTGACTTTTGGGTGGGATTTTGCGTAATCCCAAAAGTAATTGAATTTTGGCAAGAAGGTGAATATAGGAAGCATATTAGATTTAGATACACCCTTGTTGAGGGAAGCGATTGGAAAATAGAACAACTATATCCCTAGCTACATTCGTTATTGCAGACCCTTCTTAATTTACCACCGAGAATTGGATGACACCCTACTAATCCGAATTCTGGATTAAGGATAAAAAAGAGCAAAAATATCAATAACTTATAATTTTATAGCTAAAGTGACTTAGGTTTACCGATAATTTGAAAAACAACAAATTCGTCATTCCGCTACTTGTTAGCGGAATCTATGCTGAGATACCGCGGCGGTATGACGTAGGGAAACCTTTCTTGGGTTAGCTATAGAAGGTTAAGGACTGCAAATTTTTCATTGGACAGGCTTCTTATACTTTTGGTGAGGTTAAATTTTGAAGTGAAAATTTTAATAAACAGCAAATAAACAAGTTTATCAAAAAAAGAGTTAAATGTTAGGATTTTAAATAATACAGCATTCCGGACAATTTAAAATCAACCTGGGATGGAGGAAGTTAGTGGCGTTCTGACCTTACCCAGAAAAAGTGGAGAGAAAGTTGAGAATGTTTTTTTATAAAAAGAATGATGAATCAAAATGTTCAGGGATGCAATAGTTAATAGTGACGTTGTTTGTTATAAAAAATTTCTATATATTCAAATATAGCAGTTTTAATATGCTGTTTAGAGTGCTTAGAAGTGTCTATTGGTAACTCCCTTTTTAGAGAACTTTTCTACAACAGAATTGTCGTAACAACAACCTTTATGGCTCATCTATATTCTTTATGGCTAAGAGATATTGATAACCTTGTGAAGTATATTGTGAACCTTGATCACTATGTAACAGTAGGTTTTTGGCAGGTTTACGTTTATTAACGGCCATTAATACAGAGTCCATGACCAATTGTTTATTCATTGAACTACTCATTGACCAGCCAATCACCATATGTGAGTATAGGTCGATTACTGCTGCCAAATATAGCCATCCTTCCTTGGTTTTTATATAAGTAATCCCATACTTTATTTGGTTGATCGACAATAAAGTTTTGGTCTAATATTACGACTCTACTGTCCGTTTGTTGTTTCTTAATTTTAAATTTTCTTCTCAATATAGCCTGAATACCATTTTTCTGCATAATACTTTGCACTGTTTTCAAGTTGCAACTTTTACCCAAAGCCTTTAATTCAGCATGAATTTTACGAGCTCCATATCTACATTTAGAAGCTTTTTTTGAATATCTGCTTTTATTTGCTAATTCTCTATTGCTTATTTCCCTCGCAGCCCACTTATAGTAGCCACTAGCAGATACATTCAAAATCCTACATAATTCCCGTACTTTATAGCAGCTGCTATGTTCTTTTATAAAAAAATATTTTACTCTTTTTGACTGCCCAGGGCTTTTTTTAAAATGTCTCTCTCTCTTGTTACTCTTGCTAACTCTTTCTTTAAATCAAATCTTTCTTTGTCGTAAGGAGCTACATTACCCCTACCTGGAAAAGCATTTGCTACTGACTTCTTTTCGTTATATTTTTTTATCCACTTACCTAATACGTTAGAGCTTATACCTAGATCTTTTGCTACTTTCGAAATTGTTTCTCCTCTTTCTTTAAAAAGTTTTACAGCTTCTTCTTTCAACTCTGCTGTATATTCTCTTCCATTTGACATATTGCACCTCTCTATAAAAACATTTTTTTATTATAAAAACGTACCAACTTTCTCTCCACTTTTTCTGGGTAAGGTCATTGTTTTCTGCCCCATTAATATTAGCTTCATTAGACCCTTAAATATAATTTTGCCCAATAGTTTACTTATCTACCTCTCTCCAATCTTTCTAGGTCCTCATCTTTAATTAATTTTAGTATTCCTTCTATTTGATCCATTATTACCTCCATTTTTTTGTAATAATAGCTCTTTACATCCTTTCAGCACCACTTTCAACACTTATGGTGGGGAGAGGTGACTTTCCTCACTTAGACGACTGGGCTGTGCCCTTACTATTACCCACAAGTATAGAATTCATGAGCAAGTCTTCATCCTTCTGCTAAATCAAAGAGACGTTTCCATCCCTTCCACAGAGCTATAGCTAAGTCATTTTTGCGGGCTAAGAACCCTCCTAATTTGACCACCCACCTCACGGTTTCTCTTATAGGTGGTGGGGTCACAGGATAGTTTTTTGTCTTAAGCATTTTGGTATACAAAACCTTCCATTCATCATCAGTCAGTATGACAGTACAAGAAAGGTTTGCTAGCTACCAATGTGATAAAGAATATTCTCCATGCAATTATACTCATAATTGTAAGAAAGCGGATTAATCTATCTGCTGTTTGGAGCCTACATTCTTCAACTTTAAGACCGGATTTCAAAATTTTATGAAAAACCTCTATTCTCCATCTTAAGCAATACCATTGTATTTTTTCTACTGCTTCTTCAAAATTATTAATATTTATATTTGTCAATAAAATCCAGTTCATAGGCTCTTCGCCAAATGGGGGATATTTTTCTATAACATAGACAGCATTTAAATTTAAATTAGGAAGTTTCTGGGTTTTACGTCTAGCGTTATTTTTTGATGCATTTATCACAAAGTTACTAAACTTTACTTCTAAAACTGCTGTTCTTTGAGGTTTATTATCGCGAGCAGACTTGAATTTCTCCTTGACAAGACATGCGATTCATCAAATCCCACAATCTTTTACCACCTTTTTCAGAATAAGTCGACTTCTTGTTTACTGTTCTGTTTTGATTTCCTCTTACTACAAAAAGAGATTGATTAGTGGAAGCAACTTCAAATAAATCATAAATATCTGCTTCTCTATCACAAACGGTAACTACCTTAACATCCTTTAATCCAGGATGTTTAGTAGAGTCTTTAAGTGGAGCAGTATTATGGCTTCTTCTTTTCAACTCCTTTAGGTCTTCAGCTAAGGAAGGTCTAGTACTAATTTTTTGATCCAATAATCCTATCTTCTGTTGTAACTGCAAACGTTGTATGCATCATGGGTTTTAAAATTAGTTGTTTTAGATGTTAATCTTGCTGCTATAATCCCTAATCCTTCGGTCTTTTTATGATTTTTATATGAAATATAACTCGTGTCTTGAATAGCTAAGATAGTTGAGTATTCTTTAGCTCTTTCAACAGTTTTAATTATATGACTGTCTAATATCTTTCTTTCAGAAATGGCATCGTTTTGGAAAAATCTATAAGCTGCTTTACTTTGATGCCAATCTTCACAAGCTTGATTTATTGAATGTTCAGGCGATTCAGCAAAACTATTAACTATTTTTAAAAGCCTTTTACTTAATCTTTTATCACCAAAATTAACAATTCCAAATTCACTTTCTGCCCATTCACCAATTGAGGTGCTTAAATTTCTTTTTACCATATATTTCCATTTTTAGACTATAGTTTTTTTTATAGTAAAAAGTCGAATTAATAAAATAAAAGCCTTCATCTTTATTATTTATAGATTTGTGGGTAATAGTAAGGGCTGTGCCCTATGGGTGCAATCTGTGATGTTCTACAAGTATAGCTACTTGGGTGACAGGAGGTAATGCAGGAAGTCTAATAGTGCAGCAACACGGAACCCCAGGTCAGGCCTGCGCCTATTGAAATCAACAGTACCAGATTTCCTGATTTTATTTTTGATTCTTGTATTGCATAGTCTAAGGCCAGTGGAATTGACGCTGCTGAGGTGTTTGCATGCTTATCAACGGTATTAATCACTTTCTCTATAGGGAAATCTAACTTCTTTACTACTGCTTCAATAATACGAATATTTGCTTGATGGGGAATTAGCCAGTCAATATCAGTAATTTTCAAATTATTGCATTTCAGAGTTTCCTCTATTAAGGCTGCTAACTTATCCACTGCATGTTTAAACACTTCTCTTCCATTCATGCATATTTTTCCAGAATCACCAGTTGAGGATATCCCTCCGTTCGTACATAGTATGTCCACATTGCCATCAGAGTGTAAGTTTGTTGATATGATGCCGCTGCTACCCATTTCCGATTTTATTATCACTGCACCAGCACCATCACCAAAGAGTACACAAGTTGACCTATCTTCCCAGTCAACAATCCTAGACATTATTTCAGCACCAATAACGAGCGCATATTTAATTCTATTGTTAGATTTTATGAGCGAATCAGCAACTGTAACTGCATATATAAAACCAGAGCATGCTGCTTGTACATCAAAAGAAAATGCATTTTTACATTTTAACTTACTTTGTACAATCGTTGCACAGCTAGGCAAAGTTTTATCAGGCGTTGTTGTTGCAACTATAATCAAGTCAATTTCATCCACTGAAATTTTAGCTTTTTCTATAGCACTTTTTGCTGCATTTACAGCTAGATCTGACGTTAATTCTCCTTCATCTGCTATATGCCTTTGAGCTATTCCTGTTCTCTGCCTTATCCATTCATCGCTTGTCTCAACTATCGATGCAATTTCGTTGTTACTCAACATTTTTTTTGGTAGGTAAGATCCAGTGCTTAATATGAAACTTTTATTCAATATGACTTACCCCGTTAATTATCTTTTGATTTAAATTTTCACTAATTGCATTTACTGCAAATTTTATAGCATGGGCAAAAGAAACAGCATCAGAATTTCCATGACTTTTTATGACGATGCCGTTCAACCCTAAAAACATAGCTCCACTTCTAATTTTAGGATTAAAACGCGTTAATGCTTTTTTTAATTTAGATCTTAATAACATACCAAGTATCCAAGAATTAGATAGTTCATTTTTTATTAGACCTAAAAAAGTACTAGCGGTTGCCTCAGCTGTTTTAAGCATCACATTGCCAACAAATCCATCTGCAACAATCACGTCTATATTACCTTCCAAAAATTCACTTGCCTCAATATAACCTTTGAAATTAATGGAGCTTGATGCATTTTTAAGCAACTCAAAAGCGCCGCGCACTGAGTCATTACCTTTCACTTCCTCTGTACCAATATTGAGCAAAGCAACTTCAGGATTATCAATTTTAAGCACAATTTTCGCAAATATGCTTCCCATTAATGCAAATTGGAATAATGAATCAGCATTACAATCAACATTTGCACCAAGGTCAAGTAAAGCAAAGCTTTTTGTCTTAGTTGGACAGATGGATACAATAGCAGGACGATAAATACTTGGTAATGCTCCTAAAATAAATCTGGAAATTGCCATCAATGCTCCGGTGTTGCCTGAAGATACCACTCCGAAAGCTTTACCTTCTTTCACTGCAACAATTGCAGCTTTCATACTTGAGTCTTTACGATGTCTCAGCGCAAAAGATGGCTTATCATTTGCAAGAACATTGTCAGAGCAGTGGGTAAACTCAGAATTATCACCTACCTTTTTGTATTTCGAAAGTAAAGGAGATACTTCTTTCTGATCTCCATAAATGTGAAAAAAAACTTTAGTGCCTGGGTCAACAAGGTTATCTAAAAAAAAACCAGCACCTTGAATCACAGAAAGAGGTGCGAAGTCACCTCCCATGGCATCAAGTGCAATGATTATATTATTGTTGACTGTAGGTAACATACCATAACAGTTATTCTGCCTGTTGTTTAATAAAAACCCGTTTTCCTTTGTAACTGCCATCAACTGCTACATTGTGAGGCAACATGAATTCCCCAGTTGTCGTGCATACCACAATATTCTTAGGCTCAATAGCATGATGAGAACGATGCATATTACGCCTTGACTTTGACTTTTTTCTTTTTGGAACTGCCAAAACTTCCTCCGTTATCTATTGAAAATTCTACAATTTATTAGTAACATGTTTTTTACAGAAAGTAAACAGCGATAGTAAAATAAGTAAGGTTTGCTTATGCAATTAACCCCTGTAAGTTTCAAGCTGAAGCATTTTAATCGAAGTATATTGAACTTAAAACATATCTCAGCTATACTTTGCGATGAAGTTAACAGAAATTTTAATAAAATCAGTAAAACTAATTTTTAGCTAAGACAAATGCAAAGTGAGCTTTTTTGATATAAATAGTATTAGAATAATTGGTAGGTGCTTTATCAATTTTTTATTAAGGCTTGGTAGTGCATTCATGTTTTTTATTCAATCTCTATACCACTGCTTCGTACCACCATATTATTTTAGCAACGTAGCAAGACAAATTATAGAGATAGGCTTTTTCTCTCTGCCAATTGTTGGGCTCGCTGGAGTTTTCATAGGAGCGGCAATAGTTTTACAAAGCAGCTTGAGTGACCCATTAATTAACCAAGAGCAGATAATACCCAAACTTGTTACGATCACTATCATTAAAGAGTTAGGACCAGTTTTGATCAGCTTAATAATGGTAGGAAAGGTTGGATCATCAATTGCAGCAGAAATTGGCACAATGCGTATCACTGAGCAAATAGATGCCCTTACAACCTTGGACATCAACCCTTTCAAATATTTAATTGTGCCAAGGATTTTAGCATCAGTTATAGTATTTCCAATACTTACAATATGTGCAGATCTAATAGGAATATTTGGAGGATGTATCACTGCAGTCTTCGAATTTCACCACAATTTAAACATATATATTAAATATACAGCTCAATTTTTTAACACGTATGATTTTATCACTGGGCTAGCAAAAGCAACTGCGTTTAGCACTATAATTTCTATCTCAAGCTGCTATTACGGTTACCATTGTCAAGAAGGAGCTCGAGGGGTTGGAGTAGCTACAACATCAACCGTTGTTTTATCGTCCATATTGATCATTTTAACAAACTACATGATTACTTTAATCTATGCATAGCCCCATAATATCAATATCAAATTTAAACTTGTCTTTTAACGATAACACGATATTAAACGACCTAAATTTTGACATACTGAAAGGAGAATCATTAGTTATACTTGGCGGCTCAGGAAGTGGTAAATCTGTATTAACAAAAACAATTATCGGCTTGCTGGCACCAGATTCAGGGTCTATAAAAATATACAGTAAAAACAAAAATAAATTTGGGGTTTTATTTCAAAATTCCGCTTTATTTGACTATGTTACAGTATGGGAAAATATATCTTTTAATTATAAAAAACGCTTTAATATCAACAAAAAAGAAGCAAAGTTATTAGCAATCGAAAAGTTAAATGACGTTGGATTGGAAGAAAACATAGCAGATATGTTTCCAATAGAGCTATCAGGCGGAATGAAGAAAAGAGTAGCACTTGCAAGGGCGATTGCACACAATCCAGAAATCATCATATTAGATGAGCCAACTTCAGGATTGGACCCAATTATGTCAGATATAGTAAACGAGATAATAATAAAATTATCTAGAGATCTTAACCCTACAATTATCACGATTACACATGATATTCATAGCGCATTTAAAATAGCTGATAAAATAGCAGTGTTATATGAAGGGGAGATCATTTCCCATGGAACTGTTCAGGAAATACAAAATACTAATAACGAATATATAAAGAAATTCATTCGTTATATATAGCTAAAGATATATACACTGTTGCTAACAGTCATATTTTTAAGTTTTAACTTTGTAAAAGGTAGCAGACATTGGAATTCAGATTTTTTTCAAACTGGATCCTATATAAGGTGGCAGAAGTTGTTTGTATTAGCTATATTCAAAAGCTCTATTGATATTTTGCAATATTTGTGATAAAATAATAGCTTAAGGTTGAGAGTAAAAATTTATGAGTGAAGCTCAAGGTCCAAATATTGCAGAATGGCAAGCGCAGCAGCAACACCAAGAGGCTGCTGGTGAGAAAAGTGGTTTTGGTCTTGGTCATAGTGACTCTGTTTCAACAGTCGTGGATGGAATGAAATGGTTGTTCAACTTTCATGAAGGGGCGATTGCTGCTTATAATAATGTGTTTGAAGGTTTGGTGAGTGGTAGTAGTTTGGTAACGTTATTTGGAAAATCAGGTAATATGTTTGGTATAAAATTTCTTGAAAGCCTTGCAGAACATTTTTCAGGTGGAGGTGGGGAAGATATGCCATCAGAAGGAATGGATATGGCTCATGGTGATGAGGGACCTCACTCAGATGATTACCCTCATGCCAATAATGAAATGGCTCATAATGCTGATGGTTTGCAAGACATGCATGATGCAGGTGATCACCATGGTCAATCTTTTTCACCTGGTCCTTCACCATCTGTTGGCGATGACCACGGGCATGAACTTGGTTAAACGCTTAAAAACTGCTGAATAGTATGCAAGAAGGCCTAATAAGAAAAGTTGCTATTGTTATGAGTTTGTCTTAGTGAAAAAGGTTTCAGTTTTAGGATCAACAGGAAGCATTGGAAAAAAGACTGTAGATTTGCTCTCAAAGAGAAAAGAAGAATACCAAGTGGAAGCACTAAGTGCCCATTCAGACTTTGCTCTACTGGCACACCAAGCAAAACTGCTGAATGCAAAATACGTTGCTATCTCCGATGAAAGGTTTTACAAAGATTTAAAAGAAAGTCTACTTGGTACAGATGCAAAAATAGCAATTGGCGCTACAAATATTGCTACCATACCTGTTGATCTCTCAGTTGTTGCAATAGTTGGCATTGCAGGCCTTAAGCCAGTCATGGAGGTTATAGAAAGCGGTACCAAAGTCATTGCATTGGCAAACAAAGAAAGCATTGTTTGCGGTGGAAAGTTATTACTCAAAAAAGCTAAAGAAAAAAACGTACAAATAATCCCTATCGACTCTGAGCACAATGCAATTTTTCAAATTTTGCAAAATGACGACAAATGCGTAGAAAAGATCATACTTACTGCTTCTGGTGGACCATTCTTAAATTATAGTCTTGAGCAATTAAGAAATGTCATGGTAGATAAGGCGCTTAGTCACCCCACTTGGAATATGGGAAAGAAAATCTCGGTTGATAGCGCAACAATGATGAATAAGGCACTAGAGATAATAGAAGCACATAACTTGTTTAATATCAGCCCGAATAAAATTGAAGCAGTAGTGCATCCTGAGTCAATAGTACATGGAATCGTAGTTTATAAGGATGGTTTCAACTTTGCTGTGCTTGCAGAGACTGACATGGCAATTCCTATTTCATATGCTCTATCTTGGCCAGAAAGATCAGCTTTAAATTATAAACTAGACCTAACAAAGCAAGGAAAATTGACCTTTCAAGAGCCAGACCATAAGCATTTCCCTGCGCTAAAGCTTAGCATGGCAGTGTTAAACTCTTCTGCTCCACAAACAAACAGTATTGTGCTCAATGCTGCAAATGAAATAGCTGTTAATGAATTTTTGAAGTCACGAATCGGCTTTTTAAAAATAGTAGAGGTAGTGGAATCAACAATGGAAAGTTTTGATAGTTATACTGATATTAATTCACTATCTGATATAATAAATATTGATTGTGAAAGTCGTATTATTGCTAATAAAATTGTTGAAAGTAAAGTTGTTGCGTATAGCTAGAGGTTATCTAAGGAGAGAAAGTCACCCTTCTCCCCCATAAGTGTTGAAAGTGGTGCTGAAAGGATGTAAAGAGCTATTATTACAAAAAAATGGAGGTAATAATGGATCAAATAGAAGGAATACTAAAATTAATTAAAGATGAGGACCTAGAAAGATTGGAGAGAGGTAGATAAGTAAACTATTGGGCAAAATTATATTTAAGGGTCTAATGAAGCTAATATTAATGGGGCAGAAAACAAGCCTAAGAGCGCTAGAAGTGGTAATAAACAGATGTGTAATAGATAAAAATGATGATGAAAACATACAGCGGTTTGTCGAAAAGGTTAAAAGTTCTGATTATTTTAAAGGGATATATATCGATTTAATAAATAAAGTTGAAAAATTATTACCTAAAGAAACATCTAATAACTTACATAGATTTGATTCAACAATCATAAATTTATCAGGTTACCTTATAAAAGATGGGTTAAAAGTAGGTGGTAAGAGTAATAAGTGAAAGTCAGTGTTGGATTAAAGCCGACAAGCATAAGATTTTGTAAAGGGCAAGAAGAAGGTAGCGAAGATATAGCATTGGTAAGAGCAATTAATGAAGCTAAAGTTGAAAAAGAGGATATTTGATAGGGGAATTGCAAAAACCGGAACTTTCATTGAGTTTGATAAAAAGGAATATAAATTTATTACAAGAATTCACTTAAAAAGAAGGTATGACATTATGGAAAAGAATGAAATTGCTCAAAAACAACAACCAAGAAATTTTGGAGGATATAACAGTCAATCTCTATCAAGCAAAAAGTAAAGTGGCAATGACCTACGTTTAATAAAAATACGAAACAAGACTGGAAATGAAATACGGTTTTTAACCAACTTGTTTGAAATGCCAGCTTATGAAGTAACAGAACTATATAGGCGCAGGTGGGACATAGAGGTATTTTTTAAGTTTATAAAGCAAAACCTTGGATATAAGCACTTTTTAAGTCATATCATGAATGGGATAAAAGTGTAGTATCCGTTCAGCGGAGTGGCAAAATAAGGTAGACAAGGTAGTCTAAAAAGACAATCATAGAGCGAAAGTGAGGTAACATGTTTTAGAACTTTGCAAAAATTTACAGCAAAAAATAGAAAGATTGGAAAAAGAGAATGAAAGTTTAAAAGCAGAAAGTAAGGCATTGAAGATAGAAAACGCTGAGTTAAGAGAAAGACTCGGTTTAAGCTCAAAAAATTCATCAATACCAAGTTCCAAAGAGTTGTATAAAATAAAAAAGAATAAGCCGAAAAGAGAAAGGAATATTGGCGGTCAGGTTGGTCATAAAGGAAGTTTTCGCGCCAAAATGGATGCAGATGAGGTGATAAAAGTAGAGTTGTCATCTACTTGTGAATGCGGAGGAGAGATTGCAATATGCAAGGAACCGTACATTCATCAAAAAGTTGATCTTCCGGAAATCAAGCCTTATGTAGTAGAATATCAATGGCCGTTGCCGGAGATGCGGGAAAAGAAGAAGCAGTAAGTTACCAGAAGGTGTTACGTCAGATACATTTGGACCAAGAGTTAAGTCAATAATTGCAGCGTTCAGCGGGTTTTACAAAAATTCAAAACGCGAAATAGCGAGTGTCGTAAATGATATCTTCAATTTGAACATAAGCGTCGGTAGCATATCAAATAGTGAACATAGAGTTGCTTCAAAATGCAAAAAAATGTATGAGCAGATCGAACAAGAAGTAAGTACAAGCAAAGTTCTTCATATCGACGAAACCAGCCATTACAATAAGGGTAAGCTTGGTTGGTGCTGGATGTTTGCAAGCAATACGGCAAGTTTTGTAAAGTTCAAGGGGAATGAAAGTTTTAAAAAATAGTGTATGCTGCAATCGCAATAGTTTGGTAGTAACTGACAGGTATGCGGCATATAACTACTTTGCTGATGAAAAAAGGCAAATTTGTTGGGCACACTTATCAAGGGATTTTGAAACATAGTTGGAACATTGAGGTCAAAATTCTCGGCTGTTATTTGAGAGATGTTGCTGCTGAGTTGTTTGCACTAAAAAAAGCTTTACTAAAAAATGAGATAGATGTTTTTAGATTTGCCAGACGTGCCAGAAAATTGCGAAAACGTACACGGTATTACTTGAAGCCACTTACCTGAAGCAATTGGAGCTTCTCGAGTTGCGAAAAATATTATGAAATCTGAAAGAATGATGTGGAAATTTTTAGATGACCCAGAAAACATTCCACTGACAAATAACCACGCTGAACGGCAAATTCGGCATTATGTCGTTTATCGCAAAAATTCATATTTTACCCAATCGAAGCGGGGAACTTGAACGGATAATTTCGTTATACTTAACATGGAAACAAAGGGCCTTTCCACAATCTCCTATCTACCGTTTCTTAAACCACTCTGCTGAACGGACAATGGCGTCAACTTAAGAGTCTTCATTAGCAAACCCTCCTATGGATCTTCTGAAAAGTTTTTGAGTATATTATATTTTTAATTTGTAGAATAAAATTTTTTCCTTTTTGCATGTTTCACCTAAAAAGGACACATTTTAAACTTCTTTGTTGAAATAAAATAGAAACAAAAGTGCTGTTTCCTGCGGCTTCTGGATAATTTAATGGTAAAAAATTTAGAGAGAAATTTTACACACTATCGCTTATATTTTTCCTTAAGTTGACGCCATTGCCTGAACGGATACAAAGTGTATATTTATATGATCATTATTACAGCTTTGTTATTTCTCGTTTATAAAATCAGAAACAACTTACGCGGATTTAAAATAGCGCTATTACAGTTTACGTTAGACCTTAATGATTCTTTTATACGCTCAATTATCCTAATATCAGGAGGATGCCGTCAATCACCTTATATAACGCCATTTTTGGTACTTTCAACACTTATGCCTTCTCCCCTCGACTTCAGAACCTTACTATTACCCATAAATCTATAAATGGTGAAAAAGCTGCTATTTTACTAATTCAACTTTTTACTATAAATAGATCTATGGTCTAAAAATGGAAATATATGGTAAAAAGAAATTTAAGCACCTCAACTGGTGAATGGGCAGAAAGTGAATTTGGAATTGTTAATTTTGGTGATAAAAGATTAAGTAAAAGGCTTTTAAAAATAGTTAATAGTTTTGCTGAATCGCCTGAACATTCAATAAATCAAGCTTGTGAAGATTGGCATCAAAGTAAAGCAGCTTATAGATTTTTCCAAAACGATGCCATTTCTGAAAGAAAGATATTAGACAGTCATATAATTAAAACTGTTGAAAACCCCAGTTGCGGATTAGCCAACGAAGTAAAGCTTAGAAATGCAGCGGCTGCATGGAATATGAAACAAGCGTAGAAAAAATGTGTACCAAAAAATTTATCGGTGATCTGTGGCGAGTATGCTCAATCTCAAATTTGTTTTTCAGAGAGCCAAAAACTGTCTCAATAATCGATCTTTTTCTTAACAAAATCTTCTCATTTAGCTCCATTAATGAGTTTTTCATACCCTTTTTTATACTGGTTACAAGCTTTAACCCTCTATCGAATAATTCGTGAAAAAGATCTTTTTTGATATATCCTTTATCTCCAAACAATAATCCAGTCAATTTCTGAGTTAAATTTGGCACAGGTATCAACGTTGCCTTTTGTCACCGTAACCCCTTGAATTTTGCCAGTTTCGTTGATTACTAGATGTACCGAAAAACCACCCATAGGTAGTCTTTCCAATCTTTGCCAACCCTTTGAAAACTTTGTTTCTCGAGGTCCTTTTTGGATGGCAAACAGCGATAGATGTTGCATCTATGTACGAAATCCCTGTCACTTTTGACTGTTCGCAAAACCATTGCATTAAGAGCGCTAAATACCATAAAACCCGCGATTTTAGCCTAATAAACCTACTATAGGATGGCAATTTTGGAAACGCTGTTTCGTATAATAATTTCAAATAATGCACATAGAAAATTTTAAAATTGTCGCACTTGATATAGCAATATTATGGTAAAAATCTCTGAATGCGTAATCTCTGGCGTCCTGGTTGGTTTTTTGCCACTTGGTAGAAGTTTTTCTGCAAAATTTTTGTCAACTGAATTGCAAAAATCGTCGATCAGGCAAAATAATTCTGTTATATTTTTATTCATGGGTAACCTCTCTATTTTGTGAATAATTTACGGAGGTTACCCTATTTTCCTGGCTTTTTCACTGCTTTCTAATTCGCAACTGGGGTTGCTACGATCAGTTGCTTCTGCCGTTGTTATATGAATTGCATGTGTTGTGTATCAACTGCGATATGACCCTGAAATCTTTTTACCTGCATCATAGCCCTTTCTTTCAGCAGTATCTGCGTTTTTGACGCTTCGAGCATCAATTATGCAGAAACTGGTTTTCTCTTTCCGACCACTGTTTTGTCGCAACCAATTTTTTTTAACCAACAAGCTTGGCTCCTTTCCTTTCTTTTTACTCCACATTTGAAAATAGTAATATATGTTTTCCCACCTTGGAAACTCTTTTGGCAACATTCTCCACTGACAACCACTTTTTAGCACGTATAACACTCCACAAAATACTTTGTATATATCAATTAATCTTGGTCTCGTTTTCTTTTTCCTACTTTCTAAAATTGGTTTGATTTTTTCAAATTGCTCATGACTTATGTCGCTTGGATACCTTTGACTCATTTATATACCTCATTATTTACCTGTTCCTACTTTAGCTCATCTCTTTGAGATTTTAAACAGGTTCTAACATACCAAAGAGGAGAGTAGACCAGGAAAACTTCCTTCCTGGCCCCTCGCAGAACCCTACGTGAGGTAGAGTGGGCAGCCAGCGAGTTACTTGTTAAGTACTTTTCCAACAACCCCTCTCCGAACCACGCATGATCGTTTCCGTATCACGTGGCTCTCCAATAATCTAACGTTTTAAGGAGTCACCATCATATTTTCCATATTGGATTTTCTTATGGCATTCATGACAAACAACAAGAGTTTTCCTCTGTCGTTCAATCATTCTCTTTTTCCATTCCGGTAGTTCAGTATTACGTTTACCTAGCAAATCAGCAAGTTTACGTACGTGATGTACTTCAATCTGCTCTTGTGATTTACATAATTCACAAGTTTGTGCCAATAGTCTTTGCTCTATTTCACTACGCTTATTCCATATTGGTATAAGGTTATCACTTATGCTTACCCATTTATTCCATTTTAGCGACACAGCACCAAAGTGTGTAATTAATGGTATCTTTGATGGTAAACGATCTACTCTGATTTGGATGACTTTTCGTTTTTCACCTTCATCGTTTTCAATCGTCGCACCAAATTTTCTATAAATTTTCCTGCAAGTTGTTTTGTATTTAGATGCTAAAGTCTTTACTAATGATACTTCCATCACATATTTCAGATAACTTAGTGTGTGAAGGTTGTAGGCCATTTTATAGTATTGTACAATTCCTCGATATTCAGTTTGATACTGAGCAACAATACTGTAAGCTGTATCAATTGTACGTTGAGGTAAATGTATCGGTTTACCACAACGCATATATTCAGAACACTTTTTCTGCTTTATATGATGTGGTACACGTAACCCAATACTACCGTTAATACATCGTTGTGTCCGATGATCATGTTTGTCATCTGCATGCAAAACATGTATTTCATAACCCAAAAAATTGGCTTTGCTATCACACGCATGTGTAATAAACGTTTTATCTTCATTAAGCATAAGTTTGAGCTCCTCATTGAGAAACCCAGCAATCTCATTCTTAATTTGTTCAGCTTCATTCTTTGGTCCTGCAAACCCTACCAGAAAATCATCAGCATACCTAACATACCAAAGACGTCGATAATTTAGATCGCAAGAATCCTTAGATGGCATACCCTGCACTAATTGACGCAGTTGTTTTGCTTGATCCCAGTTCCCTTGTTTTCTCATCATCGATACTTGCATGGTTAACCTTAAATATTTTGGATTTGTCCTTCTTCGCTTACCTCGGTTATTTGCTGGTATTAGTATATGCTCCACATGTTTATCTAACCGATCGAGTAATATGTTACTCAGAATTGGACCAATAATAGAACCTTGTGGTACCCCACTATGACTCTTATTGTACTTCCAATTTTCCATATATCCTGCTTTTAGCAGTCGATTGATTAGCTGAATAAAACGGTTATCTTGGAAGCTTTCACTCAGTATTTTCAACAACATAGTATGATCAATTGAGTCATAACATGCACTGAGATCTCCCTCTATAAACCATTTTGTACCTCTGCCTTTTTGCATTACTGCTCTTAATGCAGTGTGGCATCCACGCTTTGGTCGAAATCCATGTGAACATTCACTAAATTTAGGCTCATAGTAGGCTTCCAATATTAATCGGATTACTTCTTGAAGTAACTTATTTGACCATGTTGGCAACCCTAACGGCCTGCGTTTACCACTCTTCTTTAAAATATAGATACGTTTTACTGGTGTCCACCGATATCGCTCATAGCGTAAATCCTCTATGATTTTATCGATTTTCTCCAAAGACATACCATCAACTGTTTCAGTTGTCACACCTTCTGTCATAGCACCTTTATTACGACAAAGTTTGCCATACGCTCGAAGGTAAAGATCACTCTGATAAAGTAGGCGATATACGTTTTTAACCGGCAAATTTCTTTGTCCACGTTCACGTATAATGTTAAGTATTGTTTCAGCTTTCCGCATCTTGCGTACCTCCCAATTTCAACATTCAATTATCTGTCACCCTTTGCCCTGTATGTGGCTTTCCCACACTCCCCGGTGATTCGTTACTTTCACGACTACTACGATGACTCCGTAACCATAGAACTCGCGTTCCTTAGGTCATCCCATGTTCCGTCACTAAGAACTGTTCTAGATCAACTTAGGTTTTCCATTCATCCTCTTAAATAAGTTCACTACTTATCGTTCTACAGCCAGAATGTCACACAAACGAAAGTTTAATCTGTGCTTACCGTAGACATGGGGTTTTAAATGCGATACCCATGGATGTGAAGTCCCACCCCTGAAGATTAGAATTCAAGCAGTTTAGCTTTAACCATATTGATCAGGTGTTGCAAGCCGTTATCTTATACATCTTCAGATAACTCTCGCTTTACATACATGCTCTTGTCCTCCTTCCCTTTCGGGTTAAAGTTAGTTGTTCACCTCGAGGCCATTTATTCTGAACCCCGCTTAGCTCCGCTAAGTATTTCTTAATGCGTACCACGGCGCACACTTTCTCACCACTAAAATTAAATATAGCATTTTCTATCTTCTCCTGGATTGAGTTAGCAGAGTGTTGCTGCTTTTGCCAGCCAGAGAAACTACTGCCATTATATTCTATTGTTATTTTGTATCACACTGCAGAGTCTATCTAACTTTCTATCTTAATATAATTTAGGTAGCTAATTTTTCTACGATAACGTTCTTCATCATTAAAAAACCCTTGGCAGGTTACTTGCGTTCGATTATCATAGAGAATTATATAAATTAATAAATGATCTATGGCAAGTAATCCAGAAGAAAGAAATAGTGATAAACAAAAAGCGCTAGATAACGCAATAAGCCAGATTGAAAAAGCATTCGGTAAAGGTGCAATAATGAAGCTGAAGCAAAATCCTTTAGAGAAAATAGACACAATATCCACAGGATCAATTGCGCTTGATTCGGCTCTAGGTGTTGGAGGTCTGCCAAAAGGGCGTATAATTGAAATATTTGGTCCCGAGAGTTCTGGTAAAACCACTCTTGCCTTGCACGTGATTGCTGAAGCACAAAAAAAAGGAGGATCATGCGCATTTATCGATGCAGAACATGCATTGGATGTCTTATATGCTCGCAAACTTGGGGTGAGCACTGATGATTTAGTAATTTCGCAACCAGACACTGGAGAGCAGGCGTTGCATATTGTTGAGTATTTAGTGTGTTCTGGCGCGGTTGACGTGATAGTTATTGACTCTGTTGCAGCGTTAACTCCAAGAGCTGAAATTGAGGGTGATATGGGTGATCAGCACATGGGGCTGCAAGCAAGGCTTTTAAGTCATGGGCTACGGAAACTAACCTCTGCCGTTTCAAAAGCGAACTGTATATTGATATTTATTAATCAAATTCGTATGAAAATAGGAGTAGTGTATGGAAATCCTGAAACTACCACGGGTGGAAATGCATTAAAATTCTATACTTCTGTAAGGCTTGATATAAGAAAAGTTGGTGTAATAAAAGACAAAGAAAATATTACAGGTAATGAAACAAGAGTTAAAGTTGTAAAAAATAAAGTTGCTCCTCCATTTAGAGAAGCGAAATTTGATATAATGTACAATGAAGGTATATCAAAACTCGGAGAAATAATAGATATGGGAGCAAAGCTTGGTGTGCTTGAAAAAGCAGGTGCTTACTATTCATATAACAACACACGTCTTGGACAAGGAAGAGAGAATGTAAAAACTTACTTAAAAACAAACAAAGAAGTCGCAAATGAAATAGAAACGAAAATCAGAGATTTACTCAGAAATCATGATAATTCTATCATAATAGACGAGGACAGTGAGCAACTTTTAGAAGAATCAGTGTTCTGATCTAAACTTAGGCATTAGATTTTGTGTTGGACGGGTTGTTACAGTATGACGGTGTGTGCTAATATAACAATCTGTAATGTTACCTTGTATCAAAAAGACTTTGCTGAAGCAGTTAAAAAAAGCTTTTCATGAGAAATTATAAATGATAAATTGTTAACAATAGGTTATTGTGAATAAGATTATGTGTTTTGGTTTACCTAATATAAATAGGGAAGGTTATTCATTTATAGTAGTTTCCTTTATAGTAACGTGTATAGCATTCTCTATATCTTGGGGGTTTGGTGTTACGTGCTTGTTTCCGACATTATTGTGTACTTATTTCTTTCGTGATCCAGCAAGAGTTGTGCCAAACAATAAGGATCTTATATTAAGTCCTGCTGATGGTGTGATTTCAAAAATTGAAGAAGTTAATTATCCTTTATTGGCAGAAAATGGAGAAGAGAAGAAGTTCACGCTTGTTAGCATATTTTTAAGTGTTTTGAACGTCCATGTGAATCGTATACCAATATCTGGTACGATAAAGGAAATGAGTTATAAAAAAGGCAAGTTTGTATCCGCAATGAGCAATAGGTCTAGTAATGAAAATGAAAAGCAGGTTATTGTGATTGAATACGAAAAGGGAAAAGAAATTATTGTGGAGCAAATAGCTGGATTAATTGCACGTCGTATCGTTTGTAATTTAGGAGTATCCCAGAACGTAAAAGCAGGTGAAAGGTTTGGAATTATAAGATTTGGCAGTAGAGTAAATATTTATGTTCCTGCTGATATAGAAGTAAGAGTTTCAGAAGGGCAAACTGTTATTGGTGGTGAAACAATTATAGTAAACTTAAATAAGGAAAACGTTCAAGAGAAGCTTACTTTTGACGTTATATGAATAACGATGGAAGTAACAGTAGATTCTTACCTATTACTAAATTATTCCCAAACTTTATAACTTTATTGGGTTTATGTTCTGGTCTCACTTCACTTAAATTTACATTTAATGAACAATGGGAATTCTCAGTAATTTTTATCATCATTGCAGCAATAATAGATGGAATGGATGGCAGAATAGCTAGAATTCTAAAATCAACTAGCGATTTTGGAGCCCAGCTTGATTCTTTTGCAGATTTTCTAAATTTTGGTGCAGCGCCTGCATTTCTTTTGTATTTTTGGAAGCTAAATGAAATCAAAGTCATAGGTTGGATTTTAGTAATGATATACGTAATCTGCATATCAATAAGACTTGCAAGATTTAATGTTTCGCTACACTCAGAACAATCATACTGGGAAAAATTTTTCTTTTCTGGTGTTCCAGCTCCAGTGTGTGCTTTACTTTCTTTGTTGCCAATAATTATTACCTTTCAATCTCATGAGAGTGAATACTTACTTCTCATAGAGCGATTTTTTAACACAAGAAACGTAGCTTGTTACTTTCTGGCCATTTCATTTTTTTCGATAAGTCACATTCCAACTTTCTCTGCAAAATATATTTATATTCCCAAAAGCCTATCTTATATATTTGTGTCATTTTTTGGAGTACTTATTATATTTTTCATCAGTAAGCCCTGGATAACGCTACCAATTTTAGGTGTAGTGTATGTACTTACTATTCCAGTAAGCACTGGGCTTTATATATATTACTCGTATAAAGCTCGTTAGCTATAAGTTGTAATAAAAAGTAGTGAGCAGCATGATTGTAAAAATAAGTGAACTGTTAAATTCATTTCTGTACATAAAGATATTCAACATTCCATTTATAATTATTTGGGTAATTGCAACTGGGGTTTTTTGTACCATCCAATTCAAATTCACTAACTTTAGATTGTTCAAGCATGGAATACAGACGCTATTCAATCTAAAGTGTAATAACAATAACAATGGCATAATCACTCATATTCAAGCGTTTGCAACAGTAATTTCAGGAACAGTTGGCCTTGGAACAATATCAGGAGTTGCAATAGCTATCACAATAGGGGGCCCAAGTGCAGTTTTTTGGATGGTAATTACCGGAATACTTGGTATGTCGATAAAGTTTGCCGAGGTGGTGCTTGCATTCACTTATCGCTCTGAAAATACAACTGGTGGTGCTTTTTATTACATGAAATACGGGCTTGCAAAGATTGGATTTGCAAAAACTGGTAGATTTCTTGCCTTTACTTATGCAATTATGCTACTTATTGCAATGATTTTGGGCGGTATACCATTTCAAGCGAATCAGATAGCAGCATTGTCAAATAACCTCTTTGAATACAACGCGTCCATTATTATATCTCTGCTTGTCTTTATTGTAATATTGGGAGGAATAAAGCGCATTGCTTTCGTTTCAACGAGCTTAGCACCAATTATGATAGTGCTATATGTGGGTATGTGTATATATTTAATTTATGTAAACAGAAGTAATTTGCTGAATGCTTTATCTATAATATTTCAAGATATTTTCAATAAATCGGCTATAGGAGGCGGAGTATTGAGCGGATTAATAGCCGGAGTGAGAAGATCAGTGTTTGCTAACGAAGCAGGTACCGGAACAGCAGCTATAGCACATTCAGCTGTAAAAGAAGAAGATCCAATTAAAGTTGGGTGTGTTGCAATGATTGCACCACTTATAGACACAATATTAATCTCATTTTTGACTGGTATTGTGATAATTATCACTGGTATGCATAGCACTGATAACGTGGGTGATATTACACTAATTAGTTCGGTATTCTCAACAGCTTTGCCCTTGTTCAGCAAGTTAGTTTTTCCGCTAATGATGTTTTCCTTTGCATTTTCTACAATAATAGCTTATTGTTACTACTGTGAAGTTGCTTTGCTGTATTTATTTGGTAGTAAAAAAATACTGATACCGTTCCAAATTCTTATAGTGGTTTCAGTGTATATCAGCTGTATGTCAAAGAATATAGAATTTATATCTTATCTAGGTGACAGTTTGTTTATGTGCCTTATGATTCCAAATGCTGTTGCAATATATCTACTAAGAAGGGAAGTTTTGAATACAATAGATTCTTATTACAATTCTAAAGGGTATTAACATGATTTATAGATTGCTTTGTATGGTGTTATTTTGCCTATTGTTTAATGATGTGTACGCTGCTTCAGGTTTTTACGAAAGTTATGACGCTGTGTTGAATGGAATAAATAACTTCATGAATGAAGTACTGTTTTTCAAGATCCTTTACGTGCCATTTATAATCCTTCTACTAGTTTTTGGTTATGTGTTTCTAACATTACGTTTTGGATTTCTCAACATAAGAATGTTTAAGCATGCGTTTGCTATTTTATGTGGAAAATATGACACGAATCACCATGATGGTCATATTACGCATTTTCAGGCATTTATGACTGCACTTTCAAGCACAGTAGGCCTTGGAACTGTTGCTGGAGTCGCAATTGCAGTTTCAATGGGTGGACCAGGAGCGGTGCCTTGGATGATGATTACAGGTTTTTTTGGTATGTCAGCAAAATTTGCTGAGGTAACGTTGGCGTTTAGACATAGAACAGAAGATCAGGACCAATTGTTTAGTGGTCCCTTTCAGTATATAAGAAATGGTCTGGAGGAATTTGGATTTAAAAAACTTGGTATTGTGCTGGCTGCCATGTATGCAGTATTCTTTGTATTATCAGGTCTTGGTGGAAGTGTAGCGTTTCAAACCAACCAAATGGTTTCAATATTATCTGGCTATTCAAGTTGGGTAGATGGTCACTCTTGGTTTCTTTCTTCCATAATTTCTGCGCTGCTTGCTCTAGTGATTATTGGCGGAATTAAAAGGATAGCTAGAGTATCTTCTGCACTAGTGCCTATTATGTCACTTATATATATCTTTAGTTGTATTATTATTATTGCATTTAATATTCATAACCTTGGTTATACGTTGAAAATATTATTTTCCACTATGATAGATTTC
Organism: Wolbachia endosymbiont (group A) of Beris morrisii; assembly: GCF_964028185.1. Classification (NCBI taxonomy): domain Bacteria; kingdom Pseudomonadati; phylum Pseudomonadota; class Alphaproteobacteria; order Rickettsiales; family Anaplasmataceae; genus Wolbachia; species Wolbachia endosymbiont (group A) of Beris morrisii. Next base: position 68,399 of record NZ_OZ034760.1, read on the forward strand.
AATGCTGTTGGCGGAGGGATGGTAGGAGCATTTGTTGCTGGAATTCAAAGGGCAATCTTTGCCAGCGAAGCAGGTGTTGGTTCTGCTTCAATTACTCATGCAACAACTAAAGATGAAGAACCAGTAAGAACTGGACTAGTCGCTATGATAGAACCATGCTTTGACACAATGTTAATTTGCTGTTTAACAGGAATAACAATAGTAATAACAGGTGCATACCAAACAGGTGTTGGTGAGGGAATATTAATTACTCACAAAGCATTTGAGACAGTTTCTCCATGGTTTCCTATCCTTCTAACAGTAGCTGCTCCTTTGTTTGCATTTTCTTCAGTAATTTCGTTTGTATATTGTTGTGAAATGGGGTGGCTATATTTATTCGGTGCAAAAAGTATAGTGATATACCGCATAGCGGTAATAATTGTGGCGTTTTTCTCTGGTCTTTCTAAAGATATAATGGCTATTGCCAATATCGGTGGAACTTTATTCTCTTGTTTAGCTCTCATCAACATGACAGCGCTTATACTGTTTAGTAATCAGATTAACGATGAAGTTCAGTGCTACCTAAAAAGGCTGAGGAATAATAAAATTAATTAGGTTCTTGGTATAATGGAAAAGCATGTAGTCCTTATACTGTCCTACATACTCGGTTCAATACCGTTTAGCTTAATCATTACAAGAATAAAAGGGATAAACTTAAGAGAAGTAGGTTCAGGAAATATTGGTGCTACAAACGTTGCAAGGACGGGAAATAAATTTCTTGCTGCTTTGGCATTACTTCTGGATTCCTTGAAAGGATTCATTGCAGTTTATATAGCACAACAATTTTTTGATGATAATTTTTGTATATACATATCTGCAATTTTAGCAGTTTTAGGACACATGTTTCCTATTTGGCTAAAATTCAGTGGAGGAAAGGGCGTTGCAACAACTCTAGGGATACTGATAGCATTTAACATTGATATTACTTTAGTATTCGTAATAATTTGGATAATAGTTTTTCTTGCCTTTAGATACTCTTCCCTTGCTTCACTCAGTGCTACTTCAACGGCTGTAGCATGGTCCTTTTTTTTTCAGAGGAATTTGTTCTTAACATTACTAATTATAGGAGCACTAGTTTTCTTAAAGCACCACAAAAATATTGTGAATCTTCTGCAAGGTAAGGAAAATAAATTTTTATAAGCGTGCTGACTCTGCTGCTATATTACTAACAGATACTTCATGCGAGAAACGACTTGAGACTACTTCCTCTACTTCTTTTATCATTTCTTCCATGCTTTTTCCACTTTTCTTACATGCATCATCAAGTGCTAATTTTAGCTTACGTATATCATTCTCTTCTAGCATCTTATCCATTTCTTCTTTCGTTATCTCTAATTTTTTTAGTAAGATGTCCTCCATTATCTTTCTTTCATCACCTTTATACTGGCTACTTAGTCTGTTATATGCAATGCAACACTTCTTTTCTCGTGGCAAGGCTGACAGATTTTGCAATGTAGCATCTATTTGAGCTTCTATAGGGTTAACTTCCCTAGCCTTTTCAGCAGCTTCTGACCTAAATTTCCCAACCTCTCCTATTATTATTTTGTCAGCTATTCTTTTAGCTCCATCCAAAGATGAATCCTTGAGAGAAAAATCTGTCTTGAGTAGATCTCGATTTAATAGCCCTAAGAATACTTTTTCTTTAACGTTTTTTAATAAATGTTCTTGATTATCTAAACTATTTTCCTTCAGCTTATTTCTTATATGGTCAAGAAGAAAATCTTCTAGCATATTTAATTCCATAAAACCAATGCTTTTCATTAACGTCAGCACAATTTGTTCACTATATTGAGAAGTAATACTCAATAATTTTCTCATTAAAGGAATACTTACTTCTGAAATAAAATCATCAACTATTTTTTGACTTTCATTGTCACCAGGATTGTTCTGAACCTTATACCAAGCATTAAAAATTTCTTTATTGTTTTTCTTGTTTTTTAACCTGTCTAACATGAACTTACGTGCTTCATTTTGTGCTTCTGGAAGTAATATTTGCCTTGGAGGAGTAAATCTAATTTCTGGATCAGGATGAATACCTTCTAATGTACTTAACATCCTATAAACAATACCGGTAAAGCAGGTGTTAGGAATACGCTCTTGTCTAGAGAAAGTTTGGCCTATCAAGCAAATTTGTAATTAACGCGTCTTTTTTATTTTTTACAGCTTCTCTCTCTCCATCATTGCAGGCTCTCAGAACTAGAAGTAAAATCTGCCCACCTGTGAAACCAGAGCTATGCTTTTGATCATCTTTGCAAAAGTCATTTAAAAATGCAATTACTCTTCCTTTACCTTCATCACTAAATTGACGATAATTAAGTTTATATAAATCATTTATATATTCAATAAATTGCTTAAATTCTCTATCATTAATAACGTCTTCGGATACTTCTTCACCATACTTATGTCTTAATTCGTGAACGTTATTATTGATACCATCATTTAATTGATGAGGAAGCAAATGTTCGAGCTTAACATCAAAACTATTAACCATACCACGTAAATTCTCTTTTATACCTTCCAAAAAGAAATTTATAGAAGCTTTAAGCAGCGTAAATGGGTTAAAATCTTTTGGCCTTAGTTCACTCTGCAATAAAATTAATAGCATTGTAAGTGGTATAGTTCCCAGTAACGAAATAAGCAAGAAAGTGGTAGTGAAAGTTAGATATGTTATGAAAGCAGAAAACAAGAGGAAGGCTGCTACCTTGATTGTATTGTTCTTAAAAAATATTTCCCAATATTCCCTTTTGCTCATTTTTTGCTGTTTTGCCGTTTTTATTTCTTTGTAGATATAAAGAGTTTTAATTTCAGACCTGAAGAATATAGTACCAAGAGAAAAAAGAACATTAACGGGATTAGTGATAATGCTTAAAGAAACAAAAGTTGCAAAATAACTAACAAACTTTAGCTTGCTAGATTCCTTTGAAGGAAATTGTATTTGAGAAATGCCTATCATAGCCTACCTTTGACATCATTACACTCTAGTAATAGCATAATAATTTAAAACGTCAATGTTTAAGTATTTTATTATCCGCACACTCATCGTATTCGATCTCGACTGTAGAGTGTGCTATCTCGAACCTATTTAGTAGTATTTTTTTTATCTCATACAAAATATCAGTGTGTTGTGCATCTTGCTTTACTTTGGCATGCATGGTAATTATAAAATAATTATCAGACAGTGACCATGCATGTATGTGGTGCACATCTATCACTTCAGGTAATTCTGATGTGATCTTACTTTTTATTTCCTCAGTAGATATCCCTTCAGGTGTACCTTCAAGAAGTATGTGGCAAGAATTCTTTAGAATTTTGTAGCCACTATTCAAAATGATTACACTGACAAATACCGATAAAATCGGATCCACCATTTGCCATCCAGTAAACATGATAATTATGGATGCAAGTATAGCAGCTACAGAACCTAAAATATCTCCTATAACGTGTAGTACAGCACTTTTTATGTTTATATTGCTCTCGCATTTACTATGTAATATAAAAAAGACTATTATGTTAGAGACAAGACCGAGTGTAGCAATTATTAACATTACTTTCCACTCAACATTGACTGGAAAAATAAACCTCTTTATTGATTCAATTATAATAATTACTGCAATGAAGAATAAAGTTAAACCATTAACAAATGCTGCAATTATTTGCAACCGATGATACCCGTATGATCTCTGCAAATCAGATTTCTTAGCTGAAAATTTGTGTGCTAACCAGCTTAAAACTAAGGCAAAGAGGTCAGTGAGCATATGCCCTGCATCTGATAATAGAGCAAGCGAATGTGAAATTATTCCACCTACTATTTCCATAAACATTGTTATCGCAACTATTATTATGGAATAGATTAAGCGCTTGGACTGCGCTGCTGAGTGTTTACCGTTATGCACTGCTGTCATATAAAATTTTTTCATAAACAAAAACGTGGGTAACACTGGATTCGAACCAGCGACCGCTTGCACGTCAAGCAAGTGCTCTACCAACTGAGCTAATTACCCATCGTGGTTTTAGTATAGTGCTTTGGTGGAATGAAAGTCAATTTGCTTTTAAATTCTTACCCTATCCTAATGTAACGTTAGAACCTAGATTTTTTTTGTGGTCAAGCTATAGAGCCTATAGCTAGTGCAGGTCAGGTTTTCCTACGTCATACCGCGATTCATTCGCGGTATCTCAGCATAGATTCCGCTAACACGTAGCGGAATGACGAGTTCATAGCTTACCAAATTATCGGTAAATCTAAATTGCTTTAGTTATAGCTATATCTTATATTGTTCATATTAAATTAATTACTTATATTTTTTCACTAAGATATAGAGTATACCAATATGAAAATTCACACTTTTTTAGTAGAGATCACCTTATATTTGAAGAGTTAATAAATTAGAGGTTAGAATTATGACAATCAATCAACAAATAAATAAAAATATAACTAAAGAAGAATACTTTAACAATAACGGCAAAGGGTTTAATTCGCCACATGTTGTAGAAGTTAAAGATTTAAATATTAAAGTAGAAGTTTATTCTCATAATTTAAGAGCAAGTAAAATTGCAACAATTGAAAGTGAGATAAGAGAAACAGCTACTAGTTTTAAAGATACATTCAAGTTAGAACACAGCAACTCAGAACAAACATTTAAAATTTATATGTTTGATGACAAGGATGATTACACTCACCTTGGCGGAAGCGAGCATTTCGGTTCTTACCTTGGAGATGAGGGTGGTAAATGTTACTACAAAGGGGAAGCTGATGTTTTTGCTGAAATGTATGTCTATCAGCAAGGTGGCGTTCATAACCTTCAGCATGAATTTGCACATGGTTTAACTTACTTGGCTACAGGAGGTAAGCACCTACCTACAGTATTAATGGAAGGAATTGCAGATTACTTTGAGCACCATTCAGATCATAAATTTAATTCTCAAGGATCAAGTATCGACAAAACTGAAGCTGCAAATTTGGATTTAGATAAAATTTTAAGTTTAGAATATTCAAAGGACAGCGAAGCAAATAGCCTGGTTTATAAAACAGGTCATGCGTTGATAATGTACTTACAGGAAAAAGATCCTAGTTTATTAAGAGACTACCTAGATGCTTTACGTCAAGGTAACTCAGATGAGTCAAAAAGTTTCTTGAAAGACATAAAAGGACACGATACTGACTTCAAAAGTTGGCTTGCTGAGAATGATACAGAAACTGCAATGGAACATCTTAACGCTTTGCAAGTTACAAAAGGAGATTTTATAGCAACTGGTCAAGAAATAGTGGGCGGAGAAATTAAAAATGTATCCTATTATAAAGCAAATATAGAAAAAATGGATGGAGAAAACGTTGGAAGTTTTTCTCCTGTAGAACACGTTGCATTTTATGATGTTGCTCGTGCTATAAATAGGGCAACAAATGATACACTTGATATATCAAAGGAATATCATTTCCTTAAGGTAGTAAAAACTTCCGATGGACAGGATAAACTAACTTACTCTGACCAACAAGGTAATGAATATCAAAATAGTCAAGAGTATAAAGATCAGGCTTTAAGGATGCTATCAAAGTATGATGAAAACTTAAAGAAAGCTTATGATGATGCATTGAAAGGTTTGGACCAGGAGAGGCAAGAAGAATATCTCAAGATAAGTGGAGAATATCGCGAAGGAAAGATTTCTTACAAAGAATATTTAGACAAGCATCGCTCAATTCCTTCTAAATATCAGGAATTAAAAAGTACCTTACTTGATAAAACCATAAACACTGGCTTAGAACAAGTAAAAGCGACTAAGAACATCGATGTAGAAAAGATGTTAGAAGAGATGATCAATATCGATTCAAACTTGATAAGAGGTACAAATCATATTGATCTACAAGAAGGTAAGATTTTTTCTATGCAAGCTCATGGTCAAGGAGATATGGGTGCACTGTCTATATATGACGGAAATACAAAGCTTGGAGAATTATCGAGTGAATCAGGATTTTTTAAGCAAGTTGAAGGTCAAACTAAAGAAACTTTCGTTTTTGAGGATATATTGCACAACTTAAATACTCAATATGATGGTGGTGCTTATATGGCGGTCACAAAAGAAAATGGTCAGTATAAAGCTTCTTTAATAGACGGCAGAACAGTTGAACGCGATGAATACTTTGATGAAGCACATTTACATGAGAATGAGTTGTTGCATCCTAGCACTGGACATATTCAAAAAGATTTAGATTCTCTGCTCCTTAGAGGTACCAAAATTTTGAATCATCAGGATTCAGAGCATGCACAATATTCTGATGAGCAAAAGGCAAATGGAGTAATCGTGGAAAAAGGAAAATTACTGGATAATAAGGGAACAGATAGGACAGACGATGATGTATATGAAGCTGTCGTAAAGCAAGGAGACGAGCGCTTACATGAGTTCAAAAATATGGGCTTTTATATTACCGAGAAAGGTGATCTATTTATTCATGATCACGGAGCAAATGTAAGGTTTCAATTACCAACTAGTATCACTCATCTAAAATTAGTGGAAAAAGACGGAGCATATAAACTAGCACCATCTGATAAATATGGTACTGAATACAGGTATGATGTTCGAGGTGATGATATACCAGATGAATATAGATATATAGATCCAATATTTGCACATGAATATGAAAAGAGAGATTATTCCCATAAACATGTAAATGTGGGCCTTATAAACTTAGAGAAATATGGCTCTGGCAAACTTTTTGCTATAAAGTACGACCCAAATGATTACCACATACAAAGAAACTCCAGTGGTGAAATAGTTAGAATAAAAGATCAAACATATTTCACTAAAGTAAAATTGTTTGATGGTGATGAAGAAATTGGAATGTTATCTAATAACTTCCATAACTTCAAAGGGAAAATATTCTTTTCTGCTGACTACAACTACAGTTATAACGATTTCCTAGCATCTGTTTCTCCTCAAGTTGAAATTGAGAACATGGAAAATGGAAGTAAAAAATAACTTTCGATCAAGGTGATGGCGATATCGGTGATACTAATAGAGGCTACACGGACTATCAGAGAATATTCACAAAAGAGAAACAAACTGAAAGTCCAAAAGGGCAGGTAAGTGAAACTAAGACAGAAGTTCATAGTACTACTAATGTTGTTGCACAAGTTGCTGAAGAGAAAACTGTATCAAACGACAATAGTGAAATGCAGTCTGATCAGCCAATTCCATCACAAAGTTTAACAAGAACGAAAAGAACAGCTTCAGTGGAGGAGAAAGAGCAAGAACAGGTAGTATTAAAAGACACAATTCTCAAAATAGAAAAGAGCTACGAGCAGGACTCAGAAGGGAAGCATAAGGCAAATGTAACCATAGATTATAATGATGTGAAAGCCTTGTATGATAGAGCGGAAGGAGCAGAAAAGCAATCTGTGTTAGATTTTTGGAACAAACTGCACACATCAGAATACAAGGTTGGTGCTTTGCCGGAAGACAAATACTATTTTGAAAAAGGCAAATTCGTAATCCACGATAGTGATACGAAAAAGCTTATAGTGTTACCTGAAGATAAGGTGTCCATCAAGATAATGAAGGATGGTGATAGTTATAGTTTAGCTATATCAAGTGGTAATGGCAAAGTAATAAGCAGCATTAGTAAAATAGATAATCCAAATTACGAATTGCTGTCAGACACAAGTGGTTTCAGCCTAGAAACACAAGATAGCACTATATTTTTAGGTCAACATAGTGACTATCACTCTTATCTAGAGAACGGTTTTGCGAAAATGTTCGATTGCGCAAGCGACCACATTTATCACGACCACAACTCAGCCTACATCTAATACATACAAGGAGGGCAGTGCCCTCTTCTTGTCATCTGAGTAGCTGACACACAACTGTACGAGCATTTGTTTGCGAAGAAATGTTATAGCCGGTTTTGCCTCAAACACAAAGTTGTCATCCCAGTGCCCAGACACTGGGATCCAGCCTTTATCATGCAATTTCATCATATAAATCTTTCCATTCCTGATTTGTCTGTATATAAACATAATAACTTTTCATATATAGGAAATAAATTTACTGGATTCCAGTGTCAGCTACTTTCATGACACCCTTCCGGTGGGAATTGCTCTCAAACTACAATGTTCGTACAGATGTGTAGCTGACACTGGAATGACAAGAGAAGAATTCTGAAACGACAAGCTTCAAGGAAATCTTATGTAAAATCTAGCATTAACGAAAATTATACTTTTTTCATGCATGCTATGGTTTTTATAATTAATGGAGGGTGATATGCAGTCGACTGATAAATTGAGTGATCTGGGTAATAGCACATTAGGGCAGCTTATAGCTGAATTAGGGAAGCAATTTGTTAAAATTGATGGTTCTAATGCTACCAGAGTTGGTACTAAAGCTATTTTAGGCAAACTCACAGGAAATGACCAAGTTGCTAAAGCTTCTGATCTCAATACCAAAGTTAACGTTGTTGGTGACAACGCAACTGATGCTGGTGTAAATACTATGTTAGGCAAACTCACTAATAAAGTTGTTAAAACTGTAGATCTTAAAACAAAAGTTGCAGAAAAAGCTGTTGTGGATGCTATAACTGCTTCTCATGATTTTACCGATAAAGTATACACTAAAAATGATGCAGATACTGCGTTTGTTAAAACTGATGGTTCCAATATTTCAACCCAAGCAGATAAAGGAAAAGCCTTAGTGGATGTTTTAGTTCCTGCTCTTGCAACAGTTGGTACTGATGATACTAAGAAAGTTTACACTAAAACTGAAGCAGGAAATACGTTTCTTAAAACTGCAGATCTTGGAACAAAAGTTGCAGAAAAAGCTGTTGTGGATGTTTTAGTTCCTGCTCTTGCAACAGTTGGTACTGATGATACTAAGAAAGTTTACACTAAAACTGAAGCAGGGAGTACGTTTCTTAAAACTGCAGATCTTGCAACAAAAGTTGCAGAAAAAGCTGTCGTGGATGCTATAACTGCTTCTCATGATTTTACCGATAAAGTATACACTAAAAATGATGCAGATACTGCGTTTGTTAAAACTGATGGTTCCAATATTTCAACCCAAGCAGATAAAGGAAAAGCCTTAGTGGATGTTTTAGTTCCTGCTCTTGCAACAGTTGGTACTGATGATACTAAGAAAGTTTATACTAAATCAGCAGCAGAGACTGCGTTTATTAAAACTGATGGTTCCAATATTTCAACCCAAGCAGATAAAGGAAAAGCCTTAGTGGATGTTTTAGTTCCTGCTCTTGCAACAGTTGGTACTGATGATACTAAGAAAGTTTACACTAAAACTGAAGCAGGAAATACGTTTCTTAAAACTGCAGATCTTGGAACAAAAGTTGCAGAAAAAGCTGTTGTGGATGTTTTAGTTCCTGCTCTTGCAACAGTTGGTACTGATGATACTAAGAAAGTTTACACTAAAACTGAAGCAGGGAGTACGTTTCTTAAAACTGCAGATCTTGCAACAAAAGTTGCAGAAAAAGCTGTCGTGGATGTTTTAGTACCTGCTCTAGCAACAGGTGCTGATGATAAAGGTATCTATACCAAAAAAGGTGTGGATGATGCATTAGTATCTAAAGCTGATACTGCTGCATTAGCTAACAAACTTAATGTTGATGGTAACAACATATCAGACGCTTTTGTAACTGCCCTTACAACAGGTGGTACTAATGACAATAGGGTGTATACTAAAACAGCAGCAAATACTGCATTAACAGATAAAGTTAATGTTTCTGGTAACAATGCAACTGAAGCTGGTGTAAATGCTATGTTAAGCAAGCTCACAGACAAAGTTGTTCAAACTTCTCAACTTGAAACACTAGCTGTAGCAGGAAAGGTACTTGGTGTAAAAGACGGCAACAAATCAATTTTAGTAGATAAATTAGGAGGATTCCTTGATAACTCTACTGACAATCAGTATGGTGCTCAAAGCAATCAAACAGCAAAAGAGTTCTTAACCGGAAAAGGGATGAAACCAACAGCTGCTGAAATAGCTGCTGATCCAGCCTTACAACAGCATGTAGCAAAGATAAGCTTACAAAGTCCAGAATTTAAAAAAGCTGTGCAAGAGGAAATGTCACAACAGTATTTTGAGATTCCAAGTGATCCAAATGCCCCAATTTCTGCGGATTGGTAATCCAGCAAGTAGTCACGCTACTTGGATGACGTCATACGGTCCTCGGATGGCGGAAAAAGGACTCGGATAACACCCTACAATGTCATTCCAGCGCGTGACGCTGGAATTCAGGTCTTTTTTTTAGACTGGATCCTATCATAGGATGACAGAAGCAGACACTCCACATTGTCATTCCAGTGCTTTGACTACTTGGATCCAGCTGAGTTGGTGAGTATAAAAGTATAGCTTCTACATCATGCCGCCGCGGTATCTCTTAGCCGCTAACACGTAGCGGGATACTTAACCGTCATACCGCGATTCATTCGCGGTATCTCTTAGCATAGATCCAGCTAACACGTAGCAACTATTCTCCCTCGTCATACCATCACGGTATCTCTAGTCCCGCTGCGGGATGACGGTTGTCAGCTTCTCCTGTCATCCCAGTAGCTCCTTCGGTGTCATCCCAGTGCTTGACACTGGGATCCAGAAAAAAAGATGATGTTATTCAAATAGCTGACACTGGTTCCTTTATGACGGCAGTGCCCAGACACTGGAATCCAGCCTTTCTGCAATCTCATCGAAAACGTTGTAACCACTTTCTATGCTAGTTTGCTTGCTCACAAGCAAACTTTCCTGGATCCCAGTGTCTGGGCACTGGGATGACACCGTCATAAAATGAACCAGCATCACGCGCTGGAATTTCACGGGCTTTTAAATTGCTTTAGCCATAAATATTAAGAAATTTACCAAACCAAAAAAAAGGCAAAAGAAGCCCTGGGGTTATTATCTGCTTTAAAATATTGGCGTTTTTTATGTTTTAAACGCTTGACAAGCAAGATTTAGCTGCTTCTAATTGCAACTAACCTATGCTGCAAATGTTTAAGAAATTTACTAAGCAGAAAAAAAGACAAAGAATCCCCGAGTTAGCTAGTCTTTTACTATCTCTGTCGAGTATTGGCATTTTTTGATGTCTTGTAACGCTTTGTAAGCGCGTTCAGCTTATTTAGATAAAAATCTAGATGTAGATGAAGTTTTGTAAAGACATACAGTATCTATATACTGCAAAAAATTGAACATAAGACGCCGATACATTAAGTAATCCTTACCTTTTAATCTGCAGATTGGCGAAAGCAAATACAATAGCTTCAGTTTCATGATAAGGGGGCTGGCGAAGCTTGTAAAGCAATTTTTGCATTTAATTCTAGTTCCGTTTTATGCCAGCTTCACGCGCTGGAATGACACTCTTTTGGATGGAAATCAGTGCTAATTGTTCTGCCGCAATTTTGCTCTATCACACTTGCCACATTTAATATTCCAGCTTCGTCATAATAATTTCCAATTACTTGCAAGGCAAGTGGTAAACCCTCATTGGAGAGTCCTACAGGAACAGAAATAGCAGGCAATCCTGCCAGACTTGCCGGCACAGTAAACACATCATTGATGCACATAATTAGCGGATCTGGCTTTTCATTTAAGCCAAAAGCTTCTGTTGGAGCAGATGGCACAAGTATGTAATCTATTTTTTCAAACGCTTTTATAAAATCATTTCTGATTAATGCCCTAATGCACTGCGCTTTTTCGTAATATTCATTGTAATGACCTGAGGAAAGCGCATAAGCGCCAATTAAAATTCTTCTTTTCACCTCTTTACCAAAACCTTCTGCTCTTGTTAGTGAATACATTTCTTCAAGGGTATCAGCATCAACCCTTAATCCATAACGTACACCATCATAACGAGCAAGATTGGATGAAGTTTCAGCAGAACAGATTAAATAATAGACTGGTATTGCATATTTAGTATGTGGCAGAGTAACGTCAACAACTTCAGCGCCATTTTCTTTTAAATAGGAAGCAACTTTCTCCCAATTATGGACTATTTCCTCTGAAATTCCATCCATCCTATATTCTTTTGGTATACCAATACGCTTACCCTTGACATCACCATTTATGAAGCTAGAAAATTTAGGCACTGGCTTTTCGCTTGATATTGAATCTTTTGTATCATAGCCACAAATTGCTTCCAGCATTAATGCTGAATCAGAGACAGAACGAGTAATGACTCCTGCTTGATCCAGAGAACTCGCAAATGCAATCATACCAAAACGCGAGCATCTTCCATAAGTTGGCTTTATTCCAACTACTCCACAATAAGCTGCTGGTTGGCGTACAGATCCACCGGTATCGCTCCCTAACGCTCCAGCGCATAAAAATCCAGCAACCGATGCTGCAGATCCACCAGATGATCCACCAGGAACAACTTTTTCCCCATCACTTTTTCTAATCCACACATTTTCAACAGGGCCAAAATAGCTGTTTGTGTTCGCAGAACCCATAGCAAATTCATCCATATTAAGCTTACCGAGCATGGCTGCTCCACTTTTTAAAAGCAAGTCAGACACCGTAGATTCGTAAGTCGGAACGAAATTTTCCAGCATTTTTGAGCATGCTGTTGTTTTTATTCCTTTTGTACAGAATAGATCTTTGATGCCAACTGGTATACCCATGAGCGGCGAGATTAAATCATCCTTTTGCCTAGAGAAATATTCATCTGCAGCTTTAGCAGCTTTCATTGCTATCTCTGGGGTTTTTGTTATAAATGCATTTAATTTCTCATTTTCAACCGCACTAATGTGTGCCTCTACGAGTTCAACGGCAGAAAAACTCTTTTTTTTGAGCCCGTCATGCATTTGTGTAATACTTAACTTTCTTAGTTCGTTCATTAATATTTAATTTTTAGCAAGACATTAATTGTAACATAGTACGATAAAAAATCCATACATTTATAGTTACAGCTAGAAATGTAGCTAAGGTAATTTAGATTCACCAAAATGGGTTTATGATTAAGTTGGCAATACGCCTTAAATTATGCCGCCTACTCTTCCATTCAAAACATTAAACAACATTATACACGACTTACCTTTGAACGTGGGAATTTTCTAGGGATTATCTTCTTAAATTCTATAATATTTTTTGTAACATTGTCTAAAGTGCCCAGACTACTTGGATCCAGATTGGATACTGAGTTGGTGAGTATAAAAGTATAGCTTCTACGTCATACCGCCACGAACCATCATACCGCGAATGAATCGCGGTATGATGGTTCGTGGCGGTATGACGTAGAGTGTATTAGTCCTTAGAAGCTGTTATTTTGCTATAAATGGCTGTAATGGCATCATCTATTTTATTGCTATCACAGCCTGTTTGTGCAAGTTCAGCATTCCCACTACAATTCTTTTCAACTGCTATTGATATTAGTTCTTTTGCGCTAATCTTATTGATTAAGTCTTTACTTACTTTAATAATCAAAACTGTTTTATCTTTTTCTGTTGCCGTGAAAGCTATTACCGTTCTTGGTTTTTGTTGCTGTAAAATAAATTCTCTTATTATATTCGCTGGAATATTGGTAAAAGCATGGCTTACACAATTTATTCCATTTATTTCAGTGCTTTTTATATTCTCTGCACTCACAAGCTTTTTATATAGGTTTTTTATTTTAGCTTCGGATTTCTTGCGCTCTTGATTTAAAATATTTAATCGGTTTATTATTTCACTTGCTGGCGCTTTTACGAATTCTGCAACTTTTTTTAAGTGAATTTCATTATCACGTACATAATTGGTTGCTTCTTGACCAGTTAAAGCTTCAATTCTTCTCACTCCAAAAGCAACAGAACTTTCTGTTACTATCTTAAATAAACCGATTTCTCCAGTATGTTCAACGTGCGTGCCACCACATAGCTCTTTCGAATCTCCAATATTTACAACTCTAACCTGATCACCATATTTCTCACCAAACAACGCCATAGCTCCTTCGTCTATTGCCTGATTCATGCTTTGAATTTTTGTAGATGCAGAAAGATTTTCTCTGATTAGAGAGTTTACCATATCCTCTACCCAAAACAACTGATCCTGAGCGACTTGAGTGTTATGACTAAAGTCGAATCTCAGTCTATCTGGTGCAACTAGGGAACCTTTTTGAGTGACATGATCACCTAGAATTTTTCTGAGTGTAAAGTGCAGAAGATGTGTAGCTGAATGATTTCTTCTTAAGGTTTGCCTTCTTTCCTTGTCAATGCTTGCTGCAACTGTATCACCTTTACACATTGAGCCAGATTTAACTATGCATCTGTGCAAATATAGGTCATTAACCTTATTGGTATTCTCGACTATAATAATACTTCTACTAGGTTTGATCAGACTGCCAGTATCTCCCACTTGTCCACCTGACTCGCCATAAAAAGGTGTTTTATCAAGTATAATGGTTATCTTCTCTCCCTCCTTTGCAGAATCAATTATTTCATTTTTAGAGGAAACTATAGCTAGTATTTTCGCATCACTTACTTCATTGAACTCATAACCAACAAATTTTGTTTTGCCAAATTTATCGATCAAATCAAACCATACTTGCTCAACAGATTTTTCACCAGATCCAGCCCATTTAGCACGTGCTTTCTCTTTTTGCTCTTCCATTGCATCATCAAAACCTTTCTGGTCAAAATTTATTTTTCTCTCTTTTAAAATATCAAGTGTAATATCCAAAGGAAATCCATAAGTATCATATAGCTTAAACGCTAATTCTCCAGGCAGAGTGTCACCTGGTTTTAAATCTGCAGTGAATTTTTCCAATAGATTAATGCCTTTCATCAAAGTGTCTTTAAAGTTTTCTTCCTCTGATTTTAACGTCGTTTCTATTAAGCTTTTAGCCCTGACTAATTCAGGATAAACATCTCCCATATAAGCCGAACTCGTGCTATCTATCAGCGCCGGAAAAATGCGATGGAGTAGGGAATCATTATATCCAAGCAGGTGGATATAACGCGCGGCTCTCCTAATTAATCTGCGTAATACGTAATTCCTGCCTTCATTTCCAGGGAGCACCCCCTCTGCGATGAGAAATGTAGCTGCACGAAGATGATCTGCTACGATCTTATGCACTATTTTATTTTCCGTTCTTCCACAGTACTCTTGTGATTTATTTATCAGAGCAGAAAATAGATCAATATCGTAGTTATCATGGACATTTTGCATTACAGTAGCTATTCTCTCAAGGCCCATTCCAGTATCGATGCATTTTTTTGGCAATTTGTGTAAATTACCTTCTTCATCTTTGTTAAACTCCATGAATACCAGATTCCAGATTTCAACAATCCTGTCGTCATCTTGTAGGTTAGGATTTACGTGATCATAAAAAATTTCAGAACATGGACCGCACGGGCCAGTGCTTCCCATACTCCAAAAGTTGTCATCCGTTGCAATTCTTATGATTTTATCACTTGAAAAGCCACTTACCTTACGCCAAATCTCGTATGCCTCATCATCAGTATGATAGACGGTTATGGATAGTCTGTTTTTATCAAGAGACAACTCCTTAGTGATAAATTTCCACGCGAATTCTATCGCAGTTTCCTTAAAGTAATCACCGAAGCTAAAATTTCCGAGCATTTCAAAAAATGTGTGATGCCGAGTTGTATAGCCAACATTTTCAAGATCGTTGTGTTTACCGCCTGCTCTTAGGCACTTTTGACTTGAGACAGCACGTTTCATTTCAGTTTTTTGAGCACCAGTAAAAATATTTTTAAACTGCACCATACCAGCATTTGTGAACATGAGCGTTGGGTCATGTTCTGGAATCAAAGGAGAAGAAGGAACCTGCTTGTGATTGTTACTTACAAAAAATTTTATAAATCTTTCTCTGATTTCACTTAACTTCATTATTTTTATTGAGAGTATTTATGAATAATAAGCTGCAATGGAAATAAAATCAATTTATCAATCTAAATATTGATATATATTATTTAGTATAATATATATAACTCTTGTATAAAAATTTTAATAAAAATTATAGACTAAAATAATTTATTCATCATATATGTAGTAATATTTTATTAATTAATTTAAGGAGTATGAAATGCCAAAAGAATTCCAGAACACCAAGAATAGCATGCGAAAGAAAGAAACAACAAATAAGCAGGAGATGGATAGTGACCTTACCCAGAAAAAATGGAGAGAAAGAAAGGAGTTTTTTTGTGGTAATCCAATCAATCCAATTAACAGCTTGCTCATTATAGTCTTGCAACTTTGATTTAATATACAATCCAAGTGTCATTTGAACACTCCCAAACTTATCACTTTATGCCACTGGTCTTCATCTAAAATTTCTACACCTAATTCCACTGCCTTTTTATATTTGGATCCTGGTTTTTCTCCTGCAATTAGGTAGTCAGTTTTAGCAGAAAGATTTGAGCTGACCTTTGCTCCCAGAGTTTTAGCTCTTACTTTCGCCTCTCCTCTACTCATAGCAAGTAGCTTACCAGTAAACACTATAATTTTGTTATTTAAAACAGAGTCACTAGAGTTGGAGCTCACAGGAAGAATTTGAAGACAAGCAGTAAGATCATTTAACATTTTGATGTTATGTTCCTTAGAAAAAAATGATTCCAAAGATTCAGCCACTTTTTTTCCTATGCTGTCTATACCTACTAGCTCAGTATTATCTGATGACAGTTCAATCATCGAATTATACCAGTTATTATAAGAAACATAATAATCTGCAAGCAATTCTGCTGCAACTTGACCAATAAATCTAATACCTAAAGAAAATATAAACCTATCTAGAGTTATTACCCCTCTGCTTTGTATAGCATTTAATAAATGAGCTATTGATTTCTTGCCCCAACCAGGCTGTTCTTCCAGATTAAATTCATCCAATCTTTCTTCTAAAGTAAAAATATCATGGATTTGTTTTATCAGACCAAGGTCGTAAAAAAACTCTATCTGCTTATCACCAAGGCCAACAATGTCAAATGCATCTTTCGATACAAAATGCTTTAGTTTTTCTATTATTTGAGCTTTACAGGCAAATTCCTCAGGACATCTTACTGCCGCCTCTCCCTCAACCTGACGTACTTTACTACCACATTCAGGGCATACTCCAGGAAACACAAATTCAGGTGTATTTGGAAGACGAGAATCTCTGTTCACTTCAATGATCTGGGGAATTACATCCCCTGCTCTTTTGATTGTTACAATATCTCCCTCTCTTATGTCTTTACGTTTTATCTCATCTTGGTTATGCAGGCTTGCTCTACTAACTAGCACCCCACCAATATTGACTGGCACTAAATCTGCAACTGGAGTTAAAACCCCTGTTCTACCCACCTGTATAAATATCTTATTTAACTTTGTTTTTGCATAAACCGCAGAAAACTTATATGCAAGTGCCGAGCGCGGTGCTTTGTGAGTATTCCCTAGACGATTTTGTAGTATCAAATCATTTACTTTGTAGACTATTCCATCAATATCATAATCCAAGTTATAGCGACAATTATAGACCTCGTTATAGAACTTCAGCATTCCATCCAAACTACTCGTTAAGGACTGATGCTCATTTACGCAAAAACCAAGTGCCTCAAGCTTATTTAGTATTTCACTTTGACTTTTCTCTGCTCCACCAATCAAAGAATAAGCAAAATATCTAAGAGGTCTACTTGCTGTAATATTTGCATCCAATTGCTTTAGAGAACCAGCAGCTGCATTTCGAGGATTGGCAAATTCATCGTTTTCATTTAACTTTAAAAAGTCGCTGTTACTGATGTATATTTCACCTCTTACTTCCAATCTACCTTGCACACCTTGCAAAAACTTAGGAAAGCCTTTTATTGTTGCAACATTGTGAGTGACATCTTCCCCTACAAAACCGTCACCTCGAGTTGCAGCTTTAACAAATCTTCCATCCTCATAAATTGCAGAAAACGACAACCCATCAATTTTGGGCTCACATAATATCTCTATTTTGTCTTCAATTAAAAACCTCTTTATTTTAGACAAAAATTTTTCTACACCTTGTTCATCATAAGCATTCTCAAGAGAAAGCATAGGTTCTTGATGTTCCACCTTAGAAAACCTCTCATCAGGTGGAGCACCAACACTATCTTGTGTTGCATAAATTTCTGGAAATTGTGCCTCTATTTCAGCTAACTTTTTCTTCAGTTCATCATATTCAGCATCACTTATTTCTGGCTTATTTTTTTGGTGATACAAAACATTATGATAATTTATTTGATCTTGTAGTTTTTCTCTCATCTTTTCTAAGTTAGTCATGTGTAAATTGAAATTTACATATTAATATAATAGGGTCACACTAGCTTTATCGTCAAGTTGTGAAATTTCTTAATTCAACACATGGTCTTAATTCACCAAACATCAAAGGTGCTACAAACCATACCTATTCCTTCTTCTACGCCAATAAGCCGTAGCAACGAGCTTCTTTAACGCTAATTATGGATTAGCCAAGAAAGAAGAGTAGAAACACTTGCTTTAGCCATATATTTATATAAAATTAAAATAAATTAGAGTAAATAAGTTATTATTTTACAATATTGCTATTTAAATGCTAACAAGATTCGCTCCAAGCCCAACTGGCTACCTCCACGTAGGAAACATACGAACTGCTTTGATTTGTTGGATGTACACACGTAATCAAAATGGAAAATTTTTACTCCGTTTTGATGATACTGACCTTCAGCGTTCAGATGTCAAATATATAAATGATATCATACAAGACTTGAAATGGACTGGTATAGATTGGGATGCAAGTTTTAAGCAATCAGAGCGCTTTGAGCGTTACAATGAGGTGTTTTTGCAGTTAATAAAAGAAGGGCATATTTATGCATGCTATGAAACAAGAGAAGAGTTAGAAATTAAACGAAAATTGCAGTTAAAACAAGGACTTCCCCCGGTATATGACAGAAGCGCGTTACTTCTAACTGAGCAAGAGAAAATTCGTTATGAGCAAGAAGGAAGAAGACCACATTTTAGATTTAAGTTGGATAGAAATGAAGTTGTTAAATGGAATGATGAAGTTAAAGGTGAAATAAATATTGCAACCAGTAGCATAAGTGACCCCGTGGTAAAGAGAGAAGATGGAATTTACACATACATGTTACCTTCTGTTATTGATGATGTTGACTTTAATGTAACCCATATTGTACGCGGGGAAGATCATGTAACTAATACTGCAGTGCAAATCCAAATGATTAAAGCATTAAAAGCGAAAATTCCTATGTTTGCTCACCTTTCTCTGCTACATTTTGATGATAGCAAGATATCCAAGCGAGTCGGTGGGCTGGATATCAAATCTATAAAAGAAGATGAAATTGAACCGATGGCGCTAGTTAGTTATTTAGTGAAGCTCGGAACATCCAATCCAATTGAAGCTTGTGTTAGCATGCAATCTTTGATTGACTCATTTGATATTAAAAAATTTAGCTCAGCATCTGCACAATTTAGCTTGAGTGAAATATATAAGCTAAATAGCAAAGTGCTGCAACAAATGCCATTTGAAATGGTGCAAGACCGTTTAAATCAAATTGGAGTGGACTCCTCAGAGTTTTGGTATTTTATAAGGAACAATATAGAAAGGTTTTCTGAGGTGGCCAAGTGGTGGAAAATATGCAAATCCGATATAGAGCCTGTGATTCTTGATAAGGAGCTTATAAAAATTGCGTTCAATGCATTGCCTCAAGGTGATTGTAATGAAAACACGTTGTCAGAATGGGTCAAAACTATTCGACAAACAGTGGATATAAAGGCAAAAAACCTATTTATGCAGTTGCGTTCAGCTTTAACAGGAACAGAAACAGGACCAGAGCTCGCTAAATTATTAATTTTTATCGGCAAAGAAAACATCATTGCAAGGTTAAAAGAAAAGTGAAAACCAAAGAATTATAGCTAATACAATCCCTACGTCATACCGCCGCGGTATCTCTAGATCCCGCTAACAAGCAGCGGGATGACGAATTTGTCGTTTATCAAATCGTCGGTAAATCTAAGTCAGTTTAGCTATAGGTAGCAATTTTCTGTATTTATTTTAAATTGAAGAAAGCTCAAATGAAAGATCGTGTTTTGCTAAAAATCACAGAATGCAGTCTGGTTACATTAGTGCGATCCGATAGTCATGAAATCGTGATGGTTAAATTCCATCCGCTCTAACATCGGGTTGAAATCGCGATCCACATTTTAGGAAAGTGGCGACTTACTAAGGTGCAAGCATGGATCAAAAAGGGGTAATATTAAACTTTGTAATAAATCCCCCTGAGAATAGTTAAATATGGTTACGAAAGGAACTTATGGTTGAATTGTCGTTAATCAAAATATGCGAAATAAAGTTGATACGCATAGACCAAAGGTATGGGGAAATGAATAGTCAGAATGGTGCAGTCTAACTAAGATGTTTTCAATCCCCCGGCAAATAGTAAGGACCTAAGTTTAACGAGAAACGATTTCATGGAACGGAGTAACCACATGGAAGCTCTTGTTATTCTTTATTTTAAAGAATGATTAAGAAGGTGGCCAACTGAATGCTTCTATGTGAAGGGATTGTCTAAGAACCTGTTTAAAATCTCAAAGAGATGAGCTAAAGTAGGAACAGGTAAATAATGAGGTATATAAATGAGTCAAAGGTATCCAAGCGACATAAGTCGTGAGCAATTTGAAAAAATCAAACCAATTTTAGAAAGTAGGAAAAAGAAAACAAGACCAAGATTAATTGATATATACAAAGTATTTTGTGGAGTGTTATACGTGCTAAAAAGTGGTTGTCAGTGGAGAATGTTGCCAAAAGAGTTTCCAAGGTGGGAAAACATATATTACTATTTTCAAATGTGGAGTAAAAAGAAAGGAAAGGAGCCAAGCTTGTTGGTTAAAAAAAATTGGTTGTGACAAAACAGTGGTCGGAAAGAGAAAACCAGTTTCTGCATAATTGATGCTCAAAGCGTCAAAAACGCAGATACTGCTGAAAGAAAGGGCTATGATGCAGGTGAAAAGATTTCAGGGTCATATCGCAGTTGATACACAACACATGCAATTCATATAACAACGGCAGAAGCAACCGATCGTAGCAGTGCTGTAAAAATGGTGGAAAATGCTAAAGAAAACCTCTCTGAAGTCAAAAATATACTCGTTGATGCTGGCTATACAGGAGAAAATTTTGCAACACAAATAAAAGCAACTATTGGTGCAACTGTTGAGGTAGTAAAACGAAGCGAATTACATACCTTTGCTGTATTGCCAAAAAGATGGGTTGTCGAGCGGTCTTTTGCTTGGTTGGAAAAATGTAGACGGTTATGGAAAAATTGCGAGCGTAAACTCAACACAAGTTTACAAATGGTTGTTCTTTCCTTTATTTCTCTTCTATTGAGGAGATTTTAAACAGGTTCTTACAGAACTTCCGTAATATGCATAACGACAATGCTTACATACGATTAAACCTTGTAGTAAATACTTTGCTCCTCTTTCTCTTGTCCTTGCTATTTTTCTATTCTCAGCTAATTGTTCTTGAACTATATCAAACACATCTTCGTCCACTATATTTGGCACTTCAACATAAATCCAATTTGCTTTTTCAACAGAATAAGTAGAGTAATTATCTTTCGGTTGTTCACAAGAATGTTTTTGTGGTCTTATATGTTGTAACTTTACACCTACTTTTGTTTTACCAAAAGCTGCTTGTCCTTTGTAAGTAGGGTTTTTTAACATACCCCCAAATTACACTTCTATCCCAGCACTTTTTTCCTGTTCGTGTTATAATAGACATAGTATTTAGCCGACGGCATACTTCCCCAATACTTGCTCTTTCCCTGCTTACCCACAAAAATACTTTGCGAACAATATCAGCTTCTTCTTCGTTAATCTCAAATAAAGCTTGTCCTCCTCCCATATGTTTATCTATATAACGATAGCCATAAGGAGCTCCTCCCATTACGCTTACACAACCTTTATTAGCTGCATAAATCTTTCCACGACGACTTCGTTCCATAATTTTCGCTCGTTCATATTCTGCTATCATACCTTGCATTTGTAACAGCAATTGAGATTCTGGGTTATCGTTAATCTCATAATTTAAAAAAACCGCTTCTACTCCTGCTTTCTGAAATTCTTCAAGTAATATCATTTGATATGCATATTTTCTAGATAAACGATCAGGAGAGTGAATGTAAATCTTATCAATTTTACCTTCTGTTACTTTATCACGTAATTTTTCTAGATTAGGACGGACTAACACTGTAGCCGTTATCAATAAATTTATACTCACTCAATAATTTGTACCCATCCATACCAATTTGCTTCTCTAAAGCTGCAACTTGACTTGCTATTGTATTTTCTTGTGCTTGTTTCCCCGAAGAAACCCTTGCATATAAACTCACTGTTACCATTTGATCCTCCTTGAATCCCATTTTTATCCTTTAAGTTTTTTTGACTTTCTCCCTTTGATGCTGACTTTTCATAAGCATCTGATAAATACTTTTCTGCCAACCGGTTAGGCTCATAGCTACAACTAATCCGTATAGCTAATCTCTTATTTCCCATTATCTTTCCTTGAAATAATATGTTCATATCATTCATTGAAGCTGATGGTTAATCGATTATTAGCGCTATAAATAAATGGCACTTTTGTTTTTGGACACAGAAGTTTTCGAGAAATAGTTTTCTCTAGTTTTATGTTTTTTGCAACATTGTTGGCGGAGTAGTGATAAGGGGGCTGGCAAAATGTGTCAAGGAATTCTTATTAAAACTAAAGAGCTCAAATGAAAGAAGGTAAACTCTAAAGTATACATTTAGTAGCGCTTTCTATGAGAGAAATCGTATTATCTATTCCATAAAGCTTTATGAAGGATCCCATTCTTGGGCCGGTTTTTTGGCCAAGTAACGTTTCATATAATAGCTGAAACCAATCACGTAAGTTGGTGTAATCATATTTTTTTCCAATAGAAAATACCTGAGATTGAATTTCTTCAGCAGTAGCAGTTATAGATAGAGAATGTAAAGTGTCCTTCAAATCTAGTAACGCTTCTTTCTCTTTTGCATTTGGAGTTTTATATGATTTTGTTGGTTTGATAAAATCGTGGTAATACTTTACTGCAAAGTCTGAAAGTCTATCAAGCATTTTATTATTTTCTGGTGTAACGTTTGGTGCATAAGAGGATATAAAACCCCATAGGATCTCTTTGTTTTCGGCGTTACAAGCTGCTGCTAGGTTTAAAAGTAGCGAGAAATTTATGCCTGAAGTATCTATATTTGGAACTTTGCCCTGGTGGATATGCCATGCAGGATTGTCTAATCGTTGTTCTAGTGAAAAATTAGCACCTCGGTCAGGTGTCATTCCAGTGCTTGACACTGGAATCCATATTTTTTCTTCCTGGATCCCAGTGTCCGCTACTCGGATGACAGTAGAGGGGTCTGGGATAACAGAAGCCTCTGAGGTAACAAATGGTTCTGAAATTATAGGCGATTCTGCAGTAAGTCTACTGTCTGTATCCTTTTCTTTATTCTCATTATAACGCTTAACAAACTCTAGATACTCATCAGTTGATTTTGGTATCACATCAAAATATAAACGTTTAGCTTTTTTAGGACTCTGAAAAATGTACAATGCTAAGCTCTCTGTTGGTGCGTAAGTTAACCACTCTTCAATTGAAATGCCATTTCCTTTTGATTTTGATATTTTCTTTCCTTCTTTATCAAGAAAAAGCTCGTAGCAAAACAGAAGTGGTGGCTTTTTTCCAAGTATTTCACATATTTGACTTGAAAGCACAGCAGATGGAGTTAAATCTTTTCCGTGAGCTTCGTAATTTACTCCAAATGCGGCCCACCTCATTCCCCAATCAGGTTTCCATTGCAGTTTGCATTTTCCTTTTGTTACCGGAACTTCTATTTTTTCCCCGTTTGGATCTTCATACGTGATTGTTCCTTTATCTGTATTTGTTTCAATTACTGGAACTTGTAAAACTTGAGAAGTTTTTGGGCATATTGGCAAGAATGGACTATAAGTCTGCTGCCTTTCTTCCCGAAATGATGGAAGCATTACGTCCATCACTTTATCATAATTTTTCAGCAAGAGTAAAAGTTTTTCATCGTAAACGCCAGATTTATAACACTCTGTTGCACTCCTAAATTCGTATTCAAATTCAAACAAATCAAGAAATTTACACAACAATGAATTCATATGATGACCATAACTCTGATGAGTGCCAAATGGATCAGGTATCATAGTCAATGGTTTATTTAAGTGCTCTCTTAGCATCTCTTGATTTGGCACATTATCTGGTATTTTTCGTAAACCATCCATATCATCTGAAACTGCAATGATTTTGGTTTTTATACCAGGAGCTATTTTTTTTAATGCATTTACAACAACTGTAGTGCGAAAAACCTCTCCAAAGGTTCCTATGTGGGGTAAACCAGAGGGTCCATAACCAGTTTCAAATATTATTTCTTTTTTATTAGGAAACTCTTGCAATATTTTTTCTGCTTCTTGAAATGGCCAACTTGTCATTATCTGGGTTAAATAATGTACCTTAACTTAAAGTGCTACTAGTTTCAATGGATTTTTAATATAATGATATAGTATTAGTGTTAGAGCGATTATTAGAAGGTTAAAGATATGTCCACAGGTAGTATACAAACAGATCAATTATTTAAAGGTCTTACAAGACCTGCAATGCTCTTTGGTGTGAGTTATATGTTTGCAATATTAAACGTTCTGATTTGCCTGCTAATTTTCATTAATTCAAATGATTTGAGAGTGATTCTCTTAATGTTACCAGGTATACATGGACTTGGCTATATAGCTTCTGCAAAAGAACCGTTGTTTATTGAATTATTTATGGTAAAATTAGGAAAGTGCTCGAAATGTTTAAATCGTTTTTATCATGGAGCCAATTCTTATGATATTGCTTAACGTTGTGTGATGCTGAGGTTTAGGGCTATTCAATCGAAGAATAAATCTACTCTGAACAGGGAAGTTCACGCTGCTGAATTTATTCCTTATTCTTGCTATTGGAATAGCACAACCTTGATGACAAAAGAAAATTGGTTGGTTAAGGTTATAAAATTAAGTGGTTTTGCATTTGAAACCGCTGATGACGAGGATTTAGTCATACAGAACAACATCAGGAACCAGATGCTAAGAAGCATTTCATCTCCGGCATTTAGTTTGTATTTTCATACTATCAGACGTAAGAAAAATATTTTTTCTGATGAATTTGCAAGTCAAGGTTTGCCGAATTTTTTCGCTAATCACGTAAATCTAAAATGGAGAGAAAAACACGCAACAAGGCAATCATTTATTAATGACCTATACATTACGATTATCCGTAGAGCGGACACGAAAGGAGTAGAATTTTTGTCACATCTACTAAAAAAATTCGGGCATGTAACTTCAAAACATGCTTGGGAAAGTGATATGCGTGCCACATATGAAGATTTAGAGGAAACGACAAATCGTGTAGTGACAAGCCTTAGGAATTATTCGCCTAAAATCCTTGGAGTAAAAGAAACTCCAGGTGGTTTGTTCTGTGAAATAATGGAGTTTCTATCTAGAATTGTAAATTGTGGCTTCGTTACAAATACGCTTTTTCCGCTAAGAACTGAAATATCAAGATACTTACCAGTACATAGATTATTCTTTGGCCGTAAGATGATACAGGTTGTGACTCATAATGAGAGTAAATATGCTGGAATAGTTAGTATAAAAGAGTATGGAAATAATACTTCTGCAGGAATGCTTGATTCTTTTTTACAACTTCCTTACGAATTTATAATTACGCAATCTTTTCAATTTACAAACAGGCAAATAGCAATTGGAAAAATGCAGATACAGCAAAATCGAATGATACAGTCTGCAGATAAAGCTATTTCTCAAATAGCAGAAATTTCTCAAGCGCTTGATGACGCAATGAGTGGTAAGATTGCCTTTGGTCAACATCACCTGACTATTTTATGTATAGAAAAAAGTCCTAAATCATTGGATAACGCTCTGTCGTTGGTAGAATCAGAGCTTTCTAATTGCGGTGTTTACCCTATCCGTGAGAGAGTTAACCTTGAACCAGCATTTTGGGCGCAAATTCCTGGTAATTTCGATTATATAGTGAGAAAAGCTACAATAAGTAGTCTTAATTTGGCTGGATTTGCATCTCAACATAATTATCCTACTGGTAATAAATTCAATAACCACTGGGGAGATGCCGTTACAGTTTTTGACACAACATCTGGTACTCCATTTTTTTTCAACTTTCATATAAGGGATGTTGGACACACTATGATAATTGGCCCAACTGGTGCTGGTAAAACTGTTTTAATGAATTTCTTGTGTGCCCAAGCGATGAAGTTTTCTCCAAGGATATTCTTTTTTGATAAAGATCGCGGTGCAGAGATTTTTTTGAGAGCACTTAGTGGTATCTATACTGTAATAGAACCAAGAACTAAAACAAATTTTAATCCTTTGCAACTTGATGACACCTCTGATAATAGAACATTTTTAATGGAGTGGATAAAGTCTTTAATTTCGGTATATAATGATAAATTTACTTCAGAAGATATTGCACGAATTAATGATGCAATTGAAGGGAATTTTAAATTAAGAAAAGAAGACAGGTTCTTGAGAAACCTCGTACCGTTTTTAGGGCTTGCAGGTCCTGATACTCTAGCTGGGGCAATATCTATGTGGCATGATAATGGTTCTCATGCTGCAATATTTGACAATAAAGAAGATTTGCTAGATTTTTCACGAGCAAGAGTATTTGGTTTTGAGATGGCTAGCTTGCTCAAAGATCCTGTTGCCCTTGGACCAGTATTGATTTATTTATTTCATAGGATTAGTATATCTCTTGATGGCACTCCATCTATTATCGTTCTTGATGAGGCATGGGCATTAATAGATAATCCAGTTTTTGCACCCAAGATAAAAGACTGGTTGAAGGTACTGAGAAAACTAAATGCTTTTGTGATTTTTGCTACTCAGAGTGTTGAGGATGCAAGTAAAAGTGCTATTAGCGATACGCTTGTACAACAAACAGCGACACAGATTTTTTTACCAAATCTGAAAGCTACTAGTGTCTATCGGGATGTTTTTATGTTAACTGAACGTGAATATATATTAATTAAGCACACAGATCCAAGTACTAGATTCTTTTTAGTGAAACAAGGAGTTAATGCTGTAGTAGCTAGAATAGACTTAAAAGACCTGGATGATATAATCAACGTATTATCCGGACGTGCAGAAAGTGTTCTATTGTTACACGATATATTAAATGAAGTTGGGGACAACCCAAAAGTATGGTTGCCTATATTTTATCAGAAGGTAAAAAATGTTTAAGACTAAGCTGTCATTGCTATTAATTGCGATATTTTTACTAAATATAGATTTCTTACTCTCATATCCAGTACTTGCAGATGGAGTAAGTGGTACTGACAAGACGGAATTTGTTAGTAGATTTAACTCTACTGGCAGCTTTAGTCGTGCCTCTAATCCTGATTGTGGAGCTTTTAAAACAGCTGCAGCACTTGCTGGAATAGCGATTGCTGTTGGTGCAATATTTACTGGCATTGTTTTGATCGTTTCTTCTGCTGGTTTGTTTACTGCTTTTGTTATTGTTGGAATGATAGCTGCAATCGTTGGAGTCTGGAAAGCGATAGGAGGGCTTGTTGTTTGTGAACATAGTTTTGTTAAACACCCAGTTGCACGTGATCATGATGGAAAATACAAAAATTTTAAATTAGAAGACACAGGTTATAGTGGCTGCACCAATGAAAATTACCAAACAGAAGATGAATATTTTTCTTGTTTGCAAAATAAAGCTCGGGAAGACGTGAACAAAAAAGATTATGACGGGAAAAGAGCAGAAAAAGAAGCCTTAAATTCTAACGTTCAGGAGAGTACAGAGAGTTATTACTGGCCAAAAAATGGTGTGCAATACAGTGAATATATAGAAGTATGTCATCGAAACCCTTTAACTTTTGGTAATCTTTTTAATAAGGTAGACTTTAATTCCAGAGGAAAACCTGGATACATAGACTTTGATGTCAGGGAGAAAGACACTGGATACGTAGATGGGTCATGGTCCTCGAAGGTTGATGGTGGTCTGGAATGTAGAGTTCTCAAAGCAGGACAGAGCAAACCCATACATGGAGCTACATTCAAAGCAGTGAGAAAAATGGGCAGATTGTGTGTGGAGTTAGCAAGTGTGAGAATGCTTGGTATCGAAATGACTCCTTGGCCGCAAGGGGTTGATATGGGATGCACAGAATTGCCACCTGACCCGATTGCTCCTATGTGTGAAAAATCTGTGATGATATTCAAAAATAAAGATGGTACAGGAAAGGAAGAAGTTCCTATTGGTAATAATGATGACTATAAAACTACTATAAGAAATAAGGAAAAAGAAGGAAAAGTTTTTGTAGGTTATGATAATGCTGGCTGTTTTAGCCAGTATGTTTCTAAGGCTTGCTATGATCAGGCAGGGAGTAAATCATTAGCTCCTATTCCCATAACTTCTATGATAGTGCAATGCATTAAGGAATCGTTAGATAATTTAGTTGCAGGTAAAGGTGCACCAAATGGTGAGAGTTTTATATCTGTAGCACAGAAAAGGCTGAAAAACACTGTAACTGCTGTTTTAGTTTTAGCTTTAGTACTGTTCTCTATAAAAGCCATGTCTGGTGGAGTTCAGAGACCTCAAGAAATGTATATGTTGATCATTAAGTTTGCTTTAGTGATGTATTTTACAACTGGTGATGCCATGCAGAAGCACTATGGGTATTTGACGAAGCTTTCAAATGGCTTATCAGAAATAGTATTGAAGGCATCATCTGAAAGTAAAGGTATATGTAATTATGAATCAGGTAGGGATTATGAATACATGCGTGATGGGAAGAAAATATCTTACAGTTATCTTGCACCTTGGGATAGGCTTGATTGCAGGATTTTATTTTATTTAGGTGCTCCTTTAGATGGAATTGGTGGCAAAATTGGTACTGGAGGTGTTGCAACGTTAGCAATCTTGCTTGGTGCTGCTCCTGTCTTGTTAGTTGCAGGTTCGATAATCGGTATTATTTTTGCTGGTGGACAGATTTTAATAGCTCTTGTTGCTATATTTATGGCCATTTTGCTGATGATGGTTATTTTGTGGCTGTGCTATGTATTTATTTTATCTCTAGTTGCTTTAAGTGTAATTGTTATTCTATCACCTTTGTTTATTCCTATGGTTTTATTCCAACACACCAAAGGATATTTTGACGGCTGGGTGAAAGAGTTGATTACCTATAGCTTATACCCGGTTATCCTTTTTGCGTTTTTGTCCTTTATGTTCATAGCATGTGATAAAATCTATTTTAAAAATTTAAATTTTGAACTGGACGAGTCATATAAAAATGAACAACCGGACAAGTCATATGAAAAGAAACAAGCAGAAATCTCATATAGTAAGAAAAAACAGTGGTTTAAATTGAAAGATGGGGAATGTGATAAAAATGAAACTACTCTTGCATGTATGATGCAAAATTATAGCTTTAAAAAGAGCAGCATACTTGGTCTATTCGACTTTACATACATGGAGTTTGGCAGCTCTCTCATCGGAGAATTATTAAAATTGTGTTTAGTATTATTCCTCTTTTACCACTTTTTAAACATTCTTCCTGGCATGGCTGCTGAACTTGCTGGTAACCATAGAGCAGCACTTGGCTCAGGTCATACACCTGGACAAATGGTGGGCAAAGCTTTATCTGCTGCCAGAGCTGCTGCTGGAGGTGTTGGTCAAGCTGCTGCTGCGGCTGTCAAGAAGGCAAGAGGTACTGGTGGAGGAGGTGGAGATAGTGGTAAAGGTTCCAGCGAAAAGATTAACTAAGGTGGCGGTGATGCTAGTTAAGGTAAGTAACAGATGCTTAAACGTTTAAGTAACCAAAACTTGGGTAAGCTATGCATAAGTTTTGTGGTGCTTTTTTTATTGTCTGGATGCGGGGAGGATCACTGTATTAAGCCAGAAAATTTATCAGGTTTGCGTGAAAAACTAGATATAGTGTCAACAGAGCAGAAGTGGGTTGATTCCGGTGTTAATATCTCAGATAGAATAAGAGTAACAGAGATTAATATAGTGCCTAGCAAGATTAATTTTTGTCCTAAGCAGTATGCAGATTTTGCAATTCGACCTGGGAGAAATGACGTAACATTACCATTTGCACTTAAAGCTGACGATACGATAAGCTTTAGTGTTATTGGAAGTAAAGTGTGTAAAGATAAAGAGAGTGAGACAAAAATCAGGTATGTGAAAATTGATGAAAAGTGCAGCGAACAAGAAGAGGAGTATTTTGCACACGTTTTAAATCGTGAAGGATGTCAGGATGAAATATGTCCTAATAAGTATATTGTAGGTAACCCAGAATGGTTGAATGGAAAAGAGTATTGGAGTTTAGACCCATCAAAATTAGTTGAAGAGAATAGTAGAGAAAAGATTGAAAAGATTGCCAAATCTATAAAACAAGGAGAAAATATAGATTGCAGCAAGCTTTCAGAGAGCAGTGCAAGTAATATAGATACGCACATTTTAAATTTACTCTGTGGACGTATATGTAAATTTCCTTCCGGCAGCGGAAACAAAGGTTGCGCATATATTGAATACAATAGTGTAGAAGGTGAGATATCCCGGTCTGATGTTGAAGCTATTAGTAAAATACTAAAAGAAAAACAGATAAAAACTGGCATTACACTTTTGAAAATTCACATGGATGGTGAAGATTTTGAACACATTCCAGGAGGTGGTTTATGCACTAATTGTGATCACAAGATAAGAGATAACTATCGAACACCAAGATTAACTTTTAGTTTATGTAGTAGAAATGACAAGTACTGCTACGATAAAAATGACAAAGGTGGTTTCAATATAAGAGTAACAAGGACTCCTAATCTGGAAAACAACTTATACATACGCGTTTCTGATAAATTCCCTGAGCATCAGCCTGGTGATGAAAATCAGGGGGATATATCTGTGGATATTAGCAAAGTTCATGACGTTCAATACATGGAAAGCTTAAAAGAAAAGTTAAAAGACAAAACAGGTACCATATATTACGGAATAAGAGACCATGGCTGCGATTACAAAAATGAAGGTCAGTTTAGCATTAACCTCACAACTAAAGAGCCACCTACAAGAACTTTTAGTGCAATATATAATTTCTTTGATGAAAAAGTGAAAACTGCATTTTTCGGCTCTAGCTACAAAGATCCTAACGCAATTCACTCTGATACTAGTCCTGTAAAGTCTCTTTACGAAAGTTTTATAAAATCAAGTAGAACAAATACCATTAGATCTACTATAATATCACTGTTAGTACTATATATAATCTTATATACTCTTTATTACTTTTTTGGATTAACTCATATTTCTATATATGAGTTTTTAATTATATGCGTAAAGATAGGAATCATCGCCCAGCTATTGCAGGATAATAGCTGGGACTTTTTTTATAACAATGCATTCTCTATATTTATTAACACTCCAAAACAACTAATAGAAATAGCAAATTTTAGAGGCACTACTTCAAATGTTTTTGAGTTTCTTGATTTACCGCTCAATAGGTTCTTGTCATCGCATTCAGTATTGTTAATAGTATCTCTTATATTTTCTGGCCCTTTAGGCATTGTATCTTTTTGCTTGGTGATTTGGGGTTTAATCACAGTGAGCTTATCTATTTTCAACGCCTTATTTTCTTTTATTACATCTATAGCAATAGTTGCGTTATTACTTTCTTTAGCACCTATTTTTATTATTTGTCTTTTATTTGCGTATACTAGGCAGATGTTTCACAACTGGGTTAAAAATTTAGCAAGATTTGCGATTCATCCAGTAGTGCTTTTAATTTTTATATCACTGATAAGTCAAGTTATGGATTATATCATATATTCAGTATTTGATTTTGAAGTCTGCTCTACGTGTATACTTAGTATTAACCTAAAGATTTTTAACCCTTGTATTTTTTATGGTTATGCTTCCAAATATACACCTAATATTACCGCTATGATGGCTTTTGTTATTTTAGGACACGCTATGAAAGCTTTAGTGGAAGCTTCTTCGACAATATCTGACTCGTTGTTTGGTGTTTATGTGCAAAACGAACCTGGAGGACAATATCAACAAAGCTTAATGGGAACAGTAGGGTTAGATGAACAAAGCGTTCAAAGAAGAGCAGGAGGTGCTCCTCAACAGTCAGGTGCGTCAAGACCTCAAATACCACAAGGGACTCAAAGGTCAACGCCTCAGATACCACAAGGAAGACAGCAATGATAAGTAAAAGATCACTATTGTTGATACTGTGTCTTGCAATCACTGGTTGTAACATGGATTGTGTCGAACCTGGGTTGCAGAGCAGAAACACTAGTGTTAACGTGGATGTTCCAGTTCATAAAGCTGGTGAAGAAGTTAAAATTCATTGGGTTGATTCTGGTCAAGTAATTAGTAAGGGTGAGGAAATCAAATTCACCCTCGATGGATCAGTAAATTTTTGCCCTTTTAAAGAAGACAAAAATCCAAGGAAAGTACTTGTGCCAGCTAGCTTTTGTGCTGATGGCTCAGAACCAAATTATAGTAAAGCTGCAAATATTAACGATGTGCCTAATAATTATGGCGTTGATGAAAAAGGCGTAAATGAAAACGAATTGTGCGGTGGTAAAGGATTTGGCAGCAATAGACGTTATGTGGACACTGGAATTAAAGTAAGTCCTGGTGATAAGTTAAGCTTTAGCTTAGTTCCCAGAAAAATAACAATTGATTATGACAATCCAGGAGGGAAAGGCATCAGTTTTGATGACAATTGTTATAGAGCTGAAGAAGGAGGTGAAAAAGTGTCAGCAAGTGAAATATTGAATGTTAGCAAGCAAGAGGGAGAGGAATTTTTTTGTGAGGGCAAGGATGGAAAGAGAAATAAAATAAAATTTTTACCTCTTGATAAAACAAAAGCAAAGGAAAGCAAAGTGCTAGTTGGCAATGGGTACACTCCATATGATAATAAGGTACATTTTAATAAAGGTTATATTGAAGACAACAAACCATGGATATATGGTTCGCTACTTGATTTACGCCGCGCTAAAATAGGATTGAACGAGTTATGTGATGGAAAAAACTGTAGTCTTGATGAGAGAAAAAAGTACTCCTCCTATGAGCTTAACTGTTACCATCAAAATATATGCTATACTAAGAAGGGTATATGGAACTATGGTTCAGGTCAAGCGGGAGAACAAAACCGTGTCTCTTCTATAAGATACAAAAAATATGATAATGAAAACGACAAATGTGATATGTATTCTCACCTTAAAGAAGTTGAAGATAAGCTTAAGAAGATAGAAGAAAATAAAGGGGATCCCAAGCAGATTAACGTTGATTTTACATCAAACACTGAAAAAGATATTTCCTGGGCTGAGGCTCTTGTTGCAAAAATTGGTGATCTTGATGATCAAGATACTGCTAAAGGTATGCAATGTCTTCCAGATAATGAAGTAGGTGCAAGAAAGGATAATGTGTGTTCGCAAATTAGTGATAATTTTGAGGATTTTTCTCTGAAATTAAATAGTGACTATACAGTAAAAAATGTAACATCTGGTAGTAGTGTGATGCTCGCTATTGCAGATTATGGTCACTATAAAGCTAATAGGGGCGGTTACCATGTTAAAGTCACTAGATCATGTGAATACATTAATGGCGAAAAACTGTATATGTATTTGGGTGATAACCCGCCAGGTGATCTATCTGCTACGAAGACTAATGATTTCAAAGAAGTAAAGAAGTTGGGTGAAATAACAGAGGATAATATACAATATTACATAATAGATGGAAGTCATTTGGGGGACAAAGAGTCTAAGAAGATATATTTTGGTATTGATGTAAGCAACGTGGAGAAAGATGACATTACAGACAAGAAGGGCAAATATTACGAAAACAATAAGTATAGTGTAAACTTGTTTGTTAAAAAGAAAATTAACGATTTTATTTCATCGAATATAAACGAGATATTTGATTTTATGAAAAAAGAAGTAATTGGTGACAGCGTTAAAGATTCATACAAAGGATATGCAAGAGGTCTTCTACAAGGAGTGAGAGCTTTGCTTACTCTATACGTTATATTTACTGTCGTTGGCTATATGCTTGGAACAATACAGCTAAGTAAATTTGATTTCATTGTAAGAATGTTCAAGATAGCATTTATAGCTTTTGCCTTTAGCGATAGAAGCTGGGAACTTTTTGGTACAACTTTATCCAGACTTTTTATAGATGGTAGCACTTATTTAGTTGATAGCTTTTCTGGCTATATAGGGGAAGGGGGGAGAAAATTTGCATTCTTAGACTTGACAGCAGGAGTATTATTCACAGCAGAAACTTGGTTAAAGTTTTTATCGTTGATGCTCTCTGGTCCTTTTGGCTTTATTGCATTTTTGGCAATACTCTACGCTACTTTTGCGTTTTTAAAATGCATTATTAGCGCTACGTTTAAATATGTAATATCTACTGTTCTAGTAGCGTTTTTACTGTCATTAACACCTTTGTTTATCGTGTTTATTTTATTTCAACAGACTAAACCCTTGTTTGATAACTGGATAAAAACGCTGGCTCACGTTGCAGTACAACCAGTTATTTTATTTTCATCTTTATCTCTTTTAAATCAGTTGATGTATTCAGTTCTATACAATCTCACAAATTTTTCTGCATGCTATCAATGTTTAATTAGCGTAAATTTCTTATCGTATGATCTGTGCTTGATGAAATCAATACTGCCTCTTGGATACAGTCCTGGCACTAATGTTGATGTTGCATTAAGTACCGGAGAAAGGGCTGGTGGGCACTTTGCAGCGTTGCCCATAGATCTGATCCAAGCATTTATGTACTTAATTATTGCTAATGCAATGGAAGCTTTTGTTTCTATATCAGAAACTATGGCACAAGCACTATTCGGCTCTGGTTTTGGGGTTGCTCAAAGTGTTAGCAAAGTTGCCGGTAGCGCATCACAAGCTATACTGTCAACCGTTGGCCTTGATGATAAGACCCAAAGTATGATACAGAGTATCAAGCAGAAAATGAGTAAAGATCGGGGAAAAATTGAGGCTAGATTGCCTGATACACCAAATCAATCAAACAAAAAAGAAGATTCTAAAGGAAGTTCTGATAAAACAACGGGTGATGATTCTGATAGACCTAAAAAACAATCAGGCAAGCAAGAAATTCCTGATGAAATAATAAGAAGTAATTCTAGTGATCATGAAGCTAAAAACAAGAATGGAGAGGAGTAAGATATGAATGATGTTATGGAGTAACTAATTAAAAAGATATTTTAAGTAAAGTTTTAGAAATTTATTTCTGTATTTGGAAAAAGTTTAGATATGCAATCACGCTTAGGCAAATGTTGGTTTAGGGTATTACTTCTTGCAGCTTATATGCTGATCACAGGTTGTAGTAAGAATGATATGCCTTTTCCAAGGTGCATATCTGCTGACTATTTTGGTCCTAAACCTATTGCAGTAAGCGCTCATTTTTCAAGCGACCAAGATGCGTTTATTCCAGGAGATGGAGAAGTTGTTGATCCTGAAACTGGCGAAATTAATTATGGTTTTCACCATAACCAAGTGGTGAAGTGGGAGGATACCGGACTCGAAACCAATGGAGATAGTTTAAAAGTGCGAGTTAATGGTGCATGGACATCTTGGAGTAATAATAACAAGAAGGAATCTAAAGGCAGTTATAACTTACAGAGCTTGGAGCAGTTAAAATATGCAACTAAATTTGAAGGAAAGTCAGGTGATAATAGTCTACCTGACTTTCACTTAGTTTGTAATGATTATAAACCTAGCATAGAAAAATTTTCAAGTAATCCTAAGGCAAGTTGCACTGTAAATTGCAAGTGCATTAATGAAGATGATAGCGCAAATACAGTATCACGTGGTGCTCCATGTTGGTTTACCAACGGTCATGGTGCTTATCTTTTGTTTCAAACGGGGAAAGATGATCCTAACGAAAATCTAAAATTAATGCGCGATCCTCAATATCCTACTGTACATCTAGGTTATAATTCCACAGCTGAGGGCGACAATGGACTTTTTACTTTAGACAGAGATAGCACTAAATTAAAGGATAGGAATTGTAATACGATGAAGTTAGAAAAGGGATGGAAAATATATGTAAAAATATTAGATAGATATTACTTAGATAATGTAGGTGGCTACTCTTTTGAGTTCTTAAGTGGAGTGCAGCAGCCAAGTAGTTTTGGGTTTTTTGATTACATTTATAACTATCTAAAATGTGTATTATTGATTAACGAAAATTGCAAAGAACATTTTAATAGCAATGATCCTGCAGTTGCACAAGCTATGTTCGAAAATATAGCTGAAAAAAGTACGAGCTTTCACAATTTTGTTCTTTCCTTGCTTGTTCTATTTGTAATGATTTCATCGCTTCTTTATCTTTTTGGCATGATACGAGAAACTAAGCATGATATGCTCATCAGAATGATGAAAATCACTCTAGTAATAGTGCTTATATCTCCTGGAAGTTTTAGATTTTTCTATGATCATTTTCTCGTTTTATTCATCAAAGGTCTTGAACAATTGATAAGTATAATTACTAACTTTGCTCCTAATTCAAATACTGATAAGTTGTTTGGTTTTATGGAGAACATGTTCAACAAGTTTTTTGCTTACTCTGTTTGGAAAAAGTTTGCAGCGTTTTTACATTACCAAATGTGGGCAAGCCTTCTTATGATACCGGCAATTTTCATAGGGATAGTTTTATATTTCTTGCTGTGCTTATATGCTTACATAATATTCCTCTCTGGTTTTATGGGTATAGCTTTTCTTATAGCCATCATGCCACTGTTTCTAATTTCTATTTTATTTTCACCGTTGAAAAGTCTATTTGAAGGTTGGATAAAATTCTGCATCAGTTTTTGTTTAAAGTCGATTATGATATTTACTCTCTTGTCATTACTGGCTTCCATTATAATGAATACCTTTTATAGGCAGTTAGGTTTTACTGTATGCTACAATAAATGGTTTGAGGTAAGGTTATGTGCTCCAAAATGGGTGTTTGGTGGTTTTTGTATCGTTGATAAGCAGTACTTTGGTTGGACCCCAGGGCAAATTTTCGTACCTTACACTCTTGGAGAAGCTTCTCCGCTGAACGTAGATAAGAACATAGAAGGTATAGAAAAGATAAGCAGAGAAGGTGGTACAATAAAATTTACTGGCGGCGCTGGGTATATACCTCTTCCACCTGATTACCCTAAAGATAAAAATGGTGAATATATAAAAGGGTTTCGTTATATAGATTATCCTTTCTTTAATCCAATTCCTGGCACTCAAAGTAATCCAGCAGACCACTATATTGCAGAAAGTGATATGGTAGTTAGTAATGGCTGTAGTGAAAAAGATCTAGTGCGCTTAACAAATAGTTTATCTCATGCATCAGAGAGGGCTGACATTATATTACTGATCAATAATATAGACAAAAAGATAGGTGGTATGAATAGTAAAATAACAGAGCTTTACTGTCAATCTCAGCAAGATGAAGAAAAATGTAAAAATTATAGGGAAATAGTGGATGACTACAGAAAAGGTACCATAAGACCAGATCTAAAAAGAGAGATAAAGTCTTTGGTGCAGAGAGTAGTAGAACAACAAGGTTGTAGAATACTGAAACTTCATAAGTTATATAAGGATC
Organism: Wolbachia endosymbiont (group A) of Beris morrisii; assembly: GCF_964028185.1. Taxonomy (NCBI): domain Bacteria; kingdom Pseudomonadati; phylum Pseudomonadota; class Alphaproteobacteria; order Rickettsiales; family Anaplasmataceae; genus Wolbachia; species Wolbachia endosymbiont (group A) of Beris morrisii. The sequence continues at coordinate 106,060 of NZ_OZ034760.1, forward strand.
CCAACAGTGAATACTGTCAGAAATGTAAAGATTGTGAGGATTGCAAAAATTATCAAGAAAATAGCGATTACCAAAGGGTGCAAGACATACAGAGAGGTTATTTAATCAATGCAGGGGAAATCTTTGTATTATTCCTGCTTTCATTTTTAATGTTCTCTTTACGCGAGTTCGTACAACAAATGGGCTCAAGTATAGCTGGTGGTGGATTCAGCGTTTACAATATATCTAGTATGTATCAGGGAGGTGGTATATTATCTCAGATACCGTTACCTAAATTTTTTGAAAAGGCTGGAGTAACTAATTTAATGGGGTTAATTTCTCTACCTAAGCATATGTTGCAAGGTGCTATTGGTGGAGGACTTGAGTCTCTAGGTAAATTTGCTACTGGGCTCCCTAATCAACTAGCTGGAGGTACAGCTAATCTACTAGGCAGGATACCAAGAGTCGGAGGTGTGCTGAAACACGTTATTGATGTGCCACGTAAATTTGTAGGTGCTACTATTGAAGCAACAAAGTTTGCAACATCACCTAAAAATGACGTCGATAAGCTTGAGGAAAAGATCTACAGGGCATTTGGAGTTGATAAAGAAGATATTGCGCATAGAAGAATTGATAGATATTTAGAATATTACAAAGGGTATGTAGGATCACATTTGGGCTATACAATAGAAGATGCTATGAAATTTACTTGGGAGCATGGCCTTGATTCTATAGGAGTTAGCCACCGTACAGGAGAAAAAGATGGTTACCAAGGTAATCTGCTCTGTAGAGCAAAATCGCATAGGCAAGATTTCTTGAATAAGCTTCATGATTACACCATAGGACGCAAGAGAGAACCAGAAAAAGACAAGCTTGATCAACCGGTCAAAAGGAAATTACCGGAACCAATGAGGAAACCAGATGCAAAAGGAGAAGAGGATTGAAGATGAAGACTAATAAAAATTTCAAAGGCCTTGATTATTACAAATTGCAGCAAGACGATGATGGCAACATAAAGTTAAATGACTACGACGACATTTTAAATGCGCGTAGGGCGAGAGTAGATCTACTATTAGATAACACACCGGACAACAATATCGACCTCACTAGGTTAAATAAAGCTTTGAGTGAGAAATTTGTAGATAATCATAGTTTATTGTCTGAATTTGATAAGGAAGACAAAGAGATTGCACAAGAAAGGCTTAAGGTGTTTAGTATTTTAGAAAGCCTTGAAGACCTTAAAAGCGTGAAAAGTGAAGATCTGTTGGAGGTTAGCTTACTGCTGTCGGATCTTAGCTTCATAGAGAGAAATGTTGTACTAAATACCGATCAGAATTCTGATCTAGCAGAGTTTAAAAGTCTATTTATCGAAAAAAAGGCATCTGGTGAGGAATATAGTAATGAAGAATGTCAAGGCTTCCTAGATGATATAGATAAAATCAACACCATAATTAAGTTAGAATTAGAAAGCAGAATTGAAGGGATCAATCACGATGAAGGAAATAGTTATGGTGATTTACAAGATGAGATTGGTCAAGCAATTAATGCAGCAGACAAATCAGAAAAAGATAACGGATGAGTCTTGTGTTTGTGTTTTTCTTACAAGCGGCTCGATAGCTTCTCTCTATTAAACTGCTAAAGCCATATTGACATTAATCATATAGTATAAATAATTAATTATTTTGGAGCTTATTTAATATGCTACGCATCATTGCAGGCAAATATCGCGGAAGGAAAATAACTACAGGCAAGCATTTAGCTGCACGACCAACTATGAGTGTTGTCCGAGAAGCAATATTTAGTATACTTTCCTCAAGAAAACCTATTTATAACTTGAATGTACTTGATTTATTCTGTGGTAGTGGTTCTTTTTCATTTGAAGCACTTTCTCGCGGCGCTAAGCATGCATTTATGGTAGATTCAGATTATTACAATTTGCAATTGCCTAAAAAAACAGCAGAAGATTTTGGAATTACGGACAATGTCACGCTAATTTGTTGCAGTGCTAACAAATTGCCACAACCTATTTCAAAGTGCGATGTAGTTTTTATAGACCCACCTTACAATAGCAATCTAGTTGAATCAACGTTGAATGGACTAGCTCACTCAGGCTGGTTAAGTGATGATGCATTGATAATTCTAGAGATTAGGAAAAACGAAGGTTTTGAGTGCAATAAAAACTTTAGTATAATCTTGGAACGTACCTACGGTATAGCAAGAATAATTTTTCTTTCTCTATCAACTTAAACTTGTATATGCTTTTCATTGATGGGTTTCAGTTCTATTTTCGTCAAGCTTCCAAAGATACTACTTTTACAGTAGTCTTTTAGCTTAAAATTTCTATTAAATTCACCTTTCAACAAATATTTATGTGCTTTTTCAATAAATTTATTTTCTTTTTCTTCGTAACTGGTGTATTTTGTTATATCATCATTATCCTCACGATAAACTAAATGTTCTTTATGATCAGCATGAATATTTTTGCTCTTACACTCCGTGTTTTGAGGATCGTGTTCAAGTACTATATTCCATCTAAACCATTCAGATGTGTCAGATGTGGATGAATCTGGAAGTTTACCAACGAGTTGTGCTTCCTGTGGAATTACAGTATCGCCTTTCCTGCCAGCAATTAATACAGGGCATTTTGTATTCTCTATAATCTCTCGTGAATTAAATTCCAATCCGCAACGATTAAACCAAAAATTCAAGAATTTTGCAGGAAGCCGTCTCATGAAAAAATTCCCTATCCCATGAGGAAAGTTATTAGTTGCATCCTTAAGTGAGCTATAAGAATTACTATGAATTAGCGTTAAATAAATCCCTTGCTTTTCAAACCTTTTTAAAACTTCTGCTGCAATTCCTCCTCCAAGAGAGTTAGTATCCAAAATTATATCGTTCGGATGCACACCTTTTACAAGCAACATGTTTACCATTGCCATTCCAGCTTGAACTAACTTTTCACCGTTTGTTAGAAATTCATATAGCGCTACAATTTTCTTTCTTTCCAAGAGAAACTCCACGATATCTTCTATATCTTTATTTTCTCCTAACTCTTGATCGTGAGCTTCTGCATCCACTTCCTTATCGTCACCTACAAGTTCTTTTTTGTAACGCTTTATCCACTCAGGGCTAACTTCATTTTCCAAAAAGCTTTTGATTCTATGTACAACGAACCTTTTCTTAACAAAGTCAAAAAGCATCCATAGGCAAAATACGATAAAACATATGGTAGCCAAAATTGATAGCACTACTGATGCAAAAGCTAACCCTGTAAGTACCTTTTTTGATTTTTGATTCTGGTATGCCAAGTATAACGATACAATAGAAGCAGTAGAAAATATAGCAGAACATAACCATAGTGATACTATTCTCCTATTGAATTTTCTTTCTTCATCATTCAATTCTTTTTTAAAGAATTCTGGATTAACAATTCTAGAAAAATAAGGATAGTCAAAATAATGCTTAACTAACTTACTTTCTTGCTCCTTAGGTGGATTTTTACTACGAGCATTAACCTTAATACATCCAAGTACTCCAAAAAAGTTTATCACGTGTTTTGTATTTTCTTCTGGCTTGATATTACCATTGGTATGATAAATAACTTTCATTTTATCGTTAATAAATATTAAGCTATTTTAACATAAAGATCAAAAAAAACAAGAGAATATAAATATGAATAACCAGTATGATGAAAAGCTTATAAGAAATTTCCTATGATTCCTTTTAAGCGAGTTTTGAATTTTTGAAATGTCATGACATTGTTGATACGTTTATCAAGAAACGATAAAGTATCCGCAAAATCTTCTGAATAATCATTGATAAAAAAAAGTATCGTACTTAAGTACACTCCAGCTAATATTGCTCTTTTTGTATAGTAGTTAAAATCTGTTGATTGGTCATGAATGCCATACCAAATCGCGCTAATAGTTCTGTATAAAAGTTTACTAGAAAAATATGTATTTTTTGGTGATACGGAGAATGATAAAACATTTTTTAAAAGTTCTCTATAATTCGGTAGCTTAGCGTAGTTTGAAAGGCGTATTTGAATAGCTAACTTTACTCGCTCTCGCACTTTCATATCTTCTAAATTAGAATTTCTTAGTTCAGCTTCCATTGAGCTATTTAAGTCCTCTGCTATGCGCTCCAAAGCGCTATATATTCCATTCTGAAATTTGCAAAAGCTATTAGCTAGATTAAGGTCAGTGCACACCTTTAATAGGGTTTCATCGCTTATCCCTTCAAATGGAATAACCCTAATTAGCTTATCTATTATTAACTTTTGTTCCACAGTAGCATTATACTAAACATCATGTGTGATTGTACCTGAGATTTTCAAACATTCTACAAAATGCTTCGCCGCGTTCCTCGAAATCTTTCCATTGATCAAAAGAAGCACACGCGGGAGAAAGTAATATTGTTACTTCTTCTGCACTATTTAAGGCCTCTTCAAAAGCTAGTTTAAGTGCGTTTTTCAAATTGCAACATTTCACGAAATCTACTTTATTCTCCATAGTGTTTGCAAAGGCTTCGGTTGATTCCCCAATAAGAAAAGCTTTTCCAATCCTTGTGAAATGCTTGCTTAATGATTCTATTCCACCTTTTTTGCTTCTTCCACCAACGATCCAATTTATGTTTTCATAAGATAAGATCGCCTTTTCGCTCGACTTTGCATTAGTTGCTTTGCTATCGTTCACGAAAAACACATTTCTTATTTTGCCAAGCAGTTCATTCCTATGCCTCAGTCCTGAAAAGGACTTGATTCCATTGATAATAGTGTTGCTATCTACTCCAAGTAGCTTACATACGGCATATGCGGCTGCTATGTTTTCTGCGTTGGAGATTAGGTTTATTTTCACGTCGCTTACTGATAAGCTATGACTCTCTAGTTTTAACGAGATCTTCTGGATCCGAGTAGTCAAGCACTGGGATGATAAAGAGGGTGGCTGGAATGACACCGGGGAATATGTTACTGAGATTGGAATTTTGTTTCCAGTGAATTTGTTGAATATATCAGCGGTAATCTCATTGTCACATCCTATCACAGCAATCTCACTACCGTTTATCAGTTTTAATTTAGCTGCTATGTAATTCTCCATACTTCCATGCCTATCTATGTGGTCTGGTGTAATATTAAGCAGTACTGAAATGTCCACGTTAATTTCATTCATCAACTCCAATTGAAAAGAGGAAAATTCAATTACATAAATTTCTGCATCTCTTTCTAGATCCAAAACAGGAACGCCTAAATTTCCACCAATAGCTACTTTTTTCCCTGCAGATTTTAATATGTGCCCTATTAGTGATGTAGTGGTTGATTTACCATTTGTTCCTGTGACACCTATTACCTTCTGGTTTGTAGTTTTAGCTTCAAGAAATAGCTCAATGTCTGATTTTATTTTGCAATCAAAACTTCTTGCAAGTTTTACTATCCAATGTGGCTCTATTGGCACTCCAGGGCTTAAAACCAATGCACTGATCTCCTGCCAATTATATTCTTTGGGATGAATAAAATTACATTTTTTATACATCATTTTTGCATTTGCTATTTGCTCTTCATGATCATCCCATGCATATATTCTTGCACCACTCTTTATTAAAGCGTTAATGGCGGATAACCCAGTTTTACCAAGACCAAAAACTGCAACATTTTGATTTTTGTATTTGTTTAGTTGCACTGCTAGATACCTTATGCGAACTATTTTATAAAGATATCGTACAAACTACAACAGACTTCTTGCATAGGTCACAACTGTCATTCAATAGAAACAAAACTTCCTTGACAAACTCCGCCAGCCCCCTTATCATGAAACTGAAGCTATTGTATTTGCTTTCGCCAATCTGCAGATTAAAAGGTAAGGATTACTTAATGTATCGGCGTCTTATGTTCAATTTTTTGCAGTATATAGATACTGTATGTCTTTACAAAACTTCATCTACATCTAGATTTTTATCTAAATAAGCTGAATGCGCTTATAAAGCGTTACAAGACATCAAAAAATGCCAATACTCGACAGAGATAGTAAAAGACTAGCTAACTCGGGGATTCTTTGTCTTTTTTTCTGCTTAGTAAATTTCTTAAACATTTGCAGCGTAGGTTAGTTGCAATTAAAAGCAGCTGAATCTCGCTTGTCAAGCGTTTAAAACATAAAAAACGCCAATATTTTAAAGCGGATAATAACCCCAGGGCTTCTTTTGCCTTTTTTTCGTTTGGTAAATTTCTTAATATTTATAGCTAACATGAAGCTAAGTGCAAACTTTGTTAAACACAACAAATGATGTCATCCCAGTGCTCCTTTTTTTGTCATCCCAGTGCCCAGACACTGGGATCCAGGAAAGTTTGCTTGTGAGCAAGCAAACTAGCATAGAAAGTGGTTACAACGTTTTCGATGAGATTGCAGAAAGGCTGGATCCCAGTGTCTGGGCACTGGGATGACACCGTCTTGGATGGAAATCAGTGTCGGAGCACTGGGATGACACCCTGACAATCGTCATCCCGCTACGTGTTAGCGGGATCTATGCTTTGAGATACCGCGAATGAATCGCGGTATGACGGTGTAGATGATGGTTAAGTATCCCGCTACGTGTTAGCGGCTAAGAGATACCGCGGCGGTATGACGTAGGACTGCTGTCATGCCAGTGCTTGACACTGGAATCCAGCCTTTATTATGCAGCCACTTGGTTGAAATTAAGTCTTCTGGATCCCAGTGTCAAGCACTGGGATGACATCATCATAAAGGAACCAGTGTCAGCTACTTGAATGACATCATAGGGGCGCTGGGATGACACCCTGACAATCGTCATCCCGCTGCTTGTTAGCGGGATCTATGCTAAAGGAGATACTTGGATAACAAGAAATATAGGTACTGGAATTGCAAAGAGTTTGCAAATATTAGTTATTACCTGTAGGATATAGAGAAATTAGTAAGGATTTTAATAGGAATAATATGCCATCTGTTACTTTTATTTTACCTGATGGGAGTAAGAAAAGCTATGAAGCTGCAGAGGGAGAAACTCTGCTCAATTTAGCCCACAGAAGTGATCCAGATCTGCTTGAAGGTGCATGTGAAGGTTCTCTTGCTTGCTCTACATGCCACGTGATTGTTGATCCAGAATTTTATGATGCTGTAGAAACGCATAATCCCATATCTGATGAGGAAAACGATATGTTAGATCTGGCTTTTGGCTTAACAGAGACATCAAGACTAGGGTGCCAAATTAAAATAACAAAAGATATTGATGGTTTGTGTGTTAATATACCAAGAGGTACAAGAAATATATCGCTGGATAAACAAGGGAGTGATTAGCTATGCGTAAGGTTTTTATCTATATTATCGTCTCTTTATGCTTGTTTGTTCCAACAGCATATAGCGGTTTCTGGTATCTTTCTGCATGGAAGACAAAAAATCTTTTAGCTGAAACAATATCCTACATCAATGACGAAAAATTTGACATCTCATATGATTTTAGCGGATTTCCTTTTAATCTAATCTTCCACGTGACAAACCCAAAATTTTCCAATGAGCAATTGACTATTTCATCTAAAGCTCTACTGGTGAAAAACAGATTATTTGATAAATCAGTATATATTTATACACCAAGTAATGAAGTTGATATTACTGTTCATGGTGATGAGAAAAAGAATATAAAATGCCACACAAACGATAGCAGCCACTTTGTTGTTAGACTAAACGATTTACCATCTTCATTGCGATTCAACAGCGTGATAGACTATATAGATACACTTCGTTACGAAGATTATGGATTAAAATGTGATGTTTCAGAAAATCAGCAAAGTGTTATAACTGAAGTGAATGATAAAAGTAATTACATTCAATTTCACCTCGATAAAGAACCAAGTGGAAATACTAAACTAGGATTTGATTTTTATACTTATCGGTATAAAAATACTGCAAGTCCTGAAAGTTACCTTAGTATCGACACTAAATTTGATTACGAATTTGTAAACCACATCTCAGCTTCCAGAATTAATTTCAACATAGAGAAACTTTTAATTCAAAGTAATAATTTTTCTCTTGCTGCAGATGGTGGAGTGCAAAATTATAATTTGGTTACGTCTTCATTTAAAGACAAAATCAACGTGGCCATATCAAATTATAAAGAATTAATCTCGTTTATGATTGGTGACTCAAAAACTTCAGATGTGTTTGAAAAATTAATGTCTTCCTTATCAGAAAAAACAACTGATGATGGCATTCAATTTTCAATAAAGTACGATGATGATGTAGGGTCAAGCTTTATTGGAAAGTTATCCACTACTGATTTTATGAACCAACTTGGTAAAATAACCCAATTAACCAAGGATGAGAGCAGTAGTTAGTTTACTTTTCATATTGATATTCCACTCAGGCGTAAACGCTTTTACTCTGGATAATAAACTCAGAGATAAAAGCATGGAAAAACGAGCAACCAGTTTATTTGAAATAATAAGGTGTCCAATATGTTCTGGCGAATCATTGTCTGAATCTGGATCTCAGATTGCGTATGACATGCGAGAAGCAATTCGTAAAAAAATCAATGATGGATACACTGATGAAGAGATAATCTCAGAGTTAAAAAATTCTTACGGCAATTCAATTATAATCGTACCACCTGTAAAATCTAGCACTTACATTTTGTGGTTTATTCCACTTACAACTCTGCTTATTGGGTGTTTTCTAATACAAAGATACATCAATACAACCACTTAAACCTTTTATATATAGCTAAAGTAACTTAGGTTCACCAACAATCGTCATCCCGCTACGTGTTAGCGGCTAAGAGATACCGCGGCGGTATGACGTAGGACTGCTGTCATTCCAGCGCGTAACGCTGGAATCCAGGAATTTTATTAAGTTGGTGAGCATAAAAATAGCTGTTTTACGTTAAAATACAACGTTTTTGATGATTATGGAAAGGCTGGATTCCAGACTGGAATGACACCAAATGGGATGACATCGTCATAAAGGAACCAGTGTTAGCTACTTTCATGACACCATTCTTTTTTCTGGATCCAAGTAGTCAAGCTACTCGGATGACATTAGAACCTTCTCAAACTACAATGTTTCCATAAAGTATATAATTAACATCCACGCCTTTAGTTAGATTCCACTCACGCTTTATCACGTTGTACTCCAAGCCAGCCATGTTTTGCAGCGTTACATTATTTTCTCTTAAGTGATTTGCAATTTCTGACGGCTTGAGAAATTTATTCCAGTTATGTGTACCTTTTGGCAGCCAATTTAATATGTACTCTGCACCAATTATTGCAAGGCAGAAGGATTTGATAGTTCTATTTATTGAGGATATAAAGATTAACCCCTCCGGTTTTAGCAGTTCTATTGCTCTTCTCATAAAGAATTCTAAATTATCTACATGCTCAACTACTTCCATCAGCAGAACCACGTCGTACTTCTTGTCATTGCTTAACTCTTCAATGCTGGTGTGCGTGTATTCTATATTTAACCCTACTTTTTTCGCATGTGAATGCGCTACTTTGATGTTTTCTTCACATACATCTATTCCCACAACGTTAATGCCAACGCGTGCCATTGACTCTGACAAAATGCCACCACCGCATCCAACATCAAGCAATGATAATTCTTTTAAATCGCATTTTTTTAACTCTTTTATTTTCTCAATAATGTAAGATACTCTAACAGGATTCATCATGTGCAATGGTTTGAATTTGCCGTTCTCATCCCACCACTGGCCTGCTATTTTAGCGAATTTTGATATTTCATCTTCGTTATAAGTTTTTGTTTTCTTAGAGGTTATATTGCTGAGTTTATCAAGGCGTTTTTTATGTCTGCTTTCTTTTGAAAATTCTGTTTCGAGGAATTGTTTGACTATGTCTTTTGCTAATCCACTCGCAGTAAATCCTGCACCAAGACACAGTACATTTGCGTTGCCATGCTCGCGAGCTAATTTTGCGATCTCAACACTGTTACATAAAGCAGCGTAGATTCCTTCAAAACGATTTGCCACAGTACTCATGCCCAAACCTGTACCACAAATTAATATCCCATAATTTGCTTTTTTGTTTGTTATATCTTCTACAACTTTAACAGCATAGTCTGGGTAATCTACACACTTTTGCTTAGCAGTACAGCCTTGATCTACCATTCTATAACCTAGGGTTTCCAGATAGGATTTTATTTCTGATTTTAATTCATAACCAGCATGATCTGAAGCAATTGATACCACATCTAACATATAAAAAATTATGACTCAAGGACATTTTATATGGGTAATTTATTTTGAACTTTCTGTCAAGTCATTCAATGTTCCTGACCTTTTGGGAGTTCTAAAGCTATAGCTAAGGTTTTCCTACATCATACCGCCGCGGCGCTAACACGTAGCGGAATGACTTCCCCATTCTTACCTAAATATTTCATTCCAAATGTATAAACTGGTGGCTTAATATCTGATTTATTGCATAGGATTCCAAATTGCACCTGCCCATTTATCTTCTTGAGCTTCAACATATCTACCTACAAAATGCATACCACCTAATTTATCGTTTGGCTCACCACAAAAAATATGTCCAAACCCTATAGTTTCTTTTTCACTTCCACTATTTGTAAACCAAATGTTAGCCAGTTCATCTTTAAATAACTCCAAATCCGCATCTGGCGTAATCACTTGATGATCAAGCTCATCATATATTCCTTTCACTACTTCTTGATGCTGCGGACAACTAAGTAAAATTTTGAAATCTTCTTTATCTGGATGTGCTCCTCAATCTCCACAAACTTTCAACACTCCTCTATCGAAGTCAGTTAATTCTGGAAACGGTGGCTGGTTGTGAACTAAAAAATGGTTCAAAATTGACCTTAACATTTTCTTCTACATAGCCGGTGTGAAAATAATGATCCTTAATATAAAAAATAAATCCTATTATTGGTATTATTAAACACAAAATTAGTTTAACTGTCTTCGACATAATCACGTTCACAAAAAAGCTAGCTTATAAGAAACAATTTAAAAAAGTTTTAATCTAATCATTTTTGCAGAGCAGCAACTCCCGGCATTTCATCGCCACCCAGCCAACTTAAAAACGCTCCTCCACCAGTGGAAACACATGTAAAATCCTTATCGGTAAGGCCTGCAGCGCTTATTGCAGATAGACTATCGCCTCCCCCTATTATGCTGGTTAACTTTCCTTTGTGCGTTAAGTCACTTACGACTTTCATTACCCCTATTGTACCATTTGCAAAAGCTGAATGTTCAAAAACACCAATAGGTCCATTCCACAGCAGAGTCTTACTGCTTGCTATTATACTGCTTATTGTACTCAAAGTTTGTGGTCCGATATCCAAAATTATATCACCGTCCAAAATGGACTCAGTTTTTCTTGAAATACTAGTGCTGTAATCAGAGTTTACTGCAACCAGAACGTCTTCTGGCACAACTATTTTGCAATTGTTTTTATTTGCTGTTTCAACAATATTATGTAGAAGGTCGTCAACACCATTTTGAAAGAAAGATTTCCCTATATTTACTTTGCTAAATGACAAAAAATTATTGGCTATTGCACCACCTAGAACTAGGTAATCAACCTTTTCTGTTAGCTTTATAAGCATTTTTATCTTAGTTGACATTTTGGCTCCCCCAACTATCGCAGTAATAGGTTTAGCTTTAAACGATACAGCTTTTCCAAGATACTTTAGCTCATCTTGTAAGCAAAATCCTGCATAGGAGGGTAAAAATTCTGTAATGCGTGAAATAGAAGCGTGAGCTCTGTGAGAGCAAGAAAATGCATCATTTACATATATATCCGCTAGAGATGCTAGTTGTTTGGCAAAATTTGAGTCACTTTGCTCTTCCTCTTTATAAAATCTTAGATTCTCTAGTAATATTATATCTCTTGCATCCATAGCACTCACTGCTTTTTGCACTTTTTCACCAACGCAATCATCAATGAATTTCACTTTTTTATTTAGTAACTGCGATAAAGTGTCAATTACATTTTTTAGCGACAGATTATTGTCTCTGGCCTTTGGGCGTCCGAAATGCGATATAATAATAATCTTTGCACTCGCATTTACTAAATACTGAATAGTAGGCAATGCTCTCAAAATACGAGTGACATCACGAATTTCTCCATTTTTTATAGGAACATTGAAATCAACTCTGAGTAAGACGGTTTTATTGTGAAGATCACAATTTCCTATACTAGGTATGTTCATTACAAAATTGAAGCTATAAAGTCACTATACAGCAGTTTGATCTAAAGTAAAGTTTTGAGTTATACGAACGTTTAAGGAAATTTGCATCCAGATGGTGTCATCCTAGTACCTTCTCCTGTCATCCGAGTAGCTGACTACTTGGATCCAGATTGGATACTGAGTTGGTGAGTATAAAAGTATGGCTAACGCTGACTAAGTTTCCCTACGTCATACCGCGATTCATTCGCGGTATCTTATCATAGATCCCGCTAACACGTAGCGGGATGACGGTTGTCAGGGTGTCATCCAAGTAGCCTCTTTCTTGTCATCCCAGTGCCCAGACACTGGGATGGCTTTGTTGCATAGCAACCGAAAAAATCTGGTGGCTACTGACAAAATTCATTATAAATAACCATTTAACTGTTGAAGAAAAAATATGCCACAGAAAATGAAAGTCAGTAACCAAAACGAATATAACAAATTTCTAGAAAAAAGAGGAAATATTTTTCGTTACATCGATAAAGCTATCGAAAATTGGTATGAAATTGGGCCAAAATGCAGGGTGGCAACAATATTTACAGCAATAAAGTGGTGATTTTGATACATATAATAACCCATCTATTCAGAATAGGTTTGAGTGGGATTTTTAGAGGGATACATTGAACAAATAGGAAAAAATTTGCAGGTTATCAGCTATTCACAAGCATCAAAAGAAACTTGATATTAAGATCAATGATTGCAGAGTTGATAAAAATAACATGGAAGATATCGAAATTGCTATAGACAGTATAGGAATTAGTATATACAACAACACACAGCAAAGAAAATAGCAAAGATAGAGAGTATCGCGGCTATAAACAAGTAAGAAAATTGCACATAATGTTGAGCAAACAAGTCATAGCTACAAAATACAGTAATGGTCTGATCACTATGGAGCATTGGGGAAATTTGATGTTAAATATGCTATAAAAGCACTATATGCAGATAGGGCCTATGATAGAAAAAAAGCTCTATAAGCTGTGTAATCAATATGGCATAAAAACGAAAATTCCTCCGAAAAACAACGCAGCAGAGCATCCAAAATTGGATTATATGCTTGATAGAAATGCCGCTATTCAGTTAATGAAATTACATGGTGAGAATGGTATAAAAAGATGGAAAGAAGAAGTAAATTACGGAAAAAGATCGTATATTGAAGGATTTTTCTCAAGGTTGAAGCGAATATTTGGGTTTAGTTTTAAGAATAAATCTGAGACAAATAGAGAGAAGGAACTACTTATTAAATGCTACTTAATGAACAAATTTACTGCAATTGGTATGCCTAAATTTGAAATAGTCGCATAAAATTATTTACTCTGGAAAAAACTTACGTTGCTATGCAACAAAGCCATCCCAGTGTCGGCTACTTGGATGACACCCTCTTGGATGAAAACCAGTGTCCGCTGCTTGCATAGCATTTATCTACCAAAACAATGGTCATGCAAGAGGCTTAATGACTTTGCTTGGATGTTTGATATAATTTAAATTGTAAGGTCTAAAGAATACTAGCATGAATGAAGTGATAACATTTGGTTGTCGTCTAAATTTTTACGAGAGTGAGTTAATCAAAGAAGCATTAAAAAAAGCAAAAAGAGAAAATGTTGTTGTGGTGCATAGCTGTGCAGTGACAAACGAAGCAGAACGTCAAGTAAAGCAAAAAATACGTAAGATCTATAAAAATGACCCAAGTAAAGAAATTATCGTAGTTGGCTGTGCTGTTCAGTTGGATCCTGAATCGTATAGTGATATTCCTGGTGTAAGTAAAGTGCTCGGTAATCAAGATAAGCTAAAAGCTGAAAGTTACTTACTAAATGATGATAAAATCTTAGTCAGTGATAACCAAGCAAACAAGTCAGAACCTGTTCTAATTAATGGATTTGAAGATAAATCAAGGGCATTTATTGAAATTCAAAATGGTTGTAATCATAGCTGCACATTTTGCTCAATTACTGAGGCAAGAGGGAATAATCGATCTGTGCCAATAAACAGTATTATAGAGCAAATCAGGATCTTTATAGAAAATGGATATCAAGAAGTAGTGTTTACAGGTGTTGATATTACTGACTTTGGTACAGATTTGTTGGGTAAGCCATCACTTGGTTCAATGATTAGGAGAGTTTTAAAAGATATACCAGAGTTGAAGAGACTAAGACTTTCCTCTATCGATGTTGCTGAAGTTGACGACGAATTAATGGATTTAATAGCTAATGAGTCAAGACTTATGCCTCATTTACATTTGAGTCTACAATCTGGTAATAATTTAATACTAAAGAGAATGAAGCGTCGTCACAACAGAGAACAAGTGATAGAATTTTGTCATAAAATGAAGAGCTTGAGGCCTAATATAGCATTTGGCGCTGATATTATTGCTGGATTTCCAACAGAAACTGATGAAATGTTTCAGGATACAGTTGATTTACTGAGAAAAACAAATATAGTTTACCTACATGCTTTTCCATATTCAGAGCGGAAGAATACACCTGCTGCACGAATGCCACAAGTACCAGAGAATGTGCGTAAAGAACGAGTAAAAAATTTAAGAGAAATGAATAGAGAAATGATGAGTAGCTTTTATCAATCTTTGATAGGCACTGAACAAAGTGTTCTGGTTGAGCAAAATCATATCGGTAGAACAGAAAATTTTGCATTAGTAAAGCTTGAATCAAAAGCTCAAGCCAAGAGTATTGTGAAAGTTAATGTTAAAAGAGTGGAAAATAATTATCTAATCGGAAGTATCTTACCTTAATTTTTTGTACATTAAAGAAATATATGATATAGTAGTTATACTATAAATGATAATTATGGGTTCATTTGTGATAACTAAAATATCTATTGCTTTATTTTTAATTTTCATTCCATGTGTCTATTTTTTTATTACTTATATTAGTAATAGTACACACATTGAGCAAGTACAACCCTTAAAATTAGAAACAGACAATAATGAAAGTGTAATACGTTCTGAAGAGATTACTGAAAAAGAAATACTAATAAATGATTTAAAATATCAAGAACTTGAAAGTAGTCCTATTGAACAACCTTCTATTCTCCAAGTAGCTGATCAGAAAAATATGTGGTCACGTATTGCAGATCAAGCTGAGCCTACAAAAGAAAAATCAAAAAAACTTGATTTTTATGTTAGTGCTAACGGCGGTAAGATATACAATGATAATTCAGAAACATTTGTAAATGGTATAAAGGCAATAGGAGAAAGGCTTATTAATTTAATCGATACAGCTAATCCTAAGCTTTCTTGGGAAAAAAGCTTAGGATTAGTGCTTATCAAAGTGGGATTAGTAAATGAAATTGAGAGTATACAGAAGTTTAACGGTAAAATTGATTTCCAGTGGCTTAGGAGCGTATCTTTAGGTTACTATGCTGGGGAAAATGGCCGAGTTGATTTTGAAGCCATGTATTCTAGAGTCAATATTGAAGATAGTACTTCTCCTCTGGTATTTGATAAATCAGCAAGTATATTTGCGTTTTTGTTAAACTTCTATTATAATCCCAGCGTTCAGGATACACAATTTGCTCCGTACATCGGTCTTGGCATAGGGCCAACAGTTTTTAGATTAAAAAGGATTAATGGGTCACCCCAAAATTCAATGCCACTCAATGTTCCTTGGTTTGCTTATCAAATAAAACTTGGTGTTGATTATTCAATAATCCCAGAAGTCAAAACCTTTCTCGGCTATCGTTACTTTAGCATTCCGATACCTGTTGCAGATGACATATCTACTCACAATATTGAAGTTGGTTTGATATTTAATTTTTAGTAATGATTTAATATATATATAAATTCTTATCTTTTCTGTCTAACAAACCAAATGTTGGTACGATTGTTGCTTTTAAAAAAATGACAGTTTCTACTGTTCTAATATTATTCGCTAGCCTTTTTGACTTCTGATGCAATAAGCTTTGCTTATCTTCTCTATGTTCTATAAGCCCGCCGATTACCATAATTTCACCGCTCTTAATTTTTAACATAGAGTTCATTTCTCTGATTTCAACAATTGGAATGTCGCTATTTAATTTCATTTTACTCTGCTGTGCGACGTACTCTATATCTGGATCTTTAGTG
Source organism: Wolbachia endosymbiont (group A) of Beris morrisii (assembly GCF_964028185.1). Taxonomy (NCBI): domain Bacteria; kingdom Pseudomonadati; phylum Pseudomonadota; class Alphaproteobacteria; order Rickettsiales; family Anaplasmataceae; genus Wolbachia; species Wolbachia endosymbiont (group A) of Beris morrisii. Next base: position 122,323 of record NZ_OZ034760.1, read on the forward strand.
TAGCCGTTAATTCTTGATAAAGTTGGATGTATATCCATGAATATTTCACTAGTATCAATGTTGATGCTTGGGTGGATTATTAGCACAACACCTATTGGGACGCTATTCATCTTGGTAATTAAGGTCTGATTAGAGTTTCTAGTATCTTTTTGTATATCGGAAGTAAAATAAATATGGTTTTTGGTAAATGAAATCATCGCTTGCTGATTATTTATAGCATGTACTCTAGGGCTTGAAATTACGGTTGAAGTGCCAAATTTGTCTAAATTTTTTACTAAATCTCCTAGATCACTCGCACCAAAGTTCATTGCTAGGTTAATAATGGAGTTATCTTGATTTATTATAGACTGAGTTCCATCGCGTAAGTCATTTAAGTTTATACCAGAAAGATATTTGTCATCTAACACAACTTCAACTATTTTTGCCTCTATCATTACTTGAGAAGACGCTAACTTCTTAACCTTATTAATATACTCTTCAACAGCTTTGTGAATATCTTTTCTAGCATTCAAAATAATAACACCAGCTTCTCTGTTGGATGAAAGGAATTCGCCATCATCCACCCCATTAACATCCATTATTGCATTCAAGCCTTTTTCTAATGAATTCCATAAGTCACTACTATATTGAGACTTCATAACATTATTATAGTCCCTATCAGCGTTATTTCCATCACTGTTGGTAATATTGTTACTAATGACAAAACTGCTTTGAGCAGAGTGTTGAATATTGATGAAGTCTACGTAATAATTTTGTGCGTATGGCAAGTCCTGCTCAATTCTAATTACATCATTATTTGTTGAGTAACGCAATTTGGCGCTGTTGGCTATACTCTGCATTACTTCGTTTATATTCTTATCTTTTAGCTTTAAAATAATATTACCTGATATTTTGGGATCTATGTCCAAGTTAACGTCAGAAAGTTTTCCTATCTCAATCAGCAAATCCTTTACTGATACTTCTTCACTAACATTAATAGAAATAAGCTGACTACTGGTCGTGAGATCGGGAAACTCTATTGGTAAAGGCATAATTTCTGGTATTGCCGGTTCATTACTCTCCAAAGAGGTGTTATATTGTTGCAACGAATAATCGTACTCACCTATATTATGATGATCTTCGTTGTCTATATTAGTAAGATGTTGCTTAGTAGGCAGGTGTGTGCAAGAAATAATGAAGAGGAGTATTAAGCATTTAAAAATAGCCATTAGAACAGCATACAAAATCTATACTAATAGATTTCTATAAAAATATTAAAAATGTATTTAATTTCGTTTTCATCGAGCAGATAATTGTCATATATTAGCTTGACCTACACTGGCTATAGCTAAACTGACTTAGATTTACCGACGATTTGAAAAACCGTCATCCCGCTACGTGTTAGCGGGATCTAGAGATACCGTGACGGTATGACGGTTCGCGGCGGTATAGTAACTCGTCATTCCGCTACTCGTTAGCGCCGTGGCGCATAAGTGTTGAAAGTAACACAAAAAAGACATAAAGAACTATTATTGCAAGAAAAAGGAGGCAATAATGGATCAAATAGAAAGAGTACTAAATTTAATAAAAGATGAGGATTTAGAAAGGCTAGGAAAATTAAGTGAAGTAGATAAATGTAATACTAAATTGTTGGGCAAGATTATATTTAAAGGTCTAATGAAGTTAATATTAATGGGGCAAAAAACAAGCCTAAGAGCGCTAGAAATGGTAATAAACAGGTGTATAATGGATAAGAATAGCGATAAAAGTACAGTAACATACAGTGGTTTGTCAAAAAGGTTAAAAGTTATAAATCCAGAATATTTTAAGGGAGTATATATTGATTTGATGAGCAAGATTAAAAAGCTATTACCCCAAAAAACATCAAATAACTTACATAAGTTTGATTCGACGATCATAAATTTATCGGGATATCTCATAAAAGATGGGCTAAAAATAGGCGGTAAAAGTAACGACAGTCAAGTTAAAGTGAGTGTAGGATTAAAGGATCAATTGCCGACAAGTATAAGATTTTGTAAAGGACAAGAAGAAAGTAGTGAAGATATAGCATTAGTGAGAGCAATTAATGAAGCTAAAGTTGAAAAAGAGGATATTTTATTATTTGATAGAGGAATCAGAAAAGTTGGAACTTTTGCCGAATTTGATGAAAAGGAGTACAAATTTATCACAAGAGTTAAAGTAGGAAGAAAACATGATGTTATAAGCAGGAACAAAGTTATAAGAGAACAAAAATCGGATGGATCAGAGATTTTAGAAGATATAATAGTTAATCTTTATCGTGCACGAGGTAAAGTGGCAATGATCTACGGCTAATAAAAATCAGAAATAAAATTGGAGATGAAATATGGTTTTTGACAAACTTGTTTGAAATGCCAGCTTATGAAGTAACAGAGCTATATAGGCGCAGATGGGATATAGAAGTGTTCTTTAAATTTATAAAGCAAAATCTTGGATATAAGCACTTTTTAAGCCATACTATGAGTGGCATGAAGGTGTATATTTACATGATCTGCTTTGTTATTTCTTGTTTATAAAATCAAAAATAATCTACATGGGTTCAAAATAGCATTACTGCAATTCACATTGGATCTAAATGACTCTTTTATACGTTCGATTGTTTTACTGTCGGGAGGTAATTTACATGCCGTTGATCATCTCATATCACGTTATTTTTGATACTTTCAACACTTAGGGGATAAATGGCTGGAAAGAGAGTTAAAACACATTAATTTGGGAGATATAAGGCTTAATAAAAGACTTATAAAAACAAGTTATTGCATAGAGGGTAAGGCATCTGGTTCAATTAATCAAAGCTGTAGTGGGTGGAAAGAAGCTAAGGGTGCATATAAGCAATGAAAAGCTTGAAGATAAGGAAATTTATTCTTCCCATTATAAAGAAACTAAGGAAAGAATAAAAGGAAACCAGTTGGTATTTTCAGTTCAAGATACAAGTTATTTGGATTTTGACTCTCATATAAAGACCAAGAGACTAGGCAGTATTTCTAAAGCTTATACAAAGCATAAAATGGGTTTACTGTTGCATAGTGCCTAGCAAAGACGGATTACCTTTAGGTCTATCTTCCCAACAATGTTGGGCGCGTTCTATTAGGGAAGAAGAAACGGCACAAGAAAAAGCAAACAGAAAATACCGTACCTCCATAGAAGAAAAAGAAAGTTATAAGTGGATAACAGCTCTCAAAGAAACTATAAACAACCTTCCTCCAAATGTACAACTTGTTACCCTTGGTGATAGGGAAGCAGACATCTTCAAATTTTTATGGGTGGCTGAGACGTTAGGTAGTTTTTATGTAATCCGCAATCGAGCTAATAGAAGATTTATCTGTACTGAAGTCGGAAAAACAGATTTGCAAACACGCATCACTCAACTGCCAGTAAAAAAGAAAATTTCTCTAGAAGTTACTAAAGGTGGAAACCAGAGATCAAGGAAAGCTAATATTGAAGTTAAGTATATGAAAGCCTATCAGATCTTCTTCCATTTATGGGTCAAAAGATACAATACATAAAATAAGTCCCTGTATATGTGGTAAGTGCAAAAGCTCCTGATGGATTGGAAGCTGTCGACTGGACTCTACTAACTAATGTACCATACTTTAGATGCCATAGAAAAGATAAATTGGTATAAGCTAAGATGGAAAATTGAAGAGTATTTTAGGATTTTAAAATCAGGATGTAAGATAGAAAGCTCTCGCTTAGCTACAAAAGAAAGATTACAGAAGTTAATTGCTATAAAAAGTATAATCGCGTTTAAAATTTTATATTTGACAAAAGTGGCTTTATCAAATCCCATGGAAACTTGTACTAAAATTTTAAGCAACGAAGAGTGGAAGGTCCTTTACATGCGTGAGTATCGGGTAGCAACATTACCCGAAGAACCTCCAAACATAAAACAAGCTATTATTTGGTTAGGAAAATTGGGTGGATTTATGAATAGAAAAAGTGATAATTTACCAGGGTCTATGACTCTATGGCGGGGCTATGAAAACCTTAAGGAGAGCATTGTTATGCTTCACATCATAACCTCTCAAAATTGTGGGTAAAAGTAAGATTTGAATCCTATAGAACACTATTGGCATATCATCAAAAGTCGCCTCAGACCTCTAATGCACCACTATACAGACTTGCAGCTTTTAGTTGGTAGTACCATAATGGAATTTTATCATTCATTTTAGAAACTACTATAGTTAGCGGAATCTATGCCAAGATACCGCGGCGGTATGACATGGGGAAACCTTGCTTGGGTCAGCTATAGTAAAAAGATTACTAAACATTTCTCCTTAATTAATTTTATTAAATATTAGCATAATAAATTAAGTTTAATATTTTTTTATTAAAATATTAAATTAAAATATTGATTACTTAAACAGTATGAATTATGATATTATTAATTTATATAGTTGAAATTTTAGGAATATGTTTATGCCAAAATATGTTAAGGAGTATATTAAGGAATATGTTAGTAATATTGCTGAGTCTAATATATTAAAGGTTTATACTTTCAAAAATGAATCTCAAATTCAGGTATTTTTCAAAATTGAAAATGAAGAAATTGATAGAATTTTTTCAGGACAAGAAATAGTAACATTTTTAAATTACACTACCAAAAAGAACTTAAACCTGAAAAAAATATGATAGATCGTAAAAATAACTTTACCATTAGTAAAAACGTAAAACAAGGCATTATTAAAGATGTAGAAGGTATACGTAGAAAAAATGGTAGATATTCATATAAAGTACCAGTTTTATCACCTGAAGAACAATACGAGGAATTGTTTGAAAGCAAGCAAGCTATCCGATTTGATTTGAATCATTTTATGTCAAGCAACATATCAAAAAGCATGAACTTGAAGAATAGATTTGAAGAAACTTTGGGTTTTGACCCCGAAGAAGGGCTATGTCATCCGTTAAATTATTTTATTACTGCTATAGGACTAAAGAATAAAGAAGATTTTGCTAAGCTTCTCAAGCATGATTATGTTGTATCTGAGCAAGATTTTATAGCTTATGTTGATACAGGACAAGGACAAACGACTAAGTTATTAGCAATACAGGTTTTAGCGCAATGCTTACCTGTTCTTGATGTTCAGAGCATTGACAGGCGTGAAGGAGAATCATTTTATGATGAAATGATATACGATCAACTATGTAAAGATTTATCCTTGATGAGAAGACAAGTTAACATTGATCAAGAACAAGTCAAACGTGCTTTAAAGGATGTAGGAACAGAACGCTACTTAGAATTTATCTTTGCTTGTGGTACTTACTGTAAAAAGAATGGTACTGATAATTCCTATTACACCTCCAATAGTGATAGCGATTACCCCATAGATAATAATGATTATAACGTAAGCTCTGCACATTCTATGTTGGTGTATAAAGCAGAAAATAGTAAATATATATTTTTTGATCCTAATGAAGGGGCAGTTGGCTTTTGCCCCGATACAGGAGTTGCTAATTTAACCTCTGAAGAAATTTGTAAGACACTAGAATTGGCTGTAAACCTTTATTCATACGATCAATATATTGAAGATTTTTTGATTGTTCCAGACAGTTTTTACACTTATGTTATGCTTGCAGATGCAACATTAATGTTAAAAAAAGCTGAACAATTTTACGAAACAGCAAAAGATCCAAGCTCAAAAATTGTAGATATATCTGTTAATAAAAATACTGGTAATTTATCATTTATACCTGTAATACCATAAAAGTGTATAATTGCTACAAGACTTGATTTTTAACCTTTCATGTAATACAAGTGCAATATAGTCAATTAAAGCAAAGCTATGCATCCAATCATATATCTACTCAACACGTTACTTGATTTTTATAGCTTCATTCTAATATGTTGGATTATCCTAGATTTGCTGATTAGGCTTAATATAGTGAACGTGTATAATGATACTGTCAATCGCATAATGCGCACCTTGAATCAGTTGACTTATCCACCACTAAAAATTATCAGAAGATACATACCACCGTTCAACGGATTAGATTTATCTATAATGATATTGCTAATAGCAATTCGCTTTGTACAATATACAATGAATTACTACTTTTAAGTAGATGCTAAAAAGATATCTAAAAGCAGCAGTATATCTATCACTCTTAATATATATATATATATCAGTTTTTAGCTACAACTATAAAGATCCTTCCTTAAACACAGCTACAAATGAGGAAGTGACAAATTTAGGTGGAATAGTAAGTTCATATTTAGCTGATATATTGGTTCAATTTCTTGGATTAACTAGTGTTACAATAGCTACAACCATAGTTTACTTGTTGATCTTCAGGCCATCAAAAAGGCTGCTAAAAATTCTCTATTTAATATTAATCAATTTAGGGATATGTGCTATACTACCACAACTTTCGCTAGGCATCACTGCAAGGTACAGACACAGTGGAATAATAGGGAATGCACTAATTAATAACTGCCCGTTTTATGTATTTGTGATAGTAACATCAATAGGTCTTATAGGATCGGTTGGTTGGAAGAGAACAATTTACTCTCTATTCTTCTTATGTAAAAAAATAGCTTGCTTATTTGTAAATGTTCCATTCTTCAGATCACATAAAACTGCTGAATATTCAGTTGCACCATTAATAGTAGAAGAAAAACATAGAATTACTAAACAACAACCAAGAAAAAGACAGACCGAAGAAATTTTTAAACCTTCCAGTGAGTTCGAGTTTCCAAGCATTCATTTACTTTCTAAAGCAGAGGAGTCTTTGCAGAGAAAGCAGCTGAATAAAATGGAGAGCAATAAAAATTTATCTCTGCTGGAACAAGTCCTGAGTGATTTTGGCGTGCAAGGAAAAATTATCAGTGTATGCTATGGGCCGGTTGTGACTTTATACAAACTTGAACCACAAGCTGGCACGAAATCTGCAAGAGTGATTGGCCTTGCAGATGATATTGCACGTTCAATGAGTGCACTCTCTGCACGTATTTCAATAATTCGTGGGCAAAATGCTATGGGAATAGAGTTGCCGAACAAGGAACGAGAAATTGTAATGCTGCGTGATTTGCTTGAATCCCCAGAATACCAGAATGCAAACTTAAATCTTCCAATTGCGCTTGGCAAGGAAATAAGCGGAAAACCAGTTATTGCAGATCTGACTAAAATGCCCCACTTGCTTGTTGCTGGAACCACAGGGTCGGGTAAATCAGTTGCGATTAACACTATGATTCTTTCACTCGTTTATCGATTAAGTCCTGATGAATGTAAGATGATAATGATCGACCCCAAAATGCTTGAGCTTTCGATATATGATGCAATACCGCATCTAATAACGCCAGTGGTAACAGAGCCAAAAAAGGCTGTAGTCGCTCTTAAGTGGATAGTGAAAGAAATGGAAAATCGTTATCGCATGATGTCGTATTTGAATGTGCGCAACGTAATAAACTATAATCAGAAAATCACAGAAGCGATGAATAGTGGAATAGAATTGGAGCGCGTTGTGCAGATTGGCTTTAATTCAACAACAGGCAAACCTTTGTTTGAAAAAATACCAATCAAGATGGAGACATTTCCATATATTGTAGTGATCGTGGATGAAATGGCAGATCTAATGCTTGTTGCCGGTAAAGAAATAGAGTGCTCTATTCAACGTTTAGCTCAGATGGCTCGTGCTGCAGGAATACACATCATAATGGCAACACAACGTCCATCCGTGGATGTGATAACAGGTGTGATAAAGGCAAACTTTCCAACAAGAATCAGTTTTGCTGTTACTTCTAAGATAGATAGCCGCACAATACTTGGCGAACAAGGGGCTGAACAATTGCTCGGCATGGGTGATATGCTCTATATGGCCTCTGGTGGTAAGATCATTCGAGTTCACGGCCCATTTGTAAGTGATAATGAGGTGCAAGATATAGTTGATCATCTGAAAATGCAAGGTGAGCCGAATTACATGGAGGAAATCACCAAAGAAGATGAAAATTCTTCTGTGGAATCAGAAGGTGAAACAGAGGATGAAGAAAACGACCTTTACAACCAAGCAGTGGCCATCATTCAAAGAGATCAAAAAGTTTCAACCAGTTACATTCAACGACAACTTAGAATAGGCTATAACAGAGCTGCAAACATCGTTGAAAGAATGGAAAAGGAAGGTATTATCAGCGCTCCAAATTACTCAGGGAAGAGAGAGATATTGGTTGAATAACAGGGCTTCTTTTTTTGCAACCTTGTAAATACCTTAATTTAAGTTTCCGCACTTTCAAAAAGCAAGTCAAACAAAATTATTAAAAGGTCAATACATAATGACAGTTAATTTAATAATAATTTAAACATTGGGAATGTAAAATTATAATATATTAATTAACTAGGGGGTAAAAATGTCAACAAATTGGCTTCATGATTTTTTTTTCGGTTCTAATGAATCGACAATAAAAGCACTAGAAAAACTTCAACAGGTGGATGCTGAGCAGTTTCAAAAGGCATTCAGTGCACTAGAAAAATTGCAAAAAGGTCAACAGATCAACGCTGATCAACTTCAAATTGCATTTAGCAGGTTAGAGGAATTGCAGGCAACTCAAAAGATCGATGCTGAACGGTTCGAAAGTATACAAAAGTATTTAGACGGTTTGCAAGAAAGACTCGCAGACGTGGAAGAAAAAGTGGAAACACTTACAGAAGCAGTAGGAGAACAAGAAAAAACACTACTAATTTGTACCATAGCCACTGCTGTTGCTGTAACAGCGATAACTTGTTTTGTTGCATTCTGCATCTATCAGGGAGTTAAGCTTGAGAGGGAGAAAGAAAAGAACTCGCTTGATCAAGATACACCAAAAGCAAAACTTAGTAATGTAGATACTACCGATGGTACTGAAAAACTACAGAATAACTTAAAAGTGCAAACTATATAGCTGCATAACACTCTTCTTAAGAAGGTGTTACATAGCTTGTAACACCTTACTCTTCTCTTAGCCTATGTAGGTTTTTTGATAGCAAACATATCACTTTTTAGAAAAATATTTGTGACATATTATTGTAAAGTTAGTAAAGATTCTGGTTTACTTAAAGTTTGTTAATTGCTATCTTTTAAAACACGATATTTACTATAGCACCATATGCTTAGGATTTTTTCTAAAGTTTTGTTTATATTAATGTTTTTGGTTTCTAGCTTTTTTACTGTGCATAGTGCTGAAGCTAAGTCTAAGGTAAAGCTCAGTAAGAAATACATACCTCCTGGTAACCCTGGTGGTGCAAACTTTCATACAGATGAGGATTTTGCTGAGTCATATAAACTGTATGAGAAGCGTAGGGAATTGCTCAAGAAAAAAAAGTCACAAGATCGAGCTATAAATAAAGAAGATCTAATCAAAAAATTAAAAGAGAAAAAAATTGCTAGTCTTGATAATGAGCCAAATGACATGGAAGCTTGCATAGTCGACGATGAAGAGAGCGCTATGATAAATCAGCATGGTATTAATATCGCGCGTTTAAGGGGTGCTGTATTTATAGATCAAGAGCCAGTTTCCCAGTATGAAAATAAGCAGTATGAAAGTGAGCAGCATGAACAAGAAGGAAAAAAAATTACTTCAACACGAGAAAAAAAAGTTTCTCCTATGAATATCACTATAAAAAAAACTCCATCAAAAAGAACATGTTCACATGATTCTATTGCTAATTTGGATAACGTAGATGCTTATAGTTTGAATGGTTCGAGTTCATTTGGCAGTGTAGCTGACACAGTAAAATAGTATCACAATTAATAATATGCTAGATAAAGACCTAATATTGAATGATGATGCATATGAATTATCGCCGATTTCCAGGCACAAAACTCATGTTGTAGAAGTTGGAAAAGTAAAGATAGGTGGAAATAATCCTGTAGTTGTACAATCTATGGCGCTTGGCGTGCATATAGATTCTGATAATATAAAAAGTAGCGCAAAACATTATGCAAAAGAGATAACAGAACTAGCACGTGCAGGTTCAGAGTTAGTACGGATTGCTTTGAATTCAGAGGAGGTAGCAAGAGCAATACCTTATATAGTAGAAGAGATAAATAAAGAAGGTTTTGACGGTAAAATATTGGTAGGCTGTGGTCAGTATGAGCTAGATAAATTAGTTCAAGATTATCCAGACAACATCAAAATGCTGGGTAAAATTAGAATCAATCCAGGCAATATAGGCTTTGGCCACAAACGTGATGAGAAGTTTGAAAGGGTTATAGAGTATGCAATAATGCATACTCTTCCGGTTAGAATTGGAGTAAATTGGGGTAGTCTTGATAAATACCTTTTACAAAAACTGATGGATGAAAACTCTTCGCTTAGTAATTCAAGGCCTTCTGATGTTATACTGCGCAAAGCACTTGTAATGTCTGCTCTTGATAGTGCAAAAAAAGCTGAAGAAATTGGTCTAAGTTCAAACAAAATAATCATTTCATGTAAAGTTAGCAAAGTACAAGATTTAATTTTAGTTTATACGGCACTTGCAAAATCTTCCAATTATGCACTGCATTTGGGTTTAACTGAGGCTGGTATGGGCAATAAAGGTGTGGTAAATACCGCAGCAGGGCTTACTTATTTATTGCAAAATGGCATTGGAGATACCATACGGGCTTCTTTGACTCAACGTCCTGGTGAATCGCGTACTAATGAAGTGGTGGTGTGTCAGGAAATATTGCAGTCTATAGGCTTGCGACACTTTAACCCTCAGGTTAATTCATGTCCTGGTTGTGGGCGCACGAGTAGCGATCGTTTTCGTATATTAACTGAAGAGGTGAATGGCTATATAAAAACTCATATGCCGATGTGGAAGAAAAAAAATCCAGGTGTAGAGCATATGAGCATTGCTGTTATGGGATGCATAGTAAATGGTCCTGGAGAAAGCAAACACGCAAATTTGGGAATCAGCTTGCCTGGATATGGAGAAAAACCTGTTTCAGCAGTCTACAAAAACGGCAAATATTTCAAAACTTTACAAGGTGATAATGTCTCTGAAGAATTTAAGGCAATTATTGATAATTATGTGAAGGAGCATTACACGTAACCTTTCACGGTTAATTAATAGATAAATCGCAAATAAAAAAGAAAATTAAACCTTGTTTTTCTTTTTTCGCTATTAATATATTTATAACACAATTGAGTTTAAATAATTGATATGAAAAGCTTTTTACTTATTTTACTACTAGTTTTGTCTCCATTTTTAGCATCATCTATAAGCATTGAGGACATCGAAGAAAATTGCAATTACGAATATTACCCTAAATTAGATTCTTCTTCTGCTGATGAGTTATACGTTATAAAGCGAAATTATTATAGATATGGTGAGAAATTAAAAATATTAGCAGATGAGAGGATAAAGGAGATCACTTTAGGCACTAGTGATAAATAATTGTAACCAGACTGCATTCTGTGATTTTTAGCAAAACACGATCTTTCATTTGAGCTTTCTTCAATTTAAAGTAAATACAGAAACTAGCTATCTTCAAAAATATGATTGAATAATTATTAATAATAGTGTATAATTATTAATATTTTCAAGCATTTTTGCCATGGCTCTTTCAAAATTTCTCGATCCTCGCAATGATTTGTGTTTCAAAAAAATCTTTGGAACGGAAAAAAATAAGAATATCCTGATCCACTTTTTGAACGATATTTTAGGGTTTACTGAGATAAATGCAATACAAGAAGTTGAGTTTCTTAGCACTATTATGGATCCCGAAGTTGCCTCTGATAAACAAAGTATTGTTGATGTTCTCTGCAAGGATTCTCACGGAAATAGATATATAGCAGAAATGCAGCTCGCTAGAGACAAGGGCTTTGAGAAACGTGCCCAACTGTATGCTGCTAAGGCTTATTCAGGACAATTAGATAAATCTGGCAACTACATTGATTTAAAGAAAGTCTTCTTTATTGCTATATCAAATTGTAACTTACTTCCTGAAGAAGTTGGTTATATCTCTACTCATAATATACGTGATATAAAAACTAATGGACATTACTTAAAAGATTTTCAATTTATCTTTATAGAATTGCCCAAATTTTCAAAAAGTAAAGTAGAGCAGCTAGAAAGTATAGTAGAAAGGTGGTGTTTCTTTTTTAAATACGCAGAAGAAACAACAGAAGAGGACTTAAAAGAGATAGCAGAAAAAGCACCAATAATAAAGCTAGCATATGATGAGTTAGATAAGTTTCGTTGGAACGAAAAAGATTTAGTAGCTTACGAAGAAAGGATAATGGATCTACGCAAAGAAGAAGCTATTCTTGAATACAGACTTGATCTTGCTACTGAAAAAGGTAAAAAAATTGGTAAAGAGGAAGGGAAAATTGAAGTCGCAAAAGCAATGCTGGCTAATAATGTTGATGTCAACACTATTGTCAAGTTTACTGGCCTTTCTATTAGTGAGATTGAAGAATTAAGTGGAAATTTGTGAGCGGTTACAAATAATTTACCATTTCTTCTGGTTTCACTATCCTTTCAAACTCCTCCTCAGTGAGCAGTTGAAGTTTTGCTGCTGCTTCTTTTAGAGTGATATTTTCTTTATAAGCAAGCTTCGCTATTTTTGCTGCATTGTCGTACCCTATATGCGTATTTAATATAGTGACCAACATCAACGACTGATTCAGTAAATCTTTTATCCTCTCTTCATTTGCTTTAATACCAACTACACATTTTTCTGTAAAATTTAAACTTGCATCAGCTAAAAGTCTTATAGACTGCAAAACATTGTAAATTATCACTGGCTTAAACACGTTCAGTTCAAAATGACCACTTGAGCCACCAATTGTTACAGCAACATGATTTCCCATAACTTGAGTGCATACCATAGTCACCGCTTCACACTGAGTTGGATTCACTTTACCTGGCATAATTGAAGAACCAGGCTCATTTTCCGGTAACATTATTTCCCCAATTCCGCATCTTGGACCAGAACCAAGCAACCTTATATCATTTGCAATTTTCATTAAACTGACTGCTACTGTATTGAGTGTTCCACTGAGCTCAACTAAAGCATCATTTGCTGCTAGCGCTTCAAATTTATTGCCTGCTGAAGTAAATGGAAGGTTAGTAATTTCTGCAACTTGGCTTGAAAAATCTTCAGCAAAACCCTTTTTAGTATTGAGTCCCGTGCCAACTGCAGTGCCACCTTGTGCAAGCTCATATATATCACTTAAAGTTGATTTTACTCTCTCTATCCCCTTTTTAATCTGGGCTGCATAGCCAGAGAACTCCTGTCCCAGTGTTAGGGGCGTTGCATCTTGCAGATGAGTACGTCCTACTTTTATTATATCTTTAAATTCCTGAACCTTATTATCCAGCACCTTATGCAATTTTTCAAGATTTGGAATAAGCAAGCAGTTTATTTGCTCTGCTGCTGCTATATGCATTGCTGTTGGAAAGGTGTCATTTGACGACTGACCATAATTCACATGATCGTTTGGATGTATTGGAGATTTACTACCCAAATTACCACCTAAAATCTCTATTGCGCGATTGCTGATCACTTCATTCATATTCATATTAGTCTGCGTTCCGGATCCGGTTTGCCAAACAACAAGCGGAAATTCATTATTAAATTTGCCATCTATTACTTCCCTTGTGGCTGCGCAGATTGCGTCCCCTACCTTATTATCTATGCTACCCTGCTTCATGTTAACACGTGCTGCTGCAAGTTTTACTATTGCTAATGCTTTAATCAGAGGCTCTGGCATTTTTTCTGTGCCAATCTTAAAATTTTCTAAAGAACGCTGAGTCTGCGCTCCCCAGTAATGTTCACTTGGTACTTTTACTTCCCCTAAGCTGTCTGATTCTATTCTCGTTTTTCTATCCATATTTTCCTTCTTAGCATCATGCAAACTGGTTCACTATATAATTTTTTCATGCCTACTTTTTGGTTAATTAAATCATACTAGATCCAAGTAGTCAAGTGTACGAACATTGCAATTTTCAGGTAACTTGCATGGTAGATGTGCAACTGTACGAACATTGTCTAGCAGGAGGGTGTCATCCCAGCGCCCCTATGATGTCATCCCAGTGCTTGACACTGGGATCCAGGAATTTTATTAAGTTGGTAAGCATAAAAGTAGCCGTTTTATGTTAAAATACAACGTTTTGATGATTATGAAAAGGCTGGATCCCAGTGTCAAGCACTGGGATGACACCATCTGCCACGCAAATTGCCTGCAAATTGCAATGTTCGTACAGTTGTGTGGTAGATGCAAGTAGCTGACACTGGAATGACACCATTTGTTGTGTTTAACAAAAACAAATGTTCGTACAGTTGTGCGTCACGCGCTGACCATTTACTGTGCAAATCACCTTCAAAAACAATGTTCGTACAAATATATTCTAGTTATATGATAAAATAAATGAAATTCACATCTTAAAAGGATCATATACATCGATTTCCTTAAAATTACTCTTTTTCAATTTTTTACTTAATAATCTCAAAATAGGCTGTAAATCACCATTAATTGATAAGCACAGCACTTTTTTATTAAGATAATTAGTTAGGTGATTCTTCTTTTCCAGAATTTCTGCTTCCCTCAATAAGTCGCATTTGTTTAATACTACAATCTCTTCTTTTTCAACAAGATCACTATCGTAAAGCTCCAGCTCATTATGTGTACAATTATAAGCTGAAATAACATCATCGTGAGTTGCATCAATTAAATGAAGTAAAATTTGACACCTTTCTATGTGCTTTAAAAATTTATGTCCGAGCCCAACTCCAAGGTGAGCATCAGTAATTATTCCAGGAATATCTGCTATTACAACTTCGCTATCATCCACTTTTGCCACACCTAAGTGGGGTCTTACGGTGGTAAATGGATAATCGCCTACTTTTGTATCGGAATTTGAGCAGCGAGTCAAAAATTTTGATTTACCTGCGTTTGGCATGCCAATAATTCCAACATCTGATAAAACTTTTAGTTTTAACAATACATGTTTTTCTTTGCCAGGCTGACCGTAAGTAAAATGTCTTGGTGCCTTATTAGTAGAAGATTTAAAATTAGTATTTCCAAGTCCACCTTTTCCACCCTGTGCTATTAAAAATTCCATATCAGGCTTGTCAAGATCGACTATTATCTCTTCACTTTCTTCATCAATTATTTGTGCACCGACTGGAACTCGAAGTATAACGTCTTTCCCTGCTGTGCCAGATCTATCCCTGCCTGCACCATTTTTCCCACTATCTGCTTTAATGTGTCTTCTATAACGAAAATGAAGCAAAGTGTTGAGATTAGCGTCGCTGATGAAAACTATGTTTCCACCCTTTCCTCCATTACCACCATTTGGACCACCAAATTCAACGAACTTTTCTCGACGAAAACTTGCACAGCCGTCACCACCGTCACCGGCTTTTAAACACAATTTTACTTCGTCTATAAAACCCATGCTAACCCACGATAATATTTAGCATCCTTTCCTAATGCGCTTTCTATTCTCATTAGCTCGTTATACTTCGCGAGTCTATCAGAACGCGATAGCGACCCGGTTTTTATCTGCCCGCAATTTGATGCAACTGCTATATGAGATATTGTTGTGTCTTCTGTTTCACCTGAGCGATGAGAAATAACAGCTTTATAGCCATTTGATTTTGCCATTTCAATAGCAGCAAAAGTTTCTGTTAACGTTCCTATTTGATTTGGCTTGATCAGTACAGCATTTGCCATTTTTTCCTCTATTCCTTTACATATCAGTTCACAATTTGTAACAAACAAATCATCCCCTACTAATTGAACTTTACTCCCCAATTTTGCAGTAAGTAATTTCCAACCTTCGTAATCGTCTTCACTCATTGCATCTTCTATAGAAATTATTGGATATTTTTCCACAAGGTCACAATAGTATTCAGCCAATTTCTCTGAAGTAAGATCTCTGTTTTCAAATTTGTAAATTCCATCTTCATAAAAAGTAGATGAAGCAACATCAAGGCCTAGTGCAAAGTGATTTTGCGCTGAATAACCTGCTGATTCTATAGCGTATATGATCAAATCAAGTGCTTCTTCAGTACTTTCAATATTTGGTGCAAAACCACCTTCATCTCCTACGTTTGTGCTATAACCTTTTTTCTTAAGAATGCTACGTAAGTTGTGGAACACCTCCGCAGATATTCTGATTGCTTCACTGAAAGTCTCAGCACCGACTGGAAGAATCATGAATTCTTGGAAATTGAGCTTATTGTCTGCATGTACTCCACCATTAATTATGTTAATGAATGGAACCGGCATAACACTCATCTGCTCTCCTCCCAAATATCTATACAACGGTATTTTGAAACTGTTTGCTGCTGCTTTTGCAACCGCAAGAGACACACCCAAAGTTGCATTTGCTCCAAGTTTAGATTTATTTTTTGTTCCATCTAGTTCAATTAATGCTTTATCAATTGCATTTTGGTCCGCTGCATTCATTCCAATGATTTCATCTGCTATTATCCCATTTACAGCTTGAACAGCTTTCAGCACTCCTTTACCACAATACCTTTTCTCATCTTGGTCTCTGAGTTCCAAGGCTTCTAATTTACCGGTTGAAGCTCCAGAAGGTACAGATGCTCTGCCTATTGCTCCATCACAGAGCTCAATCTCTACCTCAACAGTGGGGTAACCCCTGCTATCTAAAATTTCTCTTGCAAATACGTTGTTGATTATCTTATTCATCATATTAACCCTTTACTAGATTCACAATTGTGTGCACGGAACGTTCTGTCTCGGAAGATGTTATCCCAGCGCTGTAACATTTCAGTGTATGAACATTGCAATATACAGGTAATTTGAGTAGCGGATGGTGTCATTCCAGTGCTTGACACTGGAATCCAGCTTTTACTATACAGCCACCTGGTGTGCTCATTTACGATTAAGTTTTCTGGATCCCAGTGTCTGGGCACTGGGATGACATCATTCTTAGTGGAAGTTACCCCCATATCGCAACGTTCGTACAGTTGTGTGCTTCGACACTGGGATCCAGCCTTATTACACAATTTTATCATATAAATCCTCCCGGTCCGGATTCTTTTTCTCAATTAAATTCATTTTCCATATATATAATTGACTAGATTCCAGTGTCAGCTACTTTCATGACACCAGTACTTGCGTTTATTCTATAGCTTAACTAGACGTTTGTATAGTTTCTGCTATGAGCTTTGCAGCTTCCTTTGCCAATTTAGCTATATTACTACCAGCACCAATAAATAATACTATATCACCTGGACTTGTCGAATCACTAATAAAATGTGAAATGAGTAGAGAATCATTCATGATTTTTACGCTATCAAACCCATTACTGATTAAAGCTTCTTGTATATCATTAATCCCACAACCAGGAATAGGCTTGTCTTCTGGGGGATGAACAGGGGTGAGGATGACATAATCAAATATCATGAAAATTCGTATGAATTCATCAAAAAAATTACGAATGCGAGCAAAACGAAGTGGTTCGATAATTCCTATTATCTTTCCTTTGGTAATCGAACGTGCTGCTGTTAAAGTTGCTTGTATTTCGTTTGGATGATGAGCATAATCCTCAATTAGCTTAACACCCTTAATATCGGCAATTAAAGAAAATCTTCTTGCTACTCCTTTGAATTCAAAAAGGCCTTTTTTAATGTCTGCATCGCTAATTCCGAGCTTTATCGCAACTGATATTGCAGCTAAGGCGTTGCTGACCTTATGCATCCCTATTGCGTTTGCTAGTATTACATTTTTTATGTTTCTGGATCCCAGTGTCAGGCACTGGGATGACAGAAGGTGATGGGATGACACCTGTTCTTCTGTCATTCCAGTACTTGATACTGGAATCCAGTTGTTCAATACATCAAATTCTATGCTGTTAGCATGCTGCTTAATATTAACAGCTTTAATATTGGCACCCTCAAATCCAAACATCATAGAGTTACTTGCATCATAATTAATGCCTACAGAATCAGGCAAAACTGCAAAATCTGCTTTGCTTATAAACTGAGAAAACGCATTTTTAATATCGTCAAATGTACCATAATGATCCATATGATCGTCGTTAATACTCGTTATGACAGCAATATTTGCAGGAATTTTTAGCATAGTTCCATCTGATTCATCAGCTTCGATTAAAAAAATGCCACTACCTCCAAGTCTTGAATTACTCTGGTATGAATTTAGTATTCCTCCCACAATTACAGTTGCATCGATATTAGAATGATCAAAAATGGAAGCAATCATTGCCGTTGTCGTTGTCTTACCACTTGAACCTGAAACCGCTATCACATATTTATCTCTTAAAAGTTCAGCAAGTATGTCTGATCTATGCAAAATGGTTTTATTGTTATTTTTTGCCGCAATTAACTCCACATTATCAGATTCTATCGCAGAAGAATGTACAACTATTTGAGCTTGGCTTATATTATCAGCATTGTGACCAATGTAAACTTCTATACCCAGCTTTTGTAACCTATCTACATTGTCGTTTGACTGCGCATCACTGCCTTGAACTTTGTAATTGGAATTATGGAGAATTTCAGCAATGGCACTCATTCCGATTCCACCTATACCAATAATATGTATTATTCCTTTTTGAGTTTTGTTAATATTTAGCAGTAGATGTTTACTCATTACTAAATTTATTATAGTATAATTTAAAATCCTCATAGTATCGAACCCTCTTACCGAATACAATGATAAAAAACCTAACCTTTCTATGTCTAACATTTGTTTTGATAAGTAGCTGCAGTTTTAGCAACAGGTTTAATTGCACTGCAGGTCATTATAAAATTGGCAGCAGCTACACAATAAATGGTATAACTTATCACCCAAAAAACTGTAAACATCACGAAGAAATAGGAATAGCATCGTGGTATGGAATAGAAGATCATGGCACGCTTACAGCAAATGGTGAAGTGTTTAACCGCCACTTGATCTCTGCAGCGCATAAGACTTTGCCTTTACCCTGCTTTGTTCTTGTCACTAATTTAGAAAATGGAAGAAAGCTTGTTACAAGGGTTAACGATAGAGGACCATTTATTGAAGGCAGAATAATAGACTTATCAGAAAAAGCAGCTCAAGTCTTAGGATTTCATAAAGTAGGGCTTGCAAAGGTAAAAGTCCAATACCTAAGAAAGATGTCAGAACAATTGATACAAAATACTCCTCATTACAGAAAGCAATATGAAAAAGAAATGCAGAAACGTCACCCAAAACAAGACAGTGCAGAAAGTAAGGGATATGTCGCATTTTTTAAAAGTGCTCAGGCTGCTAAATCAGCTGCATCGAAGCTTCGTAATCAAGGAATGAAAAATGTTAGATTGCTTTTTAAGAACAATCAATATTGTGTGAAAGTGAGTTATAGGTAGTGGTGAGTGCAGAATTTGAAAGATTTGGTTAATGTAAGAAACGCTGGCTAACTATTGTAAGTTAAAAATGTGATATAAAAAAGATATCAACAATTTATAGCTATACCGCCGCGGCGCTAACTAGTAGCAAGATGACGAGGTTATCGTCATGCCGCCGCAAACCGTCATACCGTGATTCATTCCACAACTGTACGAACATTACAATTTGAGCCTACCAGAAGGATGTCATCCCAGTGCCCAGACACTGGGATCCAGGAATTTTGATTGGGCACTAAGTTGATAAGCATAAAAGTGGCTGATCTTATGTTAAAACACAACGTTCTTGATGAGATTACGGCAAGGCTGGATTCCAGTGTCAAGCACTGGAATGACACCATTTGCTGTGCAGTTTACCTTCAAAAATGAATGTTCGTACAGATATGGATTCATTCGCGGTATCTCATCCGCTAACACGTAGCAACTGTTCTCCCTTGTCATACCGTCACGGTATCTCTAGATCCCGCTAACACGTAGCGGGATGACGGTTTTTCAAATTGTCGTAAGTCAGTTTAGCTATAGCATTATAGAGACAAAGATCAAAATTTACTTATTTACGTCTCCAATTTCATCATGTATAATGGAGACAAAGATTTATATTTTGTATTTTATGTCTCCATCATTTATTGGTAGGCAAAAAGCAACTACTGGAACTTACAGAAAAAAATACTGCTTCTTTTGTAGTAGTCAAAGGAAGACGTCGTATAGGAAAAAGTCGTTTAATTCAAGAGTTTGGTAAGTATTTCGAACAACATTACTCATTTGCAGGTTTGCCACCAGAAAAGCATACTACAACATCCCACCAACTTAATGAATTTTCTAGACAAGTTGCTAGACAATTTTTTTGCTAGATATGATGACTGGAGTATGGGCAGTTGGTGAACGTCTACTATCAGGGAAAATATTATTGCTATTTGATGAAATTTCTTGGATGGGCTCAAAAGATCCAACTTTTTTAGGAAAAATAAAGAATTTTTGGGATACACAGCTATAACAAGCTAGTTTTTGTTGTTTGTTTCATCCTGAAAACATACTTAGTAGTACTGGTTTTGTAGGAAGAATATCGTTGACTTTAACACTCGGGACTTTCTGATTGCAACAGATTTTGGCCAAAAAATATTTCAGCATACGAAAAGTTTAAGGTGCTTGCAGTAACCGGCAAAATATTTAGAAGAGGTAAATTTTAAACATGGTGCTGAAGAAAATATTAAAAAGCTTTGTTTTACAAAAGGTGGGTTTTTAGTTGAGGAGTTTGACCAAATATTTTCAGATCTATTCATGCGAAAAACAGCTTTTTATAAGCAAATAGTGAGAGCTCTTTCTACTGGGGCTAAAGAACAGGAGGAAATTTGTACTGCTTTAAACATTGCAAGACACGGACGCATTTCTGAGTATCTACATGAGCTGGAGCTTGCTGGTTTTATTGCAAGGGATCACACTTGGAATATAAAAACTGGTACTGATTCACGACTCAGAAGGTACAGACTTCAAGATAATTATTTAAGGTTTTATCTAAAATATATTGAAAAAAATCTAGGAAAAATTAATCGTGACACCTACTCTATAGGGTTATTCACGTCCCTGCCAGAGTGGATTGGACTTCAGTTTGAAAATTTGGTGCTGAACAATAGAAAGAGCATACATAATATCTTAGGAATTGATGAGCGAGAATCCATTTTTTCAGAGGAAGACAGGTGCTGGTTGTCAAATTGATTACATGATTCAAACAAGGTTTAACACCCTCTACATTTGCGAAATCAAATTTTCAAAAAATAAAATCGGTCATTCAATAATACAAGAAGTACAAAAGAAAATAGATACACTAAAGCGTCCAAAAGGCTTTTCATGCCGTCCAGTTCTTATTCACGTTAATGGTGTGAGTGATGACGTTATAGATAGTGATTACTTTTCAAACATAATTGATTTTGGAGAATTATTGAATTGTAAGTAATTCTTGCTCTACTTTTTCAACTTTGTGTCATTTAACATTGGAACAAGATTCCAGATGACATCTTTCTTGAACTCTTACTATAACAATGTTCGTACAGATATGTGCCACGCGCTGGAATGACATGGTGAGGCGTCATCCTGCTGCTCCTTTCTTGTCATGCCGCCGCGAACCGTCATACCGTCACGGTATCTCTTAGCCGCTAACACGTAGCGGAATGACGAATTACTTGACTTTTACAGGGATGACGGTTGTTGTTTAGCCATAAATATTTAAGAAATTTACCAAATGAAAAAAAAGGCAAAAGAAGCCCTGGGGTTATTATCCGCTTTAAAATATTGGCGTTTTTTATGTTTTAAACGCTTGATAAGCGAGATTCAGCCGCTTTTAATTGCAACTAACTTACGCTGCAAATGTTTAAGAAATTTACTAAGCAGAAAAAAAGACAAAGAATCCCCGAGTTAGCTAGTCTTTTACTATCTCTGTCGAGTATTGGCATTTTTTGATGTCTTGTAACGCTTTATAAGCGCGTTCAGCTTATTTAGATAAAAATCTAGATGTAGATGAAGTTTTGTAAAGACATACAGTATCTATATACTGCAAAAAATTGAACATAAGACGCCGATACATTAAGTAATCCTTACCTTTTAATCTGCAGATTGGCGAAAGCAAATACAATAGCTTCAGTTTCATGATAAGGGGGCTGGCGAGGCTTGTCAAGTAGTTTCTACCTGAAACCACAATATTCGCACAGTTGGAAAATGGTTGCGGGAGTAGGATTTGAACCTACGACCTTCAGGTTATGAGCCTGACGAGCTACCGAGCTGCTCCATCCCGCGTCGTTGCTTATTTAGTTATTATATATACAATAATAGAAAATAAAAGAATAAAATTACATTATGGTGTATATTTTGTGTATTTATTAACTTTTCTTGACATAATAGTTAGTTATATACGTCATAACCTACACAATGAAAAATATAACTTGATACTATGGTTTCCTGTGTGTCAGTGTGTAGGGATTTTAACCTATTTTTCCCTAAGTTTTGAACCAAGCTGCACTTTTACCATATCTATTTTTCTTTTGCTTTTACCCACACTAATTCTGATTGCAATATTGTATAAAAGGTACGCGATATTATGTATCGCTTTAATTGCAGTGCTCATAGGGTTTACAGCTAGTAAATTAAGAACAGCTTTAGTTGATACTCAAATTCTTGATAAAGAGAGATATGTAAAAGATATCGTTGCCACAGTGAAGGATATTAATGACAGGGGCTCATATAAACAATTTCTGCTTTCTATTACAAAGCCTTCCACCATTCCAGAATCCTCCTCTGTCATCCCAGTGCCCCCTTCTGTCATCCCAGCGCCCTCTTCTGTCATCCCAGTACTTGATACTGGGATCCAGAAAAAAAAGATATGGATTCCAGCGTCACGTGCTGGAATGACACCGGATAGAGCTCTAGATAACATCAGAATATCAGTTAGAACCAAAGTGGAAAAAGGCATTAAAATAGGCGATCAAGTAAAATTATCAGCAAAACTCTTCCCTCTAAAGATTGCGCCCTCGGAGCATGCATATGATTTTGCAAGAATAGCATATTACCAGAAAATAAGTGCAACAGGTTTTGCAACAAGCAAAATAGCTTTGCACAAAAAGGCTGAAGCAAGGAAATTTCTAGAGTATATAGAATCTTTCCGTCAATATATTTATGAAAACCTGCAGCAAAATATCAAAAAACCACATGCAGACATAATTTCTGCATTACTGATCGGTAAAAAGGACGGAATAGACCAAAAAACTATGGATGCGATACGAGATTCAGGTATAGCACATTTGTTTGCCATATCTGGTTTGCATTTATCATTTGTTGCTGGCCTGTTTTTTGTAGTGTTTCGTAATTTATTTGCAACATCTGAAACTTTAACTCTTAAGTATAACACCAAGAAAATATCTGCATTCCTTACCATCTTGCCAACCACGTTTTATTTGTTGATTACCGGTATGCAAATTTCTGCTCAGCGTGCCTACATCATGGTGATTTTAGTACTTGTTGCAATAATGATAGAGAGAAAATATCGAGGGTTAATAGCAATTGCGTTTGCTGCTTCAGTGATACTCTCAGTAGAACCAGAAGCAATTTTAAAGCCAGGCTTTCAGATGTCATTTTCTGCGGTTTTGGCACTGGTTGCCAGTTATCAAATTAATGCTAATAAATTGTTCAAAATAAAAATAATGAAATATTTTGTATCGATAATGATCAGCTCAGTAATAGCAAGTTTAGCAACTGTTCCGTACACGATATACAATTTTAATTATTTTTCAATTAGTGGCATTATCACAAATTTAGTTGCTATACCAATAGTTACATTAATTATTATTCCACTTGGAATAATTTATGTTTTGTTGATTCCTTTAGGTATTGAATGGATTATAGCGCCATTTATAGAGCACCCAATTGACAGTATTTTGTATATAACAAACGCTATCGCTAGTCTTCAGTATTTGGTTATTCCCATTCGCACTTTTCCTGCCTCATCAATTATTATAATAACATTTGGGTTATTATGGCTGTGCTTGTGGGAAAGAAATTGGCGCTTCTTCGGAATTTTCTTTATTGTGCTGGGTATTTTCTCTAGTGCTATGTATAGAACTCCTGATATCTTGATAAGTGCTGATAATGTTGCTGCAAAGGAGAGTGACAACTTACTATATTCTCTCACCAGAAAAAATAGGAACTTTGTTGTCAAAACATGGGCAAAGCAAAATGGGCAGAACCAAATTTTGAATCATAAAAAATACAATAACTCAGATAAAAGGCTAAAATGTAACGATTATGGCTGCATATATAATAAAGGAAATAATAAGTCAGTGTTGCTAGCTTATAAAAAAGAAGATATTCTAGAAAATTGTGATAAAGTTGACTTAATAATTCAATTAAGTGAATTCGACTATTCAGTTTGTAATACTAAAACTATCAAATATGCCGATTTAGAAACACATGCAATTTGGTTAACAAATCGTTACATAAAGATTAATAAAGTGCGCTCCAATAGGCCTTGGCACATGTTGAAAAATTAAGAAACTTGATTTTAAGGTTTGGTTAATGTATACCTAAATAAATTTAAACTAGAAAAATGTTATGGTTACAGACACTAAAGATCCTTTCAAAGACTATTTTGATTTTTTAGGATTTAGAAAACTTTCTGACCAGCCCAGTAGAATTTTGAGCTCTATAAGAAAGTATTCTGGTACTATATCGATAGCAAGTACCATTGCTACTCTTATAGCATTTACTGCCTTTTCTATTCAGCCTGTTATAGTGGCCCTACCCAGATGGTATGAATTAGGTATTGCTTGGTTGGAAGCAAGAGAAGATAATCACTTCTCAGAGTGGATAGGGTCAATCCAAAATATTTAAGGTTAACCATGCAAGTATCGATGATGAGAAAACAAGGGAACTGGGATCAAGCAAAACAACTGCGTCAATTAGTGCAGGGTATGCCATCTAAGGATTCTTGCGATCCAAATTATCGACTGTGTGCTGCAGTAACAAACAAAGTAATGTTTGTGAGAAGCTTTATTGAAGATGAAGGAAGGTCCTTCGAAATCGGTTTTCAGGAGCAGCCACCTTAAGTGGCTCTATTCAAGAGATAGGGTCATAAGCGTTAAGGAAAAATCAGCATATAAGCTGGAAGGTGTGGATCAGAAAGACGAACGTGAGTGAACCACTGATGAACGTGTCGAAAAGGGAAGTGAACATCGAAAGGGGGAGTGAGTCGTTCTCCTCTTAAAAGCGTACAGGGAACCTGACTACTGTGTAGGCGGTGTTCGGCATAAAGGTGGCGTGAGTCTGATCTGGGCTTTGATAAGGAACTGCAGGAACCAGTCGATTTGATGCAAAGCGAGATAAGCAAGAGGCTAATCCTCAAGTTTTAGAGTAGCGATACAAATCACTGGGGCGGATTAACTCGTAGTAGTGAAGAAGTGGTTGTAATGACCATGGAGCGAAGGGGTTAAGCTAGTCGACTTTAGTAAATCATTCAACTTGTAGGAGGATGAAAGTGATTGAACGAACAAAGCCTTTTGACATACCAAAATCTCTAGTGTTTTTGGCTTATAAAAGAGTTAAAGAAAACAGAGGAGGAGCAGGTATTGATGATCTAACAATTGAAAAGTTTGATCAAGACTTAAGCAAGAACCTTTACAAGCTATGGAATAGGCTATCATCTGGTAGTTATTTTCCACCCGCAGTGAAGGCTTGTGATATAACTAAGACAGATGGAGGGACAAGGACACTTGGAATACCAACTGTCTCCGATCGTATAGCACAGGAAGTTGTAAGAAGTGTTTTAGAACCAGAGCTTGAGAAGGTATTTGATGAAGATTCATATGGTTATAGGCCAAATAAATCGGCATTAGATGCCATAGGACAAACCAGGAAGCGATGCTTCGACCAAAATTGGTTAATAGAGTTTGATATCAAGGGAATGTTTGATAACATAGACCACAATCTACTGATGAAAGCAGTCAGAAAACACACTGCAAACAAATGGGTTCTCTTATACATACAAAGATGGCTAGATGCAGATATACAGCTTGAAGATGGAACAAAGATAAAGCGTCTCAGCGGAGTACCGCAGGGAGGTGTAGTGAGTCCTATCTTAAGCAACCTATTTATGCACTATAGTTTTGATGTATGGATGAGGAGAGAATATCCAAGTATAAAGTGGGCAAGATATGCTGATGATGGTGTTATACATTGTGTAAGCAAGAACCAAGCACAACTAATTTTGAGTCAACTTGAACAGAGACTGAAGATTTGTAAATTGGAAATAAAACATACAAAGACCAAAATTATCTATTGTCAAGATGGAAAGCGGAAGGAGAATCATGAGAATGTATCATTCACATTCCTTGGGTACGAATTTCGAAAAAGACTTGTACGAAATAGAAAAGATGGTAGTTTATTTGTAAGTTTTACTCCGACTGTAAGTAAAGAAAGTTTGAAAAAGATGAGAAAAGAAATTAGAGGCTGGAAATTTGCTAGAAGAACAAACTTGGAAATAGAAGATATATCACGAATATGTAATCCAATTCTAAGGGGTTGGTTTAACTATTACGGGAAGTATCACATAACTGCGCTAGAGGACATAATAAGAATGTTTAATAGAAAACTCAGGAAGTGGTTTCAGACAAAGTATAAGAAGCTGAGTGGGCATAAAACCAAAGCAGCTAAGTTACTAGAAAGAATCGCAAAGAGTAGACCAAATCTTTTTGTACACTGGAAATTAAGTATAGGACTAGGGCAATGATTAGTGGGAGCTTTATGAGATGCGAGTGTGCGCCGTGGTACGCATTAAGAAATACTTAGCGGAGCTAAGCGGGGTTCAGAATAAATGGCCTCGAGGTGAACAACTAACTTTAACCCGAAAGGGAAGGAGGACAAGAGCATGTATGTAAAGCGAGAGTTATCTGAAGATGTATAAGATAACGGCTTGCAACACCTGATCAATATGGTTAAAGCTAAACTGCTTGAATTCTAATCTTCAGGGGTGGGACTTCACATCCATGGGTATCGCATTTAAAACCCCATGTCTACGGTAAGCACAGATTAAACTTTCGTTTGTGTGACATTCTGGCTGTAGAACGATAAGTAGTGAACTTATTTAAGAGGATGAATGGAAAACCTAAGTTGATCTAGAACAGTTCTTAGTGACGGAACATGGGATGACCTAAGGAACGCGAGTTCTATGGTTACGGAGTCATCGTAGTAGTCGTGAAAGTAACGAATCACCGGGGAGTGTGGGAAAGCCACATACAGGGCAAAGGGTGACAGATAATTGAATGTTGAAATTGGGAGGTACGCAAGATGCGGAAAGCTGAAACAATACTTAACATTATACGTGAACGTGGACAAAGAAATTTGCCGGTTAAAAACGTATATCGCCTACTTTATCAGAGTGATCTTTACCTTCGAGCGTATGGCAAACTTTGTCGTAATAAAGGTGCTATGACAGAAGGTGTGACAACTGAAACAGTTGATGGTATGTCTTTGGAGAAAATCGATAAAATCATAGAGGATTTACGCTATGAGCGATATCGGTGGACACCAGTAAAACGTATCTATATTTTAAAGAAGAGTGGTAAACGCAGGCCGTTAGGGTTGCCAACATGGTCAAATAAGTTACTTCAAGAAGTAATCCGATTAATATTGGAAGCCTACTATGAGCCTAAATTTAGTGAATGTTCACATGGATTTCGACCAAAGCGTGGATGCCACACTGCATTAAGAGCAGTAATGCAAAAAGGCAGAGGTACAAAATGGTTTATAGAGGGAGATCTCAGTGCATGTTATGACTCAATTGATCATACTATGTTGTTGAAAATACTGAGTGAAAGCTTCCAAGATAACCGTTTTATTCAGCTAATCAATCGACTGCTAAAAGCAGGATATATGGAAAATTGGAAGTACAATAAGAGTCATAGTGGGGTACCACAAGGTTCTATTATTGGTCCAATTCTGAGTAACATATTACTCGATCGGTTAGATAAACATGTGGAGCATATACTAATACCAGCAAATAACCGAGGTAAGCGAAGAAGGACAAATCCAAAATATTTAAGGTTAACCATGCAAGTATCGATGATGAGAAAACAAGGGAACTGGGATCAAGCAAAACAACTGCGTCAATTAGTGCAGGGTATGCCATCTAAGGATTCTTGCGATCTAAATTATCGACGTCTTTGGTATGTTAGGTATGCTGATGATTTTCTGGTAGGGTTTGCAGGACCAAAGAATGAAGCTGAACAAATTAAGAATGAGATTGCTGGGTTTCTCAATGAGGAGCTCAAACTTATGCTTAATGAAGATAAAACGTTTATTACACATGCGTGTGATAGCAAAGCCAATTTTTTGGGTTATGAAATACATGTTTTGCATGCAGATGACAAACATGATCATCGGACACAACGATGTATTAACGGTAGTATTGGGTTACGTGTACCACATCATATAAAGCAGAAAAAGTGTTCTGAATATATGCGTTGTGGTAAACCGATACATTTACCTCAACGTACAATTGATACAGCTTACAGTATTGTTGCTCAGTATCAAACTGAATATCGAGGAATTGTACAATACTATAAAATGGCCTACAACCTTCACACACTAAGTTATCTGAAATATGTGATGGAAGTATCATTAGTAAAGACTTTAGCATCTAAATACAAAACAACTTGCAGGAAAATTTATAGAAAATTTGGTGCGACGATTGAAAACGATGAAGGTGAAAAACGAAAAGTCATCCAAATCAGAGTAGATCGTTTACCATCAAAGATACCATTAATTACACACTTTGGTGCTGTGTCGCTAAAATGGAATAAATGGGTAAGCATAAGTGATAACCTTATACCAATATGGAATAAGCGTAGTGAAATAGAGCAAAGACTATTGGCACAAACTTGTGAATTATGTAAATCACAAGAGCAGATTGAAGTACATCACGTACGTAAACTTGCTGATTTGCTAGGTAAACGTAATACTGAACTACCGGAATGGAAAAAGAGAATGATTGAACGACAGAGGAAAACTCTTGTTGTTTGTCATGAATGCCATAAGAAAATCCAATATGGAAAATATGATGGTGACTCCTTAAAACGCTAACTATGGATTAGGAGACAAAGAAAGTGTTGGAAATAGAAGGTTTTTTCCGTTTTAAAGAATATGAAATAAGGGTGGAAAAAATGTGAACTAAAAAATTAATAGGAGATCTATGGCGGGTATGCTCAATTTCTAATCTGTTTTTTAGGTAACCAAAGACGGTTTCAATGATAGATCTTTTTCTCAGAAAAATCTTCTCATTTAGCGAGATTAATGCATTTTTCATACCTTTTTTTATCTTGGTCACAAGCTTGAGATTTCTATCGAGTAGTTTTAAAAATAGATCTTTTTTAATATAGCCTTTATCTCCAAATAATAAACCCGCTAATTTTTTAGTCAGGTCTGGAACTGGTTTCCTATCGTCAACATTACCTTTTGTCAAAGTATAGCACTTCTCATAATAGTCCAAAAAAGGTAAGATATGGATTTATAGTAGTGATGGTAAGCATGCCAGCAGCATATAGTTATGACTTAAGGAAAAAGGTAATGGAAGCATTGGATGAAGGAGAGAGTGGAGAAACTGTTGCCAAGAGATTTAAGATTGGAAAAACAACTTTATATGAGTGGAAGAAAAGAAGTGAGAAAACGGGAGATTTTCAGTCAAAAAAGCCTGGAAGCGTGGGCTATAACCATAAAATTACCGACTGGAATGCATTTACCGAATTTGCAAATGAGCAAGGTGGTAGAACTCAGTCAGAGATGGCTAAGCTTTGGGGCAATATTAGTAGACAAACGATTCATCGAGCACTTAAAATATAGGATTCATAAGAAAAAAAAGACCTACGGGTATAAAGAAAGAAATGAGGAAAAGCGAGCTCAATTTGCAAGGGTTATAGCGACAAAAGAACCTAAAAACTTAGTGTATATAGATGAGTCTGGCATTGATAACACTGAAGACTACCCCTATGGGTATTGCCAGAAAGGACAGCGGTTTTATGCCCTAAAATCTGGAAAGAAAACTCAACGAATCAGTATGGTTGCAGCCTTAAGTAGAAGAAAGATAGTTGCTCCATTAACCTTTGAAGGCCACTGTAATATGGATGTTTTTAATGGATGGTTTGAGCAATTTTTGACACCAATCTTGGAACCTGGACAAACTGTCATTCTTGACAATGCTACTTTTCATAAGTCTGATAAGATTATCGAGCTTGCTAAAGGAGTTGGTGCAGAAATTTTGTATCTGCCTCCATATTCTCCAGATTTCAACAAAATTGAGCATTATTGGTTTGCTATAAAAAACAGAGCCAGGAAAAACATTCCTCTATTCGAATCCTTTCGTCGTGCTGTTGATTCTGCCTTCCTATGACCTGTTCGGACTATTATGAGAAATGCTATAACCCCTTGAATTTCACCTTTTTCATTGATTACCATATGTAATTTGAAACCATAAAACCAACCATAAGTGCTTTTTCCTATTTCAGCAATTCCGACAAAAACTTTGTTTTTTGAGATTCTCTTTCTGTGACATACTGCAATAGGTGTTGAATCAATATAGGAAATGCCTGTATTTTTTGCTTGCTCACATAACCATTGTAGCAGAATTGCTAAATACCATAGAACTCGCGGTTTTAACGCAACAAACCTATCATATGAAGGCAGTGTTGGAAAGTCTGACTTATGTAATAACTTTAGATAGTATTGATAAAATGATTTAAAATTTTCATATCTAGATTGCTGATATAGTAGAATTATTGTTATAATTTCAGAATACGTTATTTCTGGCACTCTGGTAGGTTTTTTACCATTAGACAATAGTCTGTTTGCAAAATTTTCATCTATTATTTTACAATAATCATCTACAAAACAGAACAATTCTGTTATATTCTTATTCATTGGGTAACCTCCTATTATCGCTAAAATACTGGAGTTTACCCTATTTCTCTTCCTCTCTCTATTCTCTTTCTAATCCATAGTTAGCGTTTAAAACGTTAGATTATTGGAGAGCCACGTGATACGGAAACGATCATGCGTGGTTCGGAGAGGGGTTGTTGGAAAAGTACTTAACAAGTAACTCGCTGGCTGCCCACTCTACTTTTCAAATAAAGATTGAACAACTTATGATATAGCAAGGGAGACTGTTATGAGAATACAACAACTTTTATCGCAAACCTCTGAGCAGTTAAAAGAATATTGCAAAACTCTCAGCAATGAAGATAAGCAAGATCTCTATAAGCAAGTTGTAGACGAGGCTAAAGGAAAAAAGTTATAGCTACTGCCATAGAAACAGATGAGAAGCTACAGAGCTCGTAAAATTTGATCGCCGCTTAAAATGGAGACAAAGAGCAAAATTTATTGTCTCCAACAGAAAAGCTTCTTTTGTAGTAGTCAAAAAAAGCAGAGATATAGTGCTCTCTGAAGGGAGGCTCTTGAAATTAAAACAAAAGGTGGTAAACAAGATGTCAAACACAGATAACTCAACTACAAGCTGGTTTTTGTTGTAGTTAGATAGTTATTCTCCCACTTTCTTTACTTGCTTTAATCAATTCATCAAAATCAGATTCATGTAATTTGTCCTGTACAACTCTGTACTTTTTGTATTCTCCTTCAGCTAGGGCTTTTGCAACTTCAGCACTAACTTTACCAGCATCTTTAAGTACTTCATAATCATTGAACAATAAAAATGCATCCAATTTTTCAACCCAATCCTGCATTTTCATTAGCCGATTCTTTCTTGCTTGAAGTTCTGCATAATCTAGATACATCGAAACGATGTGATTTAGTTCACTTAACTCTTTTTCATTCAAGTAGTTTTTCGCAATACTTACATCACTCTTGTGAATTTTGTTACCTAGACCATCTTTCCAAGTAGTTAGCCCCATATGCGGCTTTCTATGATCAACCCGAGAACATATCAACTCTGCTGCAGTCAAGCCGTAAATTGCCCAATATAATTTGTTTTGTACTTTTGCGTAAAATTGTTTTGTTATTTCCGAGTTTGGATCATAATCTGCAGAGCATTCAGCATAAATATCTGTAATCTTCTGGTAAAATCTACGTTCGGATGCTCGTATTTCCCTGATTTTTTCAAGTAATTCATTGAAGTAGTCTTTGCCAAACTTTGGGCCGTTTTTTAGCCGTTCACTATTCAATGCAAATCCTTTGATGATAAAATCCCTCAAAACTTTTGTAGCCCATACTCTGAAAGATGTAGCCTTTTTAGAATTAACTCGATAACCAACAGCTATGATTGTATCTACATTGTAAAATTGCGTCGGGTAATTTTTACCGTCTGCAGCAGTTACCTCAAAAGAGGAAACAACTTCTTTTTCTTGTAATTCACCAGATTCAAATATGTTCTTTATATGCTTACTAATAGCCGGCAGTTGCACATCAAATAATTCAGCCATCCTTTTTTGCGTAAGCCAAAGATTTTCATCTCTGCATAAAACTTCAATTTCTATATTTCCACCTGGAGTAGTATAAAATACAATCTTATTCTCATCCATTATCTATCTCCTATAACTTACAAACAAACCATAATGAAGTTTAAGGAATTTAACCAATTAATTGTCTCTACTGCAACTAAATTCTTTAAAACGTTTTAGAGGATTGTTATAGCGTTATTAGTGATGTGGATAGGGGAAGATAGGATCTTTATCAAAAACCCATGTAATCTCTTTAAAATCCCAGTAAACAGTTATTTCCAAAATGGAAACAACTCAAATAGTAAGGTGTCTAGGAGGTCGGACTTCCGTTTAGCGGGTTCTTAAAGTTTAGGCTCTTTTTAATTTCTGAGCTGCCTTAAAATTATTTTAACTTTTTTTTTCAAATTCATCATAAAAAACCATGAGAAACACGGTAATACATTAGTATAGGGGCAATAAAACAGATTACCTCGTAAGATGATTCTTGTTACTGGTCAGCAAAAAAACTATAAACCGCTTTTCGATAGTACATTTGAGGAACCAAACGATATTTAGTGCTGCTCATAGTCAATGTTTTGGTAATTTTATGATAAATGCAATAGATTGTTCAAAATGGGTTGGTTCACCTCCCGAAAAAGAATTCATCATACAAGATTGGCTCTCTATAGGGCATGTTTCATATCTCAGTGGTGATTTCGAGGTTGGTAAGTCTTTACTCGCTCAGCAATTAATGACAGCCGCTGCTACTGGCAAGCCCTGGCTCAATATGGATGTTAGGCAAGTAAAAACATACGGTGTATTTTGTACAGATGAAAAAGAAGATCTCATACGCAAGCAATGTGCAATAAATAAGTTGTACCAACTGGATCCCGACCTTATCAACAATATCCGTTTATTATCTCGAGCGGGTGAAGATAATTCGCTCATAGTTTTCAACGATAAATATTGGAATCAACCAACTCCTTACTTTCAAGAGTTGCTTGAAGACATAAAATCTTTCCAACCAAAACTTGTGATATTGGACGAAGACTTGGATTTCTTTGGAAGAGATGAAAATAATCGTTGCCAACATAGACAATTTATAAAATGTTGTGCTCGTATAGCAAAAACAGCGAACTGTGCTGTCCTACTATGTAAACAAGGTGCAAATGTAGATATGTGGTTCAACAGGGCATGGTATTTATTGAAATCAGAAGAAGCAAGTGATGAGCGTATTCTACATTGTGGAAGGTCAAGTCACTTATTACGTTATCAAAATGGGGTTTTTGTAATTTAGGATGTCTATTTTAACACTAGACCTCGGCAAACAAACTGGCTGGGCTATTCTCAAAGACGGAGTAATTCAAAGTGGGAGTGAAAACTTTCATGGTAGCCGTTTCAGTGGAGGTGGAATGCACTTCTTAAATTTTCGTAGGTGGCTCAATGAGATGAGGGAAAGATTTTCAGATATTGAAGCAGTGTATTTTGAAGAAGTGAGAAGACATCTTGGAACTGATGCAGCTCATTGCTATGGTGGTTTTTATGCCGTTCTGACTGCTTGGTGCGAGGAAAACAATATACCTTATCAAGGTGTACCTGTCAAGACCATAAAACGCTTTATAACGGGTAAGGGCAATGCAAGTAAAAGTGAAGTTATTGAAGCTGTGAAAGGCAAAGGTTTTTTTCCTCAAGACGATAATGAAGCGGATGCTTTGGCATTAATGTTCTATGTTAATAATTTTAGTAAAGATTTTAATATGCTAAGTATCCCATAGGAAGTGGGTCCTTTCCGCCAGTCTGGCTGCTTTGGGCGGGAAACCCCGGGCCCTCTCTAGCGTCAGACTAATTTTGATTATTAACTTTTTAACAAGAATTTAAACATAACAAGGAATATGAACTTAGCAATACACTACTATCCTATTGAAAATCTTGTCGAATATGAGCGCAACCCTCGCAAGAATGACGATGTAGTAAACAGAATGTGCGCTTCAATTCGGGAGTTTGGTTTTCGTATACCGATAGTTGCAAAAAGCGATGGCACTGTGGTTGATGGTCATTTAAGGCTTAAAGCAGCAAGAAAACTGGGTATGGAGAGTATTCCAGTAGTGCTCAGTGATAACTTAAGTGAAGCTCAAACCAAAGCTTTTCGGTTACTGGCAAATCAATCAGCTAACTGGGCAAAGTGGGACGATGATCTTTTGAAGGTAGAAATTCAAGAGTTAGAAGATTTGGAATTTGACCTCAAAATGACTGGATTTGAGCTAGAAAAAGTCCAACGCTTTCTTGATAATCTTGATGGAAGGGAAGAACAAGGGGAAAAGGGAGAAAAATTTTCTGATTTAGCTGGTAAGGTAAAAATAACAAAACCAGGTGATCTGTGGATTTTAGGTGGTCATCGAATCTACTGTGGTGATAGTTGTCTAGTTGAATCATTTAAAGCGGTATTAGACGATAAAATGGCAGATATTACCGTGTGTGACCCTCCGTATAACGTAGCATATGGTGACAGTCAGGAAAGAGAAGACAAGAAGATATTAAACGATGATCAAGGTGAAAAATACGAACTTTTTCTGTATGACATTTGTACTCATGTTTTAGCATATACCAAAGGGGCAATTTACATCTGTGCATCATCATCAGAGCTTTCGACCTTGCAAAAGGTATTTGAAGAAGCAGGTGGTCGTTGGTCAACGTTCATAATTTGGGCAAAGAATCATTTTACGCTAGGAAGATCTGACTATCAAAGACAATACGAAGCAATACTTTATGGTTGGAAAAACGGCAATAAACGTGAGTGGCATGGGGGCCGTAATCAAAGTGATCTCTGGTTTTACGATAAGCCAACGTACAACTCACTGCATCCAACGATGAAACCAGTGGAGTTAATGGAGAGAGCGATAGTAAACAGCAGTGGACCAGGAGACACAGTGCTTGATCCATTTAGTGGTTCTGGGAGCACATTAATTGCCTGTGAGAGAACAGGAAGAATCTGCAGAACGATAGAACTTGATTCCGCCTTCGTAGATGTAACGATAAAGCGTTGGCAGGTGTATACAGGAAGAGAAGCTAT
Organism: Wolbachia endosymbiont (group A) of Beris morrisii; assembly: GCF_964028185.1. Lineage (NCBI taxonomy): Bacteria > Pseudomonadati > Pseudomonadota > Alphaproteobacteria > Rickettsiales > Anaplasmataceae > Wolbachia > Wolbachia endosymbiont (group A) of Beris morrisii. The sequence goes on from NZ_OZ034760.1 coordinate 157,690, forward strand.
TCTATCCAGCTCAGGCAAGACTTTTGCCCAAATTCAAGAATCAAGACAGTAAGGTAAAAAGAGGAAAAAAAGTGGAAAGAGGAGGGTCGAAAGTAACGCAGACGGAATGGGCAAGAGAACTAGGAGTTTCAAAGCAATACGTCTGTTATTTAGTAAAGAAGGGAATAGTTGAGCTGGAGGATGGTTTGATTGACCGAGAACAAGCAAATGAAGCGGTGGCAGCAATACGAGATCCAAGTCAACCACTGAGGAGAAAAGGCAGAGAAGAAGGGGAAAAAAGAGGAAACACCAGTGAGCTCTCTACCATGCTGCTAAAAACCCGGATAAAAAATGAAATGGAGCGTGGAAGACTGCTCGAGGCAAAAGCAAAAGCTGAAATTGGTGAACTTATCTCAGTAGAAGAAGTAAAAACTGAAGCATTTAATGTTGCAAGAGTTGTCCGTAATAATTTGCTTAACATTCCAGATAGGGTTTCAGCGTTACTAGCATCGATAAATGACACAGAAAAGATCCATGAGACACTGACTGAGGAAATCAGAACTGCTTTGGAAGAGCTGACACAAAGTGAATTTCAATGATGACATACAATCTAAAGGAATCGTTTTATTGCCTTGGTAAGCCTAATTCACATATTAGTTGCAATACTGATTTTAAGTAAAGCGTCAGCAGATGTTTACTGCAGACAAAAAGTGCCTTTTGTTTTAAGTGGCATAGAAGTGCAACAATTGCAGCATTATGATATACAGCAGTAGTTTTTATGCAGGACTAAGGCCAGATCCACTGCTCAAAGTATCAGAGTGGGCAGATAGAAATCGTCAACTTTCAACGATAGCATCATCAGAGCCGGGGAAATGGAGAACAGAGAGAACGCCGTACCTTAAAGAAATCATGGACTCTTTATCCCCATCTTCACCGGCTGAAAAAGTGGTATTCATGAAAGGAGCGCAAATTGGAGGAACAGAAGCAGGAAATAATTGGATAGGTTATGTAATCGACCAAACACCAGGGCCAATGCTGGTAGTGCAGCCAACAGTAGAAATGGGAAAACGTTGGTCAAAAGGAAGATTTGCGCCACTGATTGAAGAAACGCCATGTTTAAAAAGTAAGGTAAAAGACCCAAGATCGAGAGATTCAGGGAATACTGTACAAAGTAAGGAATTTCCCGGAGGGATCGTAGTAATAACTGGAGCAAACAGTTCAGTTGGGCTGCGTTCAATGCCAGTAAAGAATCTATTTTTAGATGAAGTAGATGCGTATCCAGGAGATTCAGGAGGAGAAGGTGATCCAGTACTGCTCAGTATTGCCCGAACTAATACATTTACACGTAGAAAAATTTTTTTAGTGTCGACACCGACAATTCATGGAATAAGCAGAATAGAAAGGGAATTTGAGAATTCAGACAAACGTTACTTTTTTGTCCCTTGTCCACATTGTGATCACTATCAGGTGCTGAAATGGTCACAAATAAAATGGGAAAATAAAAATCCAAATACAGCGCATTATGTTTGTATCGAATGTAACGGCAAAATAGAAAATCATCAAAAGGCAAAAATGCTAGCTCGTGGAGAATGGAGAGCAACAAACACAGAATGTAATAATGATAAAGTAATAGGTTTTCACATATCAAGCTTATATAGCCCAGTAGGCTGGTATAGTTGGAAACAAGCAGTGGAAGACTTTTTACATGCCAAAGAAAATGAACAACTACTAAAAGTTTGGATAAATACGACATTAGGAGAAACCTGGGTAGACAAAGGAGAAGTACCGGATTGGAAACAATTATTTAACCGAAGAGAATCTTATCCGATAGGCATGGTGCCAAAAAGTGGAAAAATAGTGTTAACGGCAGGGGTTGATGTGCAAAAAGATCGTTTAGAGGCGGAAATTGTAGCATGGGGAAAAAACCGAGAAAGTTGGTCAATAGACTACCAGGTATTTGAGGGAGATCCGGGAGGAGAAGAAGTATGGGGAAAACTTTCGGAGCTTTTGAATCATCATTTTATCGGTGAAAATGGGCTAGAATACATGATAAGCATGATGGCGGTAGATGCTGGGTATGCAACACAAGAAGTATACAACTGGGTAAGAGGTCACCAGGGCTCTGGGAGAGTAATGGCAGTAAAAGGAGCAAACAAAGCGCTAGTGCCACTGAGCAGCCCAAGTAGAGTAGATGTAACGGTTAGCGGACAAAAGCTAAAGAGAGGAATGAAGCTGTGGCCAGTTGGGGTATCGATATTAAAGTCCGAGCTTTTTCAGCTACTTAATGTTTTAAAAAACGGGGAAAAAGCGCAGGGATATTGTCATTTTCCAGAGTATCCACCTGAATATTTTAAGCAGCTAACCTCAGAGCAACTAATTACCAAAGTAGTAAAAGGATATACCAAACAAGAGTGGCAAAAAATAAGAGACCGAAATGAAGTACTAGATTGCCGAATTTACGCAAGAGCAGCGTCTATTGCCCTGGGGATTGATCGTTGGCCAGAGAGTAAATGGGTGGGGGAAAAAGCTAAAAAGTCAAAAAGAGTGAGAAAGAGTAAATGGTTAAGCGAGAAAAATGTACAATGAAGAATACTTAGTACAAGTAGAAGAAGCGATAAAGAAGCTACAGAGCGGAGAGAGAGTAGTATCGATTGCGTATGGTGACCATGTGGTTAGGTATGGAGAAGTTCAGATAAAAGATCTATTGGATTTAAGACAACGAATTAAATCTGAATTGAAAATCGCAGGTGTGAAGCCAAAAAGAAAAATTGTTATTTCAACGAATAAAGGAGTGGTATGAGAAGTTATATGATGGAAAATGAGTATCCGGACTTTTTAGAGCATTTAAAGTATATTATAGCCACAGGTAATATAGCATCAGGGAAGCATGTAAATGCAGTAATAGACATTTCCCATTGGAATGAAAGTGTGGATTTTAAGCTAGTGAAAGAAGATGGTATAGTGGGCATCATACACAAAGCAACGCAAGGGGTGAAGTACATAGATCATGAGTATGCAAAAAGAAGGAAAGCCGCTGAAGAAGAGGAATTGCTTTGGGGAGCATACCATTTTGGTGTCGGGGAAAAAAGCGGCAAAGACCAAGCTGAGCATTTTCTCGAAACAATTGGCGATAGTTCAAGTATATTGCTAGCCCTCGACATTGAAGAAAATAAAGGTGGAAAAAACATAACCCCAAAGCAAGCAGAAGATTTTATTAATCGAGTTTATGTAGTAACCGGACGTTTGCCACTGATTTATGGAAGTACTTGTTTTCTAAAGGATTTTGCTACGCCGATTTTAACTGAATGTCCACTATGGTTATCAAAATGGGGAGGAGAGCCAACACTACCAATAGGATGGAAAAAATGGACTCTATGGCAGTATACCGATGGTAAAACAGGTCCTAAACCAAATTCAGTAGAAGGCATAGGACCATGCGATAGGAATAAATTCAACGGAACATTAGAAGAATTAAAAGATTTTTGGATATCATGATGTTATTGAAATCATTCAAGCAATTATTCCGCAAGCCAAAAATCAAGAGCTCAGCATGGGATGCGTCAGGTTCAGGAAGGAGATTATTGCACTTTCAACCAGAAGTAGGAAGTATAAATAGCTTACTCTCTCAGAGCCTTGAGCACTTACGTAGCCGCTCTCGTGACATGGTAAGAAAGAACTCCTATGCAGCAAACATCATCGATACGATAGTGAGTAACTCTGTTGGGACAGGAATAAAGCCGCAATCAAAAGCCAAGGATGGAGAGTTTCGGAAGAAAGTGCAAGAGTTATGGCTGAGATGGACAGATGAAGCAGACAGTAGCGGAGTAAGTGATTTTATGGATTACAAGCTTTGGTCTGTAGGAGCATGATAGAAGGAGGAGAATGTTTTGTAAGACTCCGAACAAGAAAACGAGAAGATGGTCTTTGTGTGCCGTTGCAATTACAAGTGCTTGAATCAGAGCATTTAGACAATAAGAGCAATCAAACCCTTGCCAACGGTAATGTAATTAGAAACGGGATTGAGTTCAATAGGCTTGGGCAGAGAGAAGCGTATTACCTATTTAGAGAACATCCAGGTGAAGGATCATTTGGAGAGTCAGTGAGAGTGCCAGCAAATGATGTTTTACATATTTACAGACCACTAAGACCTGGGCAGATTCGGGGAGTACCATGGCTTTCTACAGTACTACTCAAACTCTACGAACTTGATCAATACGATGATGCGGAATTAGTGAGAAAAAAGACTGCAGCGATGTTTGCTGGATTTATTACCAGACTTGATCCTGAAGCGAACATCATGGGAGAAGGAGAGAGTAATGAACAAGGAGTAGCGCTGTCAGGCTTAGAGCCAGGGACTATGCAACTGCTTGATCCAGGAGAAGATATCAAATTTTCAGAACCATCAGATGTTGGGGGAAGCTATGAAGCATTCATGAAACAGCAGCTCAGAGCAATAGCAGTAGGCATGGGGATAACGTATGAGCAGCTAACAGGGGATTTAACGGGTGTCAATTATTCATCAATCCGAGCAGGGTTAATAGAGTTTCGGCGGAGGTGCGGAATGTTACAGCATAACATAATGGTATTTCAATTTTGCCGTCCGGTATGGGATAGGTGGTTAGAGTTAGCAATACTATCTGGAGAATTGGACATAGGTGAAAAAAAAGGGGGAAAAGAAGAAGTAAAATGGATAGCACAAGGATTTGATTGGGTAGATCCACTAAAAGACCAACAAGCACAGCAAATGGCAGTAAGAAATGGATTTAAGAGCAGGTCAGAGGTGGTTTCGGAACTTGGTTATGATGTAGAAGAAGTCGACCAAGAAATTGCTGAAGATCAAAGGCGTGCTAGTGAACTGGGCTTAAATTTTGATTCTGACGTACAAAGTAGTTTTGCGGAAATGACATGAAACAACAAGCAATGTGGTTGAACAGACCGGTAATGATGGAGCAAAGAAGTTTTGATCTATTGTCATTACATGCCGGCACGTTTAAAAACATAAAACATGCAGTAAGAAATAATAAAAAGGGAATAGCAGTCATACCAATACATGGAATCTTGACAAAGAATTCAGAAGCTTTTGATGATGTGTTGGGGATGACATCATATGAGAAGATACGTGAAGAGATAGAAGAAGCTTTAATAGATAAAGAAGTGGAAACAATAATTTTGGACATAGACAGCCCTGGAGGAGAAGTAAACGGTTTATTCGACCTTGCTGATTTTATCTACAGTGCAAGGGAAAGTGGAAAAAAGAGGATTGTGGCGATAGCAAATGATGATGCTTACTCTGCTGCGTACGCTATAGCTTCTAGCGCTGAAAAGGTGTATGTAAGCAGAACATCAGGGGTAGGAAGTATAGGAGTAATAGCAAGTCACATTGATCAAAGTGGATTTGATGAAAAGCAGGGAATAAAATATACCACAGTATTTGCTGGGAATCGAAAAAACGATTTAAATCCGCATGAGCCAATAACATCAGAAAGTTTGGAAAGCTTGCAAGGAGAAGTAGACCGCCTATATGAGATGTTTGTCCAGCTCATAGCACGAAACAGAAATTTGTCCACGGAAAGAATCAAATCAACAGAAGCAGGGCTATATTTTGGTGAGAGAGCAATAGAGATTGGACTTGCGGATGGAATCACAACGTTTTCTGAATTTATAGATAATTATAGGAGAAATAATATGACTAAAACTGAGATAAAAGAACAAGCAATAGATATTGATATTGAGCAAGGAAGATGTTTAGGGTACGAAAGCTGCCGTAAAGAAGTATTAGAAGTGATAAGATTATGTAATTTATCAAAGATGCCAGAGAAAATAGGAGAATTTATTGAGCAGAATGTAAATGCAAAGCAAGCCCAAGAAATATTAATGTCGATACTGGCGGAGAGAACGAAGAAGACAGAGATACTGAGTACAATACCACAGAGTTCAGCAGAAGACTTGATGATGCAGGTAGCAAAAAGTCGGAGCATTTGATACGCGGTCTAACATACGCCGCGGTAAATAAGTGTTCAAAATGCGCCAGAATAGCCAATTATAGAGCAACATATCTTTTACCGCGGCGAATAGCGACTTTAAACACAGCGGAATAAACAAAGGAAAAAAAGGGGGAGAAATATGACAAGCATAAGTGAAGGAAATAATTTAGGTGACCTTCTGAAATATGAAGCATCAAATCTATATTCAAGAGACCAAATAACCGTGGCAAAGGGGCAAAATCTGAAGCTAGGAACGGTCGTTGGTCGTGATAAAGATGATCTAATTAAAATTATAAACTTAGCAGCCACGGATGGTACGCAGACAGCTATAGGAGTGATAACAAGTGATGTAAACGCAACGGAAACCACTAAAGCAGTAATCATTACACGTATAGCAATGTTAGCAGATCATGCAGTTGTATGGCCAGCAAATATAACAGAAGAGCAAAAAGCTGCAGCAATAAAGCAACTTGAAGCGCGGGGCATTATCATTCGTAGGGGAATTTAAACTGCTCAACTGAAGAGCAAAACCAACTTAAAACACACAGCATTAAAGGGGAAAAACATGCAAAATCCATTTACAAATCCGGCATTTAGTATGACAGCATTAACAAATGCAATGAACATATTGCCGATAAATTATGGTCGCGTAGAAAATTTAAATTTATTTCCAAGTAGATCAGTAAGATTTCGTCATATTACGATAGAAGAACACCACGGAGTATTGAGTTTATTACCAACGCAAGTTCCGGGAGCACCAGCAACAGTAGGAAAACGTGGAAAACGAAAAATAAGAACTTTTACCATTCCACATATACCACATGATGACGTAGTGTTGCCTGAGGAAGTACAGGGAATAAGGGCATTTGGGTCAGAAAGTGAACTGAAAGCATTGGCAGATGTAATAACTGATCATTTGCAGCTAATGAGAAATAAACACGCAATAACGTTAGAACATTTGAGAATGGGAGCGCTGAAGGGAATCATTCTTGATGCTGATGGGTCGGAGTTATTAAACCTTTACAACGAATTTGAAATTACGCCAAAAGTAGTAAATTTTGCATTGGGGACTGCGACAACCGATGTAAAGCGTAAGTGTCTGGAAGTATTGCGCCATGTTGAGGACAATTTAAGTGGTGAATATATGACGGGGATTCATGCACTGGTAAGTCCAGAGTTTTTTGATGCACTAATTTCGCATAGTAAAGTGAAAGAGGCATATGAAAGATGGCAAGAAGGAGCAGCGCTGAGGAATGACATGAGATCAGGATTTACGTTCTGTGGAATAACATTTGAAGAGTATAGAGGGCAAGCAACCGACCCTGAAGGAACCGTAAGAAGATTTATAGAAAGAGAAAGTGGAAACTGTTTTCCACTAGGAACAGCGAGCACATTTACAACGTATTTTGCACCAGCAGACTTTAATGAGACAGTAAATACTCTTGGACAGCCACTTTACGCGAAACAAGAGCCAAGAAGATTTGATAGAGGGACCGATTTACATACTCAGTCAAATCCTCTGCCAATGTGCCATAGACCGGGAGTATTAGCAAAAGTCGTTGTAACATAACAACACAGGTAGAGCAACTATAAAGTGGTGAGGCAGAAGAATGCTTTACCTGTGTGCCCCTTCTTAGCATGTAAAGGTTAGTATATAGCAGAAAAATATGCAAGAAAATATTAAGAGATTATTGCAAGATTGTTTTGCCCATTTAGGAAAAGTAGCTTTGTATGAATCAAAGGATAAGTCATACAAGGTACAGATATTAAAGCAACAACCAGATAAATTATATGGAATTGGTGAAGGCCAATTTGTAGGGGAGATGTTGATTTTGGAGGTGAGTGTCTTTGATGTATTGCAGCCAGTAGTAGGAGATATCTTTATTATTGGTGGCCGTAGATACAAAGTACATTCACTGCCACTCAGAGATAACTCTGGAATGATCTGGAAAATTCAAGCGTCAAATGCGTATTAACGTTGAAGTTAGCGGTAGCATCAAAGAAGTTATGCAAAGCATAGATGCAGAGAAAGCGAAAGTGGAAAAAGCAGCGGTGAGGGCATTAAACAAAACAGCACTATGGGTAAGATCGCAAACAGTCAAACAAGTTAGCGAAGAAAAACAAATACCAAAAAAAGCAATGAGAAAAAAGTTAAGTGTGGATAAAGCAAATAGAAAGCGCTTATGGTCGGTAGTGAAGCTGAGTTCGCAGTGGATAGGAGTAGCAAAATTTGGGAGCATAAAACAGACAAAGATGGGAGCAAAGGTAGGAAGCCGTATGTATGAAGGAGCATTTATAGCAACAATGAAAAATGGTCATATAGGAGTATTCAAAAGAAGGTACATGACACCGTTACCAATAGATGAAATTAAAGTAAACACGCAAGCTCGGGAAACAATGAAAGAGTTAGCTGAAAATGAAGCAGAAAGAGTATTTGAGAAGTATTTCGACCATGAACTTAATTTTATTTAAGAGCGTATGTTTTGGAGGGATTTACATCAGAAGATTTGTACAACGCTAAAGGAAGAAATACCAGCAATACAAACGTGCGAAGTGTATCCAACAATAAGAAAAGAATTATTAGCGCCAGCGGTATTTGTAGAATTGTCAAGTTTAGAACCAGGGAAAGATCCGGGAACAGAGGAATTAGCCCTGAGAGCAAGATTTGAGGCAAGAGTAATAGTTGATAGCACAATAGAGAATGCTTCTTTAGTTGTGAGATCATTAGCGGCAGAAATTGCAAGAGTAGTAAATAAAAACACTTGGGGCATAGAAAATATTTTACCAGGAGAGTTCTTATCAGCGGAAGTAGATGAGTTTAGACCAGAATTAGATGCGTATCTTGTGTGGTTAATAGAATGGGTTCATGAGGTGCATGTAGGCAAATCTATATGGTCAGCCGGTATTACGCCACATACTATCGAAATAGGAAACGTGCATGTTGGACCATAATTTTGCTATTGCAGAGCTAAATAGAAGGCTAGCGAACATTATGCGTATAGGTCTAGTAAAAGAGATGGATTATAAAAAAGCAAGAGTAAGGATAAAAGTAGGAGAATTTTTAACAGATTGGCTTCCGTGGATAACAGCAAGAGCAGGAGAAGATAGAAGTTGGTTTGCGCCGAATATTGATGAGCAAGTAATAGTATTATCGCCATTTGGGGAATTATCATTAGGGGTGGTGTTACCGGCAATTTATCAGCAGAAGTATTTTCCATCTGAGCGCAAAGAAAACGCTGATATTTTTGAGTTTCAAGATGGAAGCAAGGTATCATATGACAAAAAAGATCATCATTTAGAGATCACTGTAGCAGATAAAATCACTCTAAAAGTGGGGAAATCAGAAATAGAAATGACAAAGGACGGAATAAAATTAAGCGCTAAACGAATAGATTTAAACTAAAGAAAAATGAGCAAATCCGTTGTGAGTGTAGGAGATCATTGTACAGGAATACCGGCACATGTTTGTATGAGTGGTAGTAACGACGTTTTTGTAAACGGTAGATCTGTGTGTCGAAAAGGAGATATCTTAACTCTAGGAGAGAAACTAACGCAAGGGTCAAACAGCGTATTTGTGAATGGTATTGGGGTAACGAGAACAGGAGACTTGGTATCGTGTGGTTTCCATGTGATGGGTGATAGCAAAAATGTATTTGCAGAATGAGAGGCATGAATGCTAGCACGGGAAAGGAATTAGAAGGAATAGAACATTTAAAGCAATCAATTATTGATATATTAACTACTCCTATTAATAGCAGAATAATGCGGAGAAATTATGGGTCGAGGTTGTTCGAATTAGTTGACAAGCCAATCAATAGGGATTTTACGCTGGAAATTTATGCAGCAGTAGCAGGAGCACTAGAAAAATGGGAGAGAAGGTTTAAATTAGAGAAAGTGAAGATAACAGAAGTAAAAGAAGGGAGAGTAACATTGGATTTAGAAGGTGTCTATCTTTCAGAAGGTAAGTTCATAAATATTAATGGAGTAGTTGTTTAAAAATGCAGCAGCCAGAGATAATTGAAAAACTGAGCTACGAAGAAATATTCTCGAGAATGAAGGAAGAGTTGGTGAAGCGTGACGCAAGTTTTACAGCATTAGTAGAAAGTGACCCAGCGATAAAGATTTTAGAAGTAGCAGCATGGAGAGAGCTTGTGCTGAGACAAAGAATAAATGAAGGTATAAAAAGTAATTTACTTAAATTTGCAACAGGAGAAGATCTTGATAACTTGGCTGAGTTTTATGGAGTAGAAAGGCAAAAAGAAGAAGATGACGAACGCTTTAGAAAAAGAATCAAGGCAAGAATAGTTGGCTCAAGCATAGGAGGAAATTATAGATATCACGCACTGTCAGCAGATAATAGAGTAAAGGATGCGCTGGTTGAATCAAAAGTGCCAGGAAGTGTGGAGATCTCAATTTTATCCACAGGGTTATCCACAAATGGCATAGCGTCTGAAGAACTACTTGATATTGTAAGAAAGCAGGTTACCAGAGATGATATAAGGGTATTGACCGACACGATAACAGTAGTTGGATGCAACATTATTGAAATAGATATCCACAGTAAAATTAGCATTAACAGATCAGATATTATTGAAACGGTGAAGAAGAAATTTATAGAAAAATTTGAAACAACGAAAAGATTGGGATGGAAGGTGACAAGATCATGGATTATAGCGAATTTGTTCGTAGAAGGAGTAGAAAACGTAGAATTAATCGAGCCAAAAGAGGATGTTGTGGTACTGGGGAATGAGTGTGCTTTCTTAAAAAGTTTAAATGTTGAGTTGAATTAATGCTAAATGCAACAAAGCAAGAAAAAGCGCTGATTGATGCAATCGATTACAAAGTAGACCCAAGCTGTGTAAAAGGATTTAAATTTAGCCCAGGGGAAAAAGTATTGCCATGGATAATAGAGGAATATGGGCTAGGAGAAATCCTACATTGGGTAAAAGACAAAAGAAAGGCGATAAAAAAAGGGATAAAATTTCAGCGTTTAAGAGGAACACCTGCCTCACTGAAAATAGCATTAAAATGGGCAAATATAGAAGATATTACAATTATCGAGGAACCATCTGGCAAGCACTTCTTTGAACTGCAGATAGGGATAAAAGATGTTCCGAATGACTTCTTCGTTGATGCAGTAGTAGAACTAGCAAAGCTATCATTACCTGCAAGATCGAGGCTAATGAGAATTTTTAACGACCACTACAATATTGGAAGATTTATTTTAGATGAAAGTTTTTTTGGAAATTTGTTATCGGATTACTCAGGTGTAAAAATAGAAGAAGATGGCCAAGTGTTATCATTTGGAAGAGTGAATTTTTTCAGGTCTAATGGTCCATTAGTAGAGATTATAGATAATTACTTGCGAGATCATTATGAACAAGCTTTAAGCAATGATATATATCGCCTAGATGTAGCAATCCTTGGAGAAACCGAGCCTCACACAAAGAATTATAAAGGTATTTATGAAAGAAGTCATCAGTGGAATAACTTTAAAACGCTATATCCTCTACCACAGAGCTTATTACCGGCAATAAAGTTTGCGAAAGCGCAGATAGTATTATCGGACAGTTGGAGTTTAGGAGAAATAAACGCATGTTTTCCAGTAAGTAGTATAGAAGAGAGGGGAAAAAGGTTTTTACTAGGAAGTGATAAGCTATCTGAACAACTGTGGAATTTAAAATATAAGCCAATTTTAGAAAGATTTTTTGCCGTTCACCACTATCAAGTAAAGAATTTCTCTACCCCCAAAATAATAAGATTTAGCGTAGCAGAACACTACATTCATTTTGAAAGCGAATTAAATTCAGAGCAAAAGGATTCAATACAGGAGTTAGAAAATTACATTTTAGTGTTTTACCCAGGTGTACTAACGTGGCACGAACATCGACATTTGAACAGGTCTTGGAAAGAAAGACAGCCCATATGCTTAATATACTAAACATATATATTTATATCTTCATATACTATATTAGCATTTAGTTAAGAAAGGTGTACTACGCGAAAAAAGACTTGCCTTTTTATACTAAAACACGCATAACCTAAATAGTAGCAAGTAAACAAAAAAAATTAATCTTGCACTAAAGAAAGCCAAATTGGCGTATGTTTTTATAGTGAGGTATGTATGAAGTTCAGTGAGGAAAAGAGAGAAGCTTTTAATAAGTCATTTTATGAATTATTAGAGAACTCGTTTAAGAATATTAACGAAAAAGATGAAAAAGGAGAAACAGTATTGCACCATGCAGTAGAAATCTCTGATCGCAAAACAGTGAGGTTATTAATACAAAAAGGAGCGGAGGTCAATGCAAGAGATAAAAATGGTTATACACCACTGCACTATGCAGTATTTGTGCAAAGTTTAGAAAATGTAAAGGTGTTGATAAGGTCAGGAGCAGAAGTAAATGCCACTCAATATATCGGTGGATGTGCACCGCTACACTCTGCATGTAGGATAGGGGCAGGCATTGCAATAATAAAAGAGCTAGTAAAAGCGGGAGCTGCAGTTAATCAACTGGATAAATATGGTGCAACACCAATGTATTATATATGGGAGAGTGAAAGGTATGGTCTATGGGATAATGGAGAGAATGAGAAGGCGAGGAAATTCCTAGGAAAACAAGGCGGAATAACAAAAAGTAGAAAAGTGACATGCTATGAAATAGAGAGTTTAGTGGAAGAAATAGCATATATGTTAGATAGAAGCTATTTACCGGAGTTAAAAATAATAGAGATAAAAGAAATAAGAAAGAGAGATAAGGAGCTAATAAAGGAAGAGTGTAAAAATTTAGCAAGCAAGATAATGAGCCGAGTGAACGAAATGATAGATGAAGTGTTGGAGGCAGACTTAAGATATTAAGTATATAAATTTATATTTTAATATAACATACGAAAAAAATGTGTGTATTTTGTAAAAAAAAACTTGCTTTTGATGGTAAAACAGGCATAGCTGGAATAGTGGTAGGTAAACAAAAAAAAATTACCAAGCACTAAAATTTTGTGGTTTTTATAGTGAAAATGTTCAATTTAAATAAAAGACTGGAAAAATTAAAGGAGAATTCATTTAGAAAAATAGATGAGAGAGGAGAAGATGGCAACACTGTGTTGCATTTAGCAGCATACCTTTCTGATGAAAAAGTAATAAAGTTACTAATAGAAAAAGGAGCAGAAATAAATATAGAAAATAATAACGGAGACAGACCATTACACCTAGCAGCATTCTATGGAAGGGTAGAGAATGTAAAAGTACTGATAGAAGGAGGAGCAAATGTAAATGCTATAGACGATGGAGGATATACGGCATTACATAGTGCGAGCTTAATGAGTTGTGAAAAGACAGTAAGGGAGTTAATAAAAGCGGGGTCAAATGTTAATACTGGGAACTACATAGGAAGAACGCCATTGCATAGTGCGGTATTTATGAGGGAAATAGGGAACGTGAGAGCGATATTAGAAGCGGGAGGTGAAGTAAATGCGAGAGATCATGAAGGATATACACCACTGCATATAGCATGCAAAACAGGGGCAGAAGGAAGAATAACAAAAGAGATAATAAAAGAGCTAGTGAAAGCCGGAGGAGAAATAGAGCAAGCAGATAAATTTGGAATGACAGCAATGGATTATGCAAAAAATAACAAAGAAATAGCCGATATATTAAAGAAAGAAACAGACAGAATAGAAAAGTTATTTATGAAAGGCTAAAAATATGGAGGAAGAAACAGAAAAGAAAGTATTGAATTTAGAGAAAAAATCGCTAGTAGAGCTGAGGAAAATATGGAAAAAGGTATATGGAGAAGAAGCACCTAGACATTCAAAAAAGTATTTGATACCGAGATTAGCATACAGAGTGCAGGAGAAAGCGTATGGAGAAATGTCAAGAAAAGTAGCAAAAAGACTAGAGTATCTGGCAGATCGGCTAGAGAAGGGAAAAAGAATAAGTAGTGACAAATTGCCAGTAGCAGGAACAGAGTTGATATTAGAAAGAGGGGAAGAGACGCATGCGGTAATGGTAACAGATAAGGGTTTAATCTATAAAGAAGAGTTTTATACGTCATTATCAGCAGTAGCCGGCAAAATAATGGGAATGAGTTATAATGGACCGCTCCTATTTGGAATGAGAGATAAGGAGAAAGAATGCTGAAAGAGGTAAGATGCGCGATATATACGAGAAAATCAAATGAAGACGGGCTAGAACAAAAGTTTAATAGTTTAGATGCACAGCGAGTAGTATGTGAGAAGTATATAAAAAGCCGAGAAGGGTGGGTAGCATTGGCAAAAAAGTACGATGATGGAGGGTTCTCAGGGAGTAATTTGAATAGACCAGCGATAAAGGAATTGTTTGAAGATGTAAAGGCAGGAGAAGTCGACTGTGTAGTAGTATATACGCTAGATAGGTTATCAAGAGAAACAAAGGACTGCATAGAAGTAACATCATTTTTTAGAAGGCACCGGATAAGTTTTGTAGCAGTAACACAAATATTCGACAATAATACGCCAATGGGAAAATTTGTACAAACAGTGCTATCAGGGGCGGCACAACTAGAAAGAGAAATGATAGTAGAGAGAGTAAAAAATAAAATAGCAACATCGAAAGAACAAGGGTTATGGATGGGAGGAAATCCACCGCTTGGCTATGATGTAAAAGAAAAGGAATTAATAATAAATGAAAAAGAAGCAAAAATAATAAAGCATATATTTGAGAGGTATATGGAGCTGAAGTCAATGGCAGAATTGGCAAGAGAGTTAAACAGAGAAGGATATCGAACGAAAGCAAAATCAGATATCTTTAAAAAGGCAACAGTGAGGAGAATAATAACAAACCCAATATATATGGGAAAAATCAGGCATTATGAGAAACAGTATAAAGGAAAGCATGAAGCGATAATAGAAGAAGAAAAATGGCAAAAAGCGCAGGAATTGATAAAGGATCAGCCGTATAGAAAAGCAAAATATGAAGAGGCGCTACTAAAGGGAATAATAAAGTGCAAGAGCTGTGATGTAAATATGACACTGACATACTCAAAAAAGGAGAATAAAAGGTACCGATATTATGTATGCAACAATCACCTAAGGGGAAAAGATTGTGAATCAGAAAACCGAAATGTAATAGCAGGAGAAGTAGAAAAAGAAGTAATGATGAAGACAGAGCAGCTATATGAAAATTGGAAAGAAAAGACCGAAGAAAAATGGGAAAATTTAAGTTTTGGAAAGCAGAAAGAAGTGGTGAGAAAGTTAATAAAGAGAGTAATGGTAAAAGAAGATGGAATAGAGGTGAGTTCAGAGGATAAGGTGGAATTTATACCAATGTGGCTAAAAAAGAAAGGAAACAAATGCACAGTAGTAGAACCAGAAGGAAAAACAAATAATGCGCTACTGAAAGCAGTGGTAAGGGCTCATCTGTGGAAACGTCAACTGGAGGAAGGAAAATATAGGAGTGTGAAAGAGCTGAGCATTAAAATTAATATAGGTACAAGACGCATACAACAAATTTTAAGATTAAATTATTTAGCACCAAAAATAAAGGAAGACATAGTAAATGGGAGACAGCCAAGGGGTTTGAAGTTAGCTGATTTAAGGGAAATACCGATGCTATGGGGTGAGCAGTTGGAAAAGTTCTACGGATTAGTGTCTTAATTACACCGTTTAACAAAAGGGGGAAACTATGAAAACGCCAAAGCTATTAAAAGGTATTGCTAAAAAATTTAAAAATAGGAAGGGAAGCACGATAGCCACCACTGCAAAAGGAGCTGCTATAGAGGAATCAAGGACTTCTAATAATATGCCAGCAGATGTTGAAGAAGTGAAAGTTGAGGTGAAAGAGCAAACCAATGTTGATAAAGCTACAGAGACCGACACTCAATTATGTAATGAAAATAGTGAGATAGAACAACCAATATTTGAAAGCAGCGAAAGAGCTCAAAACTCCTCAATAGAAACTACTGTAGAGCCAACTTCCGTTAATAGAGAAACTGATAAGCAAGAGCCAAATGCCCCTGAAGGAACATCTTCCGCTGAACCATGTTTTGATGCTACAGACGAAAAAGACAAACCGTTAACGCAACAAAGGCAAGCAATCCTAGCTAGTGTTGTTGGTGCAGTGTTATTAGTGGGTAGCGTTGTATTTTATACATTGAAAATCGATGTTACAGTAGCAGTGGTTGTGGGAATAGTTGGACTAGCATGTATAGGCCTTGCGCTATATAATATCATAAATCTCAACACCAAGCTCGAGAAAGTAGAGGAACAATCCATTACTGCTCATCCTCCTTTGAATCCAACATAAAAGGCTACATCTAAAAAACCATAAACGTCAGGAAAGTTCTTAAATAAGACAACTTTTTTAGAATAATCTCTAAATTATTAACTCAATACTTATTTCCCTACTACTTCTCCTTACCTTGAGTGTATAGTTTATTGAATACCTCCAAGAATCTTACTTTGAAAATACATCAATTTTTTTTACCCCTCCAAGACCTTTTTTTTGTTTAATAATTTTAGTTGACTTTATGAACACACTACTATTTCTTTCGAAACTTCCATCTTTTGCAGCTGGTCTAAACTATCAATTGGCCTCATAAGAGTAGACGGAGCATCTGATTCTTTTACTACACAATCTAATTGCTTAATAGTTTTACTTGACTCTATAGATACATTTCTTTCAAAATTTCCATCTTTTACAGCTTGTAGAACACTTTTTCCTCCTAAAAGGCAACTTTCCCCTAAACTTGATCGACCTTTTAACTTGTCAAACTTCTCCTGGCTCTCTCCATCAAGCTTTACTTCTATTATATTACTATCTTTATCACTAGAACATAGATGAACACTAATCTTTCCTACTTGAGTAGTAAAAGACATTTCAACGCTACCTCCTAAGACATCTGTATAATTTCTTTTTCCTCCTACATTTTCAACTCTTACTATACTCTCTCCAATATGAAATATATGATGTCTAAAACTTAAATCTTTCACTTTTGGATTATTTATAACTTTTGCAACCTCAACAGTGCTATCTTGCGAATATTTTGCATAAAAATATCCATTATCCATTTCTGCGTGTAAAGCTTTGCCTTTGGCACTACTGTTTATAATACCTTCATATGCTACGCTTTTTAGCTTGTTATCGATTTCTTCACGTTCTGCAAAAATCTCATAACTGAACCCATAAGTTGCATACAATAACCTATCATCATAAAAGGAACTGTATTTTACTCTTCCGCCTTTTAATAGTAAATTATTCATGATATTGCGTATAACACCTATATTTTCGTCATCTGACACACCCTCATAGGCAGGAATATCTCTTATTTCCTTAAAAATTAAACTTGTTATAGTATACTCATCATCGTTACATTTTGAATTGAGCCTTATCCCTTTTTGCAAATATTTATTTGTTATGCACTCTATACGTTCTAAAGCAGTGTTTGTAAAATTTTCATGCTTATCCCTATAACCTTGATCATTTTTTGCTACTACACCTTTTAACTCTTTACAAAATTCATCAATTAGGCTTTTCTCATTCTCAGTCAGTGGTAGATCTAGCTTAATTAAAGCAGAGTCTCTTGGATTAATAGGGTAATGACCATCGTTTTTCCAGTATAAATCACTATCATCAGTTTCATTTTGATACGACAATGTATGTTTTACACATGTGCCAGCAATCTTCCCAGTTTCATGTCTCTGATCAAGGTCATAACATTCCGGACGATTACTTATTCCTTGGAAAAACAAACTATAATCACCTGAATCGGCTACGTCATTTTCAGGAGTTGGTCCCTCATTGCTATTACGCTCAATTTTTGACCACCGCGGCCCAGCACTCAATTCCTCTCCCAGCTTTTGGTCACTGATAGGTTCTACAACATGTTCTATAGACTCTGTAACTTCACTCATACCCTCTCCCTAGCACAGACAGACAGTTTATTATGTACGACATGTAACATGAGTCAAGCTAATTTAAACATAATTTTAATGTTTTTGAATAAAACTCCTGCGAGAGAGAGAGGCAACAGGATTACTTAAATCATCTTTTCTCTGCACCCGAATACTTAATTTCTCCGCTTCATCTGCTGTTTTTGAGTAAAGTGCTTTCAAGTTTTCTAAGAAATCTTCAATTGTTTGAAAAGTCACAAACCTTCCTTGTTTTTCTTGATTGTGATAAAGACATTCTAAATCTTTTGTCTCTCGTTCTATATTAGATAATGTTTCATTTATGAAGGTGATCAGCTCTTCATTTTTACTAGAATAAGCGTTCATTTTACCACAAAGAGTCTTGTTTTTTTGAACAAGTAAGTTAACTTCTTCGATTAATCCTTCTCTGTCATCTTCGATTTCTCGGATAATTTTTTCTTTTGAAGCTAAATCTTGCATTTGATTTTGCATTCTCCCTCTTAAATCTCTAACCAAAGGAAAATGCGCCAAATATTCTTTCTTGTACTTTATTTGATTTAAATTATAATCTAGTGTTGCAAGGTAAGCATCTTTCTCTTCAATTTCCTGTTGCATAGTTTGGCATTTTTCTATAATAGAATCTCGTTGCTTTTTAAAATTTTCCATTTTCCCTTTCAACGTCTTAGTATTGTATTCACTAACCTTCCCTTCATCATCAAGAGCAGCTAACTGATTCTTTAATTCCCAGATTTCACTATCTTTATGACTTAACTCTTTGTTTTTTAACGTGCTTAATTTTTGTATTTCTTCTTCTTGGCTTTTTAATTCTATTTCTAATTTTTCTTTTCCTGTTGTTAATTCAGAAATGCTCTTGTATTTATCATCCAATTGTTGTTTTATATCAATTATCTCTTTATTTTTCTGCTGTAATTGATTCCTTAATTCTTCTGCTTGATTGTTTGCAGTTTCTTTAGCTTTTTCCTTCAGAATTAGTTCTTTTTCTAGCTCTTTTTTAGCAAATTTATTTTTCCTAGCCTCGATCTCCCCATTACTGCTAATTATTTTATATGAAAGTGCAACCGCTAAAAAAGATAGTATAGATAAAACCGTTACGATTGTAAGAGTTGAGTTCAAAAATTCAACTGAAGACAAAAGGCCAAAATAAGAGGCTGCAGAGAGTGCTGCGGATGCGAGCAATGTAAAAGTTGCAAAAGCACTAGCTATAAGATAAAGTGTGTTGGTTTGATTGCATAAATCCCTCATTATCTTTTCCCTACAGGTAAAATGATCGCCACATTATTATAAGCGTCTAAGGAAAGTAAGCTATAAAAAATTAACATAAATCTATACTCACTGTACATTTGCTATTTCAGTTTCAAGTGCTGCTATCTAAAGAGATAATTTTACTATCTTTTTTAGCTTGCAGAAGGTAACAGTTAATCGTTATACATGACCTGACCTGTTATCAAAGCTCAGTCATTCTAATTGGCTTAATAATTATGTCAAGCTAAGATTCGTGGTGGTCAATAAAAATTTGTATTGGAGTAGGTGGTGTGAATAGAAAAAATATGCGAAAGGCGAATCTTACACCATTATTTTTTGCGAACAGTGTACCTCGAAAATCTGGTGCTGTTGTTGAGTCTGATTCTAAACAGGTGAAGGATAAGGATGAGAACACGAATTTGGAACAGGAAAGTGGTGTACCTAATACCGGTAGTTTTGATGAATTATGTGATACGCCTAGTAGTACTCGTAGTTTTTGTATTTCGGCTGGCACACCCGATGAAGAGAAGATACTGGGGCTTGAGTGGGATAATTACTCTCTATACTTTACTGATGTAAATCAAGATCTAAAGTTGAGTCAGAAAAGTCAAGAAGAGATTGTAATAACTTTCTCCCAGATTAATGAGAGTACTGACTTGGGCATAGTGCAAGAGAAATCGACAACAGTAGAGAGTAAAAAAGATGCTACAATAAATCTACAGTTAGATGGACAAAACAAAAATAAAATTTTAGTAGCATCGGATGAGGAGGCAAAAGGTTACGATGAGAACAATAACAGTCCACTAGTTAGTAGTGAAACACTATTGTCAGAAGGTGAAAATGATACTTCTAGCAGTGTTCAAGAAGCAACGTTTGCTAGAGATAATCCTAAAGTAATGTTAAGTGAAGAAGATATAGAACTGAGTATCAGTAACAATTTTGATATTAATAACTTTAGTTTTCTCAACTATAACAAAGAAAGTGGTAATGATTCAGGCGCCGAATTCACTGATGGTGATGATTCAGGACGGGAAAAAGTTGATAATGAAGCTGAAATATTTCTAGGATCAAATGAAAATATATCAAGTCCTATTTTAAGTGAAGAAAGTTTTGTTACTGCTAAAAATGAAGGCGAAACATATAAAAGTCCTAATAATAGTATTTTTATACATTCAAATGGTACTCAGTTTGATGTAAGTGAAGATGGTATTTATACACACGATGATTCACAAGATGTTTCATTACGAAATGAACAGAATGTTAGCAAAGAAGGTTTAACAGGGACTTTAGTAAAGTTGGATGATGGAGAAAATAAAAATATTAAAATAACTGGCAAAAGTGCCCCAGGAGCATCGAAGCAAAGTGAAGGTGATAATGATCAATTACTAAATGGCAGTGAACCACTGATTTCAAGAAGTAGTACTCCAAACAATTCACCAAAAGATGTAAATAGAAAGAGCACATATAGTAAATTATCAAAAATCTGTAGAGATAAAAATGAAGGTGAAAAATCAGTCTATAAAACTTCAAGCTATAATCCATCGCAGAAGAATTCTAAAGGAAAGAAGGTCTTTTTGTGTCTTACAGTGTTGTCATGCACTGTTTTTTTTGTATCAATAACTTCTTCATTTTTAGGAAAGCCTCTTATCTCTGATCTGAAAGGTAATCTCATATCATTAGCAATTTTGGGTACCGCTTGTGTAATTTTAGGTGCTATTACCCTAGTTCTATATTGCTATCCTCAAGATAAAGAAAACGAGCCACCTGATGCATTAGAACAAGTTAGCGTGGATGATACTGAAATCGAGATATTGTCATCATAAATTTTTGTGACCATTCGCCGGAATAAAAGGGGTTTATAAAGTTAGAATAAGGTACGGTATTGGCCATATGAAGGTATAACTTAGGAAAAGTTAGAGAAATTATGTAGGATTTAAAATGCGAACTTGCGGATTATTAAGCTTATCACTTTTAATATTAAGTAGTAGTTTTGTATATGCTGATAGAGCAGTGATATCTTCTTGTGATGAAATACCTTCAGATTATAGCGGCAAGGTTTTTAAAATTAAGACTGATTACCCGGTTGAGATTAGTAATATAGAAAGACCATGGGAACATATATCATTTAAGGAGGAACCGCAAAAATACGCCTATACAATTTTAAAGTATATATATGATGGGAATATAGACTGCGATTTTGATTTACATTGCAATAAGGTTGCTAATTGGTATCATGCGCCATGGATGCACTACGGGATAAATGGTAGAGAATTTGTTAATGGTTTAACGAGAGAACGATCCTTTAAGCCTGGTGAATTGCATAATGATCAAAAATCCATGCTACAAAATTGGGCAATTTCTATTGTTAATGAGCAAGGTAGCTATACATATGGGCAAGTCTGGAAAGATATAAACAATCCTGATATTACCAGAGGGGAATTCTTAGATGGTACAGTAAGCACAAAATTAGTATTCACAGAAGCAACACAGAAGGATATTCCAACTCTTAAAAACAGTATCTCTTGGACTAGCTATATTAATCAATCTGAAAAAGGAACTCCAAAGGTATTTAAGCAACTGAGATTATTTCAAATTGACTTTTTAGTCAAAGATAAGAGATCAGAAGAAACAGGATGGGTTGCAGGTACGTTTATTTATGATTGTACCATAAATAATAAAAATCCATGGTTGAATATGAAGTTAATGGGTATTGCTTGGGGTAACGACACTAATTATTTTACGGCAGATTATATAATCGGAAAAAGGTTATTAGAATGTTGGATAAATCCCGATGTGATGAAAAGTTCTTTAGGATATTTAGGTAGACTTAATGGTCCAATAGATAATAAAAAATCTTCATGTTTGTCATGCCATAGTACAGCACAACATCCTGAGAAATCTTCATCAGTACCACCAAAGCATGCAAAGGAACAAGAAATAAAACATTGGTTTAGGAATCTAAAGGAAGAATCATTTGATGATGGAGCATTTAATTTTGATTATTCCAAGCAGTTGAGCCATGGCATTAGAAACTACTATAGTGCTAAAAAAGAAAATGATCCTATTGGGTGTAATGCCTTTAATTATAAAGATATCACTCAAACTCCAATCAACTAATACAGTTTATGGCTTATTTATAATGGTCTTTTAAACGTGTGAGGGTGAAACTGTCAGATGGAAAACACAACAAGGCAATATCTTCTTGTGGATAGAATACCTTTGAAAGAAACACCTAACTTTAGCGTCACAAAAAATTTCATTATTTACTTTCTTCAAAAACACGAAAAAAGATACCGTCTTGCCAGTCAACAAGAAAATTATAAAAACTGAATCTCAAAAGCTGTATTGTAAAATCAAAAAGTACTTCCAACTTTGTAGCGGTATAGTTAATGTATATGTTGATAAGTAAGTTTCTGCTTGTATATATAAATATAGCTCTTTCTACAATAATCCGAACAGATCATAATAATACACTGCTGTCCTCCTGGCTTATAATAGCTATAAAGACGTTTTCACCCCCGTTCGGACTATTATAAGAAGGGCTATAACTAATTTACTTATTAACATATACACTAACCAACTATATTAAATAAATTTATATAAAATACTATTTTATATAAGATCGGATGGTAGCATTTTTTGACTTTAAACCATTAAACCTTCGCTCAATTTCTTAGTCCTGTAGTTTTTAATATGGTCAGGATTAAAAGCACTTCTGGATTTAAGAATACCAAAAACGATATGGAGCAACTTACGCATTGCAGCACCAACGATAGCCATATTATGTTTACCCTTTTCCTTTAATCTCTGGCAGAAACTAATAATGATAGGATTGTGATTCTTAGCTACTATAGCAGGAAAGAAAAGTGCCTTACGTAATGTTTGTGAACCTGATTTACTTAATCTGGGTTTGGCATATACAGATGAACCTGACGTCATATTTCGTGGTATAACTCCTGCATATGCTGCCAATTGCCTGGCATCTCTAAAATCCTTTATGTAAGGAAGTTCAGCTAAAATAGCTATTGCTGATTCCTCTCCTATTCCTGGAATAGTTAATAAAAGTTGAAAATTTTTTAACAACTCTTTGTGTTGCTTTAATAGTTCACGTATGGAGCTTTTTATTGTTTCTATTTTTTGTGTTATATTTATTGCAAGGTTTTCCCAAGCAGTTGCGACTTCTTTGGGCAGTCTCTCTTTTTTTTCTAAGTGGTTATTTACTGATGTCAATTCATCTTTTAACGCAGCCGAGCAACGATAAAGATGTTTTAATTTTTTCTTTTCAGGAGAAGGTGGTGCCCAGCGAGTTGGTTCCTGCCTTTGGCAATAATCAGCAATAATTTCTGCATCAGTTTGATCATTCTTTTGTCGTACAAGTTTACTCCTTGCATAAGATTTTATGCAATAAGGATTTACTACACTAACAAAATGTCCAGCATTGTGTATAAATTCAGCTAAAGCTTCACTGTAGCAACCAGTGGATTCCATACATGCCTTTACTTCTTCTACGTTATGCTTTTGTAGAAAACTCAGCAGACCTTGAAATCCATGATCATCATTTTTAAAACTCCTTTTTCTAGTTTCACGTTTCCCTTTTTTACTTATAAATGAGAGAAAGACATCAAAGCGATCTTTCGATACGTCTATGCCTAAAAAGTTGTTGATCATATATAACTCCATACATTACCATTTAAAGTGAAAAGTAAGGCTAGTCTTGTGAATACAGAATTAGAACCATTTAGGTCTTTCTACGATACCGTTCAGCCTATACTTTTGAGAAGGGAGCTCTTATCTTTTTTACAGATTTTATATCTAAGTACGCACTCAGAGTTCCTCCCTTCTCCATCTAACGCTTAAGCTTAAAACATTAGATGCTTTCTTCAAGATACAAGTACCTACCTTTGTGAGAACAATTTAAACAAAAGCGGCGTTGTGAAAATAAAAGTGTGAAATTGTTGCAACAAAGTTAGGCAAACTAGTTCATATATAAATGTGGCAAAAACAGGCTAATATAGCTGGTTTTACGTTATAATAAAATCACTATAAAGAAAAGTTCGAACAGGTTGTTTGGTAGACCAACACATCCCAAAACAAAATCTTCTCACGTTCCTTGGTTTTGAGTGCTGGAAATGGCTATTTTACTTGAGATCTTAATAATATATCTTGCTAAATTAATACTAGTTTATTTTAGAATAATAATTAAGGTAGACTTATAAAAAACAGAATTAAAAAGTGAACAAAAGATCTTATATTGAGCCTGTTGAGAGCCTTTTGCAAAAAATTATTCAAGCCTAAAAAAATTTTCAAATTGAGGATTGACAAAACTTAGAAAAGGGATATCTTACTTAAAATGGTATCAAGTTACTATAGTGTATATTAGACGTAACAGTTTCCATTTTTTTCCATTCATAAAGGGGTGATCATGCTACGTTCAGATATTCCAAAAGTTTTATTTTCGTCTATCAAAGAGGATGATCCCTATAGAGCATCTAAGCTTTTTCAAATTGAACGCTGGTGCTATGCAAATTGGCGTCTACACCAAAAAAGTGGCAAGAAAGGACGTAATTTTCTCGCGCAGGTGTTATCTAATGATGATTGTTGGAAAAAAGTAGACAATTTACATGGAGTTAAGCTTGATAGACAAGTGGTAGGCAAAAAGTTAATTGCACCAGATTCAGGTAATCTCTTTGATAAGTATGCTATTGCCTGTCAGTACTGTCTAGAAGAAGATATTATTGCTTTATTTGAGGAAAGAAAAAAAAGCCTATCAGCTCAAGGTAAGAGTAGTCTGTTGGAGTATGAGCACTTAGTTAGGTGTTGCGGATCTGGTCTTTTAGCGCAGTTTTGGTCACATTTTGTTAGTGGTTATATCTCTAAATTAAATTTAGATGGCTGTCATCCATATGAGTACGGGCTTAAATGTGCTATGAGTTTTAAGCAAGAGCAGGCAGTGGAATTCTTCTGGAATAAAATAAAATCATTACCTGAAAGTGAGATGAGTGAACAGAAAAAGGATGAGATCTTCATGAAGACAGCAGTATATGCAGCAGGTAGTCGTTGTAATAGTTATCCTGAAATATTCGAATTTTGTTTCAGCCAAATAACTCCTGATAAATATCTGGAATTTCTAAAAAGAGACTTAGCTGAAAATGGTTATTATGGTAGTTTAAACACGCTACAAGGTGCACTTCGCTTTGATCAGTTTCAAAAATTGTTTGACTGCTTAAAGCCAAGTAGTATTTCAGAAGATTATTATTATATTTGGTTGAAATATATAAAAGAATTTGAAAATTATTCAAGGTCTTGTATAGATGAAGGAGTAAATCTTTTTATGTATATGTGGATGAGAGATGGATTTAATAGCCATCGTACCTTATTGTTAAATAAAGAGATGAGAAGTAATTCCGTATTTCAAGGAAGGTTATTAGTACCTCTAATTGATAAAGGTTATATGGTACCAGTGTGGGCAATACTAGATAAGGCTAATCCTGATCAAATCAAAGAATTTATGGATTCTAGACAAGCGGAATATATACGATCTGTGTTGGAAAAAAGAGATACTGATTCACTGAATAAGTTTCTAGCATATAGAAAGTCTGCAGCTGAAGAGTTTACTAGCTTAACTGAGGTTAATTTAAGTAAAGCATGTGAGCAATTAGAGTTGGGTAATTAAGAGGTGTTATAAGGCAATTCTATAAAACATGTGGTAGTTTCTTGTTACTACTTTAGCTTCTGTCAAAAAGTGTTGCATTATAATACAAATATTATATATCTAAGTTAGTATATGGGTAAGAATAGCTTTTATTGTTGATATCTCTGATTGTTATATAATAAGCTTGGTATAGTGGGTTTAATACAATATAATGAAGGGGTTTTATGTTTAAGATGCAATATCCAACAGATCATCTAAAAAAAGAAGGTGTTAATTCAAAGATTACCGAATTATCGGATGAAATGCAGTATATAGAGCAAGCTAAAGAATTTCCTCAGTTCAAGCGTTATCGGAGGTCTGACTCTAATTCTGAAAGTGAAAGTAGATTTAAAAGAATTGATGTTCCAGGAGATGGTAGTTGCTTATTTTGGTCTGTTACTATGGCTTACTTAATACCTGTGAGAAACAACGACGCTTTATTTCGAAGGAGGTATAAAGCTTTATTTGGAAATAAAGAAGCTGTAATCCAAAATTTAGATCATATTAGAGGTTTGGTTCGGAATTTAGGTACTGCGAATTATGATGATACATTTGCAAACTTAGTAAGAAATGTATTTCGCAATCGAGTAGTTGATCATATAAGTTCTCATAGAAACGAGTTTAGAGGTTTTATTGAGGGCAATTTTGAGAGTTACTTAGAGAACATGCGGAAACCTAATGCTTGGGGAGGTGAACCTGAAATAAGAGCAATGAGTGGAATGCTCAGAGCAACGATTAGTGTTGCTGGTGCAACTGAAAGTCGATATGAAAATGGAAATATTCAAATACAGTTATTTCATGTTGGCGCACCAGGTAAACGAAACCATTATAATTTTGGTCTTGAGAGAGGTACTGTTGATAATGATGTAGAGCTTGCGAAAGGTTTAAAAAAAGTCATGGGTAAAGGAAGGCCACAAGATTTTGAATTAATACAGTTGTTAATAGAGGAAGCAGGTACAGAAGTTGGCACAAGCAAGCAAGAAGAGGATTTTAGATCTTTTGAAACAAGATTTCAGTCATTCGTGGATCAGATTCCATCTTATTTACACTCTGTAGAAAAAGCAGGATTTTTTGCGCACTTCTTTCTAGGTAGTTTTTCTACTTTGCTAGATACAAAAATTGCAGAAAGGTTAAATATTAAAAAGATTTATTTTAGTTTTGATACTTCAAAAACTTTAAAGGTGGCTATTGTTAAAAATGGTCAAATTGGAAATGCTGAAGACGCTATTAATAATATAGATCTATTTTCCATTTCAGAAGGTAAGCGTGGCCATCAGTTTACTGTTAATGAGTTGGAGAGCATATTAAGAAATAATATAGATAGGAGTAAGATTAGAGATCGGAATGTTGAGCAAAATATTAAGAATGAAATTCAAGACAGAATAAAATCTAGACTAGTACAGATCTACAAAGGAAAGGATGGTATTTTTGTTAATATGGAAGTTAAGGAAATACTTGATTCTCCTGCTAGCAAAGAATTTCATGAAATAGAAAAAGGAGTATGGAGTAATCCAGAAGGTGATATAGAAAAACTTGCTAATTCTGATAAAGAAGCAGCTAAAGAATCTCTTGAGGGAATTCTTAGAGAGATTAGTAAAGTTCATTCTAAATATGAAAACTCATTAACCTATGATAGTAGTGCACGTGAAGCAGCACATCATGGATTTATGGTAGGCGTTTTCATGAATTTCCACTATAGGTATAATCTTAGAGTTTATCCAGAGCAATTTGCAGGTAGGGGTTATGCAGATATTATCCTGTTAGCTCGTGGTCCTGATCGTGCATTAGACTCTATTCCCATTATTATTGAGTTAAAAGCGGGAGAAGGTCCTAATGCTACTCCAGATAAGGCTTTGCAACAAGCAGAAAGGTATGCACAAGGTTTCCAACCAAATGTTCAGCGAGTTTTAACTACTGCAGATAACATTTTATGTGTTGGTGTCAACCTTGATAATCCGTCTCCTATCTCTGATATTAAAGTATCAAATCGTGGAGAAGAAATAATTCCTCTTTTTCAAGATATGCTAAAATCTGCTGATGACTGGGATACGCAAAGGATTGGAACAATAGAATTAAAAGGACAGGTGAAAGATAATTTAGAGCGTATTTATCATACGTTTCCTGGTACACCGGAGAAGGGAGATAATCATTATTTCAGTAGGTTTTTACTAGGGCAATCGCTATTGTTAAATAGAGTTGAAGATTTAAAAACTGGTTTTAAAAAATACATTTTTATCTATGGAGACAATATACCTACTGAAGTGCATCCTAATCTTCGTGGGCTTAGACGTCTAGCAGCTGAAAGAGCCAGGGAGAGATTGTCAGCTAATCTTGATGCGAGTCATGCAGTTGTAACAATGGTGCTTATTCCAGAAAATACAGAAAAGTTGGTTTATGTAATAAATATTGTTGAAGCTAACAGAAAAGATGTTTTGAACGGGATGAATGAAGTGCTTCCTCTTGATAGATTAAATAGGGAAATAGAGAATAGGGAAATAGTCGAATTAAATCTTAATTTTGATACTAGATATAAGTCAGATTTTAAAAGATATCTTACTATTTGGACTGAAAAATATAATTCTTTACAAGAGTACAACAACGGAGCTGAGAGATTTCAAGGTACTTTCAGAGAAGTTCCTTATCCTAGTGAGCTAAAAGAAACATTTGATGAGGCGCTGGATGCTTACTCTTCATCAATAGACGAATATAATGAATTGTTAGGAAAAATTGGAGAAGGAATATTTCCTTTTAAGAGTCTTGTTAATAAAGAGGCTCATTTCCAGGGAATATTGAATGGAGTGTTTAGTTATTATAGTGACTTAAAATTACAAGAATTACCAGAAACTAGAGCATTAGTTTTAACTGAGTTTCAAACTGGTGGAGGAGAACGTATTGACATGCTAGTTCATGGTATTAAGTTTGTAGCTCAAGGTGGAAATGCTGAGGAGTACACACCAATAGGGTTGGAACTTAAGACATCAAGGCAGGGCAAAGGAGCTCAAGCTTTATTGAGGGAAGCAAATGATCAAATAAATGAAGAATACAAAGAAGGTGTTACCTATAAAACACTAACAGATGGTGATGAGGTAAAATTTATCGGTGTTGTTTTTGATAAGGGGTCTAATGATCCGCGTAAACTGATTTTAACAAGCAGAACGAATAGGGAAGGGTTTATTCCTCTTAAAGTAGTTCATAGCTCTCATACTTTACTCCCTCATTTAAGGCGGTGTTCTAAAAGAGAATCTTCATCACCGGAATATCCACCAAGTAAAAAACCAAGAAGAGAAAGAAGTGTAAATATGGCCTGCATGGATTCATTTGATGAAGAAAAGATTACAGAGGAGGAAAAAGAACAGCGTATCAAAGAGTTATTCAATGCTGACAAGGTAGCAGAAAGAGTAAAGAATATTGAGTTTTATGATCAGCTTTTCAAGGTTTCTCAGAAGATATCTGAAGGTGAAATTATAGATAAAAATGTTGAAGAAGCATTTGTAGCAAAGATTAAAGACATAGATCTGGATTCAATAGACCCAGAGATTAGGGATATTGTGAAAGAAATGAAGGATAATATAGAGAACAAAGAAGAAGTGAAAAATATTCTGAGAAGATCAGGAGTAGCAGAAAAAATGGGAAAAGTAGCAGAAGGTGCAGGTCTTGCCTTTACAGCATTTTTGGTTGGTAAACATATAGCAAATGGAGACATAGAGGGGTTAGGCTACGATGCATTAAATCTCTGGATAATGCCAAAGATTGGTGAAAAAATCTCTGGAAAAATGTTAGAGTTAGGAACAAATCTTGATTCTCAGATGCTAAGGGGATTTGCGCCAGTTATGGGACGTGCTATAGGTAACTTTGCAGCATTTTTAGGGTTAGCGGAGTCGATAAAAGCTCGGCAGAGTGCAACAGATCCTGTAGATATAAAGATTGCTGACTTAAATATCGCAACTAACTCCATCTTTATAGCTGCAGATGTACCTGCAGTTGTTACTGAAACAATGTCGGCTATAGGTATGGAAGCTGGAGTGGTAGGAGAATTTGCCGGTCCGGTTGGTGCTGCTGTTTCAGTTGCTGTTATTATCATATCACAGTTTGTAGAAGCAGGACTTGAAGTAGAAAAATTAGGAGAACATATAAAACTTACAGATCAAGAGAAACATGACTTGTATTGGGATTTCTTCCTTGATAAAAAAGTGCCAGATTATATAGGAAATGATCTGCAAGCAGAAGAAATATATAAACAGTATATATCAAAGATCTTAGATCAATTTAAGGGTAGCTATGATAAAATAGCCATATCATTACCTTCTATACTTCTTACAGAAGAAAAATACCTTGATGGGTCTATTTTCAGGAGAAAAAGAGAGGTGATGCAATCAGATGATGCTTCTGCGTATTTGGGAATAACTCCTTGTTTCCGTCACACAAGAATAGTTGATAATAAATTTGATTTTCGATTGATAACACGTGTTTCAGATATCTCTCTCAATGTAAAGAGTGGTAACAACCATATTAGCAGGCTTCTTCCAAGTACAATGAAAAATTATAGTGCTATTTGTGGTCCTAAAGGGGATGATGTTGATCTAACAGTGATAAGTGAAAAAACCTTACAAAGAGTAGAAGGTGTGGCACAATGCGGTTACAGATCAGAGTATGAGAATATGGTATTGTCTACAACAGTGAAAAAAGTTTCTTTAAAAGAGTATCTGCCTGGTTGCCAGAATGCAATTCTGTATAGTAAAAGCAGTTCTTCTAGGCTGCCTGCAAATATGTTGTTTTACATACCTAATAATGATGCTTTTATAAATGTGACTTCTAATTATACCGTTGATGTTATTTTCAATGGTAAAAATATATTACTTAATAGTTATGGAATCAATAATCAAGGGTCTAGTGTACAGAATAGGTATTATTTTACAAATCAGTTAAGTAATTGTGATATTCATAAACAAGGGACAAATTTCTTCTACATAGCAAAGGATAATTTTGTATGTAATTTAGGAATAGAAGGACAAAAGAACATAGTTGTAACGCAAGGTAATTTTACTGATTCAGAGAATATACATTCCATTATTGGCAGTGATAAAGCTAATTATATAGAGGTTTCTTATGCAGGTTATGTAGACGGTAAAGGTGGCAATGATGTAATAACGGCAAAGAACCTTACTACAATAAAAGGTTATTTTGGTGATTCTATTTATGGAAAAGGTTTAGTATTATTGCCGATAAATCTTAATGATATAGGTAATGTAATTTATGCTAATAACATAACAAACATCTACAATAAAAGTGGAAATTTTATAAGTATAGATAAACAGACGTTAGTAAAAACAGCAGATGGTTCGTTTGTAACTCCAACAAAAGTAGACACTAATACTGGTAGAGTAACAAATGTGCAAATAACAAAATTAGATGATGAATTGGATGATTTACGAAAAATAGACAATTCAAACTTTAATATCACAAAGCAATTATCAAGTGCTAATTATCATAGTACTATAGGTAGTTCCAGTAATCATATTTTTTATCCTGATAAAGAACATCATAATTTTTACTGGGAAGCTCCAAGTAATATAAGTCATCTTTATCTTTTCGATAACAGAAACGCTAATATTACGATTGCTCAAGCAAATGGTATATTAGATTTTAGCCAATTAAATTGTACATTAGATGATATACCATTTATAGAAAATAAAAAAGGAGAAATAAAGATTAATAAAAATGGCCTAAATGTAACCCTGCTACCAGATTATAAAGATATTACAGTTACATTTGACGGGGAAGAATATTACAAATTTCAGAATGGGGAACTAGAGCGTGATTATTGTTCTCATAGCTTAAAAATAGATGGAAGGTTTAGTGTTAATGGTACTGACCTGTTAAATCATCATAATTGTTTCACATTTGACTCAGACAAAGTACTCTTTTTGAAACTAAAAAATGATTTGCTATTGTTATCAGATAGAGGGGCATTGTCAATATCGGGTTACTATTCTTCTGTTCATAAAAACTGGGACTTATCTGTAGAACTGAACAATAGAATTATAGAACCAGAAGAATTTGGGGAAAGAGCTGATAGTTTTAGTTCGTTCAGATATTACCAACCAGATGAACAAGGGCTACAGATTTATCATAATCAACCTGTTAATAAGAATGATATTGGCTTAATTGACTTAAAGGGTCAGTCTATATTGGATTTCAATATGAGAGTTATGAATGATACCTTATTGCTATCACATAAAAATAACACTCTTGTAAAAGTAGAGAATTGGGATACTTACCAGCCAGCAAGAGAGGTGATGTTTGCTTTTAATGATGCAATAGTTTCTAACTCAAAGTGTATAGTTTCTATTTGTAACTCAGAAGATGTTATAGTGGAATTTAATAAGGAAAAATTAGTTTTATCGACTGAGGAGCTGTTTGATGCTGTAAAGCAAAATAATCTTGATAAAGTTAAAGAGCTTATTAATCAAGGTGCTAACATCAATGCTCAAGAGAAAGGTATTTATGGTAAAAAGCCTATACATATTGCTGCCGAGAACAATAATAAAAACATTATAGAGTTTCTCTTGAGCAGGGGAGTAAGCGTCAACGATACTGAAAGAGTAGGTAATACACCACTACACTATGCTGCATGGGGAGGACGTTTAGAAGCTGCTGAGTTTCTTGTTAATAAGGGAGCTGATATTGATGCTGCAGATGCCTCTACTTATGGTAAAAAACCTGTACATGTTGCTGCTGAAAACAATAATAAAAATATTATAGAGTTTCTCTTGAACAGGGGAGTAAGCGTCGACGATACTGAAAGAGTAGGTAATACACCACTACACTATGCTGCATGGAGAGGATGTTTAGAGGCTGCTGAGTTTCTTGTTAACAGAAGGGCCAATATCAACGCCGCAGACAACTCTGGTAAAAAACCTGTGCATGTTGCTGCTGAGAACAACAATAAAAACATTATAGAGTTTCTCCTGAGCAAGGGAGTAAGCGTTAATGAGGCTGATAAAAATGGTAGTACTCCTTTGCATTATGCTTCTTGGAATGGTTGTCTGGATGTAGTAGAGTATCTTATAGGTAAAGGAGCCGATATCAGTGTAAAAGATCTAGATGTTGCCATTGACCGGAAATATGGTAACATTGTAAAATACTTAAAGCAAGCTCAGTTAAATGAGCAGTTATTAAATGCAGTGCAAGATGATGATCTTAATGAAGTTAAAAATCTGATTGGCAAGGGAGCTAGCGTTAATGCTAGGGATAAGGATGGTAAGACTCCTCTGGGTAACGCCAGTTCTAATTCAGTAAGAATAATTTTAATGCAAGCACACTTGGATAAAGAATTGTTACTTACTGTAAAAAGTGAAAAGGATCTAAAGACAATTAATGATCTTATTGCTAAAGATATTGGCGACAGAACGCATGGCGGATTTTATTATGCTTGGAGTGGTAACTTAGACACAGTAGATTTTCTTGTTGGGAGAGATTTGAGTGTTAATGCTACTGATAAATATGACTGCACACTACTACATTGGGCTGCATTGAAAGGCCATTCAGATATTGTTAAGTTTTTGGTTGATAAGGGAGCTAATGTGAATGCTAAGGATATACTTGGCAGAACTCCTATGCACTTTGCTGTTACAAATAATCACATGAATATCACAGAGTTTCTTCTGAAAAATGGAGCAAACGTTGATGAGGCTGATAAAAATGGTTGGACACCACTACATTGGGCTGCATTGGAAGATTGTTTAGAGGTTGCTAAGTTTCTAGTTGATAAAGGAGCAGATGTGAATGCTAAGGATATATATGGCAAAAAGCCTATACATCGTGCTGCTACAGTAGGTTATAGAAATATCATAGAGTTTCTCCTGAGCAAGGGAGTAAGCGTTGATGAGATTGATAATGGTTGGACACGGACAGCATTACACTGGGCTTCTGATGGTGGTTACCTGGATGTGGTAAAGTACCTTATAAACAAAGGGGCCAATATCAATGCTAAAGATAAAGATGATCAAACACCTTTAGACTTAGCTATTCAAGGTAATTACACAGATATAGTAGGACTTTTAAAACAAACACAATTAGACAAAAAATTATTGACTGCTATAGAAAGTGGAGATCTCTCTGAAGTCAGAAAATTTGTTAGTCAGGGTGCTAATGTTAATGCTATAGAAGTGGGCATTTTTGGTAGGAAACCTATACACATTGCTGCTGAAAAAAATTACAAGGATATTATAGAGTTCCTTCTCGGTAAGGGAGTAAGCGTTGATGATATTAGTAACTATGGTTGGACACCGCTACATTATACAGCATCGAAAGACTGCTTAGGAGTTGCTAAGTTTCTCGTTGACAAAGGGGCTAATATTAATGCTCAAAACGTTTATGGCAGAGAGCCTATCCACATTGCTGCTGAGCACGATAATAAAAACATTATAGAACTTCTTCTCAATAAAGGGATAAGTGTTAATGAGGTTGACAAAGACGGCTGGATGCCTCTGCACTGGGCTTCTTGGAATGGCCATCTTGATATAATAGAATACCTTGTAGGTAAGGGAGCCGATATCAATGCTAAAGATAAGAATGGTAAAACACCGCTAGATATTGCTAGAGATAAAGGCCATAATAATATTGTGAAACGTTTAGAGAAAGAAATCAATAAAAAAAGAGAAAAACCTGCACAACGCAAACGTCGTCATCACCATGGAGATCATAATCATCAGCATGGCCACTTATCACGTAATCTTCTTGCTACAGATTCAAGTAATCAACCTGAAATAGCAGCAAGCAGTGGTGCAAGACCATCTTCATGGATAAATGATTTGTTTAGTTGGGTAAAAAGCTCTGTAGGTGGGTTATTAAGTTCTGCATTGCCTAAGGAAACATCAAGCACTCCAAGTCCAATATCACAACCAATAGATATAAATGGTACAATAATGTTACTTGATGTGCTCATTAGAAAGGTTACAGGTCAGAAGTATATTTCTACAGTATATCAATCTATATCTCCACTAGAAGCACAGGGCTATGCATTAAATATTACAAAGGGATTTGAGAAAGTAGTAGAGCAAGCTGGATTAAAAAGTGGTGTATCAATGCATCGGTTAAATATTGATTTTGTGGAAATACAGAAAGAAGTTACAGGAAAAATCATGAGTGGTAAATTTGATGAGATTTCGGGAGTTTTAAACTCATATCTAGAAGAAGCATGTCCTGGTAAAGAAGCAGGATGCCCTGGTAAATTAAGTCCGAAGAAATTTGAAAAGTTTATAGCTCAATTTAATAAGGGTCTGCTAAATCAATCAATAGAGCAGATATTACACGACAGAGATGGTACATTAGAAGTTGGTAGTGCAAAGCAAATGAGTTTAGAACCTCAAAGTTATTTGAGTAATGCTTCAGTTCACAGCCATTCAGAAGTATCAACTTGTCTTTCTGAGATAGGAGTAACCAAGCTTAGAGGTAATCTCAATAGGTGAGTTATAATATAAGGGGTGGAGCTATAATATGCCAAGTAGTGGAAAATTTAAAGTGAGGGTAGCCAAAATAATTAGGGAAACCAGTAGCAAGTTTGATGGTCCTAATACTAAAATGGATGAAGTAGACATTAAATGCTAAGTGGTTAATGTGTTTTCCATATTGAACTTACAGTACGTAGCTTTGATATAGAAGTTTGGGTAATGTTATGATAGTAATTTATATAATTCTTTGTGCAATCTTTATAGCCATTTTAGACAGTTCACTAGATTCTTAATTAGAGGATATGTCTAACTTAGGAAAAATTCTCATAAATATTGAAAAGTGAAGTGAATAAGGCGTAGTATTTATGTTTTTTCCCTGAGTTGTAAAATTTCAGAATGAGAGAGACCGGTAATTTGAGCTATAACATCAATAGAAACACCGGCCTTGAGTGAGTTTTTAGCCACAGCAATTTTAGCCTGTGTTTCGCCTTCCGCTTTACCTTTTTCATGGCCGATTTGGATGCCTCTTTCTTCCCCAACCCTAACACCTTCATCAAATTTTTCAGCAAAAGCAGCAATTTCATCCATTATGCGTTTTTTCATTTGTTCATATGCTAGTAACTCTTCTTCTGACCAATTAAACTTATTCATCTCTTCATAAGCTCGTTTTATTATTACGTCACTACCAACTATTTTATCTAGGTCCTCTTCATTTGTTTTTGCTGCATAACGAAAAAAATAACACCATTTTTCTACTATATTTTCTAGTTGGTCTTCTTTTGTCTTTGTAAATTTTGGTAGCTCTATGAATACGAAGTAAAAATCCTTTAAGTCATGTTCAAAGCTATTTTGATCTAAAATGACGTGATTAGATTTGTACTCAGCCTTACCTGGAAAAATAATACAATCAGCAACAGCAATAAAGATAATTTCCTTGAGGTTATGATAATCATCACCCTGATCAGCTTGACTTGAGTAGGCTTTGGCAGCATAATATTGAGCACGCTTTTCGAAGCCTTTGGTCTTAGTAAACTGCATTTCTATGATGTATCTTGAACCTTGAGAGTCTTTACAAAGAACATCGACAATACTCTGCTTTTTAGCGGCAATTTCAGGGTCTAAAACGGTAGCTAAGAATTCAACATCGTGAATAGCAGCTAAACCAGTAAAGCCTAAAATATCGTTCAAGAAATGAATGAGGATATCTTTATTCTTCTCGGTGCCAAATATTCTTTTAAACGCGTAGTCGTTGCGTGCATCAAGAAATTTTGATAAAGCCATAACAAGTCCACTTAAAAGGTATTAATAATTGTACACAATTGTGAAGAAATATTCAACTAAAATGCAAACATAGAAGTTTTTGTATATCTTTATTTGGTAGTATTAACCTGTATAATATTTATGGCAAATGTCTCAATAAGGTATCAGATAGCACAAAAAGTAAGAAATCGTAGGTTAGCAAAGGGATATACTCAAAAAGATTTAGCGGAGAAAATCGGTGTAACATATCAAATAGTACTACAATATGAAAAAGGAACACGTAAAATTTCGATTGAAAAGTTGTGCGCTATAGCAAAGGTGTTATCAATTAATATTACGGATCTTATTCCTGTATCAAATGAGAAAATCTGTTTTGAAGATGAGGGAGAGGAAATATTAAATCTAGTAAAAAAATATAAAACGATTAATGATCAGGAATTACGTAGAATGTTTTGTTTACTAACCAAATTTGTTCAAGTTAGTGAGAAAAATAGTAAAAAAACGGAGAGAATAAAAATTGCAAAAGGTCTGGTTAAAGCAGGAGTTTCTGTTGATACTGTTTCAAAAACAATTGGTCTGTCTGCTGATGAATGTGTTGAAGAAAAAACGGGTTCTATATACTACAAAATAGGAAAAAAGATAAAAGAATGGAAGAGAGTATACTCAAAAGGATTTGGCTGAGAAAATGGATACAACACGTGATGAAATAAGCAACTATGAGCAAGGACGTGTGGCCATTCCACTGGAAAAATTATATGCAATAGCAGAAACATTATCAATTAGCATTACAGATCTACTCATAGAGGAAGATGAGATAGTAGAAAGTGAGCTATCTGATTTAATAAAAGAATACAAAAAAATTGAGAGTCAAGAATTACGCTATGCGCTAATAAAATCTCTGTTTGAAAGCATACAAATTTGCGAAGAAGAAGTGAAAAGAGCAGAAAAGATAAAGGATTTAGTGAAAGGAGGAATTTCTACCGATATTATTTTGCAAATAACAGGCCTCTCTTTAGGCGAAATTCAACAGATTTAAAATAAAAAATCAGTATATATTAATATCTTTACTCTTAGATGAAAAAATAAGTAAAAAAGATTGAAAAATTGATTTGACTTCACCCAAAAGCTATGGCTTTATGCCAATGCTGATAAAAAAACAGCAGTAAACATTTAAAAAAAATTTATTATTAGTGAAGGGTATATTATATGGAAAATAAGAATAAAAGTAGAGAAGAAATAGAATTCAGAGCATTGGAAAGCAACGGCAAAGCTCTACTTGATCGTGAAGTAATAGAAACGTTTCTAAGTGCAGTGCATGATAGAGACGAAGCTCGCATTATTGCTGAAAGACTAATAGATAGTTTTGGAATAAGAGGAATTTTAGGTCAGGAAATAGATGACCTGAAAACTGTAGAAGGAATAACCGACTCCACAGTAGCAGTAATTTTATGCCTTAGGGAAGCGTCGAAGAGGGCACCAAGAGAAGAGTTAAAGAAAGGACCTGTAATGGGTAACATGGAAACCATAGTAAAATATTTAAGGGTGAGTATTGGCTGTTCAGAGAAGGAAAAGGTAAAAATACTATATTTGGATCAAGAGCACTGTTTAAAAGGGGAGGAAGTATTTACTGGTACAGTGGAAAAGGCACCAGTGTACATAAAGGAAATAACAAGAAAAGCATTAATAAAAAATGCAATATTAATAGTAATGTCGCACAACCACCCAGAAGGGAGTGCAGAGCCATCTGATGAAGATCAAGCAGCAACTAAAAAATTAGCTTCAGCATGTAGTACTGTAGGCATTAGATTGCTTGATCACATTATCGTAGCAAGCGCAGACCATTTTAGTTTCAGGGAAAAAGGGCTGTTATAGTCCAAAGAGCAGTGAGGTTGCTCAAAACTCTAGAGTGATAAATGTTGACAAATCTGCTCATTATTATTTATAATAAGCGAGAAAGTGTACATCGAGTTAATAATAAGGTAACAAAGTTAGTTGTACACTTAGAAAGTATTTTTAATAAGAGGTTTTATATGACTAGTAAAAAAATTACAGTAGTTGGTAATACTCGTGAGTTCAACATCGATCTTAGCAAATTACCGGACGAAACATTAAGTGATCTTGAAGGCATAAGCTGTACTGATATACAACATTCTAACTTTGTGAGCAAAGTTAATAAGGTTAAGAAGCCCGGAGGCGCAATGCCTTCCCCTAGTAGAGATACTCGTGAAAAGTCAATCAACTTCGGAGAAGGACTAGATCGCATTTATGACACAAAACCAGCAAGTAATCAAGCAGATTATCCAGAGGGGTTAAATCCATTTGCCTCAGGCCTGCAAAAAATAAGGCTAAGTGCAAGGGAAAGTGAATGGTTGAGCTGGTTAAAAAGTGCAATTGTAACAGCAAAAAATCCAAGTGAGCTGAACAAAGTTGTAGATGAGGCAATAGCTGCTGGAATGAGGATGAATGGGTGTCATGAGGGAGGCCGGAGCTTTGCTGAGTATGTGATATTGGGTATGCATTTTCACAAGTTCAAAAAAGGTGATCAGAAAAAGATAATACGTAAATTAATGCTGAGTGGCGCAGAGTTTGACACTTTATTGAAAAATGAACTCGTAGGTGAAATTTACAAAGAACTGCAACCAGAGGTTCAGCCACAGATAAATAAGCAACTTGAAGAACGGAGAAAAGCTGGTGAAAATGCTGTTCAAGGGGGAAGCATAGTAGGTATGGAAATGGATAACGACACATCTCTTTGGGAATTTTCTGAGGGGAGCACAGTAGAAGTTGCAAAAGCGCTGGAAGGTACAGGAGCCAATAGAGGACTGGGAAGCAATATAATAAAAATAGGTGATGGTGAAATAGAGATTAGAAATGAAGAAGGAGGTAAGAGAAACTACATTGATATATCAGGTAGATTCGAGATAGGATTTCCTACAAGTATCGGTAAGCTAAGAATTGCAGTGTACAATGACGAAAAACAAGTACAAGTAAGAGTGGTAGATAAGGAGATGTGGTTTAAACTACAAACAAAAGGCGAGGAAGTAGCGAAAGATTGTCTCTTTGGGGGAATGAAAATCGAAGAAGCAGTAAAAAGAGGAAGTTTCACGAGAAGTTGCTTTTTGGGTGAAAATAAGGCCACAGAGGTGGTTAGTGAAGCACTGTCCTCATCTTTATGGACAGATAGGATACGTGGAGGTAGTCAGGAAACCTTTAGGGCACGTTAGACCAATTGGAGGGTTTTTCTCTCCACCTATTCGTAAAATTGGGGTGTGAATTTTCAACTAAGTTGAAGTAGACAACTTTTAAATTCACAGCAAAGTTGAGCTATAACAAAAAATCCTGTAATAGTATATTTTTTTGTGAAGGAAAGTGACCACCCCTCTAGATTACGAAGTAGGACAAAAAGTAAAAAGATGGAGGTTGGAGCGAGGGTATACTCAGGAGGATTTAGCGGAGAAAATCGGTATAACACGTCAGGTAATGCTACAATATGAAAAAGGAACACGTAGAATTTCGATTGAAAAACTATATGCCATAACAGAGGCATTATCAGTCAGTATTACAGATCTCATTCCTATACAAAGAGTATCAAAAAGTTGTCTTGAAGACGAGAGAGAAGAAATATTAAATCTAGTAAGAAATTATAAAAAGATTAATGACCAAGAATTACGCAAGGTATTTTATTTACTAACCAAATCTGCCCAGCTTAGTGAAAAAAGCAGTAGAAAAGCAGAGAGAATGGAAATAGCAAAGGATCTAGTCAAAGCAGGAATTTCTGTTGATATTGTCTCGAAAACAATTGGCTTATTCGCTAATGAATGTACCAATTGTTCTATACACTACAAAATAGGGAAGAAGATAAAAGAATGGAGGCTGGTGCGAGAGTACACTCAGAAGGATTTAGCGAAGAAAATTGGCATAACACGTCACAAAATAAGCAAATATGAGCAAGGAGAAACTGCTGTTCCACTTGACAAATTATATGAAATAGCAGAGGCATTATTGATTAGTATTACAGATCTACTACCTGAATCAACCGAGAATGAGGTAGAAAATGAGCTACCAAGTTTAATTGAGGAATACAAAAAAATTGAGAATCAAGAATTACGCTACGCACTAATTAAATCTTTATTTGAAGGCATACGGATTTGCGAGGAAAAAGTAAGAAAAGCAGAGAGGATCAAGGTTGCAAAGGATCTAGTGAAAGAAGGAATTTCGATTGATATTATTTTGCAAACACTTGGTATATCTGCTAGCATGATTTGAAAGTTTTGTACATTAAGTTTATGTTTGTTCCTGTAAGAAAAGTTAGCGACTACGTTAATCTAGTTGGCTCTATAAGCTACGAGATAGGGCAAAAAATAGAAAATTGTAGGTTAATGCAAGAATATACACAAGTAGAGCTAGCAAGTAAGACCGAGTTAACATACCAAGAAATAAACAACTATGAACTAGGATATATTCTTATTCCAATTGAAGTATCATATAAAATAGCAGAGGCATTATTAGTTAATGTTATAGATCTATTACCTGAACCAGTAGTAGTAA
Organism: Wolbachia endosymbiont (group A) of Beris morrisii; assembly: GCF_964028185.1. Taxonomy (NCBI): domain Bacteria; kingdom Pseudomonadati; phylum Pseudomonadota; class Alphaproteobacteria; order Rickettsiales; family Anaplasmataceae; genus Wolbachia; species Wolbachia endosymbiont (group A) of Beris morrisii. The sequence goes on from NZ_OZ034760.1 coordinate 198,750, forward strand.
GGAAAGACAGTTATTGCGAAGATGAGGATGAAGAAATACTCTATCTAACAGGAATATATGAGGATCATCAAGAGCTGCGCAAGGTAATACGTCCATTGATTAGGTCTGTCTACCTTAGTGAAAAAATTAATCAAGAGGGAGCAAGAATAGAAATTGCAAAGAACCTAGTTAAAGAAGGAGTGTCTGTTGAGATTATCTCCCAAACAACCGGCTTATCTATCTATGAATATGATAATGCAGAAGAAGAAATTTGCACTGATTCTATATACTATAAAATAGGGCAGAGAATAAAAGAATGGAGGTTGATAAGGAGAAATACTCAAAAAGATTTGGCAGATAAAGTTGGTTTAACAGCTAAGGAAATACACGAATACGAAAGAGGATACACTGCCGTTTCATTTGACAAATTGTATGAAATAGCAGAGTTGTTATCAGTTAACATTAAAGTTTTGCTGCCTAAAACAAGAAAAAATGAGGATGGTAAGGAAGAAAATAGACTATTGGGTTTTCTAAGTAAGTATAGAAAAACTGAAGATCAAAAATCAGTAGCTATATTAGATGGGTTAGTAAAATCTTTATCTGAAAGTATGGAAATTGACAAAGAAAAAGTTAAAAAAGCAGAGAAAATCAAGATTGCAAAAGATCTAGTTAAGGCAGGTGTTGCTATTGATATTATTGTGCGAGCAAGTGGTCTAACTGCTGGTGAGTTGGGTGATTGTGAAAATTGAATTGTGTTAAATAATATATTAAGATATAAGTAAAAATAGTTATATATTTAATATTTCTATACAGAATTTGTTTATCACTTTTTGATTGTCCTCTACCATTGCATTTGCCTCCTCCTGCAGAAATTTGATATTTTTTGATGTAATATTATCCATGTCAGGTGATGCTGTTTTTAATTGCGATTGTATACGTATATATTTATCAGCTATAACTTGATTAAGTTGATAGTTTACTGCATCTAAACTTGAAGCAAACATCACATTCAGTAGTGGCTTGATCCAGCCTATTTTTCCAAATCTCTTTGAATTGGCATACTCTATGCTTCTATCTGTTCTGCCAGTACCTACCGATAACAGTAGAATATCATCATTAGGAAATAACCTCTTACCACTTGCATATGCGCAAGCCGCAGGATTATTGGCAAATACCCCGCCATCCACTAATACCATTTCCTTGTGGTTGATTTTAAGATATTTAGGTGCAAAGTAAGTAGGTGCAGCCGTTGCAGCTCTGAGTGCATCTTTCAGCTTAATATTACCTTCTTTCTAGCTTTTAAAGAAAAATGGGCAGTTATTCTGAATATCGTAACTTATATCTTGTAAAAAGCATCTAGTGTTTTAAGCTTAAGCATTAGGTGGAGAAGGGAAGAACTCTGAATCGTAACTTAGATATAAAGTCTGTTTACAAGATAAGAGCCCCCTTCTCAAAAGTTTAGGCTGGACGGTATCATAGAAAGACCTCAATGGTTCTAATTCTGTATTCATAAGGTAAGCCTTACTTTTCATTTTAAATAGTAACGTATGGAGTTATATATGATCAACAACTTTCTTGGTATAGATGTTTCAAAAGAACGCTTTGATGTTTTTCTTTCGTTTATAAGTAAAAAAGGAAAACGTGAAGCTAGGAAAAGGAAATTTAAAAATGATGATACTGGATTTCAAGGTCTGCTGGACTTTCTACAAAAACATGACGTAGAAGAAGTAAAAGCTTGCATGGAATCCACCGGTTGTTATAGTGAAGCTTTAGCTGAATTCCTTTACAAGGCTGGATATTTTGTTAGTGTTGTAAACCCAGCTCGCATAAATTTTTATGCAAAAAGTAAGCTCGCACGGCAAAAGAATGACCAGTCTGATGCAGAGATTATTGCAGATTATTGTCAAAGACAGGAACCTTCTCATTGGGCACCACCTCCTCCTGAAAAGAGAAAATTAAAACATCTTTATCGTTGTTCAGATGCGTTAAAAGATGAATTAACATTAGTAAATAATCATTTGGAAAAGAAAGAGAGACTGCCTGAAGAAGTTGTAAATGTTTGGGAAAATCTAGCAATGACTATAGAACAATCAATAGAAACAATAAAAAACTCCACGTGTGAACTATTAAAACAACACAAAGAATTGTTGGAAGATTTTCAACTCCTATTGACTATTCCAGGAATAGGAGAGGAATCAGCAATAGCTATTTTAGCTGAAATTCCTGATATAAAAGCCTTTATAAATGCTAGACAATTAGCAGCATATGCAGGAACTATACCAAAAAATATTACATCAGGTTCATCTGTATATGCCAAGCCTAAGCTAAGTAAATCAGGTTCACGGACATTGCGTAAGGCTCTTTATTTTCCTGCTATAGTAGCTAAAAATCACAACTCTATTATTAAGACTTACTGCGAAAGATTAAAGGAAAAAGGCAAGCATAATATGGCCGTTGTGGGAGCTGCAATGCGTAAATTACTCCATATAGTTTTTGGTGTTTTAAGTTCAAGGAAGGCTTTTAATCCAGATCATATCAAGAACTATAGAGTTAGGAGGTTTACTGAAGCTTAAAAGGAAACGTTCAAAAATGCGAGTTCTAGATTAAAAGGTTAAAGTTTATGATACTACTGTACAGAATTTATCTATTGCTTTTTGATTACATTCAATCATCGTTTGTGCTTCTTTTTTTAAACACTTGATATTTTCGTATGTTGTATTGTCCATCTCCGTTGATGCTACTTTTAGCTGCGATTGAATTCTGATATAGCTATTGTTAATAATCTGGTCTAACTGATAATTTACACAATCTAGTCCAGAGGCAAACATTACGTTTATCAATGGCTTAATCCAGGATATTTTGCCAAATCTTTTCGATCTGAGGTATTTAATGGAATGAGACGATCTGCCAGTACCGATGGAAAGAAGTACTACATCATCGTTAGGAGATAGCTTTCTGCTGCTTGCATAGCTACATGCTACTGGATTATTGGCAAAAACTCCTCCATCTATCAATACCATTTCCTTTTGGTTGACTTTTAAATATTTAGGTGCAAAGTAAGTAGGTGCTGCAGTTGCTGCTCTCAATACATCCCTTAATTTAATAAAATTTCTATCCTCTTTCCAGCTTTTGAAGAAAAATGGGCAGTTATTGTGAATATCGTAACTCGTAATCAACACATTACTTAAAGTGTTTTTAAGGATATCATCGCCAAAATATTTATGAAGTACATACTCAATATTTTTACTGGGGTATTGTGCACCGTTAATCCAAGAAAATATTGATCTTCTTAGAAATGAAGATTTAAAAATATATGACCCGTATTCTTGGTAAAATTCAACTAAATCATTGGCTGAGTATTGGGGATTTCCTAGTTGATCTTTTTTGCATAACCCTGCTACAACAATTCCACCGGTTGAAGTACCTGCTATAAGATCAAAGATTTCAGCTATCGGTTTCCTTGTCCTTTGCTCTATTTCTGCTAGTATTATTGCTGGTATTATGCCTCTTATGCCTCCGCCGTCAACTGAAAGGATGTATTTTTTCATGATTAGATATTTATTAGTTCTATTAACTTGCTCACTTTTATCAGGGTGTGTTACCTGTCCAAAAACTACAGTCTGTTTTACACCTGGGGAAAATTGTGCCGAACAAATAACCAATGCTATAGATCAAGCTCAAAAATCCATATTAATTCAGGCATACACGTTTACTTCAAAGCCAATTGCACAATCTTTAATTAGAGCAAAAAAACGTGGTGTTGATATTAAGGTCATTCTAGATGAATCACAGATCAGCTCAAAATACAGTGTCATCAATGAATTGTTTTATCAAAAGATACCGGTATACATAGACTATAAACCTGCAATTTCACACAGCAAAATTATGATCATTGATAATCAAAAAATCATAACTGGATCTTTTAATTTTTCCGATGCGGCACAGAAAAAAAATGCTGAGAATCTACTGGTTATAACAGGAAGCCCTTCATTAGTTGAACAATACGTTGAAAATTGGAAAGATCGTCAATCGCAATCTAAGCCTTATACGCCATTAATAGAAAATTGATTACCCACATTTTAAGTTGCTAGCTTTAAAATCATCCAGTTCTTCAGAAAGATTTTTTACCCTTTCCTCAAGTACTAACACTTTTTCCATTAAACCATATTCAATGAGTTTATCGTGAAATTGTACCCTTGAGTCTAGCTTGGATAACCACCATATCAATGCTACGGTTTGGATTAATATGGTAATAATTACCGTAATTGGGATTTTTTGCTTTTTCATGTGAAAGTATTAATCTATTATGGATGGTTTTGGGAGTTTATATAGAGATCATAAAAAACTTACAGCTTTAGTGATTACTTTTTGTTGATTCGTATCGGTTCTCTGCATTTGCAAGTAGCTTAATGATTTCATCATAAGGTTTGTCCTTATTATGCCGTGATCTTAATACAGCAATTTTCCTTGGTGTTTTTCCATCTGTATCTCTAATGGTAGGGTCTGCACCTTTGTCTAATAAAAATCTAATTATCTTTAATTTGCCTTCATATGTAGCTGCATGTAAAGGTGTCCATCTTTCATATTTTGTAGCATTTATATCAACTCCTTTTTCTACTAGGAATTTTACAACCTCTGCACATCCTTCTTCTGCAGCATAATGTAGTGCTGTTAATTTAGGGATCTGCACATTAATGTCTAATAGATTTTCTACTGAGAATTTTACAACTTCTAAGTTACAATTTTGAGAAGCAGTTCGTAATATTGTTTTATAATTATCTGTAGCTTTTGCTTTCATGTAGCAATAGGTAATAACAACACATATTATCATTGTTATACACCACCAAAAATGTAGCTTATTTCTTGAGTCTCTATTCATATTCAATACTTTTTTCAACATTAAACATTTGTTTTACTGATTTTTTCTTAACGTTGATGCTGATAACATAGTGCGATAACCTGAACTATCTAACACATGTTCTGCTCTATCAATTACCCATTCACCGTCTATATCTTGATAAAACCCTAACAAGCTAAGTTTCGCCTCTGCAAATAGTTCTGGATTACCAGGCATAGTGATATTCAATACTGCATTATTTCGCTTTAGTTGTTTTAACTTAGCATTTGCTGCGCTTAGTGCTGATTCTACATTATAGTAAAGCGTTTGTATGGTATAACTTGGACTACCAGAGCCAACTGTTTCTGATATAGTTTCACCCTTTTCATAGCTATGCCATTTTGCAACCACTGAGTTGTACCTACTCACGGTAAAATGCACTTTCCAATTTATTGTGTCTTGAGGTCTAATAGCTGTTGTTCCTAAAGCTTTTCCAGTTGCCGACTTTGCTTTGCCTTTTGGAATAAAGAGTATATATCCGCCAGCTAGTTTTGCCATGGCTTCGCGTTCTATTGCTATTTTTGTTAGTAAACTTATATCACTTTCTTCTGTTTGGTTAATATGTGGAATCAACACATTTTCAAATTCTTCTGCAACTCTGCACCCATATCCGTGTTTTTCTGCTATTTCATTAACCAAGTTACCTAGAGTAATTTGATGCCATTCTTTAGATACTTTTTCCTTTAATGATAGTCTTAAATTTGTTGCATGAGCCTTTATTAGTAAGGTTTTAGGCGGACTCTGTACCGTAATTTCATTAATTGTATATACACCCATGGGCGTCACTCCGATTTCCCTATACCCTAAAGAAATATTCAATTCATCTGGGATATTTAAGTTTTCATCTCTGTAATCAACATACACTTCAACTACATCGTCTATTGTCCCAGATTCATCTGTGAGGCGCAATGATATAACTCTATCTTTAATTGATTCACATTTATCTATTATAAAATCTGGCTGCATTTATTCCCAGACCTTTAATTTTGACTTTTGTACTGTTTTCTTAATAGTAGAAAGCTTTATCTTTAATCCAGCAGGTAAAAAGCTTCCGTATTCTGCCAAACCTAAGTTCTCTGCTAGTACTAATTCCACTACTCCATCAGTAAATCCGTAATGTTTCCAGCAAATCAGATCTAGCATTTCTCCTTCTTTAGTTAAGTAATATATAGTCATCTATAGCTTTTCAAACTCAAACTAAATTCAACTTTTCTTGGAAATCCACAAGGGAGAAATGATGTTTGCTTTTCTTCTAATCTTGTAATCACAAACTGTCCAAAAACATTTCCCATGTTGTCAACCAAAGTGTGAGGTTCTTCTGCTTCTTTTGCACTATTTAATTGACTTAAATTTCCAGGGTTATGAAGATAAGTTATTCCCTCTAAGTCTATATTTTCCACTCCTTGACCAATATTTTGTAGTGAAGGCATTTTATCGATACATTCAATTACACTCCAACGATTTTCTTTACTATACTTCAAACTTATCGGAGTAAATTTATATGGACCAAGAGATAACATCAATAAAACGTCTCTACTGTATCAAATAAAACATCACGTGATTTTTCTCTTATCCTTTTTATTACTTCATCTGCAAGACTACGAACATCTTGATTTGGCTCTGCTTTAATGCTGATAGTATAATTATTAGTGATGTTCTGAGTTTTATTTTGTTCTTTATTTTCAAACTTACTTCTTGCAAAATCTGCAAGTATCTTATCATTTTCTGTAAGCTTTTTCTCCTCAATAAGGCTTTTGATTCTGAAGCTATTCTGATTTCTATTAGAAAATTCTTTAATTATACTGTTACCTAACAAAGGATTCCCACTGTTGAGAATATTACTTTTTAGGGGAGTATGTACTGCTTTTATTTCAGTTTTTCTTTTTTCAAATTCTTTCAGTGGACTATTTTCAGAGATTTTGCCAAATATGCTATTAATTGTATTTCCCATCCATGAAAAAGCTTCTTCTATGGGTTTTATTATCGATTTCCAAAAGCTAGAGAAAAAGTCTTTCACCTTTTGCCAATTAGTGATAACAAGTGCTGCACCAGTGACAAGTCCAGCAATTAAAAGCCCTATAGGATTACTCATTACAGCAAGCGTTATTGCTCTTAGTCCTGTTACTACTGCAGGAAAAACTGTAGCTGATAAAAATGAAAATACTCCAAGTAGGTTTGCTTTCAGACCAAAAATCGTACTTCCTAGCAATGTAAATCCGTATCCTAGTCCTACTGCTACAATTTTTAAACTTATCAAAGCTGCCACAGTACCCATGATCGCCGTGGTTAAAGTTGGATATTTTTCTGCAAACTCTGCTATATATCTAGTTTTTTCTTGTAAAAGTTCAGCTATAGATTTTAAAGTAGGCAGCATCACTGAGCCCAGATTCATACCAACTTCAGCTATTGCATTTCGAAGAAGTCGTAATTTACTAGCTGTAGTGTCTGCACGATTTTTAAATTCTTCTTGCAGAGAGCTTCTGTACTTTTCTGTATTAGTCAATAATTTTATTGCATCCTCATACTTATTAAAACTTCCAGCTAATAATGCAATATCATCTTGAAATTCTTGGCCAAAAAGTTTCATCAGGGTTTGAGAACGCTCCTGGTTATCCATTTTTTTTAAAGTTTGGAAAAAATATAGCAATGCTTCTTCCCCATTTTCACTTATCCTTTGTACCATTTCTTCCGCGGTTATGCCTATTTCTTCTAGCGCTGCCTTAAACGCTTTTCCTTGACCTTCAGCAGTTTGAAGCCTTGAAAGTAGTGCATTGATTGCAGTTGCAGCTTTTGCTGGTTGTTTGCCTAAACTAATGAAAGCATTTACTAAGCTGCTTGTTTGTTCAAACTTTAATCCAAACTGCTTTGCAGTACCACCAACTATTGCTAGAGCTTCAACCATATCTTTTGCTTTAGCAGCAGTGTTATCTGATAAGTGATTGATTACATTACCAACGTGTTCCATTTCACTAACATCAATTCTATAAACGTTAGAGAGTTTAGCTATGGAATCGCCTGCTTGCTCTGCAGACATATCAAATGCTGTTGACATTTTTGCCACTGTTTCTGTAAACTTAAAAAGATCTTCTTTCTTGATACCAAGTTGACCACCACTTGCAGCTATTTGTGCTAATTCTGCAGCTGATAATGGTATTTCCCTTGACATTTCTTTTAATCCTTTGGCAAATTTAGTTGCTTCATTCGTTCCTTTTTTAAAATCTACCACTTTTGTAACATCAGCCATAGCACTTTCAAAATCAATCGCAACTTTAATTGGTACTGCAAGCGAAAGACCTAGTCCAACAGTCTCTATAATTTGTGACTTAAAATGTGCTTTACTTGCTAAAAAACTTTGGTGACTACGTATTGCAGACCCAAGCTTACCATACTTACCTTTTAGTACTTCAATAGAAGAGCCAAGTTTATATTGATCACTTACTAATGACTTAATATTTCTTCCACTTTTCCTTATTTCTTCATTGAATGAATGCAAGGCATCTCTCTTTTTCAAATATGCTTCTTTTGCTTTTGTTGCGGAGGTTTTGGCCTTGTCAAATTCTGCTTTTAAAGTTTTGCTTGGTTTCTCTATCGCTTTCATTTGTTTAGCTAAAGATTTTACTTGATCTTCAAAGCCCTTCCACGACCTCTTGCTAGTTAAAACATCATAACCTAACTGTTTAAATTTTGATACTGATTTTAAAGATGAATCAAGCTTTCTTATATTCTCACCAAGACGAGTAAGTTGACTACTACTTCCTTTTATTACAGTATTAAAGCTGCCATCTAAAACAGCTCCTATTTTTATAGATAACGTTGACATTTAAGCTCCTTTGCTAATTTGCTCCATGAAATAAATTCACTAATCTCCATATCAAGAATGTGCTCAACTCCACCACCTATGATAGAGCCAAGCACTAGTATTTCTAATCTCAAGTTTTTTGGATAATCGGTGAAAAAAAATCCTTTAATACCTCTTGTACTTTTACATAATCAGCAATATCTAACTCTTCAATCGCTTCTTTTGCAACTGATGTCAAATTGGCAGTCAAAGTTACTTCCTTACTTAGATCACTACCACTAAGTCTCTCAATAGCTAGATAATCTCTAACTTTTGGACGTCTAACGGTAAGTTCTGAGACAGAAATACCATCAACTGTAATTGGGTTGTTTAGTGTTATAGTTTGCATAAAATTCTCCTATAAAAAATAAAATCTTGTAAAATGTTGTAACTATTTGATCAACATCTAAAAAATAGAATTCTAAAAATCTTCATATTCCAAGCACCGTTTGAAGTAGTGCCATTTGATCAACACCATTTATCTTTCTAATCATATTTTCAGCATCGATTTCTATTAACTCATTACCACCTATAGTAAGTTTATAGTAATGAGCAGCTACAGTGCATTTTAGAGTGGCTTTTTCAGCAGGTTTCCAGCTACCAAAGTCAAACTCTTTAAAAATGCCTCTTAAATTGATTATTACTCCTTCAATATCATTGTTTCCGCTGCCTTGTAATCCGCCCCTTAGCGTCAAAGCTACTGAATTTCCATTTATCAACCCAAATAGCCGAAAGAGCTCTGTATCGTATTCAGAAAAAGTGAAATCTGCTTCAAGCTTCTCCATGCCCATGTCAATATTTATTGGAATATCCATACCACCAGCTCTATATTCCTCAGTTTTAATGGTGAGCTTTGGCAAGGTTACTTCATCTATTTTTCCTGCATAACCACGACCATCAACGAATACGTTAAAATTTCTCAGTATTTTTGGTAACACTTTGCTTTCTCCTAACTTATATTTACAAGATGAGATCTGAATATTATTTGCTCAGCCGGATACGGTGGTGTAAACTCGAAGTCAAAATACACTTTCCCGCTTGCAATGTTTGCCGGTGTATTGAGCTCTGGTGTTGCATAACATTTTCCGCTAATAATCGCCCCTTGTGCTTTTAAACTTGCCAGATAGGAATTCACCCCCTCAATTACATCATCTATATAAGTTTTGGTGATATTTCGATCAACTGCCCAGAGATGAGCTCGAAGTAAACTATCATTAATTAAATCTGCAGTCCTTCTCACTGACAAAAAAGCCCATTTTGAGTCATTTGAACATGTTCTATTGCCCCAAAGCCTATAGCCATTTTGATGAATTATCGTTGTTACTTCATTTTCATTCAAGTGGTTTGCTCTACAATTTGTATTACCGAGCGTAAAATCAATAGGCCTGCTTGTTCCAACAATACCATTTATCTCTTTATTTGAAGGCGAATGCCAAAATCCTTGTTCACTATCTACTTTGGCTATCAAACCAGCTACAAATGAACTTGGAGGAAAAATTTCTTCTTTTCCTTCAATAAATACCTTAACCCATGGATCAACTACGTAAACTCTTGAGCTGCCTACACTTTTTCTCCATTTTATTGCTTCTTCATCATTAGTATTTGGTCCATCTGCAACAATAATTGCTCTTAATTTTTCTGCTATGGAAATTAAAGCACTCACTACTGAATTTACTCCATCTATTTCAGGTAACTGATGAGTAAACTGAGGTGCAATTAATATTCTTGGAGCAATATGAACTATGCTTTCACTACTGAGGAATGCCTCTATCCCTTGATACTCTCCAGTCTCTTTATCAACACCGCCAATTATATTTTGGATAGTTTCACTTTCTTTGAGCTTTGAATCGCTGTTTTCACTTTCTTTAACTCGAATAACTACTACTGTTGCACCAATCTGGGAAAATATTCCGTTTGTTGCAGAAGGTAAACTGCCACTCTTTCCAAGTCTTGCTGCTTCTTTTAAGCTTCCTGCAATTAACACTGGTTTATTTAGCGGAAACTTTTGCTCATCAGCTTCAGGGGCAGTACCAATTACACCTATCACTGATGATTTAGCTGTACGTACTGTCTTTGCTCCTGAGGTTACCTCAATAACATTTACTCCGTGTAAAAATTCTTCAGCCATTTCTTTGTATCTTTTGTTTAAAATCGTTTAGTAAGTTCTCTAGCTCATTTTTACTTTTGGCTTCTGCAATTTTCTTCTTGGTAATGTCTTCCAACTCTTCACATTTAATTATTTCTTTTACTGCTTTTTTTGCTTTTTCTTCAATTATTCTTGCCATTTCAATAACTGTAATACCACGGACTTTTGCTAATGGTTCTATAATTTCTGTATCCTTTTTACTTATAGACTCTGGTGCTGCTAGAATGCTTTTTGCGGCTTTTTCTTGTATTTGATACGATTTAGCTTTTTGGTGAGAATTTCCAGCGTATTCGTTAGTATAGTTATTAAAATAAAAACGCACACTATCAAGTGCAGAAAGTTTCGCATTTTCCAATAATTCCAGCTCAATATCTTCCTTATTCCTTTCAACAATTTTCTCTCCTTCTGTTAAACAATAACTTTTTTGCCAGTCAAAATTCTTTGGCGCTTCGTACCAATCATTCCCTGTTGGCTTACTTTCAAGCGTTGTTGTTTCTACTTGTTTATCATTCTCAAATCTAATGTAGATAGACATTCTTTGTTACCTCCAGAGTTCATAAGTTTCAGATAACCCAGGACATTGCCAAGCTTTTAGCGTTCTCTCTACATCTACTTCAAGCCCCGTGGTTAGAAAATTGCTACGTATGTTATATATTCCCCACTGAATAAATTGACCATAGTTGTATACATAATTTGATGCAAGCATACCTTGACTGACTTGTGTTCTGGAACATAGGTAAGATGATGTGTAAAGTAATATTGCAACTGTTTTTCCTGCTGGGATCTCCACATTACCAGATCCAGCTAATTTGCTATCAGAACTCATGTATTGGTAAACATTTTTCCATATTATTCTTGAAATACTTGATTTATTAGAATTGGTATTATCTGGTGTTCCCACAAATAGTCCTGCACCCCCATACTCCGTACTCGAGTACGATGATCCAACAAATTCTATTGTTTTATTTATGTTCACATTCGTTGTATTTTTTACAAATACTACTCCAAGTGCAGCATATGGGTAATAGTATATCTCATCATAACTACCCGAAAAGCTTTTTGTGCATAACTCTCCGTAAATAAATGTTCCTTTATTTCCCTCTATAAAACTTAGTTGTCTTGGCCGATAAAAACTAACGTAATCTGTATCGTATGTATGGCTACCTGCTAGTAATTGCAACATATAGTCGGTTTTTGTTATATCACTACTCCACTTTCCAAGCTCTGTTGTAAAAGTTCCGTGGCCAAAGTAATTATTTTTTCTGCCAAGTACACCAAATAAGAAAGGTAATGTACCTGATTCAATCATATTACGCTTTCTTATTTCATTTATAAGAGACGCTTTTAACTGTTCATCCCGAGTTTTTACCTCATTTATCAGGGATGTTTTTAACTGGTTATCACGAGTTTCTATTTCCCTAATAATTGATGAGCCAGATGGTACATTATTAACAGCACGAAAATCTTCTACTAAACCTTTAAGACCATCTTTATGACTGTTACTAATGCTATTTATTGCTGCAATATTGGCATTCTTTCTCGTATCAAGTAGCGATATATGCGAATCTGATGATGCTTTTAAAGTATTTAAGGAATTATCCCTAAGCTTGTTGATTTCATTAACGGAATCTGTTTTTACTGCAGTTATTGCTGATATTGAGTTTGTTTTATTGCTGTTTATATCATTTAGGTGTTTTTTTGCACTATCAAGAAGTTCTTTTAGCTTACCATCTGTCATCTGCACAATTTCAGAAACCGCACTTTTGTCGACTATTGATTCCAATGCTTTAGCAAGATATGCTAATTGATCTGGAGTACTGTTTGCTACTAAATCCTTAAGTCTTTTTTGTAGTGCATTAATTATCCCTTTTACTTCAGTCATCTGCACAACGTTGGAAATAGCTTTTTTATCTGCTATCAATTCCAGCGATTTTGCAAGATATGCCAGTTGATCAGGTGTGCTACTTACTGCTAAATCCTTTATCCTTTGGTATATTGCTTCTTTCATTCCCAAAAATTCAAAAAAGTTTCAAATCTAAATCGTTCAAAATTACTTTTCAGTTGATTATGTTTATTTTCTCCCTTACTCATATCCTCATCTATTTTTTCTATAGCTTTTCGAATACGTACTACATCTTCCACTGCAATATTTTCTGGATGTGGTAGTGTATATCCTCGTTTGCTTTGGTCATTTGGCATTGATTCAAGTAATAATCACTCGCAAATTTTTGACTTTAGGACGATAGATAACTGTTCCACTTAAAACTAATTTTATCCTTGTCTCATTGCCATTAAAGTTTGTCAGCACATGAGTTCTCTCTACCCAATTTTCTCCAATTGGTTTTCCTGATGTTAAATTTACTAATTGCCATTCTCCCACGTTTTTCTCTACATAAGTTTTAACATCTGCAGTGCCAGGTATTAGCGCATCATATGTTATGGTAATCTTAGTGTTAGCTCCTGCTGTAATACTTCTTGTAACATAATCTCCAGACTCTGAAAGATTACCTAGAACTAGCTGTAACCCTGGATATAGCACTGGACTTTTTTCTTTTGACCCTTTTAAATTTGCCTTTACTGTTAACTCTCCAGATAGTCTTTCACGCAGCGCGAGCGGCAAGTTATCAGATAGAAAATTTTCTTTTCCTTCTTCATCTGTCAGAATAAATTCCACATTGGTATCAAATGCTACTTTTTCGACGTTCGTCAAAACTATTAAATCCGATACGTTGTTTGCTGTAACTTTACCAAGATCAATAACGTGAGAATTTTCGCTAAATTTTGCAGCTAGTAGTCGAAACGTAAGATCAAAGTTTTGATGTGGAGTCCAGGTACTTGCATTGCTTGATGAAAGTAATACTCCTACTTGATATGGTTGACTTGTTACCCACCTACTATTTACTGCATCATACTTGCCAAGTTCTGCTATTTTTACTGCAGTATCTGCATCATCAGTAAGTAGTACTATTGCATACTCCTTTCCTGCATGGCAAAACACTGGTGACCACTCTATACGTGTTGCTGTGCCATCTACTTTTATATCTTTCGGCTCAATATAGCTTGCAGCAATGACAGTCTGTGAGGGCATTCCCACTGCTGTTTCTCTAATCTGCACAACAACACGTTTTTTGCCTTTATTTACAAACCATAGCTCTACACCTCCTATGTGCCTACTCTCATTTAAAGTAAATGTTTGCGCTAAAGGATCAACTCTTCTTGCTGCGATAACTCTTCTTCTTTCCTCTATGGTAATAGTTTTTTTACCAGTATAAGTTGCTTCTCCATAACTGCCTTTATCACCGAAAAACTGCACTAACTTAGTCCCAGCAGGAATGTTTCTTGGTACAGTAAATCTTCCTTTTATTTTTCCTCTGTTATCAGCAATAAATGTTGCGATCATGTTTTTCTTTCAAATATTTTCTATGCTTGAGGTTGAATAAAAATTCCATCAAACTTTATCTCTTTAAGCTTCTCACTTGGCTCAAAACCTTCGATCTCAAAATTCTGTACTGCTTCTCTCATAAATTCAGCTTCATATGAGGTACTTGACAGCAGCTCTGTTGTTTCTTTAACATTAAATACTCTATTTACTGGACTTTTCCAATTCGTGGTGACCTCTGTCCAGTGATCTATATTTTTATTTAGAGTAATTTGTGCCGGAACTGGATCAAAAGCTTGATATGGATTGATCTTTTCTCCTTTAGTCTGTAAAAGCTGCTCCAGTACCGGTTCGAGTTCATACGGTAAAAGATAAGGTTTTTCTCCCCCGTCAATATCAGCAACCGTTACATCTATTGGTAAAACTAGTTCTCTGTTTACTATTGCTGCAGACTGTTTTACCCCATGATCACGCATATCGTCATCAAAAAACGAATCTACAAATACCCCTTTTTTGGTGGTAGGTTCTCTTGAATTTGCATCACTGCGTAGACGCTCCTCTGCAACTAATGCATAAAGATCATTTATTCCTTTTTTCATTGCTTCCAATTCGTTCATCGGCACAGCATGAATAGCATTATTCACTATTTTTACCCCTTCGCCTTTTTTCCACGTCTGATGAATGTAGCAGAGCAAAAGTTGTCCGCTAGGGGCTTTAGGCATCGATGGTCGCCATGGATGAGCAATTCCCTTTATTCTCCTTACCACCCCTTTTGCATCTAGAGTGATTAAATCAAAGCGGGGCATCTTCCAGGTGTAATCTATCAAAACCAGACTATTATCAACTGCTCCTCTTACTTTACATCCTTGTTCATTTATATCTTCAGGGCTTACCTGAGTACGACAGCGATAGGTTATCAGGTAACTGCTTCCTGGCGCTGGCTCTTTTCCTGCCAATGACCAATCAACATTTCCGGCGTTTAGTTTATAATCTACACTATTTTCATAAATAACGTCTCCTTGTTTAACTTGAATAATCTCAAGTACTGCAGAGTCAGGTATCGGATCAATAGCTCCAGAATATGAACCGTGAGTAACAGTAATGGTTTTTTGAACAGTTATATCTACTTTTTTAATTTCACTTATTGGAAAATCATTAACTTTAAGTTCCATTACTCTTTGGCTATTTGGCTGAAAAGTATGTGGTTCTGATTCAACTGATTTTATATCTGGATCTTCATCAAAAGAAACACGAATACTGTGAGGTAACTCAATTTCATAGCCATCAACATGAGCTTTTCCCTCATTAATTACAAATATTTTTTTTCCTCCTTCCCCCTCTTCCTTTTGCAGGAACATTACTTCAAGGCCATTTACAACATAGGAACCATTTGCTTCTTTGTCATAACGAGCAAGAGCAGTAGTTACTATATTTGCTTGTGGAGGTGGTGAATGTTCTATTAATACTCCATTTTCAATGTTATAGATTGGATAAAACTCTCCTTCAGAAAAACGTGGAGAAAGACCTTCTGCTTGATAACCCCAAATGGTGGAAACTTTAAGCCTTGCAGCTCCTACTTCCTGATAGTTTCTTGTACCAATAGCAGGATCACGAAGGTTTTCATCCTCAAGTTCTGTAATGGTAGATTCTACATAATAAACACCTATGCGAACTGTGGTACTCAGTGGAATAACAAATTCTTTTGCTTCTACTTTTCTAACTGCTCCACGAAGATAGATTTTTCCTGACTCAAGTGTAACTTTACCAGTTTCCCCATCTATAATACAATTGCTTCCTGTTATAACATCGCCATCACGAAATATTGCATCGCCTATGCCTTTAAGCTTAGAGAGAGCATACTCCTGAGTCTCGTTTAATTCTGCAGACTGTAAACCTCTTCCTGCTAGAAACAAGCTTTTTTCGTATTCTTTATCAGGATTAAAGCGGTTATAATAGGCGTTTAAAGTCATCTTTTTCCCTTTTTCTAAAATGTTACAACAAACGAAAAAGTTTCCCGAGTTGCAGCTGTTCTGATAAGTGGCACAGTGTGTTCTAAAACCAGCAAGATTCCAGGATTTTCTACATCTTTTGGCTCAAAATATCTCTGTCCTCTAGGTAATCCTTCTTTTATTTTAGTACCAACCATAACCCCGAGTTCCCTGATAACTTGATTTGCTGCGTCCGTGAAATCGAAAGTAAACTTGAGAAAAAGGTTATTGGTTGGTACAGCGGAAGATTTAAACCTTCCAGATGGAGTCAAAAGCTCTTCGTTTTCATCACCTGTGCAGAAGAGAACTTCTTGAGCGGTACGTCTACCAAGTTCATTGAGCAGTTTTTCAGACGTTATCGGCTCTGGTGGTGTATTTTGAGTATACTCTATAGTGACTGCATTATTTGCCGTGATAGAGCTGTTTTCCACCAGTTTAATTACACTAGTATTGCTATCAATTGTATAGTCTATACTTGGCTGATAAATTATCTGTCCTGTAGTAACCTTCACATCTTTGATGGGGTGATGATCTAGGGTTAGTTTGCCATCAGTGGTAAAAATCTTCTCCACTTTATGGCTACTTCCAGAGTTTCCATCACCACTTCCCCAAGCAAGATGTATAACTTGCTCTTTTATGCTTGCTGCTATTGCTGCTCTTCCTGACTGTGTAAGAATTGACACCTGTGATGAGTTCGAAAGGCTTATATAATATATATTCAGGATTTGGAAAATTTTTGTCCAAAAAAAATGAATTTTTGCCTAATTTTTTGTTGCAGTATTATTTAAATTTGGATGTGTATTATTCTTGAAGAAAAGTAATTGAATATCAGTAGTTTAAAAATTGCATCTGTATTATTTATTTTTGCCCCTGTCCTACAAAGTGCACCTATAGGTTCTCATCCTTAAAGCATTAATTGTTTTAGGGAAAGATTATGAAACTAAAAACTGCTATAGTTGTTCAAAATATACGCTATCAAGCTAGGAGATTAAAACTTTTTGAATGCTTTACTCATGAAACTCATGAAGATCTTGAGCAAGAACTTTTCTGTGAAATTTGGACTTATCTTGATAGATATGACGAAAGTAAAGGTAGCTTTAACACTTTTGTAGCAAGATTAACTGAACGTCGTGCCAACAACTTATTAGAGAAACAACTATGTATAAAACGCAATATTAATAACTACATCAATATTGAGAAAACAGAAGCTTTTGAAGATGAAGTAGCAAAACGTACTGATGTAGATTACATGATTTCAACGCTACCAAGAAAGATGCAGAGGATATGCGAACAACTCAAGTACTTTAACTTATATGAAGTTGCTAAGATGAACAACATATCAAGAACTACTTTAAATACTATGGTAAGAAAAATACGTATAAAACTCTCTTCCATCTACTACAAGGGCAAAAAGAAAAATTGAACATAAATTCTACCTTTCCTGAATATATAACATATACCATTGAGGTGAATAAATGACTTTTAAAATTTTAAACAATAATGAAAGATTGAAAACAACTACAGGAATAAAAGTAGTAATTTTTGGTCCTTACGGTATTGGTAAAACCAGCCTCTTAAAGACTATAAGTGAACCAACGCTATGTCTTGACTTTGAAGCAGGTCTGCTTGCTGTTCAAGATTGGCAGGTAGATTCAATTAGTGTTCGTACTTGGAATCAAGCTCGGGATATTGCCTGCCTAATTGGTGGTCCGAACCCTGCACTAAAATCTGATCAGGCGTATAGTCAAAAACACTATGAGCATGTCTGTAGCAAGCACAAAGATCTTCTTTCTGAAGTTTCTAAATACCGATGCATCTTTGTGGATAGTATAACCGTTGCTTCACGTTTATGTCTATTATGGGCAAGGATGCAACCTGAAGCTTTTTCTGATAGATCAGGAAAAGAAGATAAAAGAGCTGCTTATGGGTTGCTTGCTCAAGAGATGATGGCTTGGCTCAATCAGTTTCAACATATCAGAGATAAAGACATCATAATAGTTGGCACATTAGGTCAATATCTCGATGACTGCAATCGTCCAACTTGGCTACCTCAATGTGAAGGAGCTAAAACTGCTAGTGAGATTCCAGGGATAGTTGATGAGGTAATCAGCATGGTTGGAATCAAGAAAGGTGATGGTACAGAGAAACGTTCATTTGTCTGTCAGACTATTAATACTTGGGGATACCCTGCTAAAGATCGAAGTGGCTGCCTTGATATGGTTGAAGAACCGCATTTAGGTAAATTACTTGCGAAAATTAAAGCCAAAACTTTAGCTCCTATTATTTAATTAAAAATTGGAGAATAATTATTATGGAACAAAACTTTTTCAATATCGGTCAAAAAATTCCCTTTTTCAGTGTGAAAGAATACTTGAATGATCAATCACCAACACCAGAAGATATTATCCACCCTAGAATTTTAACAAAAAGAGGCTTATTGGTACTAGGTGGACCACCTAAAATCGGCAAAAGCGACTTTTTGATCTCTTGGCTTGTTTACATGGCTGCTGGTAGATCATTTCTTGGTATGACACCAAATAGACCTTTGAAAATTTTCTACATGCAAACTGAAATTGAATATGAATATATGAAAGAACGTTTGCAACAACTTCAATTTGATAAAGAACTCTTGGATGTAGCTGCCAATAACTTAATTATCACGCCAAGAGTGCAATTATCTTTCAGCAGTGAAGAAATAGATGAAATTAAAAATGTTGTTAAAGAGCGTTTCAAACCTGATATTATTGCGATTGATCCTCTTCGTAACATTTTTAACTCAAGTGAATATGGCAATGAAAATGACAATAGCGCTATGTTATTCTTCTTGCAAAAAACGCTTGAAAGACTGAGAAATGTTATCAATCCAGATTCAGGCATAATACTCACCCACCATACAAAAAAACTGTCCAAAAAGATGCTGGAAGAAGATCCATTTCAAGGCCTAAGCGGTGCTGGATCTTTACGTGGATTTTATAGCACTGGCATGGTGATGTTTGCTCATGATGAAGAAAGTACTGTCCGTCAAATAGTGTTTGAGTTGCGTAATGGTGAACGTGTAGCAAGCAAGCTTGTCGATAAGATAAATGGTCATTGGGAGCTTGTAGACCAATGGAGTTGATTTTTTTCACTTAATTTATAGGAGACAATATGTTATCAGATTTTTTAACTGATTTTAATACTGCAAAGTTACAAAATAATTTAATACCAAAAGGGACAACAGTAAAAGTCAAAATGGCGGTTAAACCAGGAGGTTATGAAAATTGGTTCACGAAAAGCTACACTACTGGCAGCATCTATTTAAACGCTGAATTTACCGTCACTGAAGGTCCATATGCAAAACGTAAGATTTTTCAAGTAATTGGTATAAAAAGTGGCAAAGCAAGCGTTGAAGGAGAAGATACTTGGGGAGAATCTGGTCGTTCTATGCTTAGAAGCATTTTGGAGTCAGCACGAAATATTCATGCACATGACACTTCAGAGAAAGCGGTTACTGCTAGAAAAATCAACTCTATAGCTGATTTTAACGGGTTAGAGTTTACTGCAAAAGTTGGTATTGAAGCCGACAGTAGATACGGAGATAGAAACAGAATTGCTACAGTTGTTACTCCAGAACAAAACAATAGCATTGAATCTGATTGGGTCCCGTTTTGAAGTACGACGAGGAGAAGCTCTGGATTGCTGTAATTGAGAGAGCTATCAAAGATGCAGCAGGAAAAAATCTAGAGCTAAAGAAAGAAGCAATAAAATGGTTTGATTCAGAGTCTTTTGAAACTGTTTGTGAGCTAGCTAATCTTAGCTCTAAACGTATGAAAAGTATGTATGGGGGTTTTATGCATAGAAAAGAAATAAAAGGATTATTGATTGATAATATTAAGAAGTGTGTACCTTACCTAATTCCAAACGGTAATTTTTATCGAGAGAGGACTTATGTTGGTAACTGTGACGGGGATATGATTACAGTTAAAATAGTGGGTAAAGAAGCTGGAAATTGGCGCAATTTTACTAAAGGAATTAGTGGTGATATTATTGATCTTTGGACTTTAGTTAAAGGTGATATAAATTCCGCTAAGAAGTGGTTAAATACTAAAGAAAACACAACAGAACATAAAATTACATCGTTTTCAGCAAGGCATTACTTAAATGATAAATCACCAATGCCAAAAGATATAATAGGCCCAAGAATTCTAACTCCAAGTGGTCTTTTAGTTATAGGTGGAACTCCAAAAATAGGAAAAAGTAAATTTCTACTTTCCATGTTAGTACATTTAGCTGCTGGAGTATCATTTCTTGGTATGAAGCCTGCAAAGCCACTTAAGATATTCTATCTACAGAATGAAATGGAATATGATTACATAAGAGAGCGCTTACAGAAGCTAAGAATCAGCAAGAAAACCCTTGATGTAGGGACAGAAAACTTAGTCATCACTCAAAAAATAAAACTAACCTTGAATGTGGAAGAAATAAAAGAAATTATGTACGAAAATCTCGATGTAAAAACAGTTGATCTTATAGTAATAGACTCTGTTTTTGGTTATAGGAGTATGATCTCTTTTTTGCAAAATGGTATTGATGAACTACGCTCTATCTACGGCTGGAGTAATAGTTACACATTACACCAAAAAAGTGTCAACAACCACGTTAAAAAAGAATCCATTTCAAGCATTGAGTGGTGCTAATGTTTTAAGAAGTTTATATACATCTGGAGTAATGATATTTAGGCCAGAAAGGAATACTCTGCAATTGATGTACGAACTTAAAAACGGCAAACCAATACCAACAAAATTCATAAATATGGTTAACGGACGTTGGATAGCTACAGCTTAACCAAATTTCTAAACTTTAAATATATTGGAGATTTTATGGGTATCTATTGTGATTTTAATACTGCAGCTCCACGAAAAAATGCACCGTTAGTAGAAAAAGAACAACTTAAAGCTCAGCTTCTGTTAAATATCAGATCATGCCTTTCTTATCTATTGCCAAGAGGGATTTTTTGTGGTGATAAGTTTTATGTAGGCAATATACAAGGTGATAAAGGCAAGAGTCTAGTAGTAGAATTAAGTGGCAGTGAAGCTGGCCTATGGCATGATTTTGCAACAGGAGAAGGTGGTGATATCATTGATCTTTGGGCAGGAGTACATAGAAAAAGTACGAGAATAGAGTTTCCTGAAGTAATGACTTCTATAGCTCAGTGGCTTGGTCATTTCAAAACTTCAAGTAATCCAACTGCATATTGGGATTATTACGATGAAAACGGCCAAGCTATTGTTAGAGTATATCGTTATGATGATGATAGTGGAAAGAGATATCTTCCTTTTGATATCAAAAAATCCACCTTTAGTGTACCAGAGATAAGGCCACTATATAATATTCCAGGTATTTTGAAATCCGATAAAGTTATTTTTGTTGAAGGGGAAAAATGTGCAGAAGCGCTGATAGAGAAAGGAATAACTGCAACAACAGCAATGTCAGGAGCAAATGCACCTATTGAGAAGACAGATTGGACTCCACTTAAAGGTAAACACATTATTATATGGCCAGATAATGATGAAGCAGGTAAGAAATACGCTGAAAAATCTGCTATGAAACTTACTTGTCTTGGAGTTGAAGAACTTTGCATTTTGGAAATACCTAAAGATAAACCAAAGGGTTGGGACGCTGCTGATTGCGTGAAAGAAGGTGTAAATGTTGAAGAGTTCATCCTTAGTACAAAAAAGGCTCCTTCAAAAAAATCGTTGAGAATAGATACCAGAGCTTGGGCTAATATTGCTCCAGAAAGAGAATGGATTGTTAAAGATTGGCTTCCTATTGGAAGTGTTACGGCTCTCTACGGTGATGGTGGTATGGGAAAGTCTCTACTTGCTCAACAACTAATGACAGCAGCGAGCACAGGTAAATCTTGGTTGGGAATGGAAATTGAGCAGATGAAGACATATGGTGTATTTTGTGAAGATGATACAGAAGAGCTATGGCGAAGACAGTGTGCTATAAATAGATTATATCAGTTAGATATGGAATCCTGTGACTTTCATGATAATATTGGCTTTTTATCGAGAGTGTGGAAAGATAATCTACTCATGGTATTTGATAACAAAGATATAGGTAAATTAACTCATTGCTTTGAAGAATTACTTGAAGATATTAAATTGTTTCAACCAAAGCTAGTAGTTTTAGATACAGCAGCAGACTTATTTGGTGGCAATGAAAACAATCGCTCTCATGTGAGACAATTTATTCAAAGTTGTTGTGGAAAAATAGTGAAAGTAATAAAAGGAGCTGTATTATTATGTGCTCATCCTTCTGATTCAGGAATAATACGTAAAACAGGTACAGGTGGTTCAACTGCGTGGAATAATACCGTAAGATCTCGTTGGTACTTGTCAAAGCCAGATAAAGCTGATGCTTCTGGTAATGAACGAGTACTTTGCCGTAAGAAGTCAAATTATTCTGCATCTAACGAAGAAAAGATTTCATTTTATTGGCATAACGGTGCGTTTGTACAATCTGATGATACATTAAATTCAGAAAGAATAGTAAGGTCTAGCTATAATACTAAATTGGATTTAGAACGTCTAAGAAGATGTGATATAATTTTAGAGTTAATTGCTAATGAAGCATATAAAGGCGAAACTTACACCGCGGCACACTTTGCTAGGTATTTTGAGGGAAAGCTAGGCCTTGGAAGTGAACGTAGCATCCGTGAAAGGATTAGCCATCTTGCAGCTCTTGGCCACATAAAGTTCTTTAAGGAAGCTCTTGGATATAAAGTATCAAGCACTAAATCAAAGTACGGCTATTTATGTGTTAAAGACATGGAGTTAAAAATTTCTGAAAATCAACATGTGCTGGTAAAGCCAGATTATTATCTTTCACCAAATAACGGAGTAACCTTACCAGTTGAAAATCCAGACGTTTGGGTGATACATAATTCTACAAAACAAGATGGCAAAATAGTATAGTAAGTTGGCAAGATGGCAAGTTGGCAAACTGAAGAATCTGCCATTCTACCAACTTAAAATTGATAAAAATATAAGAAAATCAATAGTTTAAAGAAATAGTAAGATGGCAAGATGGCAAAAAGTTGCCAACTAGATAGCATGGGTAAAGTCCTCTTCTATAGCGGGTTTAGGGAAGTTGGCAAGATGGCAAAAATCTATATATATAAATATATACTATGCTATAGTACATAGTATATATCAGTTAAGAGAAGAACTTAACGTTTTTTGATGTCCTTTCATAATTTTGCTTTTTCTATGGAGTTGCAACCTATAATAAAAATATAAAGTAAAGGCAGTGAAAAACAAATGATCCATAATAGCGTTTTAAAAAGATTCTATGACTTCAGGGTACAATTATACCAC
Organism: Wolbachia endosymbiont (group A) of Beris morrisii; assembly: GCF_964028185.1. Lineage (NCBI taxonomy): Bacteria > Pseudomonadati > Pseudomonadota > Alphaproteobacteria > Rickettsiales > Anaplasmataceae > Wolbachia > Wolbachia endosymbiont (group A) of Beris morrisii. The sequence continues at coordinate 222,338 of NZ_OZ034760.1, forward strand.
CAAGACCTAAGTTACTCATGTAGGGTAGCTTAAAACTCGATTACGAGGCATCTTAATACCCCAAACTTTTATTTATTAGAAAAAACCCCACAACTAGTTTATCATGTTTTTTGTTGATTGCAAAGAAAATTTTTTGAACCTAAAGAACAAATGGTTAGTAGACTTTTTGAAACATTATTTTTGCAATAGCTTTACTTCTACCATAAGTTTAACAGAGGCTCTAACCCTCATCTTTTTTTTAACAAACGCATAACGCTGGTCTACTGAGTTTAATAGCTGAACTAAGAATTCAGATCTCCGGATTTTCCGGAATACTCAATAACTTCCAAGTGAGCTGGGTCTAGTTGCTTTAATAAGGCTTTTATGCAAGCGCGATGAAGACTTGAGGTAGAAAAGATTGAAGAAAGCAAAATAAACAGCTTTATATTCTTAATTTTTTTAGATGAGGCAAAAGCTGCATTTTAAAGCTATCTGTAACTTTAGGGTATAAACTTACTAGCCACACTAAAGAACGCTTATAATGCCCTCTAAAACGCAAATAAAAGGCATCTTTAGTAAACTTACCAGTAAGTTTAACACATTTTTTACACTTTGCAAAGAAAATTTTTCAAAAAAAATTGAACAACTTATGGTGAGTATAAGGGGTTATGGAGACTATTATGGGAATACAACAACTTTTATCGCAAACCTCTGAGCAATTAATTGCAAAACTCTCAGTGATGAAATCAGCAAATTGTAGAGGTAGATCAAGGAAAAAAGTCTCTAGCTACTGCCATAGAAGAAGAAACAGAAGCTACAAAACCCTCTCAATAGTTCAAGATGGAGACAAAGATCTAAATTTATTTATTTACGTCTCCAATTTTATCGCGCATAACGGAGACAAAGATTTATATTTCGTATTTTATGTCTCCATCATTTATTGGTAGGCAAACTGAGTTAAAACAACTACTGGAGCTTACAGAAAAAAATACTGCATCTTTTGTAGTAGTCAAAGGAAGGCGTCGTATAGGAAAAAGTCGTTTAATTCAAGAGTTTGGTAGGTATTTTGAACAATATTACTCCTTTATAGGTTTGCCACCAGCAAAGCATACTACAATGTCCTACCAACTTAATGAATTTTCTAGACAAGTTGCTAGACAATTTAATACATCTTTTGCTCGTTATGATGACTGGAGCGATTTACTATGGGCAGTTGGTGAACGTCTACTATCAGGAAAAACATTATTGCTGTTTGATGAAATTTCTTGGATGGGCTCAAAAGATCCAACCTTTTTAGGCAAAATAAAAAATTTTTGGGATACACAGCTAAAAAATAATAACAAGCTAATTTTTGTTGTTTGTGGATCAGCTTCATCCTGGATCGAGAAAAATATACTTAGCAGCACTGGTTTCGTAGGGAGAATATCGTTAACTTTAACACTCGGAGAATTATCACTTTCTGATTGCAATGAATTTTGGCCGAAAAATATTTCAGCATATGAAAAATTTAAGGTGCTTGCAGTAACTGGCGGAATTCCAAAGTATTTAGAGGAGGTAAATTTTAAACATAGTGCTGAAGAAAATATTAAAAGGCTTTGTTTTACAAAAGGTGGGTTTTTAGTTGAAGAATTTAATCAAATATTCTCAGATTTATTCATGCGAAAAACTGCTTTTTATAAGCAAATAGTCAGAGCTCTTTCTACTGGAGCTAAAGAACAAGAAGAAATTTGTGCTACTTTAAATATCGTAAGACATGGACGCATTTCTGAGTATCTATATGAACTTGAGCTTGCTGGTTTTATTGCAAAGGATCATACTTGGAGTATAAAAACTGGTACTGATTCACGACTCAGGAGATACAGACTTCAAGATAATTATTTAAGGTTTTATCTAAAATATATCGAAAAAGATCTAGGAAAAATTAGTCGTGACACCTATTCTATAGGGTTCTTACCAGAGTGGTATACAATTATTGGGCTTCAATTTGAAAATTTGGTGCTGAACAATAGAAAGAGTATACATAATATCTTAGGAATTGATGGAATAATAAGCGAGAATCCATTTTTTCAGAAAAGAACGCGTAATAGTGCAGGTTGTCAAATTGATTATATGATTCAAACGAAGTTTAACACTCTCTACATTTGCGAAATCAAATTTTCAAAAGATAAAATTGGTCATTCAATAATACAAGAGGTACAAAAGAAAATAGATGCACTAAATCGTCCAAAAGGCTTTTCATGTCGTCCAGTCCTTATCCACGTTAATGATGTAAGTGATGATGTTATAGATAGTGGTTACTTTTCACATATAATTGATTTTGGAAAATTATTGAATTGTAAGTAATGTTTCTTCTGACTGAAAAAATAGTAGTTTCTACAGTTATTCTTAAGTTTATAGAGTTTGCTAACATTAGTATCTTTGGCTTTAAAAGAAGGGGATGGAGCCAAAACAATCTCTCTACTACAACACAATTCTTTAAGATGTCTTAAAGGGCTATTATAGCGTTATCTAGATAGGGGATTAGTGTTTTTATCAAAAGCTCGTGTAATCTCCTCTCAACTCAAATAAGCAGTTATTTCCAAAATGGAAACAACTCAAATAGCAAAGAAGCTGCTGTAAAAGATATAGCTGGTTTTCAAAGCTCTTTAATTCCTTAGCTGTCTTAAAATTATTTTAACTTTTTTTGAGAAAATCCCGGAAAAAGTAGTAAGAAATCCGGTATATATTAGTATAGGGTCATTGAGTGTAGATGTGCTTCAAACACAAAAGTCGGCAAACGAACAGAGTAGAAAAGATTGAAGCAAGCAAAAGAAATTTAGGCTTTTGGTAAGTTACATAATTGAGAATTTGTATTTTTTTAGATGAGACAAAAACTGCATTTTAAAGCTAGATGTGACTTTAGGGTAAAATACCAACCAAAGAACGCTTCTTTAAAACTTGATCACAAGCCTTGTCACAAATTTTACTTTTTCCATTGTAACATCTTTTACTTCTCTTCAACACAGTTAACGAACTACTTTTATCAGCACAGTGAAAGGGTTAATACGGTAACCATAATCTTTACGCGATGATCCCGGCCAACCAACTGTTTGAATCACATCATTACGTTCGATGTTTAGTCCTAACTTTTTAGCTAAGGTGGTTTTTATTGTTCTTTGGATTGTGTTTAGTGGTTTTCTGATGTGATGTTCTGGATCTGCTTCTGGATCAAGATTTAGGCGCTTTTCTATTTCAGTTATGCTAAGCAACATGTGTTTTTCAGGAGGTAATTCTTTTTTACAATCATTCAAAAATTGTTCAAATAATATGCGAAAAACTTTCATACATGCTACAGCTTTCTTATTTAGAATCTCTATATTGTTTACGTAAAGTGAGCCCTCTATCAATTGCAACTTTAGTAATTCCTTCTCTTTAGGAGGTTCAATTAGATTAAGTGCAGTATGTAAGATTTGCATTGAAGTATTTGGTATGAACTCTAGTACTCCTCTTTGTGCTGCTTCTTGGAATACTTCAATTAAAGTCTGATGCTGAAAGAAAAGGTCAACCATTTTTACTATGGGCAAATCAAGAGGTATGTTTGATGGATTTTTTCTCAGTATTATTAATACAGTTGGATTAGCTTTAAGCTTATCTATCGTTAAGAATGTTGGATTGGTGCAAAAATCAAGTATGATTAAACTTACAATCTTACCTTGTCCACCAACATGATAAACTCCACTTTCCACTTTTTGCCACATAAAATTTGTATCACTTAGCTGACCTTCAAACCAATTCATAAATTTCTCTGGGTTTAAATATGCAGATAAGCGGTGAAATCTTTGCTTCTTGTAGGTATTAGGTAAAATATCACGGTTGCAATTTTCACAAATTATATTATCGCATGCTTCGTTAAAGTCCTCATCAATGAAAATCTCATTGTTACAGTATGGATCAACTATATTTGGCCAATCTAATTTATCTTGTCTACGAGAGCAGATAATGTAAGACCTCTCTTACATCTTAATTAATTCAAGATCTGACAAATACCTTGCTGCTTTGATGTAATTTTGATTTGGGTTAACCCAAGAGCTTCCAGAATCAAGAAGATCAGAGATTTGCTCTTGGTAAGATTGTAAGACCATAAAATTGTTTTATGTATGCTTTAAAATCCTCTCTTTCCCTTTTATTCAGAGGATGTTCAGAGTAGTAAATTGCTATATACTCATCACTTCGCTTGAAAAATAAGCCTATCTTTTTACCTTGAAATATTACTTTAATCGACTCTATAAGTGGCACTATGTCTCCTATAAATGGCTTTAAAACATGCAATTCCGGTGCAATAGGATCATATGGAGCGACAGTCAAAGTGATATTAGTATAGCTGTAATTGAAACGATTTGACTGAAACTTTAACTCAAAAACACGAATATTTGAATCAGATCCATTAATACAAGTTTCTATAAATTTATGCACCTGTTCCGCGAAATTTTTATCCTGCACATCTACAAAAATACATTCGCATCCAAAGTAACAACTTGCAATGCTATTTGCTATTTCTATAGCTTGATCAATATTTCTAGCACCAAGATCTACCTGAGTGCCATTTAGTAGAAAATCCAAAATCACCCACTCTGCCTTATGGCCATGAATAACTTTGTTTGAATTTAACAACAAATCTATATCGCTAGCTTTGCGTATTAACACATATAAACGATTCTGATGATAGAAGAAACCTTGTAGTTGATTCTCGAAACTGTCATTTCTCTTAATGTTATCTTCTTTCAGTATTTGTTGTATGATTTCCTCTGAGATAAAGTCCTTAAATGGAGTATTTGGTTGTCTTGGTATTTTTTGTAAGGCAAAAGACATGAAACTCTTTCTTTGTATTTTTTCAAAGTGATAGACAGACTTTAAAAGATTGTAATCTGCATGAAACAGTAGAAACAGCAAAGACTTCTTATCATATTTATTATTATTTTTTACAAGGTAGGATTTCATGAGTTCCGTAGTTAATGCAGATCTTGCAATTTCGCTGACAGTAGCTTCAAGCTTTGCACGTTCAAAATAACTAATCAGATAATAAATAACCAGAGAGTCTAAATGTTTAGCAATCACTTTACGTTTATATTGTATGGATTTGTTATCATAGTTTTCATCATCAAAAAGTTGACCATTTAGCTTGTCTTTAAAGGAGTGTTGAAAAATGACACTTAACTGCCTACCAGAAAGTGAATTCATCCAGAAATGACGCACTTCTGTATTATGAAAACGATCAAGCAAATAGTTGACAGGCACTTCTAAATCATCTTCCCAAAATTTAAGATTTGGATAAATGTGCATAAGAAACCAACTACACCGCAGTAGCATAGTAGACCATTTACATCGTTAAGATAGAAGTATGAAAGTCTTGACCAATAATTATGCAATGGCTGTTTACTGATTTTTAACCAAGTTTTTTCTAAAAAATTTGCTTAAGAAGAAGATTTTTTGGACAAAAATTTTTCAAATCCTGAATATATATTATATAGGCTTCACGTACTCTAGCAAAACAAATTCTGAATATAAATGTCAACCCTAACACTGGACCTCGGCAAGCAAACAGGCTGGGCAATTCTAACAGGTGGAGTAATTGAAAGTGGAAGCAAAAGTTTTCATGGTAGCCGTTTTAGCGGAGGTGGAATGTGCTTCTTAAACTTTCGTAATTGGCTTAATTCTTTGAAAGACATTTCTGCAGTGTATTTTGAGGAAGTAAGAAGACATCTAGGAACAGATGCTGCGCATTGCTACGGTGGTTTTCTCGCAGTTCTGTCTGCTTGGTGTGAAGAGAACAATATTCCTTACCAAGGTGTTAATGTTAAAACTATCAAACGCTTTATAACGGGCAAAGGCAATGCAAGTAAGAGTGAAGTTATTGAGTCTGTAAAGGAAAAAGGATTTTCACCTAGAGATGATAATGAGGGGGATGCTTTAGCTTTGATGTTCTATGTTATGAATTTTAGTAAAGATATTAATAAGACGGAAAATCGATAAAAAGTGGGTCCTTTCAGCCATACTGGCGGGTTTGGTGGTGCTAACCTCAGGCCTTTTCTAGTGTTAGACATATTTTGAATATTAACTTTTTAATTATTAAGAATTTAAACATATATGAATTTAGCAATCCACTACTATCCTACTCGAGATCTAGTCGAATATGAGCGTAACCCACGTAAAAATGATGACGTAGTAAATAGAATGTGTGCTTCTATTCGGGAGTTTGGTTTTCGTATTCCAATAGTTGCAAAAAGCGATGGCACTGTGGTTGATGGTCATTTAAGACTTAAAGCAGCAAGAAAACTTGGTATGGAGAGTATTCCAGTGGTCTTAAGTGATAATTTAAATGAACCACAAACTAAAGCTTTTCGGTTGCTGGCAAATCAATCAGCTAATTGGGCAAAGTGGGATGATGAGCTTTTGAAAGTAGAAATTCAAGAATTAGAAGATTTACAGTTTGATCTTAAAATGACTGGATTTGAATTAGAAAAAGTTCAACATTTCCTTGATGATTTAGATAGTGAAAAAGAAGATTTTTCTGACTTGGTTGGTGATGAAAAAAAAGTAGAAATAACAAAACCAGGTGATCTATGGATTTTAGGTGATCATCGAATCTATTGTGGTGATAGCTCTGTAGTTGAATCATATAAAGCGCTGTTAGATGATAAAATGGCAGACATTACTGTTTGTGATCCTCCATATAACGTTGATTATGGTAATAGCCAAGACAAAAAGATATTAAATGATAATCAAGGTGAAAAGTATGAGCTTTTTCTCTATGACATCTGTTCCCATATTTTAGCATATACGAAAGGAGCAATTTACATCTGCATATCATCATCAGAGTTTTCAACTTTGCAAAAAGCATTTGAGGAAGCAGGAGGAAAATGGTCAAAATTTATCATTTGGGCAAAGAATCATTTTACGCTAGGCAGGTCTGATTATCAAAGACAATACGAAGCAATGCTCTATGGATGGAAAAGGGGCAATAAACGTGAGTGGCATGGAGGTAGAAATCAAAGTGATCTATGGTTTTATGATAAGCCAATACATAACTCACTGCACCCAACAATGAAGCCAGTAGAGCTAATGGAGAAAGCAATAGTTAATAGCAGCAGACCTGGGGATACTGTACTTGATCCATTTAGTGGCTCTGGAAGTACGCTGATTGCATGTGAGAGAACAGGAAGAATTTGTAAAACAATAGAGCTAGATTCAAAATTTGTAGATGTAACCATAAAGCGTTGGCAAGTATACACAGGTAGGGAGGCAATTCTTTCTGGTACTGACAAAACTTTTGCACAAATTCAAGAAGAAAAACAGCAATAAAGGGGCAAAAAAAGTGGAAAAGATAACGCAAACAGAAATTTAGTAAGCCTTGGTAGTTGTAATATTAATTTACTGGTATATACCGTATTTTAATGAGTTTAGCGTAACAAATAACTTTGGATTAAATGTGGTGTACTCAATGAATCAAGAAAAGACGTTAGCTGGAGTAGTAACGTCGCAAACAAATAATGAAGCATCGTTTTCTGAAGAAGTAGAAAATAATGTTTCAAATTCTACACTATCTGTGAAGGAGAGAATTGAATTGTTTGAAAAAGGTACGAAGCAAGAACCTGACCTGAACACTGAATGCAAACTAGCTTCTTTAAATGTGATTAGCAATAGTAGCGATAGCAGTATTACAGCAAAAATAGACGAAGCAGGTGCTAATTTTTCAGTGAGTTGTTCTTCTTTAGTATTGGATGATGGTAAAGACATAGAGGACGAATTTAATGCAGTTTGTGAGGCAAATGGAATAGAATATAACCGTCCGTATTCTCTTGATCAGTTTGAGGCAGCATCCAACACATCTTCCAATCCCAAAATAGACAATACAAAAGAAATGCAAAAAGAGGAAGAGAATAAAGAATTAGGAGATAAACCAAAGCCGTTACCTAGGAATGGAATGTTGGAGAAGGACAATATTAGAAATGTAGCTCCACCTTCACCTAGAACAGCAAAAAATCATCGATTGAGTATTATTCAGGATATTGCACCACCAAAGCTACCACATTCTTCTTTCCAATTAAATGGAGAAAAATGTGATGAGCAAGAAGCTATAGGAGAACCTATGTATGCAACTATAGACAAAAATAAAAAATTCTCGAAAAGAGGTTTAGATGGTGAAATAAACGATCAAAGTCCGGAGATGGAAAAGTCAAATTCTGAAGAAACATCAATTAAGAAAGGATCAGAAGATATAATTGATGAACCTGTACACCTGAATACAAAATTTTTAAAAAAGAGTTTGGAAGGAAGTGATAGTGGAATAGACAATAGAAGTGCAGAGATGACAAGATCAAATTCTCAAGTAACAGAAATGAGTGAGTCTTGTGGCAATCAAGGATGGGAGAATATGTCATTAAATCATGATAGTCCAGTTACACTTTCAACTAGCTCATCAGAAAAAAGTGATAATGAAGAAACCCAGTTAATTAAAAAAGAAAAGAAAACAAATAGAATTTTGCCAAGAGTAAAATATGCAGTGCAGCAGAAGGAATTTATAATTTTCGGTATAGCTGCTGTTGCACTTAGCGTTTCTGCAGCTTTGGTATATTTACAGGATAAAGCACAATTTATTGCATTTTTTGCAAACAGTGTCATCTATGTAACTATACCAATTCTAGCTGTTGCATTATTGGTTGCAATTAGTCCGATATTTTGTGGAATAAAGCAATTTAGAGATACTGAAGAGTGTCAAATAGGGGGAAAGAATGCGAATGAAACTTTGAATCAGGTGCTAAAGTATCAACCAAAAGATAAAGTAATAAAATCAGTCAAACTGGAATACGGCAATGGTACTCATTCGCATTTTACACTTAACGCTTGGGAGGGTAAGAACAACTTCATTAATATTGACGACAAAGTCATTAGTAGAAGAAATAAAGTAGAATCAGTAATCAAAGATAGGCCATTATTTACAGCATTATTAAGCAGTTTGGTTGCTGCAAATATAGTATTGCCTTTATTACTGTATGTAGAAGGTGGTATTAATAGTGTACAGAAGTTTTACCAGAACGCTTTGATTAATAACGTAGGGTTATCACTACTTATAGGCTCGAGTATACTTGCACTATCAGTGATATTCCTTGGAGTACATTACTACAGAAAAACAAATTGCACAAATCTTGTATATTGTGAGGAAAGAATTGAACCAGAAAAAGTTAATGGAAAGTTCATTGAGGAAATAAAGGAAGCAAGGACAAAAGTGCTTGAAGAAAACCATAGTAAAGATGCCAAATGCAGCAGTTTAACGCTAGAGCAAGTAGTGGTTGAATCTCATAACTACAAAGATGCAATTTATAGTATTAGTTGAAAATAGCCAAATTTCACTATGTAAAAAGAAAGCAGCTATAAACCGGAGTACTTCGCTCTATATTAGTAAAATATCTCTAAGACGCCGGCAAGTATAAACAGGTAGGAAATTGCTGATACTGGCAAAACCTTTTCAGAGATTCAAGAAGAAAATTCGTAGAAACAAGAGAGAGGAGAAAAAAAGTGGAAAAGATCACACAAACAGAATGGGCAAGAGAGATAGGAGTATCAAAGCAATATGTCTGTTATTTAGTAAAAAAAGGAATAGTTGAGTTGGAGGATGGTTTGATCAATAGAGAACAAGCAAATGAAGCGGTGGCAGCAATAAGAGATCCAAGTCAGCCACTTAGGAGGAAAAATCCAGAAAACGAAAATACAAATAACCTTTCTACAATGTTGCTAAAAACGCGAATAAAAAATGAAATGGAGCGAGGAAGGTTGCTAGAAGCAAAGGCAAAAGCTGAAATAGGAGAACTTGTAGCAGTAGAGGAAGTAAAAAGTGAGGCATTTAACGTAGCAAGAGTTGTACGTAATAATTTGCTTAATATTCCAAATAGAGTTTCAGCACTGCTTGCATCACTGAGTGACACTGAAAAAATTCACGAGACGCTAACTGAAGAGATTACAAACTCACTTGAAGAATTATCTAATACTAAATTTCAAATATAAAAAAGATTTTGAATATAAAATGGCTGATAACTTAAGTTTGGAGTTAATAAAGTGTCTCATTAATCAACCTAGATTAGATGTTAATGTCAGAGGATTAAATGGAAAGACACCACTACATTGCGCTATAGAGTTTGACGAATTAAGCATGGTAGATTTGTTACTCACGAAGAAGAACATTAATCCTTTTGTGGAAGATAATGAAGGTAAAACATCTCTTGATTACGCCAAAGAAGGGAAAAAAGCAGAAATATTACAAGCACTAATTAATAACAAGTACGGGTCAGAACAAGATAGCTTACTTCATTTAGCTGCAATGATAGGTGAAATTAATGCAGTGAGATATTTGATCAGAAAAGGTATTGACGTTAATGTACGAAATGCTTTGCATCATACGCCATTACATCTATCAGCAGGGATAGGACATGCAGAAGTTGTAAAGATTTTGATAAGAGAAGGAAAAGCTGAAATAGATGTCTTTGATGCACGAAATCAGACACCGATGCACTATGCAGTTAACAACAAAAAATTGGAGATAGTAAAGTTATTACTGGAGCTAGGAGCAGATGTAAATAGCGCACGTGTAGGACAAAACTCGATGAAATTGTCGCCTGTGCATATAGCTGTAAGTAATACTAATTATGATGAAAGAGACTTATGTCTTGATATCCTCAAATGCTTAATAAAGGAGCCTAATGCTCAAGTCAATTTGCAAGACTATGAAAATAAAACGCCACTACATTACGCTGAAAGACTTAAAACAATAGAGGTCTTACTAACGCGAGAAGATATAGACCCTCTGGTAAAAGACGATAGCGGCAAGACACCATTTGATTACGCTGAAAATAGACCTGAGATAAAGAAGGTTTTGATGAGTAGTAAATACGACTCTGAAAAGAATAGTCTATTGCATTTAGCTGCACAGAAAGGAGTTGTAGATACAATTTTAAAAGAAGAAATCGATATTAATATCTTAAATAACAAAGGTCACTCTCCGATTTACCTTGCTGCGGAAAAAGGGCATTTACATGTAGTAAAGTTATTGCTGAAAAAAGGAGCAAATTATACACCTGTTTTGCACTTAGCAATCAAATCAAACAATTTAGAGTTACTTAAAGTTTTGTTTACTGAAAAAAATGGTGCATTGCTCTGCAGAGATACCGTTGTTAATTTTCCAATCCTTCATAATAAATATACAGCACAGAGAGAAATAGCAGATAAAAGGATGAAAAAACATAATAATATTATCTGCATCTGTATTACAGTTAGCGCAGTAGCAATGGCAGCATATATAGGTTTAACGGTAACGGCAATAAGCAGTGCAATCATTTTTGCAACAACAACAGGGATATTTGCGCTTATTATAGCACTAATGATAAGTGAGATGAGCAAAAGATATATAGAAAACGAATTTCAGAAAAAGATGTTTATGGAATTGGAGGAGTGTAGTTCTACTGTTAATGATGTTGCAATTATGAGTAGATGCAGACAATGATATACGCCACATCTTTTTCTGAAGGTTTAAGACCAGATCCGCAGCTTAAAGTATCAGAGTGGGCAAATGAGTATCGAGTTTTAGCAGCAACTGCAGCATCAGAACCAGGTAAATGGAGAACAGAGAGAACTCCTTATTTAAAAGAAATCATGGATTCACTATCTCCGTCCTCACCAGCAGAAAAAGTAGTATTCATGAAAGGAGCGCAGATTGGGGGAACAGAAGCTGGTAACAATTGGATAGGCTATATTATAGATCAGACTCCTGGTCCAATGTTAGTTGTGCAGCCAACAGTTGAAATGGGAAAGCGTTGGTCAAAAGGAAGATTTGCGCCGTTAATAGAGAGTACGCCATGTTTAAAGAGTAAAGTAAAAGACCCAAGGTCAAGAGATTCAGGGAATACTGTACAAAGTAAGGAATTTCCAGGTGGAATAGTAGTAATAACTGGAGCAAACAGCAGTGTAGGACTGAGATCTATGCCAGTAAAGTATCTCTTTCTTGATGAAATAGATGCCTATCCAGGAGATTCAGGAGGAGAAGGAGATCCAGTACTGCTGAGTATTGCTCGAACTAATACCTTTGCAAGGCGAAAGATTTTTTTAGTATCAACACCAACTATTCATGGAATCAGCAGAATTGAGAAGGAGTTTGAAGCAACAGATAAGAGATATTTTTTTGTACCATGTCCGCATTGTAATTACTATCAAGTTCTAAAATGGTCACAAATTAAGTGGGAAAACAACGACTCAAGAACAGCACATTATGTCTGCACTGAATGTAACGGCAAAATAGAAAATCATCAAAAGACAGAGATGCTAGCTCGTGGAGAATGGAGAGTTACAGGGGTAAAAGAAGGTGGGAAAAAAGGATTTCATCTTTCAAGTCTTTATAGCCCAGTTGGATGGTATAGTTGGCAACAAGCAGTAGAAGATTTTCTGCATGCAAAAGAAAGTGAACAATTACTGAAAGTTTGGATAAATACCACTTTAGGAGAAACTTGGGTAGATAAAGGGGAAGTACCAGACTGGAAGCAATTATTTAACAGAAGAGAATTTTTTCCCGTAGGCACAGTACCTAGGAGAGAAGTGGTACTTACTGCAGGAGTTGATGTTCAAAAAGATCGGTTAGAAGTAGAAGTTGTAGCATGGGGAAAAAGCCGTGAAAGTTGGTCAATAGACTATCGAGTATTTGAAGGAGATACAGGAGGTGGAGAAGTATGGGGAAAGCTTTCAGAATTACTCAATCATCATTTTATCGGTGAAAATGGGCTTGAATATATGATAAGCATGATGGCAGTAGATGCTGGATATGCAACGCAAGAAGTATACAACTGGGTAAGAGGTCATCAAGGATCTGGAAGAGTAATGGCAGTGAAAGGTGTAAATAAAGCACTAGTGCCACTTAGCAGCCCAAGTAGAGTAGATATAACAGTTGGTGGTCAAAAGCTGAAAAGAGGAATAAAGCTCTGGCCAGTAGGAGTATCGATATTAAAGTCAGAGCTTTTTCAACTACTTAATGTTTTAAAAAACGGGGAAAAAGAAAAAGTGCCAGCAGGATATTGTCATTTTCCGGAGTATGCACCTGAATATTTTAAGCAGCTAACGGCAGAGCAATTAGTCAGCAAGGTAGTGAAAGGATATACCAAACAAGAGTGGCAAAAGGTGAGAGAAAGGAACGAAGTGCTAGATTGCCGGATTTATGCGAGAGCAGCATCTATTGCACTTGGGATTGATCGTTGGCCAGAGAGTAAATGGAGTAGTCTAAATGAAGAACCAGAAAGTAAAAAGTCGAAGAAGATAGTGAAAAGTAAATGGATGAAAAATGTATAACGAAGAGTATTTGTTTCAAGTCGAAGAAGCAATAAAGAAGCTTCAGAGTGGCGAAAGAGTAGTATCAATTGCATATGGTGACCATGTTGTAAGATATGCTGAAGTAGATATAAATGATTTACTAAGCTTAAGACAACGTATTAAGGCTGAATTGAAAATTGCAGGCATGAAACCGAAGAGAAAGATTGTTTTTTCAACGAGTAAAGGGATCATATAATGATAAAAATCGTTGAAAGGAACCGTATGACAAAAATTATAGCAAAAGAATATACAGAATTTTTAGAGCAGCTCAAAGAACAGATTGCTACTAGTCGTTATAAAGCAGCACTAGCAGTAAATAGCAAGCTTATTGTGCTTTACCACCATATTGGTACAGAGATCTTAAAGCGGCAAAAAGAACATGGCTGGGGTGCAAAGATCATTGATCAACTCAGTCGTGATTTAAGAGATGCTTTTCCTGACATGAAGGGATTTAGCATTCAAAATCTAAAATATATGAGGAGATTTGCAGAAGAATATAGAGAAAACGAAATTCGTCAACAAGCTGTTGACCAATTACCTTGGGGACACAATATCGTAATAATGTACGAAATAAAAAATAAAGAGGAAAGATTTTGGTATATTAAAAAATCATGTGAATGCGGATGGTCTCGGAATATCTTATCCATGCAAATTGAAACAAACTTGTATAAACGCGAAGGAAAAGCAATCACAAATTTTGGTGATAAGCTTCCGTCACCTCAATCAGATTTAGCGCAGCAAACACTGAAGAATCCTTATGTATTTGATTTTTTGAGTCTTGGTAAGAAAGCTCATGAACGGGAGGTAGAAAAAGCTCTTGTAGCTCACATAGAACGTTTTCTTTTAGAGCTTGGTGAAGGGTTTGCATTTTTAGGAAGGCAGTACCATTTAAGGGTTGGAGACAGAGATTTCTATTTGGACTTGCTCTTTTATCATATTAAGCTTCGCTGCTATATTGTAATTGAGTTAAAGGCAGGTAAATTTAGGCCAGAGTATACTGGAAAGATGAATTTTTATCTCTCAGCAGTTGACGATTTATTAAGACAATCAGGTGATAATCCATCAATTGGTCTTATTCTCTACCGCTCTAAAGTTGGTGTTATAGCCGAGTACGCATTACGTGATATAAATAAACCGATAGGCCTTGCTGAATATCGAATAACTGAAAACCTACCAGAAGAGATAAAAACAGCGCTACCAACAATAGAAGAGCTAGAGGCTGAATTATTGAAAATTTCAGATAAGGAAAAGTAATGCTATTAAAATCGTTCAAACAACTATTTAGTAAGCCAAAAATCAAAAGTTCAGCCTGGGATGGAGCAGGTTCAGGAAGAAGATTTTTTCACTTTCAACCAGAGTTAGGAAGTATAAATAGCCTACTTTCTCAAAGCCTTGAGCACTTGCGTAGTAGATCACGTGATATGGTGAGAAAAAATCCATATGCAGCAAATATCATTGATACGATAGTAAGTAACTCTATTGGAACAGGAATAAAACCGCAGTCAAAAGCCAAGGATGGAGAGTTTCGGAAAAAAGTGCAAGAGTTATGGCTGAGATGGACAGATGAAGCAGACAGTAGCGGAATGAGTGATTTTTATGGGTTACAAGCTCTAGTATGCAGAAGTATGGTAGAAGGAGGGGAATGTTTTGTACGGCTGAGAACGAGAAAACCTGGAGATGGTCTTTGCGTACCGTTGCAATTACAAGTACTTGAATCAGAGCATTTAGACAATAAGAGCAATCAAACCCTTGCCAATGGTAATGTAATAAGAAACGGCATTGAGTTCAATAGACTTGGGCAAAGAGAAGCATATTACCTATTTAGAGAACATCCAGGTGAAGGCTTGTTTGGCGAATCAGTGAGAGTGCCAGCAAACGATGTTTTACATATTTATAAACCACTTAGACCTGGGCAAATAAGAGGAATACCGTGGCTTTCTACAGTGCTACTCAAACTCTACGAACTTGATCAATATGACGATGCGGAATTAGTGAGAAAGAAGACAGCAGCGATGTTTGCGGGATTTATTACCAGACTTGATCCTGAAGCTAATATTATGGGTGAAGGTGAGAGTAATGAGCATGGAGTAGCGCTGTCAGGCTTAGAACCTGGGACTATGCAGCTTTTAGACCCAGGAGAGGACATAAAATTTTCAGAGCCATCAGATGTTGGAGGAAGTTATGAAGCATTCATGAAACAGCAGCTCAGAGCAATAGCAGTAGGCATGGGGATAACGTATGAGCAGCTAACAGGGGATTTAACGGGTGTCAATTATTCATCAATCAGAGCAGGATTAATAGAGTTTCGTCGTAGATGCGCTATGCTGCAACATAACATTATGGTATTCCAATTTTGTAGACCAGTATGGAGTAGATGGCTAGAGTTAGCAATACTTTCTGGAGAATTGAGTATAGATGAAAAAGTGGCAAAAGCAGCGAAAGAAGAAGTAAAATGGATACCACAGGGATTTGATTGGGTGGATCCACTGAAAGATCAGCAAGCACAACAAATGGCAGTAAGAAATGGATTTAAGAGTCGATCGGAAGTAGTATCAGAAATGGGTTACGATGTTGAAGAAATTGACCAAGAAATAGCAGAAGATCAAAGACGTGCAAGCGAACTGGGCTTAAGTTTTGATTCTGAGGTTACTGCAAATCAAGAGGTGATATGAAACAACAATGGCTAAACAGATGTGTAATGGTAGAACCAAGGAGTTTTGAGTTACTGTCACTACAAACAGGAAAGCAGCCTATCTTTAAAAATATAAAACATGCAGTAAGAAATAGTGAAAGAGGAATAATACCGATACATGGCATTTTAACTAAAAAACCTGGTGCATTTGATGAAATGCTCGGAATGACATCATATGAGCAAATAGAAGAACAAATTACACAAGCATTAGCAGATAGTAGCATAGAGACAATTATACTGGAAATAGATAGCCCCGGAGGAGAGGTAAACGGTATATTTGACCTAGCTGACTTTATTTATGAATCAAGAGCAAAAAAGAGGATAATAGCGATAGCAAATGATGATGCATATTCTGCTGCGTACGCTATAGCCTCTAGCGCTGAAAAGGTATTTGTGAGCAGAACCTCAGGAGTAGGAAGCATAGGGGTAATTGCAAGTCATATAGATCAAAGTGGATTTAATGAAAAATGTGGAATAAAATATACCACAGTATTTGCAGGAAGTAGAAAAAATGATTTAAATCCACATGAGCCAATGACGTCTGAAAGTCTGGAAAGCTTACAAAAAGAAGTAGACCGACTATATGAAATGTTTGTGCAGCTAATAGCGAGGAACAGAGGTCTTTCAATT
Source organism: Wolbachia endosymbiont (group A) of Beris morrisii (assembly GCF_964028185.1). Lineage (NCBI taxonomy): Bacteria > Pseudomonadati > Pseudomonadota > Alphaproteobacteria > Rickettsiales > Anaplasmataceae > Wolbachia > Wolbachia endosymbiont (group A) of Beris morrisii. The sequence goes on from NZ_OZ034760.1 coordinate 239,019, forward strand.
GAAAAGATTCGATCAACGGAGGCAGGGCTATATTTTGGCGAGAGAGCAATAGAAATAGGTCTTGCAGATGGAATTACAATTCTTTCATCTATTAATAAAAACAGGAGTATTACTATGAATGAACAAACTACAACTGACCTAGAAACTGATAATTTAACTAAGTATCGTACTGAAGTTCTTGAATTAATACGTTTATGTAACTTATCACGAATGCCAGAGAAAATAGAAGAATTTATAGAGCAAGGCGTAAGTATTGAGCAAGCCAGGGAAGTTTTAATGGAATTACTTGCAGAGAGAACGAAAAAGACAGAGATACTGAGTGCAATACCGCAGAATTCAGGAGAAGAGTTGATGATGGAGGTAGCAAGGACTAGAGCGCAATCAAGTATTTAAGTTTTTTTATAACCGCCGCGTACAACAATTACAAACATGGCGGTAAAACTAAAGGGGAAAATAAATGAGGAAATTTTATGAGTTGTATAATCGAACAAAATAATCTAGGTGACTTATTAAAGTATGAGGCATCAAGTCTATATTCAAGAGACCAAATAACGGTAGCCAAGGGACAAAATCTTAAACTTGGTACAGTTGTTGGTAGTGATAAGGATAACATGATTAAGATAATAAATCCAACTGCAACAGATGGTACACAAACAGCAATAGGTGCGATAGTAAGTGATGTAAATGCGACAGAAAATGCCAAAGCAGTAATCATTACACGTATAGCAATGCTAGCAGATCATGCAATTGTGTGGCCAATAGGTATCACTGAAGAGCAAAAAGCTGCAGCAATAAAGCAACTTGAAGGACGAGGGATCATTGTCCGCAAGGGAGTGTAACTTAAATTAATAAGGGGGAAAAAGAATGCAAAATCCATTTACGAATACAGCATTTAGTATGACGGCACTAACAAATGGGATGAATATATTGCCGATAAATTATGGACGAGTTGAAAATTTAAATTTATTTCCAAGTAGGTCAGTAAGATTTAGACATATTACCATAGAAGAACATAATGGAGTTTTAAGCCTATTGCCAACGCAAATTCCAGGAGCACCAGCAACAGTAGGAAAACGTGGCAAAAGAAAGGTAAGAACATTTACGATTCCACATATTCCACATGATGATGTAGTGTTACCAGAGGAAGTACAGGGAATAAGGGCATTTGGATCAGAAAGTGAACTTAAAGCGCTGGCAGATGTAATAACTGATCATTTGCAGCTAATGAGAAACAAACATGCGATAACATTAGAACATTTGCGGATGGGAGCGCTGAAAGGAATAATTTTAGATGCTGATGGCAGTGAATTATTAAATCTGTACAACGAATTTGAAATCACACCAAAAGTAGTAAATTTTGCACTAGGAACAGCAACAACAGATGTAAAACGTAAGTGTCTGGAAGTACTCCGGCATATAGAAGATAATCTAAGTGGTGAATATATGACAGGAGTTCATGCCTTGGTAAGCCCTGAGTTTTTTGATGCACTAACTTCTCATGCTAAAGTAAAAGAAGCATATGAAAGATGGCAAGAAGGAGCAGCGCTAAGGAACGATATGAGATCAGGATTTACGTTTTGTGGAATAACATTTGAGGAATACAGAGGACAAGCAACTGATCCTGAAGGAACGGTGAGAAGATTTATTGAGAAAGATACAGGGCACTGTTTTCCACTAGGAACAGCAAGTACATTTACAACATATTTTGCACCAGCAGATTTTAATGAGACAGTAAATACTCTTGGACAGCCACTATATGCAAAACAAGAACCAAGGAGGTTTGATAGAGGAACAGATTTACATACGCAGTCAAATCCATTGCCAATGTGCCATAGACCTGGCGTATTAGTAAAAGTCGCTATAGCTTAACATACTGGTAGAGTAATTACAAGTTGGTGAGGCACAGAAAGACTCTACCGGTATGCGCTTTCTTAGCATGTAAAGGTTAGTATATCAAAAAGAAATATGCAAGAGAATATTAAGCGATTATTAGAAGATTGTTTTGCCCATTTAGGAGAAGTAGCTTTGTATGAGTCGAAAAATAAGGCGTACATGGTACAAGTATTAAAGCAACAGCCAGATAAATTATACGAGATTGGTGAAGGACAATTTGTGGAAGAAACTTTAGCGTTAGAAGTAAGTGCGTTTGATGTGTTAAAGCCAATAGTGGGAGATGTTTTTGTTATAGGTGATCGAAGATATAAAGTACACTCACCGCCACTTAGAGACAAGTCTGGAATAACGTGGAAAATAAAAGCGTCTGGGGTGTAAAATGTCTGTTCATATAGAAGTTGAGGTAATAGAAAGTGTAAATGCTAAAAGAAGAAAAGTAGAATTAGCAACGGTAAAGGCATTAAACAAAACGGCACTATGGTTAAAAGCGCAAGCAGCTAAGGAAATCAGTGAGGAAAAGAAGATAAAATTAAGTTTGATAAGAAAGAGATTAAGAATTTTTAAGGCGAAAACTAGCAGATTAGACGTGTTAATTAGAGCAAATCTCTATGACATTAGAGCATCGACAATTGGTAAAATACAAAAAACAAGAAGGGGATCGAAAGTAGGAAAGCACCAATTTATAGGAGGATTTGCAGCAGTTATGCCAAAAGGAAATAGCGGTATTTTTAAACGTGAAGGAAGAGCAGCATTGCCAATAAAGGAAGTTAAATTGTCACTGAAACCAGAGGCTTCAAGGATAATAGGGAGTCTTGTTAATTATGAGGTTGAGAAAGTCTTTACAAAATTTTTTGAACGTCAATTGAGCTATAAAGGATGAATTTGAAAGATTTACATGATAAAATTTGTACCACGCTGAAGAAAGAAATTTCTGCGATACAAACATGCGAAGTATATCCAGCAATAAGGAAAGAATTAGTAGCACCGGCAGTATTTGTGGAACTTAGTAGCTTTGAAAAAGGACATGATCCAGGAACAGAAGAATTAGCGCTGAAAGCAAGATTTGAGGCACGAATTGTGATTGATAGCACAATAGAAAATGCCGCTATTATTGTCAGATCTTTAGCTAGCGAAGTTGCAAAAGTAGTAAATAAAAATACTTGGAATGTGGAAAATGTTTCGCCAGGAGAATTTATATCAGGAGGAGGAGATGATTTTAGGCCAGAGCTTGATGCATATTTAGTGTGGTTAGTAGAGTGGACTCATGAAGTGCATGCGGGTAAATCAGTATGGTCAACTGGCATAATGCCACATGTTATTGATATAGGTGAAGTGCATGTTAGACCATAGTTTTGCAATTTCAGAGCTAAATAGAAAAGTAGCGAATATCATTCGTATAGGAGTTGTAAAAGAAATAGATTATGAAAAAGCAAAAGTAAGAGTAAAAATAGGTGAACTTTTAACAGATTTTCTTCCATGGATAACTTCTAGAGCAGGAGAGGAAAGAAGCTGGCTACCACCAAGCATAAATGAACAGGTAGTAATATTGTCACCATTGGGAGAGTTATCATTAGGAGTAGTACTAGCTGGAATATATCAACAGAAGTATGCTGCACCAGAGAATAAAAAGGAAATAAATAGTGTAAAATTTCAGGATGGGACAAAGTTTACATATGATAAAGGGAAGCATCATTTAGAGATTGAAGTAGTGGACAAAATAACACTGAAGGCTGGGGAATCGAGTATAGAAATGACAAAAGATAGTATTAAATTAAAAGCAAGAAGAGTAGATTTAAATTGATATATATGAGTAAAGCAGTTGTTTGCATAGGAGATCATTGTACAGGTATGCCGATTCATGTCTGTGTGAGCGGGAGTGAAGATGTATTTGTTAATGGTAGACCTGCTTGTCGTAAGGGTGATATCTTGAGTATTGGGGAAACACTAACGCAAGGATCAAACAACGTATTTGTAAATGGTATTGGTGTAGCGAGAACAGGTGATGTGGCATCCTGTAATTTTCAAATAGCAAGTAAAAATCAAAGTGTGTTTTCAAAATAAAAAAATTAAAATAGTCGAAAAATGAAAGGAATGGACGCTAAAACAGGTAAAGAATTAGAGGGAATAGAACATCTGAAACAATCAATAATTGATATATTAACTACTTCTATTAACAGTAGAATAATGAGGAGAGATTATGGCTCAAGATTATTTGAATTGGTGGATAAGCCAATAAATAGAGATTTAACACTTGAGATATATGCAGCAACTGCAGAAGCTTTGGAAAAATGGGAAAAGAGATTTAAGTTAGAAAAAGTAAAAATTGAAGGAGTAAAAGAAGGGAGAGTAACATTGAATTTAGAAGGTGTCTATCTTTCAGAAGGTAAGTTCATAAATATTAATGGAGTAGTTGTTTAAAAATGCAGCAGCCAAATATTATCGAACCACTGAACTTTGAGGAAATCTTTTCGAGAATGAAAGAAGAGTTAGTGCGTAGAGATGAAAGTTTTACAGCATTAGTTGAAAGTGATCCAGCGATAAAGATTCTAGAGGTAGCAGCATGGAGAGAACTTTTGCTTAGAGAAAGAATAAATGAAGCAGTAAAGAGTAATTTACTTAAATTTGCGACAGGAGAAGATCTTGATAATTTGGCTGAGTTTTATGGAGTAGAGAGGCAGAAAGAAGAAGATGACGAACGATTTAGAAAAAGAATCAAAGCAAAAATAAAGGGGTGGTCAACAGGAGGAAGCAAAGAATATTATCGTTATCATGCACTTTCGGCAGATAGAAGAGTAAAGGATGCGCTAGTAGAATCACCTATACCAGGGAAAGTACAGATCTCGATTTTATCAACACAATTATCCACAACTGGCATGGCGTTAGAAGAGCTACTTGAAATTGTAAAAAAGCAGGTTAGTAGAGATGATATAAGAGTTTTAACCGATACAGTAACAGTAATTGGCTGCAATATTATGGAAATAGATATCCACAGCAGAATCAGCACGAATTATATAACATCAGAGGAAGAAATCAAGAAGCAGTTTATTAAGAAGTTTGAAGCAAGTAAAAGGTTGGGATGGAACGTTACAAAATCTTGGATAATAGCGAATTTATTTGTAGATGGTATAGAAAACGTGGAATTAATCGAGCCAAAAGAGGATGTTGTGGTGCTAGGTAATGAGTGTGCAAGTTTGAGAAATTTAAAGGTTGAGTAATGTTACTGCCACCAAATGCAAACAAACAAGAAAAAGCGCTAGTAGAAGCAATCAACTACAAAGTTAATCCAAGTTGCATCAAGGAATTTAAATTTAGTCTTAAAGATGAAATACTGCAGTGGATAATAGAAGAATATGGTTTAGAAGAGATACTGCGTTGGGTAAAAAATAAAAGAAGAGCTATAGTAGAAGGAGTAAAATTTCAGCGTTTAAGAGGAACCCCAGCATCACTCAAAATAGCGCTCAAATGGGCAAATATAGAAGATATTACAATTATTGAAGAGCCACCCGGTAAACACTTTTTTGAGTTGCAGGTAGGGATAAGAGACGTACCAAATGATTTCTTTGTTGATGCAGTAGTAGAATTAGCAAAACTATCACTACCTGCAAGATCGAGACTAATGAGGATTTTTAACGATTATTATAATGCGCAGAGATTTATATTGGATGAGAGTTTATTTGGAGATCTTCTTTCTGACTATTCGGGAGTAAAAATAGAAAAAGATGGCCCAGTGTTATCATTTGGAAGAGTAAATTTTTTCATGTCTCATGGTCCAGTTATTAGGATTGTAGAAAACTATCTACGCGATCATTATGAACGAGCTTTAAGCAATGATATATATCGGTTGGATGTAGCAATCCTTGGAGAAACCGAACCTCACACAAAGAATTATAACGGTATTTATGAAAGAAATCATGTGTGGTATAACTTCAAAGCGCTATATCCGCTACCACAGAGCTTACTACCGGCAATTAAGTTTGCTAAAGCGCAGATAGTATTATCGGACAGTTGGAGTTTAGGAGAAATAAACGCATGTTTTCCGGTTACTAGTATAGAAGAGGAAGGGGATAAATTTTTATTGGGAAGTAGCAAACTATCTGAACAACTGTGGAATTTAAAATACAAGCCAATTTTAGAAAGATTTTTTGCCGTTCACCACTATCAAGTAAAGAATTTCTCTACCCCCAAAATAATAAGATTTAGCGTAGCAGAACACTACATTCATTTTAAAAACGAATTGGATTCAAAGCAAAAGGATGCAATACAGGAGTTAGAAAATTACATTTTAGTGTTTTACCCAGGTGTACTAACATGGCACGAACATCGACATTTGAACAGAAGTTGGAAAAATAGCCAAGTAGTATCTATAATAAGTTAAGTACTTATATTTATATCCTCATATATTATATTAATAATAGGTTAAAGTGTATGAAATAAACAGAAAAAGACTTGCTTTTTCATGCCAAAACGCACATAACTTAAATAGTAGCAAGTAAACAAAAAAAATTGATCTTGCACTAAAGAGAGCGAAATTGGCGTATGTTTTTATAGTGAGGTATGTAATGAGGTTTAGCAAGGAAAAGAGAGAAGCTTTTAATAAATCATTTTATGAATTATTAGAGAACTCGTTTAAGAATATTAATGAAAAAGATGAAAAAGGGGAAACAGTATTGCACCATGCAGTAGAAATCTCCGATTGCAAAACAGTGAAGTTATTAATAACAAAAGGAGCGGATATCAATGCAAGAGATAAAAAGGGTTATACACCACTGCACTGCGCAGTATTTGCGAGAAGTTTAGAAAATGTAAAAGTGCTGATAAGGGGAGGAGGAGAAATAAATGCCACTAAATATATCAACGGATGTACGCCACTGCACTCTGCATGTAGGCTAGGGGCAGGTATTGCAATAATAAAAGAGCTAGTAAAAGCGGGAGCTGCAGTTAATCAACTGGATAAATATGGTGCAACACCAATGTATTATATATGGGAGAGTGAAAGGTATGGCCTATGGGATAATGGAGAGAATGAAAAGGCGAGGAAATTTCTGGGAAAGCAAGGTGGAATAACAAAAAGTAGAAAACTGACGTGCTATGGAATAGAGGGTCTAGTGGGAGAAATAGCAGATATGTTGGATAGGAGCTATTTACCTGAGTTAAAAATAATAGAGATAGAAGAAATAAGAAAGAGAGATAAGGGGCTAATAAGGGAAGAGTGTAAAAATTTAGCGAGCAAGATAATGAGCCAAGTGAATGAAATGATAGATGAGGTGGTGAGAAGGAAGGCTTAGGGGTTTAAATTTAAAGAAAAGGTGAGGTAAATTATGAGTAAAAAAGAGAAAGAGAAGTCAGCAAAAGAATTATTAGAGAACTCATGTAAAAATATTTATGCAAGAGACGAGAATGGAAGAACAGTTTTACATTATGCAGTAGATGCAAAAACAGTGAGGTTATTAGTTGAAAAAGGAGCGAATGTGAATGCTAAAGATGTAGAAGGATATACGGCACTGCACCTAGCGGTAGGGGAAAAACGTCTAGAAACCGTGAGAGAATTGATAAAATCAGGAGCAGACGTAAATGCTGAGGAATATGGAAATAAATGCACACCGCTGCACCTTGCATGTATGGTAGGTAAAAAAGAAATAGTGGAGGAGCTAGTAAAAGCAGGGACTGAAATAGAGCAAGAAGATAAGTTCGGAATGACAGCAATGGATTATGCGAAAAATAGTAAAGAGATAACCGAGGTATTAAAGAAAGAAACAGACAGAATTGAAAAGCTATTTATGAGAGGCTGAAAATATGGAAAGAGAAACAGAAAAGAAAGTAATGAATTTAGAGAAAAAAACGTTAGAAGAGCTGAGGAGAATGTGGAAGGAGGTATATGGGGAAGAGGCACCTAGACATTCAAAGAAGTATCTGATACCAAGATTGGCGTATAGGATACAGGAGGAAGCATATGGAGAAATGTCAAGAAAAGGTGCCAAAAGACTCGAATACCTGGCAGATCGACTAGAGAATGGAAAAAGGATAAGTAGCGATAAACTGCCAGTAGAGGGAACAGAGCTAATATTAGAAAGAGGTGAAGAGGCTCATGCGGTAATGGTAACAGATAAGGGTTTAATCTATAAAGAAGAGTTTTATACGTCATTATCAGCAGTAGCCGGGAAAATAATGGGAATGAGTTATAATGGACCGCTCCTATTTGGAATGAGAGAAAAGGAGAAAGGATGCTAAAAGAGGTAAGATGCGCGATATATACGAGAAAATCAAATGAGGACGGGCTAGAGCAGAAGTTTAACAGTTTAGATGCACAACGAGTAGCATGTGAAAAATACATAAAGAGCAAAGAAGGCTGGGTAGCATTGGCAAAAAAGTACGATGATGGTGGATATTCAGGAAAAAACTTAGAAAGACCAGCGATAAAGGAATTATTTGAAGATGTAAAAAAAGGAGAAGTAGATTGTGTGGTAGTATATACACTAGATAGGCTATCAAGGGAAACAAAAGATAGTATAGAAGTGACATCATTTTTTAGAAGGCACCGAGTAAATTTTGTAGCAGTAACGCAGATATTTGACAATAATACGCCAATGGGGAAGTTCGTACAAACGGTATTATCAGGAGCAGCACAACTAGAAAGAGAAATGATCGTAGAAAGAGTAAAAAACAAAATAGCAGCATCAAAAGAACAGGGATTATGGATGGGAGGAACTTTGCCGCTTGGGTATGATGTAAAAGATAAAGAATTGATAGTAAATGAAAAAGAAGCAAAGACAGTAAAGCACATATTTGAAAGGTATTTGGAGCTGAAGTCAATGGCAGAGTTGGCAAGAGAGTTAAATAGAGAAGGATACCGAACAAAATCAGATATCTTTAAAAAAGCGACGGTAAGGAGAATAATAACAAATCCAATATATATGGGAAAGATAAGACATTATGAGAAGCAATATGAAGGAAAGCATGAAGCGATAATAGAGGAAGAAAAATGGCAAAAAGCGCAAGAATTGATAAAGAAGCAACCGCATCGAGGAGCAAAATATGAGGAAGCGCTGCTTAGGGGAATAGTTAAGTGCAAGAGCTGTGAAGTAAACATGACGCTGACATATTCCAAAAAGGAGAATAAGAGGTACCGATATTATATATGTAATAATCATTTAAGTGGAAGAAGGTGTCCATCAATGAGTCGAAGTATAGTAGCCGGAGAAGTGGAAAAAGAAGTAATGAAGAGAGCTGAAAGCCTAAATGAAAATTGGGAAAGCTTAAGCTTCGGAGAACAGAAAGAAGCGGTGAAAAAGTTAATAAAGGTAGTGTGGGTGAGAGAGGAAGGAGTAGAAGTGTGTTCTGAATCAGAGGAAAAATTTATACCAATGAGTTTAAAAAAGAAAGGAAATAAATGCACAGTAGTAGAACCAGAAGGAAAAACAAACAATGCGCTACTAAAAGCAGTGGTAAGGGCTCATCTGTGGAAACGTCAACTGGAGGCAGGAAAATATAGAAGTGTGAAGGAGCTGAGCACTAAAATTAAGATAAGCATGAGAAGAATACAGCAAATCTTGAGATTAAATTATCTGGCTCCAAAGATTAAGGAAGACATAGTAAATGGGAGGCAACCAAGTGGTTTGAGGTTAGCTGATTTAAGAGAAATACCGATGCTGTGGAGTCAACAGTTGGAGAAATTTTACGGAATAGCATCTTAATTTACAAAAGAAAGAGGAGAAAAACATTATGAGAACACCGAAAAAAATATGGAAAGATATTGCTGAAAAACTTAGAAATAAAAAAGGTACCACTACCGCAAAAGGAGCTGATATGGAGATGCCGGCAGATGTTGAGGAAGTTAAAGTTGAAATAAAAAAGCAAACCAATACAGTTGATAAAGCTACAGAAACTGACACCAAATTATGTAATATAAATAGTGAAGATCTTAAAATTCCTCAACCTACATGTGAAAGTAGCGAAAAAGCGCAAATAGAAACTACTGTAGAGCCAACTTCCGAACCGTGTTTTGATAGTAGATCTGGCAATGATGTAGACGAAAAAAATAAACCGTTAACGCAACAAAGGCAAGCAATCCTGGCTAGTGTTGTTGGTGCAGTGTTATTGGTAAATTGTGTTGCATTGTATATCATGAAAATGCCTGTAGTAGCAGCGATTGTGGGAATAGTTGGATTAGCGTATATAGGTCTTGCACTGTATAATATCATAAATCCCAACACCAAGCTCGAGAAAGTAGAAAGTGTGGAGCAGCCTATTCAGTCTTCTTTGAATCTAACATAAAAGACTATGTCTAAAAAATCATAAACGTCAAGTAGTTTTTCTTAATAAGATAATTTCTTTAGAAGAATCTCTAAATTATTAACTTAATATCTAAACAGTTATCCCACCACTGCTATCCTTTCTCAACTTGTGCTATTTTAAACTTCCACAGCCGCAGAATCAATACCATTTTTAACTTCAACATTGCTAAGTGTTGTATTTGCTTTATACGAACAGTAAAATCCTACTGCAAGAAAAGTTAATGCAGCTACAGCAAGTGTAATACATATTGCTAAATAAGGTATTGTTAAACTTGCACCAACAGCAAATGCGCCAGATAATACAAAAGAAACAGAGGCGTAATTACCTTGCCTTTTACTATGAGTGCTTGCTCCCAAGAATTTTTTATTTTTACCATTTAGCTCTTTATTTTTGCTTTCAAGTTTTTCCTGTAGATTTTTAACTCGACTCTCTAGTCCTTCACTTTTGCTTCCAGATCCATGCAGCCTTGTCTTCAGGTCATTATTTTCGCTTTTAAGTGCTTCCAGCTCTTTCCTCCTTCCTTCAAGCTGAGTCTTTGTTCCCTTAAACTCTCCAGTAAGTCGAGCCACTTCACTAGTTTTTTTATCCAAGCCTTGCTGTGTACTATTTAGCTGCTTTCCTAGTTGACGATTTTGTTCAGTCAGTTGACTATTTAGTATACTAGTATCTCGTTTTGCTTGCTTTAGATCTTTTTTTAATTGTAAAACATTTTTCTTTGCAACATCCAGCTCCCTCTTATTCTCTTTGAATTGAGCTTGTACGTTTTCAAGTGTCTTAGTTGTTTCATCTAACTGTTGATTTTTGCCTTTAAGCTGAACTTTTGTATTCTTACATTCCTCCCCAAGTTGACTGTTTTCTTGAGTAAGTTTAATTGCTTCACTAGTTTTTGTATCCAGAGCTTGATTTGCATCATCTAGCTCTTTACTTTTATTTTTAAGTTTTTCAGTAAGTGTATCTACTTCACTAGTTTTTTTATTCAAGTCTTGTGTTGCATTACTCAACTCTTCATTCCCTGTAGGTACTGTGGCTTCAGAATTACATTCGCACTTAATTTCCGTTTGAATTGATTTGTCAAGATCCTCTGTTTGTTGCTGATTAGCTGCTCTTATTTCATCAAAGAGAGTTTCTTTTGTAGAATTAAATTGTAAGATTTCCAACTTTGAGTCTTTTAGTTGTTTTACCTCATCTCTTAAGGAATTATTCATTGATACTAATTGCTTATTGTCTTCATTCGCTATATTTAGCTTTTCTTTCAGCTCTACTACTTTCCTATAGTAGTCATTTAATTCAGCTCCTTCTTGTAATGTACCTATGTTCTCTGTTTGTATACCTAGATCCTTTGTCTCTTCTGATCTTAAAATGTGTCTATGTTCGTTATTGAACTCATTTCTCCATTGTTTCAATAGCGTATTTTCTTTAACCACTTTACTTAGATCTGCCTCCGCCTTTTGCACTAAAGTTTCACATCTCATAGATAGTTCTTCTTTTTTTCTAGTTAGCTGTGCCTTTAGTCTATTATTTTCGGTTAGAAGCTCTTTTTTCTCTTCTTTTAATTGATCTTTTTGTTTCGACAACGCTTGATTTTTTTCATCTAAAGAAACATTTATTCTTTTTCCTACCTTTAATTCTTTTTTAAATTTGTAAATATCTTGAAATAGGTCCTCAGGCTCATTTTCGTGGCAAGTTTTGCTACCACCACTCTTAATCACTTCTTCTACCTCATACATAAGATCTCCAACACCGGTTTCCAATCCTCTTAAGTATGTCAACAGTAATAAGTTGTTCTCCTGTTCTCCTAGTTCTCTTATTTTGCCGAATGCAGTTGCTATTGTTTCAATTGGAAGAGCCAGTCTACTTGCGCCAGTCACACCAATTCTGCCACTTAGCTCAGCCTCATTAATCGAATCGTACGAGTTACTTGTGAAAATTGGGCCGTACAGATTATCATGGTGAATCGGGGTACTCATGTTAGTTGGGTCAAACACGCCCATGTTACTCGTGCTGGTTAGTTTACTTGGGGTACTCGCGAAAATCGATGCATCCTGCTCAGGTGCCTCATTATGATTGGACTCTTCAGTTGAGCATTGCTTCAACAGAGATAGCATATTATACCCCATTTTAATTCTCCCTTGAGTTTACCATAATTAAATAGAAAGAAAAAGTGTTTTTTTGAATAAAATATTTTTGAGAGAAATACCTAATTTTAGTGTTGCAGAAAATTTGTTTATTGACTTCTTTAATTCTTGCGAAATTGTAAAAAAGTACCTACCTTCGTGAGAACAATTAAACAAAAGCGGCGTTGTAAAAATAAAAACATAAAATTGTTGTAACAAAGTTAAGCAAATTGGTTCATATCTAAATGTGGTAAAAGTAGGCTAGTATAGCTGATTTTGCGGTATAGTGGAATTATTATAAATAAAAGTTCGCACGGATCTAGCGGTAGACCAACCGATTCCAAGAAAAATTGTTCTCACGCTTGCTGGTTTTGGGTGCTGGAAATGGTTATATTATTTAAGTTATTAATGACATATATTGTTAAATTAATACCAGTTTATTTTAGAATAATAATTAAGGTAGACTTATAAAAAACAGAATTTAAAAGTGAACAAAAGACCTTATATAAGCCTATTAAGAGCCTTTTACTAAAAACCACTTTAGGTTAGAAAATTTTTCTAAAATAGTAATTGACAAGTTTTAAAGGTGGGATAATATACCTAAAATATATTGGACTTATTCATTATGGTACGTGAAGAGTACAACATTCTTTCATTGTTCAAAAGGAGGTAATTATGGACCGTCGGGATATTTCAGAAGTTTTGTTTTCATCTATTAAGGAAGATGATCCTTATAGGGCATCTAAGCTCCTTCAGATTGAGCGTTGGTGCTATGCACATTGGATGATACATGAGGGGTATGGTGAAATAAGAAATAATTTTCTTGCACGAGTGTTATCTAGTAAAGATTGCTGGGAAGAAGTCAATAATTTGCATGGAGTGAAGCTTAATAGACAAGTGGTAGGCAGAAAATTAATTGCACCCAGTTCAGATAGTAATCCAAATCCTTTTGGTACTGTTAGATACCAAATTGCATGTGAGTGTTGTTTGGAAGATGAAATACGAGCTATATTTGAGGAAAGAAAAGAGAAATTGTCTGCTAAAGGTGGTGGCAGTTTGCTTGAGTATCGCCGCTTAGTTAAGTGCTATGGAGAAGGTCCTTTAGCTCAATTTTGGTCACATTTCATTAGTGGGTATCTTGATAAACTGGATTTGAGGGACCGTCATCCATATGAGTATGGGCTTGATTGTGCAGTAGATTGGCAAAGAGTAGAAGCAGTGGAATTCTTTTGGAATAAGATAAAATCTTTGCCTGAAGATGAAATAAGTGCACAAAAGAAGGATGAGATCTTGATGAAAAATGCAGCTTATACGGCAAGACCTAGTTTTCGCATTTATCCTGATATATTTGAGTTTTTCCTGAGTCAGGTAAGTCCTAATAGATATCCAGAACTTTTAAGAAGAGATTTAGAGAAAAATGATCATTATGGATCTTTGAATAAAATGAAAGACATGCCCAATTTTGGTAAATTTCAGGAATTGTTTGATTGTTTAAAATCAAGTGAAATTTCAGAAGATGATTACTCTCTTTGGTTGAAATTCATGATAAAGGACTGTCCAGAGCATTATTTAGGTGCTGGTGTGGAAGTTTTTATGCATATGTGGAAAAAAGAAGGATTTGATAATCATCGTACTTTCACATTGGACGAGGAAATGATGGAAGATTCTTCTTTTCAAGGAAAATTTTCAGTGCATTTGGTTGAAAAAGGTTTTATGGAGCCAGTATGGGCAATGTTAGATAAGGCTAGTTCTAGACAAATCAAGGAGTTCATGTCTTCCGAAAAAGCAAATGATATACGTTCTATATTAGAGCAAGGAGATAATGAATCATTAAGTAAGTTTTTAGCCTATGGTAAGTCTGCTGATAAAGGGCTTGATAAAAAGAACAAACCTGGTCCAAGTGGTGATTTAGTTGAAGTAGAAGTTAGAAAAACGTATGGTAAGTCCAATGTAAGACTAGGCAAGTAAAAAACATTATATATTGTTGGAGGATTTTGTGCCAAATCAAGAGAAACCACAAGGTTTTGAATTAATAGAGTTGTTGATTCGAGAAGCAGGTTCAAATGCAGGAGCTAGCCCAAGTACTTCAACTCAACAAGGAAGTGATTTTGAATCTTTCAAAGCAAGGTTTCAGTCATATATCGATCAAATTCCATCATATTTACATTCAGTAGGTAAAGAAGGGTTTTTTCCGCATTTCTTTTTAGGAAGCTTTTCTACTTTGATAGATACAGAGATTGCGAAAAAGCTAGATATTGAAAAAATATATTTTAGTTTTGATGGTTCGAAAACTCTGAAAGTGGCTGTTATAAGAAAAGGTGGTATTACAAATCAGAAAAGCGCGATTGAGAAGGTAAATCTTTTTGTGATTTCAGAGTTTGGTAAGAATGATAGTAAGAGTAAAAAATTTACCTATGGTGAGCTAGAAGAGATACTGGGTCAATCAAATTTACCTGCACAGAATGAACATGTGAGAAGTGCTAAAGATGATCTTAAAGTTAAATTAGTAAAAATTGTTAAAGCCACAGGGGAAATATCTGTTGAAGTAAAAGATGACAAGTTGGATAAGAATACTTCTGCAACACATGAGTTTAAGGAAATAAAAAAGGGGTTATGGAATAATCCAGAAAGTGATATAGCTAAGCTGACTAATCCTGATGTGGAAAAAGTGAAAAAGCCTGTTGAAAATATTCTAAAAAAAGTTAGTAAAATTCACTCTGAATATAAGAATTCACTTACCTGTGCTCAAGAAACAAGAGAAGCAGCACATCATGGGTTTATAGCGGGAGCTCTTGTGAATTTCCGCTATAGACACAATCTTAGGGTTTACTTAGAGCAATTTGCAGGAAGAGGTTACGCTGATATTGTTCTAGTGCCTCGTGGTAAGGATAGGTCATTGAATGCCGTTCCTATTATTATAGAGATGAAGGCTGCTACTAAAGCAGAGTTAAAAGAAGGTAAAATAGGAGAAAAGAGTAGAACTACACCAACTGCTGCTTTAAAGCAAGCTGAGGATTATACAAAAGGTTTTCAACCGAATGTAATGAGAGTGTGCGCCGTGGTACGCATTAAGAAATACTTAGCGGAGCTAAGCGGGGTTCAGAATAAATGGCCTCGAGGTGAACAACTAACTTTAACCCGAAAGGGAAGGAGGACAAGAGCATGTATGTAAAGCGAGAGTTATCTGAAGATGTATAAGATAACGGCTTGCAACACCTGATCAATATGGTTAAAGCTAAACTGCTTGAATTCTAATCTTCAGGGGTGGGACTTCACATCCATGGGTATCGCATTTAAAACCCCATGTCTACGGTAAGCACAGATTAAACTTTCGTTTGTGTGACATTCTGGCTGTAGAACGATAAGTAGTGAACTTATTTAAGAGGATGAATGGAAAACCTAAGTTGATCTAGAACAGTTCTTAGTGACGGAACATGGGATGACCTAAGGAACGCGAGTTCTATGGTTACGGAGTCATCGTAGTAGTCGTGAAAGTAACGAATCACCGGGGAGTGTGGGAAAGCCACATACAGGGCAAAGGGTGACAGATAATTGAATGTTGAAATTGGGAGGTACGCAAGATGCGGAAAGCTGAAACAATACTTAACATTATACGTGAACGTGGACAAAGAAATTTGCCGGTTAAAAACGTATATCGCCTACTTTATCAGAGTGATCTTTACCTTCGAGCGTATGGCAAACTTTGTCGTAATAAAGGTGCTATGACAGAAGGTGTGACAACTGAAACAGTTGATGGTATGTCTTTGGAGAAAATCGATAAAATCATAGAGGATTTACGCTATGAGCGATATCGGTGGACACCAGTAAAACGTATCTATATTTTAAAGAAGAGTGGTAAACGCAGGCCGTTAGGGTTGCCAACATGGTCAAATAAGTTACTTCAAGAAGTAATCCGATTAATATTGGAAGCCTACTATGAGCCTAAATTTAGTGAATGTTCACATGGATTTCGACCAAAGCGTGGATGCCACACTGCATTAAGAGCAGTAATGCAAAAAGGCAGAGGTACAAAATGGTTTATAGAGGGAGATCTCAGTGCATGTTATGACTCAATTGATCATACTATGTTGTTGAAAATACTGAGTGAAAGCTTCCAAGATAACCGTTTTATTCAGCTAATCAATCGACTGCTAAAAGCAGGATATATGGAAAATTGGAAGTACAATAAGAGTCATAGTGGGGTACCACAAGGTTCTATTATTGGTCCAATTCTGAGTAACATATTACTCGATCGGTTAGATAAACATGTGGAGCATATACTAATACCAGCAAATAACCGAGGTAAGCGAAGAAGGACAAATCCAAAATATTTAAGGTTAACCATGCAAGTATCGATGATGAGAAAACAAGGGAACTGGGATCAAGCAAAACAACTGCGTCAATTAGTGCAGGGTATGCCATCTAAGGATTCTTGCGATCTAAATTATCGACGTCTTTGGTATGTTAGGTATGCTGATGATTTTCTGGTAGGGTTTGCAGGACCAAAGAATGAAGCTGAACAAATT
Source organism: Wolbachia endosymbiont (group A) of Beris morrisii (assembly GCF_964028185.1). Classification (NCBI taxonomy): domain Bacteria; kingdom Pseudomonadati; phylum Pseudomonadota; class Alphaproteobacteria; order Rickettsiales; family Anaplasmataceae; genus Wolbachia; species Wolbachia endosymbiont (group A) of Beris morrisii. Next base: position 255,844 of record NZ_OZ034760.1, read on the forward strand.
AAGAATGAGATTGCTGGGTTTCTCAATGAGGAGCTCAAACTTATGCTTAATGAAGATAAAACGTTTATTACACATGCGTGTGATAGCAAAGCCAATTTTTTGGGTTATGAAATACATGTTTTGCATGCAGATGACAAACATGATCATCGGACACAACGATGTATTAACGGTAGTATTGGGTTACGTGTACCACATCATATAAAGCAGAAAAAGTGTTCTGAATATATGCGTTGTGGTAAACCGATACATTTACCTCAACGTACAATTGATACAGCTTACAGTATTGTTGCTCAGTATCAAACTGAATATCGAGGAATTGTACAATACTATAAAATGGCCTACAACCTTCACACACTAAGTTATCTGAAATATGTGATGGAAGTATCATTAGTAAAGACTTTAGCATCTAAATACAAAACAACTTGCAGGAAAATTTATAGAAAATTTGGTGCGACGATTGAAAACGATGAAGGTGAAAAACGAAAAGTCATCCAAATCAGAGTAGATCGTTTACCATCAAAGATACCATTAATTACACACTTTGGTGCTGTGTCGCTAAAATGGAATAAATGGGTAAGCATAAGTGATAACCTTATACCAATATGGAATAAGCGTAGTGAAATAGAGCAAAGACTATTGGCACAAACTTGTGAATTATGTAAATCACAAGAGCAGATTGAAGTACATCACGTACGTAAACTTGCTGATTTGCTAGGTAAACGTAATACTGAACTACCGGAATGGAAAAAGAGAATGATTGAACGACAGAGGAAAACTCTTGTTGTTTGTCATGAATGCCATAAGAAAATCCAATATGGAAAATATGATGGTGACTCCTTAAAACGTTAGATTATTGGAGAGCCACGTGATACGGAAACGATCATGCGTGGTTCGGAGAGGGGTTGTTGGAAAAGTACTTAACAAGTAACTCGCTGGCTGCCCACTCTACTTTAACTACTGCAAATGATATTCTGTGTGTTGGTGTAAATCTTGACCATCCATCTCCTATTTCAGATATTTTGGATAAGTCACGCAATCAAAAAATAATTCCTCTTTTTAACCAAATATTGATATCTATTGATGGACGAAATAATGGTGAGATTACACAAGAACAATTAGAAACACGAATTCAAGAAAATATAGAGCGTATCTATCATACATTTCCTGGTACGGGAGAGAAGGGAGATAATCATTATTTCAGTAGGTTTTTATTAGGCCAATCATTACTGTTAAACGAAGTTAAAGCTTTGGAAAGCGATTTCGAAAAGCATGTTTTTATTTATGGTGAAAATATACCTACCGAAACTCGTTCTGAAGGTAGTGGAAGGGGTGTTCCTCAACGTCAAGCAGCTAAGGAAGCCGGTAAAAAATTAGCTGAGTCGAACAAGCTTGATGAAAGCCATGCAGTTGTAACAATGGTATTTGTTCCGGAAAATGATGAGAGATTAGTTTATGTAATGAATATTGTTGAATCAGATGGAAGAGCTGAAATATTAAAAAAAGGCATTCCTCTTAATAAACTTGAACAAAAGATAGGAAATAGAAAGGTAGTAGAATTAAATCTTAATTTTAATATAAAAGAACAAAAATCAGATTTTAAAAAATATTTTAGTGTTGAAGTTAATGAGCCTATTTCTCTAGGAGAGTATAATGGTAAAAAATCTGATAAGTTTAAAGGTGATTTTAAGAATGTTCCTTACCCTAAGGATTTTAAGAAAACATTTGATGAAGTACTAGTATCTCAGCTTGCTTCTTTACAAGATCAATCTTCATCAATAGGTAAGTACAAGAAGTTATTTGGCAAAGTAGGCGAGGCAATATTACCTTTTAAAGATTTAATAAAAAAAGAAGCACATACTCAAGCTGTGTTTCATGGAGCATTTAGCCACTATAGTGATATAAATCTAGGAGGATCACAAGAAAACAGGGCGTTAGTATTAACAGAGTTTCAAACTGGAAGGGGAAAACGTATTGATATGCTAGTTCATGGTATTAAGTTCGCAGGTGATGATAGCAATGCTAAGGAATATACTCCTGTAGGGTTAGAGCTTAAAGGACCAAGGGAAGGCAAGACAGCTGATGCGTTAAAAGATGAGGCAAATAGACAAATCGCTGATGAGTATACGAAGGGTGTTACTTATAAAACGCTTACAGATGGGAATGAAGTGGATTTTATGGGTGTTGTATTCGATAAAGGAGCAAATAGTGCAAATTCTCTTATTCTGGGAAGCAAAGATGAGTTCACTCCTGTTATAGTAGTGCACAGTTCTGTACATGTGATTCCTACTGATCAAGTAGCACAATCTATTGATATATCTAAGGGAGAACATTTAAGAGGAGGACAAGAAGTAATCCAGAAGTTGAAAAATCTTGGTATACAAGAGGAGAATCTACGTACATTAGAATCTGCAACAGCAGAACAAGATTATCATTATTGGCTGCAGCAACATGATATAGCTGATATTGCAAGAATAAAATATGGTTATGGAATTGATGGAGCTGACACATTATTTGAAGTAGTGGGATCACCGAAGCATATAGCTAATCAATTACAACAGTTTCAGAATAGCGTAGCAACAAGAGGTGAAAAAAGACCATTAACTTTGATTGTTAATTTAGATAATAATCACTGGGTTACGTTAGTCATTACCCATCAAAATGGGCAGTATAATGGATACTATGTAGACTCGTTGGGTAATGATATTCCAGGTAATATTCGTCAAGTTCTACAACGTGTTCGAATTACCGTTAATGACGTTTCTATTGCTCAACAAACAGATAGTCACAATTGCGGCTTATGGGCATTGGAAAATGCTAGGGATATTAATGCTGTATTACAAGGAGGTAGAAGTAATATTCCTGATGAAATACGTAATCGTTTGCAAGGTCAAGGAAGAGATGAAAATTATTTTATACGTATGAGAGAAGATGTTTCAGAAGCATTAAGTATAGATCTACAACGTATAGCTAACTTAGATGAAGCTATACTTGCTGAAACACAAGCAACTAGGAAGAAATTCAACCTAAACAGTTGTGTAAGGCCTGGTGGTAGAAGCAAAAGAAGTGTCAATCCTTGTTTATTTTCAAAGGGTGATGTGGAAAAGTTTAGTAAAGGAAAGGTAGATGAAAATAATGTAGATAAGATTATAATTGATAGCGAAAAATTCCTGACTTATGTTAAGAATAGTCGAGATGAAGCAAAAAATGCTCAGCTAGTAGAGTTTATTGGAGACAAAAATATTGAAGGTGATCGCAAGTACTTACTTGATAAGGTTGTTGCAGATCAAGGATATGAGCGCTATGTTCAGAATGAACGTATCAAGGATTTGCACGGTGACATTTCACAAAAAACTAGTAGTGCAACAAAAAGCTCAAAATTAAAAGGCAGATTAATGAATGCTGCAGGTGGAATACAATTAATAAGAGGAATCCATGGTGCCATTGTGTCTTGTAAGGATGGAACAGCAACAGATTGTGGATTAAATCTGGGTGGAATAGGATGGTCTTTTGCATCTCAACCAATTGAGAATGTAATGGTTAAAATTACTCCAAAAGTTGTAGCATCAGCTGAAAAGGTTGTGGGAAAAATTATACCAGGTACTTTAGGTAAACAGACAAAATTTGCTGTTCGAGTTGTAGGAGTAAAATTTGGAAGTGCAATAGCAAGAGGTACAGCAGGAGCTGTAACTGGCGTCTTTGATATTGTTGATATAGGCATGTCAGCAAATAATCTTGTGGACTGTAAAAATAGAGAAAGTAGTGATAATCCATGTGGAGAGAAAGAAATAAGAGACAATATAGCATCTATATCTTTTTCTGGTGTGTCATTTGTTTCTGGTGTTGCTCTTACAGCAGCAAGTATGCCGGTAGTTGGTATTGCAGTTGGGTTTGGGCTCATGGTAGGTCATGGAATTTATAGTGGTGTTAGCAATATCGTGGAGTACGAGAAAAAGTATGATACAACCCATGATGAAAATTGGCGTATTTTTTGGCATACATTTGCTTTTCAACCTGTACCACAAGATGTACAACGTCTTGCAGCAAGAAAGGAAATGGTTAATAGTCTAGCTAAAGGAGCGTGGCAAACTTTAAATAATAGCCCTAGTAGTACTGTTGCTTATGGTATTGGTCTTGGAAAAGTAAGTGGTAATACGCTTCGTCCAGATTATGCAAAGATTCTTATGAATAAAGAAGAAAGGGCTAATACAAGAAGTCTTTCACGTGTTATACCTCATCGTATTGAAGATGCTAGCAGGATTTGTTTACCACAGGTTACTGATCAAGATTATGAAAAAGCAGGTACAACAAATTCATTCGACTTTGCTTCGTATTATTGTGAAAATTCAATGGTTATTAGTCACGATAATAGGGTAAAGGGGAAACAAAAGGATAAAACAATTGTTTATGATTTAAGCAATGTAAACAAAGGTGCCATCGTTGGAAATAACGAATGGAGCAATAATTTTTTAATTGACTCAGGTACAGCAGAAATAACTGGTGGCAATAAGGTAGTAAATAGGTTTGTTGTAAATAACGTTGACTTCTCAGGTAAAATTATTGGTGGAAGTAACTCTGTTAATATACTTGATTTGAGCCAATTGAAAGATACAGTTATAGGAGTGAATGTTAACTATCGTTTTAAGCCTAGTGCCTCTGGGTCATTAAAGGCAAGAGTAAATGGTCGTTGGCTAATCAATGATCAAATTGATAATAATGGCATCTTTAATTACTACTATGTTGGAAGAAAGAACAAGGTGGATGAGATTTCGTGCATGGGTTACTCTGAACACTTTACAGGAATCGATGATCGTGACGTTATCATAGATAGTAGTGGTGGTTCTAATAAAAATGAGAAAGATGTAGTTGAAAATTGTAAAAAAGTAATTATTTCGCCGTATACTACAGTTAAGGGTGGAAAGAGCAATTATACTTTTTACGTAAAAGCTGCAGACTACAAAGGTAAGGGTTTATATTCAGAAATTGATGTAGATGGAACAGGAACTGTAATTTTTCCGGAAATTGATTTATTAGGTGATTGTGATCAAATAACTTACTCTACAAATAGTAATACTTTATCTTTAAAAATAAATTTTGGTCAAAACAATCAATTTACTCTTGATGTAAAAAATTATGTCGAGCAAAGCAGTAATAAACCTCACTTTGCACTAATAGACAAAAATGGTAGTAATATTGTTCCTAAGATTGAAAGATCAGACTCATCAACTATAAAAATTACTTCATTTGAATTACATTCAGAACATTCCTTAGATAATTTTGACGATGTTGCAAGTCATTATAAGAAAATTCTAAACAATAACAAGGATTACAAAGTCTTTAGTGTTATCAGAGATAGAGTACAGAATCAGGGTAATAGTGCAGTTCCACATATGGTTTTTGGTTCTCTGGAAGATGATGTAATAAACTTCGATCAAGGAACTATGTTTGCTAGGGGAGGAGGAGGAAGTGATGTGTATTTTATTAGCAATGATATAAATAGCAGAGAAGTTAAAATTGATAATAACTCAAGTGATAAAAAACTAGATACACTATTTATGTCGGCAGTTGAGAAAGATTTTTCAATCCAGCAATGTGATCTGTATTTAAAATACAATAATAGTAACATTCGAGTGAAAAACTACTTTCAAGATCCTAATTATAGGCATCTTATAATTATGAACAAAAAAGGAGAAACTTTTATCCCCAATATACAATCAATGTCTTGTTCTCCCTCTTCTTCGGGAAAGGGTAAATTAGTTCCTTTTTTACAGGCTACACAAACTCAGAATATGTTTTTGTTACCTAAAGATTTTCAAGGTGATCATGTAGTAATAGATTCCCGTCTTGAAGATATTGAAAAATATAAAGATAAAGATGACCTCTTATTAATAAGAGAAAGGAGAGAAAATGAAATTCCTTTTATTATTAGAATAGAAGGGTTTTATACTAACCGAAATAAATGGAAAAATATTTCTTATTCTTTATGGAATAATAATGACCTTTTCCTATCTTCTGGCTTATTAGAAAATGTTGATAATGTAGTGGAGTATAAGGATAAACTTAGAGGTGATTATGAAAGAATTGTAAAAGAATATATTGAAGACTTTAGTGATTCTACTAGTATCATTCAGCACAATCAAAAATTAGAAAAAAATATCTCTACTTCTGTAGGACAAGATGAGGAACGAATAGGAGTAATGGTACTAAAAAATATTACTCCGGATCAGGTTGAAGTTTCTAGTAGTGGTACAGATCTGATATTTCGTGATAAGAAGTCTAATCATACGATCAACATAAACAATTGGAATAATTCTGAATCTTATAGAATTTCCACATTGGAATTCGATCTGGGTTTAGAACCAATAACAATCCGTAAGTTAGATAGGTTTAGTTTGCCTGAGGTAAGAAAAATACAAGCTTTAATTGATAAAGCTTCAGAAAATTACCAAAATAGAAGTAAATATACTCCTAAAGTAGAAAATGACTTTAAATGTTTGATGTCAGTTGACGATTTTGAAAGAGAAAACAAAGAGCCAACACATCAATGTCTTGGTTTTTCTTCACTCCAGGAACGGGTCGGGTTTACAGAAAATTCCTGTAGTTTAGAGCAAATTAAGGAACTTAAAAGTAAAACACCAAGTAGCAGTCAGATTTTATCATTGCTTGAAAAGTTAGAAAACAACCTTTTGCTGAATGGTTATGATAGGAACATAATAGATCGGTGTAATAAGTGGATGACAACTTCTGGATTGGGAGTATTAAAACCATTGGTAAGCAGAGCAGATGGTGAAGGTAAAAGTGATGAAGTTAAAACTCTTCTTGATAGAATTGCTAACAGAAGTAATGTCAATGTTGAACATAAGAATCAGTGTTCACAAAACTGGACGGCTTTGAATTATGCTGTTTATAACGGTAATGTGGAATTAAGCCAAAGTATACTTAAACCATTTTTAAAAAAGAAAGGTGACATTAATGCCTTAACTAGTTGCAACGATGATAATTGGGCGCTTTTACATTATGCTGTTCACTACGATAATCTTGATATGGTTAGCTTTCTTATAGATAAAGGTGCTAAGGTTGACATTCAAAGTAAAAAGGGTAAGACGCCTCTATATTTGGCTATTGAGGAAGCCAAGCAGTTGGATATAGTTAAGCTTCTCCTTGATAGAGGTGCGGATATCAAGATTAAGTACAATGGTAGAACACCTCTGTACTTAGCTGCTTACAATGGTAATTTAGATATAATCACATTTTTTTGTGATAGGATTAAAGCTGAAAGTAACAACTTATTTAAAATAGAGCAGATTAAATTTTTAAAGGAGGAAGTTGTTAACCAAGCGAATATTCCATCCGATACAAAAAGATTGGTAGAGTCTTGTATAAGCAGTTTAAGAGGTTCGATAAAAAGTGAAGCAAAAAGGGTGCTAAAGGACGGTATGCTGAATGGTCGTAGTGCTTCAACTATTGAACTTTTGGATGAGGTTTATAATTTTGATGAAAAGTTGTTTGATAGAGCAATTAAGGAAGCTGTAAATGACACATATTCAAGTGTAGGTATAGAAGGAATATTAAAGTTTATAGGCAGTCACAATTATATTGGTCAGTTTATTTCAGGTTACATAGCTGTGTTTGACAAAATACCAGAGGATGATGGTGCAATGTTTAAATTAGCTTACTCTATTAGAGAGACCATGAAAATGCCTAGGGTCAATTCAGAAGAGAAATCTGATCTTGAAAAGCTAAAAAACAAATTACCAGAATCAGTGAGCAATGCAGTATTTTCTTCAGAGGTATGTATTAAAAATGTTGAGTATGGAAGGTACTTGTACTCACCTAATAATGATTGCATGTACCACTTAAACAATTGTGACAGGGATAGGCGGTATGTGTTCACTTGGCCTTCAAATGGAAATAGTGATCAATTTAAGTGGAAGGTTGAGCTCAATGGCGATAATGTGTATTTAAAGAATGTTGAGTATGGAAGGTATTTGTATTCGCCTAATGATGATTGTACATACCACTTAAACGATTGTGACAGGGGTAGGCGGTATGCGTTTACCTGGCCTTCAAATAGCAATAGTGATCAATTTAAGTGGAAGGTTGAGCCTAATGGTGATAATGTGTATCTCAAGAATGTTGAGTATGGAAGGTACTTATATTCACCTAATAGTGCTTCTACTTTCCAAGTTGACAATAACAGGCGGTATGTGTTTACCTGGCCTTCAAATGAAGAGGGTGGTCAATTTAAGTGGAAAATTGAAAATTGTGGATCTACTCGCAAGAGACGTAGCATACAAGAATTAAATGGTTATAATCAAACTGTAGTAGACTATCAGTCAATATTGACTGAAGAAAATAGTCAGCAAATAGCAAGTAGAATATCTGCTATAGTTGAAGATGTTGAAAGGCAAACCTTTTTAAATCAGTCAAAAAATAAGTTAGATTTAGATAGTTATTTAAATAATAGAGGGAGAAGCAATGCTGCGGATTCTATGAGGAGAGATGTGTGTAGTGAACTCAATGCAAATGGAAGAAGAAATATTGTTCTAAGCGGAAACGATGTATGTGCAATTACTTCAGGTCATGAAACGCTTGATATTGAAAACTTCCCTATTCAAGAAGTAGTGATTAATGATGATGCTGATGGGAAGAAAAGTTTAAGAAGTACATTAGACCTACATCATTTGGTGCAGCAGATAAATAGGGATTTGAGTATAAAACCGATACCAACAGTTATTAAAGGCAAAAGTGATTTATTAATTAAGTTATCTATATCAGCTACTGGCTTACAGCAAGATGTAATAACAGTCAGGCTGAAAGATGCACTTGTAAATAAGTGGTATAAAAAATTACAAATTATTTTTGATAATGCACCGATGGAAATCGATGATAGTTTAGGTTTAAAGTCTTCGTTCTTTATTTCTGATGAAAAAATTATTGTAGTAACACCTCAAGACATAGAAGAAAAGAATAAATTAGTAATATCTAAAAAAGCAGGACAGTATACCTATCTTCATGATAAATACGACTTGATAGTTACCAATGCTTTTAATGCTAATATAGAAGCAAGCGAGTTGTGTATTATATATTTTAGAGATTTCTATAAAGAACCTAAAATGGAAACATTATCTATAAGGTTTATTGACAAAGAAATATTATTAAGTAATGAAATAGATAAAATACATAATTCAGATAGTATTGATAAATTAAATAATGTGAGTTCTATTGTTAATTCACAAGAGAGTTTTATACATTCAGAGGTTTCAAACAGTGGAGACATAAATGCTCAAGGTAAACTTGACAGAACACTGTTGCATCTTGCTTCCGAGGCTGGTGAATTTGATAAGGTGAAACTTCTTCTTGATAGAGGTGCTAATATTGAAGTTCAAGATAAATTTGGGTACACACCAATATTTCTTGCTACTCAGTCAGGTAAATGGAGTATAGTAAAACTACTCCTTGATAGAGGAGCTAATATTGATGCTCAAGATGAGAAAGGTCAAACACTTTTACACTTTGCTGCGTCAGGGAATAATTTAGATATGGTTCAATTCCTTCTTGACAGAGGCGCTAATATTGAAATTCAAGACAAGCTTGCTTGGACACCAATACTTTATGCTGCTCAGTCAGGTAAATGGAATGTGGTAAAACTTCTTATTAGTAACGGTGCTAAATTTAATAATGAAATAACGATTCAAGGAACGCCTTTACATTTTGCTGTGCAAGAGGGTAACTTGGATATAATTAGATTTCTTCTTGATGAAGGTGCTGACACTGAATCTCAAGACAAAGATAATAAAAAGCCTTTACATCTTGCTGTTGAAGCAGACAGGTTGAACATAGTAGAACTTCTTCTTGATAGAGGTGCTAGTGTCAATGCTAAAGATGAGAATAATAAAACACCTTTAGACTTAGCCACTAAAGAAGATGTGAAAGAGCTTTTGAAGAGAGCACAATTGGATCAAGGATTGTTAATTAGTGCACAAGATGGTAATCTTGATAAAGTAGTAGAATATTTTATCGGGAAGAGAGTCAGCTTAAAGGTTAAAGACAGAGATGGTAAAACACCTTTAGATTTAGCTGAGCAGAAGGGTCACACAGATATAGCAAAAGTGATAAAGCAGATGCAGTTAGAGTTGGATAAAAAACTGTTATCTGCAGTAAAAAATGGTGATCTTAATAAAGTTGAGGATTTTATTAGCCAAGGTACTAGCTTAGAGGTGAAAGATAGCAATGGTAACACTCTTTTACATTATGCTTCTCAGAATGATCATTTGGAAGTAGTAGAATATCTTATCAAAAAGGGAGCTAGCTTAAAAGCTAAAAATAAAGATGGTAAAACACCTTTAGATTTGGCTCTTCAAAAGAATTATATAAGTATAATAGAATTTTTGAAAAAAACACAATTAGATTTAGATGAAGAATTGTTAGCTACAGTAAAAGGTGACGATCTTAATAGAGTCAAAGCTCTTGTTAGCCAAGGTGCTAGTTTAGAGGCGAAAGATAACAGTAATAATACTCCTTTACATAATGCTTGTAATAATGGTCATGTAAAAGTAGTAGAATATCTTATCCAAGAGGGAGATAGCTTAAAGGCTAAAAACAAAGATGGTGAAGCACCTTTACACGTAGCTGTCCAACATGATGGCACACTTGAAGTAATTGAGTTTATTTTGAGCAGAGATCTTAGTGGTATTAATGATATAACTAATAACGGTAAAACGCCTTTACATTTAGCTATACGAGAAGATAAGCCAAATACGGTTCAACTCCTTCTCAGAAAAGGTGCAAATATTGCAGTTAAAGATAAAAATGGTAAAACATCTCTAGATCTGGCCAAACAAGAAGATTACACAAATATAGTAGAAATGATAGAAGAAGTACAATCAGATTTAGATGAAGGATTGTTGACCGCAGTACAAGATGGTAATCTCAATGAAGCTGAAGGTCTTGTTAGTCGGAATGCTAATGTTAATACTAGAGATAAGTACAGTTGGACACCACTACATTGGGCTGCGTATAAAGGTCATTTAGAAGTTGCAGAGTTTTTAGTAAAGAAAGGTGCTGATGTTAATGCTGCAAGTGAAAATCTTTATGGCAGCAGACCTATACATATTGCTATTGAGAACAATAATAAAAATATTATAGAGTTTCTTCTCAGCAAAGAAGTAGGTGTTAATGATACTGACAAGCAAGGTTATACGCCACTGCACTATGCAGCATGGAGAGGCCGTTTAGAGGTTGCAAGGTTCTTGATAGAAAAAGGAGCTGATATCAATGCTGCAGACACTTCTACTGCTGGTAAAAAACCTATACATGTTGCTGCTGAAAATAATAGTGAAAGTGTTATAGAGTTTCTTCTTGAAAAGGGAGTGAGCGTTGATGAGGCTGATAAAAATGGTTGGACACCACTACACTATGCTGCTAGGTTCGGCCAACCAGAGGTTGCAAAATTTCTGATAGAAAAAGGAGCTGATATCAATGTTGCAGATGCTTCTATTGCTGGTAAAAGACCCATACATGTTGCCACTGAGGAGAATAATAAGGATATTATAGAGTTTTTTCTGAGCAAGGGAGTGAGTGTTAATGATACTGACAAAGATAGCAGGACACCACTACACTGGGCTTCTTGGAGCGGCCATTTAGATTTGGTAAAGTATTTTATAGATAAAGGGGCCAACATTAATGCTGAATGCAATGATAGTAAAACACCGCTAGATGTTGCTATTGATCTGAAATATAATAATGTTGTAGAGTATTTACAGCGAACACAATTAGACCTAAATGAACAATTATTAGCTGCAGTACAAGGTGGAGATTTTAAGAAAGTTAAAGACCTTGTAAGCCGAGGTGCTAGCTTAGATGCTAAAGATAAGGAAGGTAAAATACCTTTGCATTTTGCTGCTCAAGAAGGTAATCTGGACATGGTCCAGTTTTTTCTTAATAGAGGTGCTAACACTAAGGCTGAAGACATGTATGGTTGGACCCCTTTACACTTTGCTTCTGCTTACGGTAAGTTTGATGTAGTTAAATTTTTTCTTGATAGCAATATTAACATTAGAGCTAAAGATAGATATGGTGATACACCTTTACATTTGGCTGCCCAAAATAATGATAAATCTGAAATAGTTGAGTCTTTTTTAGATAGTGATGCTAATAACATTAACGATAGAACTAATAATGGTTGGACACCTTTACATGTAGCTGTACAAGGAAATAAGCCAAGTACAGTTAAACTTCTTCTTGGTGTAGGTGCTGACATTGAAGTTCAGGATATTTTCGGTGAAACACCTTTGGTCATAGCTACTCGAGCAGGTTATACAGATATAGTCAAGATTTTAGAACAAGAACAATTAGGCAAAGAGTTGTTTACTGCTGTAAGAGAATATGATTTTTCTAGAGTTGAAAAGCTTATCAGTCGAGGAGCTAATATTGATACTAAAAACAAGAATGGTAAGACGCCGCTAGATATTGCTATTAATACAAAGAACGCTCTTGAAGAGAATCAAGGATCTCTCAATAATGCATTATCGCTTGGCCAACAAGGTCGTATAGTGAGAATTTTAGAACATGAACAATTAAACAGGAAGTTATTTACTGCTGTAAGAGAAGAAAATCTCCCTAAAGTTAGAGAGCTTATCAGTCGAGGGGCTAATATCGATACTGAAAGGGATGGTAAAACACCACTAGATGTTGCTAAAGAAAAACTTAGAGAACATAGTAAAAATGAAGAATGTAGTGATGTTGTGCAGTGCTTAGAAAAACTCAATCAGAAAAGAGGAGAAGCTGTACAACGTAAACGCCGTCATTTACTGAATGAGTTGCTAGGTTCAAGTAATCAACCTGAGATAGCAGCAAGTGGTAGTACAAGACCATCTTCATGGATAAATGATTTGTTTAGTTGGGTGAAAAGTTCTGTAGGTGGGTTTAGAGCTGTTTTACCTGAGGAAACATCAAGTACTACAAGTTCAATTTTACAAGTTGATGCGCCAATAGATGTAAATGGTACGATAATGTTACTTGATGTGCTTGTTAGAAAGGTTACGGGTCAAAAATACATTTTTACATCAGATCAGAACGTATCATTACTGGAAGCGCAGGGCTATGCATTGAATATTACAGAGAAATTTGAGAAAGTAGTAGAGCAAGCTGCATTAAAAAGTGGCATATCAATGCATCGGTTAAATATTGATTATATGGGAATGCAGAAAGAGATTACTAAAAAAGTCATGAGTGGTAAATTTAATGAAATTTCAGGGATTTTAAAATCGTATATAGAGAAAGCATGTCCTGGTGAAGAATCTGGTAAATTAAGTCCGAAGAAATTTGAAAAGTTTATAGCTCAATTTAATAAGGGGCTGCTAAATCAATCAATAGAGCAGATATTACACAACAGAGATGGTACATTAGAAGTTGGTGGTGCAAAGAAACAGCAAATGAGTTTAGAACCTCAAAGTTATTTGAGTAATGCTTTTGTTCAAAGCCATTCAAAAGTATCAACTTGCCTTTCTGAGATAGGAGTAACCAAGCTTGGAGGTAATCTCAATAGGTAGGTTATAATATAAGAGGTGGAGCTATAATATGCCAAGTAGTGGAAGATTTAAAGTGAAGGTAGCAAAATTAGCCAAAATAATTAGGGATACCAGACCAAGTTTGATGGTCCTAATACTAAAATGGGTGAAGTAGACATTAAATGCTAAGTGGTTAATGTATTTTCCATATTGAACTTACAGCACATAGCTTTGATATAGAAGTTTGGGTAACGTTATGATAGTAATTTATGTAATTCTATGTGCAATCTTTATAGCCATTTTAGACAGTTCACTAGATTCTTAATTAGGGGATATGTCTAACTTAGAGAAGGTTTTCATAAATGTTGAAGTGAATAAGTAGGGATATTATGTTTTTTCTTTGAGTTGTGAAATTTCAGAATGAGAGAGACCAGTAATTTGAGCTATAACATCAATAGATACACCAGCCTTGAGTGAGTTTTTTGCAACTTCGATTTTTTCTTCTTGTCTACCTTCTTGTTTACCTTTTTCATGGCCGATTAGGATGCCTCTTTCTTCTCCAACCCTAAGACCCTCATCAAATTTTTGAGCAAAAGCAGCAATCTCATCCATTATGCGTTTTTTCATTTGCTCATATGCTAGTAACTCTTCTTCTGACCAATTAAACTTATTCATCTCTTCATAAGCTCGTTTTATTATTACGTCACTACCAACTATTTTATCTAGGTCTTCTTCGTTTGTTTCTGCTGCATATCGGAAAAAATAACACCATTTTTCTACTATATTTTCTAATTGGTCTTCTTTTGTCTTTGTAAATTTTGGTAGTTCTATGAATACGAAGTAAAAATCCTTTAAGTCATGTTCAAAGCTATTTTGATCTAAAATGACATGATTAGATTTGTACTCAGCCTTATCTGGAAAAATAATACAATCAGCAACAGCAATGAAGATAATTTCCTTGAGATTATGATAATCATCACCTTGATCAGCTTGACTTGAGTAGGCTTTAGCAGCATAATATTGGGCACGCTTTTCGAAGCCCTTGGTCTTAGTGAACTGCATTTCTATAATATATCTTGAACCTTGAGAGTCTTTACAAAGAACATCGACAATACTCTGCTTTTTAGCGGCAATTTCAGGGTCCAAAATGGTAGCTAAGAATTCAACATCGTGAATAGCAGCTAAACCAGTAAAGCCTAAAATATCGTTTAAGAAATGAATTAGGATATCTTTATTCTTCTCGGTGCCAAATATTCTTTTGAAGGCATAATCGTTGCGTGCATCAAGAAATTTAGATAAAGCCATAGGAAATCCACTTTAAAAGCATTAATAATTATACACAATTGTGAAGAAATGTTCAACCTTTTTATTGTTTTGAGTGTGTTAGTAAAAAAACAACCTTTATAGATAACCGTAGAATAGCATTTCATACTTTATAGGCTTGTTTATATATCTTCTATCAACTCTTCTATAAAACACTTTAAAAGTCCAAGAAATGAATGGTATGACTTTAAAGCTGTAAGAAACATCAAAGATACGCTCTCTATTGAATTTTATTGATATCATTTCCAAAGTAGCAACAACTTCTTTTACATAAACAATTAACTTTTTAATTGGATAAAAATAAATATCTATTAATATCTTAACTTATTCATAAAAAAATAAGTAAAAAAGATTGATTTGACTTCACCCAAAAGCTATGGCTCTATGCCAATGCTGATAAAAAAACAGCAGTAAATATTTAAAAAAAGTTTGTTGTTAGTGAAGGGTAAATTATATGAATAATAGGAATAAAAGTGAAGATCGTAGAAAAGAAATAGAGTATAGAATATTACATAGAATTTTCTCCGGGTAGCACAGTAGAGGTTGCAAAAGCACTTGAAGGAACAGATTCAAACAAAGGGCTAGGAAGCCATATAATGAAAATGGGTGACGGTGAAGTAGAAATTAAAAATGAAGAGGGAGGTAAAAGAAACTATGTTGATATATTAGGTGGATTCGAGGTCGGATTTCCTACAAGCATTGGTAGGCTAAGGATTGCAGTGTACAATGATGTAAGCCAGGTACAAGTGAGAGTATTGGATAGGGAAATGTTGCTTGCACTACAAACAAAAGGCGAAGAGATAGGGAAAGATTGTCTATTTGGCGGAATGAAAATCGAAGAAGCAGTGAAAAGGGGAAGTTTCCCTAGAAGCGGCTTTTTGAGTGAAAGGAATACCGAAAGTGAATCATTGTCTTCGTCATCTTGGGTAGATAGAGTAAGTAGAGGTAGTGAAGAAACCTTTAAAGCACGTTAGACTAACTGGAGGAGAAAGTTTTTTTCTTCTCCACCAATTCATAAAATTGGGTTAGGTGGTGGAAAATTTCGCAGTAAAGTTGAGCTATAACAAAAAATCCTGTAATAGTGTATTTTTCTGTGGAAGAAAGTGACCGCCCTTTTTGATTATGAAGTAGGACAAAGAGTAAGGGGTTGTAGATTAGCAAAGGGGTATACTCAGAAGGAGTTGGCGGAGAAAATAGGTGTAAAATACTGGGTAATACTCCACTATGAAAAAGGGAAACGTAAAATTTCAATCAAAAGGTTATATAGCATTGCAGAGGTATTATCAGTGAGCATTATGGATCTTGTTCCTGAACATACAATAATATCAGATGAAAAAAGTTACCTTGAAGGAGAAGAAGTATTAGATCTAGTAGAAAAATATGAGAAAGTTGAGAATCAAGAATTACGTAATGTAGTTTATTCATTAATCAAATCTGCCCAAGCTAGCAAAGAGAGCATTAGAAAAGTGGCAAGAATAGAGGTGGCAAAGAATTTAGCTGAAGTAGGGATCTCTGCTGAAATAATTTCCCAAGCAACAGGCTTAGCTGTTAACGAATATAATAATGAAGAGGAAAAAACTGATTCTGTAGACTACAGTATAGGACAAAGGATAAAAAAGCTAAGGCTGATGAGAAAATATACTCAGGAGGACCTAGCAAATAAAATTGGTACAACACCTCAGAAAATACACGACTACGAACAAGGAAAGATAGCTATTCCAATTGAAAGATTATATAAGATAACAGAGGCATTATCAGTTAACATAGCAGTTTTACTGTTAGGAAAAATAGAAGAAGTTGAGGCAAAAGATGAACTGCGCGGCTTAATAGAGGAATACAAGGAAATTGATGATCAAGAATTACGCAACGAATTTTATGAGATGATCAAATCCTTGTCTGAAGGTATGCAGATTATTGAGAAAAAGGTTAAGAAGGAGGAAAAAACCGAAATTGCAAGTAATCTAATTAGATTAGGAATTTCTATTGATATTGTCTCACAAGCAATTATATGAAAAGTTTATTTAATACCCACAAATACTTTCAAGTATATTTTATAGGTAAGATTTCTACAAGAAAAGCGGCTATTAGAGGCTACTATAAACCAGAGTATATAGACTCTATCAACTATAAAGTAGGGCAAGAAATCGAGATTTGCAGGTTAAAACAAGAATATACTACGATAGATTTAGCAAATAAAATTGGCGTAACACCTCAGGAAATACACGGCCTTGAACAAGGGTACAATCCCATTTCAATTGAAATATTATATAAAATAGCGGAAGGATTATCAGTTAATGCTAGAGATCTCCTACCTGAACCAAAAGTACTAAATGAAGACTGTTACTTTGAAGGTGAGGCAGAAAGAATATTAAGCTTGATGAGAATATATGAAAAAATTGAGGATCAGGAATTACGTAAGGCAATTTGCTCATTAATTGAATTTGCCAAGGTTTACAAAGAAAGCAGCAGAAAAGAAGTGATAGAGGAAGTGTCAAGTAATCTAGTTAAAGAGGATATCTCTGTTAGTATTATCTTGCAGGCAACTGACCTACCTACTTGCAATAAGAAAGTTCGTATTGATTCTATAGACTATACAATAGGACAGAGGATAGAAATCATACAGTTGATACGTGGGTATACACAAGAAGATTTAGCGAATAAAATAGGTGTAACACGTCAGGAAATACACGACTATGAGCAAGGGTACGTTGAAATTCCACTTGACAAATTATATGAAATAGCAAAGGCTTTATCAGTGAAAGTAAGGGTTTTACTGCCTGAAACGATAAAAAAAGATGAGAGTAATAAAGCGGAGAGATTGGCCACATTGGTTAAAACTCTGTCTAAAAGTATGAAAGTTATTAAGGAAAAGGTTAAAAGAGCAGAGAAAATCAAGATTGGAAAAAATCTAGTTAAAGCAGGTGTTGCGATTGATGTTATCTTGCGAGTAACTGGCCTAACTGCTGATGAGTTGAGTGAGTATCCAAAAATGAATTGATTTGATCAAGAACTGAGAAATCTTATATTAAGATATAAGTAAAAGTAATTATATATTTAGTAATTCTATTTACCATCTCTGAAAGTTTGCTTATTTCGCTTGTCAATGGATACCTCTTCTAGCTTTTCTGGCTCAGCTTCAGATTTTGCCACTAATTTGCGTTGTTTGATAACTTTCTTTAATGTTTTAACTGCAATAAAATTAATACTGAAAACACAAGCAGCAGTTACCGCTAATGCTGGCAGAGGAGCTATCGGCAAAATTGCCACAATCGTGCCAGATGTGAGTAAAAGCGCCAACTTTTTGCTTCCTATTATCTTGTTTTTCTTAACCTTTATTGGACTTAATTTTTTCCTTAGCTTTTTGAAGCCTTTTTTTGAACACGTTACCTCTTTTCAGCTCTTTTTCTATGGGTTTTGTTTTTAAGCTTTTTATTTTTTCTTTTATTCCTTTTTTAAAATTTTCTACTTCAGAGATCTTCTCCATCATCTTTAGAGGTTGTTCATGTGGCTTAGCTTCTTGATCCTTAGCTACGGCTTTATGTTTTTTGGGCGAAATTATATTCTTTAAGCCCTTCTTTGCTTTTTTATATAAGTTCTTTATCTTGCTTGGCATTTGTACCTAAATCAAGATACGATATTACAGAATTTCTCTATCACTTTCTGATTGTCCTCTATCATTGCATTTGCCTCTTGCTGAAGAGATTTGATATTTTTTGACGTAATATTATCCATGTCAGGTGATGCTATTTTCAATTGTGATTGTATACGTATATATTTATCAGCTATCACTTGATCAAGTTGGTAGTTAACTGCATCTAAACTTGAAGCAAACATCACATGTAGTAGTGGTTTTATCCAACCTATCTTTCCAAATCTCTTTGAATTGGCATACTCTATGCTTCTATCTGTTCTGCCAGTACCTATCGATAACAGTACAATATCATCATTTGGAAATAACCTTTTACCACTTGCATATGCGCAAGCCGCAGGATTATTGGCAAATACCCCGCCATCCACTAATAGTCTGTCTATCTGGTCAATTTTTAGATGTTTTGGTATGAAATAGGTAGGTGCTGCTGTTGTAGCTCTGAGTGCATCTTTCAGCTTAATATTAGCTTCTTTCCAGCCTTTAAAGAAAAATGGACAATTATTGTGAATATCATAACTTGTGATTAGCAAATTACTTAAAGTGTTTTGTAGAGTATCATCACCAAAATATTTTTCTAATATCGATTCGATGTTTTTGTGTGGGTATTGTGCGCAATTAAGCCAAGAAAATATTGATCTTCTCAAAAATGAAGATTTAAAAATATATGACCCGTATTCTTGGTAAAGCTCAACTAAATCATTGGCTGAATATTGGGGATTTCCTTGTTCATCTCTCTTGCATAACCCTGCTACAACAATACCACCTGTTGAAGTACCAGCCATAAGATCAAAGATTTCAGCTATCGGTTTCTTTGACCTCTTTTCTATTTCTGCGAGAATAATGGCAGGTATTATCCCTCTAATGCCACCTCCATCTACAGATAAAATGTACTTTGTCACTGTAAAATTTATTTGTGTTTGTGAATATCTTCAAGTTCATTGACTTCTTCAGTGAGGTTTTTCACTCTCTCTTCAAGTCGATAGACTATTTCTATTAGTTCTTGGTTTTTTTCTACAAATTTATCATGGATATGTACACGTAGGTCGAGTTTTGCCAACCACCATATGAATCCTACAGTCTGTACAACTATTGTTATTATTACCGCTATTGGGATTTTTTGCTTTTTCATGTGAAAATATTAACTTGTTATGGATAGTTTTGGAAATTTATATGCAGATTATAGAAAACTTACAGCTTTAGTGATTACTTTTTGTTGATTCGTATTGATCTTCTGCTTTAGCAAGTAGCTTTATGATTTCCTTGTAAGGTTTATCTTTATTGTGCCTTGACCTTAATACAGCTACATCTCTTGGATTTTTTCCATCTGTGTCTCTAATGGTAGGTTCTGAACCTTTGTCTAATAAAAATCTAATTATCTCCAATTTGCCTTCATATGTAGCTGCATGTAAAGGTGTCCATCTTTCATATTTCGTAGCATTTATATCAACTCCTTTTTCTACTAGGAATTTTACAACCTCTGCACATCCCTCTTCTGCAGCATAATGTAGTGCTGTTAATTTAGGGATCTGCACATTAATATCTAATAGATTTTCTACTAAGAATTTTACAGTCTCTAAGTTACAATTTTGAGAAGCAATGCGTAACATCGTTTTATAATTATCTGCAGCTCTTGCCTTCATGTAGGAATAGGTAGCAATAATACATACTATTACTGTTATAAGCCACCAAAAATGCAGCTTGTTTTTTGTATCTTGACCCAATTTATCCATATTCAACATCTTTTTAATATTAAATAGATCATTTACTCATTTTTTATTAGCATTACTTACTCAAAGATGCTGACAACATAGTAAGGTAACCTGAGCTATTTAAAGTATGCTCCGCTCTGTTAACTATCCATTCACCATCTACCGCTTGATTAAAAGCTATAAGATTAAGTTTAGCTTCTGCAAATAACTCTGGATTACCAGGTATAGTGATATCCAATACTGCATTATTTCGCTTTAGTTGTTTTAACTTAGCATTTGCTGCACTTAGTGCTGATTCTGCATTTGAGTACATTTCTAACATAATATAACTTGGCTCGCCGCTACCAACTGTTTCTTTAATAGTTTCACCCTTTTCATAGCTATGCCATTTTGCCACTACTGAATTATACTTATCACGTACGGTAAAATGCACTTTCCAGTTAATTGTATCTTGAGGTCTAATAGTCGTTGTTCCTAAAGCTTTTCCTGTGGCTGATTTTGCCATATTCTTTGAAATAAACAATATATACCCACCAGCTAATTTTGCCATTGCTTCACGCTCTGTTGCGATCTTTGTTAACAGACTTATATCACTTTCATCTGCCTGATTAATATGGGGTATCAATACATCCTTAAATTCCTCAGCGACTTTGTATCCATATCCATGTTTTTGGGCTATTTCTTTTACTAAGTTTTCTATGGTAATTTGGCGCCATTCTTTTGATACTTTTGCCTTCAAAGATATTCTTAAATTTGTTGCATGAGCTTTGATTAGTAGAGTCTTAGGTGGACCCTGTATAGTCACTTCGTTGACTGTATATATACCCATTGGAAAGATTCCAATTTCCTTATAACCTAGTGCTATGTTCAATTCATTCGGAATATCTATGTCTTCATCCCTGTAATCAACACACACTTCAACTACATCATCTATTATTCCTGATTCATCTGTAAGGTGCAATGATATAACTCTATCTTTAATTGATTCACATTTATCTATTATAAAATCTGGCTGCATTTATTCCCAGACCTTTAATTTTGACTTTTGTACTATTTTCTTAATAGTAGGAAGCTTTATCTTTAATCCTGCGGGCAAAAAGCTTCCGTATTCTGCCAAACCCAAGTTCTCTGCTAGTACTAATTCCACTACTCCATCAGTAAATCCGTAATGTTTCCAGCAAATCAGATCTAACATCTCATTTTCTTTACTCACATAGTATATAGTCATCTATAGCTTTTTAAACTCAAACTAAATTCAATTTTTCTCGGTAGTCCATTAGGTAAAAAATACATCTGCTTTTCTTCTAACCTAGTAATTACGAATTGTCCTAAAATATTACCTAAACTATCTACTAAAATATGTGGTTTTTCAGTTTCTTTCACACTCTTTAATTGATTTAGCACGTTGAGATTATGCAGATAAATCATTCCTTCTAAATCTATATTTTCTACACCTTGACCGATATTTTGTAATAGTGGCATATTTTCAATACACTCAATCGTGCTCCAACGATTTTCTCTGCTATACTTTAAACTTGTGGGAGCAAACTTATACGGACCAAGAGATAGCATCAATAAAATGTCTCTACCGTATCAAATAAAACATCACGTGACTTTTCTCTTATCCTTTTTATTACTTCATCTGCAAGACTACGAACATCTTGGTTAGGTTCTGCTTTAATGCTGATAGTGTAATTATTAGTGATGTTCTGAGTTTTATTTTGTTCTTTATTTTCAAACTTACTCCTTGCAAATATCTTATCGCTCTCTGTAAACTTTTTCTCCTCAATAAGGCTTTTGACTCTGAAGCTATTTTTATTTCTCTTTGAAAATTCTTTAATTATACTGTTACCTAGCACAGGATTTCCACTGTTGAGAATATTACTTTTTAGGGGAGTGTGCACTGCTTTTACTTCAGTTTTTCTTTTTTCAAACTCTTTCAGTGGGCTATTTCCCAATACTTTTCCAAATATACTTTCACCTATCCATGAAAAAGCTTCTTCTATGGGTTTTATTATCGATTTCCAAAAGCTAGAGAAAAAGTCTTTTACCTTTTGCCAGTTAGTTATAACAAGTGCTGCGCCAGTGACAAGTCCAGTAATTAAAAGTCCTATAGGGTTACTCATTATAGCGAGTGTTACTGCTCTTAGTCCTGTTACTACTGCAGGAAAAACTGTAGCTGATAAAAATGAAAATACTCCAAGTAGGTTTGCTTTCAGACTAAAAATCGTACTTCCTAGCAATGTAAATCCGTATCCTAGTCCCACTGCTACAACTTTTAAACTTATCAAGGCTGCTACAGTACCCATGATTGCTTTGGTTAAAGTTGGATATTTTTCTGCAAATAACGCTATGCTTCTAGTTTTTTCTTGTAAAAATTCAGCTATAGATTTTAAAGTAGGCAGCATCACTGAACCCAGGTTCATACCAACTTCAGCTATTGCGTTGCGAAGAAGTCGTAATTTACTGGCTGTGGTGTCTACACGGTTTTGAAATTCTTTCTGCAACGAGCTCTTGTACTCTTCTGTGTCAGATAGTAACCTTATAGCATCTTCGTATTTGTTAAAACTTCCAGCTAATAATGCAATATCATCTTGATATTCCTGACCGAAAAGTTTCATCAGGATTGTAGAACGTTCCTGATTATCCATTTTCTTTAGAGTTTGAAAAAAGTAGAGTAATGCTTCTTCCCCATTTTCACTTATTCTTTGCACCATTTCTTCTGTGGCTATACCCATTTCTTCTAGTGCTGCCTTAAACTCTTTTCCTTGACCTTCAGAAGTTTGAAGCTTAGAAAGTAAAGCGTTTATGGCAGTTCCTGCTTTTGCTGGTTGTTTGCCTAAGCTAATGAAAGCATTTACTAAGCTGCTGGTTTGTTCAAACTTTAATCCAAACTGTTTTGCAGTACCACCAACTATTGCTAGAGCTTCAACCATGTCTTTTGCTTTAGCAGCAGTGTTATCTGACAAGTGGTTGATCACATTACCAACATGTTCCATTTCACTAACATCAATTCCATAAACGTTAGAGAGTTTAGCTATAGAATCACCTGCTTGCTCTGCAGACATATCAAATGCTGTAGACATTTTTGCCACTGTTTCTGTAAACATAAAAAGATCTTCTTTCTTGATACCAAGTTGACCACCACTTGCAGCTATTTGTGCTAATTCTGCAGCTGACAAGGGTATTTCACGAGATAATTTCTTTAATTCTTTAGCAAACTTTGATGCTTCATCTTTAGTGTCATTTTGCACAAATTTTACTACTTTTTTTACATCAGCCATAGCACTTTCAAAATCAATAGCAACTTTAATTGGTGCTGCAAGCGTTAGCCCTAGCCCAATAGTTTCTATAATTTGTGACTTAAAATGTGATTTGCTTGCTAAAAAACTTTGGTGACTACGTATTGCAGACCCAAGCTTACCATACTTACCTTTTAGCACTTCAATAGAAGAACCAAGTTTATATTGATCACTTACTAATGACTTAATATTTCTTCCACTTTTTCTTACTTCTTCATTGAATGAATGCAAAGCATCTCTCTTCCTTAAGTATGCCTCTTTTGCTTTTGTTGCAGAAAATTTAGCTTTATCAAACTCAGCTTTTAAAGTTTTGCTCGGTTTCTCTACCTCTTTCATTTGTTTAGCTAAAGATTTTACTTGATCTTCAAAGCCCTTCCACGACCTCCTGCTAGTCAAAACATCATGACCCAACTGCTTAAACTTTGATACTGATTTTAAAGATGAGTCAAGCTTTCTTATATTCTCACCAAGACGAGTAAGTTGACTACTACTTCCTTTTATTACAGTACTGAAACTGCCATCTAAGACTGCTCCGATTTTTATAGATAACGTTGACATTGTACCTTTCTCGCTGCTTCATGCCATAGAATAAATTCATTAATTTCCATATCAAGCAAAGGCTCAATTCCACTACCAATAATAGAACTGAGCGCTATTACTTCTGACCTCAAATCCTTTGAATAATTGGTGAAAAAAAATCCTTTAATACCTCTTGCACTTTTACATAATCAGCAATATCTAACTCTTCAATTGCTTCTTTTGCAACTGATGTCAAATTGGCAGTCAAAGTTACTTCCTTACTCAGATCACTACCATTAAGGCGTTCTATTGCCAAATAGTCTCTAACTTTTGGACGTCTAACAGTAAGTTCTGAGACAGAAATACCATCAACTGTTATTGGGTTATTAAGTGTTATAGCTTGCATGTTCCTCCTTAAAAAGTTAATTAAATAAAAGTCTATATCGGCTTTTACATAACTAATTTCTTTGCATGGTGCTATAAATAGGATTAGCTTTGATAAGAATCTTTTCTGTGTTCAATTGAAGTAATAACTACTGTATGTTCTGGTACATCTATATAATAAAGTATACGATAGGTACTCACCCGTAGACTACGTTGTCCACTTAAGTTATGCTTTAATGGCTTTCCAAGTCCAATTGGATCAACTGTTAGACGCTCCATTATTGCCTTCTTAATCATTAACTTTACTTTTGCTGGAAGAGCCGGAATGTCTTTCTTTATAACAGATTCTGAATAGTCTATATTGTAAGGCTTAATCCCAGAAGGCATCTTGATGTTTAACCCTCTTTTCTTTATAGCGTTCGTCAGCAATCTTAGATAATTCCATATCTTCAATTTCTTCTTCCATTAATTCAGTTAATAACTTTAAAACGGACTTGTCTTGAGATTGTGCTACACTAACAAGTAAACCAGTTAGCTGCTCTATGGAATTTGTATGAGCTTTAGAATCCATATTAACTATATACCTACAACTTCTTATATTTTAACATTTTTATGTAATTTTGTCAACCATATTAGATCCCTAGAATCGTTTGTAGCAAGGCCATTTGATCAACGCCATTTATCTTTCTAATCATATTTTCAGCATCGATTTCTATTAACTCATTACCACCTATAGTAAGTTTATAGTAATGAGCAGCTACAGTGCATTTTAGAGTGGCTTTTTCAGCAGGTTTCCAGCTACCAAAGTCAAATTCTTTGAATATTCCTCTTAAATTTATTACTACTGCTTCAATATCATTACTTCCACTTCCCTGCATTCCACCACGGAGCGTCAAAGCTACTGAATTTCCATTTATCAACCCAAATAGCCGAAAGAGCTCTGTATCGTATTCAGAAAAAGTGAAATCTGCTTCAAGCTTCTCCATGCCCATGTCAATATTTATTGGAATATCCATACCACCAGCTCTATATTCCTCAGTTTTAATGGTGAGCTTTGGCAAGGTTACTTCATCTATTTTTCCTGCATAACCACGACCATCAACGAATACGTTAAAATTTCTCAGTATTTTTGGTAACACTTTGCTTTCTCCTAACTTATATTTACAAGATGAGATCTGAATATTATTTGCTCAGCCGGATACGGTGGTGTAAACTCGAAGTCAAAATACACTTTCCCGCTTGCAATGTTTGCCGGTGTATTGAGCTCTGGTGTTGCATAACATTTTCCGCTAATAATCGCCCCTTGTGCTTTTAAACTTGCCAGATAGGAATTCACCCCCTCAATTACATCATCTATATAAGTTTTGGTGATATTTCGATCAACTGCCCAGAGATGAGCTCGAAGTAAACTATCATTAATTAAATCTGCAGTCCTTCTCACTGACAAAAAAGCCCATTTTGAGTCATTTGAACATGTTCTATTGCCCCAAAGCCTATAGCCATTTTGATGAATTATCGTTGTTACTTCATTTTCATTCAAGTGGTTTGCTCTACAATTTGTATTACCGAGCGTAAAATCAATAGGCCTGCTTGTTCCAACAATACCATTTATCTCTTTATTTGAAGGCGAATGCCAAAATCCTTGTTCACTATCTACTTTGGCTATCAAACCAGCTACAAATGAACTTGGAGGAAAAATTTCTTCTTTTCCTTCAATAAATACCTTAACCCATGGATCAACTACGTAAACTCTTGAGCTGCCTACACTTTTTCTCCATTTTATTGCTTCTTCATCATTAGTATTTGGTCCATCTGCAACAATAATTGCTCTTAATTTTTCTGCTATGGAAATTAAAGCACTCACTACTGAATTTACTCCATCTATTTCAGGTAACTGATGAGTAAACTGAGGTGCAATTAATATTCTTGGAGCAATATGAACTATGCTTTCACTACTGAGGAATGCCTCTATCCCTTGATACTCTCCAGTCTCTTTATCAACACCGCCAATTATATTTTGGATAGTTTCACTTTCTTTGAGCTTTGAATCGCTGTTTTCACTTTCTTTAACTCGAATAACTACTACTGTTGCACCAATCTGGGAAAATATTCCGTTTGTTGCAGAAGGTAAACTGCCACTCTTTCCAAGTCTTGCTGCTTCTTTTAAGCTTCCTGCAATTAACACTGGTTTATTTAGCGGAAACTTTTGCTCATCAGCTTCAGGGGCAGTACCAATTACACCTATCACTGATGATTTAGCTGTACGTACTGTCTTTGCTCCTGAGGTTACCTCAATAACATTTACTCCGTGTAAAAATTCTTCAGCCATTTCTTTGTATCTTTTGTTTAAAATCGTTTAGTAAGTTCTCTAGCTCATTTTTACTTTTGGCTTCTGCAATTTTCTTCTTGGTAATGTCTTCCAACTCTTCACATTTAATTATTTCTTTTACTGCTTTTTTTGCTTTTTCTTCAATTATTCTTGCCATTTCAATAACTGTAATACCACGGACTTTTGCTAATGGTTCTATAATTTCTGTATCCTTTTTACTTATAGACTCTGGTGCTGCTAGAATGCTTTTTGCGGCTTTTTCTTGTATTTGATACGATTTAGCTTTTTGGTGAGAATTTCCAGCGTATTCGTTAGTATAGTTATTAAAATAAAAACGCACACTATCAAGTGCAGAAAGTTTCGCATTTTCCAATAATTCCAGCTCAATATCTTCCTTATTCCTTTCAACAATTTTCTCTCCTTCTGTTAAACAATAACTTTTTTGCCAGTCAAAATTCTTTGGCGCTTCGTACCAATCATTCCCTGTTGGCTTACTTTCAAGCGTTGTTGTTTCTACTTGTTTATCATTCTCAAATCTAATGTAGATAGACATTCTTTGTTACCTCCAGAGTTCATAAGTTTCAGATAACCCAGGACATTGCCAAGCTTTTAGCGTTCTCTCTACATCTACTTCAAGCCCCGTGGTTAGAAAATTGCTACGTATGTTATATATTCCCCACTGAATAAATTGACCATAGTTGTATACATAATTTGATGCAAGCATACCTTGACTGACTTGTGTTCTGGAACATAGGTAAGATGATGTGTAAAGTAATATTGCAACTGTTTTTCCTGCTGGGATCTCCACATTACCAGATCCAGCTAATTTGCTATCAGAACTCATGTATTGGTAAACATTTTTCCATATTATTCTTGAAATACTTGATTTATTAGAATTGGTATTATCTGGTGTTCCCACAAATAGTCCTGCACCCCCATACTCCGTACTCGAGTACGATGATCCAACAAATTCTATTGTTTTATTTATGTTCACATTCGTTGTATTTTTTACAAATACTACTCCAAGTGCAGCATATGGGTAATAGTATATCTCATCATAACTACCCGAAAAGCTTTTTGTGCATAACTCTCCGTAAATAAATGTTCCTTTATTTCCCTCTATAAAACTTAGTTGTCTTGGCCGATAAAAACTAACGTAATCTGTATCGTATGTATGGCTACCTGCTAGTAATTGCAACATATAGTCGGTTTTTGTTATATCACTACTCCACTTTCCAAGCTCTGTTGTAAAAGTTCCGTGGCCAAAGTAATTATTTTTTCTGCCAAGTACACCAAATAAGAAAGGTAATGTACCTGATTCAATCATATTACGCTTTCTTATTTCATTTATAAGAGACGCTTTTAACTGTTCATCCCGAGTTTTTACCTCATTTATCAGGGATGTTTTTAACTGGTTATCACGAGTTTCTATTTCCCTAATAATTGATGAGCCAGATGGTACATTATTAACAGCACGAAAATCTTCTACTAAACCTTTAAGACCATCTTTATGACTGTTACTAATGCTATTTATTGCTGCAATATTGGCATTCTTTCTCGTATCAAGTAGCGATATATGCGAATCTGATGATGCTTTTAAAGTATTTAAGGAATTATCCCTAAGCTTGTTGATTTCATTAACGGAATCTGTTTTTACTGCAGTTATTGCTGATATTGAGTTTGTTTTATTGCTGTTTATATCATTTAGGTGTTTTTTTGCACTATCAAGAAGTTCTTTTAGCTTACCATCTGTCATCTGCACAATTTCAGAAACCGCACTTTTGTCGACTATTGATTCCAATGCTTTAGCAAGATATGCTAATTGATCTGGAGTACTGTTTGCTACTAAATCCTTAAGTCTTTTTTGTAGTGCATTAATTATCCCTTTTACTTCAGTCATCTGCACAACGTTGGAAATAGCTTTTTTATCTGCTATCAATTCCAGCGATTTTGCAAGATATGCCAGTTGATCAGGTGTGCTACTTACTGCTAAATCCTTTATCCTTTGGTATATTGCTTCTTTCATTCCCAAAAATTCAAAAAAGTTTCAAATCTAAATCGTTCAAAATTACTTTTCAGTTGATTATGTTTATTTTCTCCCTTACTCATATCCTCATCTATTTTTTCTATAGCTTTTCGAATACGTACTACATCTTCCACTGCAATATTTTCTGGATGTGGTAGTGTATATCCTCGTTTGCTTTGGTCATTTGGCATTGATTCAAGTAATAATCACTCGCAAATTTTTGACTTTAGGACGATAGATAACTGTTCCACTTAAAACTAATTTTATCCTTGTCTCATTGCCATTAAAGTTTGTCAGCACATGAGTTCTCTCTACCCAATTTTCTCCAATTGGTTTTCCTGATGTTAAATTTACTAATTGCCATTCTCCCACGTTTTTCTCTACATAAGTTTTAACATCTGCAGTGCCAGGTATTAGCGCATCATATGTTATGGTAATCTTAGTGTTAGCTCCTGCTGTAATACTTCTTGTAACATAATCTCCAGACTCTGAAAGATTACCTAGAACTAGCTGTAACCCTGGATATAGCACTGGACTTTTTTCTTTTGACCCTTTTAAATTTGCCTTTACTGTTAACTCTCCAGATAGTCTTTCACGCAGCGCGAGCGGCAAGTTATCAGATAGAAAATTTTCTTTTCCTTCTTCATCTGTCAGAATAAATTCCACATTGGTATCAAATGCTACTTTTTCGACGTTCGTCAAAACTATTAAATCCGATACGTTGTTTGCTGTAACTTTACCAAGATCAATAACGTGAGAATTTTCGCTAAATTTTGCAGCTAGTAGTCGAAACGTAAGATCAAAGTTTTGATGTGGAGTCCAGGTACTTGCATTGCTTGATGAAAGTAATACTCCTACTTGATATGGTTGACTTGTTACCCACCTACTATTTACTGCATCATACTTGCCAAGTTCTGCTATTTTTACTGCAGTATCTGCATCATCAGTAAGTAGTACTATTGCATACTCCTTTCCTGCATGGCAAAACACTGGTGACCACTCTATACGTGTTGCTGTGCCATCTACTTTTATATCTTTCGGCTCAATATAGCTTGCAGCAATGACAGTCTGTGAGGGCATTCCCACTGCTGTTTCTCTAATCTGCACAACAACACGTTTTTTGCCTTTATTTACAAACCATAGCTCTACACCTCCTATGTGCCTACTCTCATTTAAAGTAAATGTTTGCGCTAAAGGATCAACTCTTCTTGCTGCGATAACTCTTCTTCTTTCCTCTATGGTAATAGTTTTTTTACCAGTATAAGTTGCTTCTCCATAACTGCCTTTATCACCGAAAAACTGCACTAACTTAGTCCCAGCAGGAATGTTTCTTGGTACAGTAAATCTTCCTTTTATTTTTCCTCTGTTATCAGCAATAAATGTTGCGATCATGTTTTTCTTTCAAATATTTTCTATGCTTGAGGTTGAATAAAAATTCCATCAAACTTTATCTCTTTAAGCTTCTCACTTGGCTCAAAACCTTCGATCTCAAAATTCTGTACTGCTTCTCTCATAAATTCAGCTTCATATGAGGTACTTGACAGCAGCTCTGTTGTTTCTTTAACATTAAATACTCTATTTACTGGACTTTTCCAATTCGTGGTGACCTCTGTCCAGTGATCTATATTTTTATTTAGAGTAATTTGTGCCGGAACTGGATCAAAAGCTTGATATGGATTGATCTTTTCTCCTTTAGTCTGTAAAAGCTGCTCCAGTACCGGTTCGAGTTCATACGGTAAAAGATAAGGTTTTTCTCCCCCGTCAATATCAGCAACCGTTACATCTATTGGTAAAACTAGTTCTCTGTTTACTATTGCTGCAGACTGTTTTACCCCATGATCACGCATATCGTCATCAAAAAACGAATCTACAAATACCCCTTTTTTGGTGGTAGGTTCTCTTGAATTTGCATCACTGCGTAGACGCTCCTCTGCAACTAATGCATAAAGATCATTTATTCCTTTTTTCATTGCTTCCAATTCGTTCATCGGCACAGCATGAATAGCATTATTCACTATTTTTACCCCTTCGCCTTTTTTCCACGTCTGATGAATGTAGCAGAGCAAAAGTTGTCCGCTAGGGGCTTTAGGCATCGATGGTCGCCATGGATGAGCAATTCCCTTTATTCTCCTTACCACCCCTTTTGCATCTAGAGTGATTAAATCAAAGCGGGGCATCTTCCAGGTGTAATCTATCAAAACCAGACTATTATCAACTGCTCCTCTTACTTTACATCCTTGTTCATTTATATCTTCAGGGCTTACCTGAGTACGACAGCGATAGGTTATCAGGTAACTGCTTCCTGGCGCTGGCTCTTTTCCTGCCAATGACCAATCAACATTTCCGGCGTTTAGTTTATAATCTACACTATTTTCATAAATAACGTCTCCTTGTTTAACTTGAATAATCTCAAGTACTGCAGAGTCAGGTATCGGATCAATAGCTCCAGAATATGAACCGTGAGTAACAGTAATGGTTTTTTGAACAGTTATATCTACTTTTTTAATTTCACTTATTGGAAAATCATTAACTTTAAGTTCCATTACTCTTTGGCTATTTGGCTGAAAAGTATGTGGTTCTGATTCAACTGATTTTATATCTGGATCTTCATCAAAAGAAACACGAATACTGTGAGGTAACTCAATTTCATAGCCATCAACATGAGCTTTTCCCTCATTAATTACAAATATTTTTTTTCCTCCTTCCCCCTCTTCCTTTTGCAGGAACATTACTTCAAGGCCATTTACAACATAGGAACCATTTGCTTCTTTGTCATAACGAGCAAGAGCAGTAGTTACTATATTTGCTTGTGGAGGTGGTGAATGTTCTATTAATACTCCATTTTCAATGTTATAGATTGGATAAAACTCTCCTTCAGAAAAACGTGGAGAAAGACCTTCTGCTTGATAACCCCAAATGGTGGAAACTTTAAGCCTTGCAGCTCCTACTTCCTGATAGTTTCTTGTACCAATAGCAGGATCACGAAGGTTTTCATCCTCAAGTTCTGTAATGGTAGATTCTACATAATAAACACCTATGCGAACTGTGGTACTCAGTGGAATAACAAATTCTTTTGCTTCTACTTTTCTAACTGCTCCACGAAGATAGATTTTTCCTGACTCAAGTGTAACTTTACCAGTTTCCCCATCTATAATACAATTGCTTCCTGTTATAACATCGCCATCACGAAATATTGCATCGCCTATGCCTTTAAGCTTAGAGAGAGCATACTCCTGAGTCTCGTTTAATTCTGCAGACTGTAAACCTCTTCCTGCTAGAAACAAGCTTTTTTCGTATTCTTTATCAGGATTAAAGCGGTTATAATAGGCGTTTAAAGTCATCTTTTTCCCTTTTTCTAAAATGTTACAACAAACGAAAAAGTTTCCCGAGTTGCAGCTGTTCTGATAAGTGGCACAGTGTGTTCTAAAACCAGCAAGATTCCAGGATTTTCTACATCTTTTGGCTCAAAATATCTCTGTCCTCTAGGTAATCCTTCTTTTATTTTAGTACCAACCATAACCCCGAGTTCCCTGATAACTTGATTTGCTGCGTCCGTGAAATCGAAAGTAAACTTGAGAAAAAGGTTATTGGTTGGTACAGCGGAAGATTTAAACCTTCCAGATGGAGTCAAAAGCTCTTCGTTTTCATCACCTGTGCAGAAGAGAACTTCTTGAGCGGTACGTCTACCAAGTTCATTGAGCAGTTTTTCAGACGTTATCGGCTCTGGTGGTGTATTTTGAGTATACTCTATAGTGACTGCATTATTTGCCGTGATAGAGCTGTTTTCCACCAGTTTAATTACACTAGTATTGCTATCAATTGTATAGTCTATACTTGGCTGATAAATTATCTGTCCTGTAGTAACCTTCACATCTTTGATGGGGTGATGATCTAGGGTTAGTTTGCCATCAGTGGTAAAAATCTTCTCCACTTTATGGCTACTTCCAGAGTTTCCATCACCACTTCCCCAAGCAAGATGTATAACTTGCTCTTTTATGCTTGCTGCTATTGCTGCTCTTCCTGTTTGGGTGAGGATTGACATTATTTCTCTCTCTGTAGTTTGTCTTTGTTATTGGGAATGGCTCAAACCTGGAACTATAGGCAAAAAGCACTCTTTTTCCATTACCTATGAGATTGGTATAAGATGAAAGCTTCTTTAACGCATGCCTATTACTTAATATATACATCTTTCATAGTTGTATGTTTAAGTAAAAGAAAAATATTTTATCGATATTTCGCTTAAATTTCTGTTGATTAATTTTTTACTTATGTAAAATATAGCTCATTATATTATACATACTGTATGGTTGGTCTTTATCCCAGCAGAGATTTCTGGGAAAGCAGTTTAGAAATGCCTGTAGATCATTGGCTACTCAGCTTTCAAAATGAGGAAATGCGTAAAAATTGGCTTTATTCCCTCTCAGGTAGACAACTAAATGTTATCTTTCTTCACTGTTTTAAAGGTCAGCAAAATGAGCAATTATTTAAAGAACACGAGCTTTGGAAGTATGATGATATCTCAGTTCAACAAAAACGTAAAATGCTCATGGACTGTTCAGATTCTTTGTTCAACTATTATCTACTTAGTCATTTTAACCATTCTAAACTTGAATCTGCTGTTGTTGAAGTAGCAAAATCTGCTTTGAATGAAGAGTTGATCACACAGTTTTTATGTAAAAACAATAAACATGATAAAAAATCCTTGATCTTTGTTTTATTTCATAGTGACCCAGAATTAATCAAATGTGTTTACCACTTTGATAAAGTACAAAAGAAAGGATTTTCATCTTTTGCTTTACAGAATTCTCCAAGGCAGATGAAAATTCCATTTAAAAACTTTATATCAAAAGAAGTTATTCACCAATTACTACAAGAATACGATGCTGAAAAAGATGATGGCTTTGAAACTCAACTACAAGGTTTTTTCTACCATCAAAATCGTATATACGTGTTTATACGTCGTGCTAGCAATAAAGACTTACTCTTCAGTTCAAACCGCATTATCCATGGATATAGGCCAGATTGGATTATTCTGGATTTTGCACTACATGGTAATCAAGTAAATCTATGTGCTAAGAATTTTAGTGAAAGCCTAAAAATAGCAAATAGTATCGTAAGTCATTATTTTGAACGCGAATGCTTATTCATCAACATGCAAGACCAGAATTGTACACTTCTTGTTGCAACATTCTTGAAATCTTCCATAGAAGGTGCTGATCCTAATATTTGTTTATTTGAGGTAAAGTTTCGTTCAACTCAGCTCAAGAAAGATACGTACTTAGTTGTAGTCACCAATCCAGTTAACTCAATTGCTCGGGAATTACAAATGCTGAAACTAACAATCGGGCAAGATAATTCACTTGTTGAATCTATTCGTATTGTATTTCAAGAGAAGAAAGTGACTCTGTTCTTTAAAAGAAACCAGCATTATACTATTATTTATTACTCAGAGCACATACTCAATAAAAACGAGCGTGAAGATTTTAAATCATTAATGAAAGAAACCTATGGACTTACAATTCTCCCAAAAGCAAGCTGTTGCAGATATTCTGAGATCTCATGACTCCTGGATTGATCCTAGTAAAGCTTATTTAGAAACTGCGTTGTGGTTGTCTGGCTTTGGTTTTATTAAATTAAAAGAGGTTGATTTTGTTATTTGCTCTCGCGAAGAAGATCATCTAGATTGGCCTCACGTATTTTACCCAGATTGTAATAATGAAATTCCTATTAGTCCAGATTTTGATGAAGAGTGTGATGACATGCTTTGTGAAGATTGTTGTCGTTACATTTTACCAAATACTCATCAGAAACAACGATTTCACCTACTATCGACCAATCTTAACTTAGAAAAAATTGCAAATTGGTTTGAGGATTTATTAAACGACTCAAAATTAATCTGGCAAAAAGCAGCAGAAGGAGTTTACCACGTAAGTAGCCAAGGTAGCATCGTAAGCCTAATTATTCTCGACCTTTGCACTGATGCAGTACATTTCACCATAGATAAACTTAGAATTCAGCCCACTACCCTTATTACCGTAAGAGAAAATGTACCAAACTTGCCACTTGTTTTGCCTATCGTAAAAATGTCTGATCTTCTTTGTGAACATAAAACTTTACATGAAATAATTCTTGAAGCAGCTATACCAGAGTTAATTGCTAATGTTTCTACGCAAATCTTTCCCATTATTTCACTAAAGGAAGTTAAACCTAAATTACCAAAAAAGGTGCTACAACTAAAGTTTTCGCATGGTGTGGTTTACATCAATGACATCGAAGTAGTAAATAAACGAGCTACATTGTGCATTAGTATTTTTCGCGTTTTATTCAAACAATTTCTTGATGACTTTAAAAATGATCTACCATTAGAGCAACATATACCACTGAGCATTGAAAAAATAGCAGACCGTTTAATTTTTCATTCAGAAATTACAGATTTAGAACAACAAATAAGATATCCTCTGAATAAAATGCAAAGACAAATAAAAGAAAACTGGCTAACCAATTAGGATTGAGCATCAAACGTGACGATATTATTCAAACTATTGGCTGGCCAGAATTAACTTGTAAAGAGTACGGTTATCGTCTCAATCCTTTTACTCTTGCATTGAAAAAGTAAATTTTCTACTTCTTTAGGACCTCTTGTTCACTTATTTCTTTTTCTAGATCAGCAAAAGGCTCTGTGTCGCTTCTTGCCTTTTACCAACAAACGTCAACTTTCTTTTTAAGAGTATCTACTCCTAAAATAGCATTTATTTGACCAACCTGTGGACCCATCAATCTTACTGATAAATTTTGTTGGTAAAGACTGGCCATTTTTTGATTCAAACATCAACTGACGAATATTTTCTTCTTCTATTGGCTTTAACATGAGTATACCGGAAGTATAAACATTTCTTAAACTGCTTGCACCACTTAAACTTTGGAAAGGATTTTCTTTAGGAAGCTTTTTATTAACATTGTGGGTTAAAATAACACCTGCATTTGGATTAATTGCAGAACGTAACCTTTCGACTTTTTCTTGCAAAAACGCGTACATAACATCATTGTCATTTTCATTTCTATAGTTAAAGACATTGCGTAAAGAGTCAATAACAATAACATCTACCTCTGCTGGGTTGAAAAATTGTTTCACGGTATTATAAACTTTACTGATATTGTTCTCGTCAAGTAGTAAATTAGCATCAGACGTAATAGCAAAGTTATTTTCAACTAAGTTCAAAAGTTTGTTGTCAATCTTAAGTTGTTGTAGTCTCTCACGCATATAATGGTAGCCAACATCAGTCTGTAGATAAAAGATTTTTAGAGGTTTTGCTGGTACCATGTCAAAAAATGGAACACCTGCAGACATATTCGCGAGCCAAGAAATCAAAAAATCAGTCTTTCCGACCTTCGGAGTACCGCCAAATACTAATAATCCACCTGGTGTTAAGATTCTTGGGGAAATTATATCTTTTGGTATTGGTGACTTATCGCCCAAATACTGCTTTACAGAAAAAGCTGAGACGTTTTCTTTAACTACTGCATTATTTGAGATTAATAGCTGGTTTATATCTATTTTTTCCGCAATAGCATCAATGGCATTCCATCCACCCTTTTTATCTTCTGGAATATTTAGAATAGAGCACTTTAGGTTACTCAGCTTATTGGCGATTTTTTCAGCATACTGTTTACCTGCTTTATTATTATCTGGCCAAATGATGATATGTTTTCCATTGAGTGGTGAAAAATCTGTTTCATCGATTGAGTCATCTATTCCAAACATCACCGTTGTTGCAGTAATACCTTGGTTTGTTAGTTTTTCAGCACATTTTTCACCTTTTACTACAACTACTCTATTAGATTTTATAATTTTGGGAATATTGAAAAGTGGTTTTGTACACGTTTTAGAGCTCCAAGCATAGTAACGGTTGGCATTGTAAAAGTAGACATAAATAATATCTTTGCCATTTTCATCAAAATAAATAAATCTTTCAGCATTGAGCCATTTTGATATTAAGCCAATCACTTCATGAAGTTTGTTTTTACCAGTCACAAGTGCCCAAAGACTAATTATATCTCCACTTTTACCAGTAACCAAGCTAGACCAATTTCCTGCTTTCATGTCGACTATGATTTGGTCTTTTTGTAGATCAGCAACGCAAAACTTCTTTTTATAAAATCTCCCATTAGGAAAAAAATGAGAAATGCATGCTTTAATGTTATGAAGTAGCAGTGATCTAATTCCTAAAACATCTTCAGAATCTTTCCACAAAAAGTTTTCTGTAATACTCCAAAAATCCATATATCCCCCATATTTATTTTTTTACTATTTTTTTTACTTTTAAATTTTTTAATTCCAATTAACTGTTGGCTCTGAGCCCTTCATAAAACTCGCATAACTACCATACTCTGGAGTAATGACTGAGATAATCTTATTTTTTTCACCATATCCACTAGTTTCCGTGCCAACCTTAACTAAACATTCCAGGCCATTTAGTTCCGAAATAGATTTAATTTTACGGGCAAGATTTGCTTCTTCTCGATCATCATGAGGATAGATATTGCGAGCTGACTCCAAAATACTCCTGATCATCGAACGACCCATTTCTCCCCAGACATCTTCTCCATTTTCGTTGAGTTTACTACCTTGAATACCAAAAATTTGATAGATCTTACGTTTTGAGTATGGTCCTTCTACCACAGTAAATTCGAGATTTAAGTAAATGCTGCCAGTATTTTTACTTTTCGTCAGTAAGCCATTTGGTTCATGACCTCCAGGACAAATTTTCACTAATACTTTTGCTATAGTACCAGCAGGTATTAAGCTACTTCTTGATTTTGCAGTATTAAAATCAGTTAAAAAATCTTCTAACATATAACTCTCCATTTTTAAATTAGCTAAAAGTCTATAAATTAAAACCTTAGCTGGTCCACAAGCTGCCAACTACCATTTATCTTATCGACAAGCTTACTTGGCACACGTTCACCATTACGTAACTCAAATACTATTTGGCGGACAGTGCTTCCTTCATCTTGACTGAACATCACCATTCCAGTAGTGTAGAATCCCCTTAAAGACCCAGCACCACTTAGGCCCTGAAATGGATCTTCTTCCAGCATTTTCTTAGATAATTTTTTCGTATGATGGGTCAACACTATACCAGCATCTGGATTGATAACATTACGTAGCTTTTCGAGTGTTTTTTGTAAAAAGAACAGCATAGCACTATTATCATTTTCATTTCCATACTCACTGCTAAAGATGTTCCGCAATGGATCTATGGCTAAAATATCAGGTTTAAAGCGTTCTTTCACAATTTCTCTGATTTCACTTATTTCGTCATGGCTAAATGAGAGTTGTACTTTAGGGGTAATAATGAGATTACTTGCAGCTACAGCCAAAAGTTCTTTGTCGAATTTTAACTGTTGCAAACGCTCTTTCATATATTCGTATTCAATTTCAGTTTGCATGTAGAAGATCTTCAAAGGTCTACTCGGCGTCATACCAAGAAACGAAACTCCAGCAGCCATATGAACGAGCCAAGAAATCAAAAAGTCACTCTTTCCGATCTTAGGAGGGCCACCTAGTACCAATAAGCCTCTTTTTGTTAAAATTCTTGGTGAGATTATATCTTCTGGTATTGGCGATTGATCATCCAAGTATTCCTTAACACTAAAAAAGGGAATTTTTTGACCAATATTTAAATCGATATTTAAAAAGCTTTGTGTCATAAATTACGCTCCAAGTTGAGTAGAAATTTGAGTAGTAGTAGAAAAAGATTTGGTTTTAATTTTTGTAAGTAGCTTACCCAAATGTGGTTCTTCGACCATATTAAGGCAGCCACTTCGATCTTTAGCTGGATATCCCCAAGAATTAATCGTCTGACAGACAAATGAACGTACTTCCGTACCATCATCTTTCTTGATTCCAACCATGCTGATTACTTCATCAACAATGCCGGGAATTTCACTGGCAGTTTTAGCCCCTTCACATTGAGGCAGCCAGGTTGGACGATTGAAATCATCAAGATACTGACCTAAAGTGCCAACTATGATGATGTCTTTATCCCGAATATGTTGAAACTGATTGAGCCAAGCCCTCATCTCTTGAGCAAGTGTGCCGTAAGCAGCTCTTTTGTCTTCTCTTCCCGATCTATCGGAAAAAGCCTCAGGTTGCATTCTTGCCCATGAAAAGCATACACTTGACGCAATAGTTATACTGTCAATAAAAATACAGCGATATTTAGAAACTTCAGAAAGAAGATCTTTGTGCTTGCTACAGACATGCTCATAGTGTTTTTGACTGTATGCTTGATCAGCTCTGACAGCAGGATTAGGACCACCAATAAGACAAGCAATGTCTCTAGCCTCATTCCAAGTACGAATCTCAGTTGAATCTCCTTTCCAGTCTTGTACAGCTAGAAGTCCTGCTTCAAAATCAAGACAGAGTGTTGTTGACTCATCGAGAGTTTTGAGTAGACTGGTTTTGCCAATTCCATAAGGTCCAAAGATTACTATCTTCACACCTGTTACCATTTTTACTCTTTCTTCGCTGTTTATTATTTTTAAAGTCATATATCATGTTCCTCCTATAAGAGTTATACTAGAACTGTCACTTGTTGTTTGATTTGCTAAAAAAAATTTTTTATGTGTCGTCTTATTCGTTGCAAAGTGTTATAGACTGTTGTGCGTGGTATTCCATTTATTTCAGCTATTTCTGGAACACTGAAAATTTCCAGTTGTCTGCATAGTACTTGCCATTCTTGGGGTAGTGTTGAGATAACGTCGTTCACATCAATACGAGTTGTTATTTCAGTGATAAAACGACATCTATCATCAACCACTTCATGTAGCTCATCAGGATCAACATAGAATATACCTTGTCTACCACCACGTTTTTTGCAGAGTTGCTTATTGATTAAATTAATAGCTCGACACTTAATAAGTTGACATACAAAGGTAGAAAAAGAGCTTCTACTTTCGTCATATTTCTCAATAGCAGGCCAAATCATACAGAAAAGTTCTTGCTCAATATCTTCAAGACTTTCATGAGCAAAACACTTTAAGTTCTTTATACATTTTGCGTAATGTCTAACGTATTTAACAATTATGGGATTAATTCCCGAGTAAGAATTCTTTGATTTCATAACTTTTCTTGAATAATTAACTTCTTCAAGAATGGTTGTTTTCGGAGACTAATTGTAATTGCGGAGCAAAATTAAATAATTGCGATGCGATTTTTAACCCATTGATATTCTATCACTTTTTTTTGAGAATAATTGCGGTAGCATTTTAAATAATGGCGATAGCCAAACAACAAGCAGCCATTACAGTATAACTCATATAAGAAACGTTTAAGGATTTTGGATTATGAATTTCGGTTTAAGCAGTGAAAGATTAAAAGCAGAACTATTGTTGCAGATAAGATCTTGTCTTTCGTACTTACTACCAAGTGGAACTTTTCGCAAAAATGAGTTTCAAGTAGGTGATATCTGGGGTAATAGAGGGAAAAGTTTAAGAGTAGAACTAAGCGGCAGTAAAGCCGGATTATGGAATGATTTCGCAACTGGGGACGGTGGTGACATTATCGACCTTTGGGCATCTGTGCATAGAAAAAACG
Organism: Wolbachia endosymbiont (group A) of Beris morrisii; assembly: GCF_964028185.1. Taxonomy (NCBI): domain Bacteria; kingdom Pseudomonadati; phylum Pseudomonadota; class Alphaproteobacteria; order Rickettsiales; family Anaplasmataceae; genus Wolbachia; species Wolbachia endosymbiont (group A) of Beris morrisii. Next base: position 296,192 of record NZ_OZ034760.1, read on the forward strand.
CCAGAACAGAGTTTTCTGAAGTAATGGCTTCTATAGGTGAATGGCTTGGCAAACAACACGCTAGAGAAAAAAAGAGTATCAAAGATCTAGAACAATACCTGACTTGTAGTTGGAACTACTACGATGAAAACAACCAAGTGATTGTTATAGTTTACCGTTATGATCCACCTGAAGGAAAGAAAGAATATCGTCCTTTTGATGTTAAAAAGCTAAGTTTTGGTGAACCAGAAATAAGGCCACTCTACAACATTCCAGAAATCTTAAAATCTGATAAAGTTATTCTCGTAGAAGGAGAAAAATGCGCAGAAGCACTAATCGAGAAAGGAATTACTGCAACGACAGCAATGTTTGGAGCAAATGCACCTATTGAGAAAACCGATTGGACTCCGCTTAAGGGTAAACATATTGTCATTTGGCCAGATAATGATGAAGCAGGCAAACGATATGCTGAAAATGCTGCCAAAAAGCTGTCAGATCTTGGTGTTGCATCACTTACCACTCTTAAGATTACACAAAATAAACCAAAGGGCTGGGATGCTGCTGATTGTATTGAAGAAGGCATAAAAGTCGAAAAATTTTTAGCTTCAACCCCATGTATAAATTTACCTGCTACTAATACTCCAACTACTGATATTCTAAAGACGAAGAGATTTGTTTCATTTCCTGCAAGACAATATTTGAGTGACAAATCATCAATGCCAGAGGATACAATTGCCCCAAGAATCTTAACTCCAAGAGGACTTTTAGTCTTTGCTGGTGCACCTAAGGTAGGAAAAAGTGACTTTCTTATTTCTTGGCTATTTCATATGGCAGCAGGAGTTTCATTCCTTGATATGGTGCCTAAGAGACCTTTAAGAATCTTCTATCTTCAGACTGAAATTGGTTACCATTATATGCGTGAACGGGTACAACAACTAAAACTTAGTGAGGAATTGATAGAGCTTGCTGCAGATAATTTGGTAATTACGCCACAAGTAAAGATGCTTTTAAACGACGATAGTATGGATGAGGTTGTTGCTGAAATAGAAAGGTCATTTGGTTCAAACACAGTTGATGTTATTGCTATTGATCCACTGCGTAATATTTTTGATGCTGGTGATAATGGTAGTGAAAATGACAATAATGCAATGCTCTTCTTCTTACAAGAGAGAGTTGAAAAGCTAAGGACATTAGTCAATCCAGATGCAGGAGTTATTCTAGTGCATCACACGAAAAAGATACAAAAGAAATCATTAGAAGAAGATCCATTTCAGAGTTTTAGCGGTGCAAGCAGCTTAAGGGGATTTTATACTACAGGAATAATTATGCACAGACCAGATGAACAACAAAGTAAACGTCAGCTAATCTTTGAGTTACGTAATGGCCATGCTATTGCATCAAAATACATTGATAAGATTAACAACAACTGGTACGTAGTTGATTATGAATCGCAAAGACTTGTGAATAAAGATTATGGCCAAAAGTTAGATGCAGAACGTTCGCGTAGGTATGATACTATTCTACAATTAATTTATGACGAAGCACGGAAGGGACGTCTATATACAATAAATTCGTTCTGTCAGGCATTTGAGAATAAAGCAGGTCTTGGTAGTCAACATTCGATCCGTGAACGTATTGATACTTTAGCTACAAAAGGCTATGTAAAATTTAATAGAGAAGGTAAAAATGGAGCAAGAACTAGATATGGGGTGCTTTGTGTTGCAGGCATGGAAAAGAAAAGTACGGTATTTGATCATCAACTGAATAAAGAAGTGACAATTTATGAAAGGATTTTACCGACCGACTATAAATCACTGGAGAATGGTAGCATCTTACCAGTTGAAAATCCGAATACTTGGGTTCATCATAGCATCTGCAATTAATAAAGTTTTCATAGAAACTATGAGTTACTTCAGTCTTCGGATTTGCTCAGTTTGTCTTCAGAATTTGCTTAGTCTATGCAGACTGAATTTAGTGAAGGCAAAAGAAATGCGAGATTTTCAATAACTTAGAGGGATTGTCGAATTTTACAGCCGCAGACTGAATAATAGGGGAAAAAGCCAGGATTATAGAGGGTTTTGTTCGACTTTCAGTTTTCAGAATAACTCCTATTATTATATAATAATAATATAGTAGTATGACTTTAAAACATACTACTCTGTTCGTTTCTCTTTTACTTACAATAATAAGCTATGGAAAGCTCTCTTTCAAAGTTATCTGATAAAAGAAATGAAAGACAAATAAAAACAAATGGCCCGTAATTGCGTTTTAAAGCGATTCTATGATCTTAGGATAGAATTATACCACTCTGACCTAACTAACGCTTGTAACACCCTTTAAAAGGCAAATGAAAGGCATTCCTAATGATTCTACTGGTGCAAGTAAACTTACATGTAAGTTTAACGTCATTTTTATTCATTGTAAAGAAAAAATTTGTATGAAGGTCTTATTTAGAAAACTCACTTGATATTTTTGCAATAGCTTTCATAAGTTTAACAGGCTTCAGAGGCTCTTACTCTCATCTTTTTTTTATGCTGATAAAACTCAAATAAACGCTGGTCTACTGAGTTTGGTCAGGTCTCCGCGGAATACTCAATAGCCTCTTGGTATCTGATAGCAAAAGAAAGAAGTGTAATCTGAGGTGGGCTTCTGGTGAGTTGCGTAATTGAGAAGTTAAGTTATTTTCAATTCTTTCAAACGACTTATTGTTTTTTCAAATCTAGCTCATATCAACTTTTTGGAAGAAATAACTTAAGATCAACTAAAACAAAAAAATTTTAGTGCAAATCAAATTTCTGACCTCATTTCTAGTATATATCTGTTAAGAGGTGGTTGAAAGAGCTACTATAACGTAGACAACCTCGACCCACATACTTCTTAGGGGTAGCACATGATTCTTGGATTTCCGTTGTTGGCCAATAAAAAAACTATAAACCGCTTTTTGATAGTACATTTTGACAGAACCAAACGATATTTAGGAATCAGTGCTACTCATAGTTTTAAATAATAGCAAATGCTAACACTAGACCTCGGCAAACAAACAGGCTGGGCAATTCTGACAGATGGAGTAATTCAAAGTGGAAGTGAAAATTTTCATGGTAGCCGTTTCAGCGGAGGTGGAATGCACTTCTTAAATTTTCGTAGGTGGCTCAATGAGATGAGGGAAAGATTTTCAGATATTGAAGCAGTGTATTTTGAGGAGGTAAGAAGACATTTAGGTACTGACGCCGCACATTGCTACGGAGGCTTTCTAGCTCATTTAACAGCTTGGTGCGAGGAAAACAATATACCTTATCAAGGTGTACCTGTCAAGACCATAAAACGCTTTATAGCTGGTAATGGTAATGCAAGCAAAAGTGAAGTTATTGAAGCGATACGTGAAAAAGGTTTTTTTCCTCAAGACGATAATGAAGCGGATGCTTTGGCATTGATGTTCTATGTTAATAATTTTAGTAAAGATTTTAATATGCTAAACATCCCATAGAAAGTGGGTCCTTCCCGCCAGCCAGGCTGATTTGGGAGCGAAACCCCGGGTCCTCTCTAGCGTCAGACGTATTGTGATTATTAACTTTTTAACAAGTTATTAAGAATTTAAACATAGCAATTTAATAAGAATTTCCACTAATATGAACTTAGCAACACACTACTATCCTATTGAAAATCTTGTCGAATACGATCGTAATCCTCGCAAGAATGACGATGTAGTAAACAGAATGTGTGCCTCTATTCGGGAATTTGGTTTTCGTATCCCAATAGTTGCAAAAAGCGATGGCACTGTGGTTGATGGTCATTTAAGGCTTAAAGCAGCAAGAAAACTGGGTATGGAGAGTATTCCAGTGGTGCTCAGTGATAACTTAAGTGAAGCCCAAACCAAAGCTTTTCGGTTACTAGCAAATCAATCAGCTAACTGGGCAAAGTGGGACGATGATCTTTTGAAGGTAGAAATTCAAGAGTTAGAAGATTTGCAGTTTGACCTAAAAATGACTGGGTTTGAGCTGGAAAAAGTTCAACGTTTTCTCGACGACATTGATGGGAAAGAAGAAGTAGAAAGAGGAGAAAAAGAGGGGGTGGAATTGGTTGATAAAAAGTCAGTAGTGTCAAAACCAGGGGATCTATGGATTTTAGGTGGTCATCGAATCTATTGTGGTGATAGTTGTCTGGTTGAATCATTTAAAGCGGTATTAGACGATAAAATGGCAGATATTACCGTGTGTGACCCTCCGTATAACGTAGCATATGGTGACAGTCAGGAAAGAGAAGACAAAAAAATACTAAACGATGATCAAGGTGAAAAATACGAACTTTTCCTGTATGACATTTGTTCTCACGTTTTAGCATACACCAAAGGGGCAATTTACATCTGTGCATCATCATCAGAGCTTTCGACCTTGCAGAAGGTATTTGAAGAAGCAGGTGGTCGTTGGTCGACATTTATAATTTGGGCAAAGAATCATTTTACGCTAGGAAGATCTGATTATCAAAGACAATACGAAACAATACTCTACGGTTGGAAAAATGGCAATAAACGTGAGTGGCATGGGGGACGTAATCAAAGTGATCTCTGGTTTTACGATAAGCCAACGTACAACTCACTGCACCCAACGATGAAACCAGTGGAGTTAATGGAGAGAGCGATAGTAAACAGCAGTGGACCAGGGGATATAGTTCTTGATCCATTTAGTGGTTCTGGAAGTACATTGATTGCATGTGAGAGGACAGGAAGAATCTGTAGAACCATAGAACTTGATTCCGCCTTTGTAGATGTAACGATAAAGCGTTGGCAGGTGTATACAGGAAGAGATGCTATTCTCGCTGATACTGGAAAGACTTTTGCACAAATTCAAGAATCAAGACAATAAGATGGAAGAGGGAAAAATCACACAAACAGAATGGGCAAGGGAACAAGGGTTTGCCAAGCAATATGTCTGTTATTTAGTAAAGAAAGGAATAGTTGAGCTGAAAGATGGATTAATTGACCGAGAACAAGCAAATAGAGCAATAGAAGCAATTAGAGATCCAAGTCAACCACTGAGGAGAAAAGGTGGAGAAGAAGGGGAAAAAAGAGGAAATAATGATCTTTCAACGATGTTGCTTAAAACCCGGATAAAAAACGAGATGGAGCGGGGAAAACTGCTCGAGGCAAAGGCAAAAGCTGAAATTGGTGAACTTATCTCAGTAGAAGAAGTAAAGACTGAAGCATTTAATGTTGCAAGAGTTGTCCGTAATAATTTGCTTAACATTCCAGATAGGGTTTCAGCATTACTAGCATCGATAAATAACACAGAGAAGATCCATGAGACACTGACTGAGGAAATCAGAACAGCTTTAGAAGAGCTGACACAAAGTGTATTTTAATGACTACATATAAATTACTGAAAAAGCGTCTTATCGCCTTGGTGAGCCTAATTCACATATTAGTTGCAATAATGATTTTAAGTAAAGCGTCAGCAGATACTTATTGTAGAGGGAAAATACCTTTTTCTCTTAGCTGTGTAAAAGTACAAAAATTGCAGCAGATGGCATTATGATATATAGCAGTAGCTTTTATACAGGGTTAAAGCCAGATCCACTGCTCAAAGTATCAGAGTGGGCAGATAGAAATCGTCAACTTTCAACAATAGCATCATCAGAGCCAGGAAAATGGAGAACAGAGAGAACCCCATATCTTAAAGAAATCATGGATTCACTATCTTCATCTTCACCGGCTGAAAAAGTGGTATTCATGAAAGGAGCGCAGATAGGCGGAACAGAAGCTGGGAATAACTGGATAGGATATATAATCGACCAAACACCAGGCCCTATGCTGGTAGTACAGCCAACAGTAGAAATGGGCAAGCGTTGGTCAAAGGGAAGATTTGCGCCGCTCATTGAAGATACACCATGTTTAAGGAGTAAAATAAAAGACCCAAGGTCGAGAGATTCAGGCAACACTGTACAAAGTAAGGAGTTTCCAGGAGGAACGGTAGTAGTAACTGGAGCAAACAGTCCAGTGGGTTTACGTTCAATGCCGGTAAGATATCTTTTTTTAGATGAAGTAGATGCATATCCAGGAGATTCAGGAGGAGAAGGAGATCCAGTTTTACTCAGCATAGCCCGAACTAATACTTTTACGCGGCGAAAAATCTTTTTAGTTTCAACACCAACGGTTCACGGAATAAGCAGAATAGAGAAGGAATTTGAGAGTTCAGACAAACGATACTTTTTTGTACCTTGTCCACATTGTGATCACTATCAGGTGCTGAAATGGCCACAGATAAAGTGGAAAGATAAAGATCCCTCAACAGCCCACTACGTTTGCATAGAGTGTAGGGGAGAAATAAAAAATCATCAAAAAACAGAGATGTTAGCTAGAGGTGAATGGAGGCCTACTAATCCAATAAAAGGTGAAAAAAAAGGATTCCACCTTTCAAGCTTGTATAGCCCAGTTGGCTGGTATAGTTGGAAACAAGCAGTAGAAGATTTTCTGCATGCAAAGGAAAATGAACAATTATTAAAAGTTTGGATAAACACCACACTCGGAGAAACCTGGGTAGATAAAGGAGAAGTACCAGACTGGAAGCAACTATTTAACCGAAGAGAATCTTATCCGATAGGCATGGTGCCAAAAAGTGGAAAAATAGTATTGACAGCAGGGGTTGATGTACAAAAAGATCGTTTAGAGGCAGAAATTGTAGCATGGGGAAGAAACCGAGAAAATTGGTCAATAGACTACCAGGTATTAGAAGGTGATACTGGCAGTGGAGAAGTATGGGAAAAACTGTCAGAGCTCTTGAATCATCATTTTATCGGTGAAAATGGGCTTGAATACATGATAAGCATGATGGCGATTGATGCCGGGTATGCAACACAAGAGGTATACAATTGGGTAAGAAGTCATCAAGGCTCTGGAAGGGTAATGGCAGTGAAAGGGGTAAACAAAGCGCTAGTGCCGCTTAACAGCCCAAGTAGAGTAGATGTAACAGTTAGCGGACAAAAGCTAAAGAGAGGAATGAAGCTGTGGCCAGTTGGGGTATCGATATTAAAGTCCGAGCTTTTCCAATTACTTAATGTTTTAACAGAAGGGGCGCCGGGGTATTGTCATTTTCCCGAATATCCACCTGAATATTTTAAGCAACTTACTGCAGAACAACTAATTACCAAGGTAGTAAAAGGGTATACCAAACAAGAGTGGCAAAAGATAAGGGATCGAAATGAAGTACTAGATTGCAGAGTTTATGCAAGAGCAGCATCGATAGCACTGGGAATAGATAGATGGCCAGAGAGTAAGTGGGAAAGTTTAGTAGGTGAAAAAACTAAAAAGTCAAAAAGAGTGAGAAGAAGTCAATGGTTGAATGAGAAAAGTTGATGTATAGCCAAGAATATTTAGATCAAGTAGAAGAAGCGATAAAGAAGCTACAGAGCGGGAAACGGGTAGTATCGATTGCATATGGCGATCACGTGGTTAGGTACGGAGAAGTGCAGATAAATGACCTCTTGAGCTTAAGACAACGCATTAAAGCTGAGCTGAAAGTTGCAGGTGTGAAGCCGAAGAGAAAGATTGTTATTTCAACGAATAAAGGGATCATATAATGATAAAAATCGTTGAAAGGAACGCTATGACAAAAATTATAGGAAAAGAATATACAGAATTTTTAGAGCAGTTGAAAGGTTATATTGCTACTAATCGTTACAAAGCAGCACTTGCGGTTAATAGTAAGCTTATTTTGCTTTATCATTATACTGGTACAGAAATCTTAAAACGGCAAAAAGAATATGGCTGGGGAGCGAAAGTTATTGAACAACTAAGTAAAGATTTGCGAGATGCTTTTCCTGATATGAAGGGGTTTAGCATTCAAAATCTAAAGTATATGAGAAGGTTTGCGGAAGAATATAGCGAAAACGAAATTCGTCAACAAGCTGTTGACCAATTACCTTGGGGTCACAATATCGTAATAATGTACGAAATTAAAAACAAAGAAGAAAGATTTTGGTATGCTAAAAAGTCGCGTGAACACGGCTGGTCTCGCAATATCTTGTCGATGCAAATTGAAACAAATTTGTATAAACGTGAAGGTAAAGCAATAACAAACTTTAGGAATAAGCTTACATCGCCTCAATCAGATTTAGCACAGCAAACGCTTAAAAATCCTTACGTATTTGATTTTTTGAGTCTTGGTAAAAAAGCGCATGAAAGGGAAGTAGAAAAAGCTCTTGTAGCTCACATAGAACGTTTCCTTTTAGAACTTGGTGAAGGGTTTGCATTTTTAGGAAGGCAGTACCATTTACAGGTTGAAGATAGAGATTTCTATTTGGATTTGCTCTTTTACCACGTTAAGCTTCGTTGCTATATTGTAATTGAACTAAAAGCAGGGAAATTCAAGCCAGAATACACTGGAAAGATGAATTTTTACCTTTCAGCAGTTGATGATTTATTAAGACAGCCAGGTGATAATCAATCTATTGGTCTTATCCTCTATCGCTCTAAAGTTGGAGTTGTAGCCGAGTATGCATTACGTGACATGAACAAGCCAATAGGGTTAGCAGAGTATCAAATCACTGAAAATCTACCAGAAGAGGTAAAAACAGCTCTGCCAACAATAGAAGAGTTGGAAGCTGAATTATCAAAAGTTTCAGACAAGGAAAAGTAATGCTACTAAAATCATTCAAACAATTATTCCGCAAACCACCAAAGCCTAAAGGTTCAGCATGGGATGCATCAGGTTCAGGAAGAAGATTATTGCACTTTCAACCAGAGTCAGGAAGTATAAATAGCTTACTTTCCCAGAGCCTTGAACACCTGCGTAGTCGTTCACGTGACATGGTAAGAAAGAACTCCTATGCAGCAAACATCATCGATACGATAGTGAGTAATTGCGTTGGGACAGGAATAAAACCGCAATCAAAAGCCAAGGATGCAGAGTTTCGGAAAAAAGTGCAAGAATTATGGCTGAGATGGACAGATGAAGCAGACAGTAGCGGAGTAAGTGATTTTTATGGATTACAAGCTCTTGTGTGTAGAAGCATGATAGAAGGAGGAGAATGTTTTGTAAGACTTCGAACAAGAAAACGAGAAGATGGACTTTGTGTGCCGTTGCAATTACAAGTACTTGAATCAGAGCATTTAGACAATAAGAGCAATCAAACCCTTGCCAACGGTAATGTAATTAGAAACGGCATTGAGTTCAATAGACTTGGGCAAAGAGAAGCGTATTACCTTTTTCGAGAGCACCCTGGTGAAGGCTCGTTTGGCGAATCAGTTAGAGTACCAGCAAATGATGTTTTACATATCTATAGACCACTAAGACCTGGGCAGATTCGAGGAGTACCGTGGCTTTCTACAGTACTGTTAAACCTCTATGAACTTGATCAATATGACGATGCAGAATTAGTACGAAAAAAGACTGCAGCGATGTTTGCGGGATTTATTACGAGACTTGATCCTGAAGCGAACATCATGGGAGAAGGAGAGAGTAATGAACATGGAGTAGCGCTGTCAGGCTTAGAACCTGGGACTATGCAATTACTTGATCCCGGAGAAGATATCAAGTTCTCGGAACCATCTGATGTTGGAGGAAGTTATGAAGCATTCATGAAACAGCAGCTCAGAGCAATAGCAGTAGGCATAGGAATAACGTATGAGTAGCTAACAGGGGATTTAACGGGTGTCAATTATTCATCAATCCGAGCAGGATTAATAGAGTTTCGCCGGAGGTGCGGAATGTTACAGCATAACATAATGGTATTTCAATTTTGCCGTCCAGTATGGGATAGGTGGTTAGAATTAGCAATACTATCTGGAGAACTAGACATAGGTGAAAAAGGGGCGAAAGAAGCGGCAAAAGAGGTAAAATGGATAGCACAAGGGTTTGATTGGGTAGATCCACTGAAAGACCAGCAAGCACAGCAAATGGCGGTAAGGAATGGGTTTAAAAGCAGGTCAGAAGTAGTATCAGAGCTAGGTTACGATATAGAAGAAATCGACCAAGAAATTGCTGAAGATCAAAGGCGTGCTAGTGAATTGGGTTTAAGTTTTGACTCGGACGTCAGTAGTTTTGATTCTAATACTGAAATAATATGACAACACAAGTGAGCTGGCTCAATAAACCGATGATGATAGAGCAAAGAAGCTTTGATTTATTGTCATTACATGCAGAGAAGCATCCAACGTTTAAAAATATAAAACATGCAGTAAGAAATAGTGAAAGGGGAATAAAAGTAATACCAATACATGGAATCTTGACGAAGAAGTCAGAGGCTTTTGATGATGTGTTGGGGATGACATCGTATGAGAAGATACGTGAAGAGATAGAAGAAGCTTTAATAGATGAAAAGGTTGAAATAATACTATTGGACATAGACAGCCCCGGAGGAGAAGTAAACGGTTTATTCGACCTTTCGGACTTTATTTACGAAGCAAGGACAAAAAAGAGGATTGTGGCGATAGCAAATGATGATGCGTATTCTGCGGCGTATGCAATAGCGTCAAGTGCTGAAAAAGTATTGGTAACGAGAACTTCAGGAGTTGGAAGCATAGGAGTAATAGCAAGTCATATAGATCAAAGTGGGTTTGATGAAAAACAGGGAATAAAATATACGACAGTATTTGCTGGAAGTCGAAAAAACGATTTAAATCCGCATGAGCCGATAACATCAGAAAGTGTGGAAAGCTTACAAGAGGAAGTAGACCGCCTATATGAGATGTTTGTCCAGCTCGTAGCACGAAACAGAAATTTGTCCACGGAAACAATCAAATCAACGGAAGCAGGGCTATATTTTGGGGAAAAAGCAATAGAGATAGGTCTTGCTGATGAGGTAATAACATATTCTGAATTTATAGATAGGAGAAACAATATGAGTAAAGCTGAATTTAACTATAAGGGCCACACCATCGATGCTGATGAGTTAATGGAAGAATCAAAACGAATAGGTTATGAGAGGTGCCGCAAGGAAGTATTAGAGGTAATAAGATTATGTAATTTATCAAAGATGCCAGAGAAAATAGGAGAATTTATCGAGCAGGATGTAAATGCAAAACAAGCGCAAGAAATATTAATGTCGATACTGGCGGAGAGAACGAAGAAGACAGAGATACTGAGCACAATACCACAAAGTTCATCAGAAGATTTAATGATGCAGGTAGCAAGAACTCGAGCGCAATCTGGCATTTGAGAAATTTAGGTACCAGCAATTACAAATGCCGCGGTAAACAAGTCCGCCAGAATAGCCAATTATAAGGTTATATATCTTATACCGCAGAACTTTAAACACCGCGGTAGCTAAAACGCACCACAACTATAACCGCCGCGTATCAAACATGGCGGTAAAACTAAAGGGAAAAAAAGGAGAAAAAAAAACATGACAAGTATAACAGAAGGAAATAATTTAGGTGACCTATTAAAGTATGAGGCATCAAACCTATATTCAAGAGACCAAATAACAGTAGCAAAGGGACAGAACCTTAAACTTGGTACAGTTGTTGGGTGTGATACTAAAGACGGTCTAATTAAGTCCTTAAATCCAACAGCTACAGACGGCACGCAAACAGCAATAGGTGTAATAACAAGTGATGTAAATGCAACGGAAACCACCAAAGCAGTAATCATTACACGTATAGCGATGCTAGCAGATCATGCAGTGGTGTGGCCAGGAAATATCACTGAGGAGCAAAAAGCTGCAGCAATAAAGCAACTTGAAGCACGGGGCATCATCATTCGTAAGGGAGTTTAAAACTGCTCAACTGAAGAGCAAAACCAACTTAAAACACTAAAGGGGAAAAACATGCAAAATCCATTTACAAATCCAGCATTTAGTATGACGGAATTAACTAAAGCAATAAACATATTGCCGATAAATTATGGTCGAACAGAAAGCTTAAATTTATTTCCAAGTAGATCAGTAAGATTCCGACATATTACAATAGAAGAGCAAAACGGAGTATTGAGTTTATTACCAACGCAAGTTCCCGGAGCACCTGCAACAGTGGGAAAACGCGGAAAACGAAAAATAAGAACATTTACGATACCACATATTCCCCATGATGATGTAGTGTTACCAGAGGAAGTGCAAGGGATAAGGGCATTTGGGTCAGAGAATGAACTGAAAGCGTTGGCTAACGTGGTAACAGATCATCTGGAGTTGATGAGAAACAAACACGCGATAACGTTAGAACATTTGCGGATGGGGGCGTTGAAGGGAATCATTCTTGATGCAGATGGGTCAGAGTTATTAAATCTTTACAACGAATTTGAAATTACACCGAAAGTAGTAAGTTTTGCGCTAGGAACAGCAACCACCGATGTAAAGCGTAAGTGTCTGGAAGTATTGAGGCATGTTGAAGACAACTTAAGTGGTGAATATATGACTGGGATTCATGCACTGGTAAGTCCTGAGTTTTTTGATGCACTAACTTCTCATGCCAAAGTAAAAGAAGCATATGAGAGATGGCAAGAAGGGGCAGCGCTGAGGAACGACATGAGGTCAGGATTTACGTTCTGTGGAATAACATTTGAGGAGTACAGAGGGCAAGCAACCGACCCTGAAGGAAATGTGAGAAGGTTTATAGAAAAAGACACAGGACACTGTTTTCCACTTGGTACAGCAAGCACATTTACTACTTACTTTGCGCCAGCGGACTTTAATGAGACGGTGAATACCCTTGGTCAGCCATTGTATGCAAAACAAGAGCCAAGAAGATTTGATAGAGGGACTGACCTTCATACCCAATCAAACCCTTTACCGATGTGCCACCGTCCGAGGATATTAACAAAAATCGTTGCAGCATAGAGGAGCCAAAAAGGAAAGAATGACTTTCCTCCTACCAATATAGCCACTTTGTGTGCCTTTCAAGTTTATTGCATAAAGAGGTAAAATGGTTTTTGTGGGCAGAGCAACTACAAGAAAAGAGGTATGAAAAAGCTGCTCTGCTCGAAGTAAAAGTTAATACATAAAAAGAAGACATGCAAGGAAATATTAAGAGATTATTGAAAGATTGTTTTACACATTTAGGGCAGCAAGTGTTGTATGAATCAAAGGATAAGTCATACATGGTTCAGGTGCTGAAACAACAACCAGATAAATTATATGGAATTGGTGAAGGACAATTTGTCGGGGAGATGGTTTTTCTTGAGGTGAGTATATTCGATGTATTGCAGCCAGTAGTAGGAGATACCTTTATTATTGATAAGCGTAAGTACAAAGTACACTCACCGCCACTTAGAGATAATTCTGGAATGGTATGGAAAATACATGCAGTGAGAATGTAAAATGGTTTTTAGTGTTAAAATCAAAACTAACGATAGTGAAATTGTTCAATATATTGTATCTTTAATGTGTATATAAAATGATCTTTCTAGAAAAGTTTTATGAAATTAGTCGTCTTTTTAATTGCTTCCTTGTTAAGCACAAGTTGTGCTATTGCAAAAGATGAGGTAGAGCTTAGCTTAAAAATAAAAGATAAATATAGGTGTCACCTGTGGAATATCCCAAGTAGAGAGTTTTCTCAAGGTTATATAGAACCAATTCCCTTATCCGAAGCTCACGATCTAGTCATTGGTGGCGATGGGGTATTGTATTACAGAGCAGTGTACCCGGAAAAACTAGATTTATCTGATAGTCATAAAACAATTGGTAGAATGAGTGCTGCTTGCAGTAAATATTGTAGAAAAATTTACTTAGCAATAGATAATGTGCTATATGGAATAAACAGAACTACAGTTATGTGGAAAAAGGAATTAAAGTCTCCAGTAAAAGGAAACCCGACAATTTTTAATGACAGACTAGCAGTTTTAACTATGGATAACTATTTGTACATGCTAGACATGGAAAATGGTAATACAATCTGGTCGTATCATATGCCTAATCATAATGGTAGCAACCAACCGGCAAGTTCATATTACACATCCCCTGTGGCTATGTACAACACAGTATTTGTTCCATTTTCAAATGGGAAGTTAGTAGCTTTTGATAAAGGTGGAAAAAAGTTATGGTCTTATAAGTTACCTTCAACAAACCTCTTAGATACTGAGCTTACAGATATCACGACTACTCCAGTAGTAAAGAATAACACATTAATAGCTACAAACAATTCTACCATTGTTGCGATTGATATAGGATCAGGAGATCTTTTGTGGTTAAAGGCCATGGAAGCAAAAAATATCAGTGGTGGTGGGATTATGCCATGGCTGTACCCCGATGATATAAATGGTAACGAATTTTTTGTAGTAAACACAAAGAATGAAGTTATGAAAGTTGCAATACCTGATGGTCAGATAATTTGGAGTACTAACTTAGTGGTAAATGATGAGCTAAATGATAAACTAAAAGACACATATTATGCTAGACCGGTGATAGATGGAAAATTATTTATTGTGAGCAATAAGGGAATCATGTTTCTATTAGATGAGAAGTCAGGCATGATAGAAGAGATAGTCAGCATTCCAGAAGATGTGTATCATACGCCTGTAACTGATCTTGGAGTTGGGGATTACTACTTTACAACTGAGAAAAAAGGTGTGTATAGCTGCATTGATCCAAATATCAGCAGATGAAATATTGCAGGTAATAAGGAAGAGATGTGCCATAGGTAGCACCACTTAGGAGGAGTATTGTGGAAAATTCAAGCGTCAGGGGTGTAGATGCGTATTAACATCGAAGTCACCGATAGCATCGAAAAAGTTATGCAAAGCATAGATGCTGAAAGAAGAAAAATAGAATTAGCAACAGTAAGAGCATTGAACAAAACGGCACTATGGGTAAGATCGCAAACTGTCAAACAAGTTAGCGAAGAAAAACAAATACCAAAAAAAGCAATGAGAAAAAAGTTAAGTGTGGATAAAGCAAATAGAAAGCGTTTATGGTCGATAGTAAAGCTCAGTTCGCAGTGGATAGGAGTAGCAAAACTTGGGAGTATAAAACAGACAAAGATAGGAGCAAAAGTAGGAAGCCGTACGTATGAAGGAGCATTTATAGCAACAATGAAAAATGGTCATATAGGAATCTTCAGACGAAGGTATACCACGTCTTTGCCAATAGATGAAATTAAAATAAATACCCATGCTCGGGAAACAATGAAAGAGTTAGTTGAAAATGAAGTAGAGAGAGTATTTGAGAAGTATTTTGATCAGCAAATGAGTTATATGAAATAATGTTCTGGGGAAATTTACATCAGGCAATCTGTGACAAATTAAAGGAGGAAATATCGGTAATACAAACCTGTGAAGTGTATCCAACAGAACGTCGGGAAATAGTAGCCCCAGCAGTGTTTGTAGAGCTTGTGAGTTTAGAGCCAGGAAAAGATCCAGGAACAGAGGAGTTCGCGCTGAGAGCAAGATTTGAAGCAAGAATTGTAGTTGATGGAACAGTCGAGGATTCCTCGGTAGTTGTGAGAGAATTAGCAGCAGAAGTTGCGAGAGTAGTGAATAAGAATACTTGGGACGTGGAAAATGTTTCAGCAGGTGAATTTATATCAGCAGGAGGAGATGATTTTAGGCCAGAGTTGGATGCATATCTAGTGTGGATGGTTGAATGGGTGCATGAAATCCATGTATGGAAGTCAGTGTGGTCAGAAACTGGCACATACAATAAGTGTTGGCGAAAATGTTAGAGCATAATTTTGCAATTTCAGAGCTGAATAGGAAGTTAGCGAATATTATTCGTATAGGTCTAGTTAAAGAAGTAGACTATGAAAAAGCAAGAGTAAGGGTCAAAGTAGGAGAATTTTTAACAGATTGGTTACCATGGATAACTTATCGAGCTGAAAGCTGGTCACCACCGAATATTGATGAACAGGTAGTAGTGTTATCGCCGTTCGGGGAATTATCATTAGAAGTGGTGTTACCGGCAATATATCAGGAGAAATATCCCCCTCCGGAGAATAAAAAGGAAATAAATAGTGCAAAATTTCAAGATGGGACAAAGTTATCGTACGATAAAGATAAACATCATTTAGAGATAGATGTAATAGATAAAATAACGCTAAAAGTTGGGGAATCAAGTATAGAAATGACAAAAAAGGGAATAAAACTCAAAGCAAAAAGAATATATCTAAACTAATATATGGGTAAAGCAATCGTTTGTGTAGGAGATTATTGCAGTGGAATACCAGCACATGTTTGTATGAGTGGAAGCAGCAATGTTTTTGTAAACGGTAGATCTGTGTGTCGAAAAGGAGATATCTTAACTCTAGGGGAGAAACTAATGCAAGGATCAAACAGCGTATTTGTTAATGATATTGGCATAACAAGAACCGGTGACTTGGCATCGTGTGGTTTTCATGTAATGAGTATTAGCAAAAATGTATTTGCGAGCTAACAATGAAAGGGATGAGCAAAGAAACAGGTAAAGAATTAGAAGGAATAGAACATCTGAAACAATCAATAATTGATATACTGACCACACCGATAGGATCACGTGTTATGCGAAGGGATTATGGGTCAAGACTACTTGAATTAGTAGATAAGCCAATTAATAGGGATTTAACTTTGGAAATCTATGCAGCAGTAGCAGAAGCTCTACAAAAGTTGGAGCAAAGATTTAAGTTAGAAAAAGTAAAAATTACAGAAGTGAAAGAAGGAAAGGTCAATATTTCATTAGATGGTATTTATCTACCAAATGGAAAAAATATTCATTTTGATGGGATTATGGTATAGAGATGGAGCAGCCAAATATTATCGAACTACTGAACTTCGAGGAAATCTTTTCGCGGATGAAAGAAGAGTTAGTAAATCGAGATAAAAGTTTTACAGGATTGGTGGAAAGTGACCCAGCAATAAAGATTTTAGAGGTAGCAGCCTGGCGAGAACTTTTGCTTAGACAAAGAATAAATGAAGCGGTAAAAAGTAATTTACTTAAGTTCGCAGGAGGAGAAGACTTAGATCGTTTAGCTGAGTTTTACGGAGTTGAGAGAGAAAAAGAAGAAGATGACGAACGATTTAGAAAAAGAATCAAGGCAAGAATAGTTGGCTCAAGCACTGGAGGAAGTAAAGAGCATTATAGGTTTCAAGCACTCTCAGCAGATAGAAGAGTAAAGGATGCGCTGGTTGAATCAAAAGTGCCAGGGAGTGTAGAGATCTCGATTTTATCCACGGAGTTATCCACAAATGGCATAGCATCTGAAGAACTACTGGATATTGTAAAAAAGCAAGTCACCAGGGATGATATAAGGGTATTAACAGATACGATAACAGTAGTTGGTTGCAATATTATTGAAATAAATATCCACAGCAGAATTAGTATTAAAAGACCAGATATTGTTGAAACAGTGAAGAAGAGATTTATAGAAAAATTTGAAACAACGAAAAGATTGGGATGGAGTGTAACAAGGGCGTGGATTATAGCAAATCTATTTATAGAAGGAGTGGAAAACGTGGAATTAATAGAGCCAAGAAAAGATGTTGTGGTACTGGGGAATGAGTGCGTTTGTTTAGGCAAGCTAGAAATCGAATTAATGGGCAAAAGCTAATGTTACTTCCACCTAATAGCACAAAAGAAGAAAGAGCCATAGTAGAGGCTATCGATTACAAAGTTGATCCAAGCAGGATAAAAGGATTTAAGTTTAATTCTAAAGATGAAATACTACCGTGGATAATAGAAGAATATGGATTGGGGGAAATTCTGCGTTGGGTAACAGACAAAGGAAAGGCGATAAAAGAAGGGATAAAATTTCAAAGACTGCGTGGCACACCAGAATCACTTAAAATAGCATTAAAATGGGCAAATATAGAAGATATTACGATCATTGAAGAGCCACCCGGTAAACACTTTTTTGAGTTGCAGGTAGGGATAAGAGATGTACCGAATGACTTCTTCGTGGATGCAGTAGTAGAACTAGCAAAACTATCATTGCCAGCAAGATCGAGGCTAATGAGGCTTTTCAATGACCACTATAATATTGGAAGATTTATTTTAGATGAAAGCTTTTTTGGCAGCTTATTATCAGACTACTCTGGTACAAAGATCGAAAAAGATGGACCGGTGTTATCATTTGGTCGGAAGAACTCATTTGAGCTAAAAATATTAAATCCAACTTTTAAGTTTGGTACTTTTCGAGTTCATTACGAGCAAGCATTAAGTAATGATCTGTATAGGCTAGATGTAGCAATACTTGGAGAAACCGAGCCCCACATGAAGAATTACAGAGGCATCTATGAAAGAAATCATGTGTGGTATAACTTCAAAGCGCTATATCCGCTACCACAGAGCTTATTACCGGCAATTAAGTTTGCTAAAGCGCAGATAGTATTATCGGACAGTTGGAGTTTAGGAGAAATAAACGCGTGTTTTCCGGTTACGAATGCAGAAGAAGAAGGGAGCAAGTTTTTACTAGGAAGTGATAAACTATCTGAACAACTGTGGAATTTTAAATACAAGCCAATTTTAGAAAGATTCAGTGTTACCTATCATTACAAAGTAGAAAACTCTACCGATCAAAAAGTTATAAGATATGGTGTAGCAGAGCACTATGTTCATTTTGAAAGCGATTTAAATTCAGAGCAAAAGGATTCAATACATGAACCGGAAAATTACATTTTAGTGTTTTACCCAGGTGTACTAACGTGGCACGAACATCGTCATTTGAACAGGTCTTGGAAAGAGACGCAAGTAATATGTTTAATGCGTTAAGCATATATATTTATATCTTCATATACTATATTAGTATTTAGTTAAAAAAGGTGTACTACACGAAAAAAGACTTGCCTTTTTATGCTAAAACACGCATAACTTAAATAGTAGCAAGTAAACATAAGAAATTTATCTTGCGCTAAAAAAGCTAATTTTGTGAGGTACATATGTTATTTACGTTAAACAAAAAACTGGAAAAATTAAAGGAGAATTCATTTCGTGGAATAAATGAAAAAGACGCAGCAGGTTGCACAATATTGCACCGAGCAGCACAAGTGTCAGACCCAGAAGTAATAAAGTTACTGATAGAAAAGGGAGCAAAAACAAATATAGAAAACAAAAGCGGAGAAATACCATTACACCTAGCAGCATTCTATGGAAAGGTAGAGAATGTAAAAGTACTATTGGAGGAAGGAGTAGATGTAAATGCTAGAAACGGTAAAAGAAATACGGCATTACATTATGCGAGTCTAATGGGGTATGAAGAGACGGTAAGGGAGCTAATAAAAGGAGGGTCAAATGTTAATACTGGGAACTACATAGGAAGGACCCCCCTACATGAAGCAGTATTTATGAGGGAAATAGGGAATGTGAGAGCGATATTAGAAGCGGGAGGTGACGTAAATGCGAGAGACCAAAAAGGATATACATCACTGCATATAGCATGCAAAACAGGAGAAGGAAGGATAACAAAAGAGATAATAAAAGAGCTAGTAAAAGCTGGAGCAAATGTAGAGCAAAAGGATAAATTTGGCAAAACAGCAATGTATTATGCGAGAACTGAAGAGTTGCTAGAAAAACTAAGGGAGTTATCGGAGCGGACAGTAGATGCGATATTGAGCCTAAACCTAAAAGAAAAAGGAGAAAGAAGGTTTGAAGAAATAAGGGAAAAGCTAGAAGAAGCACCATTGGTCAAGAAGGCACTGATGGAAGTGGAAAAAGAGCTAGAAGATATGGATGAGAAGATAAAAGAGCTATAAAAAGAGCTTTCTGTAAGAGAAGGGAGTAAAAGGTAGGCTACAAGCTATGTGTTTCTAAAATTTTGCATAAAAGCTGAGAAAAACAAGGGTTAACAGTTGCGTCTTTTTCGCAAGAGTAATGGATTTATGGAAAAAAGGAGTGCCCGAACTACAAAAATATTTACAGGAGAAACTATGAGAAAAAGAACGTTAACTGTGACCTGTCGATATGAGCCTGATCAGTTAGCAGATAAACATCTATCAGACGCGTACGAGCTGTTACTAAGGTATGCGGTAAAAAGAAACAACGAAAAGGAGGTGGAAAAAAATGACAACAGTGGCCTTATATGCGAGAGTTTCATCGAGGAGCCAAGCACAGAACAATACAATAGAGAGCCAAATTGCAGAGCTCAAGCATAGAATTGCTGCAGACAAACATGAGTTATTAGATGAGTATGAATTTAAGGACAATGGCTTTAGTGGGTGGAATTTAGAGCGTAGAGGTTTAGATGAGTTACGTGATAAAATAGCAGAAAGTCAAATTAATAAAGTTTATATTCATTCACCTGACCGGTTGTCAAGGAAATCTGCACACCAAATGATATTACTTGATGAATTTGAGAAAGCAGGAGTAGAAGTAATATTCTTAAATCATGCAAATGAAAATAATCCAGAGTCTAAATTATTACTAGGAATGCAAGGATTAGTGTCAGAATACGAATGCACAAAGATTATGGAAAGAAGCCGTAGAGGGAAACTCCATGCAGCAAGAAAAGGTCGTGTAAGTGTAATGAGCAAAGCACCTTATGGTTATCGATATATAAAAAGGCATGTAACAGGAGAAGCCAAATTTGAAATTAATGAAGAGGAAGCAAAAGTAGTGTGTGAACTATTTGAGTGGATAGGTCAAGAAAGAATAGGTATAAGGGCAGCTACACTGAGGCTAAAAGAGAGGTCAATTAGAACAAGAACTGGACAGGAGAATTGGTATCCAGCAACGATTTGTAGCATATTAAAAAATCCCGCATATAAAGGACAAGCAGCTTTTGGTAGAGTAAGAAGAATTGAAACAGCATCATGGAAGGCAACAGGAAGAAGGTCTAAACAAAAGATGAAAAAAGTTTCTGTCCACCGTACAGATAAAGAGAATTGGATTTATATACCAGTACCAAAAATAGTTGATGAAGAATTATTTGATGTAGTGCAAGAGCAGCTGGATGAAAATAAAAAAAGAGCAAGAATGCAGAAAGTGAAAGGAAAAGAGAGAAATCTACTACAAGGTCTAGTTGTATGTCAAAACTGTGGATATGCTTATACCGGTTCGCATTGTAGAAGTGGGGAAAAAACATATAGCTATTATCGTTGTAATGAGCGTGTTATGATTAATAGTTACGATAAATGTAACAATAAATATATCCGTGCAGATATGTTAGAAATGGTTATATGGGAAGAAATAAAAAGTTTGTTAAAGGATCCAGAGAGGATTAAAAAGGAGTACCAACATAGAGTTTCAGAAAATAAAAATGATGAATCATCAGATAAAACATTTGCAAGAAGGGAAAATCAAATAAAACAAGGTATCGAAAAACTTATGGAAGACTATTATAGTCAAGAAAATGCAGGCGGGGAAAAATATATAAATGAGGAAGAATTTAAGCAGACAATGAAAAAAATGAAGGAACGTTTAAAAGGGATGGAAGAAGAGAAGAAAAAGGTTGTTGATCAAAAGACACTACAGAAGAGAATGAGCCTTATTATCAATAGTATAAAGGGTTTTTATTCTAGTGTTAAATCGAACCTAGACTACCTAGATTGGCAAACTAAACGTGGTATTGTTAGGACATTAATAAAGCAAATTAACATTGGTCTTGACAAGGTAGAAGTGACATTTCGGATCAAAGAACTAGCGCAGGAGGAAAATTTGCAACATTGTATTAAACGCGTTGGCGTTTTTTAAGTCTTAAACACTGCAATTTAGCTGCTTTTAAATGCAACTCACCTTTGTTTAAATGTTTAAGAAATTTACTAAGCAGAAAAAAAGGCAAAAGAAACCCCGTGGTAATTAGTGTTCACTCTCTAATCCTTCAAATTGGCGTACTATACTGTCTTAAACGACTTATAAGCGCGTTTCAGCTTATATGGGTAAAAACCCAGAAATATTGTGAAGACATAAGGTGCACATAGTGCGAAAAATTAAAAATAAGACGCCAAGTACGTTGTTTTTTTGCTGTTTAATCTGCACAGATGAAGATAACTGAATACCTTCAGTTTCATGATAAGGGGGCTGGCGGAGGGTGTCAAGCAAGTTTTTCGTTTCTCAACGCGCTGCCAAAAGTTTGTTATGCAAGAATGCATAGTATCCTAGCCATTTCTCACAGATTCATTTAAACTTAATTAAGTAGAAGTATTATTGAAACGTAAAAGGTTTGATTAGAGATTGAAGTAATATGGCGCGTGAGGAAGATATAAACCAATTAGTAGAAAATGGATTTGATATTAACTCAAAAGATGCAAGTGGAATCACTCTCTTGCACAAGTTCACAAAAGAAGGTGATTTAGTTGGAGTAAAGTCATTACTAGAGCACGAAGCTGATTTCAATGTCGTAGACAATGAAAATAGAAACCCTCTGCATTACGCCATTATGCATGGACACAAGAAAGTTGCTAAACTTTTTGTTAATCAACTGACAATTAATTCCAAGGATAAAAATGGATTCACTCCACTGCACCTTGCTGCACTACAAGATGACACGGAATTAATAGATTTTTTGATAACAAAAGGCGCAAAAGTTAATGAAAAAGATGCCAAAGAGGGCTATACTCCTCTTCATATAGCTTCACTATACGGTTCTAAAAAAAGCGTCCAAATTTTAATTGATAGCGGAGCAAATCTCGAATGTGAAGATAACAATTTTCGTACTCCTTTGTTTTTAACCATTTATCAATGCACCGCACATTATGACAGCAGAGCAGAAATTATAGAATATCTGATAAAGAAAGGTGTAAATATAGAAGCAAAAGATGCAGAAAATAACACTACGCTTTTCCTAGCAGCGTATAACAACAAAATGCAAATAGTAAAGCTTATTGCAAAAAAACAGCAAGCAAGTAACGATAAAATTAAACCTAAAGAGTTTATTTGCACAAAAAACAATCATGGTTTTGATGCATTAGATTGCGCTATTGAGCATAATAATAGAAAAATGGTAACATTTCTTGTTTCAAAGGGAATAGAAGCAAACGATCAAGATTTTAATGGTAATGCCAGGCTGCATAAAGCTAGCCATAATGGTAACACTAAAACAGTTAAGCTCTTATTGAAGCTTAAGGTAAACGTTAATGCTGTTACTAAATGTAACAGAACTCCCTTGCTACTGGCAGTTAAAAAAGGCCATACAAAAATTGTGAAAATGTTATTGGAAGTTAGAGCCAATATGAACATTTGTGAACAACAAGGTTTTGCACCTCTACATCTTGCTGTTCAAAAGGATTATTTTGATATAGCTCAGTTGTTAACAGAAAAAGGTGCAGACCTTAACATTAAGTGTAATAACGGTCATACCGCAATAGATATGTTCATTAGCAAGGCTCATAGCAAAAAAAACATCGAAGAAAATTACAAAAAATTTTGTAGATTTTTGATGCTTTATCTGAAAGAGCTACATAGTAAACACAAAGCCTGTTGTATACTTTCAACCCTAGCTCTAAGCTTAACAATTATAGGCTTACCATTTATTTTCAAGCCTATTATTAAATACAGAGAAAGAAGTAAAATATATAAAAAAACTAAGGCTATGCTGGTCTACATTTAAGTACAAGATAAAGTGTGCAAAAAAACATATATAGCTATACCGCCACGGCGCATAAGTGTTGAAAGTATCAAAAATAACGTGATATGAGATGATCAACGGCATGTAAATTACCTCCCGACAGTAAAACAATCGAACGTATAAAAGAGTCATTTAGATCCAATGTGAATTGCAGTAATGCTATTTTGAACCCATGTAGATTATTTTTGATTTTATAAACAAGAAATAACAAAGCAGATCATGTAAATATACACCTTCATGCCATTCATAGTATGGCTTAAAAAGTGCTTATATCCAAGATTTTGCTTTATAAATTTAAAGAACACTTCTATATCCCATCTGCGCCTATATAGCTCTGTTACTTCATAAGCTGGCATTTCAAACAAGTTTGTCAAAAACCATATTTCATCTCCAATTTTATTTCTGATTTTTATTAGCCGTAGATCATTGCCACTTTACCTCGTGCACGATAAAGATTAACTATTATATCTTCTAAAATCTCTGATCCATCCGATTTTTGTTCTCTTATAACTTTGTTCCTGCTTATAACATCATGTTTTCTTCCTACTTTAACTCTTGTGATAAATTTGTACTCCTTTTCATCAAATTCGGCAAAAGTTCCAACTTTTCTGATTCCTCTATCAAATAATAAAATATCCTCTTTTTCAACTTTAGCTTCATTAATTGCTCTCACTAATGCTATATCTTCACTACTTTCTTCTTGTCCTTTACAAAATCTTATACTTGTCGGCAATTGATCCTTTAATCCTACACTCACTTTAACTTGACTGTCGTTACTTTTACCGCCTATTTTTAGCCCATCTTTTATGAGATATCCCGATAAATTTATGATCGTCGAATCAAACTTATGTAAGTTATTTGATGTTTTTTGGGGTAATAGCTTTTTAATCTTGCTCATCAAATCAATATATACTCCCTTAAAATATTCTGGATTTATAACTTTTAACCTTTTTGACAAACCACTGTATGTTACTGTACTTTTATCGCTATTCTTATCCATTATACACCTGTTTATTACCATTTCTAGCGCTCTTAGGCTTGTTTTTTGCCCCATTAATATTAACTTCATTAGACCTTTAAATATAATCTTGCCCAACAATTTAGTATTACATTTATCTACTTCACTTAATTTTCCTAGCCTTTCTAAATCCTCATCTTTTATTAAATTTAGTACTCTTTCTATTTGATCCATTATTGCCTCCTTTTTCTTGCAATAATAGTTCTTTATGTCTTTTTTGTGTTACTTTCAACACTTATGCCCAGTGCCCCTATGATGTCATTCCAGCGCGTGACGCTGGAATCTAGTTCTTATTGTACATTTACTTGGTGTAGAGTTAAGTTTCCTGGATCCCAGTGTCTGGGCACTGGGATGACAAAAAAGGGGCTACTCGGATGACAAAAAAAGGAGCACTGGAATGACAGGAGAAGGAGGCGCTGGGATGACAAGAAAGGAGCACTGCCATTATAGAGTGAACCAGTGTCAGCTACTCGGATGACAAAAAAAGGGGCACTGGGATGACAGCTACCCTGACAACCGTCATCCCGCTGCTTGTTAGCCGGTATCTAGAGATACCGTGACGGTATGACGGTTTGCGGCGGTATAGTAACTCGTCATCCCGCTGCTTGTTAGCGGCTAAGAGATACCGCGGCGGTATGACGGTGTAGATGATGGTTAAGTATCCCGCTACGTGTTAGCGCCGCGGCGTTATGACGGTTCGCGGTGGCATCTCGTCATCCCGCTACTTGTTAGCGGGATCTCTTGTTAGCGGATGAGATACCGCGAATGAATCGCGGTATGACGGTTCGCGGCGGCATGACGATAACCTTGTCATCCCAGTGCTTGACACTGGGATCCAGTTTTCCATATAATCTCATCGAAAATGTTGTAACCACTGTCTGTGCTAGTTTGCTTGCCCACAAGCAAACTTTCCTGGATCCCAGTGTCTGGGCACTGGGATGACAAAAAAGAGGCTACTTGGATGACACCCTGACGATCGTCATCCCGCTACTTGTTAACGGCTAAGAGATACCACGAATGAATCGCGGTATGACGAGGGAGAACAGTTGATATTTTGTTACGTGTTAGCGGCTAAGAGATACCGCGAATGAATCGCGGTATGACGGTTCGCGGCGGTATGACGCGTTGCTTGGGTCAGCTATATCATTAAAGTTAGCTATTCTCCATACTCAAATCTCTGGCTAGAAATAACGAGCCACAGATTAGTATGGTTTTTACATTATAGATAGAGGCTTTTAATATGTGATTTGATATTGCATCGCCAATTGATTCACATTCAACTGCCTTTATTTCTATGTTATTGGCTTTTTCCCTAATCAAATTTGTATTTGTTGCTTTAGGTTCAGACTTAACACAAACCGCACATAGTAGTTTGATATATGGTTTTAAGTGTTCTAAGAACTCTTCTACATTTCTGTTACGAGTAACACCAAAAATTATATAGACACCTTCAGCAAAGTTATCTCTTACCCACTGAGATAGCACTCTAGCACCATCATTATTGTGCGCACCATCTAAAAATAATTGCCAATCTTTTGGTAATAAAGAAATTAAATTGCCCTCTTTTATACGCTCCAGTCGTGCAGGCCAATAGGTATGCTGTAAACCTGAAGTGATATCCTCTTCTCCAATGTCAAATCCATATTTTCCACTCAAAATGCTACATGCTGCAATGGCGTTTCCTGCATTGATTATTTGGTGATCACCCTTTAAAGACGGCAAAGGAAATTCTATTGATTGAATAGCTGATTGAAAAACCATTTTGTTGTTCTTTTTTTTGCAATTCCATTCAAAGCCTCCTCTATATAAAGGAGATTTCTTATTTATTGCATGGAATTCTAGTGTATTCATTATAGACTTTTTTTGTGGTGCTATTACACAAGGAATATTAGGTTTCATTATTCCAGCTTTTTCACCTGCTATGGTTTCTACAGTAGGGCCAAGATATTCTGTATGATCAAGTGCAATGGAAGTAATGATTGTTAAAATCGGATTATCTATAACATTTGTTGCATCAAGCCTTCCACCCATACCCACTTCAACTAAAGTTATATCGGCTTTATGACGAGAAAAAGCTAAAAAAGCTGCAATAGTTGCAGCTTCAAACAGAGTGATAGGTTGTTCTGCAATTACGGCACGGCATTCTTCTAACAAGCTATATAATTCATTATCGTCGATATAACTGCCTGCAATAACTATTCTTTCATTAAAATTCACCAAATGTGGAGAAGTGTATGCGTGTACCTTATACCCTGCTGCTTGCATTATATATCTTATAAATGCTAGTGTTGAGCCTTTCCCATTAGTTCCAGCTATATGAATTACGGGAGGCATTTTTTTCTCGGGGTTATCTAGTTTGCTAAGAAAGCCTTTTATGCGATCAAGAGAAAAATCATTCGGCCTGCTACCAAGTGGCTTAGGCCAATGAGGCATATAGATCATTATTGCACCTTAATTCATCTATAACGCTCGCTATACCATGCGTATCAATCTTCTCACTAAATTGAGAACGTTGATTAATAGCAATACTTATTCCACTCATTACAACATCACTTATCAAGAAAGAACTGTTATTTTTAGTAACTTTAAAATCAATATTTGTAAATTCTTCATCGCCATAAGAGAACCTTGTACCAATTAAGCAAGTTTCATCGTCAACTGCTTTTGCACTCATTATGATCATTTCACTATCATGCATGTATTTATATAAAATTTTAACGCACAAACGCGTAAGATACACTTCATACTCTCTTAAAAAATCTTCTTTTTCTTTTTGTTTAACTAAAGCCCAATGTTTCCCTATAACGAATTGCGATATTCCTTTGAGGTTAACATTATTCTGAATGACCTCCTGAAGCTTTTCGTGTACATGCTCTAGGTTTTTTCTATTTCCTTTTGTAGATATACCATCCACTTGTTGCTTCATAGTATGCACAAAAATTTTGTGATCTGTACAATTAGTATAAGCACTTGAAGAAATTACAATAAAAACAATAATGATTAAAACTTTAGTAATGTTCATAAGATAAACTATAATACTTAAAATGCAAAATTTAATAAAGATTAAATAATAATCGCTGACTTTAATATACCTATAGACATGCCCTGTGTAAATCATCTATAATTCAAGTAGGGGTCTGTGCTATGCGTTATGAGTTAAGTTAAATTTCCCGAGCGATAATTTCTAGAGAAGGGAATTGCCTCTGCTGGTTTCGTTGAAACTAATATGCGATGCCCACCTTAACTTCAGGTCTCAGGAATCTACTAAGGCTGACGGTAGATACGGATCCTTTTTTGATTGGTACTAAATTTATGCTTCATCAATACAGAGAACAAGGTACCTTCCTATGTTCGCCTAATGAAGTATTCAAAATTGTAATTGATGTTGAAAGGTATCCTGATTTTGTTCCTTGGTGCAAAGCCGTTTATATAAAAGAAAAAATTAACAACCAAATGGTTGTGGATCTCCTCGCAGCTTTTCATGGAATTAAAGGAAGGTACACATCAGAAGTTACTTCTCTTTCTCCAAGTGGAACAAATGAAAGTTGGATAAAAGCTGTATCATCAAATGGAATATTTAAACATCTATACAATGAATGGCAATTCATTCCCATAGATGAAAATAAAACCATGGTAAAGTTTTATATAGAGTTTAAGTTTAAGTCCAACTCATTTTCCACTTTATTAAACTCAGTATATAAATATACACAAAGTAAAATAATTGCTGCATTTAAAGATAGGGCTGAAAGCCTTGCTAAACAAAAGTTATCTTGACATTATTAATATAAATATGTAATTTTTTTAGTAAGTTAAGTGTTTGTATTGTAATGATTTTTAGACTATTGTTTTTACTAATTCTTATGAGTGTTGATTCTTATGCAGTTGTTAACCAACATATTCAAAAAGAAACTAATGAAATAACATCAAAAGAGTTACTATCACTATTACCTGATGATAAATTATTAGGAGATCCAAAAGCACCAATTCTAATGATAGAATATGCTTCATTAACTTGCTATCACTGCTCTCTTTTTCATAAGAATGTTTTTCCTAAAATTAAAGAGAAATATATAGATACAGGTAAGATGTTATATATATTTCGTCATTTTCCTTTGGATTACAGAGGGCTAAAGGCTGCAATGCTAAGTCATTGCTACGAAAAACAAGAAGACTACTTTAATTTTAACAAAGCTGTTTTTAACTCAATAGATTCGTGGAATTACTCCAATTTGAGTGATTTGACTTTACTACAAAGAATTGCTGCACTAAGCAACTTAAAGCAAGATGCATTTAACCAATGCATTAATGATAAGAAAATGATGGATAAAATCATAAATGATAAATCACTGGCAATTAATAAACTTGGTATCACAGCCACTCCAATATTTTTCATCAAGCTCAACGATGGTAAGTCATATATAGAGCATAATAAAGTTAAACATGAAGGGTATAAAGAGCTGAAATACTTCACTAACGTAATAGATGAATTATATGGAAAAGCTATAGTGAAGTAATACCACTGTAGCTTACCATATAAAAGACTCTATGCTGAGTCATTGTTTTTCACTACTGTTTGTTGTTTTTTACGCTCAAACTCTCTTTTTTTACTGTGCCAAGTGTAGTAATACATAGCGATTTTATTCTCTATTAATATTATTGTCCCATCATAAAACTGAACCATATCCATAACTTTTTTCTGAGCTTCATTAAAACGTTCTTTATACTTTTCACGATAAGCTGGATTATGTAGTAACATAACCCCTTCATTCTTGTTAGATTTTTTGTTTAACGTTTCAACTTCACCAGCAATAGTATAAGACATATAACCCCCTCTAATTGATTATAAAAATTATATTTTAAAAAGAGAAATGCGCATAAACAATCCCTTTAATTCTAGCATAATAATCGATTGTTTATTATACTAGTTAACTATAGTACAATATATAATAATTCTTGTCACTTAAAATTTTATACTATGAAATAATAACTTAAAATAAATGTTTTTATTATTTTAAACTATATTATTATATTTATAAATTGTGTATGAATTAAGCCTCCCTAATTTATAATATAAAACGTAATGCGTAATAATCCTAGTACAAAATTGTCATACATAAGAAATCTATTTGCAAAAGAATATAAAACAATAGAAGAATATTGTATTCTTGAAAAAAAGCAACATATTCAGATTGGCCCTGAAGAAGGAAAGCTATTAAGTTTATTTATAAAAATCCATAAAATCAAAAGTATTGTTGAGATTGGCACGTTATACGGTTATTCGTCGATTTGTATGGCAAAAGCTCTACTGAAAGACGGTCATATATATACAATAGAAAATAATCCTCAACACTCAAGAATAGCAAAAAAAAATTTTAGTGCTTTTAATCTAAGTGATAAAATTACTCTAATAGAAGGCGATGCACTGGAAAAAATTAATGAATTATCAGCAAAGGCACCATTTGACATGATATTTATCGATGCTGACAAAAGCAGTTATCCTAAGTATTTAGATTGGGCAGAGTCATACATTAAACGAGATGGGCTAATCGTTGCAGATAACACTCTACTGTTTAACACAGTATTTTTAGAATCGCCTCCAAAAGAAGTATCAGAAAAATCATGGCATGCTATGAGGGAGTTTAATAATAGATTATCAGATGAAAAGAAATATTTCTCTATATTGATTCCAACTGATGAAGGAATGACTGTAGCTTTAAAGCTAACATAAGTTAAAAATCAAGGTCAGCGTAATGTTTAGGAGGGGTTAACCCGGAAACTCTCTCTAATAATATTTCGCGAAAACAAGGCCTTGATTTAACAATGGAGTACCATTCTTTTAAAATTTTACTTTTTTCCCATGGAAAACTATTTACGTAGTCTATTACAGAAATATGCGACGCTAAAGTAATATCAGCCAAAGTGAACTTATCAGTTGCAAGCCAAACGTTCTTGTTAATTAAGTGTTCGATGTATTCCATATGGCAAGGCAGGTTATGCTGAGCTGCATGAAGAAATCTAGAGTCAGGGCTGCGGTTAGTAATTACTTTTTCATTCATAATATACTTAGTAACTTCATTGTAAAATTTGTTGTCGAACCAATTGATTAGAGCGCGTATTTTAGACTTAATAATAGTGGATGAACCAAGTAATTTGACGTCGCTATTGTAAGTTTCTTCTATATATTCACAAATGGCATTACTATCCGCTATTATAAAGTTATTATCTATTAATACTGGTACTTGTCCAGTTGGATTGATCTCCATGAATTCATTCCGCTTTTCCCACGGATTTTCATACACTAGATCGCAGCCTAATTTTTTTTCTTTTAGAAAAGCTCTAACTTTTCGTGAAAATGGACAAAGAGGAAAATGATATAAAATCATAACACCTCTCCTTTGTCATCCCAGTACCTATAGGTTGTTATTCCAGTGCATGATACTGGCATCCAGCTTATTTCATTATGGACATTATTTTTAACATATACTCCTAGAATCCGTTGTACATTGCATAATTTGCAAATATTTTTATATCTGGATCCCAGTACAACTGTACGAACATTGTAGTTTGAGAGCAATTCCCACCGGAAGGGTGTCATTCCAGTGCTTGACACTGGAATCCAGTTCTTATTATACAACAGCCTGATGTATTCATTTAAAATTAAGTTTTCTGGATCCCAGTGTCTGGGCACTGGGATGACAGAAGAAGAGTATTTTGGGTAACAGTTATTTACTCCAAAGTAGCACTGCAAAAAATCTGACATATCAAATTATAAAACTAACATAGGATATACCTTGCTAAATAAAAAAAAAAGTATAATATTTTATAAGGTATGCAGGCAAAAACTCTGTAATTTGGTCAGATCAGAAATGAAGCAGCCATATCGGAACCTTTTTGGGTTGCATACCTATTTCATTATTTGTTTTATCCGAGGCTATGAACATAGCATTAAAACATCGTCCTAGTAGCTTTAAAGATCTAGTAGGTCAAGATATATTAGTGCGTGTATTAGAAAATGCTTTTACTTTAAACAAAATCCCACAATCTATACTGCTCTCCGGTAGTAGTGGAGTTGGTAAAACCACCACTGCAAGGATAATAGCTTTATGTTTGAATTGTTCTCTGGGGCCAATTTTTGAACCTTGCGGATCATGTGAAAACTGTCTAGCAATAAAAAATTCAAGCCATCCAGATGTAATTGAAATCGATGCAGCAAGTCACACTAGCATTGACGATATTAAAGTAATCCTGGGAGATATTTGCTATTCACCTATAAGCTCTAAATTCAAAGTCTACATTATAGATGAAGTACATATGTTATCCAGCAGCGCATTTAACGCATTACTTAAAACCCTAGAAGAGCCACCATCTAGTGTAAAGTTCATTTTAGCAACTACGGAAATAAAAAAGATACCAATCACTATTATTGCACGTTGTCAAAGATTTGATTTACACAATATTCCTGTAGCTAAAATAGTGGAACGTTTAAATGATGTTGCACAAAAAGAGAGTTATTCCATTGAAAAGGGAGCATTAGAATTAATTGCACGACACTCTGGAAATTCAATGCGTAACGCCTTGTTTTTGATGAATCAAGCAGTGCTATATAGCAAAGATGGTGCAATATCCACTAAAAATGTGATAGACATACTTGGCCTAGTGGATAAAGATATTATATTCGATCTATTAGGAGCAATATTAGAAGGTGATTTACAGAAAGCTCTGTTAGTGTTTGACAAGGCGGTAAAAACAGCAAACCCACTTAGTATTTTTGAAGGTCTATTGCAAACAATTCAGTTAGTATGCCGTTTTTTAATTACGAAAGAGATTGATAGTGCAGTTACAGAGCATGAAAAGAATAGGATAAAAGATTTAAGTATAAAGAGATCTTTAATATTTTTTTCGAGATTGTGGAAGGTGTTGCTTAAAGGTATTCAAGATATAAAAACTTCAACATGCAACGATGTTGCTGCTGAAATGATGCTAATTAGTCTTTGCTATCTCTCTGATCTACCTTCTCCGGAACAGGTGATCAAAAAAGTTCTTTCACAGAATGCAGAGCAAGGAAATAGACAGGGCAGACCTGTTGCACCTTCCCCCTCTGTCATCCAAGTAGCTGACTACTCGGATCCAAAAAAATATGTGGAAAGTAAACAACAACCCCACTCTGTCATCCCAGTGCGTGACACTGGGATCCATGTAGAAAATAAACAACAAAATTACGATTTTGACAAAGTTTTGCAACTATTACGGCGGAGTAACCAAATTTATCTTTACAAACAACTGTGTAATAATCTACAATTAATAGATTGTAAACCTGGGTATTTAAAATTAAAAGCTGTATCTAAGTTGGATAGTAATTTTTGCAATGATTTAAAAAATTACTTAAACCAGGTGACTCAGCAGGAGTGGGTTATTACAGTTGATACGGGTTATATAAACAGGGAAGTGAGTAATTTAAATTATGCACCTGCAGTTAAGGATGTACTTGACACGTTTAAAGGTGCAAAAGTAGTTAATATAGAAAATAAGGAGTAAGTTGTGGATCTTAGTCAAATAATGAAACAAGCGCAAGAGATGCAAAAAAAGTTTGCAGAAGCTCAAGAAAAATATATTGGAAAAGAGTTTCAAGGTATTTCTGGTGGCGGCAAAGTTTCTGTATTAGTGGAAGTCATAAAAATAGGTAGCTATAAAGCTAAAAAGGTGAACATAGACTTAGAACTTATGAGAAATGAGGAAAAAGATATAGTAGAGGATTTAGTGACAGCAGCGTTTAATGATGCCGTTAAAAAAGCAGAAGAAGATATGGCAAATGCAACTTCTGATCTTGCAGGTATGATGGGTTTACCACCTGGATTTAAACTTCCTTTTTGAATTTACTACTGAAGTTTCTTTTAGTGTAAGTATTTCTTTTTTAATATTTCTAACGCCAGTACTTCTTCATATAATGCACCTATAGCTAGCACAGCCCTATGTCATACCGCCGCGGTATCTCAGCCGCTAACAAGTAGCGGAATGACGAGGTTATCGTCTGCTGCCACGAACCGTCATACCGCGATTCATTCGCGGTATCTCATCCGCTAACACGTGGCGGAATGACAGCAGTCCTACGTCATACCGTCACGGTATCTCTAGATCCCGCTAACACGTAGCGGGATGACGGTTGTCAGGCTAGTACCTTCCCCTGTCATCCCAGTGCCCTGACTACTTGGATCCAGGAAACTTAACTTTAATGAACGTGTCAAGTAGGCTGCATAATAAGGACTAGATTTCAATGTCAAGCACTGGAATGACATGGTGAGGCGTCATCCTGCTGCTCCTTTCTTGTCATCCCGCGCGGAATAATTAACCGTCATACCGCGATTCATTCGTGGTATCTCAGCCGCTAACACGTAGCGGAATGACAGCAAGTCCTACGTCATACCGTCACGGTATCTCTAGATCCCGCTAACAAGCAGCGGGATGACGAGGTCTTTCGATAGTAAATCTTACCTGTATTAGCTATACCAAAAAATCAAAAGTCGTGTAACTCTATTTATTCATTAATAAAATCTTTGTCTTCTCCTAAAAATTAGTTAAAATGTAGAATATTTTGTGTTATTAAGTTAGCACTTGACTTAACTTTAGTTGTTACTTAGACTGCTAAAGTGGAATTTTAATTTTTTTTACGAGGACAATTATGCATTATAAAAAGTTTTTTTCAGCAGCCGCTTTAGCAACGTTGCTAAGTTTATCAAACTCTGCTTTCTCAGATCCTGTTGGTCCAATAAGTGATGAAGAAACTAGCTACTACGTTCGTTTGCAATACAACGGTGAAATTTTACCTCTTTTCACAAAAGTTGATGGTATTACAAATGTAACAGGCAAAGAAAAGGATAGTCCCTTAAAAGCATCTTTTATAGCTGGCGGTGGTGCGTTTGGTTATAAAATGGACGACATCAGGGTTGACGTTGAAGGACTTTACTCATGGTTGAATAAAGATGCAGATGTAGCAGGTGACACAGTTGCAGATAATTTAACAGCAATTTCAGGACTAGTTAACGTTTATTACGATGTAGCAATTGAAGATATGCCTATCACTCCATACATTGGTGTTGGTGTTGGTGCAGCGTATATTAGCACTCCTTTGAAAACCGCTATAAATGATCAAAACAGTAAATTTGGTTTTGCTGGTCAAGTAAAAGCTGGTGTTAGTTATGACGTAACTCCAGAAATCAAACTCTACGCTGGAGCTCGTTATTTCGGCTCTTACGGTGCTAATTTCGATAAAACTTCTGGTGCGACCGGTAAAGATAAAGGAGGACATACAGTTTTTTACAGCACTGTTGGTGCAGAAGCTGGAGTAGCGTTTAATTTCTAGTCTATCTCAGTCTTGTTATCCCAGTGGATTTTTTCTTGTCATCCAAGTAGCATGACACTGGGATCTAGAAAAAAGAAATGTGGATTCCAGTGGGCTTTGTTGCATAGCACCTTAAGCAGTGATGGTTTACGACAAATTTATGTAATGATTTCAAATTTAGCCATACCAATATCAGTGAATTTGTTGAGCAAATAGCACTTAATTAGTAATTCTTTTTCACGATTTACTTCAGATTTATTCCTAAAGCTAAATCCAAATACTTGCTTCAACCTTGAGAAAAATCCTTCTATGTAAGATCTCTTTCCATAAATTGCTTCCTTTTTCCACTCTTTTACACCATCTTGTCCATATAATTTTATTAACCTAATAGCAGCATTTCTGTCAGACATATAATCTATTTTTGAATGTTCTGCTGCATCCTTTTTTGGTAGAACTTTTGTCTTTATATCGTATTTCTTACACAATTTATAAAGTTTGTGCCTATCGTATGCCCTATCTGCATATAATTTTGTGCTGAAAATTAACTTCTTCAAGCAAATCGCAAGCTCCATAGTGGTCAGAGTAGACGCCATTACTGTATCTTGCAGCTATAGCTTTTTTACTATTCACACTTAACATAACATGTAACTTTCTTACTTGCTCGTAGCTTCGGTACTTTCTATCTGCACTGTTTTCCTTACTGTGGCCAGGAGTGTTACTGTAAATGCTGATACTTGTGCTATCTATGATAATTTCAATATTTTCCATGTTGCTTTTATCAACCCTGCAATCATTTATCTTAATATTAAGTTTTTTAAACCTTCTTGATGCTTGTGAATAGCTGATAACTGCCAATTTTTTTCCTATTTGTTGCAGATATCCTTTTATAAACCCCACCGTTTGTCTTAAACCAATTCTAAAAAGATTGACAATTATATGCACCAAAATTACGACTTTATCACTGTAAATATAGTTGCCGCCCTGCATTTTTGGACTATTTTCATACCAATTTTCGATAGCTTCATCGATGTAACGAAAAATATTTCCCCTTTTTTCAAGGAATTTGTTATATTCGTTTTGGTTACTGACTTTCATTTTCTGTGGCATATTTTTTCTTCAACAGTTAAATGGTTATTTATAATGAATTTTGTCAGTAGCCACCAGATTTTTTCGGTTGCTATGCAACAAAGCCATTCCAGTGTCAAGGCACTGGAATAACACTACTTGCTATGTGTTTAAGCTATAATGTTCACCATTGTACTGGTAGAATATTATCTAAAGTTACATAATGTTGTCCAATTAGCTAACACTGCGGCCTACTGTCTCCAAGAAATTAGATGGAAAATTTGTACTTTTTTCAAATCAAAGCTTGAATTTTTGCTGGAAAATCAATATATTATATGCATGAAGTTTTAATTTAAGTTGTTATGTTGACCCCAATGGCAAGCTTATGTGTTGATAGCAGAACCAATCTCATGCAATATATTGCTAGGGTGCGAAAATTTCCCATGCTGTCTCAAGAGGAAGAAGTACAACTAGCAAAAAATTGGAACCAATACAAGGATATTTCTTCTGCTCATAAATTGATTACCAGCCATTTGAATTTGGTAGTGAAAATTGCAATGAAATTCAAAAATTATGGACTATTGTTGATGGACCTGGTCATGGAAGGGAATATGGGTTTAATGCATGCAGTAAAAAAGTTTAATCCTGATTTAGGGTTTCGTTTTTCAACTTATGCAGTGTGGTGGATTGAAGCTTCAATAAAAGACTTTATATTGAAATCTTGGTCATTTGTGAAGATAGGTACAACGCAAGCACAAAGAAGATTATTTTTTAGTTTACGTAAAATAAAAAAAAGAATTTTACAGTATACAAACAGGGAAACTTTAAGTAATGAAGAAATAAAAGCAATATCTAATGAGCTTTCTGTATCCGAAGGAGACGTTCTGCAGATGAATTACCGTTTGGCTTGTAAGGATCAGTCGCTAAACGATTGCATAAAAATAGGTGATGACTCTAAAAGGGAGTTGCAAGATATGATCCCATGTAACTTGGTCAGTCAAGAAGTAACCTATCAGAATCATGAAGAAAAAGAATTAAAAGAAACAATTTTAAACAATGCACTAGCGAGCCTCAACGAAAGGGCAAGAGACATTTTTATCAGTAGATATTTGTCTGAAAACACTCAAACTCTGGATGAACTTAGTAAAAAGTATTGTGTTTCAAGAGAAAGAATAAGGCAGTTGGCTGAGCAGGCGATGGCTAAGGTAAAACGATATATACAATCTGAAAGTTTGAAATTTGGTTTGCATGCGTAGTTTTTTTATATTTCTAATATTTTTTTCGATAGACGCTTTTGCATCAGTTAGTGATGTGCAACTGAAGGAAAAATATAAAGATTGGCTCGTGTATACTGCATTGGAAGATGGAGAGAAAGTATGTTATATTGTATCCTATCCTAAAAAAAAAAGCGAACATTATACAACCAACCGCAAGCCATATGTAATGGTTAGTTATGTTGATAAAAAAGCAGATGAGGTAAGCGTTACCTCTGGTTTTCAGTATGACAAGGAGCCTGTAGCTCTCAATATCGACAAAAAAATTAAATATACATTGCCCATAATACAGGGAAGTTTTGCGTGGGCAGAGCATACAAAAATAGATCAAGATCTCATTCTAAAAATGAAGCAGGGATTATCAATGGTAGTTAATGGAAAAACAAAAACAGTGACCATTAATGATACTTATTCCCTACTTGGTTTTCAAAAAGCGTATCAAAAAATGCATGATTTATGCCATACAAAGTAAACTTATTGTAACAGAATACCCAGCTATAGTATAAACTAGACTACTCTTTCAATGGAAATATAAATAGCACTTTACTTTATATGGGATGTGGATATCATTTAAAATATATTTTTGAGAGTTAGCAATGTCAGAGGTTGCAGGTGTAGATACAGAAATCAAAAAGCAAAATTCTGTGTGCGAGCAGATGCGTTTTAGCGTGAGCCGCACAAGTCTTTTAAATACATTATCCAGAGTAAGTGGAGTGGTTGAAAGGCGTAATGCAATAGATGTTTTGGCATGTATAAATATCAAAGCACAACACGGCAGCATAAAACTAATGGCAACTGATCTTGACATTTCAATGTTTGCCTCACTTGCTGCAACCGTATTAACAGAAGGAGAAGTAAAAATTTCAGCGCATACTTTACATGACATAGTGAAGAAGTTACCCGCTGATTTGGATGTCAATTTTGAAGTAAACAACCAAGGAAAATTATTGATGTCTTGTGGAAATGCAAACTTTTCTTTACCGAATGTAGTTTCAAGCAGCTTTCCTGCTCTTGAAGAAGACAATTATAAACATGATTTTATTCTACTAAATACGGACCTGATAGACTTATTAACTAAAACAAAATTTGCTGTATCACTAGATGATACAAGGTATAATTTAAATGGAATATATCTGCATACGGATGAGCAGTTTCTGTACTGCGTTGCAACTGATGGCCATCGTTTATCATGTATAAAGAGGCCAAAGCCTGGGAACATCAATGATGAATTTGGTGTGATCATTCCACGTAAAACTGTTATGGAGCTGTTAAAAATATTGGACGATTGTAATGAAGTTAATATAAAACTTTCAGACAGAAAAATCAAGTTTACATGCGGTGAATATATTCTAATATCAAAATTAATAGATGGGACTTTTCCAAATTATAAAGCAGTTATTCCAGCATCTCAAGATAAGCATATGATTATTGAAAGTAAAAAACTTTTAGATGTTATAGATCGAGTTTCCGTTGTTGTATCTGATAAAGTAAAATCCATTAAATTCTCACTACAAGAAAAGCTGCTAACTTTGCATTCAAACTCTCAAGAGTGCAGTGATGCAACTGAATCCATAGAAGCGGACTACAATAAAGCCCCTATAGAAATAGGGTTCAACTCGCGTTATTTGCTTGATGTTCTATCCTGTATAAAAAATAAATGTAAGTTTAGCTTAGCCGATGGTAATAGTGCTACAATTATCACTGATGAAGACGATTCAAGTGTATTATATGTAGTGATGCCAATGAGAACTTAAACACGTCATCCGCTGCTTGTTAGCGGGATCTGGAGATACCGTGGCGGTATGACACTTATTTCACTAAGAATGTTATTTTTTATTAATTAGTAATCTATCTTTACCAAATATAAGCCAAAAGGTGGTGCAGTAACCCCAGCGGCACTTCTTTTGCATTGGCTTAATATATGTAGCATTTCTTGCGGATTGGTTCTATTTTTTCCAAATTCAACTAAAGTACCCACAATAATCCTCACTTGGTTATGTAAAAAGGAAATAGCAGATATTTTGATGTGTATATGGCTCCCGTTTTGTATTATATCGATATCATCAATTGTTCTTATCGGATTCGCAGCTTGACAATCTTTTGAATAGAAACTTGAAAGGTCATGTTTTCCAAGTAGATGTTTAGCAGCTTCACGCATAATATTTACATCAAGTGGGCTAAACACTTGCCATACATAACCCGTCTCCAGAGCGGCAGGAGCATAGCGATTAACTATTCTGTATTCGTAATATCTTTTTTTTGCTGAAAACCGTGCGTGAAACGCATCATCTACAACTTCTACATTGAGCACGACTATAGGAATTGATTTTAAATGATAATTTATTGCGTTTCTTATTCTATAAAGCTCAAATTCCTTTTCCATATCAAAATGAGCAACTTGTCCTAAAGCATGAACCCCTGCATCAGTCCTGCCACCACAGTACAAGGTAGTAGAGTGGGCAGCCAGCGAGTTACTTGTTAAGTACTTTTCCAACAACCCCTCTCCGAACCACGCATGATCGTTTCCGTATCACGTGGCTCTCCAATAATCTAACGTTTTAAGGAGTCACCATCATATTTTCCATATTGGATTTTCTTATGGCATTCATGACAAACAACAAGAGTTTTCCTCTGTCGTTCAATCATTCTCTTTTTCCATTCCGGTAGTTCAGTATTACGTTTACCTAGCAAATCAGCAAGTTTACGTACGTGATGTACTTCAATCTGCTCTTGTGATTTACATAATTCACAAGTTTGTGCCAATAGTCTTTGCTCTATTTCACTACGCTTATTCCATATTGGTATAAGGTTATCACTTATGCTTACCCATTTATTCCATTTTAGCGACACAGCACCAAAGTGTGTAATTAATGGTATCTTTGATGGTAAACGATCTACTCTGATTTGGATGACTTTTCGTTTTTCACCTTCATCGTTTTCAATCGTCGCACCAAATTTTCTATAAATTTTCCTGCAAGTTGTTTTGTATTTAGATGCTAAAGTCTTTACTAATGATACTTCCATCACATATTTCAGATAACTTAGTGTGTGAAGGTTGTAGGCCATTTTATAGTATTGTACAATTCCTCGATATTCAGTTTGATACTGAGCAACAATACTGTAAGCTGTATCAATTGTACGTTGAGGTAAATGTATCGGTTTACCACAACGCATATATTCAGAACACTTTTTCTGCTTTATATGATGTGGTACACGTAACCCAATACTACCGTTAATACATCGTTGTGTCCGATGATCATGTTTGTCATCTGCATGCAAAACATGTATTTCATAACCCAAAAAATTGGCTTTGCTATCACACGCATGTGTAATAAACGTTTTATCTTCATTAAGCATAAGTTTGAGCTCCTCATTGAGAAACCCAGCAATCTCATTCTTAATTTGTTCAGCTTCATTCTTTGGTCCTGCAAACCCTACCAGAAAATCATCAGCATACCTAACATACCAAAGACGTCGATAATTTAGATCGCAAGAATCCTTAGATGGCATACCCTGCACTAATTGACGCAGTTGTTTTGCTTGATCCCAGTTCCCTTGTTTTCTCATCATCGATACTTGCATGGTTAACCTTAAATATTTTGGATTTGTCCTTCTTCGCTTACCTCGGTTATTTGCTGGTATTAGTATATGCTCCACATGTTTATCTAACCGATCGAGTAATATGTTACTCAGAATTGGACCAATAATAGAACCTTGTGGTACCCCACTATGACTCTTATTGTACTTCCAATTTTCCATATATCCTGCTTTTAGCAGTCGATTGATTAGCTGAATAAAACGGTTATCTTGGAAGCTTTCACTCAGTATTTTCAACAACATAGTATGATCAATTGAGTCATAACATGCACTGAGATCTCCCTCTATAAACCATTTTGTACCTCTGCCTTTTTGCATTACTGCTCTTAATGCAGTGTGGCATCCACGCTTTGGTCGAAATCCATGTGAACATTCACTAAATTTAGGCTCATAGTAGGCTTCCAATATTAATCGGATTACTTCTTGAAGTAACTTATTTGACCATGTTGGCAACCCTAACGGCCTGCGTTTACCACTCTTCTTTAAAATATAGATACGTTTTACTGGTGTCCACCGATATCGCTCATAGCGTAAATCCTCTATGATTTTATCGATTTTCTCCAAAGACATACCATCAACTGTTTCAGTTGTCACACCTTCTGTCATAGCACCTTTATTACGACAAAGTTTGCCATACGCTCGAAGGTAAAGATCACTCTGATAAAGTAGGCGATATACGTTTTTAACCGGCAAATTTCTTTGTCCACGTTCACGTATAATGTTAAGTATTGTTTCAGCTTTCCGCATCTTGCGTACCTCCCAATTTCAACATTCAATTATCTGTCACCCTTTGCCCTGTATGTGGCTTTCCCACACTCCCCGGTGATTCGTTACTTTCACGACTACTACGATGACTCCGTAACCATAGAACTCGCGTTCCTTAGGTCATCCCATGTTCCGTCACTAAGAACTGTTCTAGATCAACTTAGGTTTTCCATTCATCCTCTTAAATAAGTTCACTACTTATCGTTCTACAGCCAGAATGTCACACAAACGAAAGTTTAATCTGTGCTTACCGTAGACATGGGGTTTTAAATGCGATACCCATGGATGTGAAGTCCCACCCCTGAAGATTAGAATTCAAGCAGTTTAGCTTTAACCATATTGATCAGGTGTTGCAAGCCGTTATCTTATACATCTTCAGATAACTCTCGCTTTACATACATGCTCTTGTCCTCCTTCCCTTTCGGGTTAAAGTTAGTTGTTCACCTCGAGGCCATTTATTCTGAACCCCGCTTAGCTCCGCTAAGTATTTCTTAATGCGTACCACGGCGCACATTTTCTTTGCAAAGTGTAAAAAATGTGTTAAACTTACCAGTAAGTTTACTCTGCAATAGTTAGATTACTAAAGATGCCTTTTATTCGAGTTTTTAAGGGGTCTACATGCGTTAATTTAAAAAAGACGAACACACTATATCTAAATTACAAATAGTGTTGTAAGGACCTCCTAAAGCGTTTTAAAGGGTAGGGACACCCTCCTTGTGGTAAAAACCAACTGCATCAAAAACTTAGGTAAAAATGTTGTTTCAAAAAGTCTATTGATGTTCAAGTTTTCTAAATTCTCTCCATACTAAATTTTGTTCTTTAGGTTTGAATAATTTTCTTTTCAACAAGTAAAAATTGTGTTAAACTTACGTGTAAGTTTATTTGCACCAATGGAATCATTAAGAATGCCTCATAATCGAGTTTTAAGCTACCCTACATGAGCAACTTAGACCTTGGTGGTTAATTGTACCCTGAAGTCGTAGAATCGTTTTAAAACCGCGCTAATTGTATCTTTCATAAAATGTAAATATCTTAATAATGTTTTGTGGCAGCCTTTCTGAACTTCTTTACTTTTTGCTATTTTAGTTATTGTACTTTATTTGTATTTTACTATTATTTTATATTATCTATTATTATTTATTACTATTATATATATAATATATAAGGGTTTTAGGAAGCTAGAATCCGCCTCACTGGCTGACTTTAGACATGTAGTTTCTAGGAACGCTTTTAGGAACGTAGGTAAAAAAGCTAGCTCTCACGCAGAATTTAGATTCCTGATTTCTAATTACTGATTTAGGAACCTAGGAATTAGGAATGTAATACAATCATTGGTGGTGCTATTTCTTATATATTCTACCTATCTTTAGTTGAAAATTATATCGTAATCTTCTTAGTTGAGTGGATGTGAATTGATAGTAGCTATAGATTGAAAGGGCAATAGAGAAAACTGGATAAACTCTAAAATATTTTTACCCATAAAAAAGACTTATCCTAACATTAAATTTTGCCTATAGCTAAAATCTTCAGCTCCAGGAGTCTATACCACAAGCAAATGGTCCAGTTGGAATGTCAAGCCACTTATCCTCTTTTGAACCTGTAGACATCAC
Source organism: Wolbachia endosymbiont (group A) of Beris morrisii (assembly GCF_964028185.1). Taxonomy (NCBI): domain Bacteria; kingdom Pseudomonadati; phylum Pseudomonadota; class Alphaproteobacteria; order Rickettsiales; family Anaplasmataceae; genus Wolbachia; species Wolbachia endosymbiont (group A) of Beris morrisii. Next base: position 339,222 of record NZ_OZ034760.1, read on the forward strand.
TTTAACTAACTGCTTTACCTGTAAAAGTTCCTGAACTATACGCTCTAGTCGATCTCTTCCCATGCTGTGAAAAACTTCAGGTAGTCTATGCCGTTGCTTATATACTCCTGTGCTTCCTGTGTGAGTAAATGGATGTCCTGCAACAGCAGATCGTGTAATTGCATCAGTAAGACATATTTTAAGGTCTTTTTCACTAGCATTTTTAACTGTTAGTTGTATTGTTATATCTTCTAGTAGCCCTGTTTCCTGATTTCTTAGGTAAGTTCTTACAGTGCGATCAGCTAAACCATTGGCCTTCACAACTGCCCCATGAAACAAAGCATTCTGTCTTGGTGTTTCTCCTACTGCCTTAAAGATTTCTAGCCTAGCTGTATTTTCTATTGGCCAAAAAGCGTATGAGCATCTAACACCATTAACAAGAGCAGAGGTACCTCTAATTGCATCGCGTGCTTGTTCAGCAGTTAATATCGGTTTTTCTCCTTTTGGCTTTCTCATGTGATGAGCAGTAATTATCGAAGCTCCAGTACTACATGCTAAATCAGATAATAAGCACATTAGATAATCCCCTACAGCTGGATCAGCATTTATATCTGCATGGATAAATGAAGCAAGTGGATCAAATACTATCAATTTCAGATCTTTTATTTCCTCGAGCTGTTTCATTACGGATTCGAATTCAGGAGAAACTTCGACGATTTTACCACGAACATTTCTGAGTATTGTAAGTGATCCTCTGACGTTTGGCAGTGGTACAATAAATAATTTATCTTTATGTTTCAACCTTTCACACTTAGGGTCGAGTCGTTCTAAGCGGCGGTGTATCTCACTTGCATCATCTTCTGCTGAAAAAATCACTACTGATCCATGTTCAGTAACAAGTGAACCAAAGCCACACATCTGATCCTTATCACTTGCAACCTTAAGCGCTAGGTCAAGAAGAAGCATACCTTTGCCTGTATCTCCCATTGCTGCTATTATTGAAGTAACACCTAAAGGAAATAGACCTTCAACAAGAAACTTTTGCTCTGGTACCGGACCTACAAAGCGCTCTGCACTCCAATCTAAAATGTTAAGTGGCTGTTTTGTGGATCTTTCTAAACTTTTCATATTTGAAGTATCAGTAGCTGGAGTATCAATAGTAAGTAACGGAGTTGAAGCTAAAAACTCTTTGACATCTATACCTTCCTCTACACAATCAGCAGCATCCCATTTCTCAGGTTTACCTTGCGGAATCTCAAGAACAGCAAGTGATGCAACTCCGATCTCTAAAAGCTTTTTTTCAGCTTTTTTTGCGTATTTATTACCTGCTTCATCATTATCTGGCCAAATAATAATATTTTTACCTTTAAGGGGTGACCAGTCTGTTTTGTCAATTGGTGCGTTTGCTCCTGACATTGTTGTTGTAGCTGTGATACCTTGTTCTATCAAGCTTTCAGCACATTTTTCTCCTTCAACCAGAATAACTTTATCAGATTTTAAGATTTCTGGAATGTTGTAGAGTGGCCTTATTTCTGGTGCAGCAAACTTAGATCGTTTTACATCAAAAGGCTTGTATACTTTTTTCTTTCCAGGAGGATCAGAACGATAAACTTTTACAATGATCTGGCCATTTTCATCATAATAATTCCAACTGTGGGTAATAAATTTCTCGAAGTCTTCATCAGCCTTTGCGCATTTTTTGCCATATCCAAGCCATTCACTTATAGAGGCCATCACTTCACAAAAGTCTCTCTTTGTATCTTTTCCCTGTGCACCTGCCCAAATATCAAGAACATCACCTTTCTGCCCAGTTGCAAAATCCTGCCAGAGTCCTGCTTTTCCACCAGTTAATGCTACTCTGAGGCTTTGTCCTTTGTTACCATGCACATCACCTATTCGAAATTCATCACCATGGAAGGTACCATTGGGGAAAAGGTAAGAAAGACATGATCTTATGTTTAATAATAGTTGTCTTTTTATCTCTTCTACATCAAATTGCTCTAATGGTTCTAAATGTGAGACAGTATTGTTAAAATCATAATATTCATCATTTAAAGTATTTTTTTGTTTGACATCAGTTAAAAAATCTTGTATCATAAATTGAAACTCCTTTTAAGGTTAAGCGTTTGAAAGGTTTTTGAGTAAGGCTGTTTTGATTGGGGTCTTACTCTCTTCTTATGAAGTAAAAACTGCAATAGGAGGTTCTCTTGGCAAGGCTATATTAAGAAATAAAGGAAGTCAGTTTAGGTTTATAGTGAGAAGTGAAATTTAAGGTTTTAGTATCTTCTTTCTTTTAAGAAAAAATGCTCTACTATAACTCTACTACATTTTACTCACTATGTCAACCTCTTAGTTTTTATTTTGTTGATATATTGCATACTACTAATATGTAAGGAATTTTGGCTAAACCTTCCCATATACGCAGGCATAGTTTAATTTAAGGTGGAATTATAAGCGAATAGAAAATCCTCTACTATATATATACCGGGTTTCTTATGACTTTTTCTGAAAAAATTAAAAACTTTTTTCTTTGGAGGAGTTTGGCCTGATATGCTACCTATTAATGATAATCTTTTACTTTCTTCAAGCCATCTGTAAAAATGAAAAGTTTCTGAAAACGGCAATTACTTTTTGGTTCATGAATAGAATTATTAAAGATGCCTTTTATTCAAATTTTAAAGGGCATTACAGGTGCTAAAGGGGTACAGTGGAGTGGTAACAATCGCTTTAAAACGTAATTACAGGCTTTTTGCCTACCAATGAGACATAAAACACAAAATTTTGTCTCCATTATACATGATGAAATTGGAGACGTAAATTTTGATCTTTGTCTCTATTTTGAACTATTGAGCGGTAGTTATCTGGTTCTTTACATTAAATAACTCAGCTATATTATAGTGCATTTTTTATATTAACTAAATCTCTTAATTGATCGTTGTTAAATTCTGTAATCCAACTCTCGCCACTACTTATAGTTAGGTTTGCTAATTCCTTCTTGCTTTGAATCATCTCATCAATACGCTCTTCAAATGTACCTGTTGAAAGCAGTCTGTATACCATAACATTACGCTCTTGTCCAATACGATAAGCTCGATCTGTTGCTTGTGCTTCCACTGCCGGATTCCACCATAAGTCATAATGTATTACATGATTTGCCGCTGTTAAATTAAGCCCTGTTCCACCAGCTTTTAAAGATACTATAAGAATATTTGATTGGAATGAATTTTGAAAATCATTAACCATTGTATCACGTGCTTTACGAGAAAGTCCTCCATGTAAAAATGGCACTTTTGATTCAAACCTTTCTTCAAGCAGTCTAGCTATAATTTTACCCATTTCAGTGTATTGGGTGAATATTAATGATTTTTCTGCAAGTTCTATCAGTATCTCTTCTAGCATCTGCATCTTTCCTGACTGTTCAACATTTGCACGCTTTTTCTTGCCAAACTGCGATGGATGGTTACAAATTTGTTTTAAAGCATTGATAAGTTTAAGAATTAGCCCCTTACGTTCAATTCCTTCACTTCTTTCTATCTTTTCCATAGTTGTGTTAACGACTTCTTGATAAAGCGCCGTTTGCTCTGGAGTCAGAGAACAATAACGGTTATTTTCGATTTTATCTGGTAGGTCCTGAATAATGCTTTTATCATTTTTTACCCTACGTAGCATAAAAGGGTTGGTAATTTTCATGAACCTTTCTAGACAGACTTTATCTCTCGCTTTTTCAATCGGTGTTGCAAAACGAGTTTTAAAGTGCTTAGGGGTACCAAGGTAATATTTATTAGTAAAATCAAAAATACTCCAATACTCTAGTAGTCTATTTTCAACAGGTGTACCACTCATAGCTATTTTATTTTTTGCTGTAATAGCTTTTATAGCTTTGGTCTGTTCACTGTTGGGATTCTTTATATTTTGGGCTTCATCAATCACGAGCAAAAACCATCCGACTCTGTTAAGCTCTTTTTTATCACGGCGTGCAAGACCATAGGATGTGAGAGCTACATCACAATCACTTGCCAATTCTCGATTTTGTCCGTGATAGACGAAAAGCTTTAACTCTGGTGCAAAACGTTCCATCTCTCGTTGCCAATTACTTAAGATGCTTGTTGGAGCTACTATTAAGACTCTACCTTGATCTAAAAACCCTGCATTTTTACAGTATAGAATAGCTGCAATAACTTGTATAGTCTTACCAAGACCCATATCATCAGCAATTATGCTACCAAATCCTGTTTCTATGTTTTGTATAAGCCAACTAAATCCACGTTCTTGATATGGGCGTAGCTGCGCAGTTAGATTACTTGGTACATCAACAGGTGTGTAAGTGTTAAACATATCAAATAGGTTTTTAATCTGCTGGTCAAGTGCCACTTTAGCTTCATCTAACTCACCTGCTAAAGCGGCTTGCATAAGTTCTGCTTGACTTAAGTGCTCAGGTAACTTATCAAACTTTTTCAGTAGAGCTTCTACCTCCTTATCATCCAAAAGCACGTATTGGTCTACAATCTTTATAAGTCCATGAGAATCTTTCAGTAGCTTTTTAAATTCTGTAATGCTTATTTCTTTATCACCTATCGCTATTTTCCAATCGAACTTCAATAATTTTTCAAGCGTTAAGAAACTTTTGCGATCTTCTTTGATTTTGCCTTTAGCAGACAAATTGAGACTCAATTGTGGCTTCAGGATTTTTTCCAGGGATTTTGGTAAGATGACTATGACACCAATTGCCCTCATCACCGGCAAGATGTTTAAAAACAATGGTGCAAAATCATCTAAGCTAAACAGTAATGCACTATTGTCATCAATTGATCTTTCTAGTTCAGGTATGTACTCAGACAACAGCCCAATATCAGATAAAATGCTGAGTTTTGTGCTGCGATTAGACAACGCTTTTTTCAGCTTTATTATCGATTTTTCATCATCTAAAGATACCTGTATATCAAGCTCGAATCTTTCATAATAATCTTTTATCATTAAGTAAAGTTTGTATGGCTTATCTATTAAACAAAGACGTGATAACCAGAGGTTAATTGCTTGAGGTATTTCTTTGTTGCTAAATTCAGTAAATTTGTATGGTCTTCCAGTAAAAAATAATGCAAAGATGTGCTTGTCTCTATATTTGTCCAGTGATGAAGGAAAGGTGTTTTTGTCTCCGTACTTATCCAGTGATGAAGGAAAATTATTTGCCATGTATCCCAAAAGGATAACAGAAACAGCAACATTTACCTGTTCTTCAGGCTCTATAGAAGTTTTCTGATATTGAATCAATAGAGGTGGACACATAGATGATATTTTTCTATGAATTTCTTTAACTAATTCATTAAACAATGCAGGAATCCACCTAATTATAAATTCTCCTCTTTTATTTTGTAGTATTTGTGGCACTAGTGCTGATTTTTCCATGAGCATACGTGCAAACTGCGAAATCATATGCATGAAGCGAAGTTCAGGGTTAAGCTTGTGGAGTAACGAACTAGGAATATCATTTAAAAATTGTGCTATATTTCTCGAAACACTTTCACTGAGCATAAATAAATTAGCTGTACCATTGCTTACTTGAGTAAGTTGATGTTGGTCATTGATAAATAATTGAAATGTCTGCCAATGTTCAATATTTCCCCATTTTCTAGTAAATAACTCTTCTTCCGATAGCTTTTTCTTGGAAGAGTAGAAGAAATAATCTAATTTTCCCGTAGGATATTTTTGCCAATGCCTGTAAGCTGTTTGTAGGATATTATGAAAGTTTTTTTCAAAGAAAAGTGGGTTGTCTGTTAAAATATTTTCGATACAGTTGGCAAGATTAGGGATAACTGATAGATCAATATCATTTAGGTTTGCCTGGTTATGTACTCTAGTTTTAGAGCGTGAGTTAAATATATCATCAATCTTTAGGATGTTTTGAGCATTTTCTAATTTTCCACCTCCAAAATCATCAATGAGCGATAGTAAATTGCAATTATGAATACTGAAAACTATGAAGGGATTTTTATCGATTTCTGCAGCAATAAGATAAATTACAGCAGCAATATGTTTACAAGGCATAGCCCAATCAGGACAACTACAACTTGCATTCATCTCCTGCCAATTTGAAGGAAATAATTTAATCTCAAGATCATTAAGCTTATCAAACAAGCTGGCTGATAATTGTCTATTTATCAATTTAGCTAATATAGCTGGTGAAGTTTCAATAATCTGACGAATGATCTGTTGTTCTGATGAACTTAATTCATTAAGTATAATTTCGACTTTATATGGGTGAGCACGAATTTTATATGCTGAGCTATGAACTTTAGCTGTAACTATGTGACCATTAATTTTAATACCAAAAGCTCGACCAGTATTAGCACAAGTTCTGCCACGTGGAAGACGGTTATCATAATCTATTCCGTCAAAAGACTGGAGCCACTTCTTACCCCACCATGTTCTTCCATAAACAGTCATTTTGTAAAATCGTATATTTCAATATAAATAAATTGAATATTAATCTTATAGATAATTTTTCTAAATATATCAAACCCACCTTAGAGAAAACAAACTATAGTGTTTCTTCAGAGCAAGCTACCAATTTTAGAACGGTTTAACATCAATTACTACTATAAAACGCCAACAGAAATAAGTTAAAATAAGCATTTGTTTGTTGCTATAGATCAAATTTACTTATGTTGAGCTGCATAAAAGTGCAACCAAGACTATACAAAAAGACTTAAAACTCTCAAAACCTTATGAATTTATATGTAACCAGTGCTCCTAATTTATTTACAATTCATCACTCTCTGGGACCATACACATAAACTGGGGTTAAAAGGTTTGCTTGGCAAAATCGTTTTTTAATGCTATAGTTAATTAGTTATTAATAGAGGTTTAAGATATGACTGATTCCCTGGATTCAAGTTGGGTTGATGTAAGCGAAGAAACAATTGGAACTAAAGATCGTCACCATTCTGGAGGTTCAGGTGTTGAAGTCGAAGATTCATTTGTTGTAGTTCCTGAAAGTTTAACTTTTGCTAAAAATAGATATCCTAAATAATGCCATAGAGTATAATAATTATGAAGAATTAGATACGATTGTACGAAGCATTGAAGATTATGATGGTCAACCTGTTAAATTAGATAATGAAAATCTCAAAGATTTTTGTTTAAACCAACTTAATTTGGATTTACGAAGCAGAAGTGATCATCCACATATATACTCAAATGTACTATCACAGTATAAATTTAATCAAGAGGAGTTCAAGTATGATTATTCAGTAAAAGAATTGGTACTATTGGCAATTGCAGCTAATGACAAGCTAGTAGAGCAACATCAGGTTTTTCTTTTTGCTGAAGAAAACTTAAGCCTTTTGCCTCTACTTGTTGGTAATGAACAATATGTTAAAGCTTTTATAGAGAAATTTTGTGATATGGAAAACCCCTATGAGCTTTATAAAAACTTAAAAAACCAAACAATCCAACTTGAAGGTGGTCAAATAGGATTTTTCTCAGTTATAGCACTAAGACAAGAGCAGAATTTACTAAGCTCAGTTCTTATTGAGTACGTCTTAAAAGATCTTGAACAAGTGTTGCAAACAAGTAGCTTTGACCCTTTATATGGCGTGCTTGAAACAGCATCTCTCGCTAAAAATAAAGACTTTATGAAGATAGTACTGGATTCACTTGAAAGATGTATTGATGATCAGACTAAAAAAGATCTATTAAAAAAGTGTATTGTTACTTTTTTAGAAACTGCAATAAGTCAGGAGCATGATTTAATTGTTGAGTACTTGTGCAGAGAACGTATTAAAAAGAAAGGTCCAATAATTCAAGAAGTCTATAAAGAAGCATTTGCAGATGAGAAAATTATTGAACAAATTAAAAACCAGGTTCTAAAAAATATTGATAGTGCAGATAATGAACGTAAGAAAAAAAAACAAGAAATTTATGACCTGGTTTTGCAAGCCGCTTCATATACTGGCAGTACAGGTTTTATAATAAAAGTACTAGATTTAATTAAAAATGATCCCAAATTTTCAAACGATATAGATAAGCAGACCTTCTTGCAAAAGAGTCTAGTTACTATTTTAGATAATGTTATACGTGAAAAACATTCCTCAATTATTCAAAATGTGTACACAAATTTTATATTGAAACTCGCTGAAAATTCAGGAGAGGAGTTTTTAACCATCCAACAAAGATATCAAAACGCTTGTCATACTTCTATAAGCGTAGATAATAATATCGCCGGTCAGTTTAATGAGGAACCTAATGGAGATGATTCAAATCTAGAACAAGATGAATTTCAAATAACTGATATTCAAGAAGAGCAAAGGCCAGGTATTTTAGGACCAAATAAAACCGAAATTGCAGGATTTAGCCAAGAAAAGTTATTAGAAATCATCAATTTTGTTAAGGTAGGCTATTATGTTAGTGATTATAATCTTAATAATAAAAAGTTTTCTGAGTTAGAGAAAAGATCTTATAAAGTTCCAGCTAAACTTAAGGAAGAAGGTTATGAAATAATTCAATTCTATAATGTGCGTGATAATGGACAATCATATCGACATGCTGGTTATGTTTTTATGAAAGATAAGGAAATAACTATAGCTTACCGCGGTAGTCGCAATGTGTTTGACTACATGAAAGATTTTGAAATAATTTTGACTAGTTCAGATGGGCTTTTACCTGAAGGTGGAAAAATCCACTCAGGTTTTTACTCTTTATTTAAAGATTCTTGGGACAGTGTTTATGAGATACTAAGAGGGTATGCTAATGATCAACAGTTAGAAATTAAAGATTTTAAAATTAACCTTACAGGTCATAGTATGGGAGGTGCCATTGCCAACATAGCTGCTCTATGTTTAAGTGTAAGAGAGGGTGCAGAAGATTTGCATGTTGCAACTTTTGCTTCTCCAAGGGTTTTCGACCCTTCTGCTGCTAAGGTTTATGAAGAGCGCCTTGGAAAGAAAACTATTAGAGTAGTTAATCAATCAGATCCCATACCTTCATTACTACTTGGTTCTATGGGTTATAAACACGTGGGTGAACAATTAAGAGTAAAGAGTGATTCTTATACCCATTCATTGGACGCGTATCGCAATCTTACTGTAAATATTGAACCTGACAAATTTAAGTCTGATAATAGTGTATCTATATACTATCCTTTTTCTTGCCTTATTGCAGGACTTTATAACACATTAACAACTATACCAAGTTACCTCATTCAAAATACCCATTCAAATGATGAACAACATTTTAAACAAGTAAAGAACAAACATAAAGATGCTTCATTTTCTGAAATGATGAAATATTCTGGATCTAGTAATGAACAGGAAGTAGTAATTTATGAGGATTCTGAACCTGGTGAAGACTGGTCTATAATCTTTCACACACCTAGGAATGCTATTGGCGAAAAAAATCTCTTGACGATACCTCCTACATTCAATCCAAATATAGAGCATAGGATTACAAGGTCACTTATTGCTTTTTTTGTTAACAATAATTATTATCTCAGTGGAGACACTATTAGTCTGAGGATTGTTAAATTTACTGACCAATCAATTAGTAAAGATTTTTTTAATTTATCGAAAATCTTAGTTGATAACTATCCAAGAAGCTTGGCACTTATGAAGAAAGAGAAAAAGAGTAATAAACTTAATGGAGGTTCTTCTTCTACCGCAGCTATCTCAACGTTAACAATAGCTGAAGTTTCTTCAACGAATTCATCTTTAGGTGATCATAGCAATAATAATGTACAAATTGCAGTGCAGAGTGATGAGAATCAGCAAATGAATGCTGAAAAAGCTGGTAGCAGTAACACTCCAGGAATTCCTGAACAAATACTTGTACCAAGTAATGAAAAAGAGCTTGCAGCAAGTACAGGTTACGGTATGGGAGATGTCATTACCAAAACAGGAAATGCAAGAAATTTGCGTGTTGCAACTTTGGGTACTCAACAGGTTGTTCCTCGTGGAGGGACTGTTAGTACTATTGAGGCATTAAAGAATTTGCCTAACAACAGAACAATCAAAATTTTTCTCCTTAATGATCAGAGTGTTGCTCAAATTTTTAAAAAGTCTGATCGAGAGGTCGAATTTTCTTTCTCTAATGGTAATACCTATGAACTTAATTTGCATTTGATTAATGAAGAAAGTCTAAAAGTGCTATTTAATAAAGAAAATTCAGTTTTAGCTAATGCTATTAATGATTTTTCTACTGTTAAAATGCCAATTTTAGAACAAAAAAGTGGTAAGAATGAACAAGCTCCTATTCAATTAGCTGGACATGTAATACGAGAGGATTCCATACAAGTAGTACAGCCGAAAAGTTTAGTAAATATTAGGGATAATAATGTTCAACTTGTAAACGAAAGTGATCAACCAATTCAGAATGATAATGTAGTAGCTTCTGTTAGTAGCGATGATAATCATAGTGATTCAAGTAAAATTCAGTTAGATGAATCACGAACTGGTAGCGATCAAGTATCCAATCAATCTACCGGACATATAACAAAAATGGATAATGAGCAAGCTCCTCTCAGTGAGGGTAATTCTAAGCTTGAAAGTGATCAACAAGATCCACAACCAGAAGTTTTACCTATAGTGCTCAATGGCAATCCTAATAATATAGCTGTTACAAATGAAAATGTTAAAATGCCAACTCCAGAACAAAAAAGTGATACTAAAACCAACGACAAGCAGTCTGCTAATCCGAATAATGTAGGTGTTACTGCACCATCTGTTCAACCAGCTCCACCTAAAAGTGTAGATAAGAATAGTGGTAAAAAAGATACACAATCAAAATCAACAGGGGTACATTTAGTAGCTAGTAAAAACCCTAAACGAGTAAATAATGCTCAAGGTAACAGCAAACAACCTAGTTACAACCCTGCTCCACAAAATGCAAGAAGTAAGTTGCCTGTGATAGCTGCTTCTATGTTAGCAATAACCGGAGTTGCTACAGGGATAGCTATTGCAGTTTACTTGGAAATGCTAATGGTAGGAATAGCAGTTGGAGCTTGTTGTCTAGTTGCTGCTGCGATCATATACTATTGTAATAAACCTTTAAATTCACTTGAAGAAAGTAGTGTTAATAAATTTACAGATCGCGAAGAGCTTACTGTGTAAGGGCTTATTACACAACGGTAAATTAAGGAATAAATATTATAGTTTACCATTTAATAATTTATTATCATTATGTTAATTATCATAAAATAAGAACCAAAGCCTGATTTAAAATGCGTACTCGATAAATACTTCGGCGAAAGTACTATTGCTGATGTTTCAAGCAACTTGCTACTCACCAGTTATGATATTCATAATAATTACCCATTTTTCTTCAAAAGCTGGAAAGAGGACAGAAATTTTATCAGACTAAAAGACGCACTCAGAGCCACAACAGCAGCACCAACATACTTTGCACCTAAGTATTTAGAAGTTAGCCAAACAGAAAGAGTGTTAGTAGATGGGGGAGTATTTGCCAATAACCCGGCGGCTTGTGCATATGCAAATAGCAAAAAACTTTTCCCTAATGAAGAAATAGTGCTGGTGTCAATTGGCACAGGTCGGCTATCTAATCGAATCAAGTACAGGAAATTAGGAAAAATAGCCTGGATAAAGCCTCTATTAAATGTGATGTTTGCGTCGAGCCTTGATGTAGTGAATTATCAACGTGTGTCCAGAGAAGGTGAGTATGTTCAGTAGGAGTTAAACCTACCGGGATAAAAGTCGGAGTCCCGTAGCTTGGGTAGCAGCATGTAGGGAGACCAAAGTGTTGAAGCCTACCGACAACGTTATCGTAGGATAATGGCGAATTACCAGGCCGTAGCGAAAGCGAACACATAGGTGGCCTCGAAAATTACAAGTCCTAAAGGCTGAGCCCACGTTGGTAGGGTGAAGGCAATAGGGATAGCTGAAAACCCGAATGATACGGCATATCTACTTTAGCGTGGTGATAGTGATGGCATGGTAATGAGGACATATGAAGCAACTGGAGAAGCCCTACTCATCCCAGGGAGAAATACCTTGGAGCGGTAAGTTCTATAACTGGAAAACAGGAAATGAACCGAAGATGAGAGGGTGGCGGATGGGTGCGTAGTAGCGAAGAAATGAGGTAACTCTCACGGAGCAAAGGCACCCTACTAGTAGGAATTCTTTTAACAAAAGGAAGGTAAAGGTAAAAATGATAAAAATGCCAACAAAATTACAAGACCTGAGAAGAAAGATATATACCAAAGCGAAGGCAGAACCGGAATGGCGATTCTGGGGAATCTATGTTCACGTCTGTAAGATGGAGACACTAGAAGAAGCATATAAGCTAACAAAGAAAAGTAATGGGGCACCAGGAATTGATGGGGTGACATTCAAATCAATAGAGGCAGAAAGCTTAGAAAAGTATCTTCAGCAAATAAGACACGAACTAACAACCAAAACCTATAGCCCAAATAGGAACCGGAGAAAGGAAATACCAAAAGTTGGGGGAAAACTCAGAACGTTGAACATACCCTGCATCCGGGATAGAATAGTGCAAAGTGCACTAAAGCTAATAATTGAACCAATATTTGAATCTGACTTTCAGGACGGATCATATGGGTACAGACCTAAGAAAAAAGCGCATGAAGCAATAAACAGAGTAGAGAAAGCAGCAATCAAAGGCAACACAAAATGTATTGACGTAGATCTGAAATCCTACTTTGATAACGTGCGACATCATATTCTTATGGAGAAAATTGCCAGAAGGATAAATGATAAAGGAATCATGCACTTAATCAAGCTAATCCTTAAAGTAGGAGGAAAACGAGGAATAGCACAAGGGTCGCCGATCTCGCCGTTACTAAGCAATATATACCTGAATGAGGTAGATAAAATGCTAGAAAAGGCTAAAGAGGTGACTAAAGAGGGGAAATACCAACATATAGAATACGCCAGGTGGGCAGATGATCTAGTGATACTGATAGATGGACACCAGAAATGGGAATGGCTTGAGAAATCAGTGCACAAAAGGTTACAAGAAGAATTAGCAAAACTAGAAGTAGAAGTAAATAAAGAAAAGACAAAGGTAGTCAATCTAAAAGAAAAAGAGACATTCAGTTTTCTAGGATTTGATTTTCGAGAGAAAATTACAAAACAAGGAAAGTGGAGGGTACAAATAACACCAAAGATGAAAACACGGACAAGCTTACTTCAAAAACTGAAGGAAGTATTCCGTAGCTATAAATCACAACCAATAGGAAAGGTGATCCAAATCATTAATCCAATATTGAGAGGGTGGACAAACTACTTTAGGATAGGAAACTCAGGTCGAAGCTTTAAATACATAAAACAATGGGTAGAGAAGAAAGCAAGACGCAATCTGATGCAAGCCAGAAAAGCAAAAGGATTTGGCTGGAAAAGGTGGAGTAGCAAATGGATATACGAGACTCTTGGTCTATATTCGGACTATAGAATAAGATATTACGTCCCGAAAGCCTTACCAGCACAATATGCTATAAACTTTGGTAAAGAATCTACTAGGAAAGCGTAGTGCGGGAAAACCGCATGCTGCGTTTGATGAGGCGGGAGCTGGAAACGTAAACACGGGAATTTTGGATTGAGGCCCAGGATGAAAATAATGGATCAGTCGCCAAACCCTAAAGAGGCGCGCCAGTTCTCGACCCTACTAGATAATGTAATGGACGACAGATATATAAGGATACAATCACAACTGACAATAGCGTCGGCTGAGATGGACAATATTACATCAAAAAATATTAAATGTCTGCAGCAGGAGGCAGAAGCAATGATAGAGGACAACCAGGAAGCAATAGATAGATTCTGTAATATTGAACTATAAACGATGCCAAGCAAACTAAAGAAATAAAGCAAAGAAAGGTTTAAAAAACATAGTTTCGCCCAAAAAACATAAAACTATGACTAAGGGGCAAGAAGCTAAGCCAAAACCGCCACATGAGCAACCTCTGAAGTTGATGGAGAAGACCTCTAAAGTAGAAAATGTCAAAAAAGGAATAAAAGAAAAAATAAAAAGCTTAAAAACAAAGAAAGCAAAACCCGTAGAGAAAGAGCTGAAAAAGGGCAACGTGTTCAAAAAAGGCTTCAAAAAGCTAAAAGGGAAAATAAAAAAATTAAACCCAATAAAGGTTAAGAAAAATAAGATAATCGGGAGCAAGAAGTTAGCATTTTTACTGACATCTGGCACGATTGTGGCAATTTTGCCAATGTTCAATTTAGCTCCTCTTTCAGCATTAGCCATAACTTCTGCATGTGTTTTCAGTATAAACTTTATCGCAGTCAAAACATTGAAGAAATTTATCAAACAACGCAAATTAGCAGCAGAATCTAAAGAGGCAGAAACTAAAGAGCCAGATGAACCAGAGAAGCCAGCAGAAATTCAAGATGTGTCAATTGAACCAGTAAAAGAAAATTCTAAGCAAATTTCCAGAGAATAGACTGCAGCAGTTTAGCTCCCTAACAAATGATTTTTTAAAACAAATTTTGCCCGTAAACTCCCCTCTTCGTTATCCTGGTGGCAAGAGCATAAGTGTTGAAAGTGCTATAAGTGGCATTATATAAGGTGGTTAACGGCATAAATTTCAATGGTAATAAAATAAATTAAAAAAGCGCCTTTTTGCCTGTGGTTAGAAGGTTTAAGCGAATTTTCGACGTGGTTTATCTGCTTTCCCAACAACGAAGGTTGATATTAAGAGGAGATTTACATACCATTAATCACCTTGTGTGATTGCACTTTCAACACTTATGGTGGCAAGAGTCGTGCCGTTTCTCAAATTATTAATAAATATATTCCAAAAGGGTTACCTACGCTTTGTGCTCCTTTTATAGGTGGAGGAGTTAGCGTTAGCCAGCAGAGGAACAAAAGTTTATGGCTATGATGCCTTTGAACCATTAGTAAGATTTTGGCAGGTGCTTTTAGAAGATCCTTGCAGAGGTAGTTAGGAAATACCAAAATATGACATCTACCATACTTACAAAAAACATTTTTCACCTTGCAAGATAGAATTGAAATTGCAGCAGCATTTTTTGCATTAAATCGCTCATCTTTCAGCGGTACAACATTGTCGGGCGGTATGTCTCCAGACGCTTTACACTAAGTTCAATAGAAAGATTGGCAAAATTTTCAATTAAAAATCTTACTGTGGATTTAGCTGACTTTAAAAAAAGTATTCCTAAACATGCAAATATATTGTGATCCTCCTTATTTAATTGATCAAAAACTATACGGAAGAAGAGGTTGACCATGAAGAAACTTTTGTCGACTCGTGATGTTATCGTATAATGATTGTGAGGAAATACGGGACATGTATACAGAGCATCGTATCATTACACCCAAATGGAGTTATGGAATGGGCAACTTAAAAAAATCAAACGAGATTTTAATCCTGAGTAAAGACTATAGGAATTTCAGTATCACAGTCAAAACACTAAAGAAATTAACGCAAATTAGCAGCAAAATCCAAAACTGTAGCTGAATCAGGAAAGTTGGAAGATGCTTCAGTTGAGCCAGCCAGGAGAACAAATTTCCAAAGACCTCTAATGGTTAAGTACTTTTCTATTTCTATTTAAATATTATCTATTCAATATAAAAGTAGTGGTAATTTAAAGATTTTATTTGTAAAATTCTAGCAAAGCGAGTGCGCGGGTTAATAATTTAAAAACGTTTCTCGCTGCATACTCATATACAAACACATTTTTTGTGGGGTTGCTATGACAGTAGAAAAAATTTTACAAAAGGCTGCAAAGGAAATTTATCACCTCAGACATCCTAGTATTCTTTCTTTATTAGTTCGTGCAGTCTTCAAATGGATCATAAATAGCAGATTGGGTGTTAGTTTTTTACATTTTGCTGCAGAAAAGAACTTTTATAGTATTATTAAACTCCTTGTCAAACATGGTGCTAATGTTGATGCTGCAGATAAAGAAGGCAATACAGTATAGCACTTCTCATAATAGTCCAAAAAAGGTAAGATATGGATTTATAGTAGTGATGGTAAGCATGCCAGCAGCATATAGTTATGACTTAAGGAAAAAGGTAATGGAAGCATTGGATGAAGGAGAGAGTGGAGAAACTGTTGCCAAGAGATTTAAGATTGGAAAAACAACTTTATATGAGTGGAAGAAAAGAAGTGAGAAAACGGGAGATTTTCAGTCAAAAAAGCCTGGAAGCGTGGGCTATAACCATAAAATTACCGACTGGAATGCATTTACCGAATTTGCAAATGAGCAAGGTGGTAGAACTCAGTCAGAGATGGCTAAGCTTTGGGGCAATATTAGTAGACAAACGATTCATCGAGCACTTAAAATATAGGATTCATAAGAAAAAAAAGACCTACGGGTATAAAGAAAGAAATGAGGAAAAGCGAGCTCAATTTGCAAGGGTTATAGCGACAAAAGAACCTAAAAACTTAGTGTATATAGATGAGTCTGGCATTGATAACACTGAAGACTACCCCTATGGGTATTGCCAGAAAGGACAGCGGTTTTATGCCCTAAAATCTGGAAAGAAAACTCAACGAATCAGTATGGTTGCAGCCTTAAGTAGAAGAAAGATAGTTGCTCCATTAACCTTTGAAGGCCACTGTAATATGGATGTTTTTAATGGATGGTTTGAGCAATTTTTGACACCAATCTTGGAACCTGGACAAACTGTCATTCTTGACAATGCTACTTTTCATAAGTCTGATAAGATTATCGAGCTTGCTAAAGGAGTTGGTGCAGAAATTTTGTATCTGCCTCCATATTCTCCAGATTTCAACAAAATTGAGCATTATTGGTTTGCTATAAAAAACAGAGCCAGGAAAAACATTCCTCTATTCGAATCCTTTCGTCGTGCTGTTGATTCTGCCTTCCTATGACCTGTTCGGACTATTATGAGAAATGCTATACCAGCCATTATTCTCGCAGAAATAGAGCAAAGGACAAGGAAACCGATAGCTGAAATCTTTGATCTTATGGCTGGTACTTCAACAGGTGGTATTGTTGTAGCAGGGTTATGCAAGAGAGATAATCAAGGAAATCCCCAATATTCAGCCAATGATTTAGTTGAGCTTTACCAAGAATACGGGTCATATATTTTTAAATCTTCATTTTTGAGAAGATCAATATTTTCTTGGCTTAATTGCGCACAATACCCACACAAAAACATCGAATCGATATTAGAAAAATATTTTGGTGATGATACTCTACAAAACACTTTAAGTAAGGTGTTGATTACAAGTTACGATATTCATAACAATTGTCCGTTTTTCTTCAAAAGTTGGAAAGAGGATAGGAATTTTATTAAGTTGAAAGACGCACTAAGAGCCACAACAGCAGCACCAACATACTTTGCACCTAAGTATTTAGAAGTTAAGCAAGAAAAAAGAGTATTAGTCGATGGAGGTGTTTTTGCCAATAACCCAGCGGCTTGTGCGTATGCAAATAGTAAAAAACTTTTCCCTAATGAAGAAATAGTGCTGGTGTCAATTGGTACAGGTAGACTCTCTAATCGAATAAAGTACAGGAAATTAGGGAAGATAGCTTGGATAAAGCCTTTACTAAATGTGATGTTTGCATCGAGCCTTGATGTAGTAAATTATCAGATGAGTAATGTAATGGACGACAGATATATAAGGATACAATCACAACTAACAATAGCGTCGGCTGAGATGGATAATGTAACACCTAAAAATATTAAATTTCTACAGCAGGAGGCAAATGCGATGATAGAAGGTAATCAAAAAGTAATCGATAAATTTTGCGATATCGTATCTTAATTTACATCAAGCAAACTAAAGAAATAAAGCAAAGAAAGGTTTAAAAAACATAGTTTCGCCCAAAAAACATACTAAGGGGCAAGAAGCTAAAATTTCAAACGATAAGCCAAAACCGCTACATGAGCAACCTCTAAAGATGATAGAGAAAACCTCTAAAGCAAAAAAAGATAAAAAAGGAATAAAAGAAAAAATAAAAAGCTTAAAAACAAAACCCGTAGGAAAAGAGCTGAAAAGAGGCAACGTGCTCAAAAAAGGCTTCAAAAAGCTAAAAGCAAAAGTAAAAAAATTAAACCCAATAAAGGTTAAAAAAAATAAGATCATTGGAAGCAAAAAGTTAGCGCTTCTACTAACATCTGCTACAATCGTGGCAATTTTACCAACATTCAGTCTAGCTCCTCTGCCAGCGTTGGCCATAACTTCGGCATGCGTTTTCAGTATTAATTTTATAGCTGTGAAGACGTTAAAGAAAGTTATCAAACAACGCAAATTAGCAGCAGAATCTAAAGAAGTAGCCGAACCAAACAAGCCGGAAGAGGAAATTCAAGATGTATCGGTTAAACCGGTAAAAGAAAAAGCCGCAAGCAAAACTTCAGAGAAATCTTAAATAGATTAACTATCTTCATCTATATCATAATATATTAGACCTCTTTCAAAATTGGAAAAGAGCAAAAATTAGTATAAAATCATACATTTAAAAGCATGAGATATGAAGAAACTAGGGAGTTAGATGAAGAGAAATTCCGTCTTCTGACAGGAGTAAAGAATGTTGAATTGCCGCACAGAAAGACGAAAAAGAAGCCACTAACCAAGGATCAAAAGGAAGAAAATAAAGAGCTTGCAAGCCAAAGAGTTGTGGTTGAGAATGTGATCGGTTTGTTGAAAAGGTTTAAAATTATATCAGATAAATACCGAAATAGACGAAAACGTTTTGGTTTAAGGTTCAATTTGATAGCTGGAATTTACAATCTAGAGTTGATGTTGTGAATTTTGAAAGAGGTCTATTATATAAATTATCATAGTTTTAATTCCGTTGGGAGCGTAAGTTGCGCAATTTCCTCAACAGTCAAGCTAGTTATTGAAGAAATAGCATCAGCAGAAACACCTAGTATAAGTAGATTATTTGCTACTTTGATTCCCTCTATTTTATCAATCTTTTCTTTGTAAATTCGCTTTCTTTGCAATAAAAATTCTACCCATATATCCAGTTCATCTTGTGATTCTTGAGTGTTAATTTTTTTTAACTCTCTCGCCCAGCTTAATAGCTCTTTTTCTCCTTCACTATCTGTATCTTCGTCTTCACAACAGTTTTCTTCCGTTACCAGATCTTCAGCATTCACTGATAATTTTCTTGCTATTTCCCATAACCTCTCACCGAACATGGTGCTTCCTTGTTCATAGTAATGTATCTGTGGACCTCCTATACCAAGCTCCTTCGCTAATTCCTCTTGAGTATATCCCCGTATTATCCTCCACTTTTTCATTCCATCCCTTTTGTTGGAACGCTTAGAACTTTTTTCTTCTTTATTTTCATATTCATCAACTGATAAACCTGTTGCTCGGTAGATAATATCAGCATCAAATTCTAACTTGAGCATATTTTTTGCCATTCTTATTCTTGCTGCTTTTATATTACTTTCTTCTTCAGCTCGAACAGATTTGGTTAATGCATAAATTGCTTTGTGTCCTCCTGTTTTTTCTATGAAATTATACATTTCCTGAACCTTAGCTTTGTCGAAACAACTACTTTCTTTTAGTACTTTTCGTCTTGGAAAGAGATTTCTAACAGGAATTGATAACGCCTCTGCTAGACTTTTCAGTTGGAATGCCACATGTTCCTTGCTCATATCTTAGCAGCGTATGATAGTTTATGCCTGTTTTGCCTACTAAATCCTTTAGAGTATATTTTCTTTTTAACCTCCAGCTCCTTACTTTTTGCGCTATTTGGTACCTTATGGAGATATTTATCATAATTATTATACAGGTTAATACTACCAAATAAAGATATACAAAAACTTCTACGTTTCAATTTTAGTTGAATATTTCTTCAGAATTGTGTATAATTACCAATGCTTTCTAGGTTAACTTATCATGGCTCTTTCGAAGTTTCTCGATCCAAAGAATGATATATCGTTCAAGCGTATCTTTGGTACGGAAAAAAATAAGGATATTCTTATTCACTTCCTCAATGACATCCTTGGCTTCACCGGCAAAAGTGCAATAAAGGATATAGAGTTTTTAAGTACTATTCAAGACCCTGATATTGCCTCTAAAAAACAAAGTATTGTTGATGTTCTTTGTAGAGATGAAAATGGGCTGCAAGTAATAGTCGAAATGCAGGTCGCTAAAACCAAGGGCTTTGAAAAACGTGCCCAATACTATGCTGCTAAAGCTTATTCCAGACAGGCCGATAAAGGTGATCAATACCATCATCTTAAGGAGATTATCTTTATTGCTATTGCTGATTGTGTCCTGTTTCCAGATAAGTCTGAATATAAATCAAAGCACACTATTCGGGATGAAGATACTAATGAACATGATTTAAAAGATTTTTATTTCATCTTTATTGAGTTGCCGAAATTTCCGAAAACCAAAGAGGATCAGCTGGAAAATATAGTTGAGAAATGGGTGTATTTTTTTAAGTATGCTGATGAAACAAGTGAACAAGAATTGGAAAGGATAATAGGAAGTGATTTCATAATCAAAAAAGCTTATGAAGAGCTAAATAGGTTTAACTGGTCAGAAAAAGAGTTTATTGCCTATGAACAAGAAATAAAGCGTATTCGTGATGAACAAGCTATCCTCGCTCAAAAACTTGATGATGCTACTCAAAAAGGTAGACTAGAAGGCATCCAAATCGGCCATCAAAAAGGTAAAATTGAAGTTGCAAAAAATTTACTTAAAGCAGGTGTTTCTATTGATATCATAGCTCAAACTACTGGCCTTACAGCTGATGAGATCAAAAACTTAAGTTGATTTTGTCTTTCAATACTCAAGATGAATATCTTTATATTACATGAAAATCCAGTAATTTCAGCACAAATGTTATGTGATAAGCATATAGTGAAGATGCCATTAGAAACTGCTCAATTACTTAGTAATGTTTTTTCAACAGCATTAAAAGTGCCAAATTCTTTTGTCAGTATCACAAACCCAAATGTAGAAGTTCCATATAAACTTACTCATAATAATCATCCTTGTTCTTTATGGGCTAGACAATCACAAGGAAACTTTCATTGGTTGATAAAGTATGGAAAAGAGTTATGTACAGAGTATACTTGGCGATACAAAAGAAAGCATAAATCTGAAGAAATTATAGATTGGTGTGATAATAATAAGGATTTGCTAATTTTTCAATCAGCTGATATACAAACTTTTACACAAGCGTTACCTGATCGATATAAATGTGGTAATCCAATAGAAGCCTATAGAGAATATTACCTAAAAGAAAAGATGAGGTTTGCTAAGTGGGAAAAAGGTAGAGAAGTACCAGATTGGATAACAGAAAATCTCACTATACAATATTACAACAATACAGCTCATAGGTAAAAAAAGCCATCCAAATCGGCCAGGAAAAAGGCAAAGCGGAAGGGAGAGAAGAGGGCGAAAAACAGGCTAAAATAGCTGTGGCTAAAAACCTGTATCCGTTCAGGGGAGTGGTTTAAGAAACAATAGATAGAAGGTTTTGGAAAGGATTGAGACCCATTTGTTTCCATGTTAAGTATAACGAAATTATCCGCTCAAGGAATGTGTTTCCTCGCTGTGATTGTGTAAAATATGAGTTTTTACGGTAAATGACATAGTGTCGTATCTGTTGTTCAGCGTGATTATTTGTCAATGGAATATTTTCTGAGTCATCTAAAAAATTCCACATCATTCTTTCAGATTTCAAAATATTTTTGGCAACTCGAGAAGCTCCAATTGCTTCAGGTAGGTGGAATATCTCCTTCAAGTAATACCTTGTACGTTTTCGCAACTTTCTGGCACGTCTGACAAACCTCAAAACATCTATCTCACTTTTTAGTAAAGCTTTTTTTAGTGCAAATAATTCAGTGGCCACGTTTCTCAAGTAACAACCCAGAACTTTAACTTCAATATTTCAACTATGTGCTAATCTTTCAAAATCTCTTGATAAATGTGCCCAACAGATTTGCCTGTTTTTATCGGCAAAGTAGTTGTATGCTGCGTACCTGTCGGTTACTACTAAGCTATTGCGATTGCAGAACTTGCTATTTTGTAAAACCTTCATTCCTCTTGATTCTGTAAATCTTACAAAACTTGCCGTATTGCTTGCAAACATCCAACACCAAGCGAGTTTACCTTTGTTATAATGGCTCGTTTCATCAATATGTAGAACTTTACTCCTACTTATCTCTTGTTCGATTTGCTCATACATTTTTTTGCATTTTGAAGCAACTCTATGTTCACTATTTGATATGCTACCGACGCTTATGTTCAAATTGAAGATATCATTTACGACACTCGCTATTTCGCGTTTTGAATTTTTGTAAAACCCGCTAAACGCTGCAATTATTGACTTAACCCTTGGTCCAAACGTATCTGACGTTACCCTTTCTGGTAGTTTGCTACTTTTTCTTTTTCCACATTTTCGACAGCAGCCATGTTCCAACTGATATTCCACTACATAAGGCTTAATTTCCGGAAGATCAACTTTTTGGTGAATATACGGTTTTTTGCATATTGCAATCTCCCCTCCACATTCGCAAGTAGATGACAATTCTACTTTTATCACCTCATCTGCATCCATGTTGGCGCGAAAACTTCCTTTATGACCAACCTGACCGCCAATATTCCTTTCGCTTTTCGGCTTATTCTTTTTTATTTTATACAACTCTTTGGAACTTGGTATTGATGAATTTTTTGAGCTTAAACCGAGTCTTTCTCTTAACTCAGCATTTTCTATCTTTAAAGCCTTATTTTCTGCCTTTAAACTTTCATTCTCTTTTTCCAATCTTTCTATTTTTGCTTCTAACCTTTCTATTTTTTGCTGTAAATTTTTGCAAAGTTCTAAAAGGTTTACCATATTATCTCACTTTTGCTCTATGATTATCTTTTTAGATCACCTTGTCTACCTTATTCTACCACTCCGCTGAACGGATACGAAAGAATGATGTGGAATTTTTTAGATGACTCAGAAAATATTCCATTGACAAATAATCACGCTGAACAACAGATACGACACTATGTCATTTACCGTAAAAACTCATATTTTACACAATCACAGCGAGGAAACACATTCCTTGAGCGGATAATTTCGTTATACTTAACATGGAAACAAATGGGTCTCAATCCTTTCCAAAACCTTCTATCTATTGTTTCTTAAACCACTCCCCTGAACGGATACCCCAAACTTCTATATCAAAGCTACGTACTGTAAGTTCAATATGGAAAACACATTAACCACTTAGCATTTAATGTCTACTTCATCCATTTTAGTATTAAGACTATCAAACTTGCTACTGGTTTCCCTAATTATTTTGGCTAATTTTGCCACCCTCACTTTAAATTTTCCACTACTTGGCATATTATACCTTCCATATTCTCATCTACTTACTCAAAGTATTTCCAAGCTTGGTTACTCCTACATCAGAAAGACAAGTTGATACTTTGTCCTTTGAATGGCTGTGAACTGAAGCATTACTTAAATAACTTTGAGGCTCTAAACTCATCTGCTGTTTTTTTGTACCATCAACTTCTAATCTACCATCTCTGTTGTGTAATATCTGCTCTATTGATTGATTTAGCAGACCCTTATTAAATTGAGCTATAAACTTGTCAAACTTTTTCGGACTTAACTTACCAGGGCATCCTGCTTCTCTACCAGGACATGCTTCTTCTAGTTATGAGTTTAAAACTCCCGAAATCTCATCAAATTTACCTCTCATGATTTTTCCTGTAACTTCTTTCTGTATTTCCACAAAATCAATATTTAATCGATGCATTGATACACCACTTTTTAATCCAGCTTGCTCTACTACTTTCTCAAATCCCTCTGTAATATTTAATGCATAGCCCTGTGCTTCTAGTGGGGATATAGACTGATCTACTGTAGAAATATACTTCTGACCTGTAACTTTTCTAATGAGCATGTCAAGTAACATTATTGTGCCATTTACATCCATTGGTGCATCAATTTGTGAGATTGGACTCTTAGCTGTAGTGCTTGATTTGGAATCTAATATCCCACCTATAGAGCTTTTTACCCAACTAAAAAAATTATTTATCCACGAAGATGGCCTTGCGCTACTACTTGCTGCTACTTCAGGTTGATTACTTAAATCTATAGCAAGAGGCTGACGTGATAAGTGAATATGATGACGATCGTGATCTCCATGGTGATGACGACGTTTACGTTGTGCAGGTTTTTCTCTCTCTTTATTAAGCTCTTCCTCTAAATAATTTACAATATTATTATATCCTTTATCTCTAGCAATATCTAGAGGTGTTTTACCACCCTTGTCTCCGGCCTGAATACTAGCACCTTGACTTATAAGGTATTTTACTGCATCTAAATTACCATTATAAGAAGCCCAATATAGCGATGTCCGACCATTTCTATCAGTATCATTAATATTCACCCCTTTGCTGAGGAGGAGAGTTATAATATTTTTATTATTGTCCTCAGCAGCGCGCTGTATAGGCTTTTTACCATATTTATCCTCAGCATTAATATCAGCACCTTTTTCTATCAAAAACTCTGCAACTTCTAAATAACCTCTTCTTGCAGTATGATGTAGTAGTGTCCAACCATCACTATCTTTAGTATCTACGCTAGCACCTTTACTTACAAGATCTTTAACTTTATTAAAATCATTACCTCGCACTGCAACCAATAATTGTTTATTTAAACCTAATTGTGTTTGTTGTAAATATACTGCGACACTGTCATGCTTTTGATCAATAGCAATATCTAGAGGTGTTTTACCATCCTTGTCTTCAGCGTGAATACTAGCACCTTTACCTATAAGGTATTTTACTGCATCTAAATTACCATTCCAAGAAGCCCAATATAGTGATGTCCGACCATATTCATCTTTAGCATCTAGGCTAGCACCTTTACCTATAAAATCTTTAACTTTATCAAGATCACCACCTTGTACTACAGTTAACAATTCCCTATTTAGACTTGACTGTGTTTGTTGTAAGTACTGTACAAGATTATTATGTCCCTTATCTCTAGCAATATCTAGTGGTGTTTTGCCACTACTATCTTTAGTACTAATATTAGCCCCATTATTTATAAGATGCTGCAATGTATCTAAATGACCACCCCAAGAAGCCAAGTGTAGTGGCGTCTCGCCATTTTTATCAGCCTCATTAATACTTGCTCCTCTCATGAGAAAAAGTTGTATAACCTCTTCATAATTGCTCTCAGCAGTAGTGTATGTATAACCTCTACCATATACATCTTGAATATCCTTGTGATTATTCATAACAGCAAAGTGCATAGGAGTCCTGCCAAGTATATCCTTAGCATTCACATTAGCTTCCTTATCAACTAAAAACTTAGCAATATCTGAATGACCTTTCAATGCAGCCCAGTGTAGTAATGTGCAGCCATATTTATCAGTCGCATTAACACTCACATCTTTACTAACAAGAAACTCTACTATGCCTAAGTTACCACTCCAAGTATAATAAAACCCGCCATGCGTTCTGTCGTCAATATCTTTAGCAATAATATCATTAATTGTCTTTAGATCCTTTTCATTTTTTACAGTAAGTAACAATTCTTTATCTAAGTGTGCTTGCATAAAAACTTGCCTCATTGTATCAGAATTAGTATAACGTTCCTCATCTTCAGGAGTTCTACCACTGTTATCTTTAACATCAATATCAGCACCTTTACTTATAAGATACTTCACCATACCTAAATGATGAATAGAACGTGAAGCATAATGTAGAGGGGTTTTACCATCTTTATCTTTAGCATTAACGTTAGCACCTCGATTTACAAGACCTTGAACTTCATTAAAATCACTATCTTTTACTGCGGTCAACAATTGTTTATTTAGTTCTAATTCAGCCTTCTTTTGGTAAATCTCTGAAGCTTTATTAATCAGATCTTGTATTTCTGCTATATCAGACAAACTAAACCTATCTAATCTCCGGATTATTATTGGTTCTAACCCTAAATCAAATTCCAATGTAGAAATCCTATAAGATTCAGAATTATCCCAATTTTTTATATTGATTATATGGTTAGATACTTCGTCGGAAAACACCAAATCTGTATTACTACTGGAAACCCTAATCCGATCTGGAGTAATATCTTTTAATATCACTACTCCTATGCGTTCTTCATCTTTCTCCACCGAAGTTAAAGTACCATCTTGATTATGTGTGATATTGATAGACTTAGTGAAATCTATACTATATTCTTTTAAAATTTTTTCATAATCATTCTTAAGTTTATCTTGATAACCCATTACTTCATTGACCTCTTGCTGTAAACCCAAATATGGGGAAAAATTACCATCGTTCCACAGAAGAAAATTAACATCTCCCCATTTACTTCGACGATTGTAAAAATCTTCTATTCTAATTATAAAAGGAATTCCACTTTCTCTTATCAATAAGAGATCATCTTCATCTTTATATTTCTCGATATCTTCAAGACTAGAATCAATCACTACATGATCGTCTTGAAAACCCTTAGGTAACAAAAACATATTCTGAGTTTGTGTAGCATGGAAAAAAGTAACTAATTTACCCTTCTCTGAAGAAGATGGAGAACATGACATCGACTGTATATTAGGGATAAAGGCTTCTCCTCTGTCATTCATAACTATAAGATGCCTATAATTATGACCTTGCAGATAGTTTTTTACTTGAATACTAGTGTTATTATAATTTAAATGTAAGTCACATTGCTGGATTGAAAAATCTTTTTTAACTACCGGCATAAGTAGCATATCTAATTTTTCATCATCTGAATTATTATCAATCTTAACTTCCTTATTACCTATACTATCACCAACAACATATACATCATTTCCTTTTCCTCCTCTAGCAAACACAGTTCCTTGATCGAAGTTTATTATATCACCTTCCAGAGAACCAAAAACCATGTGTGGAACTACACTATCACTCTGATTTTGCACTTTACCTCTAATAACACTCAAAACTTTATAGCTCTTGTCATTATTTAGAATCTTTTTGTAATGATTTTCAACATCATCAAAATTATCTAGAGAATGTTCTGAATGTAACTCAAATGATTTAATTTCCATAGTTGGTGAGTCTGATCTTTCAATTTTAGGAACGATATTACTACCATTTTTGTCTATTAGCACGAAGTGAGGTTTATTACTGCTTTGATTAACATAATTTTTTATATCAAGAGTAAATTGATTGTTTTGACCAAAATTTATTTTCAAAGATAAAGTATTACTTTCTGTAGAGTAAGTTATTTGACCACAATCACTCAATAAATCAAATTCAGGAAAGACTATAGTTCCTGTTCCATCCACATCAATCTCTGAATATAAACCCTTACCTTTGTAGTCTGCAGCTTTTACGTAAAAAGTATAATTGCTCTTTCCACCCTTGACTGTAGTATACGGCGAAATAATTACTTTTCTGCAATTTTCAACTATATCTTTCTCATTGTTGTTAGAGCCACCACCACTATCTATGATAACGTCACGATTATCGATTCCTGTAAAATGCTCAGAATAACCCATGCACAAGATCTCATCTACTTTGCTCTGCCTTCCAATATAATGGTAATTAAAGAGGTTGTTACTAACATAATCATCAATCAACAAACGATTATTTATTTTCACCTTTAATTGTCCATGGGCACTAGGTTTGAAACAATAGTTAATATTCACTCCTATAACTGTATCTTTCAATTGGCTTAAATCAAGTATATTAGTAGAGTTATTTCCACCAATAATCTTGCCTGAAAAGCTAGGGTTATTTACAAGAACAAATCTGTTTGTTACATTATTGCCACTAGCTATTCCTGCTGTACCTGAGTAAATCAGAAAATTATTGTTCCACACATTACTTCCAACAATAGCACCTCCGTTCACATTTTGTAGATCGTAAACAATTGTCTTATCTTCTTGCTTCATTTTTACTCTATTATTATGACTAATAACCATTGCGTTTTCACAGTAGTATACAGCCAACTTAACTGAGCTTTTAATACCTTTTTCATAATCTTGATTAGTAATCTGTGGTAAACAAATCCTGCTAGCACCTTCAATATCACTAGGTATAACACGCGAAAGATTTTTTGCATTGGCATCTGTTCTATTCATCATAATCGTTGCGTAGTCCGGGCGAAGAGTATTACCGCTTACTTTTCCAAGACCAATACCGTAAGCAACAACACTATTAGGACCATTATTTAAAGCTTGCCACACTCCTTTAGCTAGACTATCAACTGTGTTTTTTCTATCTGCAAGGTGTTGCACATCAGATGCCATATCTTGAAATAGAATCGTTCTCCAAAATATGCTCCAGTTTTCTCCATGGGTTGTATCGTACTTTTTCTTGTACTCCACGATATTGCTAACACCACTATAAATTCCGTAACCCACCATGAGCCCAAATCCAACTGCAATACCAACTACCGGCATGCCAGCGGCTGTAAGAGCGACACCAGAAACAAATGATACACCAGAAAAAGATATAGATGCTACATTATCTCTTATTTCTTTCTCTCCACATGGATTATCACTATTCTCTCTTTTTTTACAATCAACAAGATTGTTTGCTGACATGCCTATATCAACAATATCAAAGACGCCAGTTACAGCTCCTGCTGTACCTCTTGCTATTGTACTTCCAAATTTTACTCCCACAACTCGAATAGCAAATTTTGTCTGTTTACCTAAAGTACCTGGTATAATTTTTCCCACAACCTTTTCAGCTGATGCTACAACTTTTGGAGTAATTTTAACCATTACATTCTCAATTGGTTGAGATGCAAAAGACCATCCTATTCCACCCAGATTTAATCCACAATCTGTTGCTGTTCCATCCTTACAAGACACAATGGCACCATGGATTCCTCTTATTAATTGTATTCCACCTGCAGCATTCATTAATCTGCCTTTTAATTTTGAGCTTTTTGTTGCACTACTAGTTTTTTGTGAAATGTCACCGTGCAAATCCTTGATACGTTCATTCTGAACATAGCGCTCATATCCTTGATCTGCAACAACCTTATCAAGTAAGTACTTGCGATCACCTTCAATACTTTTATCTCCAACGAACTCTACTAGCTGAGCATTTTTCGCTTCATCTCGACTATTCTTAACATAAGTCAGGAATTTTTCGCTATCAATTATAATCTTATCTACATTATTTTCATCTACCTTTCCTTTACTAAACTTTTCCACATCACCCTTTGAAAATAAACAAGGATTAACACTTCTCTTGCTTCTACTACTTTGCTGTACACAAAGATTTGGGTCAAATTTATTCTTAGGCTGCTGCTGACTAAAACTAAAGATAGAGCTATGAACTACTTTAACAGAAGAAAACTCATCTTTGCTCATTAAGATAAGAGAATCTGCATTACTCGCACCTTTATCAAACACAACGCCTACAAAATCTACTTCCTTCCCATCAGTAAGTGTTTTGTAAGTTACACCTTTCGTATACTCATCACTTATTTGTTTATTTGCCTCATCTTTTAACGCATTAGCCGTTTTACCTTCCCTTGGTCCTTTAAGTTCTAACCCTACTGGATCGTATTCTTTAGCACTACTAGCTTGATTTGCAAACTTAATACCATGAACTAGCATATCAATACGTTTTCCCCTTCCGGTTTGAAACTCTGTTAATACCAAAGCTCTGTTTTCTTGTGATTCCACTAGCTTTATATCACTATAGTGGCTAAATGCTCCGTGAAATACAGCTTGAGTATGCGCTTCTTTTTCTATTAGACCTTTAAAAGGTAGCATTGCCTCACCTAATTTTCCAAATAACTCTTTATACTTGCCTATTGATTGAGATCGATCTTGTGAAGAAACAAGCTGAGACTCTAGTACTGCATCAAATGTTTCCTTTAACTCTGCAGGATAAGGAATGTTTTTCCATTCTCCATTAAAAGATTCCTTTCCCCCTTTATACTCATTCAAGGAATTATATCTATTAACCTTCTCTACATCGAAAAAATTTGATTTTCTTTCCTCTTGTAAACTTATACATACCTCTGTTATTTTACTGACTGCTGATAAATCAATCGGTATTTTCTTCTCACTAAACTCTCCTTTTCCTCCCTCTCTAATATGAAAAATAAACACCTCTTTATCCTGCCCTTGATTTCCCTTAGTCAGCATGAATGTTGTCACAGGTCTCGCAGTTGATTGTGCACCTAACCTTGTAGAAGAAGCAAGTGGGTACTCATTATATAAAAATACGGATTTCTCTAAATGAATTCTCTCGAACTCGTTAGCAAGAAGAAGTTGCCCTAATAGAAATCTACTAAAGTAATTACCTCCTTTCTCTGGCGTACCAGGAAATGTGTGATAAATACGTTCTAGTGGCTGTTTTATTTTTTCTTTAACATTAGTGGTTGTATCTTTTCTACCATTCCAATCTGAGGCTTCCTTCAAAAGTTCCTGTATTGTAGGTGGAACAATTTCTCTATCTCCACGAGGTGATACATAGATTGAAAACTTTTCACCTTCAGTTAAATCCAAATTTAACCCTACACATAACACATTGTCTGAAACGGTTAAAACACGCATTGTATTTGGCTGAAAGCCTTTTGCATAATCTTTTGCTTGCTCTAATGCAATAGCTGGTGTAGTTTGACTCCCATCTTTTACTTTACCTCCTTTCTCTAACTCTTTTAACTCTTCTTTAGTGGCAGCTTTCAGTTCTATAATAATAGGAACAGCATTTAATGATCTATCCTTACCACGAGGCACTAGAACGATATCAGCATAACCTCTCCCTGCAAATTGCTCTAGGTAAACTCTGAGATTATGCCTATAGCGGAAATTTACTAAAGCACCTGCTACAAATCCATGATGTGCTGCTTCTCGCGCTTTATCAGCATAAATAAGCGAATCCTTATATTCAGAGTGGATTTTACTAACTTTTTTTAGAATATTTTCAACAGGTTCTTTCACTTTTTCTACATCAGAATTGGTAAGCTTAGCTATATCACTTTCTGGTTTACTCCATAATCCTTTTTTTATCTCCTTGAATTTATGTACCGTAGAAGTATTCTTATCCAACTTGTCATCTTTTACTTCAACAGATATTTCCCCTGTGGTTTTAACAATTTTTACTAATTTAACTTTAAGATCATCCCTAGCACTTCTTATATGTTGATTCTGTGCAGGTAAATTTGATTGACCCAGTATCTCTTCTAGCTCACCATAAGTAAACTTTTTACTCTTACTATCAGACTCTGAAATCACAAAAAGATTTACCTTCTCAATCGCGCTTTTCTGATTTGTAATACCACCTTTTCTTATAACAGCCACTTTTAAAGTTTTTGAATCATCAAAGTTAAAATAAATTTTTTTAATATCTAACTTTGTTGCAATTTCTGTGTCTATCAAAGTAGAAAAGCTTCCTAGAAAGAAATGCGAAAAAAACCCTTCTTTACCTACTGAATGTAAATATGATGGAATCTGGTCAATATATGATTGAAACCTTGCTTTGAAAGATTCAAAATCACCTCCTTGTTGAGTTGAAGTACTCGGACTGGCTCCTGGATTTGAACCTGCTTCCCGAATTAATAACTCTATTAACTCAAAATCTTGTGATTTCTCTTGATTTGGCATAGGATCCTCCAACAATATATAACGTTTTTTACTTGCCCAGTCTTACATTGGACTTGCCATGTGTTTTTCTAACTTCTACTTCAGCTAAATCACCACTTGGACCAGGTTTGTTCTTTTGATCAAGTCCTTTACCAGCAGACTTACCATAGGCTAAAAACTTATTTAATGATTCATTATCTCCTTGCTCTAATATAGAACGTATATAATTCGCTTTTTCAGAAGATATGAACTCCCTGATTTGTCTAGAATTAGCCTTATCTAACATTGCCCACACTGGCTTCATAAAACCTTTTTCGACCAAATGCACTGAAAATTTTCCTTGAAAAGAAGAATCTTCCATCATTTCCTCGTCCAATGTGAAAGTACGATGATTATCAGGTGCGCAGTGGCATTTTAGGGTTATCTATGAAGGTAGTTTTTTGTCAACTCTTGAAGTTTAGCTAACTTTAATAGACTTTAGCATAAAAACGTTGAATATTTCTTCACAATTGTGTATAATTATTGATGCTTTTTATCTTACTTTCTCATGGCTCTTTCGAAGTTTCTCGATCCAAAAAATGATATATCGTTCAAGCGCATCTTTGGCACTGAAAAAAATAAGGACATTCTTATTCACTTCCTTAATGATATCCTTGGCTTCACTGGCAAAAGTACAATACAGGATATAGAGTTCTTAAGTACTATTCAAGATCCTGATATTGCTTCTAAAAAACAAAGCATTGTTGATGTTCTTTGTAGGGATGAAAATGGGCTGCAAGTCATAGTCGAAATGCAGGTCGCTAAAACTAAGGGCTTTGAAAAACGTGCTCAATACTATGCTGCTAAAGCCTATTCAAGACAGGCTGACAAAGGCGATCAATATCATGACCTTAAGGAAATTATCTTTATTGCTATAGCAGACTGTATTTTATTTCCTGATAAGTCTGAGTATAAGTCAAAGCATACCATTCGCGATGAAGATACTAATGAACATGATCTAAAAGATTTTTACTTTATATTTATTGAGTTGCCTAAATTTCCAAAAACCAAAGAAGATCAGCTTTCAAGTATAGTTGAAAAATGGATCTACTTCTTTAGATATGCAGACGAAACTAGTGAAGAAGAGCTAGAAAGAATAATAGGAAGTGATCTAATAATTAAAAGAGCATATGAAGAACTAAATAGATTCAACTGGTCAGAAAAAGAATTCATTGCCTATGAACAAGAGATAAAGCGTATTCTTGATGAACAGGCCGTCCTTGCTCAAAAACTCGATGATGCCACTCAAAAAGGTAGACAAGAAGGTAGACAAGAAGAAAAAATCGAAGTTACCAAAAACTCACTCAAGGCCGGTGTATCTATTGATGTTATCGCTGAAATTACCGGTCTCTCTCATTCTGAAATTTTACAACTCAGGGAAAAAACATAAATAATACAACTTATTCACTTCAACATTTATGAAAATCTTTCCTAAGTTAGACATGCCCCTAATCAAGAGTCTAGTGAACTATCTAAAATAGCTATAAAGATTACACATAGAACTACATAGATTACTATCATAACGAAACCATCCTATTCAGCCTTCCATATCAAAAATACATACTGTAAGTTTAATATGGAGAGTATATTACCACTTATTTCCCTATTCCAGTCTTATTGCCTATAATTTCTGCTTTATCTATCTATAACCCTCAAACTTGCTACTGATCTCTCTCCTGATAAAATTAAAGAATGACATTTTTTCTACTTATTTGGTAAACCATAAAGTACCTTCAATTCTTCCTCCAACTTTTCTTCCTAAAGCCTCAGCTCTAACTTTTTCAGCATGCAACATTCCCTTTTGGATTTTCTTAGGTAATGGCATATTGTTAAATTTCTGATTTGTTGCTTTCATGGTCAACATGTTCAATGCAAACAATGTACTTGGTACATCAACTTGCTCCGTAGCTCTTGTTAAATGCGCATGTTTAGAATTATGAGAACTTTGCTGATTTTGGTGAAACCCTTGTTGTTTTTGATTTGCACCACCTATCATCTTTCTACTATCTATTCTCTCATTACTAATCCTTTCAGACCATTTATTATTTGCACTAATCATTGGTTTGTGTTGGTTACTATGTTTATAAGAGCTGTTATCACACTGTTTATAATTTACTATGTGCTCCTTTCTTTCACTAATTTTTTTAGGTTGACCATCAAAGTAACTATGATTTTTATTGCCATTGTAAGATAAAGTAGGTTTTGACTTATTATGTAAAGCTCCTGACTTCTGCTGTTTTTCATTACTTATAATTTTGGATTGATTAACACTCCCGCTAATAACACTCTGTTTATTGTTCATGTTGCTTTCATATTGTTGTTTTGCCTGCCTGTCATTGCCACGTTTTTTGCTGTAGGCACCGGCATCCTTATCATTACTTTTACGAGCATCATACTTTGACATATATTGAAATTCCATTTCTTGTGCTTGATCATAGCTAGGCTGTTTTGATTTCCATTGATTGCTTGAGTCTATTTGAATATCCACAAAACTAGAATCTTTTAATTCTTTAGCTGTACCTCCGTGTAACCCATTTACTAAATTTGATGCCAATTTGCCACCTTTTTCTTTTGCCCAACCATACAAATCATTTATCCATGAAGATGGTCTTGTACTACCACTTGCTGCTATTCCAGGTTGATTACTTGAATCTAGGGATTCACTTAGCAAATGACGGCGTTTACGTTGTACAGCTTCTCCTCTTTTCCGATTGAGTTTTTCTAAGCACCGCACAATATTACTACATTCTTCATTCTTACCACGTTCTCTTAGTTTCTCTTTAGCAATATCTAGTGGCGTTTTACCATCCTTTTTAGCATCAACATCAGCCCCTTGACCAATAAGCTCTCTAACTTTAGGGAGATTTTCTTCTCTTACAGCAGTAAACAACTTCCTGCGTAATTCCTCCTGTTCTAAAACTCTCACTATATTACTTTGTGTGGTAAGCAATAATGCACTACCTGGAGATTCTTGATCCTTTTCAAGAGAGTCCTTTGTGTTAATAGCAATATCTAGAGGCGTTGCACCATTCTTGTTTTTAGTATCAATATTAGCCCCTTGACTGATAAGCTCTTTAACTCTAGGAAGATTATATTCTCTCACAGCAGTAAATAACTCTTTGCCTAATTGTTCTTGTTCTAAAACTTTAACTATATTTGTATAACCTTTTTGAGTAGCTAAGTCTAAAGGTGTTTGGCCGTAAGTATCTTTAACCTCAATGTCAGCACCTCTACCAAGAAGAAGTTTGACTGTACTTGGCTTATTTCCTTGTACAGCTACATGTAAAGGTGTCCAACCATTATTAGTTCTATCGTTAATGTTATTAGCATCACTATCTAAAAAAGACTCAACTATTTCAGATTTATCATTATTTTGGGCAGCCAAATGTAAAGGTGTATCACCATATCTATCTTTAGCTCTAATGTTAATATTGCTATCAAGAAAAAATTTAACTACATCAAACTTACCGTAAGCAGAAGCAAAGTGTAAAGGCGTCCAACCATACATGTCTTTAGCCTTAATGTTAGCACCTCTATTAAGGAAAAACTGGACCATGTCCAGATTACCTTCTTGAGCAGCAAAATGCAAAGGTGTTTTACCATCCTTATCTTGAGCATCAATGTTAGCAGCATCCAAGCTAGCACCTCGGCTTACAAGATCTTTAACTTTTTTAAAATCACCATCTTGTACTGCAGTCAACAATTGTTTATTTAGCCGTAATTCTGCTTGTTGTAAATACTCTACAACATTATCATATTGGTGACCTTTAGCCACATCTAGCGGGTTTCTACCATCCTTATCTTTAGCACTGATATCAGCTCCTTTACCTATAAGATACTCTACTACATCCAGACGACCATTCCAAGAAGCCCAGTACAGCGGTGTCCTGCTATCTTTGTCAGTATCATTAACACTCACTCCCTTGCTCAGAAAAAACTCTATAATATCCTTATTATTCTCCTCAGTGGCAACATGTATGGGTCTTTTACCAGCAATAGAAGCATCTGCAACATTGATATCAGCTCCTTTTTCTATCAGAAATTTTGCAACCTCTGGTTGGCCGAACCTAGCAGCATAGTGTAGTGGTGTCCAACCATTTTTATCAGCCTCATCAACGCTCACTCCCTTTTCAAGAAGAAACTCTATAACACTTTCACTATTATTTTCAGCAGCAACATGTATAGGTTTTTTACCAGCAGTAGAAGTGTCTGCAGCATTGATATCAGCTCCTTTTTCTATCAAGAACCTTGCAACCTCTAAACGGCCTCTCCATGCTGCATAGTGCAGTGGCGTATAACCTTGCTTGTCAGTATCATTAACACCTACTTCTTTGCTGAGAAGAAACTCTATAATATTTTTATTATTGTTCTCAATAGCAATATGTATAGGTCTGCTGCCATAAAGATTTTCACTTGCAGCATTAACATCAGCACCTTTCTTTACTAAAAACTCTGCAACTTCTAAATGACCTTTATACGCAGCCCAATGTAGTGGTGTCCAACTGTACTTATCTCTAGTATTAACATTAGCATTCCGACTAACAAGACCTTCAGCTTCATTGAGATTACCATCTTGTACTGCGGTCAACAATCCTTCATCTAAATCTGATTGTACTTCTTCTATCATTTCTACTATATTTGTGTAATCTTCTTGTTTGGCCAGATCTAGAGATGTTTTACCATTTTTATCTTTAACTGCAATATTTGCACCTTTTCTGAGAAGGAGTTGAACCGTATTTGGCTTATCTTCTCGTATAGCTAAATGTAAAGGCGTTTTACCGTTATTAGTTATATCATTAATACCACTAAGATCTCTGCTCAAAATAAACTCAATTACTTCAAGTGTGCCATCATGTTGGACAGCTACGTGTAAAGGTGCTTCACCATCTTTGTTTTTAGCCTTTAAGCTATCTCCCTCTTGGATAAGATATTCTACTACTTTTACATGACCATTATTACAAGCATTATGTAAAGGAGTATTATTACTGTTATCTTTCGCCTCTAAACTAGCACCTTGGCTAACAAGAGCTTTGACTCTATTAAGATCGTCACCTTTTACTGTAGCTAACAATTCTTCATCTAAATCTAATTGTGTTTTTTTCAAAAATTCTATTATACTTATATAATTCTTTTGAAGAGCCAAATCTAAAGGTGTTTTACCATCTTTATTTTTAGCTTTTAAGCTAGCTCCCTTTTTGATAAGATATTCTACTACTTCCAAATGATCATTCTGAGAAGCATAATGTAAAAGAGTGTTACCATTGCTATCTTTCACCTCTAAGCTAGTACCTTGGCTAATAAAATCCTCAACTTTATTAAGATCACCATTTTTTACTGCAGATAACAGTTTTTTATCCAACTCTAACTGCATCTGCTTTATCACTTTTGCTATATCTGTGTGACCCTTCTGCTCAGCTAAATCTAAAGGTGTTTTACCATCTCTGTCTTTAACCTTTAAGCTGACTCTCTTCCCGATAAAATATTCTACTACTTTATCAAGATTACCATCTTGTGCACTAATTAACAATCCTTGATCCAATTGTGCTCTCTTCAAAAGCTCTTTCACATCTTCTTTAGTGGCTAAGTCTAAAGGTGTTTTATTATTCTCATCTTTAGCATTGACACTAGCACCTCTATCAAGAAGAAGTTCTACTATGTTCAACCTGTCTGCTTCAACAGCAAGATGTAAAGGCTTTTTATTATCTTTGTCTTGAGATTCAGTGTCAGCACCTTCATCAAGAAGAAATCTAATTATATCCAAGTTACCCTCTTGCACAGCAAAATGTAAAGGCGTTCCTTGAATCGTTATTTCATTATTAAATTTAGCACCGTTACTAATAAGAAGTTTTACCACATTCCATTTACCTGACTGAGCAGCATAAAGTATTGGTGTCCAAGCAAGCTTGTCTTGAATTTCAATATTAGCGCCTCTGTCAAGAAGGAATTGAACCATATCTAAATTATTCCCTGACGCAGCAAAGTGTAAAAGTGTTTGACCTTTCTCATCTTGAGCATCAATATTAGCTCCTCTATCAAGGAGTAGTTTTACTATACTCCATTTACCTGACTGAGTAGCAAGAAATATTGGTGTGTACCCAAATTTATCTTGAACTTCAATATTAGCACCTCTATCAAGAAGAAGTTTCACCTTATCAAATTCACCAGCCTCGGAAGCAAGATGCAACAGTGTTCTGTCAAGTTTACCTTGAGCATTTATGTCTCCACTGTTTGAAACCTCTGAATGTATAAAACTCTCTTGTGAATTAACAATAGAACTCACATTATTTAATTTATCAATACTATCTGAATTATGTATTTTATCTATTTCATTACTTAATAATATTTCTTTGTCAATAAACCTTATAGATAATGTTTCCATTTTAGGTTCTTTATAGAAATCTCTAAAATATATAATACACAACTCGCTTGCTTCTATATTAGCATTAAAAGCATTGGTAACTATCAAGTCGTATTTATCATGAAGATAGGTATACTGTCCTGCTTTTTTAGATATTACTAATTTATTCTTTTCTTCTATGTCTTGAGGTGTTACTACAATAATTTTTTCATCAGAAATAAAGAACGAAGACTTTAAACCTAAACTATCATCGATTTCCATCGGTGCATTATCAAAAATAATTTGTAATTTTTTATACCACTTATTTACAAGTGCATCTTTCAGCCTGACTGTTATTACATCTTGCTGTAAGCCAGTAGCTGATATAGATAACTTAATTAATAAATCACTTTTGCCTTTAATAACTGTTGGTATCGGTTTTATACTCAAATCCCTATTTATCTGCTGCACCAAATGATGTAGGTCTAATGTACTTCTTAAACTTTTCTTCCCATCAGCATCATCATTAATCACTACTTCTTGAATAGGGAAGTTTTCAATATCAAGCGTTTCATGACCTGAAGTAATTGCACATACATCGTTTCCGCTTAGAACAATATTTCTTCTTCCATTTGCATTGAGTTCACTACACACATCTCTCCTCATAGAATCCGCAGCATTGCTTCTCCCTCTATTATTTAAATAACTATCTAAATCTAACTTATTTTTTGACTGATTTAAAAAGGTTTGCCTTTCAACATCTTCAACTATAGCAGATATTCTACTTGCTATTTGCTGACTATTTTCTTCAGTCAATATTGACTGATAGTCTACTACAGTTTGATTATAACCATTTAATTCTTGTATGCTACGTCTCTTGCGAGTAGATCCACAATTTTCAATTTTCCACTTAAATTGACCACCCTCTTCATTTGAAGGCCAGGTAAACACATACCGCCTGTTATTGTCAACTTGGAAAGTAGAAGCACTATTAGGTGAATATAAGTACCTTCCATACTCAACATTCTTGAGATACACATTATCACCATTAGGCTCAACCTTCCACTTAAATTGATCACTATTGCTATTTGAAGGCCAGGTAAACGCATACCGCCTACCCCTGTCACAATCGTTTAAGTGGTATGTACAATCATCATTAGGCGAATACAAATACCTTCCATACTCAACATTCTTTAAATACACATTATCGCCATTGAGCTCAACCTTCCACTTAAATTGATCACTATTTCCATTTGAAGGCCAAGTGAACACATACCGCCTATCCCTGTCACAATTGTTTAAGTGGTACATGCAATCATTATTAGGTGAGTACAAGTACCTTCCATACTCAACATTTTTAATACATACCTCTGAAGAAAATACTGCATTGCTCACTGATTCTGGTAATTTGTTTTTTAGCTTTTCAAGATCAGATTTCTCTTCTGAATTGACCCTAGGCATTTTCATGGTCTCTCTAATAGAGTAAGCTAATTTAAACATTGCACCATCATCCTCTGGTATTTTGTCAAACACAGCTATGTAACCTGAAATAAACTGACCAATATAATTGTGACTGCCTATAAACTTTAATATTCCTTCTATACCTACACTTGAATATGTGTCATTTACAGCTTCCTTAATTGCTCTATCAAACAACTTTTCATCAAAATTATAAACCTCATCCAAAAGTTCAATAGTTGAAGCACTACGACCATTCAGCATACCGTCCTTTAGCACCCTTTTTGCTTCACTTTTTATCGAACCTCTTAAACTGCTTATACAAGACTCTACCAATCTTTTTGTATCGGATGGAATATTCGCTTGGTTAACAACTTCCTCCTTTAAAAATTTAATCTGCTCTATTTTAAATAAGTTGTTACTTTCAGCTTTAATCCTATCACAAAAAAATGTGATTATATCTAAATTACCATTGTAAGCAGCTAAGTACAGAGGTGTTCTACCATTGTACTTAATCTTGATATCCGCACCTCTATCAAGGAGAAGCTTAACTATATCCAACTGCTTGGCTTCCTCAATAGCCAAATATAGAGGCGTCTTACCCTTTTTACTTTGAATGTCAACCTTAGCACCTTTATCTATAAGAAAGCTAACCATATCAAGATTATCGTAGTGAACAGCATAATGTAAAAGCGCCCAATTATCATCGTTGCAACTAGTTAAGGCATTAATGTCACCTTTCTTTTTTAAAAATGGTTTAAGTATACTTTGGCTTAATTCCACATTACCGTTATAAACAGCATAATTCAAAGCCGTCCAGTTTTGTGAACACTGATTCTTATGTTCAACATTGACATTACTTCTGTTAGCAATTCTATCAAGAAGAGTTTTAACTTCATCACTTTTACCTTCACCATCTGCTCTGCTTACCAATGGTTTTAATACTCCCAATCCAGAAGTTGTCATCCACTTATTACACCGATCTATTATGTTCCTATCATAACCATTCAGCAAAAGGTTGTTTTCTAACTTTTCAAGCAATGATAAAATCTGACTGCTACTTGGTGTTTTACTTTTAAGTTCCTTAATTTGCTCTAAACTACAGGAATTTTCTGTAAACCCGACCCGTTCCTGGAGTGAAGAAAAACCAAGACATTGATGTGTTGGCTCTTTGTTTTCTCTTTCAAA
Organism: Wolbachia endosymbiont (group A) of Beris morrisii; assembly: GCF_964028185.1. NCBI lineage: Bacteria > Pseudomonadati > Pseudomonadota > Alphaproteobacteria > Rickettsiales > Anaplasmataceae > Wolbachia > Wolbachia endosymbiont (group A) of Beris morrisii. The sequence continues at coordinate 379,720 of NZ_OZ034760.1, forward strand.
ATCGTCAACTGACATCAAACATTTAAAGTCATTTTCTACTTTAGGAGTATATTTACTTCTATTTTGGTAATTTTCTGAAGCTTTATCAATTAAAGCTTGTATTTTTCTTACCTCAGGCAAACTAAACCTATCTAACTTACGGATTGTTATTGGTTCTAAACCCAGATCGAATTCCAATGTGGAAATTCTATAAGATTCAGAATTATTCCAATTGTTTATGTTGATCGTATGATTAGACTTCTTATCACGAAATATCAGATCTGTACCACTACTAGAAACTTCAACCTGATCCGGAGTAATATTTTTTAGTACCATTACTCCTATTCGTTCCTCATCTTGTCCTACAGAAGTAGAGATATTTTTTTCTAATTTTTGATTGTGCTGAATGATACTAGTAGAATCACTAAAGTCTTCAATATATTCTTTTACAATTCTTTCATAATCACCTCTAAGTTTATCCTTATACTCCACTACATTATCAACATTTTCTAATAAGCCAGAAGATAGGAAAAGGTCATTATTATTCCATAAAGAATAAGAAATATTTTTCCATTTATTTCGGTTAGTATAAAACCCTTCTATTCTAATAATAAAAGGAATTTCATTTTCTCTCCTTTCTCTTATTAATAAGAGGTCATCTTTATCTTTATATTTTTCAATATCTTCAAGACGGGAATCTATTACTACATGATCACCTTGAAAATCTTTAGGTAACAAAAACATATTCTGAGTTTGTGTAGCCTGTAAAAAAGGAACTAATTTACCCTTTCCCGAAGAAGAGGGAGAACAAGACATTGATTGTATATTGGGGATAAAAGTTTCTCCTTTTTTGTTCATAATTATAAGATGCCTATAATTAGGATCTTGAAAGTAGTTTTTCACTCGAATGTTACTATTATTGTATTTTAAATACAGATCACATTGCTGGATTGAAAAATCTTTCTCAACTGCCGACATAAATAGTGTATCTAGTTTTTTATCACTTGAGTTATTATCAATTTTAACTTCTCTGCTATTTATATCATTGCTAATAAAATACACATCACTTCCTCCTCCTCCCCTAGCAAACATAGTTCCTTGATCGAAGTTTATTACATCATCTTCCAGAGAACCAAAAACCATATGTGGAACTGCACTATTACCCTGATTCTGTACTCTATCTCTGATAACACTAAAGACTTTGTAATCCTTGTTATTGTTTAGAATTTTCTTATAATGACTTGCAACATCGTCAAAATTATCTAAGGAATGTTCTGAATGTAATTCAAATGAAGTAATTTTTATAGTTGATGAGTCTGATCTTTCAATCTTAGGAACAATATTACTACCATTTTTGTCTATTAGTGCAAAGTGAGGTTTATTACTGCTTTGCTCGACATAATTTTTTACATCAAGAGTAAATTGATTGTTTTGACCAAAATTTATTTTTAAAGATAAAGTATTACTATTTGTAGAGTAAGTTATTTGATCACAATCACCTAATAAATCAATTTCCGGAAAAATTACAGTTCCTGTTCCATCTACATCAATTTCTGAATATAAACCCTTACCTTTGTAGTCTGCAGCTTTTACGTAAAAAGTATAATTGCTCTTTCCACCCTTAACTGTAGTATACGGCGAAATAATTACTTTTTTACAATTTTCAACTACATCTTTCTCATTTTTATTAGAACCACCACTACTATCTATGATAACGTCACGATCATCGATTCCTGTAAAGTGTTCAGAGTAACCCATGCACGAAATCTCATCCACCTTGTTCTTTCTTCCAACATAGTAGTAATTAAAGATGCCATTATTATCAATTTGATCATTGATTAGCCAACGACCATTTACTCTTGCCTTTAATGACCCAGAGGCACTAGGCTTAAAACGATAGTTAACATTCACTCCTATAACTGTATCTTTCAATTGGCTCAAATCAAGTATATTAACAGAGTTACTTCCACCAATAATTTTACCTGAGAAGTCAACGTTATTTACAACAAACCTATTTACTACCTTATTGCCACCAGTTATTTCTGCTGTACCTGAGTCAATTAAAAAATTATTGCTCCATTCGTTATTTCCAACGATGGCACCTTTGTTTACATTGCTTAAATCATAAACAATTGTTTTATCCTTTTGTTTCCCCTTTACCCTATTATCGTGACTAATAACCATTGAATTTTCACAATAATACGAAGCAAAGTCGAATGAATTTGTTGTACCTGCTTTTTCATAATCTTGATCAGTAACCTGTGGTAAACAAATCCTGCTAGCATCTTCAATACGATGAGGTATAACACGTGAAAGACTTCTTGTATTAGCCCTTTCTTCTTTATTCATAAGAATCTTTGCATAATCTGGACGAAGCGTATTACCACTTACTTTTCCAAGACCAATACCATAAGCAACAGTACTACTAGGGCTATTATTTAAAGTTTGCCACGCTCCTTTAGCTAGACTATTAACCATTTCCTTTCTTGCTGCAAGACGTTGTACATCTTGTGGTACAGGTTGAAAAGCAAATGTATGCCAAAAAATACGCCAATTTTCATCATGGGTTGTATCATACTTTTTCTCGTACTCCACGATATTGCTAACACCACTATAAATTCCATGACCTACCATGAGCCCAAACCCAACTGCAATACCAACTACCGGCATACTTGCTGCTGTAAGAGCAACACCAGAAACAAATGACACACCAGAAAAAGATATAGATGCTATATTGTCTCTTATTTCTTTCTCTCCACATGGATTATCACTACTTTCTCTATTTTTACAGTCCACAAGATTATTTGCTGACATGCCTATATCAACAATATCAAAGACGCCAGTTACAGCTCCTGCTGTACCTCTTGCTATTGCACTTCCAAATTTTACTCCTACAACTCGAACAGCAAATTTTGTCTGTTTACCTAAAGTACCTGGTATAATTTTTCCCACAACCTTTTCAGCTGATGCTACAACTTTTGGAGTAATTTTAACCATTACATTCTCAATTGGTTGAGATGCAAAAGACCATCCTATTCCACCCAGATTTAATCCACAATCTGTTGCTGTTCCATCCTTACAAGACACAATGGCACCATGGATTCCTCTTATTAATTGTATTCCACCTGCAGCATTCATTAATCTGCCTTTTAATTTTGAGCTTTTTGTTGCACTACTAGTTTTTTGTGAAATGTCACCGTGCAAATCCTTGATACGTTCATTCTGAACATAGCGCTCATATCCTTGATCTGCAACAACCTTATCAAGTAAGTACTTGCGATCACCTTCAATATTTTTGTCTCCAATAAACTCTACTAGCTGAGCATTTTTTGCTTCATCTCGACTATTCTTAACATAAGTCAGGAATTTTTCGCTATCAATTATAATCTTATCTACATTATTTTCATCTACCTTTCCTTTACTAAACTTTTCCACATCACCCTTTGAAAATAAACAAGGATTGACACTTCTTTTGCTTCTACCACCAGGCCTTACACAACTGTTTAGGTTGAATTTCTTCCTAGTTGCTTGTGTTTCAGCAAGTATAGCTTCATCTAAGTTAGCTATACGTTGTAGATCTATACTTAATGCTTCTGAAACATCTTCTCTCATACGTATAAAATAATTTTCATCTCTTCCTTGACCTTGCAAACGATTACGTATTTCATCAGGAATATTACTTCTACCTCCTTGTAATACAGCATTAATATCCCTAGCATTTTCCAATGCCCATAAGCCGCAATTGTGACTATCTGTTTGTTGAGCAATAGAAACGTCATTAACGGTAATTCGAACACGTTGTAGAACTTGACGAATATTACCTGGAATATCATTACCCAACGAGTCTACATAGTATCCATTATACTGCCCATTTTGATGGGTAATGACTAACGTAACCCAGTGATTATTATCTAAATTAACAATCAAAGTTAATGGTCTTTTTTCACCTCTTGTTGCTACGCTATTCTGAAACTGTTGTAATTGATTAGCTATATGCTTCGGTGATCCCACTACTTCAAATAATGTGTCAGCTCCATCAATTCCATAACCATATTTTATTCTTGCAATATCAGCTATATCATGTTGCTGCAGCCAATAATGATAATCTTGTTCTGCTGTTGCAGATTCTAACGTACGTAGATTCTCCTCTTGTATACCAGTATTTTTAAGTCTCTGAGCTATCTCTTGTATTCCTTCTAAATGTTTTCTCTTAGCTATGTCAATAGAACTATGAACAACTAAAGCAGGAACAAGTTCATCACTCGTTAGTATTAAAGAATTTTTATCTTTAGCTTTCACATTAACAACCACACCCATGAAAAACATTTTATCACTATCTGTTATTGTTTTCAGTGCTGCCCCTTTAGCATATCTAATATTTTGTTCTTTTGTTAATTTATCAACTTCCTGTTTTAGCTGATCGTGATTTAAATTTTTATCTATAAGCTTAAATTCCAGCGCTATAGGAGTGTATTCTTTAGTACCCTGAGATGCAGAACCAATACCTTGAATCACCATATCTACACGACCACCTGCTCCTACTTGAAATTCAGGTATAATTACAGTCTTAGAAGAAGTTTCCTGTAGCTTTAAATCACTGTAACTACTAAATAAACCATTAAGAATGGCTTGCAATCTTGCTTCATTAGTAATCAAATCTTTAATAGGGTAAATCGTATCGGCTACTTTAGCAAGCAACACTTTATAGGCTTGCAATGAAACCTCACCGTCAGAAGCATGTTGAGAAGCGATTGCCTGATCAAATTTTGCCTTTAATTCATCAGAATTAGGTATCTTAAGAAAACTACCTGTAAATTGCTGATCTGCACCACTTGGTTTGTATTTACTTATCTGTTCTATTTCAAAAAGTTCTTCAAAAGATAACCCTGTTTCATATTTTTTGAGACTCATTTTAGTTTCTATGACATTTTTTACTTCTCCTATTCCAGGTATGTTCAGCACTGGAATTTTTTTATTAGCATAGAATTCTTTTGTATTAGACTCTCGTATATGAAAAATGAATGCTGTTTTTTCTTGCCCTTCATTACCTTGAACAAATATTAATGTTGTAACAGGGCTTTTAGATAAAGTGTACTCCGTTCCCTGAGGCCAATTTAGCGGATACTCATTGTATGAATATATATATTTTTTTACGTTACCCTGATCTTGACCAATCTTGTTGATTAAAATTGATTGACCTAATATGTCTCGACTGAAATAGTAATGATCTTTTATTTCTTTATTTGCTGGAAAAGTATGGTATTCGCTTGATAATAAATCTTTTACCTCTCGCTTAAAAACTTCCTCATAAGCTGATTTATTATCCCACTTGCCAACTAGTTCGATAAATTCCTCCATCAAAGGAGCTGGTGGTCGTTTAATAGGTTTTACTTCAGTTTTAAATGGTTCCGCATTATCTAAATTTAACCCAACAGCAATGGCATCACCTGCATTGGTTAAAATCCTCATCTTATTTGGTCTAAAACCTTTTATATAATCTTCAGCTTGTCTCAGCGCATCACTTGGATCAACTTGTCCTTCAGTTCCAGCCTTGAGTTCAATAAGAATTGGAACTGAATCAACAGCACGATTAGGACCACGAACAAGCAAAATGATATCAGCGTAACCTCCACCAGCAAACTGCTCAAGATATAGTTTGGTATTATCACGATATCGAAAATTATCGAATATTCCTGCTACAAAGCCATGTTGACCAGCTTCGCGAGCTTTAATGCCATAAACATTATTTTGTAAATTTAAATTAGTATGAACTTTTTTAATATAATTCAGAATGGCTTTAAGATTTTCCTGAACTTGATCTATTTCTGCATCTGGATTAGCAAGTTTTTCAATATAACTTTCCAGATAGACAGATTTACCTAGCTTTTTTGTCACTTCCTGAAACTTTACTGTAGGCTCGATGGGTTGATCTACAATCTTCTTTTTACTTTCTACCTTAATGTTTATTTTTTCATCTTTTCCATCACTCTTTAAGGTATATCCCTTTGCTGACGTAATTCTTGATAACTCCTTCCTAATATCATCACTAAGATCTTTGCCTGACTTACCTAGAAACTGCTTGATTTCATCAAAAAATTTATTTTTAAACGCATTATTACCTTTCAATTCATCACGATTAATTTGTGTTGCTTTAGTACCTCCATGTATTTCCTTAGCTACATACTCTAACACACCATCCTTTTTTACATATAAATATAACTTCTTTGATTTAACATCTTTGTCTGATTTAGGTTTGCTTTTTACTAACTCATATTTGTCTTTTAGAATTTTTATCACATCAATTTGAAGCTTACGAGCATCCAATTCAGTATAATCTCTACCTATTACGTTCTTGAACTCGCCCTTGGTGAATTCAAAGCTCCTAGTATGGGCATCTGAAGGCTTAGAGTGTTGAGCTTCTATATCTTCAGTAAAAATAAAAACATGTATTTTAGATTCTGTTTCTGCTACAACCTTTAAAGTTCTTGCTCCCTCAAAACGAAAGTGCAATTTTTTTATTCCTAGCTTGTCATTAAGTTTAGTATCCAATACACTGGAAAAAGAACCTAAAACCCTATGAGGAAAAAAGCCAGGTTTTTCACTAGAATGTAAATAGGATTGTATTTGATCAACCAATGACTGATATCTTGCTTCAAAAGATTTATCCAGTAAATCCGCTGCACCAGAAGTTGAAGAATCTACCTTACCAAAAAGCAATTCCATTAGCTCGAAATCTTGTGGTTTTTCTTGCTGTTGATTATTATTAACCATAACTAGCCCCCAATTTTAACCTTTTACAAATTTTATCCTCACTAAGCTCTTAAATGCTTTCGTTTAAGTCTAAGCAACTGAATTTCCTAAAACAGAAACACTATACTTTGCTTCTAATATCAGTAACTTCCTGTTTTACAGATTCTACATCTAATGATGAACTTGGTGACTGACTATCACCTGCCCCACGATGCAATTGCGTGTTTCTAACTCTCATAAACAGCTCATATTCTGATTTATCTTCTTCCATAATAGAGTACATTTGCTCTTGGCTAAGGGAGTTAACAATTTCAGATAATATTTTAACAGCTTTATTCCCCTTAATAAGAGAAGCAACCAAATCTCTGGTTGATGAGAGTTGTTCGCTTAGCTTATTTAAATAGTGTTGTTTATGAGACTCAAAGCCAGGACTATTCCACATAGAGGTAAGCATATCACTACCAGATTTGATAAAATTATCATCTGGTGCAGAAACAAGCGAGTTTAATGCTGAAAACATTGATGTACTATAAGCTTCAGGAGATAAATCTTCTGGCTTTAAATGTTCAAATAGCTTTCTGGCGTTCTCGAAAGAATGGTTTCTTCTTAATATACTTAAAGTATAATAACACCCATGTTGTTTAAAATCCCTTTTCAATAACTCATGATACCTATCTTCAGGAAGGTAACGTAGGCAAAAATCAACCATGCCAACATCATCAGTAGAAAAACGTCCTTTATTATATGCTACTTCCATTAATAAATCTTCTTTCCTTTTTGGGAATACAGAATCAATTGACTGTAACTTACCCCAGAAGAATTCCAAAGCTTCAACATGCTTTTCCAGCATTGCACATTTAAAAGCATAAATGTATGGATGCTCATTATTTAATTCTAACTGATGTTCTTGGTTATTTATAGCATGTGACCAGTAGATCATTAAAGCACCTTTATCACATCCCTTAACTAGACTCTCTACTGGTTTACTACCTAATGTTAATTTGAATTCTTCAAAAATAGCTCTTATCTCGTCTTCAAAACAACACCAGCATGCAATCCTGTAGCGATCAAAGGAATCAAGAAGAGATTTTTGTCCATCTTCAGTTTTTAAGGTTAATAGTTTTTTCCCTAGTGAATACCTATTAAGCTTAGCATGATCTGAGGTATCACCAAATTCCCAACAGTCTCCACCTTCTAGAATTTTCTTTAAAAAAGGCGGTAGTATTATGCTATTCCATCTATTAAATAGTACCTGATATGCAATACAATATCTCTTAATTTCTAATTCCTTGAATCCTTTATGAGGATCATCTTCTTTAATAGACGTTAGTAATATCTTTTGTACATCTTCGTAATCCATACTTACCCCCTAACAAGATTTAATATATTTTAAGAATATTGCTCTACCTTTACAACTCTGTCAATTACTATTTTAGAAAAATTTTCTAACCTAAAGTGGTTTTCAGTAAAAGGCTCTTAATAGGCTTAATATACGATCTTTTGTTCATTTTTTAATTCTGTTTTTTATAAGTCTACCTTAGTTATTATTCTAAAATAAACTAGTATTAATTTAGCAAGATATATTATTAAGATCTCAAGTAAAATAGCCATTTCCAGCACTCAAAACCAAGGAACGTGAGAAGATTTTGTTTTGGGATGTGTTGGTCTACCAAACAACCTGTTCGAACTTTTCTTTATAGTGATTTTATTATAACGTAAAACCAGCTATATTAGCCTGTTTTTGCCACATTTATATATGAACTAGTTTGCCTAACTTTGTTGCAACAATTTCACACTTTTATTTTCACAACGCCGCTTTTGTTTAAATTGTTCTCACAAAGGTAGGTACTTGTATCTTGAAGAAAGCATCTAATGTTTTAAGCTTAAGCGTTAGATGGAGAAGGGAGGAACTCTGAGTGCGTACTTAGATATAAAATCTGTAAAAAAGATAAGAGCTCCCTTCTCAAAAGTATAGGCTGAACGGTATCGTAGAAAGACCTAAATGGTTCTAATTCTGTATTCACAAGACTAGCCTTACTTTTCACTTTAAATGGTAATGTATGGAGTTATATATGATCAACAACTTTTTAGGCATAGACGTATCGAAAGATCGCTTTGATGTCTTTCTCTCATTTATAAGTAAAAAAGGGAAACGTGAAACTAGAAAAAGGAGTTTTAAAAATGATGATCATGGATTTCAAGGTCTGCTGAGTTTTCTACAAAAGCATAACGTAGAAGAAGTAAAGGCATGTATGGAATCCACTGGTTGCTACAGTGAAGCTTTAGCTGAATTTATACACAATGCTGGACATTTTGTTAGTGTAGTAAATCCTTATTGCATAAAATCTTATGCAAGGAGTAAACTTGTACGACAAAAGAATGATCAAACTGATGCAGAAATTATTGCTGATTATTGCCAAAGGCAGGAACCAACTCGCTGGGCACCACCTTCTCCTGAAAAGAAAAAATTAAAACATCTTTATCGTTGCTCGGCTGCGTTAAAAGATGAATTGACATCAGTAAATAACCACTTAGAAAAAAAAGAGAGACTGCCCAAAGAAGTCGCAACTGCTTGGGAAAACCTTGCAATAAATATAACACAAAAAATAGAAACAATAAAAAGCTCCATACGTGAACTATTAAAGCAACACAAAGAGTTGTTAAAAAATTTTCAACTTTTATTAACTATTCCAGGAATAGGAGAGGAATCAGCAATAGCTATTTTAGCTGAACTTCCTTACATAAAGGATTTTAGAGATGCCAGGCAATTGGCAGCATATGCAGGAGTTATACCACGAAATATGACGTCAGGTTCATCTGTATATGCCAAACCCAGATTAAGTAAATCAGGTTCACAAACATTACGTAAGGCACTTTTCTTTCCTGCTATAGTAGCTAAGAATCACAATCCTATCATTATTAGTTTCTGCCAGAGATTAAAGGAAAAGGGTAAACATAATATGGCTATCGTTGGTGCTGCAATGCGTAAGTTGCTCCATATCGTTTTTGGTATTCTTAAATCCAGAAGTGCTTTTAATCCTGACCATATTAAAAACTACAGGACTAAGAAATTGAGCGAAGGTTTAATGGTTTAAAGTCAAAAAATGCTACCATCCGATCTTATATAAAATAGTATTTTATATAAATTTATTTAATATAGTTGGTTAGTGTATATGTTAATAAGTAAATTAGTTATAGCCCTTCTTATAATAGTCCGAACGGGGGTGAAAACGTCTTTATAGCTATTATAAGCCAGGAGGACAGCAGTGTATTATTATGATCTGTTCGGATTATTGTAGAAAGAGCTATATTTATATATACAAGCAGAAACTTACTTATCAACATATACATTAACTATACCGCTACAAAGTTGGAAGTACTTTTTGATTTTACAATACAGCTTTTGAGATTCAGTTTTTATAATTTTCTTGTTGACTGGCAAGACGGTATCTTTTTCGTGTTTTTGAAGAAAGTAAATATTTAATTTTTTTGCGATGCTAATAAACTTGTGTTTTTATAAAAAGTGATTTTTTGATATTCTCTATGGTAGAAAGGCTATATAAAATAATATTTACAAATTCAAACCTTTCACACTATAGAAACTCCAAAACCCTTATATTCGCCAAGAAGGACCTGCAACTGGTTCATTAGTGACATTGTTAAATACAGAGCTTGGCGCTTGCGTTTGTGCTGAACCTGACATTTGTAATTGCATCACTATTTCTTCAACTGCTTTCTGTTCCTCTCTTAATACTTTTATTTCCTCCTCCGCAGCTGCTCTTGCTCGTTTTATTTCCTCAATTACATGGGATCTCAATTCGTTGATAGCCTCGTCATCAAATTCCAAGTTATCTTTTGCAGATTCATTCTCCTTATCCTTACGCTTAATAAAGTTTTTGTTTAATCTATTAAACTCATTAGCTAATTCTGACAACTTATTGAATTCTTCCTTACCAATACTCTTTAACTCTTCTTTGAGGCTTCTGTATTCACTGCAAATACCCTTAAATTTTTCTTTATAGTCTGTATTTAACACCAGGAAAGCATATTGCTGCGTTAATAACTCTCGTATGTCTTGATTTTGTATTATTGTTTCCATAGGTATTTTGAACTCATATGCTTTAATATATACTAAATCACAAGCTTTTGCTCTTGCCTGTGCTTCTTCTTTTTCTTGTCTTGCTTTCTCTCTAGCTTGTATCGCTTTTTCGAGGCGTATTTTAGCTTCTTTTACCTCTCCTTTAAAAAACTTAGCCTTTTCTTTTCCATCCTTTAGATACTGCTCTACATCAACTTCCACCTCACCTTGCATTTTAAATTTCTCTTTCAGGCTTTCTGCTTTTTTTTCTAATTCCTTTTCATCTTCTTTATGCTTTATGCCTAAAAAATTATTCGATGCTTTCCTTTCTTTCATTAACCCATCATATCCATTACATAGATCCTGGTATGCTATTATATAGTCATGTTCCGTCTCCTTTGACTTTCTTTCTTTAAATTCTTTATAAGGTTTTTTGAAATCACCACAAAAACCTATTGCAAATGGTAATGCAAAAGACAACGGTACTGCCATAATTGGTAACTTGAATATTAACCCTGCAATACCAGCTATTGCAGCTACAGTATAACCTCCTATTTCCAATTTGTGTTTATTTGCTTCTCTGAGCAATATTTTACCCTGTGTTTCCTCAACCTTAAAAAGGAAATTTTCCATATCCTCTTCTTCCCTTTCATATATTTCCAACCTTCTTTCCAGATTTTCTATACGTTTTGTATTCTTATATTTTATAAACTTATCCTCCGATGAATTTATTGTTTCCTTACATCTTTCTATCTCTTTACTAAAACTATCTTTAAGGTATTCATAGCATTTCCTTAGTTCCTTAAACTGCAATTTTAATTGCTCTAATAAATCTTTTTGTTTATCCTCTACATCTTTTTTTTCCTTCTTTAATTCCTGATTTTCATTATTTCTTAGTAATTCTTTCTGTATTTCTATTAGTCTTCTGAAGTTTTCCAATATTTTGTCCTTGATATCTCCAGCTGACTCTATATGCTTAGCATATATTCCAAGTGCATCCCTACAAAAAAGTGTTAAAGGTTGTTCCCTTGATAACACATGTTCAGCAACACTTTCTTCTGTTATATCTTCCAACTTCCAACCTAAAAACTCCTTTAAATCACAAAATACTGCTCCGAAGTAGTAATTTTCGTATATTTCTATTATTGTACTCACTGCTTTATATACGTCATTTTCTTTTTCGAAAATCTCCCTACTTTTTTCATGGCTACTTTTGTCTGTATGGCTCTTTAGGAAAAACTTTTTTATTGCCTTAGACAAATCCTCTATGTCATCTGTGCAATGCAAAAGGCATGTCTTTCTTAAACCTTCTTCCAAAGTATCACTGCCCTTTAGGTCTTTTAGTCTACTATGAATAATATCTATCATCTCCTCTTTGTTTCCTTCCCCAGGCACAACTTTCCACAATAGGCTTTTTGTAAAAGCAAACAGATTCCTATACTCTTCCTTCTTTCTCTCATATGGCTTTATTTCATAGCAGTAACGTAATTCTGCAATATCATCTTTGAAATTTTCATTACTTCCATCTCTTACAGATTCCACATATCTTAAAAACTCTTCAGCTATTTTTCTCTCAAAAAAGGCTTCTCCGCACTCTTTTTCCACACCTTCTTTATACTTTTCAAATTCACCTTCCTTCATACTCACCAAGTGCTCAACGTGATATTCAAATTCAGCACAATCTACTATTCCTGCAATTGATTGTATGTACCTATTTTGATAATTACTTGCTGATGTTTGTGAAAGCATAACTTTAACCTCATGATAAATTTCAGTATAATAATCAATACGTCTTGCAAAGAACAAAAACGAGTGCAAAACATACCCTGAAAGAAAGGATAAGCTAAGCAGCCCTAACATTCTATATCTCTCATACAAAGAACAAGCAACTGCTCCTGTTAAAAGCAGTACTACAATCACTTGCCCTTGAGAGAACTTCTTGCCTTTCGCACTTTCAGCCACCGATGGCATCCACCACACTATCTTTAGCTTGCTAAACTCATCAAATAACTGATTTATTTCCCCATGGCTTTTTTGCCATTTTAATCTTTCATACAGAACGCTTCTTAACCTTTCGCGCTCCAAGAATTTTATAAATCCCTTTGTTCTCATATTCGCCAAGAAGGACCTGCAACTGGTTCATTAGTTACATTGTTAAATACAGAGCTTGGCGCTTGCGTTTGTGCTGAACCTGACATTTGTAATTGCATCACTATTTCCTCAGCTGCTTTCTGTTCCTCTCTTAATACTTTTATTTCCTCCTCCGCAGCTGCTCTTGCCTGTTTTATTTCCTCAATTACATGGGATCTCAATTCGTTGATAGCCTCGTCATCAAATTTTAAGTTATCTTTTACAGATTCATTTTCCTTACGCTGAGTAAAGTTTTTGTTCGCTCTATTAAATTCATCATTTAATTCCGACAATTTATCAAATTCTTCCTTACCAATAGATTGTTTACTCTTTAATTCTTCCCTGAAGTTCCTATACTTACTACAGATATCCTTGAATTTTTCTTTATAGTCTGTATTTAACACCAGAAAAGCATATTGTTGTTCTAAGAATTCTTCTATAGCCTGATTACGTCTGATCCTCTTTCCAGGTATATTAAATAAATCTTCTGCTTCACCATACATTAGACGAACAGCTTTTACTCTTGCCTGTACTTCCTCTATTTCTTGCCCGTCTTTTTCTTTGTCCTGTTTTGCTTTTCGTGCTATTGTATTTAATAAATTTGCTTGTTTACTACACTCAGTTGAAAGTATCTTGATTGTTTCACGCTCTTTATCCTTTATATCCTGCTCTTTTAAGCTTTGTATGTAATCTCTTCTATTTTCTATAATTTCTTTTGCAAACTTTTCAAATGTTATTCCTTCTATCTTATTTATTGCATCAAGCTCAAATTCAAAATCTGCGATTAATAACGCAATAAGCTTTGCATCATCCTTCCATTTTTTTTCTTTGAATATCGCGTCCTTCTGTCCTTTTACTTTAATTTCTGAAACAAGCCTTTTAAGCTTTGAGATATTTATCAACTTCTCCTTGCCCTTATTTATTTCTTCTTTTTCCTGCCTTATTTCTTTTAAGATGGTATTATTGGCCCCTAACAAGATATTCTCTTGTAACAACTCTTCAAGTAAGTTAATTGCTTGATTTAAATCCTTAATATCGTCCCTACTTATTACAAGATCACTTTTCTCTTTGAAAAGCTTATAATATCCTTGGGAACCAGCTAAGCTAAGCACCAAAATACCAGCAAAAACACCAATAGCTATTGGGCCACTAAAGAGGGCAAAAGAATAACCAATAGCTGCTGCCCCACCACCAACACCTACACCACCTATGGAGCAATTACGTATTAATTTCTTATGCTCTTTTGCTTCTAAATGTTGTGTTACTTGTTCCATCCCTGTTTGTTTTGCATCTTTGACTCTTTCTAATTTACCTTCAGATATTTTTTTCCTGTAATCAATAGCAATATCACTTGATTTTTTTGGAAAGGAATCTTCAGGAAATAGTTCACTTAATTCCTCTAAACTAATAACTTTACAGAATTCTATAATTTTTTCATCTTTACTCAGTTTACGTGTATGAGGTTGCGTTACGGTGAATCCGGTTATTTCCCAATCTCCATCTTTTGTTTTCCTATATTTTGTTCCAATTACTGGCATTTCTCTGTACAAACGTGCAATTTCTTCCACCGCTACTGTTTTTAATAACTCACCACCTAGTCCTGTAGTAACACCAGACTTATTAATGTTAGCTCCATTACATATCAAGAGTAATGCCATATCTTTTTTGTCTTTTTCTATAGCTTTAAGCAATATAGTATCTAAAATGTCTTGTTCTGCCTCTATTACATTGTGTGGTTCTATTAATTGAATGGTTAGTGTTAATGCTAACCTGTGATACTCTCTTTTCTTCAATACTTCAACAAGGATTTTTTCTATAAATCTATCCTCATTTTCTACCCACTCAGATAGTGTATGTTTCACAGATTCTAGATGATTGCTCTGTAAATCTAATAAATGATCTCCTGTGTTAGAGAGTTTTAAGATACTTTTACTTAATTCTTGTGATAGTATTGTTAAAAAATTTCTAACCTTTAATTCGTTACTTTCATCTTTTTTCCAATCTTCAGTTGCTTTTAATGATAATTCCTCTAAAGTCTCTTTTGCTTCGTTAACAAGAGTCCCTGCAGCCTTAATCTCATCAATTACAACTTTGCTTACCCTTTCTTTATTACTCCTTAACTCACTTGGCGCACTTTGCATTGCACTAACAAATTTTTTAGGATCCAATATAACAGGCTGTAACACCTTTCTAACTTCTTGCTTTAAAGAACTCTTACCCTCAGGGTACTCAATGCTAGCCTTCTCAACTTGATGCGTTTTCCTCAGTTCCTCTAACCTGTTATCTAGTACCTTATCAAAAATTTGATCAATCAACCAGTTATTTACATTACTATCTAACTGAGACTTATCATAATTATGCAATACATGTGCTGTATTTTTGTCTGAATCTTCCTTTACTTGCTCTAGTAGTTTTTTGTACCAATTTCATAAAAGAGTACGATTTTTTACCTCTTTTATGAAATCAGAATATTTATCAATCTCACTTTCATATGATTTACACTCTTTTGTTGTAGATTTTAACTGCTCACTTATTCTCCCTACTTCTCTTTTTAAATTTTCAACTACTGCATCTGCTTTCACTAATCCCTTTTTTTCTGTTCCTTGCCCTGGACTTTCGATGATCATATTTATGATTTCATTGTCTATCTCTTCTATTGTTTTTCTAGCAATATTATCATAGATATCTAAAACTTGCTCATAACCCATGGTACATAGCCCTGTTATATCCGTACTACGCACATACTCAATAATCTGTTTATTACTACCACAATGTCTATAGTCTGAAATAGAAGCTGATTCTTTGATTCTGTTATTCCTATCCTGAATAGATTCCAATACCACTTCCTTTAAATCTTCCCTAATACTATCTCTAACTAGCTTAGCTTTATCATTTAATAATTTCCTTAATCCTACACTATCGGGTATTATTTTATCAAAATCTCTATCTTTAAAACTTTTATCTTTGCTGACTAATTCACCCATGATATCTTCATCCGTCTCTCGAAATTTTGCATCTAAGACTTTTTTATACTCCTCAAGGCAAAACTCTTTCAGCTTATACTCACCATAAAGTCTTGCATACATAATGTTGATCTTAGTTATTATAAAACCTGAGTAATATTTTATAAATGTAGCTGAACTTCTAACACCAATTAATGCTTGTAATAGCCTTAAACCTTCTGCATTTTCAATTTTTATTATTTTTTCTACTTGCTCTTCAAATGGCTTATCAAAAAAATCTGGCATATTACCTCTCTAGTGATAAATTAAGCATACCTTAACTATCATTAAATTACAAGTCAACACTTTTTTTGCATAAATTTTTAATATTTTGAGTTAAAACTTGATCATTTTTTGTTGAAGGCATTCACCATTGGGGTTTCCGTATAGAAGAAATTATCTTGTTTATATTGTCTTCAAAGGAGGATGAGCAGATTGCTCCACATTTTCCACTTTTTCTAGCTTTGTGCCAGGCTTTAGAGCATTATACAACGCATAACTCACACAAGCTAATCCAACTATTCCCCCAATCACCGCTATAGCATACATTTTCAATATATAAGCTACAACACTACTGACTAGTAACGCCGCACCAACACTACCAGCCATGATTGCTCGTCTTTGTTGCATTACTTTTGTTGATGGTTCTTTTTTTTCGTTTACAGTGTTTTCTTTTCCAGATCGATTATCAAAACATGATTTCATTTCAGTAGAAGACAAAGTATTGGCTTTATCTGTACTATCAGCAGTACTTAGAGTTGGTTGTGCGGCAATTTCTGTTAAAATATTGGTGGTACTGTTTTCGCATATTCCAGTATTATCAAGCTTTTCTATTGAAGCAGCGATATCTTTGTCCTCTATAGCTATTGCATTACTGTTTTCGCATGGTTTATGTTCTATAGATTCTTCAAGACTACTTTTATTACTATTTTCATATGCATCAGCCGGTGTCTCGATATTACCGATAGTATCTTGAAGCACTTTTTCACTTTTAGCTGTAGTAGTTTTGGCTGTTACAACAGTGGGTTGCTGGGTTGCTTTCTTATTAAGAATATTTCCCAGTTCTCTTACAGCTTCACTATTTTTACGTGCTTCAGCATAGGTGAATGGAGTGTAAGTTGTTTCCTCGCCATTTGAATGTTTTATTGTTATTCTTTTTTTGACAATCTCTTTCAAGATACCCTTTTCCTCAGAGATCTTTAACACTGCTCTAATCATGTCATTGTCTCTACGTGATATAGCATCTGTAAGTATTGTATGAGTTTCTTCCCGACCATCTGAATGTTTTGTGGTCATTTCTTCATTCAGAACTTCCTTTAATAGTTTTTGTTTTTTGGCTTCTTCTAAAAGATCTTTTACAGCTTGATTATTTTGATGACTTATAGCATAATGTAGTAGTGACAATGTCTTCTCTCTACCCTGATATTTGTAAGCTATTTTCGCTAAAAGAATCGTGCTTGCGTTATAGCTGGACTTTTTGAATATTCTATTTCTAAACTTTTCTGCAACACCTCTCCCTTCCTCTATTTCTCTTGCTAGTTTTTGTATATTCTTTTCATCTTTATTTGTTAATTCATATATGTCGCATACTAATGTCAATTTTGACGTTTTCATAATGTTTTTCCCCCTATTAAGATTTATTGATTTAGTTGTAGTAGTTGAAATAGCAAACCGGTTAAGTTGCCTAGTTTGGTTCTTTCTTTCAATCGAAGGTATTCTACTGTTTTAAATTCCCTGTAAAAATTTAGCTTATCTTTTACATCTAAACAGAATTAACACGATTTGGCTTTTTGTAGATGAGTAATTCTCTAGGGATTATCCTATTGAATTCTATGATATTATTTTTTGTAACATTGTTATGCACGTCAATACTGAAAATAGACAATGACTAGGGCTTCTTTTGCCTTTTTTTTCATTTGGTAAATTTCTTAATGTTTATAGCTAAAAGAGCCCAAGAGAGGTGTCATTCCAGTGCCCCTGTGATGTCATTCCAGTGCTTGACACTGGAATCCAGTTTTCCATATAATCTCATCGAAAACGTTGTAACCACTTTCTATGCTAGTTTTCTTGTTTACAAGCAAACTTTCCTGGATCCCAGTGTCTGGGCACTGGGATGACACCATTCTTTTTCCTGGATTCCAAACTGGGATGACAGCTAGCCTGACAATCGTCATCCCGCTACGTGTTAGCGGGATCTAGAGATACTGTGACGGTATGACGTAGGACTGCTGTCATCCCGCTACTTGTTAGCGGGATCTAGAGATACCGTGGCGGTATGACGGTTCGTGGTGGCATGACGATAAAGCCTCGTCACCCCGCTACGTGTTAGCGCCGTGGCGGTATGACGGTTCGTGGTGGCATGACGATAACTTCGTCATCCCGCTGCTTGTTAGCGGCTAAGAGATACCGTGAATAAATCACGGTATGACGGTTCGCGGCGGCATGACAGCTAAGTAATTCGTCATCCCGCTGCTTGTTAGCGGGATCTAGAGATACCGCGGCGGTATGACGGTTCGCGGTGGCATGACGATAAAGCCTCGTCACCCCGCTACGTGTTAGCGCCGTGGCGGTATGACGGTTCATGGTGGCATGACGATAACTTCGTCATCCCGCTACTTGTTAGCGGGATCTAGAGATACCGCGGCGGTATGACGGTTCGCGGTGGCATGACGATAAGGTTTATACCTTGTCATGCCAGTGCTTGACACTGGCATCCAGTTTTCTTTACAAATTCACCAAAAGTGCTTCATTCTATAACGCAAAACCCATACTCACCAAACCCAATGCATTACTTGCAATTAAGTTTCCTGGATCCCAGTGTCTGGGCACTGAGATGACAACGAAGGGCTACTTGGATGATAGGGAAGGGTGCTGGAATGAAGGTTTTTCAAATTGTCGGTAAACCTAAATCTATAATAACTATTTGCCTTTTTTCTAGGTTATGCAAGAAGTCTACTGAATAACAGTAAGATTTTTCAATCCTGTTCCACAGCAAATTTTAGTGCCATGTGAGTAGTTACAGTGCTGTTGACAATCAAAATGACAAAAACTAAGATGGTGATTAGTAGTGTATAAATATTCAAGGACAAATTTTCAAATTGAGTTAGCATTTTAAAATACACAAAGGTTGGCATTATCATTGGCAAAACAAGAATTTGCGATACTCCTGATGCTAAGTTGTTTCGACCAATCATCAATGCATTTCCAGTAGCTGAAATATTAATGATTATCAGCGTATTAAATAATAAAGACACTCCAACTGCTATTGAGTGTTCAATACTATTGCCTAGAACTGCAAAGCTGAATATGGAAGAAATTACTGAAATCGGTAACCCAAATAATAACCAGTGAGCGAAAATTTTATAAGCAACTATAAGCCTAGAAGAGAGTGGCTGTATAAAGATTTGCTCTAATATTCCATCATGATAATCAGATGTAAACAAATTATTTGTAGAGATCTGCAAAACAAATGTAGCACATATCCATGTTAATGTTAACATAACTTCTTGTTTATTGTTGTTTTCAAGTGTAAATGAAGATAAACTTAACATTATAATGAAAATACATACTATATAGGTAAGATTCTTATCATTTATTACTAATTTTTTTACTGGGCCGATCATACTAGGCTTTTAAATGTTTATTATAAATTATAGTGTTTACTTTGAGGTAGTATAATTTTTTGTTCATAAGTTATATAGGTTTTATTATTTTTTTGATAATGCAATTATGGAAAAGTTACCAAAAATAAAGTCACCAGAAGATTACACTCCTTCAGAAGATGAAGAATATATGAGCGTAAAACAACTGGAATACTTCAGCTTAAAGTTACAATCAATACTCGCTGAGTTGGAGAAACAAGAACTAGAAGAGAATAGTATTGATACATACTATTCTGATGGAGATAGTGGAAACGAGGAATTAATCAAGCGTCGAAAAGATAGAAAAGAAAAAATTAAGGAGGCGTTAGAAAAAATAAAATTAGGCACTTATGGTTACTGCGATGGAACAGGAGAAGAAATAGGAGTCGAAAGACTTAAAGCTAATCCGCTTGCTATATATTGTATTGAAGAGCAAGAGAGAGTAGAAAAAGAAAAGAACGTGTACAACATTAACGATTAATTTACACATAAGTGGTGAGCCATTGGACTTCAAGAGGAGCAAGAGGCGCTAAAGTATGTTATGCTATAAAGAAAGTGGAAAATTGGACATTCTCAACTCGACTCCTGCAGATTAAAAATTAAGTTGAATTAAAAATTGGGCTTGACGCAGTTTTTTCCCACAGTTTAAGAAATTAAAAATTTAACAATTAGAATTATAATTACAGACCACAGCAAAAAATAGACTTTTCCATTTGATTTATTTTTAATTTGGATGTTTTCTAATTTTTTATCAGCTATTAGGTTCAATTTTTCTATAAGGCTAAATATTCCTTGGATTGTTTTTATGGGATAAGAACTTCTAATTTTTTCCCTATACCCTATTTTATTTTCATGTTGACTGCTTATCCACGCTTCAACTACTTTCCACATATTGATTTCTGGGTAGATCTTTCTACATGTCCCTTCTAGTAAAATCATAGTTTTCTGCAGCAATAACAATTGTGTTTGAACTTTCATATCAAAATCACCCGTTATTTTTAATAGCTGAGCAAGTAAACTAGCAAATGAAATTTTCTGTATAGGCTGCCCAATAATGGGTTCACCTATTGCCCTGCAAGCTGTGACAAAATTTCTATGCTGTGATGAAACGTAACCAGCTTTAAAGTGCATTTTTGCAACGTGATCATAATCCCGATTTAAAAAGCCTTTGAGTATCTCTATAACGTAATAGCATGTCTCACGATCTATTCTACCCATGATTCCACAATCCAGGGCAATAATATTGTTATTACTATCAACCATTAGATTTCCAGGATGCATATCAGCATGAAAAAAACAATCCCTGTATACTTGATTGCAAAATGATTCTATAAGATTGATAGCTATTTGCTTGCGATTATTCAGTTTTTCAACTTCGTATATTGGCGTTGCTTCTATCCATTCTAATGTTAAAACCTTTTTCGAAATTCTATTCCAATCTACTTCAGGTACGTAAAAACCTCTGTCATTTTTTGTGTTTTCCTTTAGTTCTGAAGAGTGAGCAGCTTCAAAACGTAGATCTAACTCTAATCGGCAAATTTCAGCAAAAGTTTTGACTAATTCAATCGGCTTCAGCCTTTTTGATTGTTCGCTAAATTTTTCTGCAATTTCCGCAAGCCAAGAAAGCATCTTTATATCCCTTGAGAATGTTTTCTCAATATTTGGCCTTAAAACCTTCACAGCAACTTCTTTACCCTCAGTTGTAACCGCTCTATGCACCTGAGAAATCGATGCTGCTGCAATTGGCTTTTCAGAAAAGCTTGAAAAAATGTCGCTCAATTTACAATTAAACTCACTTTCTATAGTTTTAACTGCTATTTTATGTGAAAACGATGGCAATCTATCACATATCAATAATAAGTTATTTGTTATATCCTCATTTAAAACATCAGTACGTGATGAGATAGACTGCCCAAACTTAATGAACACCGGACCTAATTTTTCAAGAGCACGCTTTAGTTTATGGCCTTGTATCTTATTTATTGATTTCTTTGATGGTGGAAGTAAATAAGGTAATATATTGTAACGCGTCAGCACTGTAGTTATGTGCAGAAGACGCAAAATATTTTGAATCATTTCGCTGCGTAACTGCTAAAGATTTCATTTAGGGTTTTATTCTTCATAATCTCACCAGGCTTACCTTGGCAGTAGACAGTATTATTTATACAAATTATGTAATCTGAGCATGGTAGAGCAGAGTTAAGATCATGAGAAGTCATAAGAATCGACACTAATCGGTTTTTTGCTATTTTGCTTATAATATCATAGAACTTAGCCCGTGCGTTAATATCCATTGCACTAACTGGTTCATCTAGAATGATCAGGTCAGGCTCTGCAATTAAACAACGTGCAAGCAGTAGTAGTTGTGTTTGCCCTGCAGAAATTTCTAACACTTGATTCTTCAAAATGTTACCGATACCAACCAACTCTATCGCTTCTGTAATAATGGATTGATTTTTCTTTGGTCTTTTCAAGGAACTATTTAAAAGGAAATATTCAACTGTTATTGGCATCAAATTACTAACACTAAAATTTTGCGGCATATAGCCAATTTTTATGTTGTCAGCAAATACGATACTACCAGTACAGCTTTTATTTATGCCAGCAATTGCTTTCACTAAAGAGGTTTTACCTCCACCATTTGGACCAAGTATTGTAATTACGTCTCCTCTTTCCATGAACATATTGATATTGTCAAGGATTCTTTTACCATCATATGTGAGAGCAAGATTTTCTATTTTTAGAACATGATTATTGACATTATTTAACTTATTGACAAAATTTAACTTCTTCTCAACGTTTATATGAGACATTTACTGACTTTTTTTCTATTACTTTCATTTACACTATACTATAATATTGCTTTTTCATCCAATTTAAAAGTTGTAGCTACAATCAAACCTATCCACTCACTTGTGGCTTCTGTTACAGAAGGGATTTTAGAACCGGAATTGCTTGGCTATGCAACATCTGCGCATAATTATATATTAAAGCCATCTGATGCGAGTAATTTGGAATCAAGTGATGTCATATTTTACACTGACGATAACTTAGAGACGTTTGTTCAAACTTTCGCTAAAAATAATAAAGAACTAGTGCAATTGTCAAAGGCAATCAACCTACTTCCTGCTCGGCCACATTCATTTTCTAGAAAAATCACTAATATTCAAGATGAAAAAGACCTACACATTTGGCTGAGTCCCGAAAATGCAAAGAGCATGATACTTTTTATAAGTGCAACATTGTCTAACATAGATAAAGAAAATTCCCATCGATACAACTCTAATGCAACAAAAGCTATAAAAAAAATAGACCAAGAAGTAAAAGAAATCATGAAAGAACTGAATGATTTTAAAAATCAAAAATACATCGTCACTCATGATGCTTATCAATATTTTGAAAAATATTTTGGTTTAAATCACCCAAGCGCCATTCTTTCTATAGAAGAGGATTCTTACATAGGTATGAAGAGTTTAATGAAGCTAAAAAAGATAATGAAGGAAGAAAACGTTAAATGTATATTTGCTCATTCACAGGAAGATAGCATAAAGCCTAATGCCCTTTCTAATAACGCAAAAATGGTAGTTCTTGATCCTATTGGATCAGACATAGAGCCTGGAAAAGATGCATATCTAGCTATAATCAATAGCATTGCACAAAATTTTAAGTCTTGTTTTGTTGAGTAATAAGCTCCCTTTTAGCTTACTGTTTTATTGTTCTACAAATCAAGAAGAAGTGAGTTTACAACAAATGGTGTCATTCCAGTGCTTGACACTGGAATCCAGCTTTTTCATAATCATCAAAACGTTGTATTTTAACATAAAACGGCTACTTTTATGCTTACTAACTTAATAAAATTCCTGGATCCCAGTGTCAAGCACTGGGATGACATCGTAGGGGTGCTGGCCTGATAACCGTCATCCCGCTACTTGTTAGCGGGATCTAGAGATACCGCGAATGAATCGCGGTATGACGGTTCGCGGCGGCATGACGATAAGGTTTATACCTTGTCATCCCAGTGCTTGACACCGGGATTGATTTATCTTGTCTACCTTATTTTGCCACTCCGCTGAACGGATACCATATTATGCAGGTTTAGAATTATGCTTTATTCTTACGTTTATGTCTTGGCCCAATGCAATCAATAAGTTAAGCAAGTATTCTAAGGAGAACCCTTCGACTCTTGATCTATTGATTTGAGATACTTTAGGCTGATCAATCTTTAGAGCGTTTGCTGCTTTTTTCTGTGTTGTGTACTGCTTACTTATTAATTGTGCAATGATCTTTATTAATTTCAGTTTTGTATCTTTTACATCCCCCAACTCTACTATTATAGGATAACTTAATTGTAAATTTTGCATAATAATAAAATTCCTTATAAAAAAATTACTTTAGTTTTTCTTCTTTAAATAACACATGCCTTCTGACTACTGGGTCATACTTCCTAAACTCCAGTTTTCTGGTGAGCTTTTTTGGATTACGCTTTTTTACATAAAAATAGCCAGTTGATTTTTCTTCACCAGTTTTTGTTGTCTTGATTGCAGTGCTGACTAACTTAACAAGCAAAGAAGCATTTTTTTTCGTCATACTTATAATGATATAATAAATTCTATGCGAGTTTATTACGCAAAACACTAAAAGTCAACCGAATAATGCAGATCGTAAAATTCTTGACAATCAACAGTGCATTAAGTAGCATAAAGTTAACTTCAGAATAAAAAGCAAACGGTAAATAAGTGGCAAATAGTGGCAAAAGGTTATTGTTGATAGAAAATTCCACCTGTTCTAATGAGGTAAGAGTTGCCTTGTCAGTTAATAATAAGGTTGTAGAATTTGAACAAGAATTCAAGGAAAAAAAACAATTAAGAGGTAATATATATGTTGCTTATATAAAGCGTATAGAGCCTTCTTTGCAAGCCGTATTTATTGAATATGGAAAAAATAAGCAAGGTTTTTTGTCTTTTTCTGAGATATCTCTAGATTACTTCAATATTCCAGAAAAAGAAAAGGAAACTATCTTTGAGAGCTACTCAAATGACGATTGTACAGAAGAAGCCCCAGCAAATATTTCTTCAGATTCTGCAGCTAGTAAGAATGTCAACGAGTCAGGTAGTGGTTTTGTAAGAGAGGTACCTTTATATAAAAAATACAAATTACAAGATGTTATTTCAGTAAATCAAAAAATATTGGTTCAGCTAACTAAAGAGGAACGAGGCAATAAAGGAGCTTCATTTACAACATACATAACTTTAGTGGGTAGATACTGTGTTTTCATGCCAAATTCCATGAGCAAAGGTGGAGTGTCCCGCAGAATTGAAGATGCTAATGTCAGAAAGCAGTTAAAGGATATACTAAATTTAATAAACTTGCCAAAAAGATCAGGTTTAATAGTAAGAACTGTTGGTTCAGGAAAAAGTAAGAAAGAAATTGAGCAGGATTACGATTACTTATCCTCATTATGGCAGAACATTCAGAAAAATGCCTTCTCTGTAAACGCTCCATCATTAATTTACAACGAAGCAGATGTAATTATGAGATCTGTTCGTGATTTTTGTAGCGATGGTATAGAAGTTATAGTGTCTGGAAAGGAAGCTTTTGAAGCAGTTAGGCAATATGCTAACAATGCACTAAAAGGTAGTAAATTGCGCTATAGATTGTATAGAGGTTATGTTCCGATCTTTACTTACTATGGAATTGAAGATCAAATTTCTGAGTTATATAGCAATAGAGTAGAATTGCCATCTGGTGGGTCTTTGATAATAACTTTAACTGAGGCGTTTGTTTCAATAGACGTAAATTCAGGAAAGATGACAGGAGAAGATAGCATAGAAGAAACAGCTTATAGAACCAACATGGAAGCAGTACCTGAAATATCAAGACAGGTGAATCTTAGGGGCCTATCAGGATTAATAGTAGTCGATTTTATTGATATGTTGAAATATCAGTATTGCAGAGCTGTTGAGTCTGCTATAAGGCAAGCGTTTAAAGATGATAAAGCTAAGGTTCAATTTAGCTACATAAATGACTTTGGTTTAATGGTATTTTCAAGACAAAGAATCAAACCAAACATACAAGAAATTAATACTACAGAGTGTTTACACTGCAAAGGTACTGGAAGAGTAAAATCAAACGAAGTAATTGTTGCATCGATACTAAGGGACTTACAACATATTGCTAATAAGAATCGAAATAAGTCTTTTGATTTAGTAGCGCACAGTGCAGTTATAGCGCATATTTTTAATAATAAACGGAATACAGTTTCTACAATCGAAAAAGAGTTTAATATTACATTGAACGTCAGTATTGATAACAGTTTAGATGTAAATACATTTGTTTTAAAACAAGGAGATGATGTTAATTTAAACGATTATAAGCCATTACAGAACTCTGGATACCAAATTGGGGATAGCAGCAATGAAGAAGCTGATAATTCAAATAAACTACGAGGCAATTTTTGGCTGACTAAGTGGCTTTCGCGCCTTTTAAGTTCTAATAACTAATTAGAACTCCTAAATTGGGCTTGTAATTAATAAGTCCTATACTTATATATTCTTATATCAGATAATATTTACAATGGGGTACTCATTATGGGAAGAGCAATAGGTATAGATCTCGGAACAACAAATTCTTGTGTTGCAATAATGCAGGGCAAAGACACAAAGGTAATAGAGAATAAAGAAGGAGCAAGAACTACTCCATCTATAGTTGCATTTACTTCATCAGGAGAAAAATTGATTGGTGCTCCAGCAAAAAGGCAAGCAACCACCAATGCAAGTAATACCTTTTTTGCTACTAAGAGATTAATAGGCCGTCAATACGGTGATTCTGAAATGAAAAATCTAAACGTGCCGTATAAAGTGTTTGCAGCAAAAAATGGTGATGCATGGGTTAAAACCACTGATAATAAAGAATACTCTCCTAGCCAAATTGGTGCATTTATACTACAAAACATGAAAGAAGCAGCAGAAGCTTATCTTGGAGAGGAAGTAAAAGATGCTGTGATAACAGTGCCAGCATACTTCAACGACTCTCAACGTCAAGCAACAAAAGATGCAGGAAAAATCGCCGGATTAAATGTACTCAGAATAGTAAATGAACCGACTGCCGCAGCGCTTGCTTATGGTCTTGATAAGAAACATGGGCACACAATAGTGGTGTATGACCTTGGTGGTGGTACATTTGATGTCTCAATACTTGAAATAGGTGAAGGGGTTTTTGAAGTAAAGGCTACAAATGGTGACACTCATCTTGGAGGTGAAGACTTTGATAACGCAATAGTGAGTTATTTACTAGATGAATTCAAGAAAAGTAATGGCATTGATTTGAAAAATGATCCAATGGCTATGCAAAGAATCAAAGAAGCTGCTGAAAAAGCGAAAATTGAATTATCAAGTGCAATGGAAACGGAAATAAATCTACCGTTTATTACAGCTGATGCAAGTGGTCCAAAACACTTAAATATGAAATTAACGAGAGCAAAACTTGAAAGCTTAGTGAATGATTTAATCGAAAGAACTATGGCTCCTTGTAAAAAAGCTCTTGAGGATGCTGGTTTGTCTGCTAGTCAAATTGGCGAAGTGGTTCTCGTTGGTGGCATGACTCGTATGCCAAAAGTCATAGAGAAAGTTAAAGAACTCTTTGGCAAAGACCCACATAGAGGAGTGAATCCTGATGAAGTTGTAGCAATTGGAGCTGCAATACAGGCGGGAATCATTCAAGGTGATGTAAGAGATGTGTTACTACTTGATGTGACTCCACTTTCTCTTGGTATTGAAACTCTAGGAGGAGTATTCACTCCACTTATTGAACGTAATACTACTATTCCCACTAAAAAATCTCAAGTGTTTTCAACTGCAGAAGATAACCAAACAGCTGTTACAATTAAGGTGCATCAGGGTGAAAGAAAACTGGCAGTTGATAACAAGCTACTTGGTCAGTTTAGTTTGGAAGGGATACCTCCTGCTCCTCGTGGAGTTCCTCAGATCGAAGTAACATTTGACATAGATGCAAATGGAATAGCACACGTTTCTGCAAAAGATAAAGCTACTGGAAAAGAGCAAAAAATACGCATTCAATCTTCAGGTGGTCTATCTGATGATGAAATAAATCGCATGGTAAAAGAAGCTGAAGAAAAAGCACAAGAAGATGAAAAGCGTAAGAAATTTATTGAAGTGAAGAATCAGGCGGATAGTTTAGTTCATTCTACAGAAAAGTCTCTGACAGAGTATGGTGATAAAGTGTCATCTGAAGATAAATCTGCTATTGGAAATGCATTGAATGAGCTAAAAGAAGCGAGTAAATCTGATAACATTGATGACGCTGATTCAATCCAGCAGAAAGTTACCAACCTTTCTCAAATCTCTATGAAGCTTGGGGAAGCTATGTATAATGCCTCACAACAAAATAGTGCTGGAAATGGCTTTTCATCAGAAGGGAATCCAAATGATAAAGAAGAAAAAGTAGTAGATTCTGATTATCAAGACATAGATAATAAAGAAGAGAATAAGTAATTGTGATCACTTTTCCTGTCATCCGAGTAGCTGACACTGGGATGACAAGAGGAGCGTATTGTTGCTTAAAGGAGCCATTATGGATATTATTAAAACGATAGAAGAAAAGATACGCGATTCGATAGATGTAATTGATATCAACATTATCGATGAATCAGCAAAGCATGCTGATCATTATTTTGCTTCATCTTCAACACTACCTTCACATATCAAGCTAATATTAATATCTGACAGCTTTATCGGAATGAACACTCTCAAAAGGCATAAATTGATCTATGAATTATTAAAGAGTAAGATAGAGCTAATACATGCAATTTCTCTTCACTTGTATACGCAAAACGAGTACAATTTAAAAAATAAAGAATAAAAATGTGAAGGAAGAGTCTTTATTAGTTAAAGCAGGAAGAAAATTTAATGACTATAAAGGTTCTATGAACCCGCCAGTTTATCATTCTTCTACCATATTATTTCCTACTTACAAAGACTACTTAAATGCTGCAAATGGAGAAAGTATATACGATGTAATCAACGATGGTGTTGCAAGAGATTACAGCTATAGTAATGTTGGTACTCCCACTGTTCATTATCTTTCAAATGCGCTTGCTGAAGTTGAGGGTAGGGGACAAGCATTAATCTATCCTTCCGGATTGTTTGCACTTACTTTTGCTATTTTGACTTTCACTAAAGCGGGTTCGCATGTCTTGATACAAGATAATAGTTATTACCGACTTAAGAGATTTGCCGAAAATGAGCTACCAAAAAGAGGAATAGAAGTAACTTTTTATGATCCAATACAGGATATAACTGATTTAATTCAGAGTAATACTTCATTGATAATGATCGAGACTCCTGGTTCTGTAACGTTTGAGATTTCGAATGTAGAGCATATAGTAAAAATTGCTAAGGAACACAGAATCGTAACCGTTTGCGACAATTCATGGGCCACTCCTTTGTTATTTAAGCCGCTTAATTATGGAATTGATGTTGCACTATATGCGGTGACAAAGTATCTAGCCGGTCACTCAGATTTAGTGATGGGAGCTATTATTGCTGAAGGTGAAATTTTTAAATTGCTTTATGAGAGCTATAAAAATTATGGAGTAACCATTCAATCGCACGACTGCTACCTTGCACATAGGGGACTTAGAACATTGTACACACGTATGAAAAGGCACCAAAATACAGCAATGGAAGTGGCAAAGTGGCTAGAAAAACATTCAAAAATCAAAAAAGTTTTGTATCCAGCACTTCCCTCCCATCCTCAACACGAATTATGGAAAAGTTACTTCAAAGGAGCAAGCGGCACATTCAGTATAGCACTGGATAGAGAATATTCATGTGAAGAACTAAGCTGCATGGTTGATCACATGAAAATTTTTGGTATCGGTGCTTCTTGGGGAGGGTGCGACAGTTTGATATTACCAATAGATCGTAGATCTATGTCAAGATCCGTAATGAGTTCAGACTATGGTGGAAGTTTTATACGGATATTTTGTGGACTGGAAGATCCTGAAGATTTAATCTCTGATTTAAATGCTGCACTAGCAAGGTTGCCATGTTCGAATATCAAAGCTGGCAGAGTAAAGCATGAAACTGAGAGAATTACTGCATAACATTATTGATGTTAACTTTGATGTTGAAATCAAGGGCGTTACATGTAATCCCAAGAGAGTCAAGGAAGGTTATCTTTTTGTTTGTGTGTCAGAAAGGGATAGGATTTACATAGATCAGATATTATCTTGTGGAGCTAAAGCGATAATTGCAAGTGATTGCATAACAAATGGTGTCATTCCAGTGCGTGACACTGGAATCCAGGAAAAAAAAAGATGGATCCCAGTGTCAGCTACTTGGATGACAGAAGCTTCAAGCCTTGGTATCATTCCAGCGCGTGATGCTGGAATCTGTATCTTCCACCCAAACCCTCAAGAAATATACAGCGAAATAGTCAGCAGGTTTTATCAATTTAAACAGCCCAAATATGTTGCTGCTGTAACGGGTACGAATGGTAAAACTTCAGTGGTAGAATTTTGCCGCCAGATCTGGCAAAACTCTGGCTATAATGCTGCGTCTATTGGAACACTTGGAACATGCATCAATAATGGCAGAAAAGATAATAGCAACAGTCTTACCACTCCAGGTGCAGATGACCTTTACGCAACATTGCGTGGTATAAATGTAGAACACTTAGTGTTGGAATCATCAAGTCATGGAATTGATCAATACAGAATCCATGGATTAAAGTTGAGTGCTGCAGCTTTTACTAATTTCTCGCAAGATCATTTAGATTACCATAAAAATCTCGGTGAATACTTAGAAACTAAAAAAAGGTTATTTTACGAGGTATTACCAGAAGGAAAAACAGCGATTTTAAATGCGGATATAGATGAATACGGCGCATTGCTTAAAATAGCTGAAAAACGCAGCAACAAAATTATCACCTATGGAAAAACAGGCTCTGATATTACTTTATTAGAGCAAACACCAACCCCTAATGGTCAATATCTTACAGTAAAAATTGATAACCAAATTTACAATACATTTTTCCCAGTTTTAGGAAAATTTCAAGCATATAATCTGCTATGTGCAATTGGTATATCTGGATTAAATTACAGAGAAATATGCGTAGAAAAACTCGTTTCTCCACCAGGAAGAATGGAAAAAGTGAAACCTTTTGCATTCGTGGATTACGCTCATACTCCAAGTGCGCTTAAACAAGCCCTATTGTCTTTAAAATGGCACGTTAACAAAAAAATAGTCCTAGTTTTTGGATGCGGTGGAAATCGTGATCAAACAAAACGTGCAGAAATGGGTAAAATAGCACAAATGTATGCAGACAAAGTGATAATCACAGATGATAATCCGCGTGATGAGAATCCGGCAGAAATTCGTCGTGGTATTTTACTACATTGCCCTGATGCGCTAGAGATAGAAGATAGAAGAGAAGCTATAGAGAAAGGTATAGATATTGCCCATAACGAAGGTATGATTCTGCTGGTTGCAGGAAAAGGACATGAGAAATTCCAAATTGTAGGAAGCCAAACTTTTGAGTTCAGTGATGTTGAGGTTATTAAAAATCATGCCTTAACATACTGATTTTCACAATCATTCACTGTTCTTGCAAGTGATAGCACTCTCACTTCTCTTGCACCGGAGTTTAAAATTTCTTGAGAGCAAGATCTTACAGTTGCTCCGGTTGTTACCACATCGTCAACTAATATCACGATTTTATTTTTGATAATTTCTTTGTTGCTTGTTTTAAAAGCCTTCTTTAAGTTTTTTTCACGCTGTTTAAGTGAAAGACCAGCTTGAGGCGCAGTATGGCGAAGACGTTTTATTGCAAATGGCGTATAGGATAAATTGGACAACTTACTCAACTCTTTTGCAAGCAGTGCTGCTTGATTATATTTACGTTTAAACAAGCGCATTTTATGTAACGGTATAGGAATTATGACCTCTGCGTTCTGAAACGTGTCCTGATTAGCTTGGTGTATCCACTTTGCATAGATTTTTACGTAATTCAAATTATCAAAAAATTTGAAATTTATAATCATGTTTTTACTATGTTGATCATAAGCAAAAACTGATCTTATTACTTTAAACGGTGGAGGATTGATGATGCACTTACCACACGTATAAATATTGTCTGAGATTACTACGCCACAAACATTGCAGTAATGCTTAGTTAGAAAATTGATTTTTTTGTTGCATTCACTACACAGATTAAGATTTTCATCAATGATACACTCGCAACTTACGCATACGTTTGGAAATATGAGATTTGTAGCTTTTTTTAGTAAGAGAAGGTTCACAATTCATTAAATATATTATAAAATTTATATAGTATAGCTAAAGTAACTTGTGCTTACACTCTTTCACTTTTTATTTCATCTCAATGTAATTCAAACTGAGCCACTGCTGAAAAAGCAGAACTTATAACTCAGTTTGCGGTATACCATTGACTAAAGTAGTCTCCGAATCACTCCGATTAGATAAAAGCTGATGTTTTTCTGGCTTCTGTACTTCACTCAACTTACTTTGCACTTTGTCACAAGCCCACACAAGTGGCGTTATGATTGACGCGGCAGCCCAAATGATAGCAGCGCAAGCATAACTTACAATCTTGTTAAATACTCTAGCTACTGCATTAGCACAATCTCGCCCCATTTCTAAAAATATGTTTGAATAATTAACGAATGATTTTGTATCCGTTTTAAAACAATAGTCCCCTGTTATTTTTGACAATAACTTGACTGGAAAGTATGACAAACATGCCACTATCAAAAATAAAGGTTGCAATATTATGTTGGCTGCTAAAACAGCACCCAGTGTACACAATGAATACACTCCCTCTGCTCTGTGGCCCACGTATTCACATTTATCATTATCTTGATAATACTTGTTATAATTGTCTTTACTCTCAACGCCACAAATTACATCTTTCACAGGTCCTAGCACATTATCAACGTAACGTACAGATTTATAGAAACTATTCTCTGGAACTGGTGTGTGATTTTTTACTTCCTTAGCAGGCACAATTCCATATTTAGCATACCTTTTAAAATATTGATATACTGACATTCTCATCTCCAAATCATAAATGTGCAACGTAGCCTAATATAATTAAGAAATAGTTTATAATAAATACGTTTTAAGATACCTGCCTGTAACACTTTCTGGAGTTTTTGCCACTTCTTCTGGAGTTCCAGTAGCAATCACTTCTCCGCCTTTTATTCCGCCCTCTGGTCCGATGTCTATTATATAATCTGCAGTTTTTATAACATGCAAATTGTGCTCGATAACTATAACAGTGTTTCCCAGATCGACTAATCTATGGAGTATTTTTAGTAAGTTATTTATATCTTCAAAGTGTAATCCAGTTGTTGGCTCATCAAGAATATACAATGTTCTTCCAGTAAATCGTTTTGATAGCTCTTTGGACAGCTTTATTCGTTGTGCTTCACCCCCAGACAACGTTGTTGACGACTGTCCGAGTTTTATATAGCCAAGCCCTACTTCCTGCAAAGAAACCAACTTTTCTTTTACCATTGGAAGGTTTTCAAAAAAATCACAAGCCTGATCTATCGTCATATCAAGCACATCAGAGATTGATTTTTCTTTATAAGTAACTTCCAATGTTTCCCGATTATACCTTCGCCCTTTACACTGCTCACACTTCACATAAACGTCCGGTAGAAAATGCATCTCTATCTTTAAGTGCCCATCACCTTTACAAGCCTCACACCTTCCCCCTCTGGTATTAAATGAAAACCGGCCTATATTATATCCCCTTGCTTTTGACTCCGAAAGACCTGCAAACCAATTTCTTATATGAGTGAACATACCAACATATGTTGCTGGATTTGACGCCGGAGTTCTACCAATTGGCGACTGATCAACTTCTATAATTTTATCTATATATTCAAGACCTTCTATCTTATCGCATTGGCCATACCTTGCAGACGAATGATGTATCTTATGTGCTGAATATTTATATAACGTTTCTATGACTAAACTTGATTTTCCCCCTCCTGATATTCCAGTAACACAAATAAGATTCCCTATAGGAAATTTAACGTTCACATTTTTTAAGTTATTTTCACATGCATTTATTACTTTTATGAACTGAGTTGCTTGCTTTCTTCTCCTTGGAATTAAAATTTTTTTCTCTCCACTCAAATATTGCCCTGTTATGCTCCCTGAATTTCTTTGCACCTGGTCTGGTGTTCCTTCTGCAACAACTTTTCCACCATTTACGCCAGCTCCAGGACCAATATCAATCGCATAATCAGCAGCCATTATTGTATCTTCATCATGCTCAACAACGATTACAGTGTTACCCATGTCTCTCAAGTTTTTCAGTGTAGCAATTAACCGATCATTATCGCATTGATGAAGGCCTATCGAAGGTTCATCAAGCACGTACAGCACTCCTGTTAAACCAGAGCCAATTTGTGAAGCAAGTCTGATCCTCTGACTCTCGCCGCCAGAGAGAGTGCTAGATTCTCGATCAAGCGTTAGGTAATTCAACCCTACATTCTTTAAAAATGCTAGCCTCTTGATTATTTCATTTAATATTTTACTTGAGATTTGCTTCTGTTGTTCTGTGAGCTTGTCTGGCAAATTTTCAAACCACTTAAGGGATTCATCGATGCTGAGCCCTGATATTTCACCTATATGTTTGCTATCAATTTTTACTGTAAGCGCTTCTTTTTTTAATCTATAGCCAGTGCATTCCTTACAGTGAGTGACAGAGCAATATCGCTCAACAAGCGTTTCATCATAATCCATCTGACGTTCTAGGATACTGACCAAACCTTGAAATTTATCAGAGCCAAAGAGTATCATATCTTTTACTTCTTGATCTATGTTCTTCCACGGAACATCAAGGCTAAATTTACAATTTTCAACCAGTGATAGAATTGCACTTTTTAGAAATCCATAACTTGTGTACATTTGGCGTGCTGCCTGCCCTACTGGCTTTAAAGCACCCTCAGATATTGAAAGAGTTTCATCTGGCACTATCAGTTTTACATCAACAGCCAGCTTTTTACCAAGCCCATTACATGAACCGCATGCACCGTAAGGGCTGTTAAAAGAAAATAATCTTGGTTCTATTTCCTCAAGAGTGAAACCAGACTCGGGGCATGCAAAATTCTCTGAAAAAGTCAGAATTTGGCCATTGTTATACTCAGAATTATGGTTGTCAGGTAGGTTTACTACTTCTACATACATTAGACCATTACCAAGTTTTAGTGCGGATTCTATACTACTTGGCAGTCGATTTCCTATATCGCCCAATATTGATATTCTATCTGCAACCACAAAAATGTCGTGTTTCTTGTTCTTATCGAGTTTAGGCAAGTCATCTACATTGTACACTTCACCATCTATTTTGAACCTTACGTAACCTTGTCTTTTAATTTCCAATATCTCTTTGAGATGTTCTCCCTTTCTACCACGCACAACAGGGGCAAGTATATATATTTTAGTTTCTAAAGGTAACGCAATTATAGTATCTACAATTTGAGACACCGTTTGTTTTGTTATTGGCAATTGAGTTGCAGGTGAATAAGGAACTCCTATTCGTGCATATACTAAGCGCAAGTAATCGTAAATTTCGGTAACAGTTCCAACTGTTGACCTTGGATTTTTTGAGATCGATTTCTGGTTGATAGATATTGCAGGAGAGAGACCTGTAATCGACTCAACATCTGGTTTATCCTGAATGTTGAGAAATTGACGCGCGTAAGCTGATAGGCTTTCAACGTACCGGCGTTGGCCTTCCGCATAAATTGTATCAAAAGCGAGGCTAGACTTGCCAGAACCACTTAGCCCAGTTATAACAACTAGCTTATTTTTCGGTATATTGACATCTACACCTTGCAGATTATGTTCCTTTGCGCCCTTAACTCTGATGAAATTGTCCATACATCACGTATTTTTAACAATCATAACCTCAAGATACATAAACTTACAGTAACTTTCTACTGATTTTTTAACTATTACGGAGAATAAGGTGGCTATAGCTAGTGCAAACCGTTAACTGTACGAACATTTTAATATGATACGATGTTACATAGTAAACGATATCATTTCAGCGCCACTTTTCTTGTCATTCCAGTGTCAAGCACAGTCGTCTAAGTGAGGAAAGTCACCTCTCCCCACTCGACTTCAAAACCGGACTTGTGGTAGAGTGGGCAGCCAGCGAGTTACTTGTTAAGTACTTTTCCAACAGCCCCTCTCCGAACCTTACTATTACCCACAAGTATAGAATTCATGAGCAAGTCTTCATCCTTCTGCTAAATCAAAGAGACGTTTCCATCCCTTCCACAGAGCTATAGCTAAGTCATTTTTGCGGGCTAAGAACCCTCCTAATTTGGCCACCCACCTCACGGTTTCTCTTATAGGTGGTGGGGTCACAGGATAGTTTTTTGTCTTAAGCATTTTGGTATACAAAACCTTCCATTCATCATCAGTCAGTATGACAGTACAAGAAAGGTTTGCTAGCTACCAATGTGATAAAGAATATTCTCCATGCAATTATACTCATAATTGTAAGAAAGCGGATTAATCTATCTGCTGTTTGGAGCCTACATTCTTCAACTTTAAGACCGGATTTCAAAATTTTATGAAAAACCTCTATTCTCCATCTTAAGCAATACCATTGTATTTTTTCTACTGCTTCTTCAAAATTATTAATATTTATATTTGTCAATAAAATCCAGTTCATAGGCTCTTCGCCAAATGGGGGATATTTTTCTATAACATAGACAGCATTTAAATTTAAATTAGGAAGTTTTTGGGTTTTACGTCTAGCGTTATTTTTTGATGCATTCATCACAAAGTTACTAAACTTTACTTCTAAAACTGCTGTTCTTTGAGGTTTATTATCGCGAGCAGACTTGAATTTCTCCTTGACAAGACATGCGATTCATCAAATCCCACAATCTTTTACCACCTTTTTCAGAATAAGTCGACTTCTTGTTTACTGTTCTGTTTTGATTTCCTCTTAGAGCCTGTACATGATCTCAAGAAAGGAATAAACTAAGAGATAGTGTATATAAATGAGGATATATGAGGAGTTTATACCCAAGTGACATAAGTCGAGAAAAGTTTGAGATTATTGTAGCAGATCTGGAATCTTGCAGAAAGAAGACAAAACCAAGAACACTTGATTTATATGATGTATTTTGTGGGGTGCTATACGTCTTAAAAAGCGGCTGCCAGTGGAGAATGTTACCAAAAGAGTTTCCAAAATGGCGCAATTGTTACGACTATTTTAAGAAGTGGAGTGAAAAATCAGATGTAAATAAAGAAAGTGTTCTGGAGCTGGTATTAAAAAAAAATAGTTGGCGTGGTCCGACAAAACAATGGTCGGAAAGAAAAAACCAGCTTCTGCATAATTGATGCACAAAGTGTAAAAAATGCAGATACTGCTGAAGAAAAAGGCTATGATGCAGGCAAAAAGATTTCAGGAATAAAACGCCATATTGCAGTAGATACGCAAGCATGCAATTTATATAACGACAGCAGAGATAACTGACCGTAGCAGTGCTGTGAGAATGGTCGAAAATGCAAAAGAAAACCTCTCGAGAGTAAAAAATGTACTGGTTGATGCAGGCTATACTGGAGAGAATTTTGCAACTCAAATAAAAACGATTGTTGATGCAGGCTATACTGGAGAGAATTTTGCAACTCAAATAAAAACGATTATTGGTGCAAACGTTGAAGTGGTAAAAAGAAATGAATTACATTCCTTTGTTGTGTTGCCCAAAAGATGGGTTGTGGAGCGCTCTTTTGCTTGGTTAGAAAAATGTAGAAGATTGTGGAAAAATTGTGAGCGGAAACTCAACACTAGCCTGCAAATGGTCGTTCTTGCTTTCACTGCTTTACTCCTTAAAAGATTATGAACAGGCTCTTACAACTATTTTCTATACTCTTAAAAATGACTGGGTTTTTAAAGATTTCACAAAATTTGAATTTTTTATTGGACAACAATCATAGGAGAAAAAGTAGAGAGAAAGTTAAGACGATTTTGAAGTAAAATAAAACGTTTTTTCAAAGAGGTGTAATATGACAAATAGAAGAGAATATACAACAGAGTTTAAATTGGAAGCTATAAAACTAGTAAAAGAACCATCAGCAAAAATAGCAAGGGATCTGGGTATAAGTGGCGATTTGTTAAGCAAGAAAATATAATGAAAAAATGTCTGGAGCAGCCAGGCAAAG
The DNA here is from genome assembly GCF_964028185.1 of Wolbachia endosymbiont (group A) of Beris morrisii. Classification (NCBI taxonomy): domain Bacteria; kingdom Pseudomonadati; phylum Pseudomonadota; class Alphaproteobacteria; order Rickettsiales; family Anaplasmataceae; genus Wolbachia; species Wolbachia endosymbiont (group A) of Beris morrisii. Next base: position 417,539 of record NZ_OZ034760.1, read on the forward strand.
GAAAATTGGCTCCTTATGACAAAGAAAGGTTTGATTTGAAGAAAGAACTAGCAAGAGTAACGAGAGAGAGACATTTTAAAAAAAGCCCTGGCCAACCAAAAAGAGTAAAATATTCTTTTATAAAAGAACATAGAAACTGCTATAAAATACAGGAATTATGCAGGTTTTTAGATGTATCTGCTTGTGGTTATTATAAATGGGTTGCTAAGGAAAAAAACAATAAAGAATTAGCAAGAGAAGAGCTTCTAGGAGATATTCAAAAAAGCATCACAACACAGCCCTAAAATCCATAAAAGCTTTAGGCAAAAATTATAACATCAAAACAGTGCAAAATGTTATGCAGGAAAATGACATTATAGCCAAACTTAGACGAAGATTTAAAACTAAAAAACAACCAAATAATATGGTTATTGCTCCTAATATATTAGATCAAAATTTTATCACTGAGCAACCAAATAAAGTATGGGATTACTTATATAAAAACCAAGGAAGGTTGTTGGCAGCAATAATTCTCACGCATGGTAGTTAATGAGTCATACAATGGCTAAACAACTAGTTGTAGATGCTTTGTTGATGGCTGTTAATAAGCGCAAACCCGCTAAAGATCTACTGTTACATAGCGATCAAGGGTCACAATATACTTCAAAAAATTATCAATATCTATTGGATACAAAAAGTGTCATATCTAGCATGAGTCACAAAGGTTGTTGTTACGATAATGCCGTTGCGGAGGGCTTTTTTAGTTCACTTAAGAGGGAGTTACTTATTGATACTTCGCAACACTCTGCACAACAAACCAGAACTGCCATATTTGAGTATATAGAAATTTTTTATAATAAACAACGACGTCATTCTACTATTAACTATTGCATTCCTGAACTTTTTGATTCATCATTTTCATGACAAAATTCTCTTAACTTTCTCTCTACTTTTTCTGGGTAGGGCCACAGTCACGCGCTGACCATTTGTTGTACTTAACAAAAGCAAATGTTCGTATAGTTGTGGGCTTGACCATAAAATGATTCTTAAGAAAGCAAATGCAATTTTTTGCGGGTTTCACGCGTGATAAAAATTAACAGTTTTATTTTTAACCAAATTAATTGAATCAAGCTACAAAATCTGCTAAAGTTAACTTTATGAGAGCACCCTTAGCTCAGTTGGATTAGAGCATTTGACTACGGATCAAAAGGTCGGGCGTTCAAGTCGCTCAGGGTGCACCACATTTTATAGGAAACAGAAGTCACACTTGAAATTAATATATGCAATACCTATCTTTAAAGGTTAAACACTAAACTATTATATATGAGCAAAAAAGACTACTATGATCTGTTGGAAGTAGGCAGAAATGCCAGTATTGATGAGATAAAAAAAGCGTATAAAAAATTAGTGTTAAAATATCATCCTGATAGAAATCCTGGCAATCAAGAAGCAGAGGAAAAATTTAAAGAAGTAACAGCTGCATATGAAGTTCTATCTGACTCTGAGAAAAGGGCAGGCTATGATCGTTATGGCCACGAAGGTGCTTCTGGTGGATTTCAAGGCTTCAGCTCTGCAGGAGATTTTAGCGACATATTCAATGACTTCTTTGGTGGAGGATTCGGTGGTGGTGCAAGTAGATCGAGAGCAAAAAGAAGTACAACAGGAGTATCTGGAGCAGACCTACGTTATGATCTTGAAATTACCTTGGAAGATGCATTTAAAGGAATACAAGCGCCTATACATTATGTGACAAATGTAAAATGTGATACATGCCAAGGCACAGGTGGCGAAGGAGCAATTAAACCAGTTCAGTGCCACACATGCCAGGGAAGCGGTAGGATTAGAACTCAACAAGGCTTTTTTACCATCGAAAGAACATGTACTACATGCTATGGGGAAGGAGAAATAATACGAAATAAATGTAAGAAATGTGGTGGAAGTGGACGTAGAAGAGATGAAGTAAATATATCCGTTTCAATTCCAAAAGGCATAGAAGAAGGAGCTAAGGTAAGGGTAAGTGGTAAAGGAGAAGCTGGAGCAAGAGGTGGAAAAAGTGGAGATTTATACGTATACGTGAAAATAGTTCCCCATAAAATCTTTACTCGAAATAAAGCAGATTTACACTGTAAAGTGCCTATAAGGATGACACTAGCAGTGCTTGGTGGTGAAATCGATGTACAATCAATTGATGGAGCTAAAATAAAAGTAAAAGTTCCAGAGAGCACTCAAACTGGTACCAAGTTACGTTGTAAGGAGAAGGGTATGCAATATATGAACTCACATGTTCGTGGTGATTTGTATGTACAGGTAATAGTTGAGACTTTAAATCCAAAGAATTTAACTAAAAAGCAAATTGAGCTATTAAAAGCGCTTGAAGAAGAGGAAAATGCAAGTGTACAACAGCAATCTGAAGGGTTTTTTAGTAAAGTAAAAAAAAAATAAGAAATCTGCTAAATGACATGAAGGGGTAACTGTTTACGGGTTTTCATTTAATCCTGCAATTCTTTGATCTTATTAATGGAAAACTTAACAATAGTGTTATTATTAGCCAACAGAGACTTCTCAGTTCCTTAAAACTATGTAAAAGCAATAAATTTCTTTATTTAAGGTCGAAGTTTTGCTATTCTCAGGTTTTAATAATTTAAATTTAATGAATATAAACAAAAATGAGTTTTTATTTCTTCCTCTTGGAGGAGTAGGAAGAATCGGGATGAATGTTAGCCTATATCATTACCAAGGCAAGTGGATTATGATCGACCTTGGTATCGGTTTTGCAGATGAAACTATGCCAGGTGTTGAGCTGCTCATTGCTGATGTAGATTTTATTGCTCAAAGAAAAAAAGATTTACTTGGAATAATAATTACACATGCACATGAGGACCACTGCGGTGCAGTGCCCCACTTGTGGGAAGAATTGCAGTGCCCCATATATACAACAAAGTTTACGGTTAATTTTCTCAAGGAGAAACTAAAGGAGTTTCGATTGGAAGGTGTGGTACCTGTGAAAGAGGTAGACATAAATGGCAGCATAAATTTGGGTCCTTTTACCGTTGAGTTTATAAATGTAACTCATTCAATTCCTGAGGCAAATTCAATATTAATTAGCACTGAAATGGGTAGTGCACTTCATACTGGAGACTGGAAATTCGATCCAAAACCTGTTGTTGGATTAACTTCCAATATGGAGCGTTTAAAAGAAATTGGCGATAAAGGTAATCTGCTTGCAGCAATTTGCGATTCAACCAATATATTAAGCAAGCATCACCCTGAGTCAGAAGGTGAAATTTATAATAATATTTATAACATAATAAAGCGGTCTAAAAAATTAGTTGCTGTTTCGCTATTTGCTTCAAATGTGGCACGAATTGAAACGATAAGCCAAGCTGCAAAAGTACTAAATAGAAAAGTAGTTTTACTTGGTAGATCTTTATGGAGAATAGTGAAAGTTGCGCAAGATAGTGGTTATTTAACTGATTCTCCTGAGTTTCTAGAAGCAAAGGAAGCAGTAAATTTTCCAAGGGAAAAACTGGTGCTACTTTGCACAGGTTGTCAAGGTGAGCCACTGGCAGCTACCGCAAGACTTGCTGCTAAGAGTCATCAAGCATTTAAAATGCAGCAAGGTGATACCATGATTTTTTCGTCAAAAATCATTCCTGGAAATGAAACTCGTGCGCACAACATGCTCAATGCCTTTATTGAGATGGGGGTAGAAGTTGTTACTGAAAAAACAGAGCATGTTCATGCTTCTGGGCATCCAACAAGAGAAGAGCTAAAGGAAATGTATTCTTTAATAAAACCGAAGATGTCTATTCCAGTTCACGGCGAATATATTCACACGCATGCACATGTAAAATTTGCTAAAGAGTGCGGTGTGGCAAAAGCAATAATGATTGCACCAGGTGATATTGTTAATTTGGAGAACGGAGAAAAAGTTGATTCAATCGATGTTGACTACTTTGGTATTGATGGTATGTTGCTACGTCATCCGGAGTGCAGTGTTATAAAAATGCGTAAGAAAATGAGAGATGCTGGAGCTATTGTAGTGACAGCAGTTGTAAACAAGAAAAATAAATTGCTTGCTAAACCAAAAGTATTTGCACCTGGTGTTTTCGAAGCGCCAGAAGATGCAGCTATTATGCAAAGGATCATAGAGAAGGTTGAGTCAGCGTTTAGTTTACAGCCGACAAAAAAAATAAGAAATAAGATTGAAAGTTCAATATTTAGTATCTTAAAGGAATATTTACTAAAAAGACCTATAATTGAAGTCCAGATAGAACAGGTATAGAAATATACCTCTTTTATTAACCATTATTTGAGTAAGAAGTTAACAATGTATTCTTTGATGTTATTTCAGCATGCAATGCTGGAATCCATAAAAAAAATCAGTGTCAAGCACACAACTGTATGAACGTTGTGATTTTAGAGCAATCCCTGCCGGTAATGGTGTCATCCCAGTGCTCCGATACACAGCTGTACGAACATTTGTTCGCAGAGGCAGTGTGTTAGCCGATTTTACCTCAAACACAAAGGTGTCATCCCAGTGCTTGACACTGGGATCCAGCAAAATTGATTGTAAACAAGCGCACTATACAACATTGTCGATGAAATTGCCAGAAAACTGGATTCCAGTGTCAAGCACTGGGATGACATCAGAGGTTAATGTCACCTACTGTAACACGAGAAGTTCGAACAGTTGTGTATCAGCTACTTTCATGACGTCGTTTGTTGTGCAGTTTACCTTCAAAAGTAAACGTTTGCTGGGATGATAGAGAGCAAAGCAGGAAGTCTAATGAAGTTATTCGTTCAGCTGGTGTTATTTATTTCGTTATTTATTCCTTATTTTACAAAAGCTGCTTTATATGTTGATATAAAAAAAAGCAGTGTTGGTAACATTGGTCTTGTTGTATCTAAATGTACATGTAAAACAGCGCTGGAAAGCGAATTAAGCGAAAATATTGCAAAGGTAATAGGAACAAATTTATCTAATTGTGGCTTATTTAATGTAAAACGTGACGTAGAAACTGAATCTAAATCTTGGAAAAGCGATACTGTAGTCACAGTAAGTTTAAGCGAAGTATCTGGTAGTGCATTAGAGCTATCATTTCGTTTGTTTGACACTTTTACAAGAAGAGAATTACTTACTCAGTCAGTTGTTTTTCCAGCAAAAGACTGGAGAAAAATTGGTCACCTTGTTTCGGATGTGATACATGATAGATTGATTGGTGAGAAAGGGCACTTCAACACAAAAATCACGTATATCGCTGAAGAAAAAGATAGCAATTACAAATCTGTGCGTAAAATTGCTGTGATGAATCAAGATGGAAGTAATATAAAATACTTAACAAATGGCGATAGATTTGTGTCAACACCGAGATTCTCACCAAATGGAGAGGGTATTGTTTATATCTCATATGCAAATGGTAAAAGTTATATAATATTAAAAAATTTAAAAGATAACACTGAATCAATGATCAGCGCATTTGAAGGAGTTGTTTCTGCACCAAGATTTTCTCCTGATGGTAAATCTCTTTTAATTTCCCACTCATTGGGTGGTAAAACGAATATATTATCTTTAGATTTAAGTAGTAAACGAACAAAAAAAATTACTAAAGGCTCAGCTATAAGCACTTCTCCCTCTTTTTCTCCAGATCAAAAGTATATGGTTTTTAGTTCTGATATAAGTGGAAGTCAGCAACTGTACGTTATCGATTTTACTAACAAAAGTAAAAAACCTAAAAGAATTAGTTTTGGAAGTGGAAGATATGCTACGCCTGTTTGGTCGCCAAAAGGAGATCTGATAGCTTTTACAAAGATTCAGTCAGGAAAATTTTACATAGGAGTTATGAAGCCAGATGGCAAAGAAGAACGTCTGCTTTCAGAGGGGCATAAAATTGAATCCCCGGCATGGCTACCAAATGGCAGAGAAATCATTTTTACAAGAACAGAATCACCAAGCAACTCTAAACTATATTTAGTAGACTTAGTAAAGAAAAATCAAAAAATGGTTTCCACTCCCACAAATGCTTCTTTACCGGATTGGTCTTATTTTTGAACTACTGAGCTGCACACTGCTGATTAACTGTATTATCACGGCATTGATTTATTGCTACATCAACAAGATACCCCGCTACACCACCTACTATAGCACCAGCGATTCCTGACAACACAACAGTTGCAATTACTCCAATAACAGCAATTTCAGGTATAATTCCCATTGCAGCCAGTGTGGCTCCTATAACACCAAGCAGTAGTGCTGAACGGATAATTGTCCGTCTTCTCGGAGAAATTCCTAGAGTAGGATCTTGTTTTGGATGTGAATTGTTATTAATTACATTTTCTTTGTGTTCAGTGAATAGTTTTTCAAGATCATTCTTTGTGTATCGAACCCAACTTAATGCACTAACGGTTCCTTCTTCATCACAAAATTCAGAGTCAGCGCCTGTCTTCAATAGTAATTTTACAGTTTTAGTATCATGATCATTTAAGCTTTTCTCATACTTATTAAAGTAAGCAATACTTTCTAAGACCATACTTTTTTGTCTATTCGACATATATGGTAAGAGTATTTCCACTTCTCTCCTAGCAAATGCTGTGAAATCGCTAGTGCATAACTTTTCAATTTTAGCACCATGTTCAAAAAGTGCCTTAACAATATCATTTTTTTTGTTTTCTAAAGCATAATGAAGTGGTGTGTAGTGTGATATGCCATAATGACCACCTATATTCGGGTCTGCTCCGTGCTTTAAAAGCACATTTACGACATCAAGGTTGCCTAATCTACACGCAACTATTAAAGGAGTACCTTCATATACACTAATAGTATTCACATCTATTGTGTTAAGTTTTGAGTATAGCTCGATATTACTATCATAAGCTGGTGTTGAATTACCAGGGCTATATTTTGATAAAACTTCTTCAAGAAACTCTATCCAATCAGGATTTTTACAAGAATTTCTTACAACGTGGTGCAATATCGATTCTTGAGCATCTTCAATACCAAAAGGTTTGGTTTTTACGTTGATGTTCTGAACTTTTGTTAACAAAATTTTTGTTCGGGCTAGATCTCTCTTTGTAAGAGCAGAAAATAAATCTTTCTCTTCTTTACTTAAATGTGAGCCATAGAGGTTGTTTCGCTGTTCTTTAATAATTCTATCAATCAAATCATCCCAATAATCATTAGACTGTTGGCTAATGAATTCTTCGCTGATCTCGCCTGTTAATATTCCATATGCTACTGATATTTCTTTAAACTTTTCTGTTGTTGTCTTTTGCTCTTCTTGGCTTTTATCTGACCATTTATCGGGATGCCATTCGAGTGCAAGCTTGCGATATGCCTTCTTAATCTCTTCTGCGCTTGCATTCTCTGACAATTCTAGAACTTTAAATGCCTCTTTACGTGTTTTTGGAATCATACTCACCCCCTTGGTAAAATTAAATTAACATAATGTATTATCAGTTTAGCAAGTCCACTCAAGAAAGCAAAGTAAAACTAGAGACAGATTTCTTACTTTACCAAGAAGGATATCATGCAAGCCCTATGATGTCATAGAAGTAGCTGACACATAACTGTACGAACATTTGTTTGCAAAGGCAGTATGTTAAGTGTTATAGCCGGTTTTGCCTCAAACACAAAGCCATTCCAGTGTCAGCTACTTAGATGACAAAAAAAGTGAACAAAATTTCCTGATTTATTTATACCTACACTTTGGAACCTTACAGATATTGAGCAAATCCAATAATATCCTTGATTTCTTTTATATTATGGGTTGCAATTTCTGCTGCTTTCTTTGTGCCTTTTTTTAATATTTCATGTAAATGGAATTGGTCTTTTAAAAGATCATTCATCCCCTCACGTATGGGTGATATAACACTGATAATTAAATCAGCTAACTCTTTTTTGAAGTGTTTCATGTCATGTTTGTTCACTTCTTCACATACTTTTTCCACATTTAAATTACTAAGCACTGAATAAATGTTTATCAAATTGCTTATTTCCGGGCGGCACTCTAAAGTAGCAAAGCCTAGAATTGAATCTGTTTTTGCTTTTTCTATTTTTTTGACAATTAAGTCATCCGTATCATCAAGGTTAATGCACGAATATTCTGAAGGGTCAGATTTACTCATCTTGCTTGTACCATCTCTTAAGCTCATTATCCTTGATGTGCAATCCAAAGTTAAGATTTCAGGTACGATGAAATAATCCAGTTTATAATGATTGTTAAAAGCTGATGCAATATCACGTGCAAGCTCCAAATGCTGTTTTTGATCATCACCAACAGGAACGTATTTAGTTTGATACAACAATATATCTGCAGCCATAAGTACTGGATAACTATATAATCCAAGAGAGGCTTTTTGTTTATCGCTGCCAGCTTTATCTTTAAATTGAGTCATGCGATTAAGCCAACCAATTGGTGTATAGCACCCAAGCAGCCAGCCCAGTTCTGCATGACTACTAACTGTGGACTGATTAAAAATAATGGACTTTTCTGGATCTATTCCACATGCAATATAAGCTGCTGCTGTTTTGAAAATATTACTTTTTAATTCACTTGCGGGAAGCTTATTTGCTGTGATTGCATGTAGGTCGACAATACAAAAAAGAGATTTGTATTTATCCTGTAAGTCTATCCACTGTTTGATTGCACCAAGATAATTACCTAAATGTAGTACGCCACTTGGCTGGATACCTGAAAAGACAATACTTGTCATTACACATGTACCTTATGCGTTTTGCTAATCGTTTCCACAATCAGCAAGAAATAATAACCATTGCAGGGCGGAGCAACCTATTTTTGATAGTATAACCAGTTTGTAATACTTCTATAATAGTGCCAGGCTCTTTTTCATCGTCCTCTCTTTCCACAACGGCTTGGTGTAAATTACTGTCAAAAAGCTCACCAAGTGGGTCTACTTCTTCTATTTCATGTTTTTTTAGATCATTTATAATTTTTTGATGCGCTACTTTGATTCCTTCATGAACAGGATCACCGTCTTTCAAAATTTCTATTACTTTTTTTAAATTGTCGCACGAGTCGATCATATCACGTGCAAACTTTGTGACTGCGTAGTCACTTGCATCGCTAATTTGCTTTTGCATTATACGTTTGACGTTTTCATTATCTGCAACAGCACGGCGTAAATGATCTTCAAGCTGAGCTGCACGTTCTTTTAATGTATTGAGATCTTCATTTAAATCATCAGTTTGCTTATGGTTATCACTTTGTTGGTCGTCACCTTTCTGCCCACTTACCATATCGGTAAACTTCTTCTTTTTCTCTTTACTGCTGTCTGACATATTATTACCCTTAAGAATCTAATAAATATATAGCAATTAATCTGAAAATATCAAGCGCTAGCTACATTCGTCTTTCTATGCTCGCATTTAAAAAGTCAATTAAAGTAGTTTTATAAAAAGAATCAGAAAAAGTACTAATATTATTTTGCGCCATATTAATGTAGTGTCTAGCTTTTTCCATAGAAAGCTGAATGGCATTATGGTGATTAATATAGTGTAATGCTTGGTCAAAATTGTCTCTAGCTGAAGAAAAGCATTTTTCCCAGAATTTTTGCTCTGCTGGACTGCCCTTTTCGTATGCTATAATAGCAGGTAAGGTGACTTTACCTTCGAAAAAGTCTTTTCCGACTTGTTTTCCAGAAGTGCCTTGATTAGCAGTATAATCGAGCATATCATCAACTATTTGAAATGCCATACCAAAATTAAAACCAAAATTCTTTAGCCTCTCTGTTTCGTCATTTGTTGCACCAGATACTGTAGATGCAGCTTCACAGCATGCAGAAAATAAAGATGCTGTCTTTTCTCCAATGATATCAAAATAATTTTCCCTGACTGTGTGGGGGTCAAAACGTGTTGTCATCTGCTTTATTTCACCCTTCACAAGTAAATGCGATGCTTTAGATAAAATAGAGAGAATATTTAAATTTCCACACTCTATAAGCCATCTAAATGCTAGAGTCAACAATAGATCACCAACTAAAATGCTTGATTTATTTCCCCAAATCTTATTCGCTGTTTTAACTCCATGGCGTGCCTCACTTTCATCAAGCACATCATCATGAAGTAAAGTAGCATTGTGTATAAACTCTACCGATGCAGCAACGTTGATCCTATCCTCCCCAGAATAGTTTAGCATTTTACATATAATAAAAACTAGTTTAGGCCTTATTTTTTTTCCACCTGAACTAACAAGATGAGATATAATATCAGTAGCAAGCTTAGCACCTTCATCATTGACATTTTTGAAGATAAAGTCCTTCATAGCTGATAAATCAGAAGATACGACATCGTCTAATTTACCATTATTTGTTAAATCAGTATTTAGCATTTTAAAGAGACTTATGCTTCTTGTCCCTGTGCTTTCTCGTTCTCTACTTTCTTCTTTTCTGTTTTCTTTGGTTCTGTTTCTAAAGTTACTATGCCTTTTTTAATGAACCATAGTACTCTTTCAGTTGCTTGCGCGCCTACGCTTAGCCAATGTTTTAATCTATCAGCCTTCACCACAACACGATTTTTATTGTCTTTTGGTAACATTGGATCATATTGTCCTATTTTCTCAATAAAACGCCCATCTCTTGGTGCTCGTGAATCAGCTACAACTATCCTATAAAAAGGGCGTTTCTTTGCGCCAAACCTCGCCAACCTTATTTTAACTGCCATGTTAACCTTTATTCATATATTAGTCACAATTTTATACAATGAGCCGTTTTAAGTCAAATGAATTATACAACTTTTGCACCTTATAATATAATTACCAATAATGTAGGGTGTCATTCCAGCACCGGGCACTGGAATCTAGTTTGCATCATGCAGCCACTTAGTAAGTTTCTGGGTCCAAGTTCGGAGCACTGGATGCGTTTGAGGTAAAACAGGTTCTTATAAGGATTTAATTCTTATCTGGCTATATATCATCAAGTATAGCGTGATTAACTTCGACTTTATACTTTGATTCCAGATAGCTAATTAATTGCTCTTTTAGCGATATCATCACACGTTTTCCGGTGTCAAGCGTGTTTAATTTACCATTTGATGAATGCATTTCTTTTAGAACACCTATTATAATTTCATTATTGTATTGAATAGGGTCTGTCACTGAATCAGTTGTTTTCATATTGAAAATCTCTTCTACAAAAGAAAAGGGGTAGTTTTGTTGATCCACTTCATTGCGGTGCATCTGCTGACCTTTAACTAATTCCACACCTTGAATTTCTTCCAAATCTGTTTTTTCTCTTAGTTGAACTGCAACCTCTTGCCCAATTTTAAACATTCTTTCTTTTATAAACTCACTACACCAAAGCTCTACCGCTAATGCCCTGCCTTCTTCAAAACTTTGCAATTTGGGTGGAACGATATCAATGATTTTTACACTAACAACAGCGTCCCCAACGCCCTTAAAATAACCTTTCTGCTCCTTTTCTCGCGAAAAAATGAAAGAAATCAAATCACTAGAATCTCCTGCGTTATTACCGTTTTGATCTTTTCCATTCGCATCTACTGGACCAATAGTTTGTATAGGTAAATTATATTCACTCAATATTTCTTCAATTGTTGAACCATTGTATATCTTATAGTTCACTTGGTTTATGAAATCATTGACTCTTTCAAAAGACTTTTGGTTAGTTAAAACTGACTTTATATCTTTTTTTAAATCAACTAAGTCTTCATCAGAGATTTGATGCGCACCTTCCACTTTTATTATGTGCCAACCAAAACTGCTTGCTAAAACTTCACTTACTTCACCTACTTTGAGAGCAAATACCTTTTCCCTCACATCTTCTGGTAAAAAATCCTTAGTTATATTATTTACTCTAGTTTCCTCAAGTTTTGCTTTGCCAAACTCTTCTACTATCTGTTCAAAGCTTGTTTTACCCTCCTCAAATGCTCTTCTTGCTGTCTCAGCTTCTTCTTTGGTAGAAAATATTACATTGAATATATCTCTTTGATCTTTTAGTTCCTGTTGTTCTATTATACCATCAACTTCTTCATCTGAGATCTTGATTTGATCTTCAAAATACTTTTGGCCTAAGGAAATATATTGCGCAGTTCGATACTCAGGATAATAAAAATGGGATTTATTTCTTTCGTACAAATCAAGTAAGGCTTGATCATCTGGTTCAGGAATGTTTGTAACTGCATCTTCAGTTATTTTAACAATATCCACTACTCTAGTTTGGTAGCGACTTTTGTATATCTGCTCATCAACTCTCTCGCCAAAAGTTACTGGATAATTATCTTTAAATAATGAAGTCATGAACATCATTGCAGGCAGGACTTTCTCTAGCTTTGCTATATACTCTTTCTCTGTCATATGCAGGTCATTTAGCGTTTCATGGAATTTATTTTTGTCAAATTCGCCTTTATCATTTTGAAAGTATTTGGTGTTTTTAATATGGTTTTTTATAGACTCTTCTCCAACTGTCAACCCCAGCTCACTAATTAGGTTAAACAATAGTTTTTGCTCTATAAGTGCGTTAAGCAAATCATATTTCAGCTTTTTTACTTGTTCTCTACTCGCATCAGATCCAGAAATTTGCTTTTCATAATTTTGATATAGTGATTTATACTCATCTGACGTTATAACTTCTTTTCCAACCCTAGCTACCTCTTCTTTTTCATCATCACCTGATAAAAGGTTACCAATTCCCATGAAGATTAACAAGCAAGCTAAAAGGACAACGGTTACTTTAGTGAAAAAATTTTTAACATTCATTTTAAACTCAGTTAATTAATGGTTAATTATAGAATAGTGATAATTTAATGCTTGTAAACCTGTTGCTTTATTAGCTAATATATATAATATTACAATATATTAACTTAAAATTTAACTCTCTAATCTTAAATAGAAACATATGTTTAACTGAGTTATACTATACCTTAAGAAGGGGAAATATGTTTAAAGGTAAGCGCATTTAATTAACTTAAGAGGTGGGAAGTGACAAACAAAAAGTCATTGAATGACAAAATTAATGCTTTTTTAGTTTTAATAGTTTATATTTTAGCTCTGTATAACAGTAAGGGATACTTTAAATGGGAGATGCTTTTTTGATGTCAATGGAATCTTCTAAGGGCAATAACGATAGAAATAAACAGTTTCTAATGCAAATAGCTGCTTGGTTAGTAGACAACACTGGTTTAACTTTTAATCAAATAGCACAATGCTGCAGGTTGGCCCTTGAAGAAGTACAAGACATAGCTGATGAGGAAATAGAAGTTGAAAAATATAACCCTATTATTTCTGGGATAATTACTGAAAAAGAAATCGATGATTGCAAAAAAAATCCAAATCGTGTACCAAATTTGATTATAAAAAATATAAAAAAAAGGAGTAAGGCGATTGGTAACATTCTTGGCTTTGCTTCTACGGCAAGGCGTAGAGATAAACCTGATGCGATTTATTATCTAGTAAAAAAATTTCCTATCTTGGACAATAACGTTATAGCTAAATTAATTAGTACAACAAATTACACAGTTGAGCAGATAAGAGATGGATCTCATCATAACATGCAAAATATAAAACCCCAAGATCCTGTACTACTTGGCTTATGTAGCCAAGAAAATTTAGAAGCAGAAGTGGAAAAAGCAAAAGTAGAAGAAGAGAAGCAAGAAAGGTTAAAAAATATAAAGAATAGCTATTGAAAATCCTCAAATTTTTGTGCTTTGTTAACATTAAATTAACTTGACTTGCTAGTGTTTATTAGTATAATATAAGTAAAGTACGGAGTTTAATGATAATTAAGCTTAATACGCACTAAAACTAGCTCAGCCTAATTTATTATCTTGTAGTCACATTTTAGGTTAGTAAGCATCAATTAAAATTTTTGGAGGATTATGACAACAATCAATGAAGATGTTTTAGCAAAAGGAAAAGTTACAGCTCAACCTGAAACAAGTGAACGAGTTCACAATAACGATACAGTAAACCAGATAGCTAATGAAGGTACTGAAAAAAACAGAAAAACATTAGATCTGAGCGAATTAAAAGAGAAAACAGCAGAAGAATTGTTGGAGTTAGCTGAAGAAAGAAAAATTTTAACTAACGGTAAAAACAATGGTAGAATGCTAAAGCAGGAAATAATATTCAGCTTAATGAAGAAAATGAGTGAAGAAGGAGGCATAACCACAGGGAGTGGAATAGTGGAAATATTGCCTGATGGTTTTGGTTTCTTACGTTCAGCAAGTGCAAATTATGCCCCAAGTACCGATGATGTTTATATTTCTAACGGGCAAATAAAGAAGTTTAATTTACGTACAGGAGATATGGCATATGGAGAAATAAGGCCACCTGGTGATAAAGAAAGATATTTTACTTTAACTAAGGTTCAAAGTATAAACTCTACTGAAGTAAGTGAATTAAGAAAGTACGTCCATTTTGATAATTTGCTTCCTCTTTATCCTGAGGAAAGCATAGTACTTGAGTGTAATAATGGTGATGATAAAAAAGGCTTAAGCATGCGTGCTATAGATATAGTAGCTCCTCTTGGAAAAGGGCAAAGAGCGTTAGTAGTTGCTCCACCTCGCACAGGAAAAACTGTATTGCTTCAGCAAATGGCTAACTCTATAGCTATAAATCACCCTGAAGTAGAATTAATAGTGTTACTTATAGATGAAAGACCTGAAGAAGTAACAGATATGATACGTTCTGTAAAAGGTGAGGTAGTAAGTTCTACGTTCGATGAGCCTGCTTACCGTCACGTACAGCTTGCTGAAATAGTAATAGAAAAAGCTAAAAGAATGGTTGAGCATAAAAAAGATGTGGTAATTCTACTTGACAATATTACTAGACTTGCACGTGCCTATAATGCTGTTATTCCTTCGTCTGGGAAAGTTCTAACTGGTGGTGTGGATTCAAACGCACTGCAGAGACCAAAGCGTTTTTTTGGAGCGGCTCGTAATATTGAAAATGGTGGTTCTTTGACAATCATCGCTACAGCCCTTATAGAAACTGGTTCAAAAATGGATGAAGTGATTTTTGAAGAGTTTAAAGGTACAGGAAACGCTGAGATCATACTTGATAGAAAACTTTCTGATAAACGTATATTTCCAGCTATTGATATTACAAAATCCGGAACAAGGAAGGAAGAGCTATTAGTTGATAAGGCTATACTAAATAAAATATGGGTGTTGCGTAGAATACTTAATCCTATGGGATCTGTTGAAGCAATGGAATTTTTACGTGATAAACTACTTTTAACAAAGAGCAACGCTGACTTTTTTAACTCCATGAATCACTAAAAGTAAGCCAGTTATGATGGATATGCTGAGTAAAAAGTAAAACGCTCTTATAGTTAAAATAATTGTATCCGTTCAGGCAATGGCGAACTTAGGGAGCGTTCATACGCATCAAGTTAAGAAGCAAAGGTAAGAAAATTCAATGAACTTAAGGTGGATATTCTAGTTTTTCTATATCTGTCTTTCACAGAAAATTATGACCAGTCTGTGGTAAGTTTTTTCAGGAAAATTCTCAAATTATTAATTTTGCTGCTTAACGCTAAAAACAAGTAACCGTTCACGGATTGTGAAAATGAATAAAGAACTAAGCAGTCGTAACTTGTATCCGTTCAGCCAATGGCGTCAACTTAAGAGTCTTCATTAGCAAACCCTCCTATGGATCTTCTGAAAAGTTTTTGAGTATATTGTATTTTTAATTTGTAAAATAAGATTTTTTCCTTTCTGCATGTCTCCTTATAGAAAGGACACATTTTAAACTTTTTTATAGAAACAACAGCGTTTTTTTTCACTCTTTGGATAATTTTATGATAAAAAATTTAGAGAGAAATTTTACACACAATCACTGATATTTTCCCTTAAGTTGACGCCATTGGCTGAACGGATACAATCGCGGTATTACAAAAAACGCCAAACTTTTTTCTGCTTTTATGCAAGAAGTCTAGTCCATATATTCTTCCCACTTTTCCGTAACTTTTCTTACTATTTCCTCACTCATCTCAATTTTCTTTCCCCACTCTCGTTTGGTTTCAGGCGGGATTTTATTTGTCGCATCAAATCCCATTTTACCTCCAAGGCCACTTTCAGGGGAAGCAAAGTCTAAATAATCAATAGGTGCATTTTCTATCATGATTGTATCACGCACAGGGTCCATTCTCGTTGATATTGCCCACATCACTTCCTTCCAATCACGTACATTTATATCATCATCAACAACGATAATAAACTTCGTGTATAAAAACTGCTTGAGAAAAGAAAGTATGCCCATAACAATTCTTTTTGCGTGTCCTGGATAAGACTTTTTTATCGATACCACCGCTATTCTATATGAACAACCTTCTGGTGGTAGATAAAAATCCACTATCTCTGGAAATTGATTGATAAGAATGGGCACAAAAATTTCATTGAGTGCTTCACCAAGAATTGATGGTTCATCAGGTGGCTTGCCAGTGAAAGTGCTAAGATATATCGGGTTTTTACGCATTGTAATTGCAGTAATATTAAATTCAGGAAATTGCTCAACAGAATTATAGTAGCCAGTGTGGTCTCCGTATGACCCTTCGTCTTGATATCTATCCAAACTCACATAGCCTTCCAGAACGATTTCCGCGTGAGCTGGCACTTGAAGCGGAATAGTCTTACAATTTACAAGCTCAAGCGGCTTCTTTCGCAGTAGTCCAGCAAATTGGTATTCTGACAATGTTTCTGGCACCGGGGTTACTGCAGCAATAATCGTTGCAGGATCACTACCGATCACAGCAGCAGCAGGAAATTTCATATTTTGTTCCTTCTCTTTCCATCGTTTATGGTGACCTGCACCACCACGATGTGCAAGCCAGCGCATTAGAGTCGTTTTTTTATCTATGACCTGCATACGATATATTCCAAGATTGAAATTATCTTGTTTATCTTTCGTGGGTCCTTTTGTTACCACAATCGGCCAGGTGATAAGTGGTGCAGGTTCATTTGGCCAGCATGTTTGAATGGGCAGTAGACTTAGGTCCACTTCATCTCCGGTTAGCACTACCTCTTGACATGGAGCCTTGCTCACGACTTTGCTTCGCATCGATAACACGACTTTTAATAGAGGAAACATTTTTATAGCATCCTTAAAGTTTTTTGGCGGCTCAGGTGATCGCAAAAATGCGAGAAGTTTACCCAAATCTCTCAGTTCACCGGGGTTGATGTTCAGTCCCAACGCAATTCTTTCAATAGTACCGAATAAATTCACCAAAACAGGAATCGCACTTTTGCCATTTTCTGTGACAACATTTTCAAAAATGATAGCTGGCCCTTTGTTTGACAAAACTCTGCGATGAATTTCTGTCATTTCAAGAACTGTTGAAACTTCCTCCTTAATCCTAATCAGATCTTTTTTTTCTTCTAAGGCTTTAATGAAGTCGCGTAAGTTGTTGTACATATTCCAGTTTTTAAAATTTTAAGTTTACATTTAGTTTTCAAGCACTTTATTAAAATTTGATCTATGCACTGCTTTTCTGTCTAACAAGCTTTCAGTTAATTTGAGATCAAATCTTCATATTGCTTACTAAGTTTGTATTTCCTTCCTCTATTGGAAAAATCTACAATCTCGATAAACCCCATTTCCACCCACTTTTTACAAAGTTGCGCACTAGTACGAGGCTTAAAATTAAATAGTTCGCCAACCTGACTAGCTGTAATAGCGGAAAACTCCTGGAAGAGCTCAAGAGCTTTGCGTTGTTTAGGATCAAGCTTACGTATAAGATCAGTCTGATCAGTGTGGTATTCTTCTTCATTTATACGTTGTAAAACGTTCTCAAATGAATTTGCCATACCTTCTATGAAATACTCCACCCACTTAGTGATATCTGCTTCAGCTCGTCCCATGTAATAGTTGTGCGATGTTATTGCTTCATAATAAGCCCCTAGATTTTTAGCATAATATTCTTCCAATGAGTAAAGCCCTTTTAGGTCATACCCACCAAGGTGTAAAATTAATGTAGTCAACAATCTTGCAGTACGACCGTTACCATCATAGTAAGGGTGAATTGTTACAAATTGATAATGAGCAATACCTGCAATAATTGGGTAAGGCACTTGTTCACTGTCACGAATCCAATCCACCATACTGCTCATAAGCTTTGATACATCCTTTGCTTCAGGTGGCATATAGATTATTGCACGTGTACGGCTATCACGAATAACGTTTTGACCATCACGATAAGGGACTTTAGATTTTCCACTTGCCATTACTAGAGCATGAAGCGTTTGAATGGCTTTCTCAGTAATAGGGATCGTTCTCGCTGCCCATTGTTCAACTTGGGTTAAAGCTGCATAATATCCTTTAACCTCATTTTCATCTCTCCTATATTTTGGAAAGTGGCTTTTACCACTTAAAACCTCTTCAATCTGCTTAGGCTCAAGTCGATTTCCTTCAATCATAGTAGAGTAGTGTGTGGTATAAAGCCGTGCAGTTTCACGAAGAGACGAAAGCATCGATACAGTGAGCGGCAAATGTAACACTTTTTCTTTTGCTGCTTCAATCCTCATAAGGCAATTAGCGGTTTTGGAGGTAATCGTATAATTTGGCATCGGCATAATATCTGCATTACATTACTTCTATATTATGCTGATAAAATGCAGATAATGCAACATTCACACGACGCGACCATAAACAGCAATAAATTCAGCTGATTGAGAAAGAAGTTTGTCTTGTAGAATAGCTATTTCTTTTTCTCTACCAATTATTGGCTCGTTCATATGTTTATTCCGCGGAGTTTGTTGAAATTATACACAGCGGAATAAAACAAACAACTTAAATCTATGCTCCACGCGCTTTTGCTGTTTGCATCTTAAACTTTCTGATTAGTTTTACGCTTAGTTTTTATTGTTAAAGTTTGCATTTGAGACAAAACCGGCTATAAAATACACTTGATACAAATGTTTTTATGTATTAACATTAGATGCTTCTTTTAATATACAGATAAATGTGTACTAAAAGTTTTATATTGTAGGTTTTTAAATAAATTGTATGTCTAGGGTATCGTTTTTATTGATTTTAATAATAGCAATAGCAAGCTTGCCGATAATAAATAATTGGCTTTCAAATCGCAGCCAAATGCTAAACGATGATTATATAGGTGAGAGATTAGATGATTATATCAGTAGAAATTTTGATAAGATCGTAAGAACTCTCAAAGAGGAGTCGATTAAAAGTAGTTACGCTGCTCGAGATAATGTGACCAAAAGTAAAATTTCACAATACAAGAATCAAATATTTGACCTTACTTATCCTTACTCCGGAAATGAAAATAGTAGTGTTGTAGCTGCAGGCTTCTTTGACTATTCTTGTGGATATTGCAAAGCTATGAAGAATGATATAAAGCAGTTAATTAACGACGGTAAAATTAAGTATATCTTTAGGGATGCTCCAATACTTGGTAACGCCTCTTTAAGGGCAGCAAAAAGCGCTTTAGCTGTTTACTTTATTGATAAAGAAAAATATTTCGACTTTCACTATTCTGCTTTAAGTCACAAAGGAGGATTTTCAGACGAAAGCATATTGGATATAGTGAAAAGCATAGGGATTGATGAGGACGATTTTAATAATTCCATGAAAAATAATGCAGACAAAATTGAGCAAATGATAAACGACAGTAAGCTCCTAGTAAGAGATTTGGGAGTAGGTGGTACACCTTTTTTAATAATTGGGGATAGTCTGTTTGTAGGAGCAACTGATTTGAATGTATTACGCAAAAAAGTAGATGAATTAAGTCATAAACAAGGCTAGTTTCAATTTGCCATAAAATTTTATTTTTTTGCTTGACAACTCAAATGAACCTGAGTATAGTAATTGTGGGTATGACAGCAGTTTAACTCAGTGGTCTTATCCACTTTCCATAGCGTCATTTACTATGTGAAACACTTTCAAATTACAACATTTTCTTCAACCAAACTATTTTACTTTCACAGGAGGACATATGTCATTCACAGAAATTAGATTTCCAGAAAATATATCTTATGGTTCCGCTGGAGGACCGGAATTTTCCACTGACGTTGTAACAACTCATAATGGTTGTGAACAGCGCAACATCAATTGGTCTCATGCACGTACTAGATACAACATAGCTTACGGGGTCAGATCAAACGAGCGGCTATTAGAATTAATAACATTTTTTCATGCACGAAAAGGTAAAGCAATAGGGTTTCGTTTTAAGGATTGGTCGGATTTTATAGCCATTAATCAAGAGATTGGTATAGGAGATAACAAAAAAACGACTTTTCAGCTAATCAAAACTTATGTAAGTGGGGAAGATAAGCATATACGCATGATCAAAAAGCCAGTACATGGGACAGTAAAGATTTATTCAAATGGTAAAGAAGAGAGTGAATATTCAGTAAATTATTCAACGGGAGAAATAACATTTATGAAGCCACCAGTAAAAGATGCGATAATCACTGCGAGCTTCGAATTTGATGTGCCCGTGCGCTTTGATACAGATTACTTAAACGCTTCTATTGATGACTATGGAAGCAATAGCTGGAACAACATTCCACTAGTGGAAGTGAAATTTTAGTTATAAGCGAGCATAGATCTACATCATACTACAACAACTGTATTATAATTCGAAAGCAGCTTGCTCAGCCCTATGCCCTCAAATATGAAGATGTCATTCCAGTCTGGAATCCAGGAATTTTGATTGGACGCTAAGTTGGAGAACATAGAAAGTAGCTTGCTTTATGCTAAAATAAGCATTTTTGATAAAACTGTATGGAAAACTGGATCCCAGTGGGCTTTGTTGCATCGCTACTTATGAAAGGCTAACTATAGTTAGGATTATAAGCAACCTATTGAAAATCTTGTTTTTTTGCAATCAATCTGATCAAATTTAAGAATAGTAATTTGTTATTTGTATTAATAAACTTAATTCTATTGAAAATAGCTAAAGCATTGAAATGCTTGAATTTTAGCCGGATTAGTGAGTGGTAGTGAAATTTCTTTTACTCAAATTTAGGTATTCACTGACCGTTCTTGTTATAAATACCAGAATAATAAGCTACTGATATTCTCTATCTTTTTTATCTTTAATCCATCATAGCTAGCGATGCAACAAAGCCCGCTGGAATCCAGTTTTTATCTTGACTCAAAGCTAAGTTTTCTGGACCCAAGTAGTCAAGGCACTGGGATGACACCCTTCTTGGTGGAGATTGCTCTTAAATAACAATGCTCGTACAGTTGTGATTAAGCTAATGCATTGTCAATTCTTTTAGAATTGTCCTCAGCATTTAGCTCAACATTATTTATTACTTGTTCAGCATTAACTTCATCAAAATTAGGAGAAGGCCATTTTGTTTGTACATAAAACACATCATGTATAGCTTTTGCAACAAGAAGAACTCCAGCAAGAGCAAATGCTGCCACTCCCGCATAACATAAGAAAGAGGCATCACATGAAGAGTAAATCGCAAAAGCAACATAACTTGTTAGAACTGCAAGAGCTAACTGACAAAATACACTGGATTTATCAATTCTCCCATATTCAACTAATAATTTTTTAACTTCACTATTCCGTAAGAATAATTCATCAATTTTTGTGTTAGGATCTGCACCATTTTTTAAGCAAAGCTCTACAATTTCAATATTTTGAGACAATATAGCACAAGTTAATGGACTTACCCCTGCATAAGATTTGTTTATATAATCACCAAATTGTCCATTCTTGCTACTCTTGAACTTAGAAAAAAGCTTCTTTAGGTATTCTACATCTCTGCCTAAGGTAGCAGCACTTAAAGAAGAACTCAAATCGTCAGCAGAGTTAATCTCATCTAAGTTCTTCATACAACACTGCATTGTCTTCTTCATGAACATATCAAATCTCTCATCTGACATCCCCATCACATCTTCAAATTCTTCATCTGTCATCTCTGCGATTGTTTTTGAACTTCGTGCAGTAAGGCACTCATATGCAGCACCTAATTCTTTAAATTTTTCCTCATTTTGTTTTTGCACATCCTTACTCTCACCTGAATGTTTATCAGGATGATATTTAAGGGCTGATTTTCTATATGCTATTGTAATTTCTCGTTCACTGGGGTTATCACCCTCACTAAAACCTAATATTTTTAAAGCTTCCTTTCTATTCACAATAAATTTCCTACTGAAATATCTTAAGTTAAGTATAACCCAAAATTTCAAAAAGCAAAGCTTTTTATATTAAATTGTGCCTGTTGCACAATTCCATAACTGTACAAGCATTGTAATTTGATAGACTGGGAAAGGGTGTCATCCCAGCACCCTGACTACTTGGATCCAGCTGAGTTGGTGAGTATAAAAGTATAGCTTCTACGTCATACCGCCGCGGTATCTCATCCGATAACAAGCAGCGGGATGACGAAGTTATTATCATGCCGCTGCGAACCGTCATACCGCCACGAACTGTCATACCACCACGAACCGTCATACCGCGAATGAATCGCGGTATCTCAGCCGCTAATAAGCAGCGGGATGACGGTTGTCAGGGTGTCATCCCAGTGCCTTGACACATAGCTGTACAAACGTTTTTGGCTTGACTCACCAGTGGGTGTCATTCCAGTGCTTGACACTGGAATCCAGGTTGCTCACAAGCAAACTAGCATAGAAAGTGGTTACAACGTTTTCGATGAGATTGCAGGAAGGCTGGATCCCAGTGTCAAGCACTGGGATGACACCCTACTAGCGGAAGTTACTCTCAAATGTTTGTTCATGTTAGCTATAAATATTAGGAAATTTACCAAATGAAAAAAAAGGCAAAAGAAGCCCCGTGGTTGGCTAGTTACTTACATTATACTTTCAAGTATGGCGTTTTTTTATTCTAAACGTTTAATAACCGCGATTCAGTTGCTTTTAAGCCGCAACTAATCTAAATTATAAACGTTAAGAAATTTACTAAACAGAAAAAAAGGCAAAAGAAACCCTAGGGTAGCTAATTACTCACTATCCATTTTTTAAGTTGGCGTTTTTTTATGTTTTAAACGCTTTATAAGCGCTTTTCAGCTTATGTAGGTAAAAACCCAGAAATTTGATAAAGACATAAGGTGCACATAGTGCAAAAAATTAAACATGAGACGCCAAATACGTTGAGTTTTTTTGTCATTTAATCTGTACAGAGAAGATAAATAAATAGCTTCAGTTTCATGATAAGGGGACTGGCGGAGTTTGTTAAGGAAGTTTTTGTAGCTCTCATGACTTATCTAACGAATTTTACACTTGCTAAGATTGCGTTATTTGAGTATCTTTAACTGAAAGAAGTTATTTTTTATCCAATATGAAAAAAGCCTTTATATTCACGTCCTTAATAGCAATTATATTGATAGTTATTACTTATTTATACAGAAACGACGGAACTAATGACTCACAAGTGGTAAATGTTTATTCATCACGTAAAGAGGAATTAGTACGTACTTTGTTTGATGAATTCACGAAAAATACAGGCATCAAAGTACGTTACATCATTGATGATTATTCTCAGCTACTTTCACGAATAGAAAACGGGGGTGAAGCTGACTTATTTTTAACTGCTGATGCAGTCAACTTAATTCTAGCAAAAAAAAGAGGGCTTTTATCTCAAGTGGATTCAGAGGTTTTAAAAAGTGTTATACCTGCAAGATTTAGAGACAGTGAAGATTATTGGTTTGGTCTTACAAAAAGAACTAGGATATTGGTTTACAATAAAGAGTCAGTAGACCCTAAGGAATTAAGTACTTATGAAGATTTAGCAAATGAAAAATGGAAAGGAAAAATATTAGTGCGTTCTTCTACAAGTCCATATAACAGATCGTTAATTGCTTTTATGATTGCAAATAATGGTTTTGAAAAGACGAAAGAATGGGTAAGCGGAATTGTGAGCAATATGGCAAGAAAACCAAGTGGTGGTGATACTGACCAAATTTACGCCGTAGCAGCTGGTGAGGGAGATGTTGCAATAGTAAACAGCTACTACTTTGCGAGAATTCTTTCATCAGAAAATAAAAAGAATGTTGCAGACAAGCTAGGGGCTTTTTTTCCTAATCGCAACGATCACGGTGTCATGGTAAACATCAGTGGTGCAGCAGTAACAAAAAACGCAAAAAACAGGGAAAATGCTATAGTCTTATTGGAATTTTTAGTAAGCAAGCAGGCCCAAGAGTTATACGCTAAAAAAAACCAAGAATACCCTATTATTGAAGGCGTTGAAACTTCCGATATACTAAAATCTTGGGGAAATTATTCACAAAGTGATTTGCCTCTAAGTGAACTTGAGAGGCATCTTTTTGAGGCTGTTATGATAGCGGATGAGTGTAAGTGGAAATAGTGTAAGGTATCCCAGTGCCACTAAACATTGGGATGAAAGATTTATGCTAATATACCTTACTCTTGACTCGCTGAACTTTTTCTTCCTTCTAACTTAATTTTGGCTTTACTATCTTTTTCCGTTCTTTCACCAAAACAATTGCTGCACAAGAAGTCTATTGAAAAAAGGTAATAAGAAAGTAGAATAGGTTCAAGTAGTTGAAAAGGAAACTATGAACAAGAGAAGGAATTTGTTAAACATCTCAGACCTTACAGTCGATGATGTAGAAAATATAACTAAGTTGGCCAACCAGTACCTTAAAAAAGAAGCTGCAAATAGTCATATCTTGGAAAATAAGACAGTAATAAATTTATTTTTTGAAGATTCAACGCGTACACTTGCGTCTTTTGAAATAGCAGCAAAAAGCCTTGGAGCAAATGTTGTAACTTTGCCAATAAGATCTTCTTCTATTAACAAGGGAGAAGATCTAAAAGACATGATCAAAACATTAAATGCAATGAATCCTGATTACATGATAATCAGGCAAAAAAATAGCGGTACTGTTAATATGCTGGCTAAGAATGTTAGCTGCTCGCTAATCAACGCAGGCGATGGAAGCAGTGAACACCCAACTCAAGCTCTTGCAGATTATCTTGTAATCATCAATCATAAAAAGCAAATAAAGGACCTCAAAGTTGTGATATGTGGAGATATTCTGCACAGTAGAGTTGCAAGATCAAATATAAGATTGCTAAAAATGTTTGGAGCAAAAATATGCTTGGTCGCACCACCAACTTTGATTTGTAAGCATTTTCCTGAAGTAGATTCAGTCCATTATTCATTAATTGAAGGTATAAAGGATGCTGACGTAATTATGCTTTTGAGGCTGCAGAAAGAGCGCATGAATAATAGTTCTTCAGAGAAAGAATATTTTCATTTGTATGGACTTGATTCACAAAAGCTATCATACGCAAAACCAGATGCGATTGTTATGCACCCAGGGCCAATAAACAGAGGGATTGAGCTTAGCAGTGATGTAGCAGATTGTGTTATTTTACAGCAAGTAGAATTCGGATTGGCAATACGTAAGGCAGTGCTGCACTATTATAGGCCTTGTTAATATTAAAAGATGCTATACAACTAATGCAAAAAGGGGGGGCATGAAATGACAAGGCTTGTAAATGGTTTGAGAATGGCTGCTAAGATGTTAAGGCCGAGGATATGGTGTGGAAGTTTTTACGAAAGCCTGAAGTCAATCAACAACCTTGCAGAACGGCAAATTAGACGGCTATCGTAAAAACAGCTTTTTCACCTGGTCAGAACGTGGGGAAAGGTTCGTGGAAAGAATGTTGTCAATATTTTTGAATCACGTCTCAATGGCCAAAATCCCTTCCAAAAGTTACGGTATCCGTTCAGCCAATGGCGTCAACTTAAGAGCCTTCATTAGCAAACCCTCCTATGGATTTTCTGAAAAGTTTTTGAGTATATTGTATTTTTAATTTGTAAAATAAGATTTTTTCCTTTCTGCACGTCTCGTCTAAAAAGGACACATTTTAAACTTTTTTGTTGAAATAAAATAGAAACAAAAGTGCTGTTTCTTGCACTCTTTGGATAATTTAATGATAAAAAATTTAGAGAGAAATTTTACACACTATCGCTTATATTTTTCCTTAAGTTGACGCCATTGGCTGAACGGATACGACAGAACCACACCGGCTTCTATAGCTCCGCTTCTGTCATCCTATGGCTTACTGTACGAACATTGCAATATGGCACATAGTAAACGATGTCATTCCAGTCTGAAATCCAGCTTTTTCATAATCATCAAAACGTTGTATTTTAACATAAAACGGCTACTTTTATGCTTACCAACTTAATAAAATTCCTGAATCCAAGTAGTCAGGGCACTGGGATGACACCACTTTTGCTTAAAAACCTCAATATTTGTACAATTGTGCTAGATTCCCTGCACAACTTGCTTCAAAATTTCCTCCTGTTGCTGAGCATGGACACTAGCATAGCCACATGCAGGAGATGCAGCAGCAGGTCTTGCGATACACTTAGGTCTTTTTGCTTGAATATCGAGATTGGACAACACTTCTTCTATCAATGGGTTGACAAAAAACCATCCTCCCATATTTTTTGGTTCTTCTTGACACCATATAATTTCAGCGTTTTTGTACTTTTCAAGTTCACTGCTTAGTTTATCGGCAGGAAATGGATAGAATTGTTCTAAACGTATTATTGCTATATCGTTTACCTTTTGTACCTCACATACTTCAATTATGTCGTAATAAACTTTACCACTGCATATTACAACTTTACGTATTTTATCATTCGAAACTAAACCTGTTCTATATTCTGGGATTACCGTGAGGAATTTTCCTTCAAAGTCAGATAGGTTAGAAACTGCTCTTCTATGACGCAGTAGCGATTTAGGTGTAAACACTACCAGAGGCTTACGAAAGTCTCTATGCATTTGTCTGCGTAAGACATGGAAGTAATTTGCCGGAGTGGAACAATTAACTACCTGCATATTATCCTCTGCGCAGAGTTGCAAAAATCTCTCTATACGTGCGGAGCTATGCTCAGGTCCTTGCCCTTCATAACCATGAGGCAGCAACAAAACTAGACCGCTTGATCGCAACCACTTTGTTTCTGCAGATGCGATAAACTGGTCGATCATAATTTGCGCACCATTTGCAAAATCACCAAATTGTCCTTCCCAGAGCACCAGTGAATACGGGGAATCAAGACTATATCCATATTCAAAGCCCATTACAGCATACTCTGATAAAGCGCTATCTATGACCTCAAAGTGAGCTTGCTTTTCATTTATATTGTTTAGCGGAATAAACGCTTCTTCTGTTACCTGATCAACAAGCCTTGAATGACGGTGCGAGAAAGTCCCACGACCAGAATCTTGTCCTGATAAACGCACTTCTATTCCTTCTGTGAGCAGTGATGCAAACGCAAGACTTTCGGCAGTTGCCCAGTCTATATTACTACCGGAATTTATACTGTCTATTCTGCCATCAAGTATTTTTCTAACCTTATTGTTAATGTTAAAGCTGCTTGGGATGTTGCTATTTATATGCACACCTAATTTTTTCAACTCATCTGGCGGAACACCAGAATCCGTGTAGTATTCGCTCAAATCGTTCAGCTTTGCTCTTCTTAATTTTGACCACACTCCACCGAACCAGTCAGCTTTTTTTGGAGTATAAGCCGCTGATTCAGCAAGACTTTTATCTAATTTTGCCCTGAATTCACTGCGTAATTTATTTACCTCATCACCGCTTAATACTTTCTCTGCAGTCAATTTTTCTTCATACAATGTTCCAGGAGTTTTATGTTTTGATATCAGCTTATACATAAGTGGCTGAGTGAAATTCGGTTCATCTCCTTCATTATGGCCGTATTTGCGGTAGCATATTATGTCAATCACTACGTCCTTTTTAAATTTCTGTCTATATTTCATCGCCAGACTTGCAGCAAAACTCACAGCTTCCGGGTTATCTCCATTAACGTGAAACACTGGGGCTTCTATCGATTTTGCTACATCAGTGCAATAAAAAGAGGATCGTGCGCAGCATGGGTTAGCAGTAAAACCAACTTGATTGTTTATAACAATGTGCACAATACCACCCACTTTATAACCTTCAATGTTGCTTAGGCTCAAGGTCTCGGCAACGACACCTTGACCGATGAAAGCCGCATCACCATGAATTGATATGCCAAGCACAGACCTTATATTCTGTTTTGCTCTTATTCTTCCAGCCAAAACCGGATTTACCGCCTCAAGGTGAGATGGGTTAGGACATAAACTTAAGTGTATTTTTTTACCACCGGCAAGTGTTCGATCAGAAGAGTAACCAAGGTGATATTTAACATCACCGGACACCTCAAGACCACTTGGGTATGCGAGATTGCCTTGAAATTCAGATAGCATTGCCGCATATTCTTTGCCCATAACTTTGGTTAGAACATTGAGTCGTCCGCGATGAGCCATGCCAAGGACTATTTCTTCAGTACTAAAAGCTGCAGAATCACTAATGATTCTCTCAATTGCAACGATAGCTGATTCCCCACCTTCGATAGAAAAACGTTTATATCCAGGAAATTTCATATGGAGAAATTGCTCGAACATTTCGGATTCGACCAAGTGCCTCAGTATTTCTTTTTTGTCTCGCGAATCCAGTTTGTAGCTCTGACTTTCTATTTTTTCCTGCAGCCACATTCTCTCTTCATAAGAGGAGATATGCATAAATTCAAAACCGATATTCTTGCAGTAAATATCTCTATAGATTCCAGTGTCACCCGTAGGAGAGATACTCAAATATTTCTGATAATCTATTAATTGATTCTCATTTGGCGATAATGGATTAAGGTCTGCAAAAAAATGACCGTAAGACCTGAAAAAATTTGCCAAACTAGAAACTGAATCATCCACCTTAGTTGCATTGCAGGGCTCCGCTTTATTAACTTCTAAATTGCTTGAAAAAATTCTATACCAATCTTCCCCGATTGATTTATCGCCCTGTAGATAACGGCTATACATTTCTTCCACAAATTCTGCATTATCACCATAAAGGCAGCTTAAACTCGACATAATCACTATAAAAAGTATCAAATACTTATAAGTATAACTTAAGTTTTTTAAAAAAGAACTTTTTTGATGCCCGCGAATTAAGCTCACGACTGCACAAACATCATGATTTGTAGGTAATCCGCGTAGCAGGAGATGTCATTCCAGTGCTTGACACTGGAATCCAGCCTTTCTGCAATCTCATCGAAAACGTTGTGTTTTAAATAAGATTAGCTACTTTCTATGCTAGTTTGCTTGCTTACAATCTGGATGCCAGTGTCTGGGCACTGGCATGACACCCTTCTTGGTAGAGATTGCTCTTAAATAACAATTCTCGTACAGTTGTGATTAAGCTAATGCATTGTCAATTCTTTTAGAATTGTCCTCGGCATTTAGCCCAACATTATTTACTACTTTTTCAGTAATAACTTCAGCAAATTCAGGAGAAGGTTCTTTTGTTTTTGCAAAAAATGCTGCCTCTAAGGCCCTATATGTACAGAATAATATAGCAAATATACAAATAGGTATTTCATAATTACTTAGTTTATAAATAGACGAAACGTGGATTATCATGCATGAAGTAAAACAAGTGGCAAATAACCCGTAAGTAAAAAGGTAATGACGGTCAACGCCACCATATTGCACCATTAATTTTTTAATCTTATTATTGCCATGCAACATAAATGTACGCTTCAAGATGTTGCTTTCAGTACACTCTATAACTCTAATACTGTCTTCTACTAATGTATTGGGATCTGCAGCATATTTTAGCAATAGCTCTGTAATCTTAATGTAATTTTCTTTATTACTATCATTCGTATGCGAAAAAATAACGGTAAGCAATGGTAGAAAATTGTTTGGCCCGCTTGATAAATTAGGGTTCGCCTTGTATTTTAAAAGTATTTCTACAACATCAGCACGACCCATCGAACATGCAGTAAGTAATGGTGTATAATCCTTTGATAAGTCAGGGTTTGCTTTGTGTTTTAAAAGCAGTGTTACAATATCAGTGTAACCCAGAAGGCAAGCAATATATAACGGTGAATTATCAAATGTTGTAAAGTTCTTTTCGTTAATATAATCACCAAACTCTTCGCCTTCACCACTTTTAAACCTAGAAAGTAACTTTTCTAAAAAATCCTTTTGCTTATTGAAAATAGCAAAGTGCAAAAGAATTAATAAATCATCGGTAGAACTAACTCTATCTAAATCTTCACCACTAAATGTTGTAGCTTCTTTTACATCATTTCCGGTAAGAAAATTATACGCAGCACCTAATTCTTTAAATTTCTCCTCATTTTGTTTTTGCACATCCTTACTCGCACCTGAATGTTTATCAGGATGATATTCAAGGGCTAACTTTCTATATGCTACTGTAATTTCTCGTTCACTGGGGTGATCGCCCTCATTAAAGCCTAATATTTTTAAAGCTTCCTTTCTATTCACAATAAATCCCCTACTGAAATATCTTAAGTTAAGTATAACCCAAAATTTCAAAAAGCAAAGCTTTTTATGTCAAACTGTGCCTGTTGCACAATTCCATAACTGCACGAACATTGTAATTTGATAGATTGGGAAAGGGTGTCATCCCAGCGCCCTGACTACTTGGATCCAGAAAAAAGAATGGTGTCATGAAAGTAGCTGACACTGGTTCCTTTATGACGGTGTCATCCGAGTAGCCCCTTCGGTGTCATTCCAGTGCTTGACACTGGAATCTAGTCTTTATTATGCAGCCACTTATTTAAAGTTAAGTTTTCTGGATCCCAGTGTCAAGCACTGGGATGACATCATCCTTTTTTTTGGATTCCAGCGTCACGCGCTGGAATGACATCACAGGGGCACTGGAATGACACCTCTCTTGGGCTCTTTTAGCTACAAACATTAAGAAATTTACCAAACGAAAAAAAGGCAAAAGAAACCCTAGTCATTGTCTATTTTCAGTATTTGGCGTTTTTTAAGCCTTAAACGCTGCAATTTAGCTGCTTTTAAGTGCAACTAACTTTAGCTAAAATGTTTAAGAAATTTACTAAGCAGAAAAAAAGGCAAAAGAAACCCCGTGGTAATTAGTGTTCACTCCCTAATCCTGCAAATTGGCGTACTATACTGTCTTAAACGACTTATAAGCGCGTTTCAGCTTATATAGGTAAAAACCTAGAAATATTGTGAAGACATAAGGTGCACATAGTGCAAAAAATTAAAAATAAGACGCCAACTACGTTGTTTTCTTGCTGTTTAATCTGCACAGATGAAGATAACTGAATACCTTCATTATCATGATAAAGGGGCTGGCGAAGGGTGTCAAGTAGGTTTTTCGTTTCTAACGATTGTTAACATGCTGCAAAAAACTATGCAAGAGGTCTACCACTTTATTAGGTATTTGTGCAGTTATTGGTGTTATCAAGATACTCCCTAATCTTCTTCAAATCCTCCCAGGCTAAACGTTTTTGTGCCGGTTGGCGAAGTAGGTAAGCTGGATGAAATATAGCGGCTGTGGTGATTGAATTGGACAAATATTGGTTAGTGTACGTATGAAATCTACCACGCAAATTCGATATAGTTTTTGTGCTGTCAAGAAGGCTATAACACGCAATTCCCCCGACCAAAATTAGAATTTGCGGTGAAACCAGTGCAACATGCTTCTCAACAAATGGTCTGCACATATCAAGCTCTAGGTCGGTTGGCTTTCTATTGCCAGGTGGGCGCCAAAATACAGTATTGCTTATGTATACCTTAGTGCGATCAAGATTGATTGCATTTAACATTTTATCGAGCAACATTCCACTTGCACCACAAAATGGTATGCCTTGAAGGTCTTCATTTGCCCCTGGAGCTTCACCAACGAGCATAATTTTTGCGTTTGGATTACCATCGGAAAAAACAGTATTAGTTGCAGTTTTTTTTATTTCACAACCTTCAAATGATTCAACTGCACTTCTTAATTCATCCACACTACTACATTTACTTGCAAGTTTCCTTGCTTCAATTATCCAGTCACTTGGAAACATGTCTTTTCCATCTTTAGTGTCATTCCAGCGCGTATCTGCATCTTTCTTCTGGGTCCCAGTTTGGATAACAGAGGGTTGCACACCCTCTTTGCTCTCCAACTTTTTTTCCTCTTCACCCTCTGTTAGTGTGCAATCAACGCCCACTTCATGGTAAAATTTTAATAATTCTAGGTCTTCATTACTCATAATGCTTTTTAACCTTCTGTGCTTTTTTCATGGCCATATCATACTTCAACTTAGATAAATGTCTAATATATAATATGCCGTTTAAGTGATCTAATTCATGCTGAATACACCTTGCAAGCCAACCACTAGCTTTTAGTGTTTGTTCTTCATTATCTAAGTCTTTATATTTCACAGTTAAATACTTTGGACGCTTAATTTCATAGCTTTGCTCTGGAATTGAAAGGCACCCTTCTTTGAGAATCACTTGTTCATCGGATAATCCCGTAATTTCTGGATTAATCATGCAAAATTTGCCAGTTGATTCATATCCTGCTGGCTCATTTTCAATTGTTTCTAGCTGAATGTCCATAACAAAAACTCTCTTCAGCACCCCCACTTGCACTGCAGCAAGGCCAAGACCTTCTGCATCGTACACAGTTTCGAACATGTCATTTACTAATTCTTTAATTTTATCGTTTATATCTGTTACTTCACTGGCACGTGTGATTAGTCTTTCATCAGGAGCAATTACAATTGGTAATATGGACATAAAAATTATAATTCTATGTTTTGTTTTTCCTTTTGTCCAGAATTTAGGGTATATTAAAATGTTGCTATATCTATAATAGAAATATAAATTAAAAGAAAGCTACAATTTAAATGAAATTGCGTAATAAGGTTAACTAATGTACTCTGCAGTAATAGCAAAACCAAAGAGAAACGTTTTTGCTGTTTTAGACATAGGTACAACAAAGATTATTTGTCTAATTGTTAAGATAAATGGCAACTTCAGCTATAAAGTAACAGGAACGGGTTATAAGATTGCAGAAGGTGTAAACGGTGGGTCGATAACTAATGTAAAACACGCAAATTACTCCATCTCATCAACTATAGGTTTAGCTGAGCAAGTATCAGAAGAAACTATAGACCAGATATATGTGAACATTGCTGGATGTGGCATCTCATCTTTCAATGTACATAATGAAATTATTGCAGCTAACCATGAGATTTCTGAGCGTGATATAAGACGTGTAGTTTTTCAAACATTTGAGAAATATATTGAAGACAATGTTATCATTCACAATATACCACTGAAATATCACTTAGATGACATGACTGACATAAAAGAGGTTGGTGGATTGTACGGAAAAAGACTATCTGCTGATGTTAATGTTGTCACTGCTTCGCGTCCAGCGCTTACCAATATTGAAAACTGTATTACCAATAATGGTGGATTAAATATGGCAGGTTGTATTGCTTCTGCATATTCTGCAGGTCTTGCCTGTCTGAGTGGAGATGAAAAAGAGCTCGGGACTGCTATTGTTGATATAGGAGGCGGATGCACTGCAATTGGAATTTTCAAAAGAGGGAAACTTGTGTATGCAAGCAGCGTTCCAATTGGTGGTGTTCATATCACTCGAGATATTGCTTACGGGCTATGCACAAGCATAGAACGTGCAGAGTATATAAAAATACTGTATGGTAGCACTATCGTAACTTCAATAGATGAGAATGAGTACATTACAGTGCAAAACAACGAAAATGATGAACCTACTCAAGTATTCAAATCTGAGCTTATTAACATCATAAGACCAAGAGTTGAAGAAATACTTGAAATGGTAAGAGAGCAATTTCAAGAGCAGAAAGATCCAATTAATAAAGTAGTGATCACAGGTGGAACTAGTCAACTCACAAGCATGAAGGAAATTGCAGGCTATATATTCAATAAACAAGTTCGAATTGGGTGCCCTGAATCTCTTAGTGGCCTTGATGGCGAGTATGATAAAAATCCCGTATTTTCTGCTGCTATAGGTTCTATAAAGCTAATAGTTGACACTTTTTATAAAAATAATTCTGGTATTTTAGGTCAGGATGGTAAAATGAGTAAATTGTATAATTGGGTTAAATCAAAAGTTACAGTCTAGATTTCTGTTTTACCACTTGTCATACAAATGACTTGACACTAGGATCCATAGGACTTATTTTTATAATATGTAAAGTTATTATGTTTATGTACTTGTGAGTAAGCGTAAAAGATCACCAATTACAATAAGACATGGAGAATATGAACATAACTATACACTCACAAGAAGATTTTGAATTTATGCGCAAGGCTGGCAGGCTTGCTGCTGAAACTCTTGATTTCATTGCACCGTACGTAAAGGTAGGGGTGACAACTAATGAGTTAAATGATCTATGTCATGACTTTATAATTAATGCAGGTGCAATTCCAGCACCACTAAACTATAGGGGGTATCCAAAATCAATTTGCACTTCAAAAAATGCAGTTGTGTGCCATGGTGTTCCCGATGATAAACCGCTTAAAGATGGAGATATTTTGAATATTGACGTTACGGTGATTTTAAATGGCTGGCATGGTGATACAAGTCGCATGTTTTGGGTTGGCAAGCCATCAATAAAAGCAAAACGTTTGTGTGACGCTACTTATAATGCATTGATGGAAGCAATTAAACAAGTTAAGCCCGGCAATAAGCTAAATGAAATAGGGCTTGCTATAGAGAAATATATTAGAGGTTTTGGATATTCTATCGTACGCAGCTACTGCGGACATGGTATAGGAAAAGTCTTTCATGCTCCACCGAATGTAGTGCATTTCTATGATCAAGATGAAAATCTCGTCTTGAAGGAAGGTATGTTTTTTACAATAGAGCCAATGATTAATGCTGGAAAACATGAGACTCTGCTCAGTAAACTCGATGACTGGACAGTAACAACACGCGATCTTTCACTTTCTGCTCAATTTGAGCATACGATTGGAGTAACAAAAGATGGTGCTGAAATATTCACATTATCACCTAAGAATTGGCATTTCCCACCTTATAATTAGATTTTTTTAAATTCTGCTATACTGCAACTATACTTGGTTTACTTTGGGTGATTTTGAAGAAAGCTCACCCTTAATTTGCGATATAGCAACTAGCCCAATTAATGCACAGAAAATCATGTAAAAACTAGCTGAAGTCTCTTGTCCTGTAATCTTGATAATTGTTGTGCATATAAATGGTGCAAGGCCACCAAAAAATCCAGCAGCTATATTTCTTGATAAACCAAATCCACTGTACCGAACCTTTGTTGGAAATAATTCGCACATAAGTGCACTGACAGGACCAAGCGATGCAGCTATTGGAATTATAAAAAGAATGTGTGCCATAAAAGTGAGCAAGTAATCGCCAGTACATAACATTGAAAAAACTGGATAACTTACTATTACAAAAGTTATAAATGCAAACTTCATAACTTTTTCTCTTCCTATCTTATCAGAAAGTATAGCAAATAATATTGTCAATCCTCCGAGCGCAATTTGACTCAGTATTTCCACTATATGATTAAAATGAGTATTTACTGTTAATATTTTATTCGTAAGCACATTGAAAAATACCAAATATATATAGAGAGACGCATTTTCAACCAAGTCAATACCTATTGATATTAGAACAGGCTTTTTGTAATTGTTTAATAACTCTTTTAGTGGCAATTTAGACGGATTTTTTTGTCTTTTATACTCTGGACTTTCATCAAGTATATATCTCATATATATGCTAATTAATCCCATTGCTAAACTGAAAATGAAAGGTAATCTCCACCCCCAAGATTCAAAATCAGATACTTTTTTGCATATGAGTACCGCTATCAGGCTTAATACTGAACCAAAAATTGCGCTTAATACTTCAATGCTGCCAAAAAACCCTTTTTTGTTTTTAGGAGCGTGTTCTATTAAAAATGGTGCATTTCCTGCTTCTCCCCCAATGGATATACCCTGCAATAACCTTAAACAAACTACCAGTATTGACGCTAGTATTCCAATGCTTTGATAACCTGGAACAAAAGCAATTAATACGGTTGATAAAGTCATTAATATAATCGAGAGCAATAAGGCAACTCTTCTGCCATGCTTATCACCAATGTGACCAAATATAGCAGCGCCGACTGGTCTCATTAAGAAACCCACTGCAAACACTCCAAAAGCCTTCAATACGCTGGTTAGTTGATCATCCGATGGAAAAAACACACCACCTATTATGTTTATTAAGTGGCCAAAAAGCATGTGGTCATACCACAATAAAGTGTTACAAATCAAACTCGAGAATATTGCTTTTGTTATTTGCTGCATAATTTTCTATAGTTTGTTTAGTATTTAGTAATATACATTATTTTTTTTTATATAATAGAAAAATTTGAACATTATATTAATAATAGTATCTTATTGAATCTTAATATTTTTATATCATTGACTATATTCAAGTATTTTTATATTATTGCCTATATACTTCCATATGTTTTAGTGGGAAGTTATTTTTATTTGTATGCACAGAGTCTCTTGATGGAGCACTATGACACACACTCCAGTTTTGTTAAAAGAGATGCTATCACTACTATCACCGCAGGATGGTGGTATATACGTAGACGCCACATTTGGAGCTGGAGGGTATAGCAAAGCAATATTGGAGTCAGCTGATTGCAAGGTATATGCAATTGATAGAGATGAAACGGTAACTAAGTTTTATGATGATTTAATCGTTAGATATCCCGATAGAATAAAACTATTCATTGAGAAGTTTAGTAATATTAAAAGTATACTAAGCAGCGTTGAGTCATCTCCTGTCATCCCAGTACTTGATACTGGAAAAAATAACTGGTCACGCGCTGGAATGACATCAAATGGAGTGGATGGAGTGGTCTTTGACATCGGAGTTTCATCTATGCAGCTTGATAACGGAGATAGAGGGTTCTCATTTTTACATGATGGCCCACTCGATATGAGCATGGATAACTCTTCTTATATAAACGCTTCAACGTTTGTTAACGCTTTACGCGAAGAAGAAATCGCAAATACTATATATAACTACGGAGGCGAACGTCATTCTCGCAAAATCGCAAGAGCAATAGTAAGTGCACGGAAGAAAAAAACTATCAAAACTACATTTGAGCTTGCGGATATTGTACGTTCCGTGGTATTTCGTGGAAAAAGCAAAATTGATCCTGCAACCAGAACATTTCAGGCAATCAGAATATGGGTAAACGATGAGCTGGGAGAACTTGAAAAGGGCATTAAAGCTGCATCTGAGATTTTAAGTGAGAATGGCAAATTAATTGTCGTCACCTTTCATTCCTTAGAAGATCGTATAGTCAAAACTTTTTTTAAAGATTTATGTGCTACTGATTGCAAGACATTCTCTCTTCTAAATAAAAAAGTGATCAAAGCAAGTATAGAAGAAGTAAGTGCAAATCCGCGTTCACGCTCAGCAAAACTAAGAGCTATACAGAGGTTGTTGTGAGAACTTTCTGCATCATCTCAATAGTTATGTTTTTTCTTAGCATTGTAGGACTATTTAAGATAAAATTACATGTTCAGTCGTTAAATAGAGAGCTAATAAAAATAAAAAGTGAAATTAGTTTAGTACAAAGTGATATAAAAGTTTTACAAGCAGAGTGGAGCTATTTGAATAATC
Organism: Wolbachia endosymbiont (group A) of Beris morrisii; assembly: GCF_964028185.1. Taxonomy (NCBI): domain Bacteria; kingdom Pseudomonadati; phylum Pseudomonadota; class Alphaproteobacteria; order Rickettsiales; family Anaplasmataceae; genus Wolbachia; species Wolbachia endosymbiont (group A) of Beris morrisii. The sequence continues at coordinate 454,999 of NZ_OZ034760.1, forward strand.
CAAAAAGACTTGCAAGCCTTGTAAAGAAATACCTGAAAAATAACTCTTTAATACTGGCTAGCCAGGTTAAAAATCTTGACTCTTTAAATGGCCGCAGCGTGCTAGCACAACTTAAAATCCATGATCAACAGTGAGATTAAGTCTTATTTTTTACAGATGAGCACATCACAATAAAACTTACTTTGTATCCGTTCAGGATAGCGGCAAGGTAGTATAACCATAGAGTAAAAGTGAGTTTACAACAAATGGTGTCATCCCAGTGCTTGACACTGGGATCCAGCCTTTCCATAATCATCAAAAACATTGTATTTTAACGTAAAACAGCTATTTTTATGCTTACCAACTTAATAAAATTCCTGGATCCCAGTGTCTGGGCACTGGGATGACAAAGGAGAGCAGTGTCAGCTACTTGCATAACACCATTTGTTGTGCAACTTACTTTAGTATGAAATTGCTTGCGTAAGATTTTGGCAGCCTCTTAACATTTTTTGGCATTTCAATTATGTATTTAACGTTGCGTTTTTTTGCGTAGAATACTGCTTTTTCAAGAGAATCAAACTTTAATACAATCTGTTTTTTTGGATCTTTTGAGCCAACCCACCCCATTAAAGGTTCAATGTAGTAAGAGCCAGATTCAATTTTTAGGTGCCAGAATTTTGTATTACCTAAACCAGATTGTGTTGCAGTTCTTGTTGGTTTATAAATCCTAAAAACTACTTTATTATCAATGCCCATAGTTCTTGTTAAATAAGCTTAAATATATATCTAAATAAATCCTTTCACAAACAATTAGTATGAAAGAATGAAGTTTGAAATAAATATTTTTATGTTATATTATTACTAAATTATATTAAAAGGATTAGCTGAATAGGAGTAACCAATGACGCAACAAGAAATAGTAACAATTAATGCAGAGTTACGTGATATAACAAAAACAAAAGCGATGCATTCTCTAAGGAAGAAAGGAAACATTCCTGGGATCATATATGGAAAGGGCCATGATAATGTAAATTTGACATTGTCTGCAAAGGAATTCACGAAGCAATATAAATCAGGCTCTCTTTCTGCACATTTGATAGAGCTGAATATTTCGGGCAAAAAGGAATATGCTCTTGTTCGCGATATCCAATTGCATGTAGTGAAGGATACTGTGCAACATGTTGATTTTCAATTTGTTGATAAAGGCAGCGAAATTAAAATAGACATACCTCTATCATTTGTGAATGAAAGTAAAGCTCCAGGAATCAAGTTAGGTGGAGTGCTTAATGTTTTGTGTCGTTCTATTGCTGTTAAATGCTCTCCTGATAAAATACCTCAGGTTATTGAAGTTGATTTATCCGGTAAAATGATTGGCCAGTCTATACATATTAATGATGTAAAATTACCAGAAGGTGTTAAGTTTGTAGCTCATGAAGAAGAAAATTTTACCATTGTTACAATTTCTGCTGCCGATAGTGACGTTGAAAAACCTCAAGCAGAAACAGAGGAATAGTGCATCTGATAGTTGGGCTTGGTAACCCTGGTGGTCAATATGAGCTAACTCATCATAATATCGGCTTCATCACCGTTGATACAATCTGCAAATATTGGAATTTCCAGTCGTTCTCTAAAAAAGCCGATTATCTAATAACCTCTGGCATGATTAATGATAATAAAATCATGTTAATAAAGCCTTATTCATTTATGAATAATTCAGGCATCCCTGTTGCAAAAATACGAAACTTTTACAAATTGTCGCTAGATAATATCGTTGTCATACACGATGACGCTGATTTGGAACTTGGAAGAATAAAAATAAAGAAAGGTGGTAGCTCTGCTGGACATAATGGACTTAAATCCATAGATAGTTTTATTGGCAACGATTATTGGCGCTTGAGATTTGGAGTGGGTAGACCTGAAGATCAAAGAAGCTTAGCAGATTATGTGTTATCAAAATTTTCAAATTTTGATAATGTTACTCCCTTAGTAGAGAAAATAGCGAAAAATATACACTTAATGCTGCAAGGAGATAATACAGCTTTTATCAATTTGATTGTATAATATTACGAAACACAAAACTAAATTTCACACAATTAAAATAACAGATTTCTTGCACTACCTCCCAAGCCACAACTGTCATTCAGTAGAAACAAAAACTTCCTTGACAAGCTTCGCCAGCCCCCTTATCATGAAACTGAAGCTATTGTATTTGCTTTCGCCAATCTGCAGATTAAAAGGTAAGGATTACTTAATGTATCGGCGTCTTATGTTTAATTTTTTGCAGTATATAGATACTGTATGTCTTTACAAAACTTCATCTACATCTAGATTTTTATCTAAATAAGCTGAACGCGCTTATAAAGCGTTACAAGACATCAAAAAATGCCAATACTCGACAGAGATAGTAAAAGACTAGCTAACTCGGGGATTCTTTGTCTTTTTTTCTGCTTAGTAAATTTCTTAAACATTTGCAGCGTAGGTTAGTTGCAATTAAAAGCAGCTGAATCTCGCTTGTCAAGCGTTTAAAACATAAAAAACGCCAATATTTTAAAGCGGATAATAACCACGGGGCTTCTTTTGCCTTTTTTTTCGTTTGGTAAATTTCTTAATGTTTATAGCTAAAAGAGCCCAAGAGAGGTGTCATTCCAGTGCCCCTGTGATGTCATTCCAGTGCTTGACACTGGAATCCAGTTTTCCATATAATCTCATCGAAAACGTTGTAACCACTTTCTATGCTAGTTTGCTTGTAAACAAGCAAACTTTCCTGGATCCCAGTGTCTGGGCACTGGGATGACAAGAGAAGGTACTGGATGACACCCTGACAACCGTCATCCCGCTACGTGTTAGCGGCTAAGAGATACCACGGCGGCATGACGTAGAGCTCGCATTAGCTATACTTTTATACTCACCAACTCAGCTGGATCCAAGTAGTCAAAGCACTGGAATGACAATGTGGAGTGTCTGCTTCTGTCATCCTATGATAGGATCCAGTCTAAAAAAAAAGACCTGGATTGTATCTTAAAAAAAGTCAAAAGACTATGATAAGCAAAGGAGTGATACTGTGTCTGGGTAAAAACCGTTGCTGGCTTAAAGCAAAATGTAGTACGAACGGTAGGTGGATCTAAAAGATCGAATTACAATCCTGTATACAACATTTGCATTGATTATATTTATAGGTAAAAAAATGGCTAGAATAAATTTTATGGGAGTAGATGTTTCCAAGGGAACATTGAATTAATGGCAAGCATAAGCGCATAGCAAACATGAATGATGCTATATCTAAGTTTATAGAAACAAATATAGTCGATTTACCCATCAAGTTATGTGTAAACCGGCGGCTACGAAAAACTCGTTGCAAAATTGTTACAAGATAACTGTCCATAAAGCTCACCCGAATCGGGTATATGCATTTGCCAAAGCTTGCAATCACTTCGCAAAAACTGACAAATTGGATGCTAAATTACTGGAAAAATACGCTGAATTTATCAGTAAAGACGGTGAAGTAAAAGGATGTACAAAAGCAAGAAGAATTAAAGGAGCTAGGAGCAGTTGAGCGTAATTTAAATCATGCAAATAAGTGTCGTCTGCAAAATGCAACGGGAAAAGCTAGAGAATATATAGAAAGACAGATAGAGTTTGCTGAAAAACAATTGAAGGAAATTAGGCAAGACATAGAAGACGTGATAGCTGAATTGAAAGGAAAAAATGAGCTTTTAATCAGCTATAAAGGTATTGGGTCAAAGACGGCGAGCGTTCTACTGACAGAGGTTTGGTAGATTAGAGAATAGAGAAATTGCATGCTTGGTTGGAGTTGCACCTAAAACTAGCGAAAGTGGAAGAAAAGTTGGCAAAGCTCAAATCAAAGGAGATGCAAGGAAAGCACTATACATGTCAGCTCTTGTTGCTATGCGCCACAACAGAAAAATGAAAGCAGCGTTTGGTTGATTCTGGCAAAGCTGCTAAGGTTGCATTAGTTGCTGTCATGAGAAAAATTATCGTTTGTTTAAATGCCATGATAAAAAATAACAATTTTTATCTTGACTCTTAAGACGGTAGATTCCAGTGTCTGGGCACTGGGATGACGGGAGAAGGAGACACTGCCATCATAAAGTGAAATGAGATCCCGCTACGTGTTAGCGGGATGACGGGAAAAGAGGTACTGGGAGACATCCTTCCTGGTGTGCTTAAATAACAATGTTCGTACAAGTTGTGTGTCACGCGCTAGAATGACATCGTTTACTATGTAACATCTCATCATATCACAATGTTCGTACAGTTGTGGCGGTATGACGTAGAAAAACTGTTAACTTAAATCTATATTGACATGTCCCATTTTACGCTTATCTCTAACCTCTTTTTTCCCATATATGGTTAAACTAGCTTTTTCGTTGCTCAAATACTTATGAGAATCATATATATCATTACCTATTATATTTTTTGTCATACAAGGAAAGCGTAATACTACTTCCTGCATAGGTAGCCCGCATATTATCCTAACCAGCTGTTCAAACTGACTAACGTTACATGCATCCAAGCTCCAGTGGCAAGAATTGTGAGGTCTTGGAGCTAGTTCATTAACTAACAATTCGTTATCCTTAGTAATAAAAAATTCAATAGCCAGAATTCCTATTACATCAAGCGCATTTGCTATTTTCTTTGCAGCTCGTTGTACCTCTTGAGTTAATTTACTATCTATTCTAGCTGGCACTGTTGAAGTATCAAGTATTCCATCAACGTGGTAATTTTCTGCTATAGGAAAAAAAGCTACTTTACCGTTTTTATCTCTTGCAACGACTATTGAAACCTCTTTCAGTAAATCAACACTTGCTTCAAGAATGTACTCTGTATTCCAATCAAAGGAAGCAAATTGCTTCACTTCAGAATCATTCTCAAGCACATATTGCCCTTTTCCATCATAACCCATTTCTGTTGTTTTCAGCCTTGTTGGATAGCCAAAAGCTCTACTGCTTTTCAGTAGCTCATTATAATTTTGTATACTTTTGTATTCAGCAGTTTTTATACTCAAGCTTCTAATGAAATCTTTCTCTCTAAGCCTATTTTGCGCAATGTGTAACGCTTTTTTACCCGGATAAAAATTTACATCGATATCAATTGCACTACATGGAATATTTTCAGACTCAATAGTGACCAAATCCACACTCTGTGCAAAAGATTCAAGCGCTTTCTTATCAGAGAAATCTGCTATTGTGAAATCATCAGCAACAGAGCAAGCCGGATCGTCTTTAGCACTGGCAAAGACATGTGTTTTTTGTCCAAGTTTTGTTGCAGCGATAGCAGCCATTTTACCCAATTGTCCACCACCTATTATTCCTATTACTTTTTTGCTCAGCGCATCTGGTTCATTCATACTATAAATTGATATTTCCTAATTAAAGTATACTTGAAAAATCTATGAAAAAAGTATATAATTAAAATACCATCTTTTTATCATGAATATTCTATAATGATTCTAGAATACACACTAACTACCAACTTTGTTGAAGTTACAGTTTTACCAATTTACATTGAAGAGCAATCCATTCCTTATGAAAATTGCTATGTATGGATGTATAATGTTAAGATAAAAAACAAAAGCCAATCAACTATTCAATTGTTAAGTCGTCATTGGCAAATAATAGATTATAAGGGAAAAGTAAATGAAATTGCCGGAGTTGGTGTTATCGGAGAACAACCTGTGATAAAATCTGGAGAGGTATTCAAATACACAAGTGGAGCATACTTAAATGCACCGTCAGGAATAATGCAGGGTAAGTATGAATTTCTGAATGAAGAAAGCATAAAAATTTTTGAGGTTATGATACCACCCTTTTCTTTGGATAGTCCATACGTCAACACTAGACCCCATTAACTATCAAAATAGTTTATTTTTTATCCTTATCATCAAGTTTAAATAAGATGACTGTAGAAATTAATCCTATTATAACTATCATTAACGAAAATGGTGCAGCTTCTCTATAACGCTCATCGCTTACAAGTTCATATATTCTAGTTGATATAGTTTCAAAATTAAATGGTCTTATAATGAGTGTTGCTGTGAGCTCTTTGATAGTATCCATAAATACGAGCAAAAATCCCGATAATATACTCTTCTTGATGAGAGGGATATGAACATTCAAACATGTGGAAATAGGCCCATGACCCATAGTATATGCAGTCCACTCGATTTCATTTGGTGTTTTTTTGAGCCCTGATTCTACTGCCTTGAAAGATATAGCAAAAAAACGAAATAAATATGAGTAAATTAAAGCACCAATAGTTCCTACTAAGCTAATTTCCACAATATATTGAGTAATGAAAGAGGATATTTTGCTTAAAAATATTATTATACTAATTGCGATAATTGCATTTGGAATCGCATAGCCCAGAGAAATGAGACGCGCTATATTGTTGATTACCTTATTTTTACGCGCCGTATATCCAATCATTATTGCAATGCTAATTGAGATTAATGCGGTGATAAATGATAAACTAACGCTATTTGCTATTATGTTATAAAATCTTGCTTCGTATATGAAAAACCCCTTCTCTATGCTCCAATATATGAGCGGAATCATTGGCAAAATAAAACCTATTAATATCGGCAATACACACATAAGATAAGCAAAGATCAACGGTATAGCGCCACTTATACTCCGTTTATTGTGATAATCTGAATTGGTATTGATTGAAGAGTAGGATATTCCTTTTTTTTGTAGTTTTTTTTCGATAGCTATTAGTGTTGCAACGAAAATCAATTCTGCAACTGCTAAAACAGTAGTTGAATATTTGTCATGCAGTAAAAACCAGGTGCGATATATTCCTGTCGTGAAAGTATCAATAGCAAGAAACTGTGGTGTGCCGAAATCCGTAATTACTTCCATTAGTACCAAGGATAACCCAGCTATAATTGATGGGCGTATGGAGGGTATAATGACAAAAAGTAAGCTCCTTAATGAGGAAAAACCAAGTGTTGATGCAATAGTGACTGAGTTACTAACATTCTTTAGACTTGAGCGGACTAACATATAAACGTATGGATATAGGCTAAATCCCATCACTAATATTCCACCACCTAGAGATTTTATTTCAGGAAACCAATAGTCACCTTTGCTCCAATCTAAAATGTCTCTTAATGAGCTTTGCACCGGACCTGAAAACTCTAGCGTATTTACATAGACGAACGCTACTATATATCCAGGAATCGATATCGGAAAGAATAAAGCAATCTCAAAAATTTTACTTCCAGGGAATGAAAAAAATGTGGTGAGCCAAGCTGGAATTACTCCAAATATGAAGGATATCCCCCCCACTCCTATCATCAAAATTAACGTACTCAGTATATATTCAGGAAAAAGTGTGCTGATTACCCATCCGGAATTCGCTGTATCTGTAAATAGAATTGATATTAATGATAATATTGGGCAGACAAATAATATACTTACTAGAAATAAGAATATATTTTTAAATACTCTTAAAAACATTAATTTGAATCTATATTTAATATTAAAATGTTATATGTAAAAACTGAAGATATCCAGTAATTAACAGCCGATCTATTGAATATCTTGATAATCTCATATATTATATTTTAAGTTTATAGATTAGTAACCATGAGCTTCATCATTGCAACTTTCTATCATTTTGTAGAACTTTCTAATTATTATGACATGAAAGACGAAATAAAAACTGCATGCGACAACGTTGAATTAAAGGGCACTATACTCCTTGCAGAAGAGGGTGTTAATGCAACAATATCTGGTAAAAGAAACGCGATTGATGAAATATTTGATTTTCTACATTCTGATTATAGGCTGAAAGATCTTACATGGAAAGAGAGTGCAGCAAAATATCAACCATTTAGCAAGATGAAGGTAAAATTAAAAAGAGAGATTGTGAATCTTGGTGTAAGCAATCTTGATATTTCCCTTAAGGGTAAATATGTTGATCCAGAGCATTGGGATGATTTTACTTCTCAACCTGACGTTTTAGTAATAGATACACGAAATGAGTATGAAGTGAAATTAGGCAAGTTTAAAAATGCAATTAATCCACATACACAATGTTTCCGTGAGTTTCCTCAGTGGGCAGAGTCATTTTCTGAGAGTAAAGACCTGAAAGTGGCTATGTACTGCACTGGTGGAATTAGATGTGAAAAATCAACAGCATATATGAAAAGTCTTGGATTTAACGATGTGTACCACCTGAAAGGCGGCATTCTTTCTTACCTTGAAAAAACTTATAATAAAAATGGTAATTGGAAAGGTGAGTGTTTTGTTTTTGATGATAGAATTGCTGTTGATAACTCACTTACTCCAAGCAACACAATAAAATGCATACTCTGCTCAAATCAAGTTTCAACTGATGAACTGAAGTCAGTTCCACGTGGCCAAGTGGTTTGTTTCAACTGTAAACTTTAGTGTTATAGCTATAATAAATAAAACATCATGCCGCTGCAGTTGTATGCACGTTGTGATTTGAGAGCAACCTCTACCAGAAAGGGTGTCATGCCAGTGCCCAGACACTGGCATCCAGGTTCTTTTTTTCTAGATTCCAGCGTCGCGCGCTGGAATGACAATAAAGAGCATATGGTTATGCAAGAAGTCTATTTCTTACCCTTAATCAACTCTAAAGCCTTCTTCAAATCTATGCTTTCAATATCTGCACTCTTGCCCAAAGCAACGTTTGTTTTACCGCATTTTATATAGAATCCGTACCTACCGTTGCAGATGAAAACTTCTTTTCCCTTTTCATTAACCCCGAGAGACTTTAGTTCTTTGCGTGGACTGTTTGCAATAATTTGTACAGCTTCGCTCAATTCTGTATTCAGCACCTCTTTGGAGCTTTTCTTAAGAGAAAAGTATTTACCATCATAGAAAATATAGTATCCAAATCGTCCAAGGCCTATTTTTACTTCCTTTCCGGTTTCAGGGTGTTCTCCAATTACTTTTGGCAAGGAAAGTAACTGAGTAGCGGTATTCAGATCAATCTCATTAACATTTATATCTTTTGGTATAGAAACCGCTTTTTTCTTTTCTGACTCATTATTAAACTGCAGGTAAAGCCCAAAAGGACCTTTTTTAATTACTACCTCTTGTCCTGTTATATCATCTACACCTAAACTTTTTGGATATTCTGAATTGTCGTTACTACCTGTAATTTCTTTTGTATGGTTGCATTCAGGATAGTTAGAACATCCAAGAAATACCCCCGCGCGCCCGAAGTTCAATTTCAATATGCCATCAGAGCAAATAGGACATTTCGTATTCACCTCTTTTCTTCCTTCTTCTGAACAAAACCAATCGACTACCAAATCGTGAATGCCGCTAAAAACTTCATCATGCGTCATTTGCTTGACAGAGTTTACATGACCAAAAAATGGCACCCAAAAGTGGCCTAATTCTTTTTTCCAATCTGCATGTCCATTTGAGATTAAATCAAGCTTTTCTTCCATTTTTGCTGTGAAATCATACTCTATACAACGCTGAAAAAAGGTTTCTAAAAATATAGTAACGATTTTACCACGACTGCTTGGAATAAACCTTTTGCTATCCAATGAAACGTACTCACGATCTTGTAATACCGAAATAATTGTTGCATAAGTTGATGGGCGGCCTATACCGATTTCTTCCATTTTTTTTACGATACTTGCTTCACTATAACGAGGTGGCGGTTGAGTAAAGTGCTGTTTTGGCTCAACTGAAATCAGCTTACACGCTTCCCCTTTTTTCATGACAGGTAGCAGGCCTTCATTTTCGGCTTCTATGTTATCTTGGTAGACTCTATAAAAACCATCAAAGAATATACTTGATCCACTTGCTCGCAGAATTACTTTCTGGTCAGTAGAACTAATTTCAACTACCACTTGATCAAGGATCGCCGATTCCATCTGACTTGCAATGGTTCTTTTCCAGATTAAATCGTACAATTTAAATTGCTCTGGCGTTAAGTAATCCTTAATACTACCCGGCGTTCTGTTGATATCAGTTGGACGAATTGCTTCATGTGCTTCTTGAGCATTTTTGACCTTTTTTACATATTTACGAGGAGACTGCGGTAAATATTTATCACCATATAATGACTTAATTGACCCTCTAATTGAGTTTATAGCCTCATCTGCAATATGAAACCCATCTGTACGCATGTAAGTTATCAACCCTACAGTTTCACCACCAATATCGATACCTTCATATAAATTTTGCGCTATGCGCATAACACTTTTCACATTAAAATACAGTTTATTCACTGCATCTTGCTGAAGACTTGAAGTAATAAACGGAGGAAGAGGGTTTCTCTTAACTTGCTTGCGTTCTACTGTGCTTACAGCATATTGCCTTGACTCAATCTCCCTAACTAAGTTCTTTGCTTCTTCTTCATTCTTAATATCAAATTTTTCTAGCTTTTTATTGTCATAGTGGCTTAGCATAGCAAAAAAAGCCTCATCTTTGCTATTTTGCATTTCTGCCTTTATGCTCCAATACTCCTGTGTTATAAACTTACTGATTTCATCTTCTCGTTCGCATATAAGCTTTAATGCAACAGACTGCACGCGTCCTGCAGACTTGCTTCCCGACAATTTCGTCCACAGCAGTGGTGACAAACTAAATCCAACTAGATAATCCAAAGCTCTGCGTGTTTGCTGTGCGCGCACTAAGTCCATATTTATTTCACGTGGATTTTTTATAGCCTCTTGTACTGCTCTCTTTGTTATCTCATTAAAGACTACTCTATGAATGTTGCTTTCATCATTGATTGCTTTCTTTTCTTTTAATGTTTCTATCACATGCCAAGCCATTGCTTCCCCTTCTCTGTCTGGGTCTGTTGCAAGATATATATCTGATGTTTTGCTTGCGGCTTTTACTAACTCTTTTATATATTTTTCTGCTTTTTCAATGATTTCATACTTTATAACAAAATCATTATCCGGATCGACAGAACCGTTTTTTGCTGGAAGATCCCTCACATGTCCAAAGGATGCAGCTACTTTGAACTCTTTACCCAAATATTTACCTATTGTCTTTGCTTTCGCAGGTGATTCAACTATTAATAATGCCATGTTGTTAATTATTTTAGTACTTTAAAGATAATATGTTGAGAAATATACGATGAAAAGTAAAAAAATATTTTAATAGGTCTTGTGAATTTTACAAAGTGATTATTCACGGGTTTTAGAAACCCCTTGGACGTTGCTATTTTCAAGTGACTTTGAAGGCTCATTTATGTAAACATTCTACCCAGTATTTCAGCAACTGTCAATTTTGCTAACAAATTACGTGAAAATTTATAGAAAACACTGAACTCTGTAGCATTACAAAAAACCCAATTATTTTCTTGCATTACTCTCTGTCATCCTGCTACTCCTTTCTTGTCATGCCGCCGCGGTATCTCTTAGCATCTTACTATTACCCACAAATATAAATGTTTGTTGCATAGCTCTTAATGGCATAACTTTTGCTTGAAATAATTGTTTATATGGTGCAATTTACAGCTTTTAGTTGCTAAAATTATAACTCTTAGTTTAATAATTTTAATCCAATAAGCTTTCAGGTTAATAAAATTAAATTATTTGAGTAAATACAATACTATGTTTTTATTTGTGGGTAATAGTAAGCTTAGCATAGATCCCGCTAACAAGTAGCGGGATGACGGTTGTCAGGGTGTCATCCTAATACCTTCCCCTGTCATCCAAGTAGCTGACACTGGTTCCTTTATGACGGTGTCATCCGAGTAGCTGACACTGGTTCCTTTATGATGGTGTCATCCCAGTGCCCAGACACTGGGATCCAGAAGACTTAATTTCAACCAAGTGGCTGCATAATAAAGGCTGGATTCCAGTGCCAAGCACTGGAATGACAGCAATCTACGTCATACCGCCGCGGTATCTCTTAGCCGCTAACGAGTAGCGGGATGACGGTTGTCAGGCTAGTGCCTTCTCCTGTCATCCAAGTAGCCTCCCTCCCCTGTCATCCCAGTGCTTGACACTGGGATCCAGGAAAAAGAATGGTATCATCCAAGTAGCCGACACTGGGATCCAGGAAAAAGAATGGTGTCATCCCAGCGCCCCTATGATGTCATTCCAGTCTGGAATCCAGACTTTAATTGTTATACTTGTAAATAAGTCTGGTGAAAATAAACGTTCATCTCAAAATGCAGTATTTTTGTTGAAATAGCTCAACTGGATCCCAGTGTCTGGGCACTGGGATGACAAAAAAAGGAGCACTGGGATGACACCATTTGTTGTGTTTAACAAAGTTCGTACTTAGCTTCATGTTAGCCACAAACATTAAGAAATTTACCAAATGAAAAAAAAGGCAAAAGAAGCCCCGATTAATATCTATTTTAGAACATTGGCGTTTTTTAAGTCTTAAACACTGCAATTTAGCTGCTTTTAAATGCAACTCACCTTAGTTTGAATGTTTAAGAAATTTACTAAGCAGAAAAAAAGGCAAAAGATATCCCGTATTAGCTAGTTGTCACTCTCTAATCCTGCAAATTGGCGTGCTATACTGTCTTAAACGCTTTATAAGCGCGTTTCAGCTTATATAGGTAAAAACCCAGAAATGTTGTGAAGACGTAGGGTGCGCATAGTGCAAAAAATTAAAAATAAGACGCCAATTACGTAATACTGTTGTCGTTTAATCTGCACAGATTGAAGATAAATGAATACCTTCAGTACCATGATAAGGGGGCTGGCGAAGGGTGTCAAGCAAGTTTTTCTTTCCCGTGAATTCCTTTTGAAGTCGAGTATTGAAAATTGACTGGAGAGTTGTGGATTACTTTGTATATGTCATAACAAGCCATGGCACTCTCAGCAAAACCACTTAATATTAACTTTAGTTTGCCTGAATAAGTAGCTATATCTCCGATTGCATATATCCTATCTCTACTGGTTTTTAAGGTAGTCGGATCAACAACTATGCGGCTATGTTCTAACTCTATACCCCAATTGTTTATTGGACCAAGATTCATTGACAATCCAAAAAATGGCAGCAAAAAATCAGCGGATATTTCTTTTTCTTCCTTAGAGGCAATGTTTTTTACTATCACTGCGCTCAACTGCCCATTACCTCCTGCTAGTTCGTGTAATTGATATGGCACTACCAGTTCTATCTTTCCATCATTTTCAAGTGATTCTAATTTATTTCTAGTTTCAGGAGTGCAGCGAAATTCCTTTCTTCTATGTATCACATAAATTTTCTTTGCAACTTTAGAAAGTTCTACAGTCCAATCAGCTGCAGAATCACCCCCCCCTGCAATGACTATAGTTTTGTCCTGAAAATCAGAAATTTTATTTACACTGTAAAATACAGATTTATTTTCATATTCTAATATACCACTTAAGGGTGGACGGTTAGGTTCAAACATTCCGTTACCTGCAGCAACAATAACAGCCTTACATTTTACCTCTGTGCCTGTATTAGTTATGATAATAAAGCTTTGATCGCAGTTATTCGAAATCTTTTCTACTTTTTGACTTAAATGGTAAATAGGCTTAAATGGCGAAGCTTGCTCCATTAGCTGCTCAATTAATTTTTGGGCAGTAATTACAGGATAACCAGGTATATCGTATATTGGCTTTTCTGGGTAAAGAGCAGTGCATTGTCCTCCTGCTTGATCCAAAACATCTATTATATGACATCCCATATCAAGCATTCCCGCTTGAAAAGCAGTGAATATTCCAACAGGCCCTGCACCTATTATTACTATATCGGTTTTCATATTCAGATGGTAATCTATTTATAGATATTAGCTTTCTTCGCTAATAAGGTCAATTTACAAAGGGATGTATTTTTAAAAATGTGGCTAGATCAGATAAGATTTCCAGCGTTACAAACCACATAGTCCAAATAAGCTCTAAAAATCAGCTAACATAGTGGGATGCTAAAAGTAGCGTGCGGACGGAATGGGATTCGAACCCATGGTACGCTCATCACGTACGTCAGTTTTCAAGACTGGTGCCTTAAACCGCTCGGCCATCCGTCCATTTCTTTTCTATCACAACATTTGATTTTAAGCAATCTATAAAAGCTTTACTTGCCCACGCAAAAGTTGCTAAATATACTGTCCAATATTTCCTCAACATCAATAATTCCAATCACCGCACCAAGTTCAAATGCAGCAAGCCTCAAATCTTCAGATATTAATTCAATTGGATTATCGATATTAAAACGTTGTAAATGTTCCAGTGCTTTCTGCATGTGACTCCTATGTCTTTGCCGAGTAATCACAGGAGTGTCTCTATCATGCCCAAATTTTTCCTCTGCCTTCTCTTTTATGAGAGAGATCAACTTGTTTGTACCTATTCCCTTTAGAATAGAAATGGGTAAAAGATCTATGCCATTAATTTTTATATTGTGATTATTGATAACATCGTCAGCTTTGCTCAGAACATAAATGGTGTCATTTTGGTCTGATGTCATGCAAGTAGCTGACACTGGAATCCAGCTTATCTCATCATGAACATTGTTTTCAGCACATGTTTCTAGAATCCATTGTCTATTGCATAATTTGCAAGTATTTTTATATCTGGATCCCAGTGTCACGCACTGGGATGACACCGTTTGTTGATTACAATATTTGCATAGTTGTGTGTCAACGACAGATGGTATATTGCCTGTGGCTTGATAATTGACATCGTGTCGTTGTTCAAAAGGAAATAGTTCTATTCTTAAATCAGCTTCAAAAGACCTCTTTTTCGCTCGACTTATACCTTCTGATTCTATTGGATCTGAACTCTCACGAATTCCAGCAGTATCAGAGAGAATGATTGGGTATCCGCCAATGTCAATATGAGCTTCAAGTATATCTCTTGTTGTGCCTGCATATTCAGAAACAATAGCAATATCACGCTTGGCTAAGAAATTAAACAGAGTTGATTTACCGACATTTGGTTCACCAGTTATTACAATATGTAAACCCTCACGCAACCTTTCGCCCCGTCTATTATCATTTAAATGCTCTTGTATCAACTGCACGAGAGATTGCACTTCATTATTAATTTTTTCCAATTCACTTTTTTCTGCCCAAATGTCCTCTGGAAAGTCTATATATGCTTCGATTTTGGATTGTATCGTTATTAATCTTTGCCTCCAATTGCTGTATAGTCTCTCCAATTCTCCTGATATCTGCTTAATCGCTTGTTTAGCTTGCATTTTCGTCTCAGCATCAATTAAGTCTGCAATCCCTTCTATTTGCGTTAAGTCAAATTTACCATTTAGAAAAGCCCTAAGTGAGAATTCTCCTGGTCTGGCCATAACAAAAATTTTCGATAATTCCTCCAAGATGATTTTTATGACTGCCTTGCTTCCATGCACTTGTAACTCTATAACGTCCTCGCCAGTGAAACTGTTTGGAGCAGGGAAATAGATGATTATTCCATTATCTATCAATTGATTGGAATCATCATATAGATCAACTAAAGTAGCAAATCTTGGTTTAATTTCTTTCTTAATATGAAAATGATTTAAAGCTTTAAGCGCGTAGTTGCCTGAAATTCTAATTACTGCAACTCCTGACTTACCAAATACGGTCGATAAAGCGAAAATAGTTTCATTTGTGTTTGTCATTATTTATATAAACTACTTAGCAATATTACACTTAAGAAACCAAAATACCTAATTTGAAAATATTCAAAATTTTTATCTATCTTGCTAGTTTATATTTATGCAGTACTATCATACTAGTGAATGTATTATATAGAAAAGCTGTAAAAGTCACCCAGGTGAAAATATTTATTTTGAAAACTGATAATATGATTTATAATGACTGACACAAGTTTTAAATATTTTATGCTCAAGAAATTAGCTTGGTATTGGTCTTTTGTAGAGTTAATTAAAGGGTTTGCTATTACATTGAAATATATGTTCAAACCAAAGGTTACGTTGAGATATCCTATGGAGAAGGGTCCTCTAAGTCCAAGGTTTCGTGGTGAGCATGCGTTGCGTAGGTATTCAAACGGTGAAGAACGATGCATAGCTTGTAAATTATGCGAAGTTATCTGCCCTGCTCAAGCAATAGTGATTGAAGCAGAGGAAAGAGAAGACGGTAGTCGCCGTACCACGCGCTATGATATTGATATGACAAAATGCATATACTGCGGACTTTGCCAAGAGGCATGTCCAGTTGATGCAATTGTGGAGGGTCCTAACTTTGAATTTGCTACTGAAACAAGAGAGGAGCTAATGTACAATAAAGAAAAGTTATTGCATAATGGTGAAGTTTGGGAAGACGCAATTGCACTCAGGTTAAAAAAGAATAGACCTTGTTATTAACTAGGTATGTCAACAATTAAAATTTCTTACAGCAAGTATGTAATAGATCTCTTGTACAACTGTGATTTAAGTGAAAGACTAACAGCCTACCTTTTGGCAGCACATGACGCTGGAATCTGGAAAAAAGGACCAGTGTCAAGCACACAATTGTGCGAACGTTTTAACCTGAATGTGCAGCAAATGGTGTCATCCAAGTAGCTGACACTGGGATGGCTTTGTTGCATAGCACCTTGTATTGGATAGATCAGGAAAAACTTATGTAGCCATTTCAAACTTAGGCACGCCTATTTCGATAAATTTATTCAGCAAATAACACTTGAGTAGCAGTTCCTTCCCACGGTTAATTTCAGATTTGTTCCGAAAATTAAACCCGAATGTTTGTTTCAGTCGCGAGAAAAAACTTTCTACATAAGATCTTTTTCCGTAGTTTGTTTGCCTTTTCCACCTCTTCATTCCATCTTCGCTGTATGACTTTATTAGTCTAATTGCAGCATTTCTCTCTGCCATACTTTGGATGCTCTGCTGCATCGTTTTTTGGAGGAATTTTTGTCTTTATGCCGCATTCATCATACAATTTATAGAGTTTATGTCTGTCATATGCTCTGTCTGCATATAGTGCTTTTATGGCATGAACTTCTTTAAGCAAATCGCAAGCTCCATAGTGATCAGACCGTTACTGTATTTTGCAGCTATGGCTTTTTTGCTGTTTATATTCAACATTACGTGTAGTTTCTTTACTTGTTCATAGCTGCGATACTTTCTATTTTCGCTATTTTCCTTGCTGTGGCCAGGTTATAAATGCTGATGCTTGTGCTATCTATGGCAATTTCGATATCTTCCATATTATTTTTATCAACTCTGCAATCATTGATCTTAATATTAAGTTTCTTTTGATGCTTGTGAATAGCTGCAAATTTTTTCCTATTTGTTCAATGTATCCCTCTAAAAATCCTACTCAAACCTATTCTGAATAGATGGGTTGTTATATGTATCAAAATCACCACTTTATCACTATAAATATAGTTGCCGCCCTGCATTTTTGGCCCAATTTCATACCAATTTTCGATAGCTTCATCGATGTAACGAAAAATATTTCCCCTTTTTTCAAGGAATTTGTTATATTCGTTTTGGTTACTGACTTTCATTTTCTGTGGCATATTTTTTCTTCAAAGGTTAAATGGCTATTTTATAATGAATTTTGTCAGTAGCCACCAGATTTTTTCAGTTGCTATGCAACAAAGCCCACTGGGATCCAGCTTCTGTATCAAAAACGTTTGTTTTAGCATAAAACAGCTACCTTTAGTCATCAGCTCAGTATGCTTACTTATAATCAAAATTCCTGGATTCCAGTGGGCTTTGTTGTATCGCTACCTATGAAAGGCTAACATAGTTAGGATTGTAAGCAACCTATAGAAAATCTTGTTTTTTTGCAATCAATCTGATCAAATTTAAGAATAGTAATTTGTTATTTGTATTAATAAATTTAATTCTATTGAAAATAGCTAAAGCATTGAAATTCTTGAATTTTAGCCGGATTAGTGAGTGGTAGTGAAATTTCTTTTACTCAAATTTAGGTATTCACTGACCGTTCTTGTTATAAATACCAGAATAATAAGCTACTGATATTCTCTATCTTTTTTATCTTTAATCCATCATAGCTAGCGATGCAACAAAGCCATTCCAGTGTCAAGCACTGGAATGACAAGAAGAGGCTACTTGGATGACACCCTTCCCTAGCGGAAATTGCTCTCAAACTACAATATTTGTGCAGCGTGGATAGGATAGTAGCTATAGAAGCTTTAATGACACAAGAAAAAATAAACAGCTATTATTTTTTTCGTAATTAAGTAAAATAGAGTGAAAGATTAAGAGGAAGCTTTGAAAAATAAGATAAAAAAGATAGTAGTTTCAGGAAAGGAAGTGTGGCCAATCATCGAGGGTGGCAAAGGCATTGCAGTTAGTGATGGGAGATCAAGCGGAGCATTTGCTGCAGCAGATGCTGTGGGTACGTTTTCTGGTGCAAATGCTAAGCTTATTGATGATAATGGTGAGTTAGTGCCGCTGATTTACAAAGGCAAAACAAGAAATGAAAAACACAGTGAATTGATTGAGTATAGTATTAAAGCTGGAATCAGTCAGGCAAAAATAGCGAATGAAATATCAAAAGGCCGTGGAAGAGTACATATGAATGTGCTTTGGGAGATGGGAACAGCAGAACGCGTGCTTCATGGCATATTAGGAGGAGCGAAAGGTTTGATTCATGGTATTACCTGCGGTGCTGGTATGCCTTATAGGCTTGGAGAAATTGCAGCTAAATATCAGGTTTATTATTACCCTATTATCTCATCGGTGCGTGCTTTTAAAGCATTATGGAAACGTGCTTACCAAAAAATATCTTCTTATTGGCTAGGTGGAGTAGTTTATGAGGATCCATGGCTTGCTGGTGGTCACAATGGACTGAGTAACAGTGAAGACCCAGAGCTACCACAGGCTCCATTTAAAAGAGTTGCAGAGCTTAGATCTTTTATGAACGAGATCGGTCTTTCAGAAACACCAATTGTTATGGCAGGAGGAGTGTGGCATTTGAAAGATTGGGAACATTGGTTTGACAATCTGCAAATTGGACCAATAGCTTTTCAGTTTGGCACTCGTCCACTTTTGACGAAAGAAAGCCCAATTTCTGCAGAGTGGAAAAAGAAGCTACTCACTTTAGAAGAAGGTGACGTATTTTTAAATAAATTCAGTCCAACAGGATTTTACTCATCTGCAGTAGAAAATAACTTCATACGTGAGTTGCAGGAACGGAATTCACGTCAAATAAAGTTTTCAGAAAATGCCAGCAAGGAATTCAATAGTGAATTTGCAATGGGTAGCAGAGGTAGGAAGATTTACCTTACTGCAAAAGACAAAGAACTGGCAAATACATGGACTAAAGCAGGGTACACAGAAGCAATGAAAACCCCAGATTCAACTGTTATTTTTGTGACGCCAGACAAATTTGCAGAGATAAGACAAGATCAAATCAATTGCATGGGATGTTTGAGCCATTGCCTGTTTAGCAATTGGAAAGATCATGGCGACCATTCAACAGGGCAAAAACCAGATCCACGGAGTTTTTGTATACAAAAGACACTGCAAAACATTATACATGACAGCGATATTGAAAATGAACTCATGTTTTCCGGACATAATGTATATAAATTCAAGCAAGATCCGTTTTATGAGAATGGCTATGTACCGACAGTAAAAGAACTGGTAAAAAGGATATTGACTGGGTATTGAGTCAGCAGTGGCCTGAAAAGTCCATTTTTCACTTTATAAAATGTTTATATTTTACCACCTACTGACCTTACCCAGAAGGTATGAATTAGGTATTGCTTGGTTGGAAGCAAGAGAAGATAATCACTTCTCAGAGTGGATAGGTGGCAGGTTGGCACTTTTTCTGAGTGTTCTTGTATAAAGTATATGAAAGAAGACCTCGTTACTCAGATTCTGCCACCGGTGAGGCTCACAAAATGTGATGACCTCGTATAGGAGTTTGGACCAACCAGTACTCTGATATATTGAAATGTGCAATTGGAGGAAAAATATGCGTCACATAGGCATTATACCAATAGTTTTACTGTTTGTTACTTGCAAGAAGGAAAATCGGAGTATATTCAAACGTTTCGCTTAAAAGACTTAAATAATTTTATCAGAAATCTTCAAGAAACAGATGAAATAGCTAACAGGCAATAGCTGTTTTTTTTATGACGCAGTGTCACCTTATGTTAAGAGCGTGGTCTCCTGGACAGTTTGAAGTTGTTCGTCGCTCTGTGAACAAAACGGACAAGCACGATGCGCGAGCTATTGCTTTTTTTCTAAGCAAAGGTATGTTGCCTGAAGCAAAGCAAACAATGCAAGCAGTTAGCTTCTCTTCTTCAAACAAGAGACCAGTTACGGGTATCTTTAATCAATAAAATGCATGGTCTTTTTAATTACCATGGGATAAAAATTAAAAAGGAAGCACTTACAACTAAGGTGGGTGCTATTGGAAAGTATACTTGGGATCCTTTAGAAAAGGTTGAAATTGAAGTAATTAGCTATCATTTGGAAGCTATTCGGGAAAGTCTTAAAAAACTTGAGAAGGAAATTATAGCTTTTGCCGAACAGCTTCCTGAACCTTATCAGCATAAAAGGAATTGGCCCAATTTCTGCAGCTATTTTTATTGCAACAATTGGAGACATTAATGATTTTCATAGGCCTGAGAAACTTACTGCATATTTTGGAATTGTGCCACAAATCTAATCAACAGTGCACGATCGGAACAAACGTGATATTCTTTAGTGCAGTGTACTTGGGTTGCTATACGCTTATCTGAACAGCTTATGTAAAAAAAAAGCGTGGTTCTGCTAAGGCTATTATTGCTACTGCCAGGAAATTTCTTACAACTATTTTCTATACTCTTAAAAATGACTGGGTTTTTAAAGATTTCACAAAATTTGAATTTTTTATTGGACAACAATCATAGGAGAAAAAGTAGAGAGAAAGTTAAGAAAATTTTTTACAAAAAGAACGATGAATCAAAATGTTCAGGAATGCAATAATTAATAGCAGAATGCCTACGCTATTTATTGTAAAAATTTCTATGTATTCAAATATGGCAGTTCTAGCTTGTTGAACGGAGTGCTTAGGTATACCAATCACATAAGCAACTTAAAGATCACCTTTACAACTTTGTTATATTATGCAAAAAGACTCAAAACTCTCAAAACCTTATGAATTTATATGTAACCAGTGGACACAAGCATCCTGTATTATTTATACTAAATCCATACCATCACGCTTTGGACCTAGTTCTTTATTCATTCTCACAATCCGTGAACGGTTACAAATACTGGAGTTTACCCTTCTTCTTGTTATTTTTCTAATCTATAGTTAGCGTTCAAAACCATATTCGAAAAGTATCTCATATATTTCCAGATTTTTTTAATGATGTTTATTTCATCCTCAATATTGTCTCTACCTTTATGAACTAAATTACAATTTAGCAGCATTAAAAATTATAACGTATTCCTACCTCCAGAGTTGCATCTGGTATTTGTAATGCTTTTATACCGCTTAGTTGTCCACCTGCAGTAATACCAACTGCACCAACTATCTGTGGAGTAATTTCATAATCAACACCAACCTTCAGTTTATAGGAAATAGAACCCAGTATTTTATCTACTACCTCACCTTCACCAAAGCTAAAAGGCATTACTTGTAGGTATCCTCCTAAGCCTCCACTGACATATAGCTTAACGGGATCAATATCAAGGTCAGGATAATAACGATAATTTGCCAATAAGCTAGCCCCTATTTTCCTTTTTTCTTTATCAGCTATATCACTTATGTCAGTGAGAACCTCAAGTTCAAACTTAGAGTTTTTGTCATAATGATAACCAAAAACAACGCTAGGTTTTATTTTTAAGCCGCCACCCCATCCGGCACCAAAGTTTAAACCTGCATAGTACTGATCTTCTGACTTACTTGCACTATTACTAGCTGCACCTGCTAAAGATGAAGTAAGCAACACAGCCAAAACGCACAATCTCTTTATTTTCATATAACTCCTCATACAAAAAAATATATAATGCATAAGTATATATGCTTTGTATTAAAAAAGATATAACTACATGTCAAAAAAAAGTATACCCACAAAGTAAAGGATGTGCTACTCGGATGTATCCGTTCAGCCAATGGCGTCAACTTAAGGGAAAATATCAGTGATTGTGTATAAAACTTCTCTCTAAATTTTTTACCATTAAATTACCCAAAAGCTGCAATAAACAGCACTTTTGTTTCTGTTTTATTTCAACAAAGAAGTCTAAAATATGTCCTTTTTAGGTGAAACATGCAAAAAGGAAAAAATCTTATTCTACAAATTAAAAATATAATATACTCGAAAGCTTTTCAGAGAATCCATTGTGTTGAGTTTTACACGAACAAGCTTTTACGACAGTATTTTCTATGATTTTAAAGTTAATTAAGAAAAGTTTAGGAATAGAATGTGAGCTCATTAAGTTCCACCCTCAAAGCAAGCTTTTTCTAAAGCAAGATATAAATACAGGTTTTAAAGAATTTAAGCATCCAAACAGCCTATTGAGCAAACGTTAGCAGAAACCTGAAGTCGTTACTCAAATGCGTTCATTAAATCAAATTATTTATCTACGACCGTCTTCATTAAAATTTATTCAGCAGCATTATGAATTGAAAGTAGACTTTATTTTTCGCTTGCAAAAAAGAAATTATAGCAAGCTATGGTTCATCTGGTGAATTAGATTTTGTGCTAGAAAATAAAACGAAAAGCCAAAAAGTAAGAGTAATAGTGCTTACATTAGCCAATGGGGAAACAGAGTTTTTGACCGAGACTTTGGAGCAAAGCTTATGTGTTAAGGTGGCATATAGAAGAGTGCTATAAACGACTCAAAATAGGTGCAGAGTTAGAGAATTTTTCTGGCGTAAATTTAGAGGCTGTATTACAAGAATTTTGGGCAAACTTAGTCATGTGTAATATATTGTCGCTTCATATCACAAGGGCCTTGGAATCCAGATAAAATTGCTGATAAATTTTTCAGTTTTATTTGGTGTAATGAGGCAGAAACTCTATCAGGTACTTATTGCGCCAAAAAACTTTCAAGCCCTTTTTGATAGAGCAAGTATACGCGCTAAAGTTAAAATCCGACCAGGACAGCCGCAATAAGGTAGATAAGCCCAAACGCCATCATGTCTTTAGGAGAGTTTGCTAATGAAAGTTCTTAAGTTGACGCCATTGAGTGAACGGTTACTATTTAAAAGGATATGTTCAAAAAAACTGTGTCAAATCAACTCATACATTTCATTACCAACTTCATGATGAAGTTCTGCAGTTGGATGGAAATAATCAAAAAAGAAGTAATCCTTTAGTGTTTCTTTGCTACACTCATGGTTATAGTGAACGTCAAGTTCCCCTTTAAATATCAACTTTAAGAGTATTTTTATATTTTCTTTAAATCTCCCAATTTGGTCTGCAATGTTCGATGTGCATGCATCTTGACAATTTAAACCTTTGCTCTTGTATTCGCCAAGCATACTTTTCATTTTAGAGTTAAGATCAAATGCTTTTATTTCAAGATTTGTACTTTTCTTCATATAATCTAAGCCATTAGCCAATTTTGCATTGAAACTCTCTGTGAGCTTCGTAGCTAGTTCCCTTGCTTCTTCATCTCTATTAAAAGCTGGTATTGAGCCAACTTCAGGTGCGTTTGCAACAACTACATGCTTAACACCATGTTCATTTAGAACCTTAAGTGCATTACATATTTCACTCACTGCTTGTTCCAACACTTCTTCCGCTTTAGTATCGTCATAAGCAGTGGCAATCATAACATCATTTCCGCCGATTATGATGCAAAATAAATCTTCTTTACCTATATCTGGATGATGTTTAATTACCGCATCTAGCTGGTTAGCTAAACGAAATTTATTGAAGAAATAAGAAAAAATAGGGTCAAAAATTTCAGATGCTGTTGCACATGAAACTGCATAGTTTTGACCTTGCTGTTCGTGGCATCTACCAAAAAATGAATAACTCCACCCAGGTTTAAATTCGTCTAAATCTAAATATTTTGCTACATATTCAACAGCAGTAGGGCCATCGCTAAAAGATCCTCCTTGATAAAAAGGGTCACCAAACTTTACGCTTTTTGCAAAGGATAAATTATTTAAAATTCCAATAATTGCGCCATTATCAGATAAACTATCACCCAGAACATAAAAATTTCTATACTTTGAATTAGAATTGTCATTTTTGTTTGTCATAATATTTACCGTAGATTAGTATCCTATCATGTTGTTTTATGAGGCTCGTAAAAAAAGAAAAATAGCGGTGCAACTTTTTTACAACCCCCATTTTAAACTTTATTGTGTATTTCCTTCATATCATACCTTTTTGAAAAAACGTTTTATTTTAAAAACGCTCTGACTTTTTCTCCACTTTTTCCGGGCAAAATCAGCTTCTTCTTAACTTGACACGTATACTTAAAAGAACCCTCTAAGTTTTCTAGCGCGGCTTGGATGTTTCAACTTGCGCAGTGCTTTTGCCTCTATTTGCCTAATTCTCTCACGTGTTACATTAAAAATTTTTCCTACTTCTTCTAAGGTATGCTCCTTCCCATCTTTACCAAGGCCAAAACGCATTCTTAGAATTCTTTCTTCCTTTGGTGTTAAAGTTGCAAGAACATTGGTTGTAATGCCACGCAAGTCAGCAAGTATTGCAGCATCCTCTGGTCTGGAGACTCGCTTATCTTCTATACAATCACCGAAGGTACTACTATCATCTTTTCCTGTTGGAGCTTCAAGACTTACTGGATCCCTTGCTATTTTCATAACTTTGCGTATTCTTTCCAGTGGCATTGTCAGTTCTACACTCAATTCCTCTAACGTCGGCTCTCTCCCCATCTCATGAGTCATCTTTCTTAATGCTCTGTTGATTTTACTGATAATTTCCACCATATGAACTGGTATTCTAACTACTTTAGACTGCTCAGGTATTGCCCTAGTGATCGATTGTCTTACCCACCAAGTGCCATAAGTTGAAAATTTATATCCACGTTTGTAATCAAACTTATCCACGGCTTTCATAAGACCAATATTGCCTTCTTGTATCAAATCAAGCAGATCAAGGCCTCTTTTTGAATACTTCTTAGCAATGGAAACTACTAGCCTTAAGTTAGCCTTAATCATCTCTTGCTTTGCTTCAGAGACTTCTCGTTCGTGTTTTTGTATTCTCCTGATTAGCTCCTTAAATTCTTGCACGTTATCTTCCTGTATATGCTGCTTAATACCGTTCAAAGTACTAGCTATATGTTCAGAGTTATCGTCTATAAACCTTAAAAATTTGTTTTTTAATTCACCTGTAAAAGAGGACTGATTTTCATTGATCTTTAAAAGACTTATCTCTTTCAACTCGTGCTTTAAAAGCACGTCATCATAAACTTTATAGAAACTTTCTCTATTGATATCGTATTTTCTAGCCTCAGCAATAAGATTAGCCTCATCAAGCGTGATGGATCTATTTATCTTATAAAGTTCTTGTGTAATTCTGGCAACAGCAGCATCACTTAACTTAATTTGTAATGCCATAGACCATATTTGATTATACAAAATTTCTAGCTCATTAGAGAAATTTTTAGAATTTTTTCTTAATATCAACGCTTCATTTGTTAAAGTAATTATCTCATCCAATGCAACTATGACCTTTGGCAATAAGTCACTTTCCATTTCAAGAATAGAAACATTTAAATTGACTGAACTTATATCTTCATTATCACCGTCTTTCTCATCATCACTTTTTTTACTATCTTTCTCATCATCACTACAATACTCAGCATCTTCAGAAACATCCTCAGAATCCTCAACATCTTCAGCACTTTCTTCACTCTCTTCTTTGGGTACCACATTAAAATCAGAGTTATAAATTGCATCCAGATCTATAATTTCTCTCAGTAAGAGAGCTCCACTACTTAAATCATCACGCCATACTTTTATCACCTTTAATGTTACTGATGTTTCAATTATTGCACGTAACATGTTATGCTTTTCAGATTCAATTTTTTTTGCTATCTCGATTTCATCTGCCCTTGACAAAAGCTTTACAGAGCTCATGTCTTGTAAATAAATCCTTACTGGATCATCATTTTGTACTAAAGTTGCAGTAACATTTGGCGATGTGTCATCATCATCAAGTTTACTATCATCACTGTTGGAAGGAACATCTTCTTCATCTTCGCTACTTTCAAGCACATTAATTCCGGAGTCCTGCAATAAAGATATAGCATCATCTATAAAGTCAGACGAAAAATTTTCATCTGATAATTTATCATTTATATCATCAAAGGTGACAAAACCACCTTTTTTTATACTTTTAGTTACAAGATCTCTGATAATTTTTTTCTTATCTTCTGCATCATTAATAGTTGACATCATTACCTTTATAGTTTATAATTTCATTCCTTATTAACAAACAAACTTACAACGAGCAAGTCTATAATTTTACTTTTAACTTGTGGCTATTTGTTACTTCATATAGTTTAAGATACTGTTAATTTATGTACACTTGTCTTGATCAATTGTTCCATACTTTTCTTCTATTTTTACTGCTATGGACAATCCAACTGAAAATGTTGCAATTCCAACCACTATAGCAGTAAGCATTAAAACATGGGGTATAGGATTGCTATATGAATAAAAATTTGAAACCAATATAGGAGGCAAGGAACTTTTTATATACCCTAGAGATATGTAAAACAACAAAACAGATGCTTGGAAGACACTTACTCCTATCATTTTCTTGATTAAATTTTTATCGTTTATAATAATATATAAACCTAGCACCATTAATATAATAATAATTGTATAATTATATAAAGTCATTGTTTTTTCCTACGAGCAAAATTTATATATATAATTAACATAGAGGAGCAGACAGTAAATGCTACACCTAATTCCACAAAAAAAATACCCAATTTTTGACCGGTTCTATTATTGGCTGACAAGATATCGTAAGATAAAAAACTTTGGCCAAGTAAAGTTGTTGCAACGCCCGTTCCTCCATAAATTAAAATACCTAACACGTTAGTCAATCTAATCACAGAATAAGGTATTGCTTTTAGAGTTGTAGATACACCAAATAGCATTGAATATAATATTATCCCGGAGGCAATAATTATTCCTGCTTGAAAACCTCCACCCGGAGTGTAATCACCGTGAAATTGTATGTATAAACCAAATAAAATGATAAAAGGTATCATCAAAAATGTTACTGCATTTAATATCGGATCTTTAATCATTTTCTTTTTCTTCTTTTAATATCAACGTTATACAAAGCGCAGCAGTAAAAACTACTATAGTTTCTCCAAACGTGTCATAACCACGAAAGCTTGCCAAAACAGCTGTCACTATATTAGGAATACCGGTAGCTTTTTCGGTATTTTCCACATAATAAGGAGCAACATGCAAGTGGATCGGAGCATTGTGGCTGCCAAAATCTGGCAATTGAATCATAAAATATGACAAACATACAGCCAGAAATAACATAAAAAAAAGCGTTATAGGGTTATGAGATAGATTTACTTTATGATTCTTTATCAAGGAGAGTGCTGCAAACGTAAAAACCGTACTGAGCCCCGCACCAACAGAAGCTTCAGTAATTGCAACATCAGGTGCATTCATAATTAAGTATATAAGCGCAATAAGTGAACTAAATACACACATTAGAACAGCACTTACGACTAAATGTCGCGAGAAGACTATAAAAACCGTAACTGTTAGTAACAACAAAAGTAGCACTACATTTAATATTTCTAACACCTTAACCTTCTTTAACAGTTTTTTTCTTAACTTTATAATAAGTGCGCGCTAAAATATAGCCATTAGTTGAGCTAGCTACCCATATTATAAGAATTAATAATATTATTTTAACAGTATTGATTGAAAATCCATTCTGCAAAGCAAAACCAATTAACAATAACGTTGCACCGCTAGAATCTGTAATACCTGCTGCATGTAACCTAGTATAGAAATCAGGAAATCTAATTACTCCCACACTTGAAATGATTACTAAACAAATGCCTAAAAATATAAGAACGGATCCTATCATAAATTATTAAAACAACATTAATCTCATTAGTGCTATAGTTGATATAAAGCTAACGCTAGCATACAACAATGCTATATCAATTAAAAAAAAATTATTCAGAATGATTGATATTGCTGTTATGAGTACAACTACTTGCGTTGAGAAATTATTGAACGCTAAAACCTTATTGTACACATCACTTGACTTAGAGACTATGCGACACAACATTACACTCATACAGAACAACAGTGTATAGATAGCAATGTGAATCATTTAAAGACTATGTAACTTCAGTAGATTTCTAAACAGATACTTCTTCATCGCCATCTTGATCATTTATTTCACCATCCACTTCATAATCTTGGCTTTCTTGACTTACATCAAGATCTGTGTTATCAGAAAAATTTAATAAATTCGCTAGCTTACTTGTATTACTGCTGTAAACATTATTCATATTTCCTTTCATGTACTCCTTGCATCTACCTACCAAAAGGTTAAATAGGTCATGAGTATCCACCTGTTTTTCTGCTATTTCATGTAAGGAAACTATGGTGTTCTTATGGTCTTTAAACTGAGCTGTTTGAACTGGATTACTTGCCCCTGTATTTAAATCATGTGTTCTTTGACTTGCCAATAGAACCAATTTGAAACGGTTACTTACCTGTTCTGTACACTTTTCTACAATAGACTCAGCCATAAGATACTACCTTAATAAGTTTTATACTATATCACAAAAAACAAGTTGTCAACTTTGTATCTATTGCGATTCAACTTCATGTTTTACTTTTTCTGCCTCAGATTTTATTTCTTGGCTTTCTGTCATCGTGATTGTTATTTCATGATCAAGTTTTTTTAGGAATCCTAACAATCGCTCTAAAGAAAAACCATCTATTTTACCATTTTTAATTTGCGATACCTTTGGCTGATCAATACCAAGTTTCTCAGCTGCAAAAGCCTGAGTCCAAGCATTTTTTTCTATAATTTTATTTATTATATAAAGCAACTTTGTTTTTATTCCTGCACTGTCTAAGTTATTTAACGATATTATTTCCATAATTTTTACACTCACATATCAATTAACTTTATTAAACATTATAACATAATATTTAATATACCAAGATATTAATATCATATAACTTGTCAATAATTATATGATATCAATATTTAAAACTTTAAGTTGATTGTATATTAATATTTCAATCAAATTTCTAGTAACTTTAAATTATCATTTTACTATCAGCCTATCTGAAAAAGTCATTTACAGAAAGAACAAGCTAAAATTACAAAGCTTGAAATACAAAAATAATTATTTTATAAATTTATCTTACATAAGAAGTTTATACTCTATATCTTAATATAGATATTTATTTAAATTTTTAAAATTTCCATTTTAACGAGAATTCTATATATTCTATTTATAATATAACTTAAATATTTGTTGCTTTTTAGCTGGAACATTATTTAGTTAGTAAGTAAAATTGTGTTGAATATGACAAAAATAAAAAAAGATGTTGCTGTTATTATGGGGAGTGAGTCAGATTACACCACTATGATCCATACCGTCGGTATGTTAAAAGCATTAGAAGTTTCACATGACATATTCATAATATCTGCACATAGAACACCAGAAAGGCTCTTCAATTTTGCTAAATCTGCACAAGAAGAAGGTTTTAAGGTTATTATAGCTGGTGCAGGAGGTGCAGCTCATTTACCTGGTATGGTTGCGTCACTAACTTGTTTACCAGTTATCGGCGTTCCTGTGCATAGTAAACAATTAAATGGGCTGGACAGTCTACTCTCTATAGTTCAAATGCCAAAGGGTGTTCCAGTTGCAACCATGTCTATAGGAGAAAATGGAGCATATAATGCTGCCATTACCGCCGTATCTATATTGTCAATTTCCAACAGTGAAATTGCAGGTAGGTTAAAAAAGTGGAGAGAGAAACAGACCAAAGAAGTAAAAGAAAAACCAGTTTCATAATAAATCTATGGCAATAATTCTTTTAGACACAAAAACCATAAACCGTATAGCAGCGGGGGAGGTGATAGAAAGGCCAGCAAGTGTAGTAAAGGAATTAGTGGAAAATGCAATAGATGCTGGAAGTTTAGAAATAGAGATCAAAATAGAAAGTGGTGGGCGTAACCTTATTATTGTGACAGATGATGGTAACGGAGTAGAAAAAAACGATTTAGAACTTGCGTTTATGCGCCATGCTACTTCAAAATTGAGCGATAGTGAGTTGATAGAAATCAAGCATCTTGGCTTTAGAGGAGAAGCTCTACCTTCAATTGCAGCAGTAAGTAGGATAAAATTATCGTCTAAGGCAAGAGAAGCAAGTGAAGCATGGTCTATAAGTTATGAAGGTGGAGAGAAAATAGGGGAGCTAACTCCTTACTCTTTATCACAAGGGACACATATTGAAGTACGAGATTTGTTTTTCGCTACCCCAAATAGACTAAAATTTCTAAAAACCGAAAGAGCAGAAACTCAAAGCATTGTTGATATTGTAAATAACCTAGCAATGATTAACTATCATATAGGGTTTACTCTCACTTCAGGTAATAAAAAGCTCTTAAAATACGCTAAGCAGACTTCGTTATTTCATAGATTGTGTGAAGTAGAAGAAGAATTTCAGGGCAATTCTTTGGAGGTCAATGAAGAAGAAGACGGCATTAAACTTACGGGACACATCTGTAAGCCGACCGTCAATCGTGGTAAGTCAACTCAGATCTATACGTTTGTTAATGGAAGGCCAATTAAAGATAATTTACTTATTGGTGCGGTTAGGTATGCATATCATGATTTTATTCCAAGCGATAGGTATCCTTTTGCAGCGTTACATTTAGAGATACCTTATGATCAAGTAGATGTAAATGTGCATCCAAATAAATCAGAAGTAAGGTTTCAGAATAAGAAGCTCATATATGAGATAGTGACAAGAGGATTAATTAAAGCGTTGTCAAGAAGGATAGGCACCTTTGATGTCATTCCAGCTAGTGACCAGAAAACTACTAATACGATAGAGGGTTTTGTGAAAGGTTCATTATCAGATCCTTTTGATAAGTCTAATGTTCAAAAAGAATTTTACGAAAGGAGGCCAAGTCCTTTTGAAAATCAACTAATAAAAGAATTTGCCTCTCCAAATGAAAAAGCAAAAGGCTTATCAGAACAGTCAAAATCGTTTAATTATACCGGCATACAGAAATTCCCAGCACAAGCGGAGGCTATGGTTCTAGAAAAAAAGGTGTTAGAGCAAGTTGATTTGATAGAGAGCCACCCACTCGGGTTTGCACGCTGTCAGGTCTATAATACTTACATTATTGCCGAGGTAAGAGACAAATTGATTATAGTCGACCAGCATGCAGCCCACGAAAGACTAGTATATGAATGCCTAAAACAAAAATCAAGTATAAAAAGACAAAAACTACTTCTTCCTGAAACGGTTGAAATCAAAAATCAAGCTGGAATGGAGATGATTGAAATCTATAAAGATAAGTTATTTGAAATGGGTTTTGATATTGAAATCAAATCAGAGAATAAAGTGATAGTAAAAGAAATCCCTGCAATTTTGGGAGCAATAGATGTGAAAGAGATGCTAATTAATATAGTGGGTAGATTAACGGAAATAGAAGATACATTGCCAGTAGAGGATAAAGTGAACAAAATATTGGCTACTATCGCTTGTCATGGATCAATTAGAGCAGGCAGGAAAATGAGATTAGAGGAGATGAATGAGTTGCTGAGGCAAATGGAAAAAACCCCATATTCCGGGCAATGCAACCACGGAAGACCAACTTATATAGAAATGAAACTCAGTGATATTGAAAAACTGTTTGAGAGGAGGTAATGAGGTTGCCATAAATATGTAAGTGCTCCTTCCTCGTCATCCAAGTAGCTCATAGAAACGGATTAAACGAAAAAACTTGCTTGACACCCTTTGCCAGCCCCCTTATCATGAAAACTGAAGCTATTTATTTATCTTCTCTGTACAGATTAAATGACAAAAAAACTCAACGTATTTGGCGTCTCATGTTTAATTTTTTGCACTATGTGCACCTTATGTCTTTATCAAATTTCTAGGTTTTTACCTACACAAGCTGAAATACGCTTATAAAGCATTTAAAACATCAAAAAACGCCAACTTAAAAAATGGATAGTGAATAACTAGCTACCCTAGGGTTTCTTTTGCCTTTTTTTCTGTTTAGTAAATTTCTTAACGTTTATAATTTAGATTAGTTGCAGCTTAAAAGCAGCTAAATCGCGGTTATTAAGCGTTTAGAATAAAAAAACGCCATACTTGAAAGTATAATGTAAGTAATTAGCCAACCACGGGGTTTCTTTTGCCTTTTTTTTATCTGGTAAATTTCTTAATATTTATAGCTAACATGAACAAACATTTGAGAGTAACTTCCGCTAGTAGGGTGTCATCCCAGTGCTTGACACTGGGATCCAGCCTTCCTGCAATCTCATCGAAAACGTTGTAACCACTTTCTATGCTAGTTTGCTTGTGAGCAACCTGGATTCCAGTGTCAGCTACTTTCATGACACCCACTGGTGAGTCAAGCCAAAAACGTTTGTACAGCTATGTGTCAAGGCACTGGGATGACACCCTGACAACCGTCATCCCGCTGCTTGTTAGCGGGATCTATGCTAAAAGATACCGCGAATGAATCGCGGTATGACGGTCTGCGGCAGTATGACGGTTCGCGGTGGCATGACGATAAGCCTCGTCATCCCGCTACTTGTTAGCGGCTAAGAGATACCGCGGCGGTATGACGGTTCGTGGTGGAATGACGATAACCTCGTCATCCCGCTACGTGTTAGCGGCTAAGAGATACCGCGGCGGTATGACGGTGTAGATGATGGTTAAGTAATTCGTCATTCCCCTACGTGTTAGCGGGATCTATGCTAAAAGATACCGCGAATGAATCGCGGTATGACGGTCTGCGGCAGTATGACGGTTCGCGGTGGCATGACGATAACCTCGTCATCCCGCTACTTGTTAGCGGCTAAGAGATACCGCGGCGGTATGACGGTGTAGATGATGGTTAAGTAATTCGTCATTCCCCTACGTGTTAGCGGCTGAGATACCGTGGCGGTATGACAATAAGCTCGTCATCCCGCTGCTTGTTAGCGGGATCTATGCTAAAAGATACCGCGAATGAATCGCGGTATGACGGTCTGCGGCAGTATGACGGTTCGCGGTGGCATGACGATAAGCCTCGTCATCCCGCTACTTGTTAGCGGCTAAGAGATACCGCGGCGGTATGACGGTTCGCAGCGGCATGATAATAACTTCGTCATCCCGCTGCTTGTTAGCGGATGAGATACCGCGGCGGTATGACGTAGAAGCTATACTTTTATACTCACCAACTCAGCTGGATCCAAGTAGTCAGGGCACTGGGATGACACCCTTTCCCAGTCTATCAAATTACAATGCTTGTACAGTTATGGAATTGTGCAATAGGCACAATTTAATATAAAAAGCTTTGCTTTTTGAAATTTTGGGTTATAATTAACTTAAGATATTTCAGTAGGAAATTTATTGTGAATAGAAAGGAAGCTTTAAAAATATTAGGTTTTAGTGAGGGTGATAATCCTGAAAAATGGGAATTGAAAGAAAGACATCAGGAGAAATGGTCTTTCACTTATAGAGAATTAACAACTGCATTCGACTCTCTTTCAGAACAATTTATCGGTCCAGATTCCAGGCCTTTTGACTATGTCGATTTAGATGATGATATTAACTCTCTTAGTGATCTACAGTCTGTTTTCGGTTCTGCTACCTTTAGCAACGATATAGAATACCTAAAGAAGCTTTTTTCTAAGTTCAAGAGTAGCAAAAATGGACAATTTGGTGATTATATAAACCAACCTTATGAAGGGGAAAATCTATTATATCGTGCTGTATCGAGTAGAAATATTGAAATTGTAGAGCTTTTCTTAAAAAATGGTGCAGATCCTAATACAAAAATTAATGGACCATACGTATGGGATAGTGAAGTTGAAAAATTATTAGTCGAGTATGGGAAAATCGATAAATCCAATGTATTTCATCAGTTAGTTTTTGCAGTTCTAATAAGTTGTGTTGCTTTTGCGATGTACTCTTCATGTGATGCCTCTTTCTCATGTTATGCGGGAGTGGCAGCATTTGCTCTTGCTGGAGTTCTTCTTGTTGCAAAAACTATACATGATGTGTTTTATGTACAAACAAAATGGCCTTCTCCTAATTTTGATGAAGTTAATGCTGAACAAGTAATAAATAATGTTGAGGACAATTCTAAAAGAATTGACAATGCATTAGCTTAATCACAACTGTACGAGCATTGTTATTTAAGAGCAATCTCCACCAAGAAGGGTGTCATCCCAG
The DNA here is from genome assembly GCF_964028185.1 of Wolbachia endosymbiont (group A) of Beris morrisii. Classification (NCBI taxonomy): domain Bacteria; kingdom Pseudomonadati; phylum Pseudomonadota; class Alphaproteobacteria; order Rickettsiales; family Anaplasmataceae; genus Wolbachia; species Wolbachia endosymbiont (group A) of Beris morrisii. Next base: position 489,256 of record NZ_OZ034760.1, read on the forward strand.
TGCTTGACACTGGGATCCAGACTTTCCACAATCTCATCGAATTTAACATAAATTAGCTACTTTCTATGCTAGTTTGCTTGCCCACAAGCAAACTTTCCTGGATCCCAGTGTCTGGGCACTGGGATGACAGGAGAAAGTGCTGCCGTCGTAAAGGAACCAGTGTCAGCTACTTGCATGACACCATTTGCTATGCAGTAATCTTTATGCTAATTTTACTAAAAATTATAGTATTTTAGATATAATTACAATATCTAAGTTTAAGGTATAGGGATGAACCCTACAATCAAGAGAATTTTCAATATTTTTCTTATAGTATTATTTATTTCTTTTTCTCATGTTGGGAGTGCTGCTGCTGACACTAATGCTGACACAACTGCTCAAGTAATATGTAATATTATTGGCTACGTTTGGGGAATAGGCGGACCGCTTATGACCGTAGTGATAATAGGTGCAGCTTTGCTTGCGATATTTGGTAGAATGCCATGGCCAGCTCTTTTTGCGCTAGGTGTATTTTGTGCTGTATTTTTCGGTGCTAAAGCTATTGTCACGAAAGTAATGGCTAGTATAAACACTACAGATGCTTCTTTTATGGAACGATGTGGAATAGGAGATATTACAAAAAAGAACTAATAGGGTTATTTTTTTCTAAAACAGACCTGATACACGGCTTCAACTATATCTTCCACTTGCGGTAATGCTTTTTTTTCCAGATTTGCAGCGTAAGGTAAGGGGATGTCCTTGCCAGTTACGCGTATAACTGGAGCATCAAGGTAGTCAAATCCTTGTTCCATGACAACGGCTGACAGCTCTGCTCCTATTCCTGCAAATGGCCATCCTTCTTCTACACTAACTAACCTATTAGTCTTCTGAATAGAGTTAATAACAGTTTGAGTGTCAAGTGGTCTTAAGGTTCTGAGGTCAATAACTTCAGCTTCTATGCCCTCATCAGAAAGTAAATCTGCTGCATTTAAGGCATCCATTAATTTTAATGAGAAAGCAGTGATAGTTACATCCTTTCCCTCTCGTATAACAGCAGCTTTGCCTATCTCAAGTAGATAATCTTTATTTGACAGCTCAGAGTCAGAAACTTCATGTTCATGTCCGTAAGCTATTTCGTTTTCTAGAAATATTACCGGATTAGGGTCACGAATTGCAGCTTTAAGCAGACCTCTGCAATCGGAGGCAAAATAGGGTGCTATTACTTTTAACCCCGGTATATGCGAATACCAAGATGCAAAGCATTGAGAGTGTTGTGCAGCAACTCTTGCTGCTGCGCCATTTGGTCCACGAAATACTACAGGGCATCCAAGTTGTCCGCCTGACATATAATTTGTTTTTGCTGCGGAATTCACAATTTGGTCAATAGCCTGCATAGAAAAATTAAAAGTCATAAACTCGACTATTGGCTTTAATCCAGCAAATGCCGCTCCAACAGCAAGGCCAGCAAATCCATGTTCGGTAATAGGAGTATCAACTACTCTGTTTTCTCCAAACTCTTTCAGTAATCCTTTCGTTACTTTATAAGCACCATCATACTCTGCAACTTCTTCACCCATGATAAGCACATCAGGGTCGTTTTGCATCTCTTCTCTGATTGCTGTGCATAAAGCTTCTCTTACACTTAAGGTTGCCATTTATAAACTTTTGTAGACTTTAACTAAAGTAACTATATCAGAATTACTAGGAAGCGTACAAATTAAGTTTTACAAACATTATGTTGCTTGAATATCTACTTCTTTTAATTCAGTGATGGGTAAGGTCAGTGCTTCATTCTATAACGCAAAACCCATACTCACCAAACCCAATGCATTACTTGCAATTAAGTTTTCTAGATTCCAGTGTCAAGCACACAGCTGTACGAACATTTGTTTGCAAAGGCAGTATGTTAAGTGTTATAGCCGATTTTGCCTCAAACACAAAGGTGTCATCCCAGTGCCCTACTGCTAGATCTGTTCGAACTTTTCTTTATAATAGTTTTAATATAATACAAAACCAGCCATTTTAGCCCACTTTTACCACATTTAGATATGAACTTGTATCTTGAACTGAAAAAACGAACTGATTTCCTTTTATTCTCTCCATAGTTTCTTTATAATGGGAAAAATAAATTTCCTTATCCTTAAGCTTTTCATTGCTTGTATGCACCCTTGGCTTCTTTCCATCTACTACAGCTTTGATTCAGATGCCTTACCCTCTATACAATAGCTTGTTTCAATAAGTCTCTTATTAAGCCTTATATCCCCCAAGTTAACGTGTTTTAACTCTCTTTCCAGCCATTTATCCCCTAAGCCATCAGTATATTGCACATTTGTACTTACTTCATTCATTTTGGTCCCAATTTTATTTAATATCTATCTTACTCACTTCTTATATTTGTGGGTAAAAGTGAGCTGGTAAATATGCTGGAAGGTACAACAAATGACAGCCAAAAGACTCTATTAATGACTTTGTTTTAGGAGTCTTATGAAATGTAGCATTATCCATAACTATCACGCTTTAACTGTGGCAGTAATATCTCACGCATTAAATACTTCTTTCTCCCGTGAAAGTTTATTGGTGCAATGAACTTCTCATCCGCCTATTATACTTACTCTCTCTCGCTTTTTTCCAGAGCATATATTTTTTCTCCTTTTGGAGCTCGTCCATATTCTCGGTATAATCTATTATCAACTCCTGCTTCATCTATATATAAAATGCTAGAGTGGTCTATTTTTGAGATTTTATCGGTAAAGCGCTGCCTATCTTCTTGACTACGTTCTGTGACTTTTTTTTAAGGTTATTTTTAGCTGTTTTAACCTATACCAAATTGAATTTATTCCAAATCCTAGATTTTGTTTCATTTCTGCTAGCTGGGTGTTTTTTGACATATCCTTTGAGTACTTCTGGATCTATTTTTCGAATAAAACTTCCATTCTTTCCTGCCTCCAGGCTTTCACCGTTTCCTTTCTTTTTCAGCCATCTGTACAAGGTTGCAATTCCTATTTCTAGAAGATCTGCTACTTCAGATTTTGACTTCCCTCTTTCCACCAAAGAGATAGCTTTCTCCCTTAAGTCCACACTGTATGCCATTACTTACCTCATATTTCATTAATTCCATATTATACCTTTATCATTTGTTTTGGGAAATACTATAGTAGCGGAATGACGAATTTGTTGCTTATCGGATTGTAGGTAAACTTTTGGCTATAGGTTCCAGCATCACGCGCTGAAATGACAGGATTTCGAAGTAAATCTAATCTATTTTCTCTTGATGAATAAACCTGAGTGAAGTATAGTAGCAATGCGTTTATATAGATTCTAATGAATAGTTTAGTTTTGGTTTATACAACTTTTTCAAATTTTAAAGAAGCTAAAACTGTTTCTGAAGAATTGTTAAACGAGAAATTAATTGTATGTGTCAATATATTTCCCGAAGTGAATTCTCTGTATTTATGGGAAGGTAAAATTAGTAATAGTTGTGAAGTAGTAGCAATTATGAAGAGCAAAAATGATCAAGTTGATAAAATTGTAGAAAAAATCGAAGCAATGCATTCTTATGATCAGCCAGCTATTGCTGTGATGCCCATAGAAAAAGCAAATAAATCTTTTACTAATTGGGCTAATAGTGTTATTGATGTAAGTAGTATTGGGGTGTAGCCAAGTGGTAAGGCAGCGGTTTTTGATACCGCCACGCGAAGGTTCGAATCCTTCCACCCCAGCCATGTTGAAGTGGGTGTAAAATGATATCACTTTTCTATAGATTAAGATTATTAAATTATATATTAGGTAGTCTAAAAGATATAACTGTGAAACTGTTTCTCTTCACAATGTATCTTTATATATCCAGCATTATGCTCATGTTTCTCAGCAATGGTTTTTGGTATGCTGTAGAATTTGGCTCTTTCAAAAATGCGTTTTACCGTTTGTTTCAATATTGCAAGTGGTATTATGAAAACAGGGAAGATCTCGGTTACGGAATTTCTATTCGAATATTAGTGGCGTTTCTTACTCCGCATTTTCTCTATAAGTTGTTCCTTAGCACAGGCTGGAAGTCCTTTTTAAAGGAAAAGATAGTGCAGATACTCAAGTTCATAATCACAAGAAGAAAAAAGGGTAGTGAGTTCAGTAACAGTAGTAAACCAAGTAGCAGTAGTTATAGTGATAAGAATAATTACAGCAATAACAGTGGTAACAATGAGCATCATGCTCAAGATGCAGAGCGGAAAGTAAACATGATAAAGCAGCTATTAGTCAAAGATATAGAGAAAACTATAGATAGGAGATTGCATGATATTTTTTTCGGTAAAAGGAGTAAACCTCATTGAGTATATAAAAAGGCTTTATCTAGTAAGGCTTTTTAAGATTGGCTGTATTTTGTTTTTTACGTATACCGGATCACAATCAGCCAATATACATGTGTGCACAAAATCTTGACTAAAGTCTGACAACCAAGAAATTGCTTTACGTTTTTCCACCAAGCTTTCTGTTTTTTTACAGTTACTTGCTGCATCAGTCATTGCCTGTGCTATCACTGATTTCCACAGTATACAGTACCGTTGTATATCATCTGACGTACTGTTTGCTTCGTAATGGTGAAAAAATTCTTTGAAATTGAAGTTGTTTGACATGATGATACCTCTTTGGATTGAAATTTGAAATGATTTGAGTTTATGTCGCCACAGCAGATTTCGCTAACAAGTAGCGGAATGACGAGTTACTATACCGCCGCGAACCGTCATACCGCCGCGGTATCTCTAGATCCCGCTAACAAGCAGCGGGATGACAGCAGTCCTACGTCATACTGCCGCGGTATCTCGGCCGCTAACAAGCAGCGGGATGACAGCAGTCCTACGTCATACCGCCGCGGTATCTCAGCCGCTAGCACGTAGCGGGATGACGATTGTCAGGCCAGCGCCCCATAAGTGTTGAAAGTAACACAAAAAAGACATAAAGAACTATTATTGCAAGAAAAAGGAGGCAATAATGGATCAAATAGAAAGAGTACTAAATTTAATAAAAGATGAGGATTTAGAAAGGCTAGGAAAATTAAGTGAAGTAGATAAATGTAATACTAAATTGTTGGGCAAGATTATATTTAAAGGTCTAATGAAGTTAATATTAATGGGGCAAAAAACAAGCCTAAGAGCGCTAGAAATGGTAATAAACAGGTGTACAATGGATAAGAATAGCGATAAAAGTACAGTAACATACAGTGGTTTGTCAAAAAGGTTAAAAGTTATAAATCCAGAATATTTTAAGGGAGTATATATTGATTTGATGAGCAAGATTAAAAAGCTATTACCCCAAAAAACATCAAATAACTTACATAAGTTTGATTCGACGATCATAAATTTATCGGGATATCTCATAAAAGATGGGCTAAAAATAGGCGGTAAAAGTAACGACAGTCAAGTTAAAGTGAGTGTAGGATTAAAGGATCAATTGCCGACAAGTATAAGATTTTGTAAAGGACAAGAAGAAAGTAGTGAAGATATAGCATTAGTGAGAGCAATTAATGAAGCTAAAGTTGAAAAAGAGGATATTTTATTATTTGATAGAGGAATCAGAAAAGTTGGAACTTTTGCCGAATTTGATGAAAAGGAGTACAAATTTATCACAAGAGTTAAAGTAGGAAGAAAACATGATGTTATAAGCAGGAACAAAGTTATAAGAGAACAAAAATCGGATGGATCAGAGATTTTAGAAGATATAATAGTTAATCTTTATCGTGCACGAGGTAAAGTGGCAATGATCTACGGCTAATAAAAATCAGAAATAAAATTGGAGATGAAATATGGTTTTTGACAAACTTGTTTGAAATGCCAGCTTATGAAGTAACAGAGCTATATAGGCGCAGATGGGATATAGAAGTGTTCTTTAAATTTATAAAGCAAAATCTTGGATATAAGCACTTTTTAAGCCATACTATGAATGGCATGAAGGTGTATATTTACATGATCTGCTTTGTTATTTCTTGTTTATAAAATCAAAAATAATCTACATGGGTTCAAAATAGCATTACTGCAATTCACATTGGATCTAAATGACTCTTTTATACGTTCGATTGTTTTACTGTCGGGAGGTAATTTACATGCCGTTGATCATCTCATATCACGTTATTTTTGATACTTTCAACACTTATGGCCAGCGCCCCTATGATGTCATCCCAGTTTGGGATCCAGGAAACTTAATTGCAAGTAATGCATTGGGTTTGGTGAGTATGGGTTTTGCGTTATAGAATGAAACACTTTTGGTGAATTTGTAAAGAAAACTGGATCCCAGACGGCTTTGTTGCATAGCACCTTAAGCAGTGATGGTTTACGACAAATTTATGTAATGATTTCAAATTTAGCCATACCAATATCAGTGAATTTGTTGAGCAAATAGCACTTAATTAGTAATTCTTTTTCACGATTTACTTCAGATTTATTCCTAAAGCTAAATCCAAATACTTGCTTCAACCTTGAGAAAAATCCTTCTATGTAAGATCTCTTTCCATAAATTGCTTCCTTTTTCCACTCTTTTACACCATCTTGTCCATATAATTTTATTAACCTAATAGCAGCATTTCTGTCAGACATATAATCTATTTTTGAATGTTCTGCTGCATCCTTTTTTGGTAGAACTTTTGTCTTTATATCGTATTTCTTACACAATTTATAAAGTTTGTGCCTATCGTATGCCCTATCTGCATATAATTTTGTGCTGAAAATTAACTTCTTCAAGCAAATCGCAAGCTCCATAGTGGTCAGAGTAGACGCCATTACTGTATCTTGCAGCTATAGCTTTTTTACTATTCACACTTAACATAACATGTAACTTTCTTACTTGCTCGTAGCTTCGGTACTTTCTATCTGCACTGTTTTCCTTACTGTGGCCAGGAGTGTTACTGTAAATGCTGATACTTGTGCTATCTATGATAATTTCAATATTTTCCATGTTGCTTTTATCAACCCTGCAATCATTTATCTTAATATTAAGTTTTTTAAACCTTCTTGATGCTTGTGAATAGCTGATAACTGCCAATTTTTTTCCTATTTGTTGCAGATATCCTTTTATAAACCCCACCGTTTGTCTTAAACCAATTCTAAAAAGATTGACAATTATATGCACCAAAATTACGACTTTATCACTGTAAATATAGTTGCCGCCCTGCATTTTTGGACTATTTTCATACCAATTTTCGATAGCTTCATCGATGTAACGAAAAATATTTCCCCTTTTTTCAAGGAATTTGTTATATTCGTTTTGGTTACTGACTTTCATTTTCTGTGGCATATTTTTTCTTCAACAGTTAAATGGTTATTTATAATGAATTTTGTCAGTAGCCACCAGATTTTTTCGGTTGCTATGCAACAAAGCCATTCCAGTGTCAAGCACTGGAATGACATCACAGGGGCACTGGAATGACACCTCTCTTGGGCTCTTTTAGCTATAAACATTAAGAAATTTACCAAATGAAAAAAAAGGCAAAAGAAGCCCTAGTCATTGTCTATTTTCAGTATTGGCGTTTTTTAAAGTCTTAAACACTGCAATTTAGCTGCTTTTAAATGCAACTCACCTTAGTTTAAATGTTTAAGAAATTTACTAAGCAGAAAAAAAGGCAAAAGAAATCCCGTGTTAGCTAGTTGTCACTCTCTAATCCTGCAAATTGGCGTACTATACTGTCTTAAACGACTTATAAGCGCGTTTCAGCTTATATAGGTAAAAACCTAGAAATATTGTGAAGACATAAGGTGCACATAGTGCAAAAAATTAAAAATAAGACGCCAACTACGTTGTTTTCTTGCTGTTTAATCTGCACAGATGAAGATAACTGAATACCTTCAGTTTCATGATAAGGGGGCTGGCGGAGGGTGTCAAGCAAGTTTTTGTTTCTATTCTCTTCTATTTGCCATATTTTGAAAAAACGTTTTATTTTACTCCAAAAACGTCTGTGTGCTGCAGTAACAAACAAAGTAATGTTTGTGAGAAGCTTTATTGAAGATGAAGGAAGGTCCTTCGAAATCGGTTTTCAGGAGCAGCCACCTTAAGTGGCTCTATTCAAGAGATAGGGTCATAAGCGTTAAGGAAAAATCAGCATATAAGCTGGAAGGTGTGGATCAGAAAGACGAACGTGAGTGAACCACTGATGAACGTGTCGAAAAGGGAAGTGAACATCGAAAGGGGGAGTGAGTCGTTCTCCTCTTAAAAGCGTACAGGGAACCTGACTACTGTGTAGGCGGTGTTCGGCATAAAGGTGGCGTGAGTCTGATCTGGGCTTTGATAAGGAACTGCAGGAACCAGTCGATTTGATGCAAAGCGAGATAAGCAAGAGGCTAATCCTCAAGTTTTAGAGTAGCGATACAAATCACTGGGGCGGATTAACTCGTAGTAGTGAAGAAGTGGTTGTAATGACCATGGAGCGAAGGGGTTAAGCTAGTCGACTTTAGTAAATCATTCAACTTGTAGGAGGATGAAAGTGATTGAACGAACAAAGCCTTTTGACATACCAAAATCTCTAGTGTTTTTGGCTTATAAAAGAGTTAAAGAAAACAGAGGAGGAGCAGGTATTGATGATCTAACAATTGAAAAGTTTGATCAAGACTTAAGCAAGAACCTTTACAAGCTATGGAATAGGCTATCATCTGGTAGTTATTTTCCACCCGCAGTGAAGGCTTGTGATATAACTAAGACAGATGGAGGGACAAGGACACTTGGAATACCAACTGTCTCCGATCGTATAGCACAGGAAGTTGTAAGAAGTGTTTTAGAACCAGAGCTTGAGAAGGTATTTGATGAAGATTCATATGGTTATAGGCCAAATAAATCGGCATTAGATGCCATAGGACAAACCAGGAAGCGATGCTTCGACCAAAATTGGTTAATAGAGTTTGATATCAAGGGAATGTTTGATAACATAGACCACAATCTACTGATGAAAGCAGTCAGAAAACACACTGCAAACAAATGGGTTCTCTTATACATACAAAGATGGCTAGATGCAGATATACAGCTTGAAGATGGAACAAAGATAAAGCGTCTCAGCGGAGTACCGCAGGGAGGTGTAGTGAGTCCTATCTTAAGCAACCTATTTATGCACTATAGTTTTGATGTATGGATGAGGAGAGAATATCCAAGTATAAAGTGGGCAAGATATGCTGATGATGGTGTTATACATTGTGTAAGCAAGAACCAAGCACAACTAATTTTGAGTCAACTTGAACAGAGACTGAAGATTTGTAAATTGGAAATAAAACATACAAAGACCAAAATTATCTATTGTCAAGATGGAAAGCGGAAGGAGAATCATGAGAATGTATCATTCACATTCCTTGGGTACGAATTTCGAAAAAGACTTGTACGAAATAGAAAAGATGGTAGTTTATTTGTAAGTTTTACTCCGACTGTAAGTAAAGAAAGTTTGAAAAAGATGAGAAAAGAAATTAGAGGCTGGAAATTTGCTAGAAGAACAAACTTGGAAATAGAAGATATATCACGAATATGTAATCCAATTCTAAGGGGTTGGTTTAACTATTACGGGAAGTATCACATAACTGCGCTAGAGGACATAATAAGAATGTTTAATAGAAAACTCAGGAAGTGGTTTCAGACAAAGTATAAGAAGCTGAGTGGGCATAAAACCAAAGCAGCTAAGTTACTAGAAAGAATCGCAAAGAGTAGACCAAATCTTTTTGTACACTGGAAATTAAGTATAGGACTAGGGCAATGATTAGTGGGAGCTTTATGAGATGCGAGTGTGCGCCGTGGTACGCATTAAGAAATACTTAGCGGAGCTAAGCGGGGTTCAGAATAAATGGCCTCGAGGTGAACAACTAACTTTAACCCGAAAGGGAAGGAGGACAAGAGCATGTATGTAAAGCGAGAGTTATCTGAAGATGTATAAGATAACGGCTTGCAACACCTGATCAATATGGTTAAAGCTAAACTGCTTGAATTCTAATCTTCAGGGGTGGGACTTCACATCCATGGGTATCGCATTTAAAACCCCATGTCTACGGTAAGCACAGATTAAACTTTCGTTTGTGTGACATTCTGGCTGTAGAACGATAAGTAGTGAACTTATTTAAGAGGATGAATGGAAAACCTAAGTTGATCTAGAACAGTTCTTAGTGACGGAACATGGGATGACCTAAGGAACGCGAGTTCTATGGTTACGGAGTCATCGTAGTAGTCGTGAAAGTAACGAATCACCGGGGAGTGTGGGAAAGCCACATACAGGGCAAAGGGTGACAGATAATTGAATGTTGAAATTGGGAGGTACGCAAGATGCGGAAAGCTGAAACAATACTTAACATTATACGTGAACGTGGACAAAGAAATTTGCCGGTTAAAAACGTATATCGCCTACTTTATCAGAGTGATCTTTACCTTCGAGCGTATGGCAAACTTTGTCGTAATAAAGGTGCTATGACAGAAGGTGTGACAACTGAAACAGTTGATGGTATGTCTTTGGAGAAAATCGATAAAATCATAGAGGATTTACGCTATGAGCGATATCGGTGGACACCAGTAAAACGTATCTATATTTTAAAGAAGAGTGGTAAACGCAGGCCGTTAGGGTTGCCAACATGGTCAAATAAGTTACTTCAAGAAGTAATCCGATTAATATTGGAAGCCTACTATGAGCCTAAATTTAGTGAATGTTCACATGGATTTCGACCAAAGCGTGGATGCCACACTGCATTAAGAGCAGTAATGCAAAAAGGCAGAGGTACAAAATGGTTTATAGAGGGAGATCTCAGTGCATGTTATGACTCAATTGATCATACTATGTTGTTGAAAATACTGAGTGAAAGCTTCCAAGATAACCGTTTTATTCAGCTAATCAATCGACTGCTAAAAGCAGGATATATGGAAAATTGGAAGTACAATAAGAGTCATAGTGGGGTACCACAAGGTTCTATTATTGGTCCAATTCTGAGTAACATATTACTCGATCGGTTAGATAAACATGTGGAGCATATACTAATACCAGCAAATAACCGAGGTAAGCGAAGAAGGACAAATCCAAAATATTTAAGGTTAACCATGCAAGTATCGATGATGAGAAAACAAGGGAACTGGGATCAAGCAAAACAACTGCGTCAATTAGTGCAGGGTATGCCATCTAAGGATTCTTGCGATCTAAATTATCGACGTCTTTGGTATGTTAGGTATGCTGATGATTTTCTGGTAGGGTTTGCAGGACCAAAGAATGAAGCTGAACAAATTAAGAATGAGATTGCTGGGTTTCTCAATGAGGAGCTCAAACTTATGCTTAATGAAGATAAAACGTTTATTACACATGCGTGTGATAGCAAAGCCAATTTTTTGGGTTATGAAATACATGTTTTGCATGCAGATGACAAACATGATCATCGGACACAACGATGTATTAACGGTAGTATTGGGTTACGTGTACCACATCATATAAAGCAGAAAAAGTGTTCTGAATATATGCGTTGTGGTAAACCGATACATTTACCTCAACGTACAATTGATACAGCTTACAGTATTGTTGCTCAGTATCAAACTGAATATCGAGGAATTGTACAATACTATAAAATGGCCTACAACCTTCACACACTAAGTTATCTGAAATATGTGATGGAAGTATCATTAGTAAAGACTTTAGCATCTAAATACAAAACAACTTGCAGGAAAATTTATAGAAAATTTGGTGCGACGATTGAAAACGATGAAGGTGAAAAACGAAAAGTCATCCAAATCAGAGTAGATCGTTTACCATCAAAGATACCATTAATTACACACTTTGGTGCTGTGTCGCTAAAATGGAATAAATGGGTAAGCATAAGTGATAACCTTATACCAATATGGAATAAGCGTAGTGAAATAGAGCAAAGACTATTGGCACAAACTTGTGAATTATGTAAATCACAAGAGCAGATTGAAGTACATCACGTACGTAAACTTGCTGATTTGCTAGGTAAACGTAATACTGAACTACCGGAATGGAAAAAGAGAATGATTGAACGACAGAGGAAAACTCTTGTTGTTTGTCATGAATGCCATAAGAAAATCCAATATGGAAAATATGATGGTGACTCCTTAAAACGTTAGATTATTGGAGAGCCACGTGATACGGAAACGATCATGCGTGGTTCGGAGAGGGGTTGTTGGAAAAGTACTTAACAAGTAACTCGCTGGCTGCCCACTCTACCTCACGTAGGGTTCTGCGAGGGGCCAGGAAGGAAGTTTTCCTGGTCTACTCTCCTAACTTTCTCTCTACTTTTTCTGAATAAGGTCACTATTGGCATGACAAACATTCATCGTAGTCAATATCTGTTTTTTGTTGCAATATTTCACTTTTTTTGAATATGTCATGCGAAACCTTGTCAGCTCTCTGCATTGATTGTGATCTGCAGTAATATAAGCTCTTCAATCCTTTTTTCCAAGCAAGCATGTGTATTTTGTGCAAGTAACGTTTATGTACGTTGGCAGGTAAGAACAGATTTACTGATTGAGATTGGCAAATATACGAAGTTCTATCACTTGCATGTTCTATAATCCATCTTTGGTCAAGCTCGTACGCTGTTTTAAATGTCAATTTTTCATGCTCACTAAGAAAATCTAAATGCTGAACGGAACCCTCATTTGTTGAAATTGAAGACCATACTTTATCATTGTCTTGATTTTTTTCTGCTAATAGTTTTTGCAAGAATTTATTTCGCACTACAAATGAGCCTGTAAGTGTCTTTTGTATGAATACGTTTGCTGCATATGGTTCTATTCCAGGAGAGGTATTGCCTGCAATAATGGAGATCGAGGCAGTAGGAGCAATAGCGAGCTTGTGTGTAAACCTTTCCATTAGATCAACTTCTTTGGCATCAGGACATGCCCCCTTTTCTTCTGCCAATTTTTTAGAAACTATATCTGCTTGCTCGCGTAAATACTTAAATATTTTTTTATTCCATTGTTGTGCTGTTACTGATTCAAAAGGAACCATTTTGCTTTGTAAAAATGAATGAAAACCCATCACACCAAGACCAATACTGCGTTCTCTGGCTGCAGAATATTTTGCTCGCTGCATTTCATTCGGTGCTTTATTTATAAAATCTTCCAATACATTATCAAGGAAACGCATTATATCTTCTATGAAGAGTTTATTGTCTTTCCATTCTTCGTAGTACTCAAGATTTACGGATGATAGACAACACACAGCAGTGCGTGACTTATTCAGGTGATCATAACCTGTGGTTAAAGTTATTTCACTGCATAGATTTGACATCTTGATGTCTAAGTTGAGCTTTTTGTAAGATTCTGGCTTATTGTTATTTGTTGCATCAAGGAAAATAATGTAAGGTTCTCCAGTTTCAACTCTTGCTGTTAGTATTTTGATCCATATATCCCGCGCTTTTACAGTTGAAATAACCTTATTGTTGTGAGGGCTTATTAAATTCCATTCTTGATCATTCTCAACAGCCTGCATAAATTTATCTGTTACTATTACAGCATGATGTATATTTAACGCTTTGCGATTTGGGTCACCGCCTGTTGGCTTACGTAAATCCAGAAACTCTTCTATCTCCGGATGGAATACAGGAAGATAAACTGCTGAACTTCCTCGCCTTAAGGATCCCTGACTAATTGCAAGCGTTAGAGCATTTTGCACTACAATAAATGGAACAATTCCTGATGTTTTACCACTGCCTTTTACACTCTCACCAATTGAACGTAAATTTCCCCAATAACTACCTATGCCTCCTCCACGTGCAGCAAGCCAAACATTTTCATTCCATAAGTCAACTATTCCCTGCAAGCTGTCTTCGGTTTCATTAAGAAAGCAAGAGATAGGTAACCCTCTCTTAGTGCCACCATTGCTGAGTATTGGTGTTGAAGGCATGAACCACAAGTTGCTCATGTAGTCATAAAGACGCTGCGCATGTTCTTTATTATCAGAGTAGTAATTGGCAATACGTATGAAGAGGTCTTGATAACTTTCATTTTCTATTAAATACCTGTCTGATAGAACTGCTTTTCCAAAATCGGTTAATTTGCTATCCTTTGCGTAATTAATAGTAATGTTATTCATAAAATTCCTTTTATTCTTTTATTATATATAGATACTTAAAAGCCACTTTGAGCGATTTTTAAGTTAGGTTTTTCGGATTTTCTTGTTGATGCTGTAATGCAAACAAGATACCGTCAACCTGACTGCCATATATTTTACAGTAACTCATATAACTTATTTGCATATTTATTTCTTTTGCAACATGTTGAACATAACTTTCTGAATGACGAAAATAGTCTCCTTTGTTTACAAAGTCAATACCTTCACCTTCCTTTCTTCTTATTAAACATACAATAACTCCTTTTTTGCTCGTAGATCTTTTTGCTAATTCCAACTCTTCTTGAAAGTCATGTAGATAATGTAGCACTTCAGCAAAGATAATTACATCATACTGCTGGTTTTTCTCTTGTTTAAGAAACTCTTTCATTTCCATATGTATTAATTCATTGTAAACAGGCTTACCTTTTATAAAGCATCCTCTTGCAATATTTAGCATTCTACTTGAAATGTCAATTCCTGTTATGTGGTTTCCAATACTATTTATTTTCAAGAAATGACCACATATTCCAGTTCCACAACCAAGGTCAAGTATATTGAGCTCAGAAGTGGAGTTGTTGAAGATTTTTGTAATTATCATGTGTACAAGTTCATGCCCTTTATACTGTTTAGCAATCAACCAATGCTCAACAAAATATTCACCTGTATAATCAAAATATTGTCTTATGAGGTTTTTTGGCAATTCTGTAATAGGCGCTGAGTTTGTCATTTTTTTTATATAGTAAGACGCCTCCTCGTGGTCACTATCTAATTTTAGTGTCTTTGTTAAATAATTATAAGCTTTGTTAGTATTTCCTACCGCAAAATGACACCTTCCGATGTTATACCAGACTATAGGTAGATGGGGGTAAAATATGCTAATTAACCAAAATCGTAACTTTGCATCTGATATGCTGCCTTTATAAAAGTGATATAAACCGATTTCAATGTTGGTATTTAACAGGTTTTTAGATTTTTCAAGAAGCACTGTCATTTCTTTATGAAGAGTATTATATTTGTTCACAATGAAGTGTTTTACTTTCTTAATATTTAATACGCCAATGAGCTTAGACATACAATTTAAAGCAACGTTTTTTATAAAAGAGAGATTACTTTTCATACATTAGAAATACTCCGAATGTTCATTATCATTTTTAGGCAATTGATTTTAACACATTTTATCTTACAAAATATCTTTTTCATTAATTTTTACTGTATATATAAGTTTACCGCATATTTCTCAGATTGTACTGTTTAGGATTGCTAGTATATTGTTGTTGATAATATAAGTAAATGTTTTGTGCAAAAAGGCGTTGACATATTATTTGTTAGGTTATAATATATAAAAGATTAATTTAGTTTTTAGATGTTTGACAAGTTTTATGGTAGAGATTAATTTAATCTCAATTCAATTTTAATAATATTTAACTCTGCATATTCTACATATAGTCGGATAAATAAATTATTAAGAGCACTTGATGGATGCCTTGGCGTTAAGAGGCGATGAAGGACGTGGCAGGCTGCGATAAGCTGTGGGGAATTGTCAACAAATTTTGATCCGCAGATTTCCGAATGGGGAAACCCAACTAGCTAAGCTAGTTATTACATACTAAGTATGTAAAGCAAACTTGGTGAACTGAAATATCTAAGTAGCCAAAGGAAAAGAAATCAACCGAGATTCTGTTAGTAGTGACGAGCGAAAGCGGAAAAGGCTAGTGATTTAAGAATAAGAATTAGAATACTCTGGAAATAGTAACCATAGAAGGTGATAGTCCTGTATAAGTAGAAAGTCTTTTAAATCCTTGAGTAGAGCGGGGCACGTGAAATCCTGTTTGAATATGGGGGGACCATCCTCCAAGCCTAAATACTCCTTAACGACCGATAGTGAACAAGTACCGTGAGGGAAAGGTGAAAAGAACCCCGGGAGGGGAGTGAAATAGAATCTGAAATCAAGTGCTTACAAACAGTTGGAGCTCTATATCAATTTATTGATATTTAGAGTGACAGCGTACCTTTTGCATAATGGGTCAGCGAGTTAATCTATGAAGCAAGCTTAAGCCGTTAGGTGTAGGCGTAGCGAAAGCAAGTCTGAATAGGGCGTTTTAGTTTTATGGATTAGACCCGAAACCAAGTGATCTAGTCATGACCAGATTGAAGGTGTGGTAAAACACACTGGAGGATCGAACCAGTTAATGTTGCAACATTATTGGATGAGTTGTGATTAGGGGTGAAAGGCCAATCAAACTTGGAAATAGCTGGTTCTCCGCGAAATCTATTTAGGTAGAGCGTTGTATGTATGTTGTTGGGGGTAGAGCACTGGATAGACTAGGGGGATTCACCGTCTTACCAAATCTAACTAAACTCCGAATACCAACAATTAATTATACAGCAGGCACACTACGGGTGCTAAGTCCGTGGTGGAAAGGGAAACAACCCAGATCACTATCTAAGGTCCCAAAATTACAGCTAAGTGGGGAAGGAAGTAGAAAAACCATTACAGCTAGGAGGTTGGCTTGGAAGCAGCCATCCTTTAAAGAAAGCGTAACAGCTCACTTGTCTAAATAAGTTTTTCTGCGCCGAAAATGTACCGGGGCTAAAGCTGTATACCGAAGATGTGAGTGCTTATTGATTTCGATCAATAGGCGCGGTAGCGGAGCGTTCCGTAAGTCTGTGAAGGTGGTTTGTGAAAACTGCTGGAGATATCGGAAGTGAGAATGCTGACATAAGTAGCGTAAAAGAGTGTGAAAAACACTCTCACCAAAAATCTAAGGGTTCCTACGTTAAGTTAATCTGCGTAGGGTTAGTCGGTTCCTAAGGCGAGTCCGTAAAGGAGTAGTCGATGGCAATTAGGTTAATATTCCTAAACCTCTTAAGTGTGACGGGTTTCGTATTTGTATAGATCTTATTGGATTGATCTATGCTTAAAAGAAGCTCCAGGAAATAGCACTTATATTTATGAGGCCGTACCGCAAACCGACACTGGTGGATGAGTAGAGTATACTAAGGTGTTGAAAGAATGATGTTGAAGGAACTCGGCAAATTATACCTGTAACTTCGGAAGAAGGGTAACCTGCTTTTAGGTAACTATGAGTAGGTGGCACAAAATAGGGAGTAGCGACTGTTTACTAAAAACACAGGACTCTGCAAACACGTAAGTGGAAGTATAGGGTCTGACGCCTGCCCGGTGCTGGAAGGTTAATAGGAAGGGTGCAAGCTCCGAATTGAAGCCCCAGTAAACGGCGGCCGTAACACTGACGGTCCTAAGGTAGCGAAATTCCTTGTCGGGTAAGTTCCGACCCGCACGAATGGCGTAACGATTTCTCCACTGTCTCCAACATCACTTCAGCGAAATTGAATTCCCCGTGCAGATGCGGGGTACCCGCGGTTAGACGAAGAGACCCCGTGCACCTTTACTATAGCTTTACATTGCTATTAAAAGTGTGATGTGCAGGATAGGTGGGAGACTTTGAAGTTATGGCGCTAGCTATAATGGAGTCAACCTTGAGATACCACCCTTTACACTTTTGATATCTAACTATGTTTCATTATCTGGAACTAGGACATTGTATGGTGGGTAGTTTGACTGGGGCGGTCGCCTCCTAAAAAGTAACGGAGGCGTGCGAAGGTAAGCTAGAGCTGGTCGGAAATCAGCTTGATAGTATAATGGCATAAGCTTGCCTGACTGCGAGGCTGACAAGCCAAGCAGAGACGAAAGTCGGTCATAGTGATCCGGTGATTCTGTATGGAAGGGTCATCGCTCAACGGATAAAAGGTACGCCGGGGATAACAGGCTGATGGTGTTCGAGCGTTCATAGCGACGACACCGTTTGGCACCTCGATGTCGACTCATCACATCCTGGGGCTGAAGAAGGTCCCAAGGGTTCGGCTGTTCGCCGATTAAAGTGATACGTGAGTTGGGTTTAGAACGTCGTGAGACAGTTCGGTTTCTATCTGCCGTGGGTGAAGGAAATTTGAGAAGGTCTGACTCTAGTACGAGAGGACCGAGATGGATATACCTCTGGTGTACCAGCTGTTATGCCAATAGCATCGCTGGGTGGCTATGTATAGATGGGATAATTGCTGAAAGCATATAAGCAAGAAACCCTCTTCAAAAAGATTTCCCAATTAAGGCCGTGGAAGACTACCACGTTGATAGGCTAGGTGTGGAAGCATGGTAACATGTGAAGCTAACTAGTACTAATAGCCTGATTGATTTATTTGCTTTCTATATGTGTGTATGCAGTGTTAAATATTAAGTTAAAATTGTTAAGTTAGAAATTTTTATTGACTTGGTGGCTATAGCAAAAATGAACCACCCGATCTCATCCCGAACTCGGAAGTGAAACTTTTTAGCGCTGATGGTACTTGAAAAGGGAGAGTAGGTCGCCGCCAAGTTTATAAAAATTTCTTTTTACCGCCTTTTAATAATTCTTTTATTACGAGAAGTCGCTTCTATGTTCAAATCTAATAATTGCGGTCTAGGCTTATTCTTATTCTGCTCTAAGTATTGACTTTGCTCAAATGCTAATTCCCATTGTGTACGATAACTAGATTCTTTATATTCATAAAAATCTTCTTTAACATTATTTGTATTTATATTGAGATTTTTATCTTGTTCTTTTCTACTTTCTACCATTAAACACCCACACCCATTAATTTATTTTAAAAATTTTACTTATGTTATCATAAAAAATATAATTGTAAATACCTTAATTGAAATTTTTTTTTATTTTATCTTTTTTAAGCAAATAGTTAGATCTTTTTGTAAGTTTTTATAACTTGCTTGCATAATGTTTCTATGAGTTAGTATTATGTAGTAGTGCCCTATATTGCTTATATTTAAAATGCTAATTTTAGCAAGTATTCGTAGTTGCCTTTTTATTTTATTTCTTTTTGCTGCTTTTCCGGCTTTTTTACTGATAGCCAGACCTACTCTAATAGTATGAATGTACTTTTCAGGTTCTCTTTCTTTTATAGCATACAGTGATATATAAAGCCCACGATAAAAAAGACTGCTGAGTGCTAACTTATTTTTGAAAGCAAAGGAAAAATCTTTTTTTTTATACTTACTATGCGCATAATTTGTTACACCCTAATGAACGGCGCCTATTAAGGATTTTTCTTCCAGCTCTTGTTGCCATACGTGAACGAAATCCATGTCTGCGCTTTCTTATCAAATTTTTTGGTTGAAATGTTCTCTTCATTGTTTTTATATTAATATAATTATTTATTTTAAATTGTTTTACTTTATTGTCAAATGATGGTGAACTTGTATGACATTTTTGTAGAATAAAATTTGATGCATGGGAAAATGAATTCGGTGATAGTCATACCTGTCCTACTAATCCTTTTATTTTGTCTTAGTAGGTTTCAAGAGGTAAATAAGGTTAAATCTTATCTATATCTTAGTTGTGTATGGATGCTAACTTGGTTGTTAGTACTCTATAATAATTGTTTTGTAACTTTTATTTCTATAGCGTTACTTTTTTTCATGCTTGCTTTTATCTTTAAAAATAAAAGAAATAAGATAATAAAACTTTCGTTATTTGTGGCTTTGGCCATATCATTTTTTATCACTTTATTTATAATGCTATCTATTTTTATTCAATCCATTAATTTTTTTAATAAAGTAGCTATTTCAGAATTCTTGTTTTGCTTGAAATGGGGCCACAATGTAGTCACTATCAATGAAGAGAAGGTAGGATGTTTTGGTATAGCGCCGCTTTTAGTGGGTACATTACTTATAACTATTATAGCAATGTTAGTTGTCGTTCCGCTTGGTTTATTTTCTGCAATATATATTAGTGAATATGCGAGTGAGAAAGTGCGTTATATTGTTAATACAACTTTGCAAGTTTTGTCTGCTATTCCTACGGTTGTATATGGATATTTCGCGGTTGTGTTTTTGTCTTTCTTTATAAAGCAGGTAGCAAATTTTTTTGGTTTAAGTATACACTCAGAAAGTGCCTTAGTTGCCGGTTTATCGATTGGGATAATGATTCTTCCTTTTATTATTTCTTTACTCGAAGATGCCATAAGATCTGTTCCAAAAAGCTTGCGTTATGGCTTCATGGCACTTGGCGCAACTCCAGCGGAAACTATATGGCATATAACAATACCTTATGCAATGCCTACAATTTTAAGTGCAATTTTATTGTCAATTTCAAGAGTGATAGGTGAAACAATGATTGTGCTAATGGCTGTGGGAATCAACGCAAATTTGACTTTTAACCCTCTTAATTCAGTTACTACCATTACCGTGCAGATCGCTACATTACTTACCGGAGATCAGGATTTCAATAGTGTACAAACTCTTGCTGCTTATGCGCTTAGCTTAGTATTGTTTATTATTACTTGGCTATTAAATGCATTTGCATTGTTTGTAATGAAGCGTAACTAGTAAGCGTTTTAATGTTGCAAAATTTCTATTAATAATATAAGATTTATTTTCTTTAGAAGTTCTTTTATGGAATTATAGTGTTAGGTGATAAAAGTAAAGAGATGAATATAGGTAGAGCGATTAAGGTAACTCAAGCAGTTGTTGATATAAAATTTGAAGGTGAATTGCCTAAAATATTTAATGCTTTAAAAAGCAAACTAAAATATAAGGATAAGGAGCTGGTTTTAGAAGTTTCGCAGCATATAGGTGACAATATAGTTCGTTGTATTGCTATGGATAGCACAGATGGCATGTCAAGGGGGGATGAATTTTTTGATACAGGTGCACCAATATCTGTGCCAATTGGGCGTTCAACTTTAGGAAGGATTTTTAATGTTGTTGGAGAGCTTATAGATGAGTGTGGTCCACTGAAGGGAAAATATAACTTAGAGTCTATACACAGAGCACCTCCAAGTTTTACTGAACAGAGAATACAGGAAGAAGTTTTAGTTACGGGAATAAAAGTTATAGATCTTCTTGCACCTTATCTTAAAGGAGGAAAAATTGGCTTATTTGGTGGAGCCGGTGTTGGTAAAACAGTCCTGATAATGGAATTAATTAATAATATAGCAAAAGCTCATAAAGGATTTTCTGTGTTTGCCGGGGTAGGGGAGAGAACACGTGAAGGTAACGATCTTTATCACGAGATGATCACTTCAAATGTAATAAATATAAATGAGCATGAAAAATCTCAAGCTGTTTTGGTTTATGGTCAGATGAATGAGCCTCCTGGAGCAAGGGCTAGAGTTGCTTTAACAGCACTTACTATGGCAGAGTATTTTCGTGACCGTGAAAACCAAGATGTTCTGTTTTTTGTGGATAATATCTTCCGTTTTACACAAGCTGGTTCTGAAATTTCTGCTTTACTTGGAAGAATACCGTCAGCTGTTGGTTATCAGCCAACCCTTGCAACTGATATGGGTGCAATGCAAGAAAGAATAGCTTCAACAACTTCTGGCTCTATTACTTCTGTGCAAGCTATATATGTTCCTGCGGACGATTTAACTGATCCAGCTCCAGCAACTACATTCTCTCATCTTGATGCCACCACAGTGTTGTCAAGGCAAATAGCTGAAATGGGAATATACCCTGCTGTTGATCCACTTGATTCAACTTCTCAGTCTTTATCTGCTGAAATCATTGGTGAAGAACATTATAAGGTAGCTTCTGAGGTGAAACGTATATTGCAAACTTATAAATCACTGCAAGATATTATCGCAATACTTGGTATGGATGAGCTATCTGATGAAGATAAAATTATTGTTGATAGGGCTCGTAAGATTCAGAAATTTCTTTCTCAACCTTTTCACGTTGCAGAAATATTTACTGGTATGCCTGGTAAATTTGTTTCACTTTCTGATACTGTTTCCAGTTTTAAAGAGATTGTTGAAGGTAAATATGATCACTTACCAGAGGCTGCTTTTTATATGGTGGGGAATGTAGATGAAGCAATAAAAAAGGCTGAATTAATACAAGCTGAAGCTAAATAAAAGTTAAAGATTATGAATACTTTTAAAGTGCAATTTTTCTCTCCTGACGATCAAATTTCATTCAGTGGAGTGGTTTCTCTTTCAGTAACTGGGCTCGAAGGGGAGCTTATGATTTTAGCTCACCATGCTCCTTACTTAATTTATTTATTGCCTGGTATGATTACTGTTAAAATGAGTAACCAAACAGGAAAGAAGGTTGTAATTGATAGTGGCGTATTAGAAGTTGCAAATAATAATTGTAGCATTATAACAAGTCAAATTCAGGTTTTTGATCGTGCAATTCATGATGAGAAATCGTTTAAAAATAAGAGAATTAGTATATATTTAAGTTATCTTGATGAGAAGTTTCTTTCTTAGTTGTTTTAGGCAAAAAGTCGGTTATCACTTTCTTGTCATCCAAGTAGCCCAACTTTTGTCATCCAAGTGCTTTTTTTTCTGTCATCCAGTATTCTCTTCCCTGTCATTCCAGTGCTCACCTTTGTCATCCCAGTGCGTGACACTGGAATCCAGATATAAAAATATTTGCAAATCATGCAATTGGCAGGGGATTCTAGGAACATATGTCAAAAACAATTTCTATGATGAAATAGGCTGGATTCCAGTGTCACGCACTGGAATGACACCTTGCCTTACTGAACGTTCGTGCAGTTCTGTAGCGGACACTGGGATAACACCATTTTTGTACTTTTGCCTTCAAAGATGACAATGTTTTGTAAAGATAGTTTTTTAATAGGATATTAATATGGAAATTTTTCTTGATAGCGTTGATTTAAATGAAATTAAAGAACTAAAGGAGTTCATTGACGGCATAACAACTAATCCTTCTTTAATAGCAAAGTCCGGGCGTAAAGATAAATACGAGGATTTAGTGCGTGAAATATGCTCTATTATAAAAGGGCCTGTTAGTGTTGAAGTTGTCGCTGACAAGCATGAAGAGATGATCAAAGAAGGTCTTAACTTAGCTAAAATAGCTGATAATGTTGTGGTAAAATTGCCCCTTACATATGAAGGATTAATTTCTTGTAAAAAATTGTGGACAGAGCATAAAATACCTGTTAACATCACATTATGTTTTTCTCCTGGACAAGCACTGCTTGCCGCTAAGGCCGGTGCTTGTTTTATTTCTCCCTTTGTTGGTCGCCTTGATGATATAAGCTATGATGGCTTATCGCTAATAGAAGATATATGTACTATATATTCTAATTACGGTTTTGATACTAAAGTTCTTGTTGCATCAGTGAGAAGCCCAGCACATGTAATAGAAGCTGCAAGGCTTGGTGCTGATTCAATTACTGTGCCAGCAAAAGTACTTAGACAATTAATTAATCACCCACTTACTGACCAAGGGCTAGCAATATTTGAAAAAGACTGGGGTGCAAAATAATAAACGGTCACTACTCTGAATCGGTTGACAAATTGGACGTTTGATAAGCGTAATTTGGAGCTTCTTGTGTAATGACTACATCATGAGCATGACTCTCTCTTAATCCTGATGCAGTAATAGTCACAAATTTGCAGTTTTTCTTCATTTCTTCTATATTCCTGTTACCGGTATATCCCATTGCAGCTTGCAATCCGCCAATCAACTGATGGATTACTCCTGAAGCCGGACCTTTGAATGGAACTCTTCCTTCCACTCCTTGTGGAACTAATTTGAGTTTTGAATCTTTATCTTGAAAATAACGGCTAGCTGAACCTCGTTTCATTGCACTAATAGATCCCATTCCTCGATAGCCTTTATATGCTCTGCCCTTATACATGATAATCTCACCTGGGCTTTCGTCAGTGCCAGCAAAAATCGAACCAATCATCACAGAGTCAGCACCAACTGCAATAGCTTTTGCAACATCTCCTGAGTATTTTACCCCACCATCAGCAATTAGTCTGACGTTTCTTGCTCTACACGCCTCTGCAACATTCTTGATTGCAGAGAATTGTGGCACACCAACACCTGTAACTATTCTGGTTGTACAGATTGATCCTGGTCCTATTCCAACCTTCACTGCATCAACACCCGCATCAATCAACGCTTCAGCAGCCTCCTTTGTTGCAATGTTTCCGCCAATTAATTGCGTATTAGGATACATCTTTTTTATTTCCCTAATGGTATTGATAACGTTTTCGGAATGACCGTGAGCAGTATCCACAACTACTACATCAACTTCTTCTCCGATCAAAGCTTCACATCTTTCTATACCATCTTTTTTACCAGTGCCAATTGCAGCGGCAACTCTGAGCCGCCTTTTACTGTCTTTACATGAATTTGGGTATCTATTGTATTTTTCAATGTCTTTAACCGTAATTAAACCTATACAACAAGAATTTTCATCTACGACCAAAAGCTTTTCTATTCTATTTTCATGCAACAATTTCATTGCTGAGGCACTATTTACTCCCTGCTCCCGCACTGTCACTAACTTATCTTTTGTCATCACTTCGGAAACTTTTACATTCATGTTCTGGTCTTCAATAAACCTCACATCTCGGTTAGTTAAAATTCCAACTAACTTGCGTTGATCGACTACAGGAATGCCAGAATAGTTGTGCTCTCTCATTAATGAAATTGCTTCCGCAACTGTTTTATCCGGTGAAATCGTAATTGGGTTATATACGATCCAACTTTCATATTTTTTCACCTTTCTCACTTCTAAAACTTGTTCATCTATTGATAAATTCTTATGTATGCAACCTATCCCTCCATGTTGGGCAATAGCTATTGCAAAGCCCGATTCAGTAACAGTATCCATTGCAGAGGATATGAGAGGGATATTTAGTTCTATACTATTTGTTAAATAAGTTTTTGTATCTGCATCGTAAGGTAATATATCAGAATAGGCTGGCAAAAGAAGTATATCGTCAAACGAATAACAAGCTTCCATTTTTTTCATAGGCTTTATTTAAAGCTTATACGCCAATTAATTAAATTGCAATAGGGCTTTTGCAAAATTAGCTACAGCTTTAGATTAGTAATTATAGGTGATACCTTAAGTTGTCATTCCAGTGTCAAGCACTGGAATGACACCGTCATAAAGGAACCAGTGTCAGCTACTTTCATGACACCATTCTTTTTTCTGGATCCAAGTAGTCTGGGCACTGGGATGACAGGAGAAGGAGGCTACTGGAATGACAGGGAGAGGGGCTACTTGGATGACAGCAGATCACCTCTTCACAAAAATTTTATCAGTAATACGCATATCAATAATACTCCAATTGCTGAAAGTAAAATCAGTTGTATTTTGCAAGTGGTTTAAATAGTCCCATGCACTATAAGGGTTATCTTCAGGCAGTTTCACTGTGGAATCGTTATCAAGTATGATATTCCATCTTCTATTCCCTATATAAGCAAAAGAAGAAATGTGGTCACTTAATTGAGCTTTACTCTCTAACACATCTTTAACAAATTCTAGGTTTGATAACGAGTTTTGTCCTGTAATTACAACAAGATCATCTATTGGATAGTCATCTATGATCACTTTGCCTTCGAAATCAATTACCGAAGTTTTGTTATTATCTTTCCAGAGAGCGAACGGTTTATGCTCATCTATATTAATGTGTAGAGTATTGGGCAAAATTCTGTGAACTCTTACGTATTTTATCCATCTGCTTACGGATTGTATGTTACCGGCAAGTTTTGAAAGTGATATATACAGGATAGGTTGCATTCTATCTGTCAAACTTAGAATATCCTTTTTATTTGTAAATTTATTGCCGCTCACGACTACTTCGTCGATTGAAAATCCACTACTGAGTAATAAACTGGATAGGCAGTCATTATACCAAGTAAAGTAGTAATTAAATCGATTTATTATTTTATCAAGTGAGCTGTAGAGTATTAGCGTAAGAAAAAGTGCTGTGATAATAACCAAGGCACACTTACGCAAAAAACTCCTTTGGCCTCTAGTAACATTGCTCAACATTTACTTAATCTCTAACATTTTTGTGCTGCTTCAACAATAATTTTAACTAATTCATTAAAATCGATTCCTTTTGTCAATTTTGCAATTTCTGGCACTAATGATAACTCAGTAAAGCCAGGATGTGTATTAATCTCAAGCATTTTTAAAGTGTTATTTTTGGGATTATAACGGAAATCTGAGCGGGAAATAGTTTTGCATCCTAAAAATTGATGAACTTTCAATGCGTGTTCCAAGGTCATTTTATATATATTGTCAGGAACTTCAGCAGGAAATATATGTTCTGCAGATCCATCTGTATACTTTGCTTCATAATCATAGAATTTATTTTTTGGTCGTATTTCCATAGTGCCAATTGCTTCATCCAGCAATACAGCAGTATGTAACTCTATGCCCGGTATGTATTCTTCTACGATCATCAAGTCTCTTGTCATCCAAGTAGCTCCTTTCTTGTTATCCAAGTAGCTAGACACTGCCTGGTCACGCGCTGGGAGCATGTTTTTTAGTTTTGAATGATCCTCATGCGAGAAAATTATGTGTACTCCGATACTAGAGCCTTCATTAATTGGCTTTAAGACGTACGGATAATCGATTTTAATATTATTTTTTAGTAGATCTTCTCGGCTAATTACATAACCTTTTGGAGTGTCGATACTAAGGGACCGAAATATATGCTTTGACATCACTTTATTCATAGCAACAGCAGAAGCCATAACTCCTGAGTGTGTATATTTTATACCTAAAATCTCCAATAAACCTTGAATGCAGCCATCTTCACCATAAGGTCCATGCAGAGCGATAAAAGCAAGGCCCGAATTAATTTTTCTAAGCTTTTCAGCAATGTTGCTGTCAACATCTATTTCTATTGCATTATATGAAAGGCTATCAAGCGCCTTCTTTACTGCTTTTCCGCTCATAAGCGACACTTCTCTCTCACAAGAAAATCCACCACTTAAAATTGCTATAGTTGGAATCATGAGCATTCTATGTTTTGCTATATAGCATATAGAAGATACTTTTATCTTCAATAAAAACCTGCTTCTATAGCTAAAAATTTATCAATGAATTAATATTAACTTAGTATTAAATAATGTTAAAAACTTGATAATATGATTATTTTCAGCAATAAAAACTAAAGGTTGTGAGAACCGTTCATTTTGGAATCTGTATACCTAGCCTTTACTCCTCAAAAGATTATAAACAGGTTCTCACGACTATAATTCATCTGGCGGGTGATCAGATAACATCTTGCTCTCTCTAACCCTTTTTCCTGATTAATTTTTGCTAGCGCTACTTGCTAGCCTATTAAGTGATAATCATGATTATAATCATCTAGCGGGTGATCAGTAGTTGTTATAACATCTTGTTGATCAGATTCCTTTAATTCTTTTTCCTGTTTCTCCTGATTAATTGTTGTTTTAGGTCTCTCTTCTGTATTTAACTCTCCTTGATTATCGTCTAATCCAATGTTTTTTAATTCTTCTGCTACATCTCTTATAAATTCGCCTCTTGGGGAAGAAGTGCCGTAATTTTTCTCATTATACAAATTTAGAGTAACATAAATCATTGTTGTCAAATCATTAGCTATAGACTCACTGTGATAATGGTATTCGTGATAATCCGCGGTAATAGAATCATAATCATCGTCAGACAAATTTGCTAAGTTGTTATATGTAAAGCCTTTAAAAGTATGATCTGTGTTGATATCTAAACCATATCTCTCTTGGTAGGCATGAAAAATATAATTAGCGTATTTTTCAATCGTAAGGAGATCTTTCTCGTCTAGTTGGTCGTAATGTATTTCATACTTAAAGTTTGTTCCCTCAATATTGATTGTTTTTGAATGTGGCAACACTGTTTTTGGACTGATTTCTTCTTGGCTACTTTTTTCCTCATCTAGCTTGATTTTTTCTTCTTCTTCTGAGCCTGAAGATTCCACTTTCTTTGACTCTTCTTGTTTTTCCTGATTAATTATTGTTTTAGATTTCTCCTCTGTAGTTGACTCTTCTTGATTATTGTCCGAGTTATTCAAATCTGGCAACACTGTTTTTGGACTGATTTCTTCTTGGCTACTTTTTTCCTCATCTAGCTTGATTTTTCCTTCCTCTTCTGGGCCTGAAGGTTCCACTTTTTTTGACTCTCCTTGATTATCATCTAATTTAATGGCTTTCAATTCTTTTGTTACATTTCCTATAAAGTGGTTTTCGTTGGGAGGAATACCGTGCTTTTCCTTATTATACAAACTTAGAGTAAAATAAATCATTTCTGTCAAATCATGAGCTACAGACCCACTTTTATGAGGGTAGTGGTGAAAAGATGCGCTTGCATGAGCTATGTTAGACCTTAGATGTGCATTACGCAAATCTGTTAAGCTGTTATATATAAAGCCTTTAACAGTATGATCTGTGTTCATATCTAAACCATATCTCTCTTGGTAGGCATGAAAAATATGATTAGCGTATTTTTCAATTCTAAGAAGATCTTTATCATCTAATTGATCGTAATGTATTTCATACTTGAAGTTTGTTCCTTCAATATTGATTGTTTTTGAATTTGGTAACACTACTTTATGCTTTGTTGGGTTTATACTCTCTTTAGCGTGATCTTCCATTTTGATGCCTCTAAATTTTATAATACTGTCATCCTACTAAAAGTTATATAATAATTCGTTAATTCTATATTTAACATAATCTTTCGTTGTTTCCAAGTAGATTATTATTAATCTAATATTAAATATTATTAAAAACCTAAATAATGCAACCATTTTCAATAACCAAAGACAAGCAGCATAAGATATAAAAGAAATTTCTTCCTCTTCAGCAGTATTATTCTAAATTTTCGTCAAAATAAGCTGTTTTATCCTTTTTTTCCTTATACTCTTCTGCGGTATAGAGGGGTTGCTTCTTAGCTGTGATATTTGGCCATTTTTGTGAGTATTCTACATTTATATCGTAAAATAACTTGAAAGTTTTTTGTTCACTGTTCAGTAACTCTTCATCTAGTTCTAAAATATCTTTTATGGAATCATCAGTTACAATTGCATCTACTGGACACTCAGGTATGCACACTCCGCAATCAATACATTCATCTGGGTTAATCACGAGCATGTTTTTACCTTCATAGAAGCAGTCAACGGGACATACTTCCACACAGTCCGTATATTTACATTTTATGCATTTATCTGTAACAAAATGCGTCATAAAATACTGTATATTTGCATTATCTTGGGTACACTAAATTGATAAGAAATTCAAGCCTTTTATGAAGATAAATAAATTGAACAACAAAGAATTAGAAGTATGGTTAAGCTTGGCTAGAACTATAGGACCAATAAAGTTTTTTAGTATACTAAGAACACATGGATCGCTAGATGAGGTGTTAAAATATCTCAATAGGGTGGCTAATAATAAGGTGTATGGCATTCAAGATGCACGAGAAGAAATCAATAATGCAGAAAGAATTGGAGCTAAAATTATACCCACATGTGACCCAGATTACCCTGATCTTTTAAGAAATATCTCTAGTTGTCCTCCTGTAATAACTGCACTTGGTGATATATCATTATTAAGCCGTGAGATAATTGCAATAATCGGTGGGCGTAACTCTTCAATGAATGGAAGAAATTTTGCCAATAAGTTGGCACTTGATTTAAGCGAAGCTGGTTTTGTTATTGTTTCTGGACTTGCAAAAGGAATCGATACTGCAGCAAACAGTGTAATATACAAAAATCATCCCACTATTGCTGTTACAGCAAGCGGAATTGATGTGGTGTATCCAAAAGAGAATTTTGATCTATACAAAAAAATCACTGGGAATGGTGGTTTAGTAATTACTGAGCTTCCATTTGCTACTAAACCAAAGCCTCAATATTTTCCTCAGAGGAATCGAATTATATCTGGTCTATCGCTGGGTGTTGTAGTGATTGAAGCATCGAAACGTTCTGGCTCTCTAATAACAGCAGATTTTGCTTTAAATCAAGGGAGAGAGGTGTTTGCAGTTTCTGGTTTCCCTTTAGATTCACGCTGTAGTGGTAGTAATTATTTAATTAAAAACGGTGCTAAGCTTATCGAATCCGCTGATGACATAATAGAGAGTGTTAGGTTTAGTTTACCTCCGCAGCAAAAAAACCTATTTGATGTTGAGCACTATTCTGTTAACCAAAAACAAGAAAAATTACAGCAGGCAAAATCTGTTATAGTTGATCATATTAACTCTGTACCTGTTGATATAGATGAACTTATATTAGCAAGCGGACTTTCTACCAACATAGCTCTAATGGCTCTTTTAGAACTAGAGTTGGAAAACAGAATAGAGCGTTCACCGGGGAATAAAATATCGTTAATTTTCTAGATTACTTTAGCTATAAGCCCACAACCGTACGAACATTGTGATTTGAGTCCACCAAGAAAGATGTCATTCCAGCGCGTGACGCTGGAATCCAGCCTTTATTATGCAGCCACTTGGTTGAAATTAAGTCTTCTGGATCCAAGTAGTCAGGGCACTGGGATGACACCGTCTTGGATGGAAATCAGTGTCAGCTACTTAGATGACACCACTTTTGTATGGAAACCAGTGTCACTCTGACAACCGTCATCTCGCTACGTGTTAGCGGATACCGTGACGTTATGACGAGGGAGTACGCGTTAGCGGAATCTGCTGAGACGCCCGTGATAGCCCTATTCCTATAGTGAGTAATTCCCTTTTATCTACTTTTAGAATTAATAAGAGAAAACTTTTTTTCAACTTGTTGTATAATTTTATAAAAGTGATTGAAATCTAAGCTTGCACTGCCAATTAAAACTCCTGATAAATTTGAGATACTGAGCAAGTTTTCTATATTTTCTGAGCTGACTGAACCACCATATATAATGTGTTTTTTACCAGTACACAATTTTATTACCTCTATCACCTCAGCAATTGCGTCATTGCTTGGTACACATCCTGTACCTATTGCCCATATTGGCTCATATGCTACGGTATATTCACCGTGTGTTGGCAAGCGGTTTTTGCATTGATATTCTATTACTTCTTTTGTTTTTTCATTCTTATAATCTTCTGAATTTTCACCTACACAGATAATTGGGTGTAAGCCTGATTCTATTGCTATTTCTGACTTAAGTTTTATTTCACTATCTTTTTCATTGGCCCTTTCAGAATGCCCAAGTATTACGTAAGTACACCCTAGTTCTTTTAACATTTCTGCGCTAATTTCACCTGTGTAAGAACCGAACTTTTTATGATGGCAATTCTGTGCTCCTATATTAATATTATTGTTCAACTCTATACTGCTTGGAAATGATGTAAAAGGAGGGCAAATTACTAATTTAGAGGTAATTTCGTTGCTCTTGTTGTTAAGTTTGCCTATAAAGTCAACAAATGAAGAACGCATTCCATTCATTTTCCAATTTGCTACTATTAAAAAGGACATCAACTTTACTTATATGGGCGAGAGTGCCGGCTGTCGGACTTGAACTGACAACCTACTGATTACAAGTCAGTTGCTCTACCAATTGAGCTAAGCCGGCGTTAAACACATTAATAATATACAATTATCAATGGATTTTAGTCAACTGATTTTTAAAATACTGTATAATGAAAATAATATGAGAAAATTTTTACTGAAGCCAAAAAAGAGTCTAGGGCAAAATTTTATTTTATCGAGTGAGATAACAAAAAAAATCGTCGCTTTAGCTGATAGTCTGGAAAATTTTAATGTCATTGAAATTGGTCCTGGATATGGTGCATTAACAAGAGAAATATTGGTGCATAATCCAAAGTCTCTACTTTCTATAGAAAAAGATAGAGATTTAGTAAAACACCATGACCAACTGCTAAATGAGCATCAAGGAAAGTATAGAATTATAGAAGCGGATGCACTGCATGTTATAGAAGAAGAGCTGATAGAGCGCCCAGTCAAAGTTATTGCTAACTTGCCTTACAATATCTCGGTAGTGTTATTTTTAAAGTGGTTAAATAATATAAAATTTTTTACGAGTTTGACATTAATGTTTCAAAAAGAGGTAGCAGATCGCATTACGGCAAGACCCAATTCTAAAGATTATGGTTCCTTATCAGTGCTAAGCCAGTTGCTATGTGATATAAAAAAGGAATTTGATATTGAACCTAAAGAGTTTTTTCCAAGACCAAAAATACATTCTTCAGTAATTACAGTAAATCCTTTGCCTACCCCAAAGTTTGCAGTAAATTTGGAAACCTTAACAAGATTAACACGTGTCGTTTTTTCTCAAAGAAGAAAGATGCTGAGAAATAGCTTGCAAAATATAACGAACCACGCTGAAACTGTCCTTGAAAACGCTAAATTGAGTGGAAACGAACGTCCAGAAAACTTAACTATTGAGCAGTTTTGTTTGCTGGCAAATAATGTAGAATGCTTATTTTGCAATAAAATATATTAGCAACCATATAGCCTTTCTATCCCCTAAAAACAGTTAGAGCTATACGACAGAACGTATCCGTTCAGGCAATGGCGTCAACTTAAGGAAAAATATAAGCGATAGTGTGTAAAATTTCTCTCTAAATTTTTTACCATTAAATTATCCAGAAGCCGCAGGAAACAGCACTTTTGTTTCTATTTTATTTCAACAAAGAAGTTTAAAATGTGTCCTTTTTAGGTGAAACATGCAAAAAGGAAAAAATTTTATTCTACAAATTAAAAATATAATATACTCGAAAGCTTTTCAGAGAATCCATTGTGTTGAGTTTCACGCGAACAAGAAAACTCCCTTTTACGACAGTATTTTCTATGATTTTAAAGTTAGTTAAAAAAAGTTTGGGAATAGAATGTGAACTTATGGATCCACTAACTTGTAAAGTTCCACCCTCAAAGCAAGCTTTTTCTAAAGCAAGATATAAGATTTATCATACAGGTTTTAAAGAGTTATTGGAGCTAAGCATCCAAACAGCCTATCAAGATGAACCTGAGCTGGAGAGGCTATAGACTTATTGCAGCAGATGGTTCTGGTATGAGATTACCCAGCTCTGAGGAAATTGTATCCGAGTTTGGCCGTTTTAAACCAAATGGAACAACAGGCACAATGCCACCATTTGCAATTTGTTTGTTGATTTATGTACTTCACTGATTTGCAGTGCTCGCTTTGCGGCTTGGAATATAGGCGAACAAACGTTGGCGGAAGAGCAATTACCCGAAGTTATCACTCAAATGCGTTCATTAAATCAAAAGAAATTATTATTTATCTATGATCGTGGTTATCCTTCAGTAAAATTCATTCAGCAGCATTATGATTTGGAAGTAGATTTTATTTTTCGCTTGCAAAAAAGAAATTATAGCAAGCTATGGGAACGAATTGCATCTGGCGAATTAGATTTCGATTTTATATTAGAAAATGAAAAGCTAAAAAATAAAATGAAAGGACAGAAAGTAAGAGTTATAGTGCTGACATTAGCCAACGGAGAAACAGAGGACTTCACTTTTTGATCGAGAAAAATTTACTTTGGAAGATATCAGTAAAGCTTATGTATTAAGGTGGCACATAGAGGAGTGCTATAAACGACTCAAAGTAGGAGCAGAGTTAGAGAATTTTTCTGGGGTGAATTTAGAGGCTGTATTACAAGAATTTTGGGCAAACTTGGTCATGTGCAATATATTATCGCTTCATATGTGTGATGCACAAGGGCCTTGGAACCCAGATCAAATTGCTGAGTATCGTTTAAATTTTTCAGTTTTATTTGGTGTGATGAGACAGAAACTTTATCAAGTGCTTGTTGGAAATTGTTCGCCAAAAAACTTTCAAGCCCTTTTTGATAGAGCAAGTATACGTGCTAAAGTTAAGATCCGACCAGGGCGATTATATAGCCGCAACAAGGTAGATAAGCCCAAACGCCATCATGTCTTTAGGAGAGTTTGCTAATGAAAGCTCTTAAGTTGACGCCATTGGCTGAACGGATACCCGCGATTAGCATTAACTGATAATTGTGATTTAAGTCCGTCACAGTGCCCTTTTTTTGTCATTCTATAGCTATACCGCCGCGGCGCTAACGGGTAGCGGAATGACGAATTACTATACCGCCACGAACCGTCATACCGTCACGGTATCTCTAGATCCCGCTAATAAGCAGCGGGATGACGAATTACTATACCGCCGCGAACCGTCATACCGTCACGGTATCTCTAGATCCCGCTAACAAGTAGCGGGATGACGATTGTCAGGCTAGCTGTCATCCCAGTTTGGAATCCAGGAAAAAGAATGGTGTCATCCCAGTGCCCAGACACTGGGATCCAGGAAAGTTTGCTTGTAAACAAGAAAACTAGCATAGAAAGTGGTTACAACGTTTTCGATGAGATTATATGGAAAACTGGATTCCAGTGTCAAGCACTGGAATGACATCACAGGGGCACTGGAATGACACCTCTCTTGGGCTCTTTTAGCTATAAACATTAAGAAATTTACCAAATGAAAAAAAAGGCAAAAGAAGCCCTAGTCATTGTCTATTTTCAGTATTGGCGTTTTTTAAGTCTTAAACACTGCAATTTAGCTGCTTTTAAATGCAACTCACCTTTGTTTAAATGTTTAAGAAATTTACTAAGCAGAAAAAAAGGCAAAGAAACCCCGTGGTAATTAGTGTTCACTCTCTAATCCTGCAAATTGGCGTACATACTGTCTTAAACGACTTATAAGCGCGTTTCAGCTTATATAGGTAAAAACCTAGAAATATTGTGAAGACATAAGGTGCACATAGTGCAAAAAATTAAAAATAAGACGCCAACTACGTTGTTTTCTTGCTGTTTAATCTGCACAGATGAAGATAACTGAATACCTTCAGTTTCATGATAAGGGGGCTGGCAAAGGGTGTCAAGTAAGTTTTTCGTTTCTATGGGTCAGTTGGTACGCGCTTTGCCTTTTAACAGATGTGAAAGCACAATTATTACGAACAACATTCCACCAATAACTGATATAGCGCCACCTATAATGAAGCACGTGCGTGCTAACATTGATGAAATACTTGGCAGATCTGCAACTTTTCTTAAGGCACCATATCCACCAAGCCATACAAGTCCAGTAATATGGAGAAAATGTCCCACACTGTACGCATAAATCTGCAATTTTACGATAGAGTTTTTTACCTCTTTAAAGTTTAATTTAGGTAACAGCCAATAAATGAAATTCATAAAAGCTATAGTGATCCCAACTACAGAACCATGATAATGAGCGGGAATCGTGACATTTCCTTCAATAGTCAGCACTCCAAGCACATCTCCATAAGTGAATAACAAAAATGAATGTAATAAATAGTTGCTTTTATCATTAATAAAAGTTCTGATGTTGCAGCACACTAATATTATCAAAAAGCACGGCAAAACTGCTCCAGCAATCCTCATATGCCAAGTAAAAAACTGTATTAACTTGGCACTATCAACTGGATAAACAAAATATACAAACAGTGCACCCATAGCCAAAATTGTGTTTATAAATAGTGGTAAAATAGTAATTTTACTGTTTGAAGCTAAACTAACATCACTGAAACTCAGCATCATTAAATACACTAAAAACATTGCTTGAGCAAAAGCAAATTGCAGCAAATGTCCGCCTCCCCAAAAGAGATATTCGTAAAACAAATTCTTATCCGAGTGATATAGACCTGGAGGCATATTTTGATACGCTAAAACAAAGCAAAGAAATGATGAAACAAGTATAATAACCAGTCCAATTTGCCCAACAGAGAGAAATGAAACCTCTTTTTTTGATGTGTATGCTAGCATTGCATTTACTAATATACTGGTGGTAAACAAACCAAGACCAAATAAGAATAATTTGTTTTGTAATACGGGAATATAATTGCTTTTAATAACTTCAGTATTTGGAACGAATGCGGATATAAACATCAGCAGCATCGAAAGGGTTGATAGAACCCATGAAAAGTTAAACCAACTATTGGTATTTTGTAGGTTTATGATAAGAAGTAGAGATATTATAGAGCACATCCACACCAAAATTGACAGGTTTACGTGTATCACCAGCGCATTATCAAAAATATATTGTGCAGAAGGAATGAGAGAGGAGATAAAAGGCAGTCGTAAAAAAATAACAATTATTGACAGTAACCCAGAGCAAGCAAGGGCACATACTGCCAAGAACATCCATTTTCTACAGAGCGGAGCGTTGTCTTGTATGTTAAGCACAATCTTTTTTCTCAATTTTGTTCAATACAATATATAACACTGCAATAATACCTAAAACATAGCAATAGTATACGTGTGGCATGACTGCCAAAGGTGAAACTCCAGCAATAGTGCTAGCCAAAAGCAATTGAGCGCCATACGGTATTAATCCTTGAAATACACAAGAAAATATGCCTAGCCATGCTGCACTATAGTGAGGCGGTATTTCATATTTCTTAGCAATATCTCTAGCAATTTCACCACTAAAAATTATAGCGATGGTGTTATTTGCAAGTAAAATATCAAATATGCTGACTATTTTTGCAATAAATAATTGCGCAGTTTTTTGTCCACCACGTTGTATCATAACCCAAGATGAAAGTTTATCTGCAAGCTCCTTAGAATTTTTACCTACTAGTCCTGAAAGTCCGCCAACCATCAATGACAGTAGCATAATTTCATGCATACTCATAAACCCTTTGGTGATGTTTTGGCTTAAAAACAATAAACCATGATTGTTGTTATTTATAAATCCAATAATTCCAGCAAAAGTTATGCTTAAAACCAATGCCGTAAATACATTGATTCCAAAGTTTGCAAGCAATATAAGTATGATGTAAGGAGCCACAAGCAATAAAGAATACTCCTTAACTGAAATAGCAGCACTATTGCTTGAGCTATAAAATAATATAATTATTGTGAATATAGAAGCAATTAGTGCCACTTTTGCATTCAGTTTTAATTTTTTCTTTATATCAGCCTTTTGAGACATCACAGATGCAATTGTAGTATCAGAGATAATAGATAAATTGTCGCCAAACATTGCTCCTCCTACAACAGTTGCAACTCCTAAGGAAGGAGAAATCCCAGCTTGTGTCAGTTCAACTGCAATAGGAGCAATTGTTGCAATGGTACCCATCGATGTACCAATAGCAGTGGAGATGAAAGCTGCTACAAAAAATAATCCTATGAGTAAAAATTGTGTTGGTATAAATGAAAGAGCCAAATTAACTGTGGCATCAGCACTACCGATTGCTTTAGTTACTTCACTGAATGCACCTGCAAGTAAAAAAATGATGCACATAGTGATAATATTACGATCTCTTACCCCATCTAGAAAGGCATACATTTTTTCTTCAGTATTGCCCTTGTATAAAACCCAGCCCAGAGCTATGGCAGGAGCAATGGCTACCAGTGGAGATAACTGATAAAAAGCATTTGACACGCCAAGAACAGTAAAATATATACCACTCCCTACAAAAAGAAATAGGAACAGTAAAATAGGCAAAAAATTTATAAAATAAAACATACTTCTATTCCAGCTCTGATAAGCACAAATTAACTGTGACATGATTTATATTATTATAAACCACAGTTGGCACCTTGACCAATGTTTTTCTAGAAAGCAATCTACCAGAAAAGGTTTCCATGAAAAGGACTATTATAATATGATTGTTATCATCTACTTGAATTAAACTGGGAGATAGAATAAGTAAAAAATATGAATGACATAACAACAAAGCAAGTCATATCCTTCATCCTGAAAACGCTACGTCCATTCCCATTTCCCATTATTATAGTGTTATTAGCAGCATTAGTCTGGGCTATTGATGTTTCCTTTAGTCCATATTTAATAAAAGTCATTATAGATCGTATCAGCCACAAACAATCTTCTCAAGATATAGCAAATCCTGCCATATCCTATGTACTAATATTACTTTTACTTGAGTGTATTGCCAGGTTATACAACTACTTCGTTGAAATAAAAATGATTGCCCAATCTTCGTAAAAATATTGCCGAATCAAGCCTTGCCATGTTATTAAATCAGGATAATAGCTATTACCAAAATAACTTCTCCGGCAGCCTTGCCAACAAGGTTAATGATTTGACAAATTATATTCCGGATATTGTACAAATTACGGTTGATAGGTTCATAAGCCGCTCATTAGCGCTTGGTATTGGGATTTATTTTTTATGGCAAGTGAATATTTACTTTGCCTTGTTGATGTTAACTTGGTCGGCATTATTTGTTTTGTCTTCCTTGTTTCTTGCAAAAAAGATAACACATCTTGCAGGTGTATGGTCAGAGCTTGGTTCAAGCATTACTGGTAAAATGGTAGATATATTCTCAAACATCATGTCTGTAAGGTTATTTGCAAGCCAATACCAGGAGAAATTATCTTTGCAATCCACTCATAGTGAAGCTGTTAAAGCAGAGCAAAAACTTCAGTGGGTATATACATGGATTTTCACTTTCTATGGTTTCTCATTTGTAATCATGCAAATGCTTAATTTATATTTCTTAGTTAAAGGAAGAGAACAAGAATTAATTACTGCTGGAGATTTTGCTTTTGTTATGACTATTAATATAGCAATAGCTAATTTTCTTTGGATGATAGCCAAAGACTTCTCACAATTCTCTAAATCATGGGGAAAGATTACTCAGGCTTTGAGAACAATTACTTCAATCCCTGAAATCCAAGATCAGCCAAACGCAGCAGATCTGGTCGTTAAAAAGGGGAAAATGAGTTTTGATAAAGTTCATTTTCATTATAAAGATGCAGAACCAATATTTGAAAACAAATCCATAACAATTGAATCTGGTCAAAAAGTAGGACTCGTTGGTTATTCAGGTGCTGGTAAATCAACATTTGTAAACCTGATTCTTAGGCTTTATGACGTACAATCTGGAAAAATTTCAATTGACGGGCAAGATATTCGCAATGTAACCCAGGATTCTTTACACAAAAATATTGGCATGATTCCGCAGGATCCATCGCTTTTTCATAGGACTTTGATGGAGAATATTCGCTATGGAAAAACAGATGCTAGCGATGATGAAGTAATTGAAGCGGCAAAAAAAGCACATGCTCATGAGTTTATTTCAAAATTACCCCAAGGTTATGAGTCACTTGTTGGAGAAAGAGGTGTAAAACTTTCAGGAGGACAGAGGCAGCGTATTGCAATCGCAAGAGCTATTTTAAAAAATGCTCCTATATTAATTCTGGATGAAGCAACTTCACAACTTGATTCTGTGACTGAAAGTAATATTCAAGAATCTCTATGGGAGTTAATGCAAGATAAAACTACAATAGTAATAGCCCACCGCCTATCTACGCTTTTGCATATGGATCGTATTTTGGTTCTTGATCAAGGCAAGATTGTGGAAGATGGCATGCATCAGGAACTTCTTGATAAAAACGGAATGTATAAGACCCTATGGAATGCGCAAGTTGGTGGATTTTTGCCGGATAAAAGAGAAATGGAGATTGTATAATATCTTCTTAATCTAATGCTTCAATGTTTCCGACATAGGAAAAGTATCATCTTTATTTTCTATAGAGGAAGGCACACTATTTTGATTATCATCACCATCAATTGGAGTAGTAGGGTGCATTAAAGCAACTTTCATAACTTCATCAATATTCTTAGCAAAAACTACGTTGATCCCCTCTTTGATGCTTGCAGGAATCTCTTGCATATCTTTCTCATTTTCACTTGGTATAATCACAGTTTTGATTGATCCTCTGAGCGCTGCAAGCAATTTTTCTCTCAAGCCCCCGATAGCTAAAACTCTACCACGCAATGTCACTTCGCCTGTCATAGCAACATTTTTGTTAACTGGTATATTTGTCATAAGAGAAACAATAGACGTACATACTGCGCCGCCAGCAGAAGGGCCATCTTTTGGTACAGCACCCTCAGGTACATGCAAATGTATATCATTATTTTGGAATTTTTCGGGCTTTATACCAAAAAATAAACAATTTGATCGAATATAACTATACGCAGCTTTTATAGATTCTTGCATAACCTCTCCAAGCTTTCCTGTGTATTTTATTTCTCCCTTGCCCGGAATTAGGACTGATTCTATCATCAAAATATCACCACCTGTTTCAGTATAGGCAAGCCCAGTTACTATTCCCACCAAACTCTCATTTTCTGCAATACCAAAGGTATATTTACGTACCCCTAAATAATCTTGTAAATTGTCAACTCCTACGGATATTTTCTTATTTTTATCAGTCAATATTTCTTTAACTGCCTTTCTCATGAGCTTTGCAAGCTCCCTTTCCATACTCCGCACACCACTTTCACGTGTATATAAACGTATCAACTCGTATAACGCCTCATTAGTTATGTCCCATTCCTTCTGATACAAACCATGCTCCTTCTTTAACTTCGGAATAAGGTGGTGTGTA
The DNA here is from genome assembly GCF_964028185.1 of Wolbachia endosymbiont (group A) of Beris morrisii. Lineage (NCBI taxonomy): Bacteria > Pseudomonadati > Pseudomonadota > Alphaproteobacteria > Rickettsiales > Anaplasmataceae > Wolbachia > Wolbachia endosymbiont (group A) of Beris morrisii. The sequence continues at coordinate 529,469 of NZ_OZ034760.1, forward strand.
GCAATACTGATTTTTTCATCTTCAGTATACCCGGACAATTGTATAATTTCCATCCTATCACGCAAAGGATGTGGCAAATTTAAGCTGTTTGCCGTAGCTACAAACATTACACTTGAAAGATCAAACTCAACTTCCAAGTAATGATCCGTAAAGTGTTTATTGTGCTCAGTATCTAAAACCTCAAGTAATGCAGATGCAGGATCGCCACGCGAATCAGAACCCATCTTATCTATTTCATCAAGCAGAAAAAGCGGGTTGCATGAATTAGCTTTTTTCATGTGTTGAATGATTTTACCAGGCATTGAGCCAATATAAGTTTTCCTATGCCCTCGTATCTCGGACTCATCACGCACACCACCAAGAGCTATGCGAACAAAATCTCTTCCTACTGCTCTTGCCATAGACTTAGCTAAAGAAGTTTTACCAACACCTGGCGGTCCAACTAAGCAAAGTATAGGACCTTTTATCTCTTTTACTCTTTTTAATACTGCTAAAAATTCTATTATTCTATCTTTTACTTTCTCTATGCCATAATGATTTTCATCTAAGATTTTTTTAGCTGCATTTAAGTTAATTTTTGCATCTTTGTACTTTCCCCACGGCAAATCAAGTAACCAATGCAAGTAACTAGATATAACTGTAGCTTCAGGAGAAATGGGATTCATTTTCTTGTATCTCTTCAAATCAGTTATAGCTTTCTCTCTTGCTTCCTGAGAAAGCTTTGTTTCATTTATCTTTTTTTCAAATTCATTGAGTATATTCCCTTCATCACCATTCTCAAATTCACCTAATTCTTTCTGTATAGCTTTCAATTGTTCGTTAAGGTAGTAAACTTTCTGAGTGCTTTCAACTTGCGATTTAATTGTCTTATATAAACGGTTTTGTGCGTTCAAAATACTTATTTCTCTCTCAATAAAAACAAAAGCTTTTTTTAAACGCTCTTTTGGGTCATAAGCCTCAAGTATGCTTTGTTTATCCGATACTTTTATATTTAAATGTGAAGCTACCGTGTCTACAAGTTGATCAACTTCTTTGATTTGATCAATGGGGTTAATGGCAACTTCAGGCTGATTTTTCTTGTTTAGCTTACACCAGCTATCGAACGCGTCTATAACAGATCGCCTTAAAGCTTCTAAGTCAATATTGTCTTCATCTTCTTTATAATGATTGTCTAACTCTACCCTGGCTTGTAATAAAGTATGAGAGCTAATATATTCTACAACTCTTCCCCTTCTTATCCCCCGGATTATAACTTTTACTGCATTGTCAGGCAATTTTATTAATGGTTGTATAATGTTTGCTAACACACCTACTTCATAAAGATCTTCTGGCTCTGGATTATCAACAGAGCCATCTTTCTGTGCTACAAGAAAAATCTCATTTTGGTGACTACTACTACTTATTGCATACTCTAGTGCATTAACAGATTTTTCTCTGCCTATGAATAAAGGCACCATTATATTTGGAAAAATTACTACATCTCTTAAAGGTAATACTGACAATGCAGCAAAACCAGAGCTCACAGCACGTTCAATGTTCATAATATATGCCTCAAATTAATCATTAACCGTTATAACATTGCCATTATTATTATGATTAACCGTTGCTTTTCCTAACTCTACCATTTTCTTAGTGATTACTATAGTGCTACCTTCAAAGCCTCCGTTTCCAGATGTATACATAATGTCAAGCAAAAGTGACTCTAAAATAGCACGTAACATTCTTGCACCTGTTTTATAACTTATAGCCTTTTTAGCAATAGCTGATATTGCTTCATCTGAAAACTCAAGGTTTACTTTGCTAAACGCAAGCAATGCTTTGTACTGTTTTATTAGCGCATTTCTTGGTTCTGTCAAAACATGTATTAAATCTTCATGATCCAGCTCATCTAAAACAGCAGTTATTGGAACCCGCCCTACAAATTCGGGTATTAAACCGAATTTGATTAAATCTTCAGGTTGAACATCATGTAAAGCATTTTTTTTCTTTTGCTCTTTAGACTGACTTATATCTGCTCCAAAGCCAACTGATGTTCCCTTTTTTCTCGCTTCAATAATTTTATCGAGGCCTTCAAAAGCTCCTCCACAAATAAACAGTATGTTACTAGTATCCACTTGTATAAACTCTTGTTGTGGATGTTTTCGCCCTCCTTGTGGCGGAACATAAGCAACTGTACCCTCCATAATCTTAAGCAGAGCTTGCTGGACCCCCTCACCTGAAACGTCACGGGTTATTGAAGTGCTTTCAGATTTTCTTGTGATCTTGTCTATTTCATCTATAAACACTATACCACGCTGTGCTTTTGCAACGTCATAATTTGCAGCTTGTAATAAACGCGACAACACGCTTTCTACATCATCACCCACATAACCTGCCTCAGTTAAAGTTGTCGCATCAGCCATAGCAAATGGCACATCTGAAACTTTAGCAAGTGTTTTGGCCAGCAAAGTCTTACCAGAACCAGTGGGACCAATAAGCATTATATTTGACTTCTCGATTTCGATATCACTTATAGCATGAAATTGTGCCATGGATTGACAATGGTTATACATAGCTACAGATAAGACATGTTGCGCATGTTCTTGACCTACAACATGCTTGCTAAGAAAATTTTTTATATCCTCAGGTTTCTTTAGTAATAGCTTCATATCAGATATACGATCTGAATTAAAAGATCTATCTTTCTTTTGACTTATTGCTTTATGGGATAATTCTATGCACTCATTACAAATAAACACCTTTAAACCATCCGAAGAGTTAGTAATCAATTTATCTACTTCATCTTGCGCCTTGTTGCAAAAAGAACAGTAGTGTAAATCATTATTGTTATCCATTAACCCACCTTTTGTTTAACTTTAGTATTTTCAATTTCAATATCTGTACGCTCAGCTATCACCTTGTCAATTAAGCCAATTTTCCTTGCTTCTTCAGGATCCATGAACTTATCTCTTTCCATCATTCCTTCAATTTTCTTCAGTGAATTTCCAGTATGTTTTTCATAAATTTGATTTAGTTTTTTCTTAACTCGCAAAATCTCATTAGCATGTATTTCTATATCAGTTGCTTGACCATGATAACCACCAGATGGCTGATGTATCATAATTCTTGAATGAGGTAGAGAGTAGCGCTTACCTTTTGTACCAGCTGCAAGCAATAAAGAACCCATAGATGCAGCTTGACCTATACATAAAGTTGAAACGTCTGGGTTTATATACTGCATTGTATCGTAGATCGACAAACCAGCAGTTACAACACCACCTGGTGAGTTGATGTACATACAAATGTCTTTATCGGGATTTTCCGATTCTAAAAATAAAAGCTGTGCTACTATTACGCTAGCCATGTTGTCCTCAATAGGACCTGTTACGAAAATTATTCTTTCTTTCACTAGTCTTGAATATATGTCATAAGCGCGCTCACCGCGACTAGTTTGTTCAACTACAATTGGTATAAGAGTCATACCTTTTCCTATTAAATATTACCAAACAATTCCTTTAATTCTTTCACAGAAATAATCTGCTCTTCTTTACTAACTTTTTCTATTATATAATCTGTCACTTTATACTCAAGCGCTTGCCCTCTAACTAATTCTTGAAATTGTTTATTTGATTCAAAATGCTTAAGTACTCTGTCAAACGGTACATCCTTACTGACATATTGATTTACAATAACATTCAAAACATCATTTTGAGTTAATGATATTTTATGTTCTGCACTAAATTTCATAAATAACATAGCAAGCTTTACACGTTTTTCAGCTTCTTTACGAGAATCATTTTGAGCACCCAGTTCTCCTTCCATTCTTTGTTGCTCCTGTTTTACTATGTCTGTGGGTAAATCAAAACTATAATTAGCATCCAAATAATCAAACAGCTCCTTTTTAATTAAGAGATTTCTCATTTCGGTACACTGATCACCAATCATTTTTTTTGCATGATTTATTAGCAAAGAATAATCTTTAAAACCAATACTCTTAGCTATTTCATCATCATTTTCAAAATCTTTGGCAATTTGAATCTCATTAACTCGCACAGAAAAATCAGCTTCCTGTCCTGCAAGGGAAATGGCTTGGTAATTTTCAGGAAATTTCAACTTAAAGTCCTTTGTTTCTCCCTTTTTCATACCAGTTAATTGATCTTCAAAACCATTAATAAATGTGCCAGACCCTAAATTAACGGCAAAATTTTTGCTACTTCCACCTTGAAAGAGCTTATTCCTAATCCGCCCTTCAAAATCAATTATCAATTTATCCCCATCTTTCGCTTGATAAGAAGCATCATCAACAGAGGCAAAATTGGGGAATTTTGTTTTGATAGAATCAATAAATTCTTTTATATCTTCCTCTTCAATCTTTGCCTCAATTTTCTTTAAGTTTATTTTGTCAAGATCTATCGCCGGTACTTCAGGCATCGACTCAAAAGATAGCTTGTATACAAAATTGCCCTCCTCATTTTCTTTGCCCAGATCTGGTAATGATATAACATCAACCTTAGGATAAATGTGAGACTTGACTTCAATTTTTTTCATCAAATCACTTGAGCAATAATCAATTGTATTATTTATCACATATTCCAAAGCTTCGTTTTTATAATTTGCAACAACAAGGTCATAGGGCATCTTTCCAGCCCTAAATCCAGGTAATTTTGCATTTTCTGCTATCTCCTGCAACCTGGAATCTACCTTTTGTTTTATATAATCACTACTAACTGTGATTTCATACTCATGCTTTAGTTTATCTATACTAAGCTCTTTGTAGGTATATACGCTACTTACTTCGACTGTATTTTGAGGTATATTATTAGACATCATAATTCATTTATTAATATTTTAATTCATATCTTAATAGAGTCATTTTACCAGAATTTAAGTTAAACACAATCCTTAAGAACAGGTTTTTATACAAATAAAAGTGTATTTAGTGATTATAAATTTTCCCTTAAAACCTAAGTTACATGACTTTAAAGTGCGGATAGAGGGACTTGAACCCCCACGAGCAAGCTCACCAGGACCTAAACCTGGCACGTCTACCAATTCCGCCATATCCGCAAGAAATTTTCAGTACCCTATTATAGGTATTCCATTAAAAATATTCAAGGTTTAAAGTCTTACTTAATTTATGGTGTTTACACAATCAAAAAAGCTTATTAACATTTCTTAATGAAAGCTCTAAACCCTGAAAATCAATAATGAGATTAATAACAAGCTTCTTACTCGCAATTTTTTTGATTACACAAAGTGGTTGCACAACCCTTATAATAGGTGGTGTGGTGGCTACAGCGACAGCAACAGCAATAACAATGCAGGATAAATCCTTGGGAAATATCATTGATGATACGACTATGGTCATCAGAATTAATAAGGGACTCTTAAAGCATGGACTATTTTCATCCATAAAGGTTAAAGTAAGTGAAGGAAGAGTATTGCTCATTGGAAGTGTTGACACTCCTGAAAAACAACTTACAGCAGAAAAAATAGCTTGGCAGCAAAAAGAAATTAAAGAAGTGATAAATGAAATAAGAGTAATACCAATTCAAATGGCTTCCATGCTAGACACCACTGTAGATGGCATGATAACAGCGGAAATAAGAACAAGACTCCTGGGAAAAAGAAATATTAAGTCAATTAATTATAGCGTTAATACGGTTGATAGAGTTGTTTATTTGATGGGTATAGCCCAAAATAAAGCGGAATTAAAAGCTGTAATAGCAATTGCAAGAAAAGTAAAGGGAGTAAAACAAGTTGTAAGTTATGTACGATATAGGTACAGTAAGTTACGCCATTAGGCAAAAATCGCCTTCAAATTATAACATTTGTACAATTGTGACAATAGGTAGAGAACATAAATGAAAGTTGCCTTTCAGATGGATGAAAATATAAATTTTGAAACTGACACTACATTCGTGCTAATAAAGGAAGCACAAAGGAGGAAGCACGAAGTTTTTGTCTATGCTCCTAACAATTTAGCACTAAAGCTAAACCATCCAATTGCTCTGGCTCAGAAAGTCAGTGTTGATGATTTTAGTTTTATCTCTAAAGAGGATGTAGCTATCAACTTGAATGAAATGGACATCATATTTATCAGACAGGATCCACCCTTTGATATGCGTTATATTACAACAACATATATCTTAGAAAAAACTAGCGCATTGGTAATTAACAATCCAACAGAAATAAGAAATTGTCCTGAAAAATTGATAACTTCATTATTTCCAGAGTTAATTCCGCCGACTTTGATTACTGAAAATATATCAATGATTAGAGATTTTTACCGCAACTATAAAGATATTATTCTGAAGCCATTGTATAGTTATGGAGGAAACGATGTGATAAGAATACAAGACGAGAATAGTATTCAAGTAGTAGTGGATCTCATGATAGCAAAATATGAATGTCCTGTAATTGCGCAATCATTTTGTAAAAACATAGATAAAGATAAAAGAATATTGCTACTTTATGGTCAACCAATTGGTGTAATGAAACGAGTTCCAAAGATTAGTGGAGAGATTAGGACAAATGTGCGGCTCGGAGCAAGTTTTGAGCCCGCTCAAATAAACGATAGGGACAATGAAATATGTAACAAAATTGGTCCTGAATTAAAGAAAAGAGGGCTAATATTTGTTGGTATTGATATTATAGATGACTTCCTGCTCGAAATTAACACAACTTCACCCACGGGAGTAGTTCATATCAATAAATTGTATAATATATCGCTAGAAAAAGATCTTTGGGATGTGTTTGAAGAAAAAGCAAGCAGCCATCAACTAAACCTGTGAACAATTATTTTAACAAACTCAGTAGTCCCATTCTTTATCCCTGTTTTTTTTGTATTACTGGTCATATCACGCAATTTTTGAGAATTACTGAGTAGATCAAATAGTAACTCTGTTAGATTTTTTTTTGCTTCACTATTCTGCTCAACTATTACAGCTGCTCCCGAATCTTCAATATATTTTGCGTTATAAAATTGGTGATTATCTTTTGAGTAAGGGTAAGGAATATATATAGTGGAACGCCTAGCAAGAGTGATCTCTGCTATTGAAGTTGCTCCTGCTCTGCTAATTACCAAGTGAGCATTGGCTAGTCTATTTCCCATATCATCAAAAAATTCACTTAATTCACAATCGATCTTTTCACTTTTGTATAGACTCTTGACCTTGTTTACATTTTTCTTCGTACATTGCTGCATCACTCTAATTTTCTTTTTCATTTTAATAGGCAAATTACAAATTACGCTGCTTACCACATCATCAAAAAAATTTGCACCTTGGCTGCCTGCTATGACCAATATGTTTAGGACTTTCTCAGTGCTAGAATGGCTCTGTGCTTTTATATCAACAAAATTTCCTGTAAAAATACATTTATTGCCTTCTGCATATTTAGTCTCCGGAAAGCTGGTTGCAATTAATTTTGCACTCTTGAAAAAGAATCTATTTACTCTCCCTAAAACTGTGTTTTGTTCATGTAAAATTATAGGTATAGAAAGAACTCTTGCTGCAAGAAGAGTTGGAAAAGAAGCGTAGCTACCAAACCCAATTACTAATCTTGGCTTCAATTTTCTGATTTTATATATTGCTAGCACACAACTATACATTAATAAAAGGAAAAACTTAAATTTGTTGCCGCTCGGTTTACGTAATGGTAAGGTGTAGTTTTCTATGTCGGTATTTTTATTTGTTTTTTTATCAGTGAATAATATGCAATTGTATCCTTGTGCCTTTAGTGCTCTTGCTAAAGTTATAGCTGGAAAAATGTGTCCGCCTGTGCCACCTGTTGCTAAAATAATATCCATCTGTAAATAATGAATCCTAGATTGTTAACTGTTATTTAATAATTTGCACGTAGAATTTTATTAAGCTTTATGATAGTTGAGTTAAAAATGCCTAAAAGTAGTAACAGTAAAAAAGAATCTAACGTGAAAAATAAGCCTCAAGAACAAAGAGAAGGCAGAAGCGGAGGTTTTTTAGAACTGCTAAAAAATATAATAAAAATTCTTTTCAATTCGGTTGTTGACCTACCTGAGCACGAGCAGCATAATAAAATGAAAAGCACTAATCTACAACAAGGTTTGGATACTAAAGGAAAAGGCCCAGAAGATCTTCATCCAAAGGCAAAGCTTAAAGTTAAAGAAGCAGCTAAGGGATTGAAAGAAGAGTTACAGAATTCTGATGCTGGTGGTAATCAATCTATTGAAACTAAAGTGCCTAATCAAACTACTACTCAAGACATTGACAACTCTAAAACGATGGAACGTTAGTTCAACTATTTAACGACTCATCATCTGCAGCAAGCACTGATTCGTGTATCATCTCTGAAATGGTTGGATGAGGAAAAATCGTAGATTTTATGTCGAAGTCTGTTCCTTCTAGTTGCTTTGCAAGAGCAAAATTGCTAATTAACTCCGTTACTTCTGCACCTATCATGTGGCTACCCAGAAGTTTGCCTGTCTTTTTGTCTATAATTGTTTTCACTAACCCTTCAGTTTCACTGAGTGCAATAGACTTACCATTAAAGTTAGAGTGAAATTTTCCTATTTTTACATCATACCCACCTTTTATTGCCTGTTCCTCAGTAAGGCCGATGCTCGCTATTTGTGGATGAGAATAAGTGCAATTTGGTATGCATTCTTTTTTTAACGCATGAGCACTTTTACCAGCAATCTTTTCAACGCAGATCACAGCTTCATGGCTCGCTTTATGTGCTAAACATGGTGGGCCAGCTACATCACCTATTGCATACACATTTGATTCACTAGTTTCATACCATTCATTCATTTCAATAAAACCAGAAGGGCTTAATTTAATTTTTGTATTTTCTAAACCTATATTTTCAATATTTGCTTGAATTCCAACCGCAACAATCACCTTATCAAATTCTTTGCTTTCACCATTACTCAGTTGCACTTGAGCAGAGTCTTTACTTTTAGTAAGAGCTTTTACGCTACTATTTGTATATATTTTTATCCCCTGTTTTGTGAATATTTCTTGTGCTAAATCTGAAATGTCTTTATCCTCCAGCGGCAAAATAGTGCTCTTTATCTCTATGATTGTTACATCAACTCCCAAAGTACTATAAAAACTTGCAAATTCTATTCCAATTGCGCCAGACCCTATAATTAGTAGTGATTTTGGTAATTTGCCCGGCATCATAGCATGCTGCGCATTCCATATTAAATCTCCATCTGCCTCTATTCCAGGCAGATTCCGTGCCCTCACGCCTGTTGCTAAAATAATATGCTTGGAAACAATTTCTTGTTCTTCCTTATCGCTAACAACTTTTATAGTACTATTGCCTGCAAGTTTACCAAAGCCTTGATGAACTTTGATGTTATTTTTTTTCATCAAATATGCAACGCCACTTGATAATTTATCAACAACGCTTCTTGAATATTTCACTATTGATTGTATATCAAAACTCGCTCCTTTTACTTCTATACCAAACTCTTTTGATCTTTTTATTAGCCTATAAACCTCAGATGCTCTAAGCAGTGATTTTGTTGGTATACATCCCCAATTTAAGCATATACCGCCTAAATTTTTTTCTTTTTCCACAATTGCAGTTTTAAATCCAAGCTGTGCCGCTCTAATTGCTGCTATATAACCACCAGGACCGCTACCTATAACCGTAATATCATACTCATTCATCAGTTTTCTTCGTATTCAAAAAGATTATATATAACAGATGGAACCCGTATGATCAATATTCAGGTAGCTGACAACATAGAAACGAAAAAACTTACTTGACAAACTCCGCCAGCCCCCTTATCATGAGACTGAAGCTATTGTATTTGCTTTCGCCAATCTGCAGATTAAAAGGTAAGGATTACTTAATGTATCGGCGTCTTATGTTCAATTTTTTGCAGTATATAGATACTGTATGTCTTTACAAAACTTCATCTACATCTAGATTTTTATCTAAATAAGCTGAACGCGCTTATAAAGCGTTACAAGACATCAAAAAATGCCAATACTCGACAGAGATAGTAAAAGACTAGCTAACTCGGGGATTCTTTGTCTTTTTTTCTGCTTAGTAAATTTCTTAAACATTTGCAGCGTAAGTTAGTTGCAATTAAAAGCAGCTAAATCTTGCTTGTCAAGCGTTTAAAACATAAAAAACGCCAATATTTTAAAGCGGATAATAACCACGGGGCTTCTTTTGCCTTTTTTTTCATTTGGTAAATTTCTTAATATTTATAGCAACATGAACAAACATTTGAGAGTAACTTCCGCTAGTAGGGTGTCATCCCAGTGCGTGACACTGGGATGACAAAAAAGGGGCTACTCGGATGACACCGTCATAAAGGAACCAGTGTCAGCTACTTGCATGACACCATTCTTTTTCCTGGATCCCAGTGTCTGGGCACTGGGATGACAAGAAAGGAGCACTGGGATGACAAAAAAGGGGCTACTCGGATGACACCGTCATAAAGGAACCAGTGTCAGCTACTTGCATGACATCATTCTTTTTCCTGGATCCCAGTGTCTGGGCACTGGGATGACAAGAAAGGAGCACTGGGATGACAAGAAAGGAGCACTGGGATGACAAGAAAGGAGCACTGGGATGACAGGAGAAGGGGCTACTCGGATGACAACGAAGAGCTACTCGGATGACAAAAAGGGGCACTGAAATGACACCGTCATAAAGGAATCAGTGTCAGCTACTTGAATGACACAGTTTTTGCTTAAACCCGTAACGTTCGTACATTTTGCTAAAAGTTTAAATATCAACATCATGCACGTTGAGTGCATTGCTATTAATAAAGTCACGGCGTGGTTCAACTATATCACCCATTAGTATTGAAAATATGGAATCAGCTTCTTCACAATCTTTTATTTCAACCTTCAATAAAGTTCTAGCCTCAGGATTTAACGTAGTATCCCATAGCTGATCAGCATTCATTTCACCAAGACCTTTAAATCTCTGCAGAGTTAAACCCTTTTTACCATAGTCCATTATTATTTTTGCAAGTGCACTTGGAGAAGTGATTCTTATTTCAGTTTCTTGTGATTTTAAAAATGAATCGCCATTAAATAAGTTACTTATACCATCAAGCAAACTTAATATGTTTTGCATATCTTTGCCTTCAAGCATACTAAGTGCAAATATATATTTGTCTGCCAATCCTTGAAATAATTTAGAGATGTGAATTTCTTTTTCTTCATCTTTTATTTCTACTTCCCAAGTGTATTCGCTGTACATTAATTTTAAATACTTTAATATCTCATCAGCCGATGATAGAGCATTCTTTTTGCTTAAAATTAGCAATGACTCTAAGAGATTTTGTGGTATTTCTCTATCATAATTTTTGCTAATATTAGAAATGCTAACACATTTATTCAAAATAAGGCGCAAGTCGTTAAATTCTGTAGTTGTACCACTTAGTGTTAATCTTTTAACTGCTGAGTTTATTATATACTCTTCAAAAGTTTCGTCATCTTTAATATAAGTGTCTTTAGCATTCTTTGTAACTTTATAGAGGGGTGGCTGTGCTATATATAAATATCCCTTATCAATTACTTCACGCATATGTCGAAAGAAAAAGGTTAGAATCAAAGTCCTGATATGTGATCCATCAACGTCTGCATCTGTCATAATGATAATCTTATGATATCTAACTTTCTCAACATTAAAATGCTCACTTCCTATTCCAGCACCAATTGCAGTAATTAAAGAGCCTATTTCTGCAGATGAAAAAATACGATCTAAACTTACACGTTCCACATTCAGGATTTTTCCTTTTAAAGCAAGTACAGCTTGTGTTTTTCGATTACGACCTTGTTTTGCAGAACCACCTGCTGAATTACCTTCTACTATAAATAATTCTGACAATTCGGGAGCTTTTTCCTGGCAATCAGCAAGTTTTCCTGGCAGAGTTGCAATATCAATACTGTTCTTATTCTTAACTAGTTCACGTGCCTTTCGAGCAGCTTCTCTTCCTTTTGCTGACCTAATTGCTCTTTCTACTATGCTTGCCGCCAATTTGGGATCAGTTTCAAGGATTGTGCTCAATTTATCAGAAACTATACTTTCTACAACTGCACGTGCTTCAGAACTAACTAGCTTGTCTTTTGTTTGTGAAGAAAATTTAGGATCAGGCATCTTAAGAGATAAAACACAAGTTAAACCTTCTCTAACGTCCTCTCCAGTTAAATTTACTTTTGCTTTCTTTAAGAACCCTTCATTAGTTGCATAGGTATTGATGCACCTAGTTAAGGCGGACCTAAACCCTGCCAAATGCGTACCACCATCTCGTTGCCTTATATTATTCGTGAAGCATAACATATGTTCATAGTAGGAATCATTCCATTCCATCGATATTTCCAAGCTGATGCCAAGATCTTCTGCATCTCCTTTCATACTGGCAATTTTAGTTACATGTGTCTTATTCTTATCTAAATACTGCACAAAATTTGCTGTACCAAAATTGTCTTTAGATTGATTGCTCTGATTGAAATGAGATTCTGTATATGGTTCATTGCGCAAATCACGTAAAGTAATGTCGATATTTGAATTTAAAAATGCTAATTCTCTTATACGACTTTCAAGCGTTGAGTAACTGAAATTAATGCCATTAAAAGTCTCTGTTGATGGCATGAACGTGACTTTAGTTCCTCTTTTGTTTGTATTTTCGTTGACTACCTTTAAAGGTTCAATAGACTCACCATCTTCAAAACGCATAAAGTGTTCTTTCTTATTGCGCCAAATAATTAATTCCAACCAGCTTGATAATGCATTCACAACTGAGATTCCAACACCATGTAATCCCCCAGAAACTTTATAGGTATTATTGTCAAATTTACCACCAGCATGGAGTTGAGTCATTATTACTTCTGCTGCTGATATTCCTTCTTCTTCATGAATGTCAGTTGGAATGCCACGACCATTATCAGTTACAGATACTGAACCATCTTTATTTATGCTAACTTCAATTTTATCACAATATCCAGCTAAAGATTCATCTATTGCGTTGTCAATAACCTCATATACCATGTGGTGCAAGCCAGATCCATCGTCAGTGTCACCAATGTACATACCTGGACGTTTCCTTACAGCATCAAGACCCCTTAAGATTTTTATTGCATCGGCATTATAACTATTTTCCATGGTATTGCTTCGTTTATGAATGTTAATTAATATTACATTCATATATGCTGATTAGCAACATTTTTAAACTGATAACCCATATTAAAAGCACAACTTTACGAGTATCTGTTCAGACGCATGGCTAATGTACAAATACTGAAACAAAAATTCCAGTGCTCCCTTTCTTGTCATCCCAGTGCTTGACACTGGGATCCAGATTGGGCACTAAGTTGGTAAACACGAAAGCGGTTAATCCTTTACAACGTTTTTGATGAAACTGTGCAAAAGGACTGGATGCCAGTGTCACGCACTGGCATGACACCCATTTGTTCCTATAGTTGTCTTTTCTCGCCTACCTTATTTTGCCACTCTGCTGAACAGATACCTTTACGAATATTTATTTTTGAAGACAGCAAATAGTGTCATTCCAATGTGTCTTCCATAACTGTACGAACATTCATTTTTGAAGGTAAATTGCACAACAGATGATGTCATTCCAGTGCTTGACACACAACTGTACGAACATTGTGATTTTGGCCCATCAGGAGGGTGTCATCCCAGTGCTTGACACTGGGATCCAGATTGGGCACTAAGTTGGTAAACACGAAAGCGGTTAATCCTTTACAACGTTTTTGATGAAACTGTGCAAAAGGACTGGATGCCAGTGTCACGCACTGGCATGACACCCATTTGTTCCTATAGTTGTCTTTTCTCGCCTACCTTATTTTGCCACTCTGCTGAACAGATACCTTTACGAACGTTTATTTTTGAAGACAGCAAATAGTGTCATTCCAATGTGTCTCCATAACTGTACGAACATTCATTTTTGAAGGTAAATTGCACAACAGATGATGTCATTCCAGTGCTTGACACACAACTGTACGAACATTGTGATTTTGGCCCATCAGGAGGGTGTCATCCCAGTGCTTGACACTGGGATCCAGGAATTTTATTAAGTTGGCAAGCATAAAAATAGCTGTTTTATGTTAAAACACAACGTTTTAATGATTATGGAAAGGCTGGATCCCAGTGTCTGGGCACTGGCCCACTGGTGGCCCAAACTACAACGTTCGTACAGTTGTGTGTGTCTTCCCATGGAGATTGCTCTCAAAATTATAATGCTCATGCAGTTGCGTGCTCGATTAATTTACTGTGCAACAGAAAAATCTATAATTCAGTTTACGTATTTTTTTATCTCAGCCAAAATCTTATCAGATTGACTTTCGTCTGAATTTAAATCAGCTGCAAAGTGTGTAACATATTTTCCTCCAGGGCCAATAAGATATATTATCGAAGAATGGTTGATTTCTTCTTCTCCGTCTACTTTGCTTGCATATACTTTATATTTTGCAACTACTTCGTCTATTTTTTCTCTTTCACCAGTTAACATTTGTATTCTATGGTCAAATTGCTGCTGAAATTCTTTAAGTCTTTCCGTGCTATCGCGCTCAGGATCAACTGTAATAAAAAATGTTTTTAGCTTGTTGTTAGTTTTCTCATCTAACTTTGCAAGTGTTTCTGAAATTATCCCAAGGTTCATAGGGCAAATTCTTTTGCATGAGGAAAACCCAAAGAAAATCATCATGTATTTATCTTTAAAATCACTACTGCGTAAGATCTGTCCGTCCTGATTAATTAAAGAAAAATCTCCGCCTATCTTAACTTCTGCGTTGTGAATCGCTACTGGGGCAAATATGCCTTTTTTGGTGAAATAACAATAACCTAAAAAAACAACTGCTAATGCTACTAGCATATTAGATAACAATCTTATAAACCTTACCATTAGGGTGCTCTCAGTAAAATTAAATTGTATCTTTATTAGTTGACCTATTCAATATATTTATTCCAAAGTGTATTGTTAATTTTGTCTAACAGTTTCTTATGTTCATCAATTTCTTCACTATTTGGTGAATGTTCTCTGGGAGTTAGATTACGCACTTTATGCTGAACGAATGTAGAGTTACTGTCCTGATTGCATTCATTATCAAACAGAAAGGTTTGTAACCCTCCTGTAAGTTCAACATATACCTTTGCAAGCAATTGAGCATCAACTAGTGCTCCGTGCAATTCTCTATTCTCTAGCGATATATCAAAACGCTTACATAATGCATTCAAAGAAGCAGGTGATCCTGCGAATTTTTTCCTCGCAAGAGGTAATGTATCTAGCACTCTATCTGAGGAAATTAACCCAGCATTCAGCTTGCTTAACTCCATGTTAAGGAACTTAACATCGAATTCAGCGTTGTGAATTACCAAAATATCATTAGATATAAAGTCAAGAAATTCAAGTGCAACATCTAAAAATAATGGTTTATCTTCTAAAAATTCTTCACTAATACCGTGAATCTTAAACGAGTGATAAGGTATATCTCTTTCTGGGTTAAGGTACCGATGGAATACTTTACCTGTTGGAATGCGGTTAATTAATTCCACACACCCTATTTCGATAATTCGATGACCAGATTTAGTGTCAAGACCTGTCGTTTCAGTGTCAAGTACTATTTCGCGTAGCTTGCTTTCCATGGTTAACTCTAAATAAAACTAATCTTACTTGTCATTTGTCTTATCGTTACTTATCTTTATTATAGTGAATAGAAACAAGCAACCAGCTTGGGTCTGATGAATTAACATTTTTTTTGAATTGCCATACATCCTCAACTTTATTAATGGTGGATGTACTACCTGATATGATATCCCCTTCATTGTTCTTAACGAAGTTAATTTGCTCTGAAAGGAAATATACTGCAATAAACACTACATTTTTTATTAGCTTTATTTCTAAAATCTTTTGTGAAACGATAGAAACAATTATAGACTCGTGCATCTCTTTACGATGTTTAATCTTTTTTGCGAAGTTGTTATATAAATCTTTATCCAAGAGAGATTCTAACTGGGACAGATTTCCTTGATTGAAATACTTTATTATTAATTCAAAAGCTATGCTTGAACCTTCTATAAAGTGGGAAATAGAAAAATCTTTGTTTTTTTTTAATATTTGTTCATAAGTAACTTTTATTGAATTTTTATCATTGCTATCAATGTAATCCTCAATGTTTTCTACTACATCTTCTTTACTTCGACTTACATCCAATACATTAGTTAGCTTTTTTAGGTTGAGATTGGCTGACCTTCCTAAAGAATTATACAAACGTGAAAAAATGAACGCCGCTAATAAAGCATATATTACAAGCTCTATCATAGTAACTCAACTCCTTGGCATATAAAGTATCCGAACATTATTAATTATTAATGAAAATATGTTTTTCATATCAACTTATAATCAGGTTTGCTATTCATTTGTAAATGAATATATTATATAAGAAAGTATTAAATATCTCAACTTAATTAAAGGAGACGTAAGAAATGCCACAACAAAAAATGAGAATTCACGGTCAATATGTTAAAGATCTATCATTTGAGAATCCGAATTCGCCATTCCTTTCTTCTAGTAAAGCTCCAGATATTAATGTAATGGTTAATATCAATTCAGCAAAATTAGAAGGAATGGAAAACAAAGAAGGAGTAAATGAAGAAAAATCTTTCCATGAAGTTACTTTGCATATAGAAGTCAGAGCAACGATAAAAGATGCAGATATAAAAGATGGCGTAGCTTTCATTTGTGAGACGAAATATTGTGGCATTTTTTCAATAGAAAATTTAAAAGAGTTGAGTGAGGAAGAGGTAAGACAAGCTTTGTTTATTGGCGGACCTACTTTTCTTTTCCCTTTTGCAAGAGAAATAATTGCAAGAGTTACAAGTAGTGGTGGATTTCCCCCACTGATGCTAGATCCTATAGATTTCGAAACTATGTACGAGCAGCAAAGTCAACAACAAAAAAGTAACGGTAGTAATTCCAATTTTAACTAATATAGTATAATATATAGCTGAAAATAGCTGTGCTACTGAGGTACCAAAGGAGGAAATATCTGAAATGAAGCAGAATATGCGTAATGATTTTGAATGTGATCTATATATCCAGTTGTCATCCAAATGTACTTCATCCTTGTCATCCAGGTGCAAATTATTCTTGTCATCCCAGTGCGTGACACTGGGATCTAGTTCACAACTGTACGAACGTTGCAATGTGACACGATGTTGCATAATAAATGATGTCATTCCAGTGCGTGACACTGGAATCCAGTTCTTATTATACAGCTATCTGGTGTACTTATTTAAAATTAAGTTTTCTGGATCTCAGTGCCAAAGCACTGGGATGACACCCTTCCTGGCGGAGATTATTCTCAAATCACAATGTTCGTACAGTTGTGGATCCAGTTTCGTTGTTCAATTTCATCAAAAGTGTTGTATAGCGTGCTTATTTGCAGTCAAATTTTCTGGATCCCAGTGTCTGGGCACTGGGATGACATTGGTAGTTATGCTTACTCTACTGCAACACGGGACGTTCGTACAGTTGTGTGTCATGCACTGGAATGACATCATTAGTTGATTTTTCACTTAAAAATGGTTATGCAGAATGAATAATTCTTTAAACGCAAAAACGACTTTAAACATTGACGGGAAGTCATACAACTATTTTAGCCTAAGTAGTGCTAGTGAATTTTTAGGAATAGATGTGACTAAATTGCCTTGCTCACTTAAGGTTCTGCTTGAAAATTTATTGCGCAATGAAGATGGAGTAAACGTAAAGCTAGATGACATAAGAGTACTAGCAGACTGCGTCAATAAACACACTAATCATGAGATTAGCTACAAACCAGCAAGGGTGTTGATGCAAGATTTTACAGGGGTTCCTGCTGTTGTTGATCTAGCTTCAATGCGGGACTATGTTAAGAAAAATGGAGGAAACCCGAGCAACATAAATCCATCTGTACCGGTTGATCTTGTGATTGACCATTCTGTTCAAGTAGATAGTTATGGGAGTGTTTCCGCATTCAGTAAGAATGTTGAGCTAGAAGTAAAAAGAAATTTGGAGAGATATCAATTCTTAAAGTGGGGGGAATCGTCCTTCACAAATTTTAGAGTAGTACCGCCAGGTACTGGAATTTGCCACCAAGTGAATCTTGAATATTTAGCGCAAGTTGTATGTAATAAGGATGGGGTTTTGTATCCTGACACTTTAGTTGGTACTGACAGCCATACTACAATGGTTAACGGGTTATCAGTCCTTGGTTGGGGTGTTGGAGGTATAGAAGCTGAGTCTGTGATGCTTGGTCAACCAATTAGTATGGTGATTCCAGAAGTAGTTGGATTTAAATTAATTGGCAGACTGCCGGAAGGAGTAACTGCGACTGATTTAGTGCTGACGGTTACCAATATCCTAAGAACGAAAGGTGTTGTTGGTAAATTTGTAGAGTTTTATGGTGATGGTTTAGATTATTTATCTTTGGCAGATAGAGCCACTATAGCAAACATGGCCCCAGAGTATGGTGCAACTTGTGGATTTTTTCCAATTGATCAGAAAACGCTAGATTATTTAAACTTGACCGGAAGGCCAAAAGAGCTGATTAAATTAGTTGAGGCTTATGCGAAAGAGCAAGGACTGTGGCGTAGCAGTGACGAGTTAGCGTTTTTTGACACACTAGAGCTTGATTTATCAAGCGTGAAGCCAGTAATGGCTGGTCCCAAAAGACCACAAGATAAGGTTTTTCTTTCACAAGTGGCAGAGTCTTTTTCTAAATCATTTTCAGTTAATGAGTCAAAGGAAAGCGATAAACTCCAAGATGGAAGTGTAGTTATTGCAGCAATAACAAGCTGCACTAACACCTCAAATCCAAGTGTGATGATTGCTGCAGGTCTTGTAGCTCGTAATGCAATTAAACTTGGATTAAAATCAAAGCCTTGGGTTAAAACTTCTCTTGCTCCAGGGTCACAAGTTGTAACAGAATATTTAGAAAAGTCAGGGTTGCAGGTAGATCTGAATGCTTTGGGCTTTAATTTAGTTGGATATGGTTGCACAACTTGCATTGGGAATTCTGGTCCACTTAATAAAGATATAGAAGATGGCATTAAAAACAAAAACTTAACCGTTGCTGCAGTTTTATCTGGCAATCGTAACTTTGAAGGAAGAATTCATCCGTTAGTCAAAGCTAATTACTTGGCATCTCCGCCACTTATTGTTGCATATGCACTTGCAGGCACTGTGCAAATTGATTTGACAAAAGATTCAATATGCAAAGATAAGAATGGAAATGATGTCTATCTCAAAGATATATGGCCAACAAACAATGAAATCGAAGATTGTGTTAAAAGTGTGGTAACACGTGAGATGTTCATACAAAAGTATAAGGATGTTTTTTCTGGTGATGAACATTGGCGAAAGATAAAGTGTGAAAAAAGTGAAATCTATAATTGGGATGCAAACAGCACTTACATACAAAATCCGCCTTATTTTGATAATTTATCACCTAAAAATAATAAAATCGATATAAAAGGTGCACAAATATTGGCAATGTTTGGCGATAGCATAACCACTGATCACATTTCCCCTGCTGGAAATATTGCCTCAAGTAGTCCTGCAGGTATATATTTAAAAAATCTTGGAATTGAGCCACAGGACTTTAATTCATATGGGTCTCGTCGTGGTAACCACAATGTAATGATGCGTGGGACTTTTGCTAACATTAGAATAAAAAATGAAATGGTAAGCATCGAAGGCGGCTATACAAAATATATTCCTTCTCAAGAAACTATGTCGATTTTTGATGCAGCAATGCGCTACAAGGAAGCTCTCATCATTGTGGCAGGAAAGGAGTATGGCACAGGTTCAAGTAGGGATTGGGCAGCAAAGGGTACTTTATTGTTGGGGATTAAAGTTGTAATTGCAGAAAGCTTTGAGCGTATACATAGGTCCAACTTGGTCGGCATGGGTGTTCTTCCACTTATATTCCAAAATGGAATAACCAGAAAGATATTTGATGGTAGTGAGGTAATAAGCATAAAAGGTGAAATAGTGCCAGGTGGAAATCTAGAATGTATCATCAAAAGAAAGGATAATTCAAAGCAATCAATTCAACTCAAATGCTGTGTACAAACCGCAACTGAGATTAAATACTTAATGCATGGCGGAGTGTTAAGCTACATACTTGCACAATCCTTTTAAAGTTATTGCATGGACTTCTTCTAGCCAGCCCTGATCCCTTTTTAAATAATGATTTGTTCTATGCAAAGTTATGATATAATTTTACCTTACATATGGTAACAGAGTGTTTTGCAGATAATTATATATGATTAGTCCTATACAAGAACCTAACGAGTTGAGAAAACGTTTACAAGGGTTTTATCGTACTGATGAGAAAAGTTATGTACGCCGCCTTGTAGAAAAAACAGAGCTTTCGGCTGATTCAAAAAATAGAATTTATAATATAGCAAAACAAGTTATTGAAAAGATTAAAGGCAACAAATTAGATGTCATAGATTCTTTCATGCAGCAATACTCGCTTTCCAATGACGAAGGAATAGCGCTTATGTGTCTTGCTGAGTCACTACTTAGAATACCAGATGATTATACAATAGACGAGCTAATCAAAGATAAAATTGCCAATCAAGAATGGAGTAAATATTTAGGACATTCTTCCTCATTGTTTGTCAATGCTTCCACATGGAGTTTAATGATAGGAAGTAGTATATTGAGAGATAATGAAGGCGATTCGAAGTTCTATTACGCAATTTCTAAATTACTTAAAAATTTAGGAGAGCCGATTATTCGCAAAGCAGTAAAACAAGCAATGTCTATGCTTGGTAAGCATTTTGTTATTGGAGAGACTATAGAGAAAGCACTGGAAAATGTAAAACCAAATGATAATAGCAAGTTCTTATGCTCTTTTGATATGCTTGGCGAAGCTGCTCACACAGCTGAAGATGCAGAAGAGTATTTTGATTCATACATGCACTCAATAAAAGCTATAGGTGAATCCACTGAAATAAATGATTGTTTTAAATCGCATGGAATTTCAATCAAACTTTCTGCTTTACACCCACGTTATGAATTCAGCCAATTCGATAATATAGCTGAAGAGTTGAGAGCTAAACTGCTAGAGCTTTGTCATGAAGCAAAAAAGTACAATATTTCATTATGCATAGATGCAGAAGAATCAGAAAGACTTGAGATGTCATTAGTTTTATTCGAGCAATTGCGTCTTGATGACTCACTCTCTGAGTGGGAAGGGCTCGGCTTGGCTGTACAAGCATATCAAAAGCGCGCTTTATCTGTTCTTGACTTTGTTGAAGATGTTGCTATCCGATCAAAGCACAAAATTATGGTGAGGCTTGTAAAAGGTGCATATTGGGATTCAGAGATCAAGCGTACGCAAGAATTGGGATTAAATGATTACTCAGTATTTACAAGAAAAAGCTATACTGACGTATCTTACCTCGCGTGCGCACAGAAACTTTTGAGTAAACCAAACAGCTTTTACCCATGCTTTGGAACTCATAACGCCTATACTTTTGCTTCTATCATGGAACTTGCTGATAAAAACCACCATGGATTTGAATTTCAACGCTTACATGGAATGGCAAAAGACTTATATGATTATGCAATGTCAGAACTTGCAACAAGCATCAGTTGCCGTATATATGCACCAGTTGGTAAACGTAGTGATTTATTACCATACCTTGTTAGACGTCTTCTTGAAAATGGAGCTAATAGTTCGTTCGTCAATCAAATAAATGATCCTAACGTTAAAATTGAAGAATTAGTTTCGGATCCATCAGAAAAAGCTAAAAGCTTGGAGCATGAACCTCATCCAAATATTCCATTGCCACAAGATATTTTGAAAGAAGAAAGAAAAAATTCCTTAGGAATGGATATTAGTGATTCTGTGATAGTCTCACAATTTGCAGATGATATAAAGGGTTTTAGTGAAAAGAAATGGCAAGTTGGACCAATAATTGACGGACAGTCACTTTTTGATGATGCCAAATTTACTGAAGTGGTGAATCCTGCACATTTGGAGCATGTAATAGGAGAAGTGTCGAACGCAACAAGTGATCAAGCTTTAAATGCTCTTGAAGTAGCCCATAATGCGTTTTCTGCATGGCAGAGCACTCCAGCGGAAGAACGTGCTAAACACTTGAAAAAAGCTGCTGACTTACTTGAAGAAAGAATGAAAGAGTTAATTTACATTCTGATTGTGGAAGCAGGAAAAATTTTATCTGATGCAATAGCAGAAGTACGAGAAGCAGTCGACTTTCTGCGTTATTATGCAATGATAGCAAAGAATGAACTGAGCGACTGGAAAAAATTGCCAGGTCCAACAGGTGAAGATAACTTCATCTTTTTTGAAGGCAGGGGAGTTTTCCTGTGTATATCACCATGGAATTTTCCACTTGCTATTTTTCTCGGGCAGGTCTCAGCTGCACTTGCAGCAGGTAATGCAGTGCTGGCAAAACCGGCAGAGCAAACGCCGATTATTGCCTACGAAGCTGTTAAGATACTACATGAAGCTGGGATACCAAAGAATGTGTTACACCTCATTCCTGGGGATGGTGGATATTTAGGCAAAATATTAGTTCCAGATAATAGAATTGCCGGAGTAGCTTTTACTGGCTCAACGCAAACCGCTCAAATAATCAATAAAATGCTTGCAAATAGGGATGGTCCTATTGTGCCATTTATTGCTGAAACTGGCGGATTAAATGCTATGATTGTTGATAGCTCTGCTCTCTTAGAGCAAGTGACTACGGATGTTTTGCTTTCTGCGTTTCGCAGCGCTGGCCAACGCTGTTCTGCGCTTAGAGTGCTATTTATTCAAGAAGATATAGCAGAAAAACAGATAAGAATGATATGTGGTGCAGCGCAAGAACTAAAGATTGGTGACCCAATACAACTTAGTACTGATATTGGTCCAATAATTGATAAAGCATCTATCGATATGCTCACTCAACATACGCAAAAAATGTCAGAGGATAAAGATTCAAATCTGTTATTTAAAGTACCCATGGATACAAATTCTCATAATGGTTATTTCTTTCCTCCATATATTTATGAGATACAAAAAATTTCGCAATTAAAGCAAGAAGTATTTGGTCCTGTTTTACATATCATACGTTTTAATAAGTCAAATTTGAATGAAGTTATAAATGATATAAACAATACAGGATATGGGCTCACGTTTTCTTTGCAGAGTCGGATACAAAGTCAAATTGACACTATAAGTAAAAAAATATCAGTTGGAAATGTCTACATCAACCGTAACCAGATAGGTGCAGCAGTTGGGATACAACCATTTGGTGGTAGAGGACTATCTGGCACTGGGCCAAAAGCTGGTGGTCCTCATTATTTACAGCGTTTTTCTACAGAAAAAGTTGTAAGTGTTAACACTACAGCATTCGGTGGTAACACTACACTTATGTGTTTGGATTAATTTGCGGGCCCTAATTTTTCTCCTATCTTACCCCTAAACTAGACGTTCGTGCAGACAGCGCTAAAATCCGAAAAGGACCAGTTCATGCACTAGACTTCTTGCATAACCTAAACTAAGCAGAAAAAAGGTGTCATCCGAGTAGCCCCTTCGGTTTCATCTCAGTGCCTCTATGATGTCATCCCAGTGCCCTGACTACTTGGATCCAGGAAAAAGAATGATGTCATGAAAGTAGCCCCTATGATGTCATTCCAGTGCTCCTTTCTCGTCATCCCAGTAGCCTCCTTTTTTTGTCATCCCAATACCCCCCTCTTGTCATCCCAGTGTCCAGACACTGGGATCTCATTTTACTTTATGATAATGTCATGAAAGTAGCCTCCTTCTCCTGTCATCCAGCCCTTCCATCCAAGACGGTGTCATTCCAGTGCCCAGACACTGGAATCCAGAAAACTTAACTTTATACCAGGTAATAAGAACTGGATCCCAGTGTCTGGGCACTGGGATGACAAGAGAAGGTACTGGAATGACGGTTGTCGTTTAGCTATAAACATTAAGAAATTTACCAAATGAAAAAAAAGGCAAAAGAAGCCCCGTGGTTGGCTAATTACTTACATTATACTTTCAAGTATGGCGTTTTTTTATTCTAAACGCTTAATAACCGCGATTCAGCTGCTTTTAAACCGCAACTAATCTAAATTATAAACGTTAAGAAATTTACTAAACAGAAAAAAAGGCAAAAGAAACCCTAGGGTAGCTAGTTATTCACTATCCATTTTTTAAGTTGGCGTTTTTTGATGTTTTAAATGCTTTATAAGCGTATTTCAGCTTGTGTAGGTAAAAACCCAGAAATTTGATAAAGACATAAGGTGCACATAGTGCAAAAAATTAAACATGAGACGCCAAATACCCTAAGTTTTTTGTCATTAACCTGCACAGATTGCGAAGATAAATAAATAGCTTCAGTTTCATGATAAGGGGACTGGCGAAGCTTGTAAAGTAATTTTTTCGTTTCTATTCCCAATAAAAGTTTGTTATATGGTTATGCAAGAAGTCTATTGTGAATGAAATGAATGTGAAAAATATCTTATTAGCGTTTTTAGTACAAACGGTATTCAGTTTGCCGCTATTTGCAGCTGATCCTGTTTTGCTTAACTGCATTGAAACTCCAGAGATTTATGACCTTGATGCAAGGCCAAAAAATTTTAGCTCTTCAAACAATTTAAGAAGGAAACCTGGTTCTCCAAATAGTGCAACGGGAGAATTAATACACATAGTGGGTAGAATTACTGATATAAACTGTTTACCAATACAAAATGCTGTAGTTTCTATATGGCACGCGAATTCACGCGGCGTGAACCATTACGATAAGAATATAGAGGATGATCCGAATTTTGCTGGATCAGGAAGGTTTGTAGTGAATAACCTTGGCTATTATAATTTTATTACGATAGCACCTGGCAAAATTGGTGATAGAGCTCCACATATCAACTTTCTAGTTCAACATCCAGATTTTCCAGAATTCACAACGCAAATGTTTTTTGCTGACCATAATTGCGATAATTGTGCTGATCCTGTTCTTGGAGATTTTGTTAGTAATGGGCTTGCAAGCCTTCTCATAACACCATTTACTTACAGTGATCAGGTCATAAAAACCTATACGTTTAACATTACCTTGGGCGGATATAATAAGTTCTCTAATAAAAGATAAAAACCCTTGCATGTAAGGTAGTCCATAGTAAACTTAAGTGTTATTGTACTTAGGATGTATATGAAAAATATCTTACTGATGTTTTTGCTATGTTTTATGTACAGTTTACAATTATTTGCAACGGAGATGCCAGCAATGAAAATAACAATTTCTAAAATTTCGCCCGATTTTAAAACAATAGTAACGGGTTTATTTGAGGACAACGAAACCGTAAATGATGGCGGAGTTTTGCAAAGAAAACAGATCATAGATAATATAAAGCAATTTAGCGATTTCAATGGAAGTTTTGGTGAATTTTTCTCTACTACTTTGCCAGAAGAAAAAAATGTCATAGTTGTTGGACTTGGTAAGAAGGATGAATGGAATGAAAATAAAGAATTAAATATTGGTGGTAAAATATATTGTGAGCTAAGCAGATTAAAAATTAAGAAAGCAGCGATTTTAATCGAAGGTAGTGCAGCAAATGTTGCATATGGTGCGTTTCTGCGTAGTTTTAAGTTTGATAAGTATAAAACTAAAAAGGATGAGAAAATTACAGAGGTAGAGGAAATTACCGTATTAGTAAAAGATGAGCAATTAAGTAATGCTGAAAGATCATTTGAGCACTTAAGGCAAGAAGGTGAGAGTATATTCCTTGCGCGCTCTTTTATAACAGAGCCTCCTAACATTCTATATCCAGAATCCTATGCTGATCATATAAAAAAAGAACTTACTAAGCTTGGCCTTGAAATCGAAGTGCTTGATAAAAAGCAGATGGAAGAGAAAAAAATGGGAGCCTTGCTTGGAGTCGCACAAGGAAGTAGTAAAGAACCAAAATTAGTAGTGATAAAATGGAATGGGGCTGCTAAAGAACAAAAGCCAATAGCTTTTGTTGGTAAAGGTATAACGTTTGACACTGGTGGAGTATCACTCAAACCTTCACGTGGTATGGAGTCAATGAAATATGACATGGCAGGCTCTGCTACTGTGGTTGGGGTGATGCATGCTTTAGCAGGACGAAAAGCAAAAGTAAATGCAATCGGCGTGGTCGCACTTGCAGAAAATGCAGTGGGTGGTAATGCTCAAAGACCGAGTGATGTAGTAACTTCAATGTCTGGACAGACAATAGAAGTGTTGAACACCGATGCAGAAGGAAGGCTCATACTTGCAGATGCTTTATGGTATACGCAAGACAGATTCTCACCAAAATTTATGATTGATCTTGCAACTTTAACTGGTGCTATAGTGGTTGCACTTGGAAATAACGAATATGCTGGTCTTTTTGCAAATAATGATGAATTAGCAAACCGTCTGATTGATGCAGGAAATGAAGTAAATGAGAAGTTATGGCGTTTTCCTATGAATGAAACTTATGACAAAATTATTGATTCACCGATTGCTGATGTTCAAAACATCGCTCCTGCAGGCTCTGGTGGAGATAGCATAATGGCTGCACAGTTTTTACAGCGTTTTGTGAATGAAACTTGCTGGGCACATTTAGATATCGCAGGCACTGCTTGGCACGAAAAAGGTACTGACATTTGTCCAAGAGGAGCAGTAGGTTTTGGTGTAAGGTTACTTAATAAGTTGGTTAAAAAGTACTACGAAGCCAATGATTAAAGGTCTTTATACTGGATTTATGGCTTAGCTACATGAACATTTATTTTCGAGGCGCAGCAAATGAAAGTAGCTGATACATATTTCTTTTTTTCTGGTCAAGCACTGGAATGATATCAAGGAGTAACTTTTTATTTAAACAATGATTATAATAAGAGATCTATTGAAATTTTAAAGTTATTAAATATTGACGCTATATACTTAAGTGTTAAAATAGAATGAAAAGTTTTTAGGAGTTTATATGGCAGTAGGTGGGAAAGCAAAGACAGCTAGTAAAAACAACCCTACTCAGCGTAAGAAAGCCGAGCAAAAAATGTATAAAGATAAACCGGTAAAACCTGTTAGATATATAGATCGTGACTCGCGCATGAATTATATGTCTGCTCAATATGACAACGGCAATCTGGTTGAAGATGAGGTAAGCGGCAATCCTATAAAGTGGGAAGCTGTACAATAGTTGTGGTTAAAGTTACTATTAATTCTAAGGAATGTGAAGTAGAGCATGGGCTCACTATAATTCAAGCTTGTGAAATTGTGGGCGTTGAAATTCCACGTTTTTGTTATCATGAGCGTTTAGCAATTGCTGGTAACTGCAGAATGTGTTTGGTTGAAGTGGAGGGTGGACCTCCAAAACCAGTAGCCTCTTGTGCAATGCCAGTTGCAGAAGGGATGGTTATTCACACTGATACCCCTAAGGTTAAAAAAGCACGTGAAGGTGTGCTTGAGTTTTTGCTAATCAACCACCCGCTTGATTGCCCAATTTGCGATCAAGGTGGTGAATGCGATTTGCAAGATATCACGATGGCTTATGGGAAAGGAAACAGCAGACTTGATGAGCATAAGAGGGCTGTGCCAAAAAAACACTTCGGACCACTGATTGAGACTGCGATGAATCGATGCATTCATTGCACTCGGTGTGTTAGATTTTTGTCTGATGTTGCAGGTACAAATGAACTTGGAGGAATCGGAAGGGGAGAAAATGTAGAGATTAGCACTTACATAAAAAGGCATATTAGTTCTGAATTATCTGGAAATATCATAGATCTCTGCCCGGTAGGGGCTTTAACTTCAAAGCCTTACTCCTTTACAGCGCGTCCATGGGAGCTATCACATTGTGAGACTATAGATGTGCTAGATGCTGTGGGAAGTAGCATTAGAGTTGATTATCGTGGCCTGGAAGTTATGCGAATATTACCAAGACTGAGCGAAGAGGTAAATGAAGAATGGATATCAGATAAAACCCGCTTTGCCTATGATGGACTAAAAGTTCAGCGTCTTGATCGACCTTATGTAAAAAAAGATGGTAAATTAGCCCCAGTTGATTGGAATGAAGCATTGACTATTGCTGCAAAAAAATTAAAGAATACAAAATCAAATAAAATAGCTGCAATTGCAGGTGATTTAGCAGATTGTGAGTCTATGCTTCTACTCAAAGAAGTGATGCAGAAGCTCGGCTCGGGAAATATAGACTGCAGGCAAGATGGTGCAAAGCTTATACCAAGTAATCGTGGGTCATATGTGTTCAATACCACTATTGAAGGTATAGAAAATGCAGATTTATGTCTGCTTATAAATACAAATCCAAGGATAGAAGCACCGATCATTAACGTAAGATTGAGAAAGAGATATTTACAGGGCAACTTTCCTGTTGCAAGTGTTGGTCCTAACATTGAATATTTATATCATGTTGAGAAATTGGGCGATAATCCTGATATTTTGAGTGAAATAGCAAATGGAAATCATAAGTTCTGTGAGCTGCTGGTAGCTGCTCAAAACCCTATGCTGATTATCGGTCAAGATGCGTTGATAAGAGACGATTCTGAATCAGTTCTAGTTCTAGCTGGCAAAATTGCAGAAAAATTTAACATGGTCAGAGACGACTGGAATGGCTTTAATGTGCTGCATAAAGCTGCAGCAAGAGTTGGTGGGCTAGATATTGGGTTTGCTTCTAAAAAAGGCGAAAGGGATATTAATCAAATATTGGAACATGCAGAAAGTGGTGAAATAGAAGTGGTTTATCTTCTTGGTGCAGATGAAATTGATACATCAAAATTAGAAAATACATTTGTAATTTATCAAGGTCATCATGGTGATAAAAGTGCACATGTAGCAGATGTTATCTTGCCTGGTGCTGCATATACAGAAAAATATGCAACTTATGTAAACACTGAAGGTCGAGCGCAAAGAACAAATTTAGCTGTATTTCCTCCAGGTGAAGCAAAGGAGGATTGGTTAATTATTAAAAATCTCTCGCAATATTTGGATCTCTCCTTACCATATGATAGTTTATTTGACGTGAGAAAAAAATTAGATACTATCGGTCCACAGTTTAGAAATGCTGATCAAGTGATAAAAAATAAATGGATTCCAATCAGCAGCGGTGAAATAAGCTTAAGTAATACACCTTTTACTTTAAAGGAGTGTAATTTTTATATGACGGATTCAATAAGTCGCGCTTCAAAAATAATGGCGGATTGTACTAAGGCTTTTTATGAACACGCTAGTTAATATTTTATTTGTTTTAGTACCGCTACTACTTTCAGTTGCATACTTGGTATACTTTGAGCGTAAGGTTATTGCTGCAATTCAACTAAGGCACGGCCCAAGTGTAGTCGGGCCATTTGGGTTATTGCAGCCGTTCGCAGATGCTATCAAATTGATAATTAAAGAGCCGATAATACCATTTAGAGCGAGCACTATACTGTTCATTATGGCTCCAATGCTTACCTTTATTTTGGCATTAATTGCCTGGGCAGTTATACCGTTTGGTGCTGAAGTAATTGTAGAAAATGGCCAGCAAGTAGTTATTCCTAAGGTTATAGCAAATATTAATGTTGGAGTGCTTTATGTGCTAGCTATATCGTCGCTGGGAGTATACGGCGTAATTATTGCAGGCTGGTCAAGCAATTCTAATTATGCATTTCTTGGCGCTATACGGTCGGCTGCTCAGATGATTTCATATGAAGTTTCAATAGGCTTAATAGTTGCTACAGTCGTTATTACCACTGGAACATTAAATCTTGGAGAAATGGTAGTGGCAAAACATAATATGCCATTTTGGGTTGATTTACTACTAATGCCTATAGGAATAATATTTTTTATTTCTTTGCTTGCAGAAACTAATCGTCACCCATTTGATTTACCAGAAGCTGAAGCAGAGCTTGTCTCTGGATATAACGTTGAATATTCATCCATGCCTTTTGCCCTCTTTTTTCTTGGAGAATATGCAAATATGATTCTAGCAAGTGCTATGATGACGATATTCTTTCTAGGAGGGTGGTATCCTCCATTAGAACTTGGTTTGCTTTATAAAATTCCAGGTTTAATTTGGTTCATTTTGAAAATAGTTATACTTTTGTTTATATTTATTTGGATTAGAGCAACAATACCTCGTTACCGATATGATCAGCTAATGCGCCTTGGTTGGAAAGTGTTTTTACCAATATCGGTGCTTTGGGTGATACTCATTTCAGGGGTGTTGCTCTTTACTGGGAATTTGCCTGGATCCAATGTTTAATTTTCCAAACACACGGTTAAGGCGCAGGCGCTCGAGCAAATGGGTTCGCAATTTAACAAGTGAAAATAGTTTATCAGTAAATGATCTGGTTCTTCCTCTGTTTGTTCATAACAGAGAAGAAACAACTGAACCAATTTCTGGCTTACCAGGCGTAAAGTGTTATTCAATAGATGGATTAGTGTCCATAGTTAAGGAAGCTAAAGATTTAGGAATTAATGCTGTTGCAATTTTTCCTGTAGTTGGTAGTAAACTAAAATCTGAAAACGCTGAGGAAGCGTATAATTCTGACAATTTAATCTGCAAAGCAATTTGTGCTGTAAAATTAAAGGTACCGGAAATTGGTGTTATTGCAGATGTTGCACTGGATCCATACACTATTCATGGCCATGACGGCATTTTAAAAGATAATCAGGTGGATGTAGAAAACGATGAAACTATATCAGTACTGTGTAAGCAAGCACTTGCTTTAGCGAAGGCAGGATGTGATATAGTTGCTCCTTCTGACATGATGGATGGTAGAATAGGAAGAATCAGAAAATCATTAGATGATAACAACTTTCAAGACGTATTAATATTATCTTATGCGGTGAAATACTGCTCTAGCTTCTATGCTCCATTCAGGCAAGTCGTTGGTTCATGTGGGCTATCACATTCTATAGACAAAAGTGGTTATCAAATGGATTATAAAAATGCGCGCGAAGCAATGTGCGAAATTGAAATGGATATAAATGAAGGTGCAGATTTTATTATGATTAAACCAGGTATGCCATATTTAGATATTATCAAAACAGCAAGTGATAAGTTTAATTTTCCGATTTTTGCTTACCAAGTAAGCGGTGAGTACGCAATGATAAAAGTTGCTGCAAATAATGGCTGGCTAGATTATGACAAGGTGATTTATGAGTCTTTGATTGGTTTCAAACGTGCGGGTGCAAGTGCAATATTCACTTACGCTGCACTTGATATTGCAAAAAATTTAAGTGCACAAGCCCTATAAAATTACTAGATTTTTGGCGCATGTTCTTCTACTGTTGCTGCATATTACTTAAAATTTTCCAATACATGTTTTAAGTTATTGATAAGTCCGTTACAATACAGTATTATAAATGATATAAACCAAGTGTTACTTAGGGCATGGGGATTTTTTTTGAATTTTTGGGAAAGATGCTGGGCAAGGTTTTTCCTGCCAAAACAGTAAGCTCTTTTTTGGGAATAGGATATTTACCAGGTTGGCAGAACTATTGGTCTTCTTTTTTAATATTATTTATTGTCGATGTTATATTGATTTTTACATATGGAGGCGAATATTTACTATATAAAATGCCAAATTCAGGAATAGTTGTAGCTGCTATTTTTACAAAATTGGCAATAGTTATGTTAGTAATGCAATTAATTGGAATATTTATTTTTCATGCTCAGGACCCTTCAGCAAACAGTGGTGAAGACATAGTAATACAAATAGCGTCAGGGCAAGTACTGACTGTAGCACTTTCAATGCCAGCAATAATGTCAATTTATTATGCTGTAAGTAAACTCTATGGGAGTATATGTAAGCAGATGTTTCAATGCCCATTTTGGTTTAATGATTTTATGCACTTTTTCTTTTTTCTTATGATACCTTACGTATTTTTTAATGTCGTAGAAGTGATAAAACCATGGCCAATAAGTTCAATACAGCTCAGCTATAATAATGCAATGTCAATTACATTTGAGGGGATTTTTCACACATTTTATGCGGTGATCTTACTGTATTTAACAGCATTTATATTCTGCGATTTAACTATGCATGATGCAATTGTCCTAAATAAAAGCATAATTCAGTATGTGAGGGAAAGTTCAGCAGTTTTAGGTGATTATTTACATAGTGCTGCAAAAAAAATAAATATTGAATAGTACTTATTTATTTATATATTTAGTATAAAAAGTGTGCAATTTGTGTGAACTTACAAAGTATAATAAAAGAGTTACAAGATTTTTGGGCTAGTGAAGGATGTGTTATACTTCACTCATACACATCTGAAGTTGGTGCTGGCACATTACATCCTGCAACAATTATGTCTGCAATTGATACAAAACCGACAAAAATTGCATATCTACAACCAGTAATTAGGCCAGCAGATGGTCGCTATGGCGATAACCCTAATCGCTTGTATCAACATCATCAATACCAAGTTATAATAAAACCGTCTGGTAATAATTTACAAGACGTCTATTTAGATAGCTTAAAAGCTCTTGGCATATCTACAGAAAAATATGATATTAAGTTTGTTGAAGATGATTGGGAAAATCCAAGTGTTGGTGCATCAGGACTTGGATGGGAAGTTACATGCAATGGAATGGAAGTAACACAGCTTACTTATATACAGCAAGTTGGAGGGATTGACTGCAAGATGATTCCTGGTGAGGTGGCATATGGGTTGGAACGTTTAGCAATGTGCATACAAGGTGTAGATAATGTTTACGATATAATTTGGAACGATAATGGTGTAACTTACGGAGATATTTTTAAACAAAGAGAATATGAATTTTCTTATCTAGCGTTAGATTATTATGATACTAAAGTGGTACAGCAGCAATTCGAAGATACGGAAAAATTGTGTAAGTTCCTTATTGAAAAGGAGCTACCAATGGCAGCTTATGACCAATGTATTAAAACTAGTCACCTACTTAATCTGCTTGATGCAAGAGGTGTGCTTGGTGTAAATGAACGTACAGCGCATATTGGTAGAGTTAGAGAGCTGACAAAAAAATGTTGCGAATTGTACATGAGTAAATAGCGTATGTCGTTGCAGTTGTTATTTGAGTGCCTTTCAGAAGAAATACCACCGAGAATGCAGAATTCAGCTGCAGTTCAAGTTAAGAGTTATATTACCAGTGCTTTTAATAAAAACAATTTAAGATTTGCATCTATAGAGGTTTTTGTAACGGCACGTCGCATTACCCTATTTGTCGACAACATAAATGCTTTGGAGCTAAAGGATTCCAATAACGAAGTTAAGGGACCAAACATTAACGCACCAAAAAGTGCTATCGAAGGTTTTTTAAGAAAATATCAGAAAAATGAAGAAGATTTGCTCGTTCGAAAAGTAAATAATGAGGATTTTTACTTCATTAAAAGAGAAAGCTGCTCATTTAACATTCAAGAGTTTCTTAAAAATCAACTAGGAGAAATATTAAAAAATTTCTCTTGGCCAAAAAGTATGAGATGGGGCGAAGGAAAAGAAAGGTGGGTTAGGCCAATTAAAAACATTTTATGCATTTTAAATGATGAAATAATACCTGTGTCTTTTGCAGGGATCACAGCATCTAACACAACATATGGCCATCGATTTCTCTCAAGTGGTACAGCGTTAACTGTTAAAGCACCTAAAGACTATTTTGAATTGCTAGAAAAAAACAGTGTAATTCTCCAAATGGACAAAAGAAAGCAATTTATACTAGATCAGATTAATAAATTCACAAAAGAGCAGAATTTACAACTTGAGAAAAATGATTATTTACTAAATGAATTGACAGGGCTTATAGAGTGGCCAATCGTACTGTTTGGTGAAGTGAATCAAGAAAAGTCATTTGGATTACCGAAGGAAGTAATTCTTAGTATAATTAATACGCAGCAAAAATACCTTGCTTTAAGTAATGGAAAGAGAATTTCACACTTTGTCACTGTTGTCAACGTCAACAATGGTGAAGTTGTTAAAGGGCACGAAAGAATATTAGAAGCACGTCTTGCTGATGCCCAATTTTTAATATCTCAAGATAAAAAGGAAAATCTAGATTATTATGTCAAAAAATTAGGTTCGATATTATTTCATGCTTCACTTGGCAGCGTGGGGGAAAAGGTAAAGCGTATTACGGCTCTGTCAAAGTATATAGCTATATTTATTCCACATGCTTCGCTGATAAAAGTTGAACGTGCTGCATATTTGGCAAAAGCTGATTTGGCAACATCGATAGTAAGAGAGTTTCCAGAATTACAAGGAGTAATGGGTGGATATTATGCTTCTTATTTTCACGAAGATAAAGAAATAGTGGAAGCTATAACTGAACACTATAAGCCAATCGGGCCAGAGCAGGAATGTCCTAAATCCCCTTCAGCAATTGCTGTGTCAATTGCAGACAAAGTGGATAGCTTAGTTGGTTTAATTGCAGCAGGTGAGAAAATCTCTGGTTCGTATGATCAGTTTGGTTTGCGGAGAATGACAATTGGTATAATTAGGACAATACTTGAAAATAATTTGCATATTCCAATTAGGCTAATGATAGACAAGTCAGTATCTTTATATTCAAGGCTTCTATTTAATAAAAATACAACGTCAGTTGATAAGCCAAATAGAAAACAAATTTCAGAACTAGTATTTAGATTCTGCTTAGAAAGATTCAAGGTTATTTTAAAAAATAGAGATATAAGGCAAGATGTCGTAGATTCAATACTATATAAAATCGATATTAATGATCTGCTGACAGCAGAAAAGCAAACTGTTATATTGGATCGTTATCTTAGTACGCCAGAAGGTGAACAGATTCTAAGCACTTACAAAAGAGTCAGTAACATGATGAGCAAAGTAAGGAAAAGTGATGGCACTACTTATAGTGCATCTTACGGTAAGAGATTTTTGATTGAAAATGAAGAAATTGCGCTATCAAATTGTGCTATAACTGCTTGTAAAAACATAAAACAAGCAATAAAAAATAACCACTTTAATGCAGCGCTTGATGAACTTGCTGGTTTTGCTCCGTTTATCAATCAGTTTATGGACAGTGTAAAGATTAACTGTGATTCTGATAAGCTGAGAAGAAACAGATTATCTTTGCTTGAAAATGTAGTTTCCGTCTTTCATTTAGTAGCAGATTTTAACCTCATACAGGTTAAGCAATGGATAAATGCTCAGGCAATATAAAGAACAAATCAAATCATCTCCACAGTCCTGTGGCGTGTATAAGATGGTTGGAGATAAGAATAAGATTTTATACATTGGTAAAGCAAAAAACTTGAAGTCGAGGTTATCCGACTACCTTCAATTCGAAAACCTTTCTGAACGAATTAGAGTTATGCTCTCACAGGTTATTAAGGTTGAAATATTCATCACTGAGAATGAAATCGAAGCACTGCTTCTTGAAGCACAGTTAATAAAATCGTTGAAGCCACCTTATAATATTGTGCTTAAGGATGGAAAATATTATCCTTATATAACAATTTCCAAGCACGATTATCCAAGAATAGCGAAATATAGAGGCAAATTTAAGAAGAATGAGTTTCATTATTATGGTCCCTTTACATCTGCCGCTGCTGTTAAGCAAACTATATTATCATTGCAAAGAGCTTTTCTCTTGAGAGTATGTTCAGATCAATACTTTTCCTCAACAAAAAGACCATGTATTGAGTATCAAATTAAGCGCTGCTCAGCACCATGCATAAACAAAATCACAAAAGACGACTACTGCCAATCAGTAAAACAGGCACGAAATACATTGCTTGGAAGAAATAAGGAAGTGAAAGAACAGTTACTTTTCACAATGAGAAAGTGCAGCAGTGAAGAAAACTATGAGCTTGCTGCTATATATAGAGATCGGGTAAAGTTTCTTGAGCAAATTCAAATACAGCACACGGATTTTTCTTTTGAAAAAGATGCAGATTTCTTCAGTATTGTACGTGAAGAGGATCTAGCATGTATTAGTGTGTTATCGTTCAGAAATAAAGACAACTACGGCAGCACTCCTTACTTTGCCGAGAACTGTGGTGATCACTCAAATGATGAAATTTTATCCACCTTTTTGGTCAATTTTTATAATTCAGCTAACATACCTCCAATACAAATTTACGTTCCAGATTCTATTGTGGATAAGGAAATTATAGAACAAGCACTATATAAGGTTGCTCAAAAGCCAGTAAAAGTTCTGCATGCAAAGAATAAAAAAGAGCGTGATTTATTGAAATTTGTTTATGATAACTCTCAGCATAGCTTAGAGCAGAAGCTTATCGATTATAGAAATAACCTAGAAAAGCTTGAGGAGCTTAGCAAAGTTTTCTTGTTACCAAGTATTCCAAAGCGTATCGAGGTTTATGATAATAGCCATATTTCTGGAAGCCAGCAAATTGGTGTGATGATTGTTGCAGGGCAGGAGGGTTTTTTAAAGAGTGAGTACAGAAAATTTACTATAAAGGAAAAATTTTCAGGTGATGACTATAAAATGATGAGGGAAGTGCTAACCAGACGTTTCTCCGGCAATATAAAAGGCATAATACCTGATTTTTTACTGATTGATGGTGGACCAGGACATGTTTCCATAGTACAGAATGTACTGGAAGTATTGAATATAAACGTTCCTTTTGCTTGTATGGCAAAAGGTCCTGATCGTAACGCAGGGAATGAAAGATTTTATATGCTGGGCAGGGAAGAATTCAGTCTGGTAAATGACAGCAAAGTCATGCTTTACTTACAATCGCTGCGTAATGAAGCCCACCGCTTTGCGATAACTTCACATAGAAAAAAACGCGATAAACAGTTTATAGTTTCACAATTAAGCAAAATACCCGGCATTGGCAACAAAAGAAAAAAAGCGTTGATGTCTTATTTTGGTTCAGTGAAAAATATAAGCAAAGCTTCTCTGGCTGAAATTCAAAACGTACATGGAATTAGTAAAGGTTTAGCAGAAGTCATTCTTAAATACGTGAATTATAAGAGAGGAGTACTGGAATGACACCAAACCCGTTTTATTGTTAAAGCAGATATTCATACACTTTTCCTCAGAATCTCTTCATTGAGAAGCTACTCTGTTAAAACGTAACCGTTCACGCAATGGCGTCAACTTAAGGAAAAATATAAGCGATAGTGTGTAAAATTTCTCTCTAAATTTTTTCGCATTAAATTATCTAAAGAGTGAAAAAAAACGCTGTTGTTTCTATAAAAAAGTTTAAAATGTGTCCTTTTTAGACGAAACATGCAGAAAGGAAAAAATCTTATTCTACAAATTAAAAATATAATATACTCGAAAGCTTTTCAGAGAATCCATTGTGTTGAGTTTCACACGAACAAGAAAACTTCCTTTTACGACAGTATTTTCTATGATTTTAAAGTTATAGCATATTTCATAATAGTCCGAACGTATCATAGGAAAGCAGAATCAACAGCATGACGAAAAGATTTGAATAGAGGAATGTTTTTCCTAGCTCTGTTTTTTATAGCAAACCAATGATGCTCAATTTTGTTGAAATCTGGAGAATACGGCGGCAGATACAGAATTTCTGCACCAACTCCTCTAGCAAGCTCGATAATCTTACCAGACTTATGAAAAGTAGCATTGTCAAGAATGACAGTCTGTCCAGGTTCCAAGATCGGTGTCAAAAATTGCTCAAACCATCCATTAAAAACATCCATATTACAGTGGCCTTCAAAGGTTAACTATCTTTCTTCTACTTAAGGTTGCAACCATACTGATTCGTTGAGTTTTCTTTCCAGATTTTAGGGCATAAAACCGCTGTCCTTTCTGGATATGGATAGTCCTCTGTGTTATCAATGCCAGACTCATCTATATAAACTAAGTTTTCTGGTTCTTTTGTTGCTATAATTTTTAAGAATTCAGCACGTTTTTCTTCGTTCCTTTCCTTGTATCCATATGTCTTTTTTTGCGCGTAAATCCAATTTTTCTGAGAGCTCGGTGGATCGTTTGGATACTAACGTTGCCCCAAAGTCTAGCCATTTCCGACAGAGTCTTTCCTCCGTTTTCTCTAGCAAATTTAGCAAAGGCATCCCAGTCGGTAATTTTGTGATTGTAACCTCCATTTCCAAGTTTTTTTGATTGAAAGTCTCCTGTTTCTTTTCTTCTTTGCTGCCACTCCCATAAAGTAGTTCGTCCAATTTTAAATCTTGCTGCCACTGTTTCTCTGCTTTCTCCCTCGTCTAGCGCTTCCATTGCTTTTTTCCTTAAGTCATAACTATATGCTGCTGGCACTCAACCTCCTTATCATCATCTATCCTTATCTTATCACATCCGGACTTCTATGAAAAGAGCTATAACTATTGCATTCCTGAACTTTTTGATTCATCATTCTTTTTATAAAAAAACATTCTCAACTTTCTCTCCACTTTTTCTGGGTAAGGTCACTTGGCTGACAACCGTCATTCCGCTACTCGTTAGTGGCTGCGGCGGTATGACGTCTTAGCTATAGTTAACAATAGAAGCAAAAACTCATCCTTTTGGAAGAGGAGGAGATTTTTCCGAAACCTCAGCAGGGATTGATTTTGGATCTGATAATTCTGTATTTACCTTGATTGGCTCTAATGGAGTTTTCTGCTCTTCCGGTTTATCGTCTGGAATTGGAACAGGCCAATCCATAATGTTTTGCGGTATAGCTTCTGCTTCTTTAGCCTCTCTTTGGTCTGTTGAAGATGATGCATCAACTCCTGCATTTTTAGTAACTTCTTGTTTTAGTTGTTTATTTTCTTCTTGTAATTGCTTTAAATTTTTCTTTAACTCGTCAATCTCTCTTATTTTTTGTTTTAATTGTTCAGATATAGTTAGTTTGTCTCTAGTCAATTTTTTGTTTTCTTGTCTTAACCCACTAGCTGTTCTGCTTGAGTTGTTGTTTACAGCTTGTATACCTTGGTCTTGCTGCTGCATGCTTGTTCCTCTACTTTCATATTCAACTTCAGTTTGAGTTGCCTGACCTTTTTCCTGCTGTAATATGTTCTGTAGTTGCTCTAGACTCTCTTTAACAGACTTCAACTCTTCTTGTAACATGTCTTCCTTTTCTTTATAACTCTCTTCAAATTCCGCAAGTGTGGATTTTAAGGAGTCACGTTCTAATCTTAGATCCTCAAACTGCTTTGCCTGCGCTGCAAAATATTGAGCAAATGTTTCTTTTCCTTCCTTTAATTCCTCAATTTCGTTTATAATTTCATCTACTTTATCTTTTAATCCTTCTTGCTCATACTCTTCTTCATCACCAGACATATCATCCTCAAATATTTCATCTTCATCACTAAATTCACTGCTAGTGGATATAGAACTTCTACGTGAAGAAGGTGTTCTAGGAGAGGAATACCCACTGCTGCTTGGTGTAGGTGACTGTGGTGATATATGTGGATCTTTTGTAAATGTTTCTTTCTCAGGTATTTGCTGATCGTCCACACTCTTAGTAAAAGCTTGATGCAGAGTTTTTCCATTGATAAAAACTTCTTTATTCTGCTCAACTAATTTTAATATTTTATCTTTTGTTTCCTCTGGTGTGAACTTTAAATCACCAAATTTTGGCTTACCAATAACACTCTGTATACCACCAGAATCCAATTTTACGGTCATGCTACAGTCTATGCTGTTACCTTCAGAATCCTTAGCCTGCCAATTAATGGTCATTTCACATGAGCTTGAACCAGTAAAATCATAGTGCCTCTCATTGCCATTTTTCTTGCTTGCGGTTATTTGACTACCTTCCCCCAAAGATATGTTATAAACCTTACCTTCACTGCTGGCCCTTAAAATATTGCTAATTTCTATTGGTTTTTCTTCATTTTCAAATCTAATTTTGAAGTCATTATCTTTTGTTGAATACACTAAGAAATTTTGATTTGGTAAAGATGCTTCAAATTCTCTATGTGTTTCATTTATTGATTGCTCAAATTTTTGGAACTCCTTTTCCCACTTTAAATTTATCTGTCCTGTAATGTTCTCATCTTTGCGTAAAGGGCCAATAAAATACCAGATTAAATTTTTTTCCTCCAATTGTTTTATAGTCTCTTGAAAGCTGCTACAAGATTCAATCACATCTAAAATATCCTTTTTCTGCTGTTCATCTACATTTAAACTTTGACCCTCAGCTATAAATACATTTTCGTTCTCCCATGGCATAATTTTACATTTTTAGAAAATATACTATAATACTAACAATTTTAATTAAAAAATCAACTAATTATGTGGGTAAATAAAGAAGAAATTTGAACACTTGTCCATTATGTTATATAGTAGTTACTCCTTAAGCAGTGCAGTATGGACAATACCATTATAAGAAAATACGATATTAGAGGTATAGTAGGCAAAGATTTGCAGATTAATGATGGGTACGAGATAGGTAGAAAGTTTGGCCAAACCGTAGCTAGTGTTTGTGTCGGCTACGACAGCAGAATAGATTCACCAGGTATAGAAAGAGAATTAATTAGGGGCTTAACTTTATCCGGTGCAAATGTTATACGCGTTGGACTATGCTCTTCACCTATGCTCTACGCTGCAACACAAATCACGCAGGCGGATCTTGGTATCATAATAACTGCCTCTCATAACCCCAGCGAATATAATGGCTTTAAATTTTTTAGTAATAAAAAAGTCTTCTCAGATCAAGAAATGAAGGAAATTATAAGCAGTCCAATTAAAAACAGTACAAGAATTGGAAGCTTAATTAACATAAATATATATGGTGAGTACATTCGCATATTAAAAGGTGCAGTGAAGAATAATGCTACACAGAAATTAAAAATAGCCTGGGATTGTGGAAATAGTCCAGCAAGTGGAATTATAAGGTATATTGAAAAGATCTTGCCTGGTCATACGCATATCGTAACCAATAACTCTATAGATGGGGCATTTCCACTGCATGATCCAGATCCCATAGAGGAAAAAAATCTCGCTCAATTAATTGACATTGTGAAGGAATATGGATGTGATCTTGGCATTGCGCTAGATGGCGATAGCGATAGGGTGCGCTTAATTGATAATAAAGGCAACGTTGTTTCCAATGACCATTTATTTATAATTTTTGCACGTGAAGTGTTGGAGGAATATCCAGAAAGCAAAGTTATTGCCAACGTAAAAATGAGTATGAAAGTGCATGATTTTGTTAGTAAGTTAGGAGGGCAAGTTATTACCTGCGCTACTGGACACTCACTAGTTAAGAAGAAGATGGTAGAGGAAGAGGCAAAGTTTGCTGGTGAATTAAGCGGGCACTTCTTCTTTTCTGAGCTAGGTTTTGATGATGGGCTATATTCTGCTGTTAAAGCAGTTGACATTTTGCTTAAGAAAAACCAAAGCCTATCTCAAGTAATTGAGGATTTACCGAAGTTATATATCACTCATGAAGTAAAGATTATAGTGAAAGATGAGAAAAAATTTCAAATAATTGAATCAATAAAGAAAACACTGGAGCAGCAAAATATTGTATTTTCAGATCTTGATGGTGTTAAGGTAACCGATAATAAAGGTTGGTGGCTTCTTAGGGTATCAAATACGCAAAACTGCATTACAGCAAGATGCGAAGGAGAGACTTTAGAAGGTTTTGAACTTACTAAAAAGGTTTTGTTCCATTACATTGATGAAGCAAGGTCTTTAAATTGTAGCTACTCATAGAAAAATTGACCCTATCTCTTAAATAAAGAGCCATAAAAAAATTTTTAAATGTATCTTTATATTATATATTCTTATTGATAATAATTTGTCATCTTTTTTGTTAACTTTACTGATGTTGCCAGAAGGAACGTTGTTGCCAAATTTTGTAAAATTTATTATCCTAAGGTTTCAAGTCCTCACAGGTTTATTGGAACTATATGTACAATGTGTTTATCAGTGAAAATCCGGAGAAAATGATGGGGGAAAAGTTAATACATTACTTCAGCCAGAACAAGTGCGAAGGCAATGCAGAAATGAAAAATCTGCTGGGAGGGAAGGGAGCAAATTTAGCAGAAATGTGCAATGTTGGCATTCCTGTTCCACCTGGTTTCACAATTTCCACCTCTGTTTGTCAGGCCTACTGTCAGGATAATGAATTGTCTAACGACCTACGTAACGAGATCAAAAACTACATGACGATGCTCGAAAATGACATCGGTTGTAAATTCGGGGATTTAAATAACCCCTTATTAGTTTCCATACGCTCTGGTAGTGTCAACTCAATGCCGGGCATGCTTGATACTATTTTAAATGTTGGTCTAAATGATGAAACCGTTGTTGGGCTTGCAAAAAAAAGTGGCGAACGTTTTGCTTACGATAGCTACTGCCGTTTCATTATGATGTACTCCAATGTTGTACTACAGCTTGACCATTACCTATTTCAAGATGTTGTTGATAATGAACAGCAAAAGAGTGGAGCAAAAAGCTTAGCTGATCTTGATGTTGATGTTTTAAAGAGAATTGTTAGCAATTTCAAAAGGATAGTACATGAAAAAACAGGAAAACATTTTCCGCAGAACGTTGAAGAGCAATTGTTAAACTCAGTTAATGCAGTATTTGCCTCTTGGAAAAATGATAGGGCTGTTTCCTATAGAAGAATACATAATATTTCTGAAAACCTTGGAACAGCAGTCAACGTGCAAGCAATGGTTTTTGGTAATTTAAATGATAATTCTGCAACTGGTGTGATATTTACACGAAACCCTTCAACTGGAGAAAAAAAGCTTTTTGGTGAGTTTTTGGTTAATGCTCAGGGTGAGGATGTGGTTTCTGGTGTTTATACTCCTATGCCAATTGACGGAGAGCAAAAAAACACCATGGAGAAGTTGCTGCCAAGTGTCTACCGAGAATTATGCGTGGTATGTGAAAAACTTGAAAGGCATTATAAAGACATGCAGGATATCGAATTTACTGTACAGGACGGTAAGTTATGGATTTTGCAGACTAGGTCTGGCAAGCGCACGGCTGAAGCTGCTATTCGCATAATAGTTGATATGGTAAACGAAGGAACGATTACAAAAGAAGAAGGAATATTGAGAATTGATCCAAAAACTTTTGACAATTTATTGCATCCAGTTCTTGACGTTAAGAGTGACCAAAAAGTAATAGGGAAGGGACTGCCGGCTTCTCCAGGGGTTGCTTCTGGATATGTAGTGTTTAGTGCAAGTGATGCTGAAAAAGCTGCAGAGCAGGGCAAAAAAGTGATTTTAGTAAGGTCAGAAACGAGTCCTGAAGATATTAATGGAATGAATGCTGCAAGTGGCATAGTAACAGCACGGGGAGGGATGACCTCGCATGCTGCTGTTGTAACCCGTGGAATGGGTAAGCCATGCATTTGCAGTGTGAGTGGACTTTATATCGATAAAGATGGAATTTTCTTTTCTGTAGGGGATACAAAAGTAAATAAAGGTGAACCAATTACCATCAACGGAGGAACAGGGGAGGTTATGCTTGGCATTCTCCCTACAATTTTACCTGAATTATCGCAAGAATTCAAAACGATAATTAACTGGATAGATGAAATCAAAACGATCAAAGTGAGAGCGAACGCTGATACTCCAAAAGATGCAAAAATTGCAAAAGAATTCGGTGCAGAAGGTATAGGCTTATGTCGCACAGAACATATGTTTTTCGCTAGTGATAGAATCGAATTCATTCAAAAGTTGATAATAGCTGACGATGAAAATGAAAGGGCAGATGCGCTCATTAAACTGGAAGGAATGCAAAAGTCTGATTTCAAAGAAATATTTTCTATTATGGAGGGCAGGGAGGTCACTATACGGTTGCTTGATCCGCCTTTGCATGAATTTTTACCCAATAATCAGTCTACTATAGAAAAAATCGCCAAATCACTTAGTAAGTCAGTTGAGTCAGTAAAAAATAAAATAGCACAGTTATCAGAAAAGAACCCAATGCTTGGCCATCGAGGTTGTAGACTTGCCATTTCTCATCCTGAAATATATAGCATGCAGATTAGGGCAATACTTAGTGCTGCAAGTGAATTAAAGAAAGAAAAGAAGATAGAAGTGGAGCCTGAAATCATGATTCCTTTTATCATGAGTGAGAAAGAGTTTGTTCTGATATGCGAGCTAGCAAAGAAAGAATCCTCTGTCATCTCAGCTGGGATCCAGATGCAGATTCCAGCGTCACGCGCTGGAATGACATCAGACAAGGCTTATTCAATCGGCACTATGATAGAACTGCCACGAGCGGCACTGATTGCTGATAAGTTAGCAAAACATGCAGAGTTTTTTAGTTTTGGCACTAATGATTTAACGCAAACAACCATGGGACTTTCAAGAGATGATTCAGTTAATTTCCTCGATTCTTATAAGGAAAGCAACATATTCGAAAACGACCCGTTTGAAGTGCTGGACATCGAAGGGGTAGGGGAGTTAATCAAGATAGCCATTGAAAGAGGCAAAAAAACCCGAAAAGAAATAAAACTGGGTATATGTGGAGAACATGGTGCAGACCCAAAATCTATAGAGTTTCTCATCGAATCAGGGGTGGATTATGTTTCATGCTCACCCTATAGAGTACCGGTTGCAAAGTTAGTAGCAGCACAATTTAGCATAAAATCTAAGTGTGTTAGGTAAGCGAAAAACATTGGACCGCCTTGCGGAGCTCTGTCATTCAAGTGCCCAGATCACAATTGTACGAACATCGTGATTTGAGAGCAATCTTCATAAGGGAGGATGTCATCCCAGTGCCCAGGTATCTGTTCAGGGGAGTGGCTAATGTGCAAATATTGAAGCAAAGTGCGTGACACACAGCTGTACGAACATTTGTTTGCAAAGGCAGTATGTTAAGTGTTATAGCCGATTTTGCCTCAAACACAAAGGTGTCATCCCAGTGCCCAGACACTGGGATCCAGAAAAATTGATTGTAAACAAACGCACTATACAACATTTTCGATCAAAAGCTGGATCCCAGTGTCAAGCACTGGGATGACACCCATTTGTTGTAAACTCACTTTTACTCTATGGTTATACTACCTTGCCGCTATCCTGAACGGATACGTGCCCAGA
The DNA here is from genome assembly GCF_964028185.1 of Wolbachia endosymbiont (group A) of Beris morrisii. Classification (NCBI taxonomy): domain Bacteria; kingdom Pseudomonadati; phylum Pseudomonadota; class Alphaproteobacteria; order Rickettsiales; family Anaplasmataceae; genus Wolbachia; species Wolbachia endosymbiont (group A) of Beris morrisii. Next base: position 574,376 of record NZ_OZ034760.1, read on the forward strand.
CACTGGGATCCAGTTTTCCATGCAATCTCGCAAAGACATTTGTTTGAGTATAAGACAACTACTTTTACGCTCACCAGTTCAGTGTGCTTCTTACAATAAAATTTCTGGATGCCAGTGTCACGCACTGGCATGACATCCTATATTTTTACAACTTGTGAACTCACGTGTTCAACTTTATTTTCTTCCATTTCTCTATAACTTGGTAACGTAGAACTTTTTATATGCCACCCGGTAACTATTGCAACTAAAGCATCTACAATACCGCAAACCACCGCACCAGCCACAGATGGAACCATCACAGCAGCAGCAATGAATAATCCTGTAACAACAACTCCAACAACATCTCTCTTTAATGAGTTGTGAAAATTTTCCTTATATTTAGTTTCTTTTTCATTTGGCATAGAAAATTGAGCATCTACAAAGCCGTTAGCTTTATTATCATTATTTGGTGTGGCAGTTTGCTTAGTCTCTGGTATTACAGGCGTTTTATTTTTGTTATTATGATTTGATTGGCCATTAACACTACTTGACACAGGTTGGTTAGCATTTGCTTCTGTTACTATAGGAGGTGCTGGTACTATATTTTCTTCTGCATTGGGTGTTTCTGGTGTAATAAAGTTTAAAAGTACCTGAGTAATTTCTTCTTGTGCATTATCCATAGCCAACTCTAAAGCTGCTTGTCTGCTTTCATCATTTACATAACCTAAAAATGCTTCAACTTCTTGAACATTACCTTGAACAATAGCAGAACGCAGAGCGTTAAATTTTTCTTCTTCACTAAACTTACCACTACCCAAAAGTACCTTAACAACGTCAGCTTGTTTTGTTATTGCAGCTATGCCCAATATAGTTCTGGAAGCAGTATCTGTAAGATGGATTACAGCATCTAAATCTGTAAACAATTTTACAACATCTAGAAATACGCCACGATCGCCAGTAATATTGGACTCTCTTACAGCATTTGCAAACGAGTCAAAAATTGCCCGACTTGTTTCTTTTCCTTGTATTAGCTGTTCGTAACGCATTTCAGCAGTCATACCAAGGTTTATGAAGTTACTAGAATCTACTTCATTACTGTCTGCTCTATTCTCTTCCACATCAGGTGTGTTTTGCCCCTCTTCTTCCTTGTTTATTGCTGCGGTTATTTGCTCCTGTTGAAGGGGTTCATACCCATTTTGGAGGAGAAAATCCTTAACGCGTGGGTTGTTATTTTCGGTTGCATGTTTTAGAAGTAGATCTCCTAACGAGTTGTCCCCTTCGCACTTACTTTGAAAATCAATTTCTTTAAATTTAGCTTTTCTTCTTAATCTATTTTGCAAATCTTCAATGCTGGTAACTTTATCGTTGTACTTATCACCATCTATCAAAATCCTATCTACATCTAGACACAATTCCCTGATACCTTCCTTACTGTATGACATAACTACAATCCCACTACTATAAATATAACTTATTATACCAATTCCATCAAAATCAGTCAAGACATATTGCAGTTTTAAGCAGCATGATATATATTGAATGCTTTATTTATAGTTCTTGAAGCAAATGATGGAAGATTTAGCCTGTAAATTAGTTAAAGTGACCGAAGCTGCGGCGCTTGCTGCATATAAACTAGCAGGCTTTGGGGATGAAAAAAAGGCTGATCAGGTTGCAGTTGATGCAATGCGAACAGTGTTAAATTCAATGGAAATAAATGGTACTATCGTAATTGGTGAAGGTGAGAGAGATGAAGCGCCGATGCTATATATTGGCGAGAAGGTTGGCACTGGAAATGGTCCTGAAATCGACATTGCTGTTGACCCACTTGAGGGTACCACAATTTGCGCTCACTACAAACAGGGGGCAATGTCCGTTCTTGCTGCAACGAAAAAAGGTAATTTTTTACATGCACCTGATGTTTATATGGAAAAGATAGCAGTAGGAAAAAATCTTCCAGAGGGTGTAGTCTCACTAAAAAATAGCATTGAAAAGAATCTAGACAATTTAGCCAAGGCAAAAAAATGCAAAGTAAATGATCTCGTGGTAACTGTACTTAAACGTGAAAGGCATGATGAATTAATATTGAAAATCAGGAAGTTAGGAGCAAAAGTTAAACTAATAGATGATGGTGATGTTGCGGCCGTAGTTTCACTAGTAAATGGCAATCACGATATGTATATCGGTATAGGAGGAGCACCAGAAGGGGTGCTTGCGGCTGCAGCGCTAAGCTCAATCGGCGGACAGATGGAGGGAAGATTAGTACTTGACACGGATCAGTTAAGAGAAAGAGCAAAAAATTTGAACATTCACGATCCAGAAAAAATCTACACCATAAAAGATATGGCAAGAGGTGAATCAGTGTTCATTGCAACTGGAGTAACAAACGGAGAACTTGTGGATGGAGTTGATAACGTCTGTTCAACTAGTTCTTTAATAATTCTACCTAACAAGCTGATAAAGGTGCAAGTTATAAGTTAGGTTAATTATTTTTCAATACACCTAAATTTTAGCTTTACAATACACTGATATTAAAATATGTTATTTTTATCTAAAAATTAAAGGGGGTATAATGTTAGATTCATCACAGAATATTTCGCAAGAAAATTAATTGTACAAGAAGTTCCTCAAGATGGACATAAAAAGGAAGCTAGCCCCTTTTCAAAACCTTCTATCTATTGTTTCTTAAACCACTCTGCTGAACGGAGACAGTTTAGGCTGTTATGCCTGGCGGCTTTGTTGGAATAAGTTTTTCAACACTGCTAACAATAAAATTGATTGTATCGTCAGCTACCTTATCGAATTTATCATTTATCTTTTTTCCTATTTCTTCATTTTTAACATATTCGTGTAGAGCTAAAGCAGTTATAGCTGCACATGCTGCAATTAAGCCAGTTTTTGCTATAATGAGCATTGATAATCCTCCTGCAAATATAAATGTTAATCCAATAGCTAGGTTTATAATTTTACTTTGTGTTGTTTGTTGTGCTGCCTGATTCTGATCTACTTTTTCTTTTTCAAGAACGTTTGATATTGTTTTTGAGAAAATTTTTACCACGATTGTTGCAATTGCGATCATAGCTAATCCTATGGCTATTTTTGCTAAGAGAAAAAATGATGGGAACACCATTGCAAAGAATAGTAAGCCAGCTCCTACAATTAGTAACTTATTTTTAGGTTGGATTTCATTTGACATAATAAACCTCCATTTCATAACTGCCGGAGTATACCTAATATAAAATACGGAGATAGTCAACATATTTTATGAAAGGGCGCGTTAAAAATTTTTTTCATATTGTTCTTCGCCGCCTCGTGGTTAAATTTGGAATTTTAGAAAGAGTTACGTATTATTTAAAATTCTTGTATACTGTTTTGAATCAGTTAAATAGATAATGAAGTGCAGGACGCAGTTTTAATTTTACAAGATGGCAAGTGCTTTTGGGGAAAATCAGTAGGTAAAAAAGGCAAGTGCATAGGTGAGGTCTGTTTTACCACTGGTATGACCGGTTATCAGCATACTATAACTGATCCTTCTTTTGCTGATCAAATTATAACGTTCACTTTTCCTCATATTGGTAACATTGGAATAAACCATAAAGATAATGAAGGAAAGAAAATTTTTGCAAGTGGTGTGGTTATGCGTGAACTTTCTTCTATGTCCCACCCTTCTTCATATATCAGTTTAAATGATTGGTTAGAGAAAAATAACGTGATTGGGATATCAGGAGTTGATACTAGAGCTTTAACGAGACATTTGAGAGAACATGGATCTCAAAATGGAATGATATGCCCGTCAAGCGAGACGTATGTGTTGGATGAATTGAAGAAATACAAACCTGTAAATGGGATGGAAATAACCAATAAAGTTAGCTTGCATAGTAATTTTAAAAGTGACCTTAATGCAAAATATAGGGTTGTAATCGTTGATTTTGGCGTAAAAATCAGTATAGTTTCACGCTTAATAGAACTTGGTTGTACAGTTGAATTAATCAGACCAAGCACAGGTTTTGCTCAAAAAGTGTTGAGTATGAATCCAGATGGTATAGTGCTTTCAAATGGTCCTGGTGATCCGCAAGAAATAGGAGAAAGTGTAGTTTCAGAAATAGACATTATTATAAAATCTAAAATACCAATTTTTGGCATATGCATGGGCCATCAATTACTTGCGATTACTTTGGGGGCAAAGACCATCAAGATGGATATTGGTCACCGAGGGAGTAACCATCCAGTTTATGATGTAAGTAGTGGAAAAGTTGAGATCACTAGCCAAAATCATGGTTTCGTTGTTGATTCAGCTTCTCTTCCAAGTAATGTTAAAATTACTCACATTTCTCTATTTGATAATAGTGTAGAGGGAATAATGATGAAGGATTACCTAGTCTTTTCTGTGCAATATCATCCAGAAGAAGCGCCAGGTACGCATGATTCGCATTATTTGTTTAGACGTTTTATTGACAATATTGTGTTGTATAAAATGAAATCTGCATGATTTTAATCAGGGTAGGTTTTATTGCTTGATTTTTTAATTTTAGGCGTTTAGTATTAAATACAATAAAAGCTTGAGTTAAGGTACTAAAATAGCGTTCTCTTAACAAATTTTTGTGGAGGAGTGACCGAGTGGTTAAAGGTAACAGACTGTAAATCTGTCCGCATTGCGTACGTAGGTTCGAATCCTACCTCCTCCATTGTGCGGGTATAGCTCAATGGTAGAGCTCTAGCCTTCCAAGCTAGTGACGTGGGTTCGATTCCCACTATCCGCTCTTTTTTTTGTTGTATTTTTATAAAATCAACATATTATTTATTGATGTATTTGTATTTTAGGTAGAAAAGTTTAAATTATGACAGCAGTAGTGGAAGCATTTGGAAAGCCGCATGTAAATGTGGGAACAATAGGACATGTGGATCATGGGAAGACAACGTTAACAGCGGCGATAACAAAGCATTATGGAAATTTTGTAGCGTACGATCAGATAGATAAAGCGCCAGAAGAAAGGAAGAGGGGGATAACGATAGCAACAGCGCATGTTGAGTATCAGACGGAAAAAAGGCATTATGCACACGTTGATTGTCCTGGACATGCTGACTATGTAAAGAATATGATAGTAGGTGCAGCACAGATGGATGCAGCGATATTGGTAGTGTCGGGAGTTGATGGGCCAATGCCACAAACGAGAGAGCATATATTGCTGGCGAAGCAGGTAGGTGTTGGATATATCGTGGTGTATATAAATAAAGCTGATGTTGCTGATGCTGATATGATAGATTTAGTAGAAATGGAAGTGAGGGAATTGCTGAGTAAATACGGATTTCCAGGGGATGAAGTGCCTGTGGTAGTTGGGTCAGCACTCAAGGCGCTGGAGGATGACAGCGGCGAATATGGAAAGAAATCAATAGACAAATTGATGGAAAAGTTAGATGAATATGTGGCGGTTCCACCAAGGCCTGTGGATTTACCATTTTTATTGCCAATCGAAGATGTATTTTCGATATCGGGGCGAGGGACGGTGGTAACAGGAAGAATAGAGAAGGGAGAGATAAAGACGGGAGAAGAGATAGAGATAATAGGTCTGAAGGAGACGCAAAAGACGATATGCACAGGTGTAGAAATGTTTAAGAAGTTGCTGGATAAGGGAAGTGCAGGACTCAATGTAGGAATATTGTTAAGAGGAACAAAAAGAGAAGAAGTGGAGAGAGGGCAAGTATTAGCAAAACCGGGGACGATAACGCCGCATAGAAAGTTTAAGGCGGAGGTTTATATATTAAAGAAAGAGGAAGGAGGAAGGCATACACCATTTTTTGCGAATTACCAGCCACAGTTTTATTTAAGGACAACGGATGTAACTGGGAGCATAAAATTGCTAGATGGGAAGGAGATGGTAATGCCAGGAGATAATGTGAGTGTAGAAGTAGAATTGCAAGTACCGATAGCAATGGATAAGGGATTGCGTTTTGCGATAAGAGAAGGCGGTAGAACTGTTGGTTCTGGTGTTGTTTCTGAGATTTTGGAGTGAGTGTAGTAACTAAGATGAAGCAAGATATATATATTAACATTAAGGCTTTCGATTGTTCTTTATTGGAGGAGTGTGTTCGAAAATTTGTTGATGAATTAAAGCGGTCCAGTGCAAAATTATCTGGTCCGATTGCGTTGCCAAGAAAAGATTCTAAATTTATTGTTAATAGATCTCCTCATGTTGATAAAAAATCTCGTGAACAGTTTGAAATAAGAACTTCTAGGCGTTTGATTGTTTTACATGATCTTACTCCTACTATGATGCAGATGCTTACAGGTTTATCTTTTTCTGCTGGCGTAGAAGTGGATTTAAAAGTCAAGGAAGTTAAGGTTTAGGAGAAGGAAATGAAGAGAATAAATTCGCTGAGGAGAATTGGTTTACTAATGATGAATATTGGTCATACTGCTATGTATTCTGACAATAGTCGCATGGCTGTAACTTTATTGCATCTCAGCGAAACTTATATTATTGATATAAAAGGACAAGATAAATGTGGCTATAATTCAGTCATTTTAGGCACAGGAGATTTTAAAAATATAGCAAAACCTCAGTTGGAATATTTAAAGAAAAAGGGTATAAATAATAAATGTAAGTTATACGAAAGTAGATTAAATGACCTGTCGGGAATAGAATGTGGTAAAAAAGTGGGAATCAATCATTTTGTGGTTGGTCAATATCTTGATATTACGGGTTATTCTATAGGTAAAGGATTTGCTGGTGTGATGAAGCGGCATAACTTCAGTGGGCTTAGGGCATCTCATGGTGTTTCTATTGCTCACAGATCACAAGGTTCTACTGGTCAATGTCAGGATCCTGGTAGAGTATTTAAAGGAAAGAAAATGGCTGGTCATTTAGGTAACAGCAGAATAACTGCACAAAATATGAAGATATTATCCATTGATCATGAAAATAGTATAATTGCTGTGAAGGGTAATAATGTTCCTGGGTTTAAAAATTCCTATGTTTTTGTAAGAGATGCAGTTAAAAAATCTTTACATAAAGATGTTCCTTTTCCGATAGGTCTACTGTTAGATGTAAATGATGATGCTAGTAATTTGGTGAGTTAGTTATGGAATGTAATTTAGTTAATCTATCTAATAATAATGTAGGTACTGCTCAGCTCAATCCTTTGATATTTTCTGCTAAGCAAAAATTGAGTATTTTGCATGATATAGTGAGATGGCAATTAGCGAAGAGAAGAGCTGGTACTCATAAAACAAAAGGTATCAGTGATGTCTCTGGTACAACAGCTAAACCTTATGGTCAAAAACGTACCGGTAGGGCAAGACAAGGGAGCTTGCGATCTCCTCAATTTAGAGGTGGTGGGATTATTTTCGGCCCTGTTGTGAGGAGTCATAGTTATTCTCTTAATAAGAAGGTACGCAAATTTGGTTTAAAAATTGCTTTATCTCTAAAGTATTTAAATAATCAAGTGATTATTCTGGATAATTTAAATATTGATGTGAAGAAAACGTCTGAAATGTGTAAATGTATTAAAAATTTTAAATTTTCTTCCTTTTTGATAGTTGGTGATTATGGAGATGATTTGTTGCGTGCTGTTAGAAACTTGCATTATGTAGACTTAATCAAACCTATTGGGTTAAATGTCTTTGATATATTGAATCACGAATGCGTGATGTTGACAAAGGATACTTTAAAGCATCTTGAAGGTAGATTGTTATGATCAAATATAATGATATAATAAAATCTCCTATAATTACAGAAAAGGCCTCTTTTTTGAGGGAGAAGTTTAATAAATATTCTTTGTATGTTTTTGTAAATGTAAATAAGCGTCAAATAAAGTTGGCAATAGAGTCTCTATTTGATGTTAAAATTTCTTCTATAAATGTTGTTAGAATTAAGCCTAAATATAGGCGTTTCAGGGGTGTGATTGGTTGTGAAAAACAGAAAAAGAAAGTTTATTTTTCTTTGATAGATGGTCAAAAATTAGATATAATGAGCGTTTAATATGGGTATGAAATTTTTTAATCCTGTTACTCCGTCTTCTCGTGGGACTGTGTTAGTAAGTAAAGTTGGTTTATCAAAAGATGAGCCAGAAAAGTCTCTTACATCCGGTAAAAAGTCCAGTGGTGGAAGAAATAATTATGGTAGAATTACAACTCGTCATAGGGGTGGTGGTCACAAAAAGAAGTATAGAGTTATAGATTTTAAGCGTAATAGAAGTGGTCAGGGTATAGTTGAAAAAATAGAGTATGATCCAAATAGAAGTGGGTTTTTAGCGTTAATATCATATAAGGAAGATGATATTAAGTCTTATATATTAGCTCCTCAAGGTATGAAGCCTGGTGATGTTGTTACAGCTGGAAATGATGCTGATATTTTACCAGGGAATTGTTTGCTACTCAAGTATATACCTGTTGGTTCTTTCGTTCATAATGTTGAGCTGAAACCAGGTAATGGTGCTGCGATTGCTAGAGCTGCTGGTTGTTATGCGCAAATCGTTGGTCGTGATGGCCAATATGTTTTATTACGACTCAGGTCTGGTCAAATTAGGTTGATTTTATCTTCTTGCAAGGCTACTATTGGTGTAGTATCTAACCCTGACCATAAGAATAGAAAGCTGGGTAAAGCTGGAAGAAGTAGGTGGCTTGGAATTAGACCTACTGTGCGTGGGGTTGCGATGAATCCGGTTGACCATCCTCATGGAGGTGGGGAAGGAAAAACCTCTGGTGGTCGTCATCCTGTTACTCCTTGGGGTGTTGCAACAAAAGGAAAGAAAACTCGGAGGAAAAATAAATCTAGTGATAAGTATATAAAACAATTGAAAGGTTAGTTTATGAGTAGATCTGCGTGGAAGCCTCCTTTTTGTCATCCTTCTATATTAAAGTCGGTGAATAATGCTTTAAACAAGGGGTTTGTTAACATGGCTATAAAAGTTCATTCCAGGGCTTCTGTAATTCTTCCTAATTGTTTAGGTTTAAAGTTTGCTGTTTATAATGGTAAGGATTACATTCCTGTTAATGTTAATGATCAGAATATGATAGGTCATAAATTTGGTGAATTTTCGCCCACTCGTAAATTTACTGGGCATAGTGGTGATAAAAAGGCGACAAGAAGGTAATTGATATGAAAAACAGAGATGTAATAGTTAAAGCTGGTTCTAGGGTTTTAAAATCAACTCCTCGTAAATTGAATTTGGTTGCTGGTTTAGTACGTAATAAAAAAGTTTCTTTTGCCACTGTGCAATTAAGATTTTGTGAAAAGAAAGCTGCGGGTCTTATAAGGAAGGTATTAAATTCTGCGATTGCTAATGCTCAATATAATTATGGATTGGATATCGATAATTTATATATAAAAGAAATTTTAATAGGTAAGTCTCTTACTTTGCGTAGGGTATGTCCAAAAGCTATGGGTAGAGCTAATAGAGTTAGTAAACGTTATAGTAATATAACTGTAAAATTGGGGGAAATTATATGATTCATAAAAATAGAAAATTAATAAGGAAAGTGCAAAAGTATGGGAAACGTTAATCCTAAAGGATTTAGGTTAAAAATAATTAATACTTGGTCATCTATTTGGTATGCTGAGAAGGGTTATAAACAAGGGTTGCATCAAGATTTATCTATTCGCAGTTATATAAATGAATCTTTTAAGCATGCTGGTGTTTCTAAAGTAATTATAGAGCGTACGATCGATTTGGTGTCTGTAATAATACATTCTTCTAGACCTGGAGTGATAATAGGTAAGAAAGGCTCAGATATTGAGAAGATAAAGCAAAAAATAGCTGAAAAAGTAAAAAATAATGTAGAAGTGAATGTAGTAGGGGTTAAAAGGTCTGAAATAGATGCAGTTTTAATATCAAGCAGCATTGCACAACAGTTAGAAAAAAGGGTTTCATTTAGAAGAGCGATGAAAAAAGCTATTCAAAGTTGTTTGAGGATGGGTGCTAGAGGTATTAAAGTAAGTTGTTCTGGGCGCCTTGGCGGAGCTGAGATAGCTCGTACTGAATGGTATAAAGAAGGTCGTTTGCCTTTGCATACTTTACGTGCTAATATAGATTATGCTTTTTGTGAAGCAAAAACTATATATGGCATCATAGGAGTTAAGGTCTGGGTTTATATTGGTAACTAATTAGGTATATTGAAATGTTTGTTCCCAAAAAAAGTAAATATAAAAAAGTATTTAAAGGACGAATTAAGGGTAACACGAAAGGTGGTAGTACGCTATCTTTTGGAGATTATGGTCTAAAGGCTATGGAAGCTGGTAGGGTTCAGTCTAAGCATATTGAAACTGCAAGGCGTGTAATATCTAGAACATTAAAACGCTCTGGTAAAGTGTGGATAAGAATTTTTCCTGATACCCCTGTTAGTAAAAAGCCGGCAGATGTGCGTATGGGTAAAGGGAAAGGTAGTGTTGAATTTTGGGTATTTAAAGCTAAGCCCGGTAGAATGTTGTTTGAAATTAGCAGTGATGTTCCCATGCATTTAGCAAAATTGGCGCTTGAAAAGGCAACCGCTAAGCTTCCTATGAAGTGTAAATTTGTATCTAATCATAATTAAATGGAGTTGCAATGGATATAGCTGACATTAGGTCAAAATCCTCACAAGAATTGCATGAAATTCTTGTAAATTTGAGAAAAGAGTTTGTTAATTTGGTTTTTCAAAAAAAGTTAGGCCAGTGCAACAATATTTCGCGTTTTGGTTTGATAAAAAAGAGCATAGCTCGTATTCTAACTGCATTAAATGAAAGAAAAGGAGAGGAAAAGAATGCCTAAGAAGGTTTTTTGTGGTACTGTAATTAAGACTAAATGTGATAAAACTGTAAAGGTTTCGGTATTACAAGTGTATAAGGATGAGCTGTATAAAAAGGTTATAAAAAAATACAAGAAGTATACAGCACATGATGAGAATAATAGTTGTAAAGAAGGGGACAAGGTTTTAATACAAGAACACAAGCCTATTTCTATTACTAAAAAATGGGTTGTTGTTAATAGCTCACATTGAATAGGATATTTATATGATTCAAAAAAATACATTGTTGGAAGTAGCTGATAATTCTGGTGCGCGTGCAGTGCTTTGTATTGGTTTATTGGGTGGTAGAAAGTCTGCATCTATAGGTGACACAGTTATTGTATCTACTAAATCTATTACTCCAAGAGGGAAGGTTGAGAAGGGAAAAGTATATAGAGCAGTTGTGGTGAGGGTGAAAAGCCCTATTAGAAAATCTGATGGTTCTGTAATTCGTTTTTCTAGCAATGCTGTAGTTTTGATTAACGATCAAGGTGAACCACTTGGCACTCGGGTATTTGGTCCGGTAAAAAAGTTATCATCTGGTTCTTTTATGAAGATAATGTCATTAGCTGTTGAGGTTTTATAATGAGTGCTAAAATAAAAAGTGGTGACGACGTTATAGTTTTAACTGGTAGAGATAAGGGAAAAATTGGTAAAGTGATTAAAGTTGTGGCATGTGATGCTAAAAGAAAGGTAATTGTTTCTGGGGTAAATGTACATAAGAGACACACTAAACCAAAAGCTGGTAGTAGTGGTGGTATATTAAATAAAGAGTCAGCTATTGATATATCCAACGTTGCAACATTGGACCCTAAATATAAAACTCCAACTAGAGTGGGGTTTAAGGTTATAGACGGTAGAAAAGTGCGTTTTGCAAAAGTTTCTGGAGAAGTGATAGATTAGGTTGATATGTTTAAAGAATTGTATAAAGATAGCATAGTAAAGTCCTTAAAGGATAAGTTTAATTACGGCAATATAATGCAAGTGCCTAAACTTGTCAAGGTGTGTATCAATATGGGCGTTGGAGATGCTGCTACAGATAGTAAAGCAATAAATGAACCACTTGATAGCCTATATTTGATTGCTGGGCAGAAGCCTTTATCAACTTTTGCAAAAAAATCTATTTCTGGCTTCAAGATCAGAAAAGGTGCTACAGTAGGTTGCAAAGTAACTTTGCGTAGAGATAAAATGTATGAGTTTTTAGAAAGATTGATATATATTGCTTTGCCAAGGGAAAAAGATTTTAGAGGATTTAGTGTGAAGCAATTTGACGGTAATGGTAATTTTTCCTTTGGTATAAAGGAACATATCTCGTTTTTAGAAATAGACTATGATAAAATAAGTAAAATTAGAGGTATGGATATTAATATTATAACAAGTGCAGTTAGTGATAAGGAAGCAAAGGAATTATTACTGGCTCTTAAATTTCCTTTTTTTGATTAATTGAGAGGAGAAATATATGGCAAAAAAATCTATGATAGAAAGAAATCTTCGCAGAATAAAGCTGTGCGATCAATATAAAGAAAAAAGAGAAAAATTGAAATCTATAATAAATGATAAGAATTTGTCTATTGTAGAAAGGTTTACAGCTCAAAATAAATTAATTAAAAAATTGCCTAGAAATTCTTCTAAAACCAAAATTAGAAATAGGTGTGCTTTAACTGGGAGACCAAGAGGAGTATATAGAAAATTTGGTTTATGTAGAATTGTTTTGCGTGATTTATGTTCTTTTGGGCAAGTTCCAGGAGTTACAAAGTCTAGTTGGTGAATATAATATAAGGAGTATATTGTGGCGTTATCTGATAGTATTGGTGATTTTTTAACAAGGATACGTAATGCTCAATTAGCAATGCATAGAACAACAAGAGTGTTGTTTTCTAAAGTGAATTCTTCTATACTGAAGATTTTAAAAGATGAAGGGTATATCCTTGATTATGAAAAGCAAGTTGTAGATAATTTACCTTCTTTCATTGTAAAATTGAAGTATTATGAGAAGTCACCTGTAATTAGTGACATAGTTAGGGTGTCAAAGCCTGGTTGTCGTCGTTATTCTAAGTATAAGGACATTTCTAAAGCATATAATGGTCTTGGTGTTTTTATTATATCGACACCCAAAGGAGTGATGACTGATTATAATGCACATAAGTTAAAGGTTGGTGGAGAAGTTTTGTGTCGTGTGTTTTAAATAATAGGAGAAATTCATGTCTCGTATAGGTGCTGCTCCTATCAATATTCCTGCTGGTGTTTCAGTTGAATATAATAATGGTAGTGTGTTAATAAAGAGCGCTAAGGCTGAAAAAGAAGTTAGCTTAATCAGTGATGTTGTGTGCCGGATTGTTGATAATCAGCTATTGCTTTCTGTTGATCAAGATAAAGATGATTATGATGAAATAAAGCCTATGTGGGGCACTTATAGGAGTAATATTAATAATATCATTAACGGCATGATTGATGGTTTTTCTGTTAATCTTGAGATTAACGGTGTTGGATATAAGGCAGAGTGTGATGGTAAGTATTTGACTTTGTATCTTGGTTATAGCCATAATGTTAAATATAAAGTGCCTAAAGATGTTGAGATTAAGTGTATAAAGCCAACTCACTTAGTAGTTAGTGGTATGGATAAGCAGAAGGTCTATATGGTGGCGTCTGATATATGCAAAATTAGAAAATATGATCCTTATAAAGGTAAGGGTGTTGTAATAAAGGGTAAATTTATGTTGCGTAAAGTTGTAAGTAAAAAGAAGTAATTAAGATGAGAAGGTTATATAATTTTTTAAGTAATGCTGAAAAAAGGAAGTTGCGTAATAGAGCGAAGCTTGACAAGAGCGCTGAACGTTTGCGTATATCCATATTTAAATCTAATAGGCATTTTTATGTCCAGTTAATTAATGATGTAAAAGGAGTAACTCTCACTTCAGCTTCTACTTTGGATGCTAAAATTAAGGATGTATGTAAAGGGAAAGTCAACGCTGAAACTATAAAACAGGTTTCTTCTTTAATGATTGAGCGCTTATCTGGTCTGAAATTAGAACAAGAGCTAGTGTTTGATCGTGGAGCGTATAAATATACAGGATTAGTTTCTCAATTTGCTGAGGCTTTAAGAAGTTCTGGATTTGAATTTTAGAAGGGTTTGAATATGGCTATAAAGAATTTACAAAATAATAATGATTTATCAGAGCTTTTAGTTTCGGTACGAAGAGTAACAACGGTTACCAAAGGTGGTAGAAGATTTTCATTTTCAATTTTGGTTGTTGTTGGCGATGAGAAGGGTAGGGTAGGATGTGGAATAGGTAAGCACGCAGAAGTTGCTGAAGCAAGAGTCAAAGCTGTAAATGCTGCAAAGAAATCGATGATTAGAGTGTACTTGCGTGAAGGTAGAACTTTGCATCATGATATTAAAGCTAAATTTTGTTCTGGTGAGATAGTTTTAAGAACCGCAAGAGCCGGAACAGGTATTATTGCTGGTGGAGCGGTTAGGTCAGTTTTTGAGGTGTTAGGTATAAAGGATGTGGTAGCTAAATCTACTAGATCAAATAATCCTCATAACGTTATATGTGCGGTGTTTAAGGCTTTTGATAGTATGTTGTCTCCTCGTCAGGTGGCAAGCAAAAGAGGCAAAAAGATTAGCGAGATAGTTGGAAACAGGTAAAGTATGAATAATGCTGTAAAATTAAACTCTATATTTACTAAATTATCTAAGAAAAAGAAGCCTAAGTTGCTGGGTAGAGGTATCGGTTGTGGTAAAGGTAAAACATCCGGTAGAGGGCATAAAGGGCAAAAGGCTAGAAGTGGAGTTTCCATAAATGGTTTTGAGGGTGGACAACAGTCTATATATACTCGTTTGCCTAAAAGAGGTTTTAAGCCTATACGTAGGAACATATACTCTATAATTAATGTTGGCGATATACAGCGCTTAATGGAAGCTAAAAAAATAGTGAAAGACTCTGTTATAGATAAGGAGAGGCTGTATAAATTAGGTTTTATAAAGTCTATTAAGAATAAAATTAAACTTCTTAATAAAGGTAAGTTGAGCGAAAAATTTGTGTTTCATGTTGATTTTGCGTCAGAAGCTGCAAAAAAATCTGTAGCTTCAGTTGGTGGTAGTGTGGAAATACTATCGTAAATCATGGGCAATAAATCCGCATTTAATAGCTTGGATCCTACGTTGTTATATAAAGGCGATTTATTAAAACGTATATTTTTTACGCTAATAGCTTTAATTTGCTATCGCTTGGGTACTTATGTGCCTATCCCTGGAATTAATCTTGATGTAATTAATGATATATTTCCCAAAGAGGGCTCAGGCGTTTTTGGAGTATTTAATTTATTTTCTGGTGGTGCATTGGCTAGAATGACAATTCTAGCATTGAACGTTATGCCATATATAATGGCTTCTATCATTATTCAGTTGCTTTCTTCTGCGATTAAAGGAATGAAGGAAGTTAAGAATGATGGAGAGTCAGGCCGTAGAAAGATGAATTCTTATATACGCTACCTGACCATAGTAATTTGTGTATTTCAATCAATTCCAATTTTGGTTGGATTGGAAGGGATGAATAGGGAAGGGGTATTGGTTGTAATCGAACCTGGTGTTATGTTTCGTACAATAGGTGTTTTTAGCCTTTTAGGTGGAACTATGCTTTTAATATGGCTTGGTGAACGAATCAGCGCTAGCGGTATAGGCAATGGTATCTCATTAATCATTTTCACGGGCATAATATCAGAGTTACACAGCGCTTTGTCATCTTTGTTAACGTTAAATAAAAACGGTAGCGTATCGTTATTTATTATCCTTTTTGTTTTGATATTGTTTTTTTTACTGCTACTCTTAGTCATTTTTGTAGAGTCTTCTTATAGAAAGGTTATTGTTCAACATCCTAAAAAGCAATTTAAAAGATTACATAATGACGATTTTACTTATATTCCATTGAAGATTAATTTATCTGGTGTAGTACCAACCATTTTTGCTAATGCAATTTTATTGACACCTATTTCAATTGCAAATTTCTATAAGGGGCACGCTTTTTCCGATTTTATTTTGAATTACTTTATGGCAAATAAAGTAGTATATATTGTAGCCTATTTGGTGCTGATAGTATTTTTTAATTTTTTCTATACCAATTTTATATTTAATCCAGAGGAAAACGCAGATTTTCTTAAAAAAAATGGTGGTTTTATACCTGGTAGAAGGCCTGGGAAACATACTTCTGATTACCTTCAAGATATAGTTTTTAAGTTGACATTCATTGGCTCTGCGTATTTGGTAGTTATATGTACCGTACCTGAAGTTATGAGATATTATTATGATATACCATTTATTTTTGGTGGAACGAGCTTGCTGATTATAGTGAACGTTATTACTGATACTATTGTGCAAATACAATCTTATATTTTTTCGAATAGGTACGACAGCTGGATAAAGAAATATGAGTCTAAAACGAGGAAAGTAAGATGATCATTACGATTTTTGGTCCTCCAGGTTCTGGTAAAGGTACTCAGTCAAGCTTGTTAATAGCAAAATATAATTTAAAATTAATTTCAGTAGGGGATTTATTAAGGAATATTATATCTAGCAGTAGTGAGTTAGGTGAAAAAATAAAGGGTACCGTAGAATCTGGTAATTTAATTCAAGATGAAATTATATGTGGATTATTGCGTGACCAGCTTGCATCAATGGATGGTAATTGCTTGTTAGACGGGTTTCCGAGAAATTTAAACCAAGCTCATTTCTTGACTCAAATTTTGCAGGAGAAATATAGTACAGATGTTGATATTGTAATTGAGCTGCAGCTTGACGATAATATTGCAATCGATAGATTAAAAAATCGTCTTGCGTGTTTGGACTGTAAAAGTATATATAGTATATCTTCTTTTAAGAGTACTACTTGTGCTAAGTGTAAAAGTACGAAGTTAGAGAAAAGAATTGATGATGCTGATATGTCTGCAATTAATAAGAGAATAAGTGAATATCACCTTCAAATGAAAGGTTTACGCGAGTATTATAAAGGCAAATTATTAACAATTGACGCTAATTTGAGTGTTGATGAGGTAACGCAAGAGATTGAACGTAAAATTTCTTGTAATTTGGTTTGACTCTGAGTTGTTTTATGGTATAAATTAAGAGTTGTTATTAATAAAGTATCGAGGTACCAGTGGCACGTATTGCAGGCATAAATATTCCAGTGAGGAAATGTGTTCCTTTTGCATTAACTTATATATATGGTATAGGTATTGCTACTGCGAATGTAATTTGTCACGCTTGCGAAGTTGATAAGCGCAAACGTGTTTCAGAATTACGAGATGAAGATATAGAAAAGATCAGCAGTTTCA
This sequence comes from Wolbachia endosymbiont (group A) of Beris morrisii, assembly GCF_964028185.1. NCBI lineage: Bacteria > Pseudomonadati > Pseudomonadota > Alphaproteobacteria > Rickettsiales > Anaplasmataceae > Wolbachia > Wolbachia endosymbiont (group A) of Beris morrisii. The sequence goes on from NZ_OZ034760.1 coordinate 591,444, forward strand.
TTAGACAAAATTATGTTATAGAAGGTGAGCTCAGAAAAGAAGTGGCTATGAACATAAAATCTTTAGTGGAAATGGGATGCTATAGAGGAGTGAGACATAGAAAAGGTTTACCTGTGAGAGGGCAAAGGACTCATACTAATGCTAAGACTCGTAAAGGTAGATCTCGGTTGCCTATTGCTGGGAAAAAATAAAATTTATTATTATTGTGAGTTTTAATGAAAAAAGTCAAAACGGTTGGTAAGAGTACAAAAGAGTTTATTACTGGTGTTGTTCATATTCGTGCAACTTTTAATAATACTTTTGTAAATGTAACTGATGTTCATGGTAATACGCTATGTCAAACTTCTGTGGGTGCATGTGGTTTTTCAGGTTCGAGAAAATCCACACCTTATGCTGCAGGTAAGGCTGCGGAGGCTGCTGCGAAGAAGGCAATGGAGAGATTTGGTATGAAGGTTGTCTCTGTAATAATTCGTGGTCCTGGCTTTGGTACCGAAGCTGCGGTTAAAGCACTTCAGAGCTGTGGGTTGACTGTGACTTCAATTGCAGATAAAACCGCAATTCCTCATAATGGGTGCAGGTTAAGAAAAAAAAGAAGAGTATAGGATATTTGAAAAGGTTGTTTTATGTATTATAATAATGATGTTTCTCTCTGTAGCAATTTAGATAAATTGATTAAACCTAGTTCAGTTAAGGTAATATCAGATGATTCCAGTGAAAAAAGTGATATAGTGCTAGAACCGTTGGAAAGTGGTTTTGCTTTAACATTAGGTAATGCATTAAGACGTGTAATGTTATCTTCTCTTAAAGGTAGTGCTGTTTATGGAATAAAAATTGAAGGTGTAACTCATGAGTTTACTTCAGTTCAAGGGGTGAGAGAAGACGTAACTGATATAGTATTAAATATGGGCATGTTGAGGTGTAAATTAAATGGTGCTTCTAATAAATGCTTAAATTTAAACGCTAAAGGGCCTTGCCAGGTATTAGCTGGGATGATAGAAACTGATGATCAATGCTCTATTGTTAATAAAGATTTATTAATATGTACGCTGGGGCAAAATGTAGAGCTTAACATGACCATATATGTGGCTAGCGGAAAAGGTTATCTTCCTGTAATTAAGTATAAAGAAAATGAACTTTTGAAGCTTATGAGTGAACAGGATTTAATTGGCTTTATTCCAGTTAATGCTTTGTATAGCCCTGTCAACAGGGTTTCGTACAGGGTAGAGAACAGTCGTGTTGGCCAAGTGACTGATAAGGATAAGCTGATATTGTCAATTGAAACTGATGGTACAATCTCTCCGAGTCAAGCTGTTGACTCTGCTGCAAGAATATTGCAGGAGCAACTTCAGCCCTTTATTAGTTCTGATGTAAGTTATAAAAAATCGCAGGTTTCTTCGTCTAGTGGTGCTAAAGATTTGGGTTATGACCCTGTCTTATTGCGTAAGGTAGATGAAATGGAATTATCTGTCAGATCTCATAACTGTCTGAAAAACGAAAATATCACTTATATAGGTGATCTTGTGCAAAAGACAGAAGGTGAAATGTTAAGAACTGCTAATTTTGGCAGAAAGTCTTTGAATGAGATTAAGGCAGTTTTGGCTAATTTTGGCTTGTCTTTGGGTATGAATGTGCTAAATTGGCCGCCTAAGGATATAGATGAGTTGGCTAAACAACATACTGATGAAGATTAGGTGATATATGAAACATGGAATAAAAAAACGTAAACTATCTCGTTGCACTGAACATAGATTATCGACGTTAAAGAATCTATCTATCTCATTAATTAACCATGAGCAGATTGTAACTACTTTACCAAAAGCTAAGGAACTTCGTCCATATGTCGAAAAGTTTATTACAATTGCTAAGAATAAGAATACTTTACATGGTAGAAGACTTTTGCTTTCACGCCTTCATAATAGTAAGTTAGCAGTTGATAAGTTATTAAACGTCTTAGCCAGCCGTTATCAAGATCGTAAAGGTGGGTATTCTAGAATAATAAAATTTAGCACTCGAAAGGGTGATTGCGCTTCAATGGCAGTGATAGAACTGGTTGATAGGGATATTGCAGCAAGAGGTAAGGTTTATAGTAAAAATAAAGAAGGAGGCAAAGTAGTTACACAAAGTTAATTGTTATCATAATTGTTCTTCTTATGGTAAGTAGGTTACGCTACTTTGTAGGTTACTTTGGCGAGTTATTAGTTTTAGTATATTTAAAACTGAAATGGTATAATGTTATAAAACGCCGTTACCGTTGTAAGTTCGGTGAAATTGACTTAATTGTATCTAAAAAAAAGGAGCTGATTTTTATAGAAGTTAAAACAAGTTTACTTGGAAAAGAAATACCGATATCTCATCTTCAATGTCATTCTATTATAAATTCTTCTAAGTATTTCTTAAGTAAAAACCTTAGTTTTTTAGATTATTCAGTCAGATATGATTTATATTTTCTTTCCTTAAAGAGAAGACCTGTTTATATAAAAAATGCTTGGATTGAAGAATGAAAGATTTGTAGCTGAATTAATTTAGATTTACTGGATTTAATATGAAAAAGACCCAATACAATAATTTAGTTTCATCTTACGCTAGAGTGCTGTTTCATGTCTCAGGAAGCAGGTTAGGTATTATAAGGAAAGAAGTAGAATTTTTGTTGGCTTTTTTTAAGGATCAACGTGATGTTTTTGTGTACCTATCTCATCCTATGATTTCTTTTGCACACAAAAAAGAAGTGATGCTTTCTATAAATGAGCACTTGAGTGAGAATTTAGTAAAATTTATTATGGTTATATTTGCAAATAAACGCTCTAGTTTATTGATCCTTATATTAGAAAAATTCTTAAGTCTTGCAAGAGAAAATGAAAATGAATTCGAGATTACTATAAAGTCAGCAGAAACTTTAAAGGAATCTGATATAAAAATAATTACTGAATCTTTGAGCTTTCTTGGTAAAATAATAAAAGTAAGCAATGTGGTTGACCCTTCTATACTAGGTGGCTTCGTAGTTAGGTATGGTTTTAATTTGATCGATGCTTCGCTAAAAAGTTGCTTGGATAGGTTAGTTGAATTAAGTAAAATGGAAATATTAAAAGTAAGGAATTTTGTATGAAGAACAGTATGAATGTCTCTGAGATAGCAAGTATAATAAGAGAAAAGGTTGAGACGTTTGATAATCCTATAAAGCGGGAAAATATAGGTGAAGTAATTTCAGTAACAGATGGTATCGCATTGGTTTATGGACTGGAAAAAGCAAAATTCGGTGAAAAGGTATTTTTTGCAAGCGGTGTAGAAGGAATAGTTCTTGATTTAGATCATGATACGGCTGGAATAGTTGTACTTGGTAATGACCGTGATGTGAAAGAAGGGGACGTTGTAAAATGTAGTGGTGATGTTGTGCAGGTGCCTATAGGGCATGAATTGTTAGGGAGAGTTGTAAATGCGTTGGGCCATCCTATAGACGACGGTGGGGAAATTAGAGCCAAAAACAGAATGGATATAGAATCTAAAGCGCCAGGCATTATTGATCGTAAGTCTGTGCATGAGCCACTGCAAACAGGAATTAAAATTATAGATTTGCTAATTCCAATAGGTAGAGGGCAGCGTGAATTAATTATTGGTGATAGACAAATTGGTAAAACTACTATTGCGCTTGATACTATTATCAATCAGAAAAAGATTAACGATGAGGTAAACGAAAATCAAAAAGTTTACTGTGTTTATGTTGCTATTGGACAAAAAATTTCAACAGTAGCAAAAGTGGTAAATAAGCTGAAAGAAAGCGGAGCATTAGAGTATACAACTGTAGTTGTGGCTAGTGCATCTGACTGCGCGCCTATGCAATTTTTAGCACCTTATGCTGGTTGCACTATTGGGGAATTTTTCCGTGACAATGGAATGCATTGTTTGATTGTATATGATGATTTATCTAAGCATGCTGTGGCATATAGGCAGATGTCTTTATTGCTCAGACGTCCTCCTGGTCGTGAAGCTTACCCTGGAGATATATTCTATGTACATTCTCGCTTGCTTGAAAGAGCTGCTAAAATGTCTGATAAAAAAGGGCAGGGGTCTTTAACTGCTTTGCCAATTGTCGAAACTCAAGCTGGTGATGTATCTGCATATGTGCCAACAAATGTTATTTCAATTACCGATGGGCAGATCTTTCTTGAGTCTGAATTATTTTATAAAGGATTTCGACCTGCAGTAAATATAGGTTTGTCAGTTTCACGGGTTGGTTCTGCTGCACAACTAAAGTCTGTGAAGAAAGTTGCTGGTTCTATTAAGCTAAGCTTAGCTCAGTATAGAGAATTGGAAGATTTCGCAAAATTTGGTTCTGATCTTGATGCTAGTGTTCAATTATCCTTGAATAAGGGTAAATATCTTGTCGAGTTATTAAAGCAAAAACAACATTTACCTATGTCAATAGAAGAGCAAGTAGTGCTGATGTATATTTTTTCTAACCTGTATAATCAGTTAAGTAAAATACAAATAAGTTACATTAATAAATTTGAACATGATCTTATTAATTATTTTCATACTGTGCATCCTGGGGTTTTAAAAAAGTTGTCAAATGACATGAGTGATGATATAAAAGGTGATATTTTTAACATTGTGAGTAATTTCGTTACTCAATTTAATTGCGTTTAGGTGGTGATTATGGCTTCATCCATTATTAATAAATTTCCTATAACGAGTAAAGGTTTTGAGAATATGCAAGCCGAACTTGAAAAATTAAAGGAAGAAAAACCTTCTGTGATACAGGCTATTTCTGATGCTCGTGATCAAGGTGATTTGTCTGAAAACGCAGAGTATCATGCAGCACGGGAAAGGTTAGGTTTTATTGAAGGCCGTATAATGGAGATAGAAAGTAAGCTCTCACATGCGGAAGTAATAGAAGTAAAAAATTTGTCTGGTGATTCAGTAATGTTTGGTGCAACTGTGACATTAAGCATGTTAAGTGATAATAACGGTGAAGTGGAATATGTTTATAAGGTTGTAGGCGAATATGAAGCTGATGTTTCAAAGCAGTTAATATCTACTAGTTCACCACTCGGGAGTGCCTTAATCGGCAAAAAAGTCGGTGAATATGTGGAAGTGACAGTGCCAAATGGAGAGAAATTGTATAAAATAGTTAAGATTGAATTTAAGTAAATTATTATGGTACAGGCCACTTATGCTTCAATGAGTCTACCCGGCATTTCTTCTGTGGAAGATGTATTAGAGGATGCTCGTTCCGGTAAATTATTCATTTTAGTTGATGATGAAAATAGAGAGAATGAAGGTGATTTGGTTGTCTTAGCTGAAAAAGTAAAACCAGAACATATGGCTTTTATGGTTAGGTACGGTACTGGCATTGTGTTTTTAGCTATGACAAAGCTTCATATGAATAAACTAAATCTTGAGTTTATGAGAAGAAGTAATGTGGATGAAAAGCTTACTCCTCATACTGCATTTACTACGTCAATTGATGCGCGTTATGGCATTACAACAGGTGTTTCTGCTCATGATAGAACGCATACGATACTTACCGCTATTGATGAAAAGAGTACTAAAGATGATATTATTACTCCTGGGCATGTTTTTCCTATTATTGCAAATGATGGTGGGGTTTTAGCACGCAATGGTCATACTGAAGCAAGTGTTGAAATAGCAAAGTTAGTTGGCTTTAATCATGCAGCTGTAGGGTGTGAATTAGTGAATGATGATGGCTCTATGATGCGCTTACCTGAGCTGCTTGAATTTGCTGAACATCATAAAATTAAGTTAACCACCATCGACAAACTTATCAGTTACGTCAAAAAATCAAACTAGCGTTTATAAATTTGTATAATTTAAGTGTTAAAATATAAAATTCCTGTAAGTTGTACAAATACAGAATTTTCATGTTTAAAATTGCTAAGTTTTTGACTTTATTGTTCTTTTTTGCATATTATAATAATGCTTACTCTATTAACATTATTAGAGATAGTGAAGTGGAAGCAATAGTGAAAGAGCTAGCGCAACCTTTATTTTCTGCTGCGGATGTTGATAGTGACCGAATGAAGGTTTTTATAATTAATGATAATTCGATTAACGCTTTCGTAATTAACAATAATAGTATTTTCATTCATTTAGGGCTTTTACAATATTCGGCTAAACCTTATGTTCTGCTTGGTATATTAGCACATGAAATTGCTCATATATCTGCTGGTCATATATTGCAAATGAGTGGTGCTATGGGTTATTTTCAATCAATAGCAATGATTAGTTATATGGTAGGATTAGTTTCTAGTATTATCATTAATCCTCAGATTGCTGGTGCAATTTTGCTTAGTGGTGTAGCGCTTAGTTCAAGGCTGTTTTTTAACTATTCTCAAGAGCAAGAAAGTGTAGCAGATAGCTATGCTTTAAGATATCTTGATGAATCTGGCTATGATAATTCAGGTATGAAAGAGATTTTTGACTATTTTAAAAGTATTGAGCATGAGAACACCGAGGAATATTTCCGCACTCACCCACTTAGTGATAAACGCATATTTGCTGTGCAAAATTATAAGGTTAAAAACAATGTAAAACCAATTTTTGCGGATAAATTACTAAAGTTTGAGCGTGTGGTTGCAAAGCTAGACTCTTTCTTTACTCCTATTCATGTGTTATCTAATAAATATGAAGGTAATTCTGAGTATGTAAATGCTATAGTTTACTATAGGCAAGGAAAGATAGAAGAGGCTATAGCTAAAGTTAATTCATTGATTCAAGAATCACGCAATGACTCATACCTATATGAATTAAAAGCAGAAATGCTATACAAGGCTGGAAATTTAAGTGAAGCAATAAAAATGTATGAAGAATCGCTTAGGTATTTATCTGAGAAGAATAGTTATTTAGTAAAACTCGCATTATCTCATACTTTATTATTACACGGTGATGCAAAAAAGGCGATTTTTTACCTGGAGCAGATTTTGAATGTAGAACCAAATAACGCCTTTGTCTGGAAATATTTAAGCATTGCATATAAATGTGAAGCTGATACGGCAATGCATTATTTTGCCTTGACAAAAAAGGCTTGTATTGAAGGTGATTTAAAGCAATTTACAAAATATGCTGAGCTAGCTGTTAAAACTCTACCAAAAGATAGCCCTTATTTGTTGCAAGTTGAAGATATGAAACGATTTAATGGATAACAAAAAAGCATTTCTGCACTTTTATGGGTTATTTTTGTCCACACTTTTCCAACATAGCTTTTGCTTCATTGCTTACGTTGGGCATAACTTTCATTATAATCGTCTTAGCGCCAAAAAATACACCACAGAACATGCCTAGAGCAAAGAGAGCTGGCCACGGCATCCTGCCAAATATTGCAAGCAAAGCTGCACCAATTATTACTACCGTCATAAGTGGACCGCCTATTCCCCAAACATAACCAATAATATTGCATATTACTTCAGTTGTATCATCCATATCAGGGTCAGCTGCATAACCTGAGAAAGAGAAAAGCAATACTACACAAAAAACACTAAAAAATTCCATTATAGAGCTCATTTTTTGCCTCTAAATAATAAACTAACGCAAACCTAAACCTACACATATTTTTATTTTAAAGTAAAAATTATAATTTGTCCATACATAAGTGTTGCTACATAAATAACCCACCATTAATGTTAAGCACATGCCCTGTTATATATTTTGCTTCATCACTTGCTAAAAATAAGACCCCTGCTGCTATTTCTTCCCCTGTTCCCATTCTTTTCATTGGAATATTATCTAATATTTTTCCCTTTTGTACTTCATTTAAAACTTCAGTCATTTTAGTATCTATAAACCCAGGAGCAATACAATTTACTGTTATATTACGACTTGCAACTTCTTTTGCTATAGATTTGCTCATAGCTATTATTCCAGCTTTAGACGCTGCATAATTTGCTTGCCCGGCGTTTCCTGTCAGCCCTATTATTGAGGAAATATTTATAATTCTTCCCCAATTATTCTTAATTAGTTTCCTGCATGCTTCTCTACTCAGCTTAAATGTAGAGCTCAAGTTAATATCAATTACTTTTTGCCATGCTTCATCTGTCATCCTCAATAATAAACTGTCTCGCGTAATGCCCGCATTGCATACAAGCCCGTCAAAGCCTTCCATCAACTCACTTGCTCTATTTACTAGTTGATTTACTTCCTCAGCATTTGATAAGTCACAAGGGAGTATATGCATATTTTTTTCATATTGTTTAGCAACTTCTTCGAGCACTTCTTTTTTTGTGCCAGAAATACATAAAGTTGCTCCGGCTTTGTGCATAATTTTTACAATTGCTTGCCCTATTCCGCCTGATGCGCCAGTGATCAGGAACTTTCTGCTTTCCAATTTAAACATAATAACTTTATATTATCTTAATTCCTAACAGAATATTGACTGGTTGGCAATAGATTTCTTACATAATATAAGTAACTCAGATATTCACAAAATAAAGAAAAAGTTATAATAAAGTTAAACGTCAAAAAATTTTAAAAACATAGTTGCAGGAATTGTTACTAAATAGTTTATTCTGGTGCTCTACAGTCTAAATGGAATGCTTAAATTATAGATTCTTTGTTTTTGTGTGTTATCTTGAGTTAACACAAATTCACAGTAGTATTATGATAAGTAAGTTAAAAAAGCTTAGCGCTGGATTTTCTTTGACAGGCTTGATTGGCCATAGTGATAATATAAATATGCAAGGAGCAAAAAATAAAAAGAAGAAGTACCCAAAATTTTTGGATAAGACGTTTGCATTGATTGATGCAGTGATAAATTTTATTTTAAAACGCGAAAGTAATAACGTAAATGAAGTCCTGAAAGTAACATGGGGGCCACTATCTTTTGGTCTGATAGTGATACTCATCTTTTTTGGAATAGGCGGTATTTGGTCGGCTATAGCTCCAATTGACGGTGCGGTGCATGCAAGTGGAGAAGTTATTGTATCTTCAAATAGGAAAATAGTTCAACACTTGGGCGGAGGAATAATAAGCAAAATTTTAGTAAAAGAGAGCCAAGCAGTTAAAAAAGATGAGCCTCTAGTTTTGTTGAGTGATGTTAACGAGAAGGCGAATTTAAGTATTATCAAAGAGAAGCTCTTATCATTTTTAGCAACAGAAGCAAGGCTTCTTGCAATCAGAGTAGATTTGGACACGCTCGAGTTTCCTGATGAGGTTAAAAAATTATCTCACGATGAACTTGTAAATAAAGCGATAAAGAATCAAGTAAAGTTGTTCAACTCTCAGAGAAAGAGCATATTGGGAAAAACAGACATACTGCAACAACGTATAAAGCAGTTAAATGATGAATTAGCGGGGCTAAACTTTCAACTAAATGCAGCTCATAAGCAATATGACTTGGTAACTGAGGAGTTGGAAACAAAAAGACAATTACTTGATAGTGGCCATATAAGCAAACCACACATTTTAGCTTTAGAAAAACAGTTTGCTGAAATTGAAGGCAGAGTTGGACATTACCGTTCTGCAATATCTCAAGTGCAGCAAAAAATTGGAGAGAACGAATTAGAAATTATAAACGTAAAAAATGATTCTCAAGAAAGAGCAAACGCTGAACTTAAGGAAGTTAGTACGTCTATTGCAGACTTGAAAGAGAGGCTGATGGTTGCTGAAGATTCACTGGCACGTACAATAATTAAATCCCCTCAAGATGGGATAGTTACAGATATAAGATACCATACTGAAGGTGGTGTTATACAATCTGGAGTTCCGATCATGAGCGTAGTGCCATCGGATGATGACTTAATAATAGATGCTAAAATTCAGACCAGAAACATAGAAGAGGTACTGTCAGCACAAAAGAAAGATAGCAACATAGTCTCTATTGATGGGCTAGAAGGACTAAAGGTTAAAGTCCGGTTAAGTGCTTACAGTGCACGTCGTTTAAGTTTAATTAGTGGTATAGTAAGCCATATTTCTCCTGACGCTCTTGATGATCCAAGACTAGGGCGTTATTATTCAGTGCGCGTGGTGATACCAAAGTCAGAGCTTGCTCAGTTTAAAAATGTATACCTATACCCTGGTATGCCAGCAGAAGTGTACATAGTTACTCAATCCCGTACTCTTTTATCATTCTTGTTTACGCCTATAATTGCAACAGTCGATAGGTCTTTTATAGAAAGGTAGCTCACTCGTTAAAGTAGTAGTGAAAGTGCCGTAATAAAATTTAGGTATATAGTTAGACAATAGGCTTCTTGCACTACCTCCCAGTGTCATTCAATAGAAACGAAAAATTGCTTTACAAACTCCGCCAGCCCCCTTATCATGAAACTGAAGCTATTTATTTATCTTCGCAATCTGTGCAGGTTAATGACAAAAAACTTAGGGTATTTGGCGTCTCATGTTTAATTTTTCGCACTACGTGCATCGCATGTCTTTAAAAATTTCTGGGTTTTTACCTATACAAGCCGAAACGCGCTTACAAAGCGTTTAAGACAGCAAAAAACGTCAAATTGACAAGGGAGAATTTGAATGCTAGCTACTACGGGGTTTCTTTGCCTTTTTTCCTGCTTAGTAAATTTCTTAAACACTTGCGGTGTAGGTTAGTTGCAAGTTAAAAGCAGCTAAATCGCTCTTAATCAAGCGTTTTAGAATAAAAAAAACGCCGATATTTTAGTACATAGTAAATAGCCAACCACCACGGGGCTTCTTTTGCCTTTTTTTTGTTTGGTAAATTTCTTAATATTTATGGCTAAACGACAACCGTCAATCCCGCTGCTTGTTAGCGGGATCTCTTGTTAGCGGCTGAGATACCGCGAATGAATCGCGGTATGACGGTTAAGTAGGGTGTCATTCCAGTCTGGGATCCAGTCTTTATTATGCAGCCACTTGGTTAAAATTAAGTTTTCTGGATCCCAGTGTCTGGGCACTGGGATGACAAGAAAGAGGCTACTTGGATGACACCCTGACAATCGTCATCCCGCTGCTTGTTAGCGGCTGAGAGATACCGTGACGGTATGACGGTTCGCGGCGGCATGACGATAACTTCGTCATCCCGCTACTTGTTAGCGGGATCTATGCTAAGATTTTGGGTGAAATCAGGAATTTTAGCGTATTTTGCCTTGTTTTGGCGAAAGACCTTCATGAAACTTTGCCCATTTGGCTTCTCTAAAGATTTCGTTTACAAAATCTAGTAACTCAGCTATGCAGAATGAAAAAAGTTTGTATGGTATACAAATAGTGTGTTTTTTATAATTATTTTCTATAATGCATAAACCTTTGGTCCAGTAAATGCTACCATAGGCATTAAAAGTTAATTAACAAACTGCAATGTATAATGAGATAAAGACACTTGTAAGATTTTGATCTTACAGATTATAAACTTGTCATAAAGTTTAATAGTGTCTGTTACTGCTTTTAGGTGTGAGGCTAGAGGGTTATTAGCAGTAACAGACACTATTAAACTTATTATAGAATTTACTTAAAGTAAATACTTAATTTAAAATATTATAATATTTTTACTTACAATAGATTTATGTAAATGCTTTTTTCCTCAAATTAGTATTGTACTATTATACTTGTTGAATGCTAAAAAATTATTAACCATCACTAATCTCTATTTGCATAGTAAGTTTATATATACTATTATACAGTATATCATTTAGTTTTATAGCAAACAAACAAAAGATATGGTGAAGTTACTTGCACTATTGATAATATTTTACTCAAATATATCTGTTGCCTCTGCTCCTACTTCCTGGCAATTTGGATTTCCTGCTCCTGCAACTGAAGTAATGGAGGCTGTAGTTAGGTCACATTCGTTTGTGATGGTTGTGATGGTTGCAATAATGCTTTTTGTGTGGGCGCTGCTTGCTTATGTAGTATTTCGCTTTCGTAAAAGCAAAGTGGCAAACGTAAGCCAAACTAATCACAATGTCCTTTTAGAAATTGTTTGGTTTGTTATACCAACGATTATTGTTGGAATATTAGCCTTTGAAAACGCTAAATTACTGAAGCTACAGGAAGAAATACCGAAAGCTGATATAACACTGAAAATTATTGGCCATCAATGGTATTGGAGCTACCAATATCCAGAATATCAAGGCGTGTCGTTTGATAGTTATATTAAGGGAGAAAAAGACTTTATCGAAGGAGATTTAAAGCTATTCTCTGTTGATAATAACATCGTTTTACCCGTTAATGCTAACGTTCGTTTACAAGTTACAGCAGGAGATGTGATACACAGCTGGGGAGTACCAGCTTTCGGTGTAAAAATTGATGCGATACCAGGTAGGCTGAATGAGGCGTGGTTTAATGTCAAAAAGCCAGGTGTTTATTATGGGCAGTGCTACGAATTGTGTGGTCTAGGCCATGGATTTATGCCAATTGTTGTTGAAGCAGTAAGCAAAGAAGATTTTAATAAGTGGATCGAAAATAGAAAATTAGTGAGTTAAATTTGGAGTATAGATATGAGTGATGTACCAAAGGGCATAAAGCGTTGGTTGTTTTCCACTAATCATAAAGACATAGGGACACTGTACATTATTTTTTCCATATTAGCTGGAATTATTGGTGGATTATTATCGGTGATTATTCGCACTCAGCTAATGCACATTAATATACTTAACAATAATTATCAATTATATAACGTAATGGTTACAGGGCATGCGTTGATAATGGTGTTTTTTATGATAATGCCAGCCCTCATGGGAGGATTTGGTAACTGGTTTGTACCTCTCATGATTGGCGCACCAGATATGGCATTTCCTCGTATGAATAATTTAAGTTTTTGGTTATTAGTGTCATCTTTTATTTTGCTCATTCTCTCAGTGTTTATTGGTGAAGGTCCAGGTACGGGTTGGACTTTATATCCGCCTTTATCACAAATTATGTCCCACCCGAGTGCAGGAGTTGACCTTGCTATACTTGCACTTCATGTTGCTGGTATGTCGTCAATTATTGGGGCGATCAACTTTATAGTTACTATATTTAACATGCGCGCAAAAGGAATGTCATTAACTAAGATGCCACTGTTTGTTTGGTCTGTCTTGTTAACAGCATTTATGTTGATTGTTGCCTTACCAGTGCTTGCCGGTGCTATAACTATGCTTCTTACTGATCGCAATGTTGGTACTTCCTTTTTTGATCCTGCCGGTGGTGGCGATCCTGTGTTATTTCAACATCTATTTTGGTTTTTTGGTCATCCAGAAGTTTACGTAATTATTTTTCCTGCATTTGGCATCATAAGTCAGGTTGTATCAACTTTTTCTCACAGACCTGTATTTGGTTACATAGGGATGGTTTATGCAATGATAGGTATAGCAGTATTTGGCTTTATGGTTTGGGCTCATCATATGTTCACTGTTGGGCTTAGTGCTGACGCTGCTGCATTTTTTAGTACTACCACAATTTTTATCGGTGTTATAACTGGTGTAAAAGTCTTTAGCTGGATTGCAACTATGTGGGGCGGAGCGATTGAGTTTAAAACCCCTATGCTATTTGCACTAGGTTTTATTTTTATGTTTGTTGGCGGTGGCATAACGGGAATAATTCTCTCTCATGGTGGAATAGATAAGCTCCTGCACGACACCTATTATGTTGTTGCTCACTTCCATTATGTCATGTCACTTGCTGCATTGTTTGGAACTTTTGCTGGCTTTTATTATTGGATTGGTAAAATGTCGGGTAGGCAATATAATGAGCGCTTAGGTCAAATCCACTTTTGGCTTACTTTTATTAGCACCAATATCACTTTTTTACCTCAACATTTCTTAGGATTAGCTGGTATGCCAAGGCGTATACCTGATTATCCTGATGCGTTTATCCCTTGGAATTATATATCCTCAATTGGCTCATATATGTCCTTTGTTTCAGTTATGTTTTTTGTGTTTATAGTTATACATCTCTTTAAATGGGGCAAGAAAGCTGGAGATAATCCTTGGGAAGGTGACACCTTGGAATGGACGGTATCTTCACCACCGCCTTTTCATACTTTCGAAAAACCACCAGTGGTAAAATAGAATGTACACAAGTATTTTGCTAAATGTTGAATCAACAATACTGGATTTTTGGCGTTTGCTGAAGCCAAGGATAATGTATCTTGTGGTATTTACTGCAGTTGCTGGTATGGTTACTGCACCAGGTAGTATGCACCCTTTTCTAGCACTAATATCTCTTATATGTGTTGCTCTTGGCTCAGGATCTGCAGGTGCTATAAATATGTGGTATGACAGAGACATAGATCTGCTCATGGAAAGGACAAAAAACCGCCCTATACCCTCAGGTAGAATTTCTGCAGAAAGCGCGCTTGAATTTGGTATAATTCTTGGAATATTATCAGTATTTATCATGGCAATAGCAGTAAACTATATTTCTGCTGCTTTGCTTGCAGTTAGCATATTGTTTTACGTTTTCGTATATACAATTTGGCTAAAAAGGCGTACTCCGCAGAATATCGTTATCGGTGGTGCAGCAGGTGCTTTTCCTCCAATGATTGGCTGGGCAGCTGTGACTAATTCTGTCAGTTGGGAAAGTTTCATTTTATTTTTAGTAATTTTTATGTGGACTCCACCACACTTTTGGGCCCTATCTTTAAATAAGTCTGAAGACTATGCAAAGGCATCAATTCCAATGTTCAATATTGTTTATGGTCCGGAAAAAACAAGAAAATATATATTAATTTATAGTGTTTTGCTGGTGCTAACTAGCTTGCTTCCGGCTCTATTTTTGAAAAAGGCTTTACTTTATCTAAGCATGGCAACCTTTGAAGGTTGCGTTTTTATTTGGTACGCTGTATCTGTTATGAAGTTCAAGAATCACAGCTCACAGAAAAAAATGTTTTCTTATTCAATTTCTTATCTATTTTCCCTATTCGCCAGTATTATTTTTTGTTCTATTGATTTATTTTAGTTATGAAAGAACGGCAGAAGCATAAAAACTATTTTTTACTTTTCCTTTTGGTAATGCTCGTTGTCACACTTTTTTTTGTTTCTATAATAAAATTTAAAGGTGCAGCTTAAACTACCTTTAGAAATTGTGCTTTCATAAAAGCAACTATATACTTTATTAATTCATTACAGTTAAAGATGAGTAAAAAAGAAGTGATAATATACACGGATGGGGCGTGTTCTGGTAATCCTGGAGCGGGAGGATGGGCAGCTATCATATTATTTCAAGATTATAGAAAAGACATTTATGGTAGAGAAGAAAATACCACAAACAATAAAATGGAGTTAACAGCGGTGATCAATGGGCTGAAAGTATTGAAATTTTCTTGTAATATTAATCTATATACGGATAGTCTTTATGTTAAGCATGGCATAACAGAATGGATAAATAAGTGGAAAATGAATGGCTGGAAAACAAGTAATAAAAAATCAGTAAAAAATATGGAATTGTGGAAAGAGCTAGACAACGTTGCTTCACAACACGAAATTGATTGGAAGTGGGTTAAAGCACACAGTGGCGATAAGTATAATGAGGAGGCTGATAGTTTAGCAAGAAAAGCAATAATCAATGCTTAAAAAAATTACTATATCACTTTCCATAGTTCTATTGTTTGTATTCTGCTTATTTGTCTTTTTTAAGGGTGAGAGTCCTTTAGAAATCAATATTAATTATATTAATTTTTATGTTAAACATAAAATATCAAAAATATTTGTTGGCTCAAGCGTTAATATGGAGAATACCTCAGTTGTTTGGCAGAAAGATGCGTATTTAGTCATTACAGATTTAGCAATAGCAAATCCTAATTTTACTATAAAAGTTCCTGAGCTTTTTGTACATTTTAAGTTAAGTTCCTTATTTAAAGCTAGCACAAATCTCTCTCAGGTTTCAGCTGATAATGTGCATGTATATATCAAGAGAGAAGAAACTAATGTTAATCCGCAAAACTCATTAGACCTTTTGGATAATCATTATTTAAGTAATAACCGCCTTCCTTCGGTGTCATTCCAGCGCGTGACGCTGGAATCTAGAAAAAAAGAAACCTGGATCCCAGTGTCAAGCACTGGGATGACAGGAAAAAAAGATACTGGGATGACAGGGAAGAATTTCAAGATGACAGAAAGCAGTGCAAAAAATCTATTAAAAACAATAAGGGAATTTTTTTTTGACTTAAATGCGGATTCAAAAATTGAATTTACTAACATCGCTATTGATAAAAGCACAGAAGATGAATTTTTTATTGATAAATTATATATAGGGAAGGGGGAAGATTTTAATGTTTTAGATATTCATGTGAATACAAAAGATGGAAAGGGATTTTTGGATGATTTATCAATTACGATAAAAAATCGCAACAATTTGCTAAATGTGTACGGGACATTTTATGATCTAAAATTGGGACTATTGAGCGAGTTTTCTACATTAGTTAAAAGCTACAATTTGGACAAAAATATAGGATTCAAAGGAAGCTTCTCAGTGAAAATTAATAAAAAGGATGAAATTGTAGATGGAAATATATACGTATTGAATACAGAAAATTATTTGGACAAAAATTTGGCCTTAACTAATGTAAATATAAATTTAACATATAGTGATGGAATTATTAGTGTAAAAAACTTCCATTTTAAGTTAAATGGTATGTATCTTTCTTTAATAGGCAAAATGAACTTTAGTACAAGCCATGCTTTGCTTAGAATTAATATTAGTAAGTTTGCTGCAAAGGATTTATGTACTTATGTACCAGATAGTGTAGTAAATAGTAAATTTAAAAGCTGGTATTGTGATAATATTGATGGGGATGTTTTAAATACCATTGTAAGTTTCAATGGCAAAATTAAAAATTTGGTTGATGACGATCTGTCAGACATTGTAGTTGTTGCTGATATAGAAAACGGTAGCGTAAAATTTGATGAAGATTTTGAGCAAGCAAGGGAATTAAACGGTGACTTAACCTTCAAGAATAACAATCTCAAAATTACTGCAAATAGCGCTAAGTTTCAGAATTTCACTATTAATGGCGGTGATATTGAAATGAAATCTCTCAATAAGGAAAATTCAGTTCTAACCATTAATGGCCAAGCTGTAAGTGATGCTTATGGTTTATATGAGCCTATAAAATTTAAGCTGGATGATGTGGTGAAGGTTGAAAGGGATAAAGTAAGTGGAATGGCAAAATCTGTATTTAATTTTCGCATTTTTAATCTAAATGCTGATGACAAAAAAGTAGACTTCTCAGCAAATTTTCATTCTGAAATTGACAATTTGGCCGTCTATAATGCAAGTCTTGGTAAATATGACATTAAGCTTAGTTTTGGCAGTGACTTTATAGATTTAAATGGTAGTGGTATGGTGAATAACACACAGCTATTATTTGACCTGAAAAGTAGCAATAGGAATGAAAGTTTCGCCTGGAATTTGACCGGAGATTTACCCGCTCAAATACTTAATTTTGATGAAAATATAGGTGGCTATGTCAATACAAATATAGAATCGGTGATAAATCAAGATAAGACGGGGCATGTTAATGGTAATATGGATTTATCAGAGCTTGAATCACGTTCAAGTTATTTTGGGTGGAAAAATCGTTTTGAAGATCACAATAAAATTTTGTTTTCTACAAGGTTAAAAGGAGCAGGTGAATTGTTAATAGACAAATTAGATGTTGTAGGAAATGACCTAGATATAAAATTCAGCGGAAGAGTAGAAAATGGAAATTTATATTTAAATTCTAGTAGCTTTAAATTGCCTGATAATGATTTTAGTATAGAAATTGAATCAGGTAAGGAAAAAAATGCCATAACTATTTATGGTAAGGAAATTAACTTAAGTGATATTTTAGGCTTGCTTGGCAAAAACAGTAATGGATTAAACAAAGATATAGAGATTAGTATGAATGTTGACAATGTAATTATGAAAGAAGGCATCGTTATCAAAAATGCTAAGCTGAATGTAACCTGTACTAAAGGTAATTGCAATGGAAGTCAATTTACAGGACAGTTTCTAGAAGATAGCAGCAACATACTAGCGGAATACAGTGGAATAGGGCTCGAAATATATGCGGATAATGCAGGTATACTTTCGCGTTCCTTAGGCATTAGTAAATCAATTAAAAACGGCAAATTGTCTTTTTATCTCTCTCCTCAGAGAGAAAGTGGAGAACATTATGGTACGTTATCCATTAGCAATTTCTACATCAAAGATGCTCCACTACTTACTACTTTATTGTCGATGTCTTCATTGCCTGGTATCGTAAATGCCATAAAGAACGAAGGTGTATACTTTTATAAATGTAATGCACCTTTCTCATACAAAGACGGCTCTGTCGAAATTGAAGAATCTTGGCTTGAAGGAGCGGAATTAGGCATTAGCACTGGTGGTAAGCTCGATATTAAAGATTATAAATTCCAGGTTGAAGGGCAGGTAATACCGGCATATTCAATTAATAAATCTTTGTTAAAAATTCCTATAATTGGGAAACTTCTTACTGGCGGGAAAAGTAGGGGAATCGTTTCAATAGACTATAAAGCAAGTGGTGATGACAAAAACAATAACGTATCTGTTGATCTTATCTCTTCGCTAACTCCAAACCTATTAAAGAGGTTATTGGGAGTGTTTGACCGCATTATGACAAAAACTAACAAAAGTGGCTTAAAAGGTGGCGTGAAAAAGAAATTTGGTTCGATATGACCAAAAGAGAAGTTGTTTAACAAAATTGTGGACAAAAATGCAAGAATTTCAGAATGATCTGCCTAATTTTTTATCTAGTTGTTTAAGTACCCTTTATCGCCTCCCCATATCTGCAAAGTCAACTAGAAGGGTAGGGGATAAAAGTTCGTTATTTTACTATATTAGGTCATCATGTTGGTGATAATCATGATTACATAGTGAGTAATTGCCTACGTAGTTTTCTTCAGCATCGTGATTAACATCAGGTTTAAGCAAAGAAAGATTGTCATCGGATTGTTCTTCTGATAAGTTAAGCGAAGAAAGGTTGTTATCAGATTGTTCTTCCTCTTTAGACCCAAATAACCATGAAAAGAGTGATGAGATAGAACCAATAATGAATTTAATTGTTGAAAAAATATTGGATAAGAAATTACTGGGTTGCTGAGTATCCTCTTCGGCTGATTCTGGTTCAGGTTCTTTTCCTACTGTGTCATCCACATCTTGTTCAGGCTTACTTCTGCTTATGAGTGTCTTATCTAACCATTTTGATATATTCTTGTCTGGATTACGAAAAAGCATTAGACTTATCTCCTTATTTTCATCAAAGTAAATCGATAAAGCTGTGTTCTCATTCCCCAATCCATCACATTCACTAACGAGCGATTCATGAGAGTTCTTAATGTCTTTGATAAGTTGAAATTTTTCATCTTCTGAAAAGTCCTTGCATCTTACGTTATAAGTGGTGCCTTTGTATTTAAAACTAAATATCCATCCACGGTCTTCATATTCATCTAGTCCAGAATTCTTGACACGTTGTATAATTTGAAATTTCTCTGCTTCTGAAAGATCCTTGAAGTATATACTACTAGTTGTATCTTTATATTTAAATTTAAACATCGATCCACGATCTTCATATTCATCTAGTCCAGAATTCTTGACACGTTGTATAATTTGAAATTTCTCTGCTTCTGAAAGGTCCTTGCGGTATATACTACCAGTTGTACCTTTGTATTTAAATTTAAACATCCATCCACGGTCTTCATATTCATCCAGTCCAGAATTCTTGACACGTTGTATAATTTGAAATTTTTCATCTTCTGAAAGGTCCTCGCGGTATATACTACCAGTTATACCTTTGTATTTAAATATAAACTCCGATCCACGGTTTTTATATTCATCTACACCCATCTGCTTGCAAATAGCTTTATAATTTTTTTCCTCCACTTCTCGTCCAACAACATTTGCTATGAGTTCAGTATCCAGATTATACAAAGCTTTGACTGTTGCCGATGGTGAAAAACACAATTGAAATATGTGGCCTAGCTCATGACCTAGAACAAAATCCATGGCACTTTGCTTATATGTCAGAATATTCTGACTATCTGTTACTCCTCGTATAATATATCCTGGACTACCATCTTCATCTATGCCGAGAAGATCATTATACTTTGTATAATCGCTTCTATTATTAAAAATGTAAACCGTTATATCGTAACTTGCATTACTATTTTTCAAGCAAAACTTTTCTTTAAATGCTTCATAGGCAGTTTTAATGTCTGTTTCTATTTGGTTTTGTTCCTGCTCAGATAAGTTGTCGTATTTTATAGTACAATTTATATACCCGTATTTAACGGTAAAGCTGTTAGACAAAACATCATGTATATTTGTGGAAAAATAATTGAACTGCTTTGACTCAGCTTCCTTATACAATTGATGCCCATATTTATCACTAGAATACTTTGGCAGTTTAGGTACTTTGGCAATTAAGTTTTTGTTACTATCAAAAAAAGAAATGTCTGTATTACCAATTTTGCAATTTTGTATAGATTGTCCACAAGTGCCATCATTTGCACAATCATGATGATTTGGGTTAGTCTTCTTATAAAACCATGCGTTAGTGTATTTTCCCATTTTGATACCTCACTACCAAACCTTACTATATTATTATCTTGGTAAAAATCATAATAATTCGTTAACTTGTATTTTAAATTTATATATCAAGTGTACTTTTCTCATAAAGTGCCAATTGTGAAGCTAATGAACTTTATTTGTTTAAAATTTTGCTGAAATAGCTCTTTTTATACTATATTTTATATAGCTAAACTGACTTAGATTTACCGACAATTTGAAAAACGACAAATTTGTCATTCCGCTACTTGTTAGCGCTGCGGCGGTATGACGTAGGAAAACCTTTCTTGGGTTAGCTATAGAGAGAAAAATAGCAAAGTTATACCAATTCTCATTATTAGTGAATCAAATAAGAGGGATTGCAGAGTTTTTTAATTATGGAGTGAGAAAGAGAGGCAATGGTATGGCTTTTTTTCCATTCTTGTCTATCCGTTTGTTGTGCAGTGGGAATTGGTATTAGCTGAACGGACACTATTGTTATACTATATCTTATATACAATTGTACAATATGGATGATGGCAGTAAATTTACTAGTGAAATTCAGTGACTTATAGTTAATAATTAAAGTTCTTAATTAGAAGTTTAACTTTAAATGGACTACTCAACCGTGACAGACTTAGCTAAATTTCTCGGACAATCCACGTCTAACCCTTTTTTTGCTGCAGTAAAGTAAGCAAGGAATTGCATAGCAACACTGTAGATGATTGGAGAGATAAAATTATCAGCGTCTGGAAGTTGCACCACATCTATGCAAACTTCCCTTAGGAATGGCGCTCCTTGCTTATCACTGAAGGCAATTACTTTGCCTTTTCTTGCAATAATCTCTTGTATATTAGATAGCGTTTTAAAGAATAAACTATCATAAGGGATAATTGCTATAACAAGCACAGTAGAGTCTATTAAAGCAATAGAACCGTGCTTCATTTCTCCCGCTGCAATACCAATTGTATTGATGTATGAAAGCTCTTTTATCTTCAATGCACCTTCCATTGCAACTCCGTATGAACTTCCTCTGCCAATTAAAATAACGTTATTGTGCTCTAATATACTACCTGATATATGTTGTATTTTCATCACATTTAAAACATGCTCAATATACTTGGGGATAGAGTTGATAGCACTACTTAGCTGCTTTATTCTCTCTCCACCCAGTATACCTTTTATTTTTCCAAGCTCCACGGCAAAGCATGCTAAAGTTGCAAGTTGCGCAGAGAAGGTTTTTGTTGAAGCAACACCAATTTCTGGCCCAGCAAGAGTATGTAACATAATATCTGAGATCTTTTCGATGCTGCTGCTAAATGTGTTAGTTATACTAATGATTGTTTGCTTCTGTGATTTCGCATAACGCAGCGCTTCTATGGTATCTGCAGTTTCGCCAGATTGGGAGATGAATAACCCAATACTGCCTTCTTCCAGCTTGACGTTGCTATACCTAAATTCTGATGAGATTTCTAGATATACTCGAACTTGAGCAATACTTTCCAGCCAATACTTCGCTATTAGCCCAGCAAAATAAGATGATCCGCATCCAACTATAGTAATGTGATTCAGTTCAGAGAAGAGTTTTTTGTTGACCTCTTTATATTGCTTGTAAAATTGATTTATTGTTTTGTTTAATGCACGCGGTTGCTCAAAAATCTCTTTTAACATGAAGCTAGGGTAACCATTTTTGCTAATTAGAAAATCACTTGGACTACTATTTTCTATACTGCGTTTAACTTGTGTACCATTGTTGTATATACTAACTCCACTAGATTTTATCACTGCAATGTCATCATCTTCTAAATGCGATATTCTTTCCACAAATGCACTTAAAGCATTAGAGTCAGATGCAGCAAACACTGTGTTACAGTTATAGCCTATTGCTAAAGGCAAATTTCTCTTCGCAACAAATAAGGCGTCTGGATATTCTGCAAATAATAAGACCAAGGCAAATGAGCCATGTAAGTTGTTTAAACACTTAAATAGAGAATCAACTGGCGACAATCCTTCATCAAGATATAAGGTTAGCATATTTGGTATGATCTCTGTGTCAGTGTCAGTATGGAACGATATTCCCCTTTCTTCTAGACCCTTTTTTAGCAGATTGTAATTCTCAATTATGCCGTTATGAGCAACAACAACGTTATTTGTATGAATGGGATGAGCATTTTTAAGGTCTGGAGCTCCATGTGTAGCCCAGCGAGTATGTGCTATGCCAATTGTACTGCTAGACATCTTGCTGTCATCAACAACTTCACATAACCTTTCGACTTTACCTTCTGATTTTTTGACTTCTATCTTACCTTCGTTATTTATGATTGCTATACCTGAGGAATCATATCCCCTATATTCCAATTTTTGCAACCCAGTTAGTAAAGTTGGTATTACTGAATCACCGCTACTTACTACACCAAATATTCCGCACACAAATGGATCACCAAATGAACTTTCTTTTAAAGTTATGCAGCATTTTTGCCTTTATCATCTTTTCCCTTTTTACTTTCCTCTGGTGGTTGATTTTTATTCTTTTTATCACTCTTTTCGATTTTGCCTTTTTCAATTGGTTTAGCTGCTACTTTCTGAGCTTCTTTGTTTAAAACTTCAGATATAGCGGACTTTAGGACTTTTATCTCAACTTTTGGTGCTATTTCTATTATAAATTGTGCATTTGCTCCATCAACTTTGTTAACTTCACCTATTATCCCGCCAGAAGTAACGACTGTATCACCACGCTTTATTTGATCTATAATTTTTCTATGTTCTTTTAGTTTTTTTTGTTGTGGGCGAATTATAAGAAAATAAATTACTGCAGATATTAAAATCAATGGAATAAAACTAGTAAAAGATGCGCCGATACTTGATGCATTGTTAGTTGCATCTGCTGCAAAAACTTCAGAAATGAACATATTTAATCCTAATTGTTAATGATAAAAATAAACCTATTTAAGTATTAATTACAATACCATACCATGTCAAGTTTGGTGAAAGCGTTTCTAAATACCGGTTGCGGATTTTAGGTCATGCTAAAACTAATATGGCGGGAGTGATGAGACTTGAACTCACGACCTCATGCGTGACAGGCATGCGCTCTAACCAACTGAGCTACACCCCCCTAATTTCTTTTTAGCGTTTTCGAGCTTCGACTTTAAAGCTAATAAACATGTTGCCCTTTGTCAATATTTTTTGTTTGCACTTTGCTGTCTTTTCTATTACTATGTAAATAATTTAATTTCACACATGGCTTGTACAAGTAGTCCCATTAGGGTTATGCCATGGAAGATAAACTATTTGGAGGAATGATATATGACAAATTTGCCTGAAGTCACTGTACGTGATTTAGCCGAATCTGGTGTACATTTTGGTCACAAAATTAGTCGCTGGAACGCAAAAATGGCTCCATACATATATGGAGTGCATCAAGAAAATCGTATACATATAATTGACTTGCGAAAAACATTACCATTGCTACAGGTGGCCATGAAGGCTTTATATGACGTTGCATCTCAAGGTGGTCGCATTCTATTTGTTGGTACAAAGTTTCAAGCTTTTGATATTATTGCAAGTGAAGCGATTCGTTGTGGTCAATATTATGTGAATCATCGATGGCTCGGTGGTATGCTTACTAATTGGGGCACTGTTTCTTCTTCGATAAAAACCTTGATGCAATATGAGAAAATATTAAATGATGAAGATAGCATTTTAACAAAGAAAGAATTGGGGAACATTGAAAAGAAAAAGCAAAAGCTTGATAAGGTGTTAGGCGGTATTAGAGAAATGGGAGCAATTCCTGATATATTATTCATCATTGATACTAATAAAGAGCATATAGCGGTTAAGGAAGCTAAGAAGTTAGGAATTCCAATAGTTGCAATACTTGATACTAATTCTGATCCAGATGGTATTACTTATCTAATACCTGGAAATGATGACTCAAGAAAATCAATAGAGCTCTATTGTAAATTAGCTACCGACTCTATATTAGCTGGAATAGAGTCTAGTCTAGCAAGATCTGGAGTTAAGATTGATGATATAAGGGGTGATGAGTTTATTCAAGAAAAAGAAGATGGTATTGTGCAAACTAAAAGGAGACGTAGTAAAGTTTACAAAGAAGAAGAAAGGGAGGTAGTAACAAATGAAGATGAATCCAGATGATATAAGAGAATTACGTGATAGAACAGGGCTTGGCTTAAGTGACTGTAAAAAAGCATTAGAAGAATGTGATGGTGACATTAAGAAAGCCGTTAATAAGTTACGTACAATAGGGCTTGCTAAAGCTGACAAAAAATCTGATAGAGTAGCTTCAGATGGGCTCGTTGCTATGTGTTTGACTGAAAATTATGGTGCATTGGTTGAACTCAATTGCGAAACAGATTTTGTTGCAAGAAATGAGAAATTTATAGAGTTAGTTTCAAATTTAGCATCAATTGCTCATCAAGAACGCTGTACTAGCGTTGATGAGTTAAAAAATGCCAAGTATGAAAGCATTGGCACAGTGCAGGAAGCTATTATGAATGGTACATCAGTTCTTGGTGAGAAGCTAGAGTTAAGCAAGCTTTGTTACTTAGAAGCTAAGGATGGAGTTATTGCTGGCTACGTACATGGTGATGTGTGTGGCTTAGGTAAGATTGGTGCTTTAATTGCATTGCAATCATCTGGTGATAAGGCGAAGCTACAAGAGATTGGGAAACAAATAGCTATGCATGTAGTTGCTATGAAGCCTGAAGCTTTGTCTATAGATGATTTAGATCAAATGAAGTTGAAAAATGAACGTTCTATAATTGAAGAGCAAGTAAGGAGCTTAAATAAACCTGAAGAAGTAGCAAAAAAAATAGTAGATGGACGAATGGCTAAGTACTATGAAGAAGTTGTTTTGCTAGAACAAAAGTTCATAAAGGATGATAAAATGAAGGTTTCTGATTTTATAAAATCAAGCGAGTTGAGTGCTGTTAAACTCTCTAATTACAAGTTACTTGTTTTGGGTGGTGCAAACTAAATGGTAAAAAATGTTTCCCTCAACAAATGAAAAAAGCGAAATAAAATATTCCAGGGTGTTATTTAAAATCTCTGGTGAGGCTTTGATGGGATCAAAGCAATTTGGTCACGATATGGAGACTATAGGTGAGTTATCTAAAGGCATAGTTGAAGTTTGTAATCTTGGAGTTCAGGTATGTATTGTTGTTGGTGGTGGTAATGTCTTTCGTGGCACATCTGCGTCTTTAAGTGGTTGTGAAAGAGCAAGCAGTGATTATATTGGAATGCTTGCAACTATAATCAATGCTTTAATTTTACAAAACTTTTTAGAAAAAAATTTAGTAGCTTCTAGGGTATTATCTGCAATACCCATGGCCACTGTATGCGAACCTTACATCAGAAGGAAAGCTATTCGTCATTTAGAAAAAGGTAGAGTGGTAATTTTTGCAGCAGGCACAGGCAATCCATTTTTTACTACAGATACAGCTGCAGCTTTACGTGCTGTTGAAATGAATTGTGATGTTATTCTAAAGGGTACGCAAGTAAATGGTGTATACTCCGCTGATCCGAAAAAAAATGAGGATGCTGTAATATATGATAGGCTTTCTTACACGGATTTATTGACTCGTGATTTAAAAGTTATGGATGCATCAGCAATTTCACTTGCTCGTGAGAATTCTATTCCAATTATAGTTTTTTCTTTGAAGGGAGAAAAAATAGTCAATATTATTAAGGGTCAAGGTACTTATACTATAGTTTCAGATTGTAAACATTAGGTAATTTATGTTAAATGAAATAAAAGCTAAAACAAAAGAAAGAATGCTAAAAACTATTCAGTCCTTTCATGATGATATTAAAGGCGTACGCACTGGTAGAGCTAGCGCATCGTTGCTTGATGGTATAGTTGTAAATATCTATGGTGGACATCAAAAGTTAAATCAGGTTGCAGGCGTTTCGGTTATAGATAACAAAACCCTATCAATTAAAGTTTGGGATATTAATGTTGTAGGTGAAGTGAAAAATGCTATATTAAATGCCAACTTGAATTTAAATCCTGTTGTTGAGGGCAATACCATACGTATAGCTCTTCCGGACTTAACACAAGAAACCCGTGAAAAATTAGTGAAGCTATTACACCAATTTGCTGAAAATGCACGAATTGCAATTCGGAATATACGCAGGGATATAATAGAAGAATTAAAAAATATGGAAAAAAATAAAGAAATTTCGGAAGATGATTACCATAACCTTCACGATGAAGTACAAAAAATTACTAATGATAATATAAAAAAGATTGATGGTGAATTGTCCATCAAAGAAAAGGATATATTGCATCACTAAGGTAATATGAAAGAAGCCTTCAGTAGTGAAAAAGAAAAAATTACATGCAAGGGTGCCATGGAGGTAGTCGACACACAGCTGTATGAACGTTGCAATATTGCACAGTATTATACAGTAAATGATGTCATTCCAGTGCCCTCTTTTTTGTCATCCCAGTGCCTTTTTTCCCTGTCATCCCAGTGCGTGACACTGGGATCCAGCTTTTCATACAATCTCGTCAAAAACGTTTGTTTTAGCATAAGACAGCTATTTTTATGCTTATCAGCTCAGTGTGCTCACTTGCAATCAAATTTCTGGATTCCAGTGTTGGGACACTGGAATGACACCCTCCTGGTAGCACAATGTTCGTATAGCTGTGTGTCAGTTACTTTTATGACATCGGGTGAACTTTAAATGTTGAATCAAGAATCTTTACCGAAACATTTAGCAATTATTATGGATGGTAATGGTAGATGGGCAAACAATCAAGGAAGAGTAAAAATTGATGGTTATAAAAAGGGCAGTGAAGTTGCATACGATATTGCCAAGTATTGTACGGACCTAACCATACCCTACTTAACTTTGTATGCATTCTCTATGGAGAATTGGCTTAGACCCAAAAACGAAACTGACTGTCTATTTGATTTATTTTACTCCGTTTTAACTAATGAAGATAAAGTCAATTTCATTTGCAACTGTAACATTAAGTTGAATTTTATTGGCAATTTAAGTCTGTTACCCAGTAAAATATTGGATCAAATTAAAAAAGCAGAAGAAATGACACATAAGAACGATGGTTTATTACTCACTGTGGCAGTCAGTTACGGAGCAAAGCAAGAAATTACACAAGCTATAAGCAATATTATAAAAGAAAATATTGCTTATGTATCAGAAGAGGAATTTGAAAAATTTCTGTATACTAAAGATCTGCCAAAATTGGATTTATTAATTCGCACTGGCGGCGAAAAAAGGTTAAGCAACTTTTTATTATGGCAAGCAGCTTATGCTGAATTGTATTTTTGTGATACTTTATGGCCTGATTTTTCTTGTCAAGATTTGAGTAAAGCATTAGAAGATTATACAAAAAGAGAGAAAAAATATGGTAGATAATAATTTTATAATTAGAATGTTGTCCTCAATAGTAATATTATTCATATTTTCCTTTGCTACATATTTCAGTGATTTATCGTTTTACCTATTGATTTTTTCAATAGCAGTTTTATCTTCTTTTGAATGGTATAATCTAACCCAAGGAAACAAAATTTTATACATTTTTGCATTATTATTGATTGCACTACCAAGCGCCTCATTAATATATTTATATAATCTACCACAGGGAAAATACGCATTAGTATGGTTCGTCTTAACCATTTGGGGAATTGACATTACTGCCTACCTATTTGGTAAGAATTTTGGTGGAGCTAAAATTTGCCCAATTCTTAGCCCTGGAAAAACTTGGACAGGACTTCTTGGTGCGATTTTAGCTGGAGTAGTGTGCACAATTTTTGGATCAATATTTTTTGGTCTATTTTCAATTTTTTATTCTCCAATCATTGGCCTTGCAATTGCTATTCTAGCGCAACTTGGCGATTTCACTGAGTCGCTTGTTAAAAGAGCTTACGGTGTTAAAGATAGTGGAAGTATGATACCTGGCCATGGGGGAGTGCTCGATCGTATGGATAGTTTCATTTTTACTGCCCCTCTTATTGCTATTTACATAGGCTAAGTCTGCAGAAGAAATAAAGTGCCATTAGAGGTCATCCCTAGTCAGCTCCCCAACCGCTTCTACAGTACAGTCATGGACAAACGTCTTTTCACAATAAGGGCAGGCTATTTCCTCTTCTTCTCCCATATCTAAATATATTAATGGATGGCCAGAACCCTCATCATTCTCATCACCATGACAACAAACTTTTCTTTTATTAACCCTCACTTTTGACATGCTACTCCTTTAGCTTATAACATTTTCTATATTAAATATACCCATTTATAAATAAAAAACAACACACGCTATTCTCCATTTTTTATCCTATTCAGGTTAATCAATTCGTTTTGAACGCCTTTTGATACAAATTTGCTAACATCTTCTCCTAATCTTGCTATTTCCTTTACAAAACTTGATGAGATAAATTGAGTATCTTCAGAAGCAGGAAGAAATATGGTTTCGATTTCAGGAAGAAGTTTATAATTTACCCAACTCAT
Organism: Wolbachia endosymbiont (group A) of Beris morrisii; assembly: GCF_964028185.1. NCBI lineage: Bacteria > Pseudomonadati > Pseudomonadota > Alphaproteobacteria > Rickettsiales > Anaplasmataceae > Wolbachia > Wolbachia endosymbiont (group A) of Beris morrisii. Next base: position 620,379 of record NZ_OZ034760.1, read on the forward strand.
TTGAAACTCGTAATCAAAATCCGATACTGCTCTTAATCCTCTAATAATAACAGAAGCATTCTGCTCTTTGGCAAACTTCACTAGCAACCCATTAAAAGATATAACATCTGCATCAATTCCTAGTCCTTTAATTTCATTTTCAGCCATGCTTGTGCGTAGCTTTGTGTCAAAGGCAACATGCTTATTAACGTTTTCTGCAACTCCTATTATTAATTTATCGACTAGTTTACACGCCCTTTTGATTATGTCAAGATGCCCAAAAGTTATAGGGTCAAATGTGCCAGGGTAGATTCCTATTCTGTCATTAATGTTCATCCTTTATTTTTATATAAACTACTTTAAAAACTTTTGATAGACATAATAACATTTTTTATCTAAAAATAAAAGTATACAGTTGGCCTGATAGCTCAGTTGGTAGAGCAAAGGACTGAAAATCCTTGTGTCGCTGGTTCGATTCCTGCTCAGGCCACCTTCTCTTTCTTACCAAATTTACCTTTTTGTTGTAAAACGTTCTATAATATGTTATGATATTGATATAAGTGTTGAGAGGGTAAACTATATGTATAGATATTATAGCAGAATATTTAATATCTTATTAATTATAGTTCTATTATTAAGCAATATTACTTATGCTGGCGTTAGTGAAAAACCGGCATCTCAACATGTAACCAGAAAAGAAGAACCAGCGTCAACTGTCTTGACAGTAGAAAATACAGTAAATAATGACGTGGTTGTTGGTTTGTTGAAAACGGAAGAAGAGACATACCCACATGAGTTTGGGCTATCTCAAAATATTTACGAGATGTTTAATAACTTTGGGGTTAAGACTATACTGATTGATTATAATAAGATAACTAGCCTTAAAAAAATTCAGACAGAGTCACTTAATCTCGCAAAACAAGATGAAACATTGGCAAAGAAGCTGACATTAGACCGAATAAAAGTTGAAGTTGCAAAGTTTATTAAAGAGCACAAAATAAATAGAATATTTATTCCTGGGAACTATTATAATTTACACTCAGAACCTTTTCCCCCCACCCCTTATCGCCAGCTTGTTACTGAAGCAATTGTAAAAATAGTTGATGATAACCCTGCAATTCATTTACTTGGCATATGTGGTGGTTTGCAAGGCATAATGAATGCAAAGGGAATTGAAGTAGTGAGTGTGGCAGATCTTGTGAGCGATGAAGAGAAGCAAAGATCTCATTTAGAATCAGCACCTGATCCACATAAAGATTATGCACCTCTCCAGCAGATAAAGATCATTCCAAACAGTCGTTTAGCGGAATTAGTAGCTAAATTCTTAATACCTAATGAAAATGGCTGGTTTTCAACATATTTTCCAGATGCTCATTCAGGAGCAGTAAGTAATACACCAGAAAATAGAAGAAAATTGGAGTTACTTGGATATAAAGTTGCAGCATTTTCCAGTGATGGGGTAATAGAGGCTATTGAAGATAAGCATGGTAATGTTCACTTTCAAAGTCATCCAGAAGCCCTTGTTGTGAAGTCAGATAAAAACCTCTATTTATCAAATCACAAGGAACGTCAAGTGTCTACACTAGTTGCTATAGCGATTATAAATGATTTTCTTTATCGTGCTTAATGCTAAAATAGTGGTTTATATGTATCCGTTCAGCAGAGTGGCAAAATAAGGTAGACGAGAAAAGACAACTATAGGAACAAATGGGTGTCATGCCAGTGCGTGACACTGGCATCCAGTCTTTTCGCGCAGTTCCATCAAAAACGTTGTAAAGGCTTTCGTGTTTACCAACTTAGTGCCCAATCTGGATCCCAGTGTCAAGCACTGGGATGACAAGAAAGGGAGCACTGGAATTTTTGCTTCAATATTTGCACATTAGCCACTTCCCTGAACAGATACATTCGTCATCCCGCTACGTGTTAGCGGCTAAGAGATACCGCGGCGGTATGACGGTTCGTGGCGGTATGACTTGCATTAGCTATAAAATAGTGGTTTATATAAATCCCATAGCATGCCGAATGAAGCTTTTTTTGAGAAAATTTGAATTTTCAACTGCAATCAAGCCAAGATTTCTTAGTGCTTTAGCGCAGAATATTCTGTTGGAGAACATCCTATTTAATCCATCAGTTGCAAGCGCCATTGTAAAATTATCAAAGTATCTATTACGTGAAATTTTCTTTAATAAATAACTACTGCCAACATCAATACCAGCCGCTTTTGCGGCAACTACGTGCTTTATAACACTTTCTACATCTCTAATTCCAAGATTAAGCCCTTGACCTGCAACAGGATGAATTGAATGTGCTGCATCGCCGATAAGCAAAATTCTATCCTTATATAACTTTTTTGCGAAAGCAAAACTTAAAGGATAAAGTTTTCTTTCACCCTCTAATTTTATCTCTCCTAAATAAGAACCAAATCTTTTTTTAAGCTCTATAATAAATTCTTCTTCAGACAGATCCATTAGCATTTTTGAAATTTCAGATTTTTCTGTCCAAACTATCGAAGAAGTATAGCCACCCTTCATCGGTAGAATTGCAAATGGACCGCCAGGAAAAAAACGCTCCACAGCTAAGTTTTGGTGATGCAGTTCATGCTTTACATTAAATACTATGCTACTTTGTTTATAATCAAATTTCACTGTCGGTATAGAAAATAACTCTGGTAGTTTAGAGTTTTTGCCTTCAGCGCAGATAAGTAGCGATGATATTAATTCCTGGTTATTATCAAGAATAACTTCCACATATCCTGAATCACAAGCAATTGTTTTATAGGAATGTGGGGAGTATATATTTAGTTTATTCAGAAAATTATTGTTGATTGCATTCCATATAGTAGAATTGTTGATAACATAACCCATTGGCTCTTCGCTAACCATTTTATGATTGTAATGCACAGTAACCGCATCTAATATGCATATATCAAGTATTGGCTCAGCTTCACTCTCCACAAACTGCCAAATCCCTAACTTTTCCAATATTTTTTTCGAACCTTGAGAAATAGCAAATGCTCGGTTGTCATCTACTACACGTGGTAGACTATTTTTTTCAATCACAGCTACAGACACAGAGTCACAACTGAGGCCAATGGCAGTAATAAGACCAAGCAACCCACCACCTGAAATGATTACATCGTAATTCATTTTATTTATCTAAAATTATATTCTATCTATTTTAAAAATAGTTTAAACAAACTTTATATATAAATTAAATTTTTTAGATCCCAGTGTCAGCTACTTGGATGACATCTAAAGACACTCCACCTTGTCATTCCAGCACGTAACGAACAACTGTACGAACATTTTGCGAAGGCAGTGTGTTAAATGCTATGGCCGGTTTTGCCTCAAACACAAAGGTGTCATCCCAGTGCTTGACACTGGGATCCATTCTTCTTTTTTTCTGGATTCCAGCGTCACGCGCTGGAATGACAAAAGCTGCTAATTTTTCATGTAAGTAATGGTTATGCAAGCAGTCTATTTTGTAACTAACAAAAGAGGACTTTGATTCGCATGTTTCTCACGCTTATTCTATTGTTTAACTATACTTTGAGCAATGTCTTCATAAATCTCTGCTAAATCTTCACTTAACATTAAAGGATTTCCGCAATCAGAAGCATGACATATTTGTGGATCTAGAGGAATCCTGCCTAGGAGTTTGATGCCCAGCTCCTCAGACATTTTTTTTGCGCCGTCTTTTCCAAATATGTATATTTCTGAGTCATTTTGAATGAAATAACTCATATTTTCCACAATTCCAATAACCGGTACGCTGAGCTTTTTAAGCATATCATAAATTTTGCGAGCATCGATTAAAGAGAGCTCCTGTGGAGTTGAAACTATTATCGCCCCGGTTAAGTTAAAATTTTCCATAAGACTTAAATGCACATCGCCAGTTCCAGGTGGTGTATCAACTATCAAATACTCTATATCGGACCATTTTGTTCCCATGAGCAGATTATAAAGTGCTTTTGTGATCATAGGTCCGCGCCATATTGCTGCACGATCCTTGTCAACAAAATAGCCGATTGAAATAGTATGCAGTCCATACTTTTCTATAGGTATTGCTTTTCCACCCTGTATTTCTGGCTTTAATTTTTCAGTGCCAAGCATTTGAGGAATTGAAGGACCATATATATCTGCATCAACCAGCGCAACTTTATGTTTCAACTTTGCTAATGAGAGAGCAAGATTTAGCGCAACTGTGGACTTGCCCACACCGCCTTTACCAGAGGCCACAACGATTATATTTTTCACTCCTTCGATATGTAATTTAGCTTTTTGTTGCCCAGTTTGTTTTTGACCAGTAGCAACCACGATCACTTTTGTCACCCCCGGTATAGCTTTAACAGCTTGCTCACAATTTCTTCTTAATTCTTCGTTTGCTTGCGTGTTACCGGCAACTTCAAGCACAAAACCAATGTCCCCGCCTTTAATAATGATTGAGGATATTATGCCAAGAGCGATCACATCTTTACCGCTTTTTTGCTCTATGACTTTTTTTAAGCTCTCTTTTACAATTTCTTCGTTGATCATTAGACCTCTTACATAGCAGATCCCAGTGCGGAACATTTGTTTCGAAAACAGTATGTTAAATGTTATAGCAGGTTTTGCCTAGAACACAAGCCAAGTAGCGTGACACTTAAACAGGGTCGGAGGTAAAATCCCTGACCCTGAAAACGCTGGTGTTAGTTTTTCTCATCCACTGCAAATATTGCACGGTACTATCCACTTGGTCGTCGTGGCGCGTTTCTGGGAACATTAAAATCTCATACTCAAAATCGCTGAGCCATACTGCTTGGTGCGGCAGAAAAACCTTACCAGACTCTATAATCGGAACAATTTGATAAAATCGAGTGAGTTTGTCATCATGTGGTACTATTTCGATAATTGGTAAATCACTGTTTGTTTTTAGCTCTTGCACCAATTGCTGACCACTTGTTTTTGCTTCGATTAAAATTGCGTGTGGTGTCCATCTTGCTGCTAAGGACAAAACTTGCTCTTTAAGCTTTGGATACTCAAGCTTTGCGCGATATACATCAAGTAAATAGAATTTGTTGTCTGTTTTTGCCCAGGTAGTGCAGACGCTAAAGTTGCTAGTGTACTGATAATCATTATACTCACACCCCGGCACCACCGTTTGAAAGCATAACTCAATGAATTTGAGAAAGTTGATTTTGTTCATGATATAATGTTGAAAGATGTCATCCCAGTGCCCTCTTCTTGTCATCCCAGTGCTTGACACTGGGATCCAGAAGACTTAATTTCAACCAAGTGGCTGCATAATAAAGGCTGGATTCCAGTGCCAAGCACTGGAATGACAGCAATCTACGTCATACCGCCGCGGTATCTCTAGATCCCGCTAACAAGCAGCGGGATGACGGTTGTCAGCTTCCCCTGTCATCCCAGTAGCTCCTTCGGTGTCATTCCAGTGCTTGACACTGGGATCCAGAAGACTTAATTTCAACCAAGTGGCTGCATAATAAAGGCTGGATTCCAGTGCCAAGCACTGGAATGACAGCAATCTACGTCATACCGCCGCGGTATCTCTAGATCCCGCTAACAAGCAGCGGGATGACGGTTGTCAGCTTCCCCTGTCATCCCAGTAGCTCCTTCGGTGTCATTCCAGTGCTTGACACTGGAATCCAGAAGACTTAATTTCAACCAAGTGGCTGCATAATAAAGGCTGGATTCCAGTGCCAAGCACTGGAATGACAGCAATCTACGTCATACCGCCGCGGTATCTCTAGATCCTGCTAACAAGCAGCGGGATGACGATTGTCAGGGTGTCATCCCAGTGCCCAGACACTGGGATGACAAAAAAAGGAGCACTGGGATGACACCATTTGTTGTGTTTAACAAAGTTCGTACTTAGCTTCATGTTAGCTACAAACGTTAAGAAATTTACCAAATAAAAAAAAAGGCAAAAGAAGCCCCGTGGTTATTATCCGCTTTAAAATATTGGCGTTTTTTATGTTTTAAACGCTTGACAAGCGAAATTCAGCTGCTTTTAATTGCAACTAACTTACGCTGCAAATGTTTAAGAAATTTACCAAGCAGAAAAAAAGACAAAGAATCCCCGAGTTAGCTAGTCTTTTACTATCTCTGTCGAGTATTGGCATTTTTTGATGTCTTGTAACGCTTTATAAGCGCGTTCAGCTTATTTAGATAAAAATCTAGATGTAGATGAAGTTTTGTAAAGACATACAGTATCTATATACTGCAAAAAATTGAACATAAGACGCCGATACATTAAGTAATCCTTACCTTTTAATCTGCAGATTGGCGAAAGCAAATACAATAGCTTCAGTTTCATGATAAGAGGGCTGGCAAAGGGTGTCAAGCAAGTTTTTTCGTTTCTGCGGGCTACTTGGCTACAATGTTTGTACAATTGTGCATCATGCGCTGGAATCTGCTACCTGCAAAAAGAAACCTCTACTCCTTATTCTTCGCCCTTCCTGCACGCTTACGTTCATTTGGATCAAGGAATTTCTTGCGTAAACGTATAGATTTTGGAGTTACTTCCACCAATTCATCATCGTCTATATACGCTATCATATCCTCCAGTGTCATCATCTTTGGAGGAGTGAGTTTTATGGCTTCATCACTACCTGAAGCTCTTACGTTTGTTAATTGCTTACCTTTTAGCACGTTTATCTCCAAATCATTGTCACGGCTATGCTGGCCGACAACCATGCCACAATATACCTTATCCTGTGGCTTAATAAACATAATTCCCCTGTCTTGCAAATTGAAAATTGCATACGCCACAGCCTCACCCTTATCTGTAGAAATTAAAACTCCATTGCGCCTTCCAGAAATTGGACCTTTATGTGGAGCATAACTGTGAAATAAACGGTTAATTATGCCTGTGCCCCGAGAATCAGTTAAAAACTCTCCTTGATAACCAATTAATCCTCTTGATGGCACTAAAAACGTTAATCTTGTCCTGCCATTACCAGAAGGTCTCATGTCAGTCACTTCACCTTTTCGGAAGCTGAGTTTTTCCATGATGATTCCACTATATTCATCATCTACATCAATTACTACTTCCTCTATAGGTTCAAGTTTTTTACCGCCTTCTTCTTTAAATAACACGCGAGGGCGTGATACCGAAAGCTCAAAACCCTCCCTTCTCATATTTTCAATTAACACTCCAAGCTGCAACTCACCGCGTCCACCTACTTCAAACGCTTCACCGCTTGGTGCCAAAGTCACAGTAATTGCAACATTTGTTTCTGCCTCCGCATATAAGCGATCCTTTATAGCAGTTGAAGTAAGCTTTGTACCTTCTTGTCCAGCAAAAGGCGAATCATTAACGCTCAGAGTAATCGCCATTGTTGGCGGATCAACTGGAGTTGAGCTTACTGCAGTTGTCATTTCTGGCACAGAAATGGTATCTGAAACCGAAGCTTTTTCAAGCCCTGCAATTGCAATTATGTCTCCCGCTACAGCCTGCTCTACTGGAATGCGTTTCAAGCCAGAAAATGAGAGCAATTTAGTTAATCTTCCTCGTTCAATTACTTTGCCATCGAGGTCAAGCACCTTAAGATCTGAATTGACTTTTGCAACACCCTGATAAACCTTTCCTGTCAATATTCTGCCAAGAAACTTATCAGACTCAAGTAGAGTGACCAACATAGCAAAAGGTGCATTTTGATCATAAACAGAAGGTTTTATATAATCTATAACCGTTGAAAATAATGGGCTTAAATCTTTTCTTTCATCAGAAAGCTCCTTAGCACACCAGCCATTTCTACCTGAAGCATACAACACTGGAAAATCTAGCTGCTCGTTGGTTGCATCAAGGTTAAAAAATAACTCATATATTTCATTTAATACTTCGTCAATTCTGCTGTCTGGTCGGTCGACCTTATTGATTATCACAATTGGCTTCAAATTTGCTTTTAGTGCTTTTGACAACACAAACTTAGTTTGTGGCATGGGACCTTCTGCAGCATCAACCAGCAGCAACACACCATCTGCCATGCACAATACCCTTTCTACTTCTCCACCAAAGTCCGCGTGCCCTGGCGTATCAATAATATTGATCTTTTCATCGCCCCACATTATTGATGTACATTTTGCAAGTATTGTAATTCCGCGTTCACGCTCTTGGTCACCACTATCCATCACTCGTTCTTGAACTTCTTGATTCTCGCGGAACGTGCCACTTTGTTTTAACATGTTATCAAGTAAAGTAGTTTTACCGTGGTCAACGTGTGCGATTATTGCTATATTTCGGATCGATTTAAATTCGTTCATTTTCTATCATTTCAAAATTAATTTAGTAATAAGTATACATAAAATACACTTAGAGTAAATAACTAAAGCTGTGTATAAATGCTGTGTTTCCAAGATATTATAGGATTACTTTGTTAAATATTCTCTACTCCCAGGTTTTGTTATGGGTAGTTGTTTTAATTCACTTGGAAGTTCTTCCTCGCTGTAGTTTTTGATGTTCAGTTCAATCAAAGATATGACAGGAAAAGGCAGTTTCGTTTCACTATTTCTCTTTATCAAAGAAGCTTCAGCAACAACTTTACCTCCTTTCCCTTCTGCACATTCCACTGCTTCAAGTGAAGATTTGCCTGTGGTTATTACATCCTCGATAAGTAATATTTTCTCACCCTTTTTGATCTTAAATCCACGGCGTAATTCAAACTTGCCGTTAACGCGCTCGCAAAACATTGTCTTTATTCCAAGCTGCCTGCCAATCTCATAACCCACAATTATTCCACCAATTGCAGGAGATAATATTAAATCTATGGAGCTATTTAATTCTTTTTTTATTTTATCTGCTAATAATGCGCAAACTTTCATGGCTCTGCTTGGATTTTCAAAAATCTTCGCACACTGTATGTATGTGTCACTATGCAGTCCGGATGATAAAACAAAATGCCCATGCAAAATTGCTTCTGCTTTTTTAAATTCTTTTATTATTAGATTATTTTCGTCTAATATCATTTTTTAAGTTTCACTATTACATTCTTTATTAATTATCTGAGTGATACAAATATCAGACCACACGTTTATTGCAGTTTCAAACATATCGATGATTGTATAAATAGGCAAAATCAGTCCCATAATATGCAGAGGAACATTCATCGACATGAGATAACTGGTTGCCATAAAATAGCACCCCATCGGCACTCCAGCATTGCCAATTGCAGCCCCTGTAGCTAAAAAAATCCATATAAACATTTCGCTCAAGGAAAATACGTATCCGTTCATTTCTGCAACAAACATTACAGTGATTAGTATAAATGCAGCACATGCATTCATATTAATTGTTGTGCATATTGGTAAAATAAAAGACGACAATTTCTTTGGCACCTTTAGCTTATTTTGCACACAATCTATGGTTGTGGGCAGCGTTGCACTGGATGACTTAGAGAAAAATGCGAGCGTCAACGCTGGCATAACCCCCCTTAGCGTTTGAATTGGTGATATGCCTTTATACCACATAAGTAGCGGTAAAATCAGAAATGCCTGCACAAAATTTGCAGACATTATGCAAACAAAATACCATAAAAGACTGTAGAACTCGCTACCACCTTTTAATTCGTGCAAAAAACATGTAATAAAAGACCACACAGCAAGCGGAATAAATCTCAATAACCCTTGAGCAATTTTAAGTAACGTATCGAAAAGTGCAGAGAATATTTGATGTAATATGTCCTGCTTTTCTTTTGAAAGTGAAACAATAGCTCCACCCATCAAAAAAGCGATTAATATGCTACCAATCATATTATTTTCAAGAAAAACTTGCACAAAATTCGAAGGAATGAGTGATTTTAAATATGAAAAATAACTGTGGTTATTGCTGTTAATACTCCCTATCGTATTACTTATGAAATTTTTTCTTGCTGGATCTATTAGCAGGTAAAACGATAATGCAACAAACGCAGCTATAATAGTTGTAAGCAGCGTATAAAATAGTGTTTTCTTAACTAAGGTTTTAATTTCAATTGAGTCTTTGAGTCCTGAAATTGTGGAAACTATTGATAGAAAAACTAAAGGTAAACTTATTAATTTCAACAAACTAACAAATATGTCACTAAACAGCTTTGCTATTTCAAATATAATCTCACTGTTTAAATAGTAAGCAACTATTGCAAGCAGTATAGAAAAGAGTATTGCAAACTTGTGCATTGAAAATAAAACTTCAAAGTAACATTATACAACAATTTTGCTGTTTTGGAATCAGGTTGATATAAAAAATCTTGCAATTTAGGCAAAATGTTAATACTTAACTTGCAACTGAATATGGGGGTAAGTGCACGAAGAAATGTTATCTAAATTTGGTGATGGCTACTGTGGAGCAATTTTGTTTTTTTTGAGCTTCTGGGCTGCTAGCGCTGGAATCAGAGTTGGTCTTAGTGCATCTACAAATGCTATTTCGCCTGATGCAATGGTGTCAGGAGCTTTAATGCTAGGGGGGTATAGTACCAGTTATAAGCTTCTCTACAACGAATTATGTAATAATGCCTATAGCTGCGAAAGTAAATCACTGCATCATAGAACCGATAGTTGAAAAAGTAAGAGGATGCATTTATTCGAAGACAGTGGAATTGACTGAGATTTCTTAATTTAAATTTAGGTGCACTTAGCCCATTCTGGTGATAACAAATTGGGATGGATAAGATATGATAACTAACTTTTCTGTGAGTATATAGTTTTGCCAGACACAACAGTGCGTACTACGTGTCCTTTTACTTTGCGACCATCGAAAGGAGAATTCTTTGATTTACTAGCAAAGTTGTCAGTTTTAATTTCCCATTCATGATTGAGGTCAACTAAAATTAAGTCTGCAGCAAGGTTTTTTTGTATACGACCACGTGGTATGTGTATTATATCTGCAGGCTTATATGTCAATTTTGCAAGCACATCAAGTAGACCCATTTGCCCACTGTGATAGAGTTCAAGTGAAAGGGGTAGCATTGTTTCAAGGCCAACAATACCAAATGCAGCATTTTCAAGTGGCAGATCTTTAGAACTACGATCATGCGGAGCGTGATCGGTTGCAATGCAATCAATCACACCTGTCTTTAAACCTTCAACCATAGCTAAACGATCTTCTTCAGTGCGAAGTGGCGGGTTCATTTTTGCAATTGCCCCATGTTGTTTTACTATATCTTCAGTCAAAGTGAAGTGATGAGGGGTTACTTCGCACGTAACATTTAATCCCAAATCTTTTGCACGTTTAATAGCATCAAGTGAATCTTTTGAAGAGACATGTAAAATATGGTAGTGCACATTCTCCATATCTTTCATGAGCAGTATATCGCGACTTACCATGACCGATTCTGACGCACTTAAGATCCCCTTTACTCCCAATTCTTCAGAAATTTTACCTTCGTTGATTGCACCACCTGCTGATAAATTTAAATCTTCTGCATGTTGAGCAATAGGAACACCCAGCATGCTTGAATAAAGCAGCGCCTGTCTCATAATCATTGGGTTCATAACTGGCATGCCATCATCGGTGAACCCAACCGCACCTGCTTCCTTTAAAAGTGCCATTTCAGTCAACTTTTCTTCCGAAGTGGTGATTTTAGCGTAAAATTCAACGTTTACATGTGAAGTTTCAAGTGCTCTATATTTCAAATATTTAGCCAAAACAACGCTATCAATTGCTGGAGCAGTGTTCGGCTGACAAACTACAGTTGTAACTCCCCCCGCAACTGCAGATTTGCTGCCTGTATATATAGTCTCTTTATGCTCCTGACCTGGTTCACGAAAATGTACGTGAATGTCAATAAGGCCTGGCATTAGAACAAGCCCTTTACAGTCTATTGTTTCGTCAACTCCACTTGTTGAAAATAATGATTCGCCAAAATCAACAATTTTATCCCCTTCAGTCAATAGCGAACCTTTTATATCAAGTTTAGTTTCCGGGTCGATAATACGAGCATTAGTATACGCAATTTTATAGCCTTCCTTTTGCCCTGTTTGTAACAAATTCCAAGTCTGTGTCATTATATTTGAGTATCGATTATGCAATAAATCTAAAGTTTTTTTAATAAAACACAACCAAATTAAAACACAGACTAAGAGCTGTTTTGAATTGAAATTGTCCCAAAAATCCCGCCCTTATAACCTAGTTAGCTCAGTTTTAACGTTAATGTGTGAAACTCTTAGCTCTGTTGGAGGATTTTCCAGTTGAATATCTAGCTCATTCTGCATGTTCGATAAACAAATTAAAGCTGAATCAAAATCTTCATCGAACTGTTTTGCTTCATGTATACCATCGATTATTTCCTCTAATTCTTCCACATCATCCATTTCTTGCGGCGCACTTTTTAATATCGCTTTTATTTGGTTTAAGTTTTGACGAATTTTCTCCTGATATCCAACAATTCTCTCTTGATATATATCAATTATTTTTTGACATGCGTTGCCTCTAAATGGATGTTCTTTTTTCTCTTTTATGTAAGAACTTTGAAAGTCTTTACAGTTAAGGATTGCTTCTCTATGTTTTTTTATGTCATTAATTGCGCTGATTATCGACTTATCTATTTTCTTCAAATTTTCTTCCCGTTCTTCTCTTTTAATTATACTTTTGGATTCATTTTTTATCTGGTTCATTTTGTCATACAGGTTTCTGCATTCTTTGTAAGATGCCATTGGTTGTAATATTCCTTCTTTTACACCTTTATTGTAAAAATTCTTCAACTCATCATTTGATAGTATTGTTATAGCATCTTCCCTTTTACTCTGTGATTTAGGATACTTTTTATTCAATAAACTAACATGATTTAACAAAAAATCTTTAACTAGCCCTTCTTTTTTTACTTCGGATAATTTTTCTAGTGTTTCTATATATTTCAGAGTTTCCGCAAAGAGCTGTCCACCAGAGGGAGCAAATCCTTGAAGTGGTTTACTCTGTGCTTTATAAAAATCGGTTTGTAAAAAATCTTCAGCTTGTTTTTTTATTACTGAAAGTTCATTAAAGGCTTTTTCTGGATTGATTTTCCTCAAAATACTAATAGCTTTTCTAATCGCTTTTTCTCTCTTTTTATTATCTTGCTTTTCATTTAATATCAGATGTTCAGTTTTGGTAAAAGCATTACCTTGATCACTTTTTGCAATGTTACAAACGATGTTTTTTACAACTTTTTCGGTTGCTGCATAATCTATTTCTTTTGCAAAGCAGTCAACAAATGATTGCCAAACTTTTTTATTAACAAGCTTACTTGTCTTATTTTCAAAATCTTCTATATCTTTGAATCCCAAAATAGTATAGAGATTTTTTGCGACTATTGATTCGGCATGTTGTTTTGCCACTTTACCTTTTATATTAAATGGAAATTTACTAATCTTAGTTGTACCCACAATGTTACCTCAATATTAACGCTATCTATAAAAGTATAAAGATTTAATATTTAATTTTTAATTAATGCCAGACAGCTAACTATGGGAGCATTATGCTATAGCTGACCCAAGAAAGATTTCCCTACGTCATAACGCGATTCATTCGCGGTATAGATTCCGCTAACGAGTAGCGGAATGACGAATTTGTTGTTTTTCAAATTGTAGGTCAACCTAAGCCACTTTAGCTATAGCATCAATAGCAAGTGTCAATTAACACTTTAACTTCTTACTTGTCATCAGTAATATTGTTTATATAAAAACTATAATTTTTTATGCCTGAACTTGGGAATATATTGCTACTCATAGCCTGCTTATTGTCTTTGACATATTTGTTTTTACCGCTCAGTTCTTATCGGTTTATTACCACTGCCATATTTTTTTGTGTATCAACATCAATGGCTATTTTGATCTACTGCCACATTACAAATGATTTTTCACTTGAAAACGTATATTACCACTCACACACAACAAAACCTTTGATCTATAAGATTTGTGGAGTTTGGGGAAATAAAGAAGGGTCCATGTTGCTTTGGACCTTAGTGCTCACCATGTATTTATTACTAATGGATATTTATATACCTTCTGTCATCCCAGTGCCCAGACACTGGGATCCAGAAAAAAATACACAGATTCCAGCGTCACGCGCTGCAGAACTAGCTTTAAAAAAAATCTCTCTAATCACTCATGGGCTGATTTGCTTTTGTTTTTTACTGTTCACTTTACTTGAGTCGAATCCTTTTACTAAAATGCCAGGCATTGAAACAGATGGACTGGGTTTTAATCCGATATTGCAAGATATAGGCCTTGCTATTCATCCACCGATATTATATTTGGGGTACCTTGGATTTAGTGTTCCTTTTTCGCTCTCTATAGCTGGATTAATTGCAAAAGTTGAAGGAAATGTTTGGGCTAAAATTGTCAGGCCTTGGATACTTATTTCTTGGTCGCTGCTCACTTTGGGCATCAGCTTGGGTAGCTGGTGGGCATATCGCGAACTTGGGTGGGGTGGATTTTGGTTTTGGGATCCAGTGGAAAACGTTTCTTTGATGCCGTGGCTAATTGCAGTAGCGCTGACACATTTGTTGCTTGTGGTACGAAATTTCAATGTTTTAAGAAACTTTGCTATTTTACTTACGCTTACAACTTTTATATTGAGTGTGACTGGAACATTTCTAGTCCGCTCAGGAATACTCACCTCAGTGCACACGTTTGCAGATGACCCAAGATATGGACTATATATATTAGCTCTACTTGGTGTAATTACAGTCAGTAGCCTTGTAGTATTTATCGCATTTGCAAAAAAGAATAGATCTCTTACACCACCACCTGTCATCCCAGTGCTTGGCACTGGGATCCAGGAAAAAAATATAGAGGGACCTAATTACACACCAAAGCAAAACTTCTCTGTTTTCTCCCGCTTTACAATGATGTTAATGAACAATTTATTATTCATCACTGCCTTTTTCATTGTGTTCGTTGGCACTTTATATCCTACAGTGCTCGAATATTTAACCGGTGAATTAATTTCAGTTGGAGCACCATATTACAATTCTTTATTTAACTCTATTGCACTAGCTATTCTAGTGCTCACCATGATCGGGCAATACTGCAGTTGGCAGGGAAATAGTCTATTGCCAATATTCCGTGAATACAGATTCTCATTCTGCAGTGCTGCAGCTATTTTGCCGTTTATCTTTCACATGGAGCTAATGATTGTGCTATCAATTACCATCTCCATAGCATTATTAATCTTTGTTTTAGAAGCATACAGTAAAAGAATTCGTTTATTTAAGGTAGCATTTGGTGAATCAATTTTATTAGCAAGAAGAGTTTCTAAATCCTACTATGCAATGATGCTTGCTCATGCTGGAGTGGCAATTCTAGTGCTTGGTATAGCTTATTCGGTTGGTTGGCAGGAGAAAAAAGAAAATTACTTAAAAATAGGGGATAGCATAACAGTCAATAAATTTAAAGTTACTTTACGAAATATTGAGCTAATAAAAGAAAAAAATTTCCATGCAGTGAGGGGTACAATGGATATCAGGAATTTGCTGAATAATAAGATATTAGGTGAAGTAACTCCTGAATATAGATTTTACCTTGCGGAAGGTCAGAAAAATGTTGAAAGCAGTATCTACCACAATTTATTTTCTGATATTTATGTTGTAATTGGAGAGATTGATAAGAGTAAGAGCAAAATCGCAGCTAAAGTGCACTATAAACCTGGAATGCCTATAATCTGGCTAGGATCCTTCCTTATCGCTTTTGGTTCGCTCCTTGCCGCTTTTTCTTTTAGTGGACGAGCAAGGGTTATCTAGCTGTCGTGGATTTTATTAACAACGCTCCTAGGTCCAGAGTGCAACGTATGAGAAATTACCGGGCTATAGATACTGATTTACAAAGGTTAGAACCAAAGAAAGTTATATTTTTTTATTGACAGACCTATATATTACGATATTCACTAAGGGATTAGTGAGTGATGGTTATACAATATGAATGGTGGGGTATCAGGCAAGGAAAAAGCTATACGCACTGCTTTCGATTTTAAGGATCCTTGCAGCGAGTGGCGTCAAACTTTTGAAAGTAATGCACAAACTCCTCTACAGTACTCCGATGATTCTTGTACAAGTGATAACAGTAATAATCATAGGTCAGGTGATTCAGATTCAGAAGAAGGTGATGGCCATGATTCAGGTATTAGTTCCGATGATGAGGATGACCGTACAACTTATACAGCAGTACAATTAACTAATGATTCTCTTGATAGCCAAAGATATACAGGAATATGCATTCCAACAACAATTGATGGTTGGGTAGGTGAAAATAATCATCAGACTGGTTTATCAGGTGATTTGCCAGACGGAAGTAATAATCCACAAATTTTTGAAAGTACTGATTCAGTAGAGCATAATTCTACCTACAATGATCATGTAATTTGTGATTCAGGTCACAATTCTGACGATGAGGATCAGATTCCAGAGGACTTTCCTTCAAGGAAACGAGTACGATCGATTGAAATTGATCAGTTTGAACTGTTGTACAAGAAGAGGAAAATAGAAGCACAAAATAACCAAAAATATACAGGAAATGTATGTACTCCAACAACAACTGATGGTTGGGTAGGTGAAAATAATCATCAGACTGGTTTATCAGGTGATTTGCCAGACGGAAGTAATAATCCACAAATTTTTAAAAGCGATCCTTTACAGCATGGTAGTAATGGTTTAGGTTATAACTTCAATGATTATAGTCAAGCGACTTGTAGCAAATTAAGTGCTTCAGATCAAGAAGAGGGTCAAGGCTATTCTTTAGGTGATTCTTGTGAAAGTAAAGAAAATTTGACAAAGGGCGCTGGCGGTAGTAATCAGACTTTTGAAGGTGAACAGAAAAGCTCAGAATTTCCGAAAGTTGACAATTGGTCAGATAGTGATGAGAACTCAGAAGATAGTTCGGACTGTGGTGATAATGATGTTGGTCATTATGATACAGATTGTGGTAAACGCTACAGTCATCTGTGTTTTCATGATGAAAACACAAGCATGATAAGAAAAAAAGATTCTTTTTCTTTAGCCCAAATAGAACTGAATAAAGCAGAAAAGGAAAAGTATGAAAGTATTTGGCAAGAAATGGATAAAATCCTTAGTAATTCAGATGAAGCTGGTGAATGTGAAGAAGATGATATTGGGAAGTTGAAAGGGAGACTTGATGAAGTTATAAGCCAAGCACTGGAACAAGGAATTATGTTCACTTTTCCATATAAAGATGGCGAGTCCTTTGTAGACCGTATAATTAATACAACACAAGAACTATATTGGGTCGATTCTACTGAGAATTCTAGACTTCTAGAGGAGAAAAAGATATTACAAGTAATATCGGAGGGTGCAACTTTAAATAAATTTACTAAAGAGAGGTACGATGATTATGTAAATTGTATTTACAGAGAAAAAGAGATTTTAAGTCAAAGGAATAAAAATATTTTAGGACTTAATAATTTAGCATATGAAAGTATTGTAAACAAAAGCAAGCAGACTCAAAATGTATTAGGAGTAGACAAGGATAATGGATATTTTTGTATAGAATACTCGCAAGATAGTATTGTTGAAGTTGCAGAAATCCTAAACAATGAAAAAGCCAAAGGCTTAAATTTAAGAGTTGGCATACTCAAAATTGGAGAAAGTATAGTAAGAGTTGAAAATGTAGAAGAAATAGGGGGAAAAAGAAATTACATGGATGTCTCAAAAGGTGGTATTGAAATGTCTTTTACCACTGAGGTAGGAGAGATAAGTATTTATCTAAGTCCTAGTGAGAAAGGCAGCAATAAAATAAAAGTAGAGATTGATGAGGAAAATAGAGCAAGGCTTAACAAGTTAAAAAATAAGGGAAAAAGTTTAGGGGAAAACTGTCTTTTTGGGGGAAAAAGTGTTGAGGAAGCTATAGAGCATGAAAGTTTTGAAAGGTATGGCAGTGTACCTAACACTGCTATGAAGGAACCTAGCTTAGGTTGCGTTGCTAACATAGCAAGGGGGGGATAAGCTTGCAGAGATAAAATAGATGGGCCAAATTGGCGGTATTTTGCTCTTGTAATGTACTTCAAAATTGCAAAGTTTGCACTAGATAGAACTTAATTGACAGACAAGAATCAACTGACAGAAAAATTTACATAGTCAAACAACCACAGAATAAACTAGTGAATTTTTTGAAAAGTATATAAAATTCAAGTGATTACTTTAAGTAAATAGCATGGCACTTAGACTCATTCCAGATAACCTCAATATCAAGTTTAGTAAATATAGGGATTTGACTGCATTAATTAGCATTATTCTTATCATCTTTTCAATGCTCATTGTTGTGCTGCGTGGAGTGAACTTAGGCATAGACTTTGCAGGCGGAATTTTGATAGAGATAAAATCTTCAGATGAGAATCACTCTATTCTCGATGCATTAAAAGGAAATGGTTTTACAGTGCAGAGTTCAAAAGCAGGTGATAATTTAGTCATGCGTTTTAAAGATGAAGGAGATGAAGATAAAATCAAAAAGATAAAAAGCATACTAGAAGAAAAGCTGGGGAGCTCAATAAGCTATCGTAAAATAGACTATGTTGGCCCACAAATAAGCTCAACACAAATATTTGAAGGAATGTTATCCATGTTGATCGCGATTGTTGGAATATTTTTTTACGTTTGGTTTAGATTTAATTGGCAATGTGGATTCAGTGGAATAACAGCACTGATTCATGACGTGATTTTAACTGTTGGTTTTATTAGCCTAACTGGCATTGAGTTTAATATTTCATCAGTTGCAGCTCTCCTCACTATCATTGGTTATTCAATCAATAACTCAGTAATTATATACGATCGGATTCGAGAGTATTGCAAGAGTGGTAAAAGTGGGCGGATGAGTGAGATAGTAGATGCAAGTATCAACGCTACATTATTTCGCACTATATTAACCTCGGGTACAACCCTTCTTGCTGCTCTTCCTTTGGCATTAATCTGCACAGATGCAGTGAGAGACTTCAGCTTGATCATTTTTTTTGGTATTTTGATTGGCACTTGTTCTGCAATATTTATTTCTGCTCCTATATTAACCTACAGAGCTTTGATAAGTAGATTGTAGAAGTGTTTAGTCGCGGTATAATATCAACTTATTATCTCTTATAGTGAAATGAAAATACCTTAAAAAGCTCATTCCAAGTAGTGAATGAGACATAGAATGAGTGTTAACGCTTGCCTGTACATCATTAATCAAAAAGTTTCCTATTTTAACTTGAGGTATTTGAACCACTCCAGCTTTTATTTGACCTTTCGCAGTTTCATATATTTTAAAATCCTGAACATTTTGTAAGTTAATACCAACATGTAATGCGTCTTTTTGTGATAGAACAATATCGGTTGCTCCGGTATCAAGCAAAAACGTTATATTGCGATCATTGACTTGAGCCTGAATATAAAAGTGTCCATCATATGACTTCGTAAATTCGATACTTCCACTATTCTGACCACTATTTTGAATTCTTCCTTTATATGGTAAAAAAGTACTGAGAAATCTGTCGCTTAATTTGTCCCTTTGTGAATCAATAAGCATTGCAGTAGCGGCTATTATTAGTAACCAAATAACTAGATTTTTTACCGCGTTCATATTATTAAAATTCGAAGCTATTAAAATAAATTTTAAAGATTAGCGTTAAAAGTTATTATTAAAAATAAGTAAATTTCATTGTTTTAGTACAATATTTAATATACACTTTAAGAAGATATGTTTGATTTAATTTCATGTCAGAAGCAAAAAGTTTAATTTTAGCAGCTATCCTTTCCATGTTGATCATGGTATCTTGGCGTATTATTTATGATAATTTTTTTAGTACAAACCAAAACCAGCCATTGATTGAAAATATTGAACATATCGAATCTTTTAACGACCTTGCTCCTATAATATACCAAAATCGTTCTGAAATTATTAATTCTACTCGAGAACAGAGGGTTAGTTTAACCAATAACATGATTAAAGGATCAATTTCTCTGAAAGGTGCAAGGTTTGATGACTTAATTTTAACTAATTACCACTTAGAACCGAATTCTTCTTCTCCACAAGTGGTGTTACTGTCACCTGCAGAATCAAAAGATGTATATTTCGCAGAATTTGGGTGGCTCGATCCGAATAAAAAGATTAAAGTTCCAGATTCTAAGACAGTCTGGCAAGCTGATGGGGCTGAACTGACTAATCAAAAAGTAGTTAATTTATTTTGGGACAATGAGAATGGCATTGTGTTTAAAATGAAAATTAGCCTTGACGATAACTACATGTTTAAAATTGAGCAGATTGTTGAAAATAACACAAAAGATAATGTAGTTTTGGTTCCTTATGGTAAAATTAACCGTAAACGTGACAATATCAACGAATCTTATTGGATGTCCCATGAAGGAGTACTGGGTGCATTTGATAATAAACTAGAGGAGTGGACATATAAGGATGTCTCTAAGAAACATTTAATAAAAGCAAGCACGAGTGAAAAAAATTGGTTTGGTTTTGCTGATAAATATTGGTTTACAGCTATCATACCTGAGAAATCCGATAAAATAAATGTAAGCATTAAACACACGAACGTTAATAATACTGATAAATTCCAAGTAGATTTTGTCAAACCTTACAAGAGCATACTTCCTGGTGCAAGCGTTTCTAATGTGAATTATTTTTTTGCTGGAGCAAAAAAGTTGAATTTACTGGATTCTTACAAGGATACTCTCAATATACCTTTATTTGATAAAGCTGTAGATTTTGGTGTTCTTTATTTTATAACCAAGCCAGTGTTTTTACTGCTTGAATATTTTAACTTCGTTTTAAAAAATTTTGGCTTAGCAATATTATTGCTGACTTTAGCAATCAAACTTTTGATGCTTCCCTTATCTACTAGATCACATATTTTGACACTTAAGATGAAAAGCCTGCAGCCTGAAGTAGCTCGTATAAAAGAGTTGTATAAAAATGATAGTTTAAAGCAGAATAAGGAAAGAATGGCGTTATACAAGAAAAATAATGTAAATACAATATCAAGCATTTTTCCTACGCTAATACAAATGCCGGTATTTCTTGCTTTATATAAAGTATTATTTGTTACTATAGAGATGAGACACGCCCCTTTTTATCTATGGATTAAGGATCTTTCAGCTCCTGACCCAACGAACATCTTTACATTATTTGGGTTGTTTAATTACAATTTCCCTATTTCTATAGGAATTTTGCCTATAATTTTTGGTATTACTGTGATAATTCAGCAGAAGCTAAGTGAAACCAGCAAAGATGACATTCAAGTAAATGCTATGAAGTTTTTACCTTACATTTCTGTCTTTATTTTTTCTTCTTTTCCTGCCGGCTTGGTAATATATTGGATATTTAATAATATTACAACTTCAATTCAACAATCATTAATAAAGTTGTTTTTAACGAAAAAAGTGGTAGTGAATGTCGAAAATACTAATAGTTAATTCAATTTATTATGCTGAAATAGCGAACCTTTTGCTTGAGGGGGCAATTGATAAATTCAAAGGAAATAATGTTGATTATGAGATAATTGAAGTCCCTGGTGCATTTGAGATACCAGCTACAATTCTTTTTGCGGTCAAAAACAAGAATGCTAATTATGATGGTTATTTAGCTCTTGGGTGCGTGATTCGCGGTGAAACTGATCATTATCAATATGTTTGTAAAGGAGTAATCGAAGGCTTAAATGAAGTTATTATGCATTATGTAATGCCCCTTGGTATGGGCGTAATTACCGCTGACAGCAAAGATAAAGCACTAGTTAGAGCTGACAAAAACAAAAAAAACTTTGGTGGCCATGCAGCCTCAACTGTTTTGCATATGATAGATTTATACAACAAATTAAAGTAATGGAGGAAAAACCGGTAGATAAAAAGTGGCGTATAAAAAGAAGTACGGCAAGGTTTCTTGCTGTACAAATTGCTTATTCAAATATTTTCGTAGGTTACAACAAAAGCACTTTTAAATTGGAAAATTGTGAGCTTAAGGACTACATAAGTAAGTTGAAAGATATATTTGAATGTGAAGAATTTGAACATCAGTTCTTAGAAAACTTGTTATATAAGGTTATAAAAAGCAGTGAAGAATATGATAAAATAATAGAGTCTTACTTACACCCAAGCTGGTCCCTCTCACGGTTAAATCTTATAAGCTTATCTATTTTGCGTGTTGCAATATGTGAGTTAGCTAATTGTGATACGCCAGTTCCAGTTGTTATTAATGAATACACTAACATTGCATCTGATTTACTTGATAAACCAAGCGAAATTGGTTTTATTAATGGGTTATTGGATAAGGCAAAAGATGCAGTTAAATTAAATAAAAATCCTTAGCAGCTTCTCACAACTATATAAAAGTTAAGGCAATTCCCATAGTGAATTTGAGTAACTGACACTAAAAAAATAAAGAGGCAGACTTGATCTACCTCTTTTAGCTGTCTAGCTTTTTGCTTTTTCTTCAGAAGCAACTTGTTTAACAATAGGTGAGCCTAAATAAGTGTTAACCTCTTCAGCACCCTTTTTGTCTAAACCTAATGTTTTATTCCACTCTGTTTCATCTACTGTCTCGAACTTACCTTCTTTGTTTTTCACTTCTAGTGAATCTATCTTGAAGAGTAAAGTATTGCCTAGCCGATTGATAAACTGACTAATACTAACAATAATACGGTAGTTCTTGCCTTCTAAGCTGAAGTCTATATAATATTTATTCTTTTCCACCTTACCTTCTTCATCTTTAACTTGGTTATTCCTTGCCATTTCCATCAATATGTCTTCTGTTACTAGCAATGCTGTTTCTTTACTGTTTTTTCTATCGTTATTAACAACAATCTTCGGAGCTTTCAACTCAGATATTTCGTTATTTTTTAGGATAGCGTATATTGCTGAACTAACCAGTGCAATAGCAACAATTGCTAATATACCGATTCCAAGTGGTGTAGCTGCAAAAGCTGCAAGTGGAGCTAGCATGGAAGTTGAAGACACCCAATATGGTGCTGAAAGTGCTACTGCTGCGCCTATGACATACAAAGAAGTAAGTGCAACAAGTGCAGTATTTGTTTTGTGGAATTGACGACAGTGATTTTTGAAAGTTAGCATAAACGACCTCGTTTAATAAAATATTAATATGCTTAAATTGTGTATAAAAAAATTGTCATAGTCAAGCTTTTTCGTAAGTTACCTACCACTTGAGCCAAAGCCCCCTGCATTGCGACCGGTTTCTTCTGTGCAGAACTCTTCTCTGTCATCCCAAATTACCTGAGATACAGGAGAAATAAGGATTTGTGCAATTCTATCTCCCCTTTTTATTTCGTATGGTTGATTACTTAGATTAATTAGGCAAATTTTAACCTCACCTCGATAATCAGAGTCTATAGTGCCCGGAGAATTTAAGACAGTGATTCCATGTTTTGCAGCAAGACCAGAACGTGGGCGGATTTGCCCCTCAAAACCGTTTGGTATTGCAATCACAATTCCAGTTGGAACAAGTAATCTTTCAAGTGGATTTAAAACAGCAGAGTCATTCAATGCAGCATAAAGATCCATACCAGCACTCTGCACAGTTGCATAACATGGAAGAGACAAGTCTTCTCCGTGTGATAATCTTTTTATTTCTACTTTAATTTTACTTCTTTGCACTCCAATTTACCAGCTTATGAAGACTCAATTATAGCATGTAAATTGTATCTGCAAAAGTGATAAATGTAAATGATGTCATTCCAGCGTGTGACGCTAGGCCATAAAATTCCTTGACACATTTCGCCAGCCCCCTTATCATGAAACTGAAGCTATTTATTTATCTTCGCAATCTCTGCAGTGGATTAATGACAAAAAAACTTAATGTATTTGGCGTAAATCATGCTTAATTTTTTGCACTATGTGCACCTCATGTCTTTATAAAACTTTTAGGTTTCTACCTATACAAGCCGAAACGCGCTTATAAAGCGTTTAAGACAGTAAAAGACGTCAAATAGACAAGGGAGAATTTGAATACTAGCTACCCTAGGTTTTCTTTGCCTTTTTTTCCACTTAGTAAATTTCTTAACGTTTATAATTTAGGTTAGTCGCATTTAAAAGCAGCTAAATTGCAGCGTTTAGAATAAAAAACGCCAATATTTTGAAGTACATATAAATAACTAGTTAACCATGGGGCTTCTTTTGCCTTTTTTTTCATTTGGTAAATTTCTTAAATATTTATAGCTAAACGACAACCGTCATCCCTGTAAAGGTCAAGTATCCCGCTACGCGTTAGCGGGATCTATGCTAAGAGATACCGTGACGGTATGACGGCGTTATTTTATGCTCACCAACTTAGCTGGATCCAAGTAGTCAAGGCACTGGCATCCCTGGTAGACAACATTCGTGTAGTTATAAATCACTCACAATTGATATACTCGAATTATTTTCAGTAAATAAATCAAGCATAATGTTAGGTATTCTACCATCAACTATGTGAACAACTCCAGCACATTCCTCTACCACTTTAGTATATGCCATGAGCCTTCCAATAAATTTTTCTCCTTGAATTTTGCCACAATCAATCGATGCATTTAAATTTTTAACAGATATCTTCCTGCCACCAATTTTATCTATTTCTTCATCTGTGTCACTCAAGATTATCATTTTAGATGCAGAAACTGCAATTGCGATTGCGCTTGCAGTACTATCGGCATCAATATGATATGTTTCCCCATCTTTTCCATGACCAATTGGTGCAATAACTGGTATAAAATCTGATTCTTCAATAAAAAATAATATATCAGGATTGATTTCAGTGGGTCTACCGATGAACCCCATGTCTAATATCTTTTCGATATTATTTGATCTATCTTCTCTAAGCGTAGCGGTTATTTTTTCGGCTTTAATTAAGTTGCCGTCTTTTCCACATAATCCAATAGCTGAACCACCAGCAGAATTTATATGCTGAACAATTTTTTTATTAACTGAACCACACAGTGCCATTTCAATGATTTTCATAGTGTCTTTGTCTGTAAGTCTGATACCATTCACAAACTTACTGTCCATACCCAGCATTTTTAACACTGAGTTAATTTCATATTCTCCGTCATGAACTATCACCGGATTTATACCAAGCTGCTTTAATAAGACAACATTATGCACAAAAGTATAGAATAGTATTTCATCTGAGATCGTTATTCCGCTGCATTTAATGACAAAAGTTTCGCCCACAAAGCTAGGTATGTTAGATAACACTTCAAGTAATATTTCTGCTTTTTGTTCAAATGATACCTCACCCTTTAAAAATTCACTACTTTTCATTTTTTTATCTTGTAAACTTGAAAAACTCATCTCTTACCTTGGTTATTTTATGCTTAACACGGATGCTTATTTGATGAATTGACACATTCTCATTATTAATCCATTTTTGAATATCTTCTATAACAGCACCTAAGCTTTTTTGACTTACTTTATCTATTTTTGTTAGCACAACGTTAAAGTTAATATTATTATATATTAACCAATAAATGAAGTCTTTGTCTATTTCTTTTAATCCTACCTTGCTATCTATCAACACAAACACTCTTCTTAGATTTCTTCTTTGAATTAGATAATACTCAATTAAGTTTAAATATTGTATAATTTCCTCCTTACCTGCATGAGAATAACCATACCCTGGTAGATCAACAAGCCTGAACTTATCATTGTACATAGAGTAAAAATTTATTTGTCTAGTGCATCCAGGTTTAGAGGAAACTCTGGCAGCTTTTTTGCTGTTTATCAGTAAGTTAATCAGACTGGATTTTCCTACATTTGATCTACCAGCAAACGCAATCTCTGGAGCTGATTCATCTGGTAATGATTTTATGTCCGAAGCTCCAAATATGAAATTGCAGTTTGATGTTATCTGTTTTGCCATTATATTCAACTAGAAGGTAGTAGGTATATTATAGTGTTATTGCTTGATATAAGAAATTTTTTATTTCAGTATATATTACTTAGCTAGATCTGTGCTATATGGATATGGAAAATAATTTACAAGACTTAAAGAAAAAATTTAATGATATAGAGAGGAATTTGGAAAATCCTACCAATTTAAGTCAAAAAGAATTCATTACCCTTTCAAAGGAATACTCTGAGCTCAGGCCAATAATCAAGATAATTGATGAATATAACACGCTGAAAGAGGAAATTTCAGACTTAGAAGAAATAATGAAAGATGAAAACAGCGAAGGTGATATAAAAGAGTTAGCAAAAGAAGAATTTTTCGAAAAGCACAAGGTATTATTGCCAAAAGTAAAAGCAAAACTAAAGTTAGCATTATTGCCCAAAGATGAAGATGACTCAAGAAATGCAATATTGGAAATCAGAGCAGGTACAGGAGGAGGAGAAGCAGCATTATTTGCAGCAATGTTATTTCGTATGTATCAAAAATATGCAGAAAGAAGAAATTGGAAGTTCGAGCCAATAAGCATTTCTAATACAGGTATAGGTGGCTATAAGGAAGCTTCTGCACTCATTAATGGAACAGAAGTTTTTGCAAGGTTGAAATTTGAATCAGGGGTGCACAGAGTACAGAGAGTGCCAGAAACTGAATCCTCAGGAAGGTTGCATACCTCTGCCGCTACTGTTGCGATATTACCTGAAGTAGAAGAAGTTGACTTTAAAATAGAAGAAAAAGACTTACGAATAGATGTTTATAGATCCAGTGGTCCTGGAGGGCAATCAGTGAATACAACTGACAGCGCAGTAAGGGTCACCCACTTGCCAACAGGGATAGTTGTGATACAGCAAGATGAAAAATCGCAGCACAAAAATAAAGCTAAAGCGCTCAAAGTATTGAGGGCAAGGCTATACGAAATTGAAAGACAAAAAAAAGAAATGGAAAGGTCAACAATGAGAAAAAGTCAGATTGGCTCTGGGGATCGCTCCGAGCGCATAAGAACATATAACTTTCCACAATCAAGAATAACAGATCATAGAATTAATCTAACTTCACATCGGCTAGAGCAGATTATAAAAGAAGGTGAACTAGATGAATTTATTGAGGCATTAATTTCACGTAATGAAGCAGAAAGATTGGCCGGAGAGAGTTAAAATTGATTAAACAATTCTGCAATTGTTTTTTAATCAAAACAGGCTTATACACGTACTCTGCTTGTAGTTCTTTTCACAGAGATTTCAAACCCCCTAATACTTAATGCTAAGACTAATCTATTTTTTTTAAATATTTCTATTGATTTCTTGATAAATACTAATATGGTATTAATGTACTAACTAATAATAGTAGTAAAGAAATGCATAATAGTCCTAATGATATAAGCGGTGAAGTAATTCAAGAATTGAACGATTCAGCGAGACGCGGGCGAATAAACAAATTTAGAGAGACATTTAATAGCCTCAGTAACTACCATAAACAGTGCTACCTTGACGTAGCAACACTGGGGCTTCGTAATTACGCTATGTCTCTTATACTGATAGTAGTGGCAAAAGATCAAGCTGTTGAGGTATTTTTTGATCTACTCGAAAAGAATCAAGATTTTGCGTTCAGTACATTGAAAGCTACCTATCGTTTTCAACGTGCTTCATATAAAACTCTATTTAATAAATTAAATTATCGGCAAAAAGAAGGCTATCGTGCATATTTAGACAAGGCATCGGCCAGAATTCGGTCTACCTCAAGGAAATTTTACTTAAACAATAAAGAGGGTTCAAGCAAGCCAAGAACCGAAAACTCCAATACAGACAGTTTAGATAATGAATCTTCAACGTTAAATAATTCAATAAATTTCCTTCCAAATTCTGCTCCGTTAGAGGAGACAACTGATCAATATGGGTTGAATCCCAGAGGCATCGTTCCAAAATCTACTCTTGCGGGCAATTGCGTCGTCGATTTGGATGGTATACTTTCAAAGTTAGGGGATCAATCATGCGATGAATTGATCTCCTGGGTGACTGGAGAACAGCCATCAAATAGTCTTCAACTCCCAATGTTAGAAAAGTTTGATAGACTAGATAAGTTGGAAGAAATACGTATAGAACCAGCAGCAAAGCGCCAACGCATATTATAATAATAACTGAAAATGAGAAAATCTATATGGTGATTATAGATCTTCTCCAGACCTTGAAAACAATAAGTAGACAGTAAAAATAAGTTCTAGTACTATCGCGGATAAAACAAGAATAGCTACACTGATTGTTTGACCATTGTAAACGTAGCTTGTTAAGCCGATAAAAATAGCCATGATAAAAGCTCTAATAAAGGCTAATGCACAAGAGCTACTCAGGATATATGGGAGTTAACTCATTAGACTTTTTGCATAGCTTTTGGCAGCGCATTGGATGAAACGAAAAACTTCCTTGACAAACTCCGCCAGCCCCCTTATCATGAGACTGAAGCTATTTATTTATCTTCGCAATCTGTGCAGGTTAATGACAAAAAACTTAGGGTATTTGGCGTCTCATGTTTAATTTTTCGCACTACGTGCATCGCATGTCTTTAAAAATTTCTGGGTTTTTACCTATATAAGCCGAAACGCGCTTACAAAGCGTTTAAGACAGCAAAAAACGTCAAATTGACAAGGGAGAATTTGAATGCTAGCTACTACGGGGTTTCTTTGCCTTTTTTCCTGCTTAGTAAATTTCTTAAACACTTGCGGTGTAGGTTAGTTGCAAGTTAAAAGCAGCTAAATCGCTCTTAATCAAGCGTTTTAGAATAAAAAAACGCCGATATTTTAGTACATAGTAAATAGCCAACCACCAACGGGGTTTCTTTTGCCTTTTTTTTCGTTTGGTAAATTTCTTAATGTTTATAGCTAAACGACAACCGTCATCCCGCTACGTGTTAGCGGCTAAGAGATACCGCGGCGGTATGACGGTTCGTGGCGGCATGATGATAAGCTCGTCATCCCGCTGCTTGTTAGCGGCTAAGAGATACCGTGACGGTATGACGGTTCGTGGTGGCATGACGATAAGCTCGTCATCCCGCTGCTTGTTAGCGGGATCTAGAGATACCGTGACGGTATGACGAGGAAGAACAGTTGCTACGTGTTAGCGCCGCGGCGGTATGACGTAGGGAAACCTTTCTTGGGTTAGCTATAAAACTAATCAGCATCTTGTTTAGCACATATAAATTAAGTTTCACAAATATAGTGTAAAACCTTGAAAATATGTTATAGCTACTTCTTCCAATTTAGTGGTGGGTTTTGGCAGTACACATGCTATTTTACCAGCTATCAACTCAAGTGTCACAGAAGTTACAATTATTGCATCTATATTCTGTGCTTTAACATCTACTCTACTTTCTATTAGAGGCTTTACCCCCCCCTACATCATTACGTACAGCAGTATGATTTATTTCATTTTCAATTCCACTACTATGCTGCAACAAGATATCCCCATTAACTTTTATTTCAACATTTTTGTCACTACTACCATTGTTAAAATTTAATCCCTCATCTCTTTTACTTTGTCTTTTTTGTCTTTTTTCTTTTAATTTTAATTCAGTTTCTCTTTTATCAAGGGTAGGAAATGGGATGTGAGTTTTTTCCTGACCATCTTGATTTATAGCTCTTGTTGTATTGACAACTTCGTTGCTTTGACATGATATTGTATAAGTAAGTGGTGTGCAGATTTTTTCTTCACTATCTTGATATTTTATGGTTATTGCTGCATTACGAATGTCTTCCAGAATATCGTTTTCTTTAGCTACTCTTAATATTTTCTTAACAACTATATTATCTTTACGTAGTATAGCATAAGTAAGTGGTGTGTAAATTAATGAATCATCATTAATTATTTTTACACTAAGAACACTCTTTAAAAGGTTGCTCAATTCGGCTTGTTGCAAAATATCCTTTGCAGCTTGACTATTCTCGCAAAATATAGCATAAGCAAGTGGTGTAACAGCTGCTCTCCGACCATTTGGATATTTTATAGTTGTTGTTGCGTCAAGAATATCTTTCAGAATACCGTTTTCTTTAGAGACTTTTAAAATTTCTTCAATAGCCTTGCTATTTTTATATAATATGGCATAAGTAAGTGGTGTGCAAGGTTTTTCCTGACCATCTGGATATTTTATAGTTGTTGTTGCGTCAAGAATGTCTTTCAGAATACCGTTTTCTTTAGCTACTCTTAACATTTTCTCAACAGCTATACTATCTTTACGTAGTATAGCATAAGCAAGTGGTGTAACAGTTACTCTCCGACCATTTGGATATTTTATAGTTGTTGTTGCGTCAAGAATATCTTTCAGAATATTGTTTTCTTTAGAGACTTTTAAAATTTCTTCAATAGCTATACTATTTCCACGTAGTATAGCATAAGCAAGTAGTGTGTAAGTCACTTTCTGGCTATCTGGATATTTTATAGTTGTTGTTGCGTCAAGAATATCTTTCAGAATATCGTTTTCTTTAGAGGATTTTAAAATTTCTTCAATAGCTTTGCTATTTTTACATAATATGGCATAAGTAAGTGGTGTGCAAGGTTTTTCCTGACCATCTGGACATTTTATAGTTGTTGTTGCGTCAAGAATATCTTTCAGAATATTGTTTTCTTTAGAGACTTTTAAAATTTCTTCAATAGCTTTGCTATTTTTACATAATATGGCATAAGTAAGTGGTGTGTAAATTAATGAATCATCACTAATTATTTTTGCACTAAGAACACCTTTTAAAAGGTTGCTCAATTCGGCTTGTTGCAAAATATCCTTCACAGCTTGACTATTCTCACAAAATATAGCATAAGCAAGTGGTGTAACAGCTGCTCTCCGACCATTTGGATATTTTATAGTTGTTGTTGCGTCAAGAATATCTTTCAGAATATCGTTTTCTTTAGAGATTTTTAAAAATTCTTCAATAGCTATACTATTTTCACGTAGTATAGCATAAGCAAGTAGTGTGTAAGTCACTTCCTGACTATCTGGATATTTTATAGTTGTTGTTGCGTCAAGAATATCTTTCAGAATATCGTTTTCTTTAGAGACTTTTAAAATTTCTTCAATAGCTTTGCTATTTTTATATAATATGGCATAAGTAAGTGGTGTGCAAGTTTCTTCCTGACCATCTAGATATTTTATAGTTGTTGTTGCGTCAAGAATATCTTTCAGAATACCGTTCTCCTTAGAGACTTCTAAAATTTCTTCAATAGCTTTGCTATTTTTACATAATATGGTATAAGTAAGTGGTGTGTAAATTTCTTCCTGACCATCTGGACATTTTATAATTGTTGTTGCGTCAAGAATGTCTTTCAGAGTATCGGTTTCTTTAGCTACTCTTAACATTTTCTCAACAGCTATACTATCTTTACGTAGTATAGCATAAGCAAGTGGTGTAACAGTTGATTCTTTGCCCCGATGTTTGCTTACTTCCGTAGTAAGAATCCTTTGTTTTTTCTCTTCAGATATTTTTTCTAGTTCTTCAGCAATGCTACTTTTTTTGCCTTTTATTTTTGATGCTAATTTTAAAATACTTTTTTCATCTTTCTCTTTCAATTTCGAATCATTTACCTGATAAGTCGTTTTTTTTCTCAAGATCTTTCTTATTGCACTAAACATAACATTTCCTCTCTTCGTGGTTATAATATTTGCTTTTATGAATCAGTTGTGTTGATAATGTATTAATTGCATAGTTAAAACACTGTTTTATAAAGTAAAATTTCAGTAGATCACCTTACAAACCCCAGTTGCGAATTAGAAAGCAGTGAAAAAGCCAGGAAAATAGGGTAACCTCCGTAAATTATTCACAAAATAGAGAGGTTACCCATGAATAAAAATATAACAGAATTATTTTGCCTGATCGACGATTTTTGCAATTCAGTTGACAAAAATTTTGCAGAAAAACTTCTACCAAGTGGCAAAAAACCAACCAGGACGCCAGAGATTACGCATTCAGAGATTTTTACCATAATATTGCTATATCAAGTGCGACAATTTTAAAATTTTCTATGTGCATTATTTGAAATTATTATACGAAACAGCGTTTCCAAAATTGCCATCCTATAGTAGGTTTATTAGGCTAAAATCGCGGGTTTTATGGTATTTAGCGCTCTTAATGCAATGGTTTTGCGAACAGTCAAAAGTGACAGGGATTTCGTACATAGATGCAACATCTATCGCTGTTTGCCATCCAAAAAGGACCTCGAGAAACAAAGTTTTCAAAGGGTTGGCAAAGATTGGAAAGACTACCTATGGGTGGTTTTTCGGTACATCTAGTAATCAACGAAACTGGCAAAATTCAAGGGGTTACGGTGACAAAAGGCAACGTTGATACCTGTGCCAAATTTAACTCAGAAATTGACTGGATTATTGTTTGGAGATAAAGGATATATCAAAAAAGATCTTTTTCACGAATTATTCGATAGAGGGTTAAAGCTTGTAACCAGTATAAAAAAGGGTATGAAAAACTCATTAATGGAGCTAAATGAGAAGATTTTGTTAAGAAAAAGATCGATTATTGAGACAGTTTTTGGCTCTCTGAAAAACAAATTTGAGATTGAGCATACTCGCCACAGATCACCGATAAATTTTTTGGTACACATTTTTTCTACGCTTGTTTCATATTCCATGCAGCCGCTGCATTTCTAAGCTTTACTTCGTTGGCTAATCCGCAACTGGGGTTTGAAGTCTGCTCGTTTTCACACGAATTAATGTTACAAATTCTATCCATTTCATTACAAAACGGCATTCGCTTTCTCCATTTTCCTTTACCTACACTACCATCAGCATTCCTTGCGGTTTGCTTGCCATATAGGCGAAAATACAGGCTTACCCTGTTCCTTCTGTCATACAACAGTGGGTTAGGTGGCTTCTCTATACCGGTGATTTGCGTACATCCAGAAATGAAGAATGCAACTTATCCACATTACCTTTTGGTCAGAGCTTATCAGCATCTTTAGCTCTTTAATCTTTACGATACTTATGAAGCTTTACTTACGTTCACCATACCACTTAGCCTAGCCCTCCAACCACATGATGCTTGTAGTTTATGCTATTCTCACGATTTAGCATCTTCTTTTTCAAGAGGAGGTTCATTGTCCGCATCGCTCGGCACCAATCGGTTGCCCGATTCGCACTGATGCGTAGACTCAGATGGCAAAACATCTGGTTCAATAAGTTTTAAAATCCTTTCAGTTTCTTTCTGAATGAATTCCTCTCCTTTTAAACAATATGACCGAAGACTTTCAGGTCGCACCATTTCGACTATTACTTGCACCCCATTTTCATCCCTGCAGAGTACATCAACGATACTTTGTTTTTTAGAGGCAATTTCAGCATCTTGAATAGTGCTGAGGAATTCTATTTCTTTTATTTCATCTTTGCCAGTGAACCCCAAAATATCATTGAGAAAGTGAATGAGGATGTCTTTATTTTTTTCAGTGCCAAAGATACGCCGGAACGCAAGGAGAGTAGACCAGGAAAACTTCCTTCCTGGCCCCTCGCAGAACCCTACGTGAGGTAGAGTGGGCAGCCAGCGAGTTACTTGTTAAGTACTTTTCCAACAACCCCTCTCCGAACCACGCATGATCGTTTCCGTATCACGTGGCTCTCCAATAATCTAACGTTTTAAGGAGTCACCATCATATTTTCCATATTGGATTTTCTTATGGCATTCATGACAAACAACAAGAGTTTTCCTCTGTCGTTCAATCATTCTCTTTTTCCATTCCGGTAGTTCAGTATTACGTTTACCTAGCAAATCAGCAAGTTTACGTACGTGATGTACTTCAATCTGCTCTTGTGATTTACATAATTCACAAGTTTGTGCCAATAGTCTTTGCTCTATTTCACTACGCTTATTCCATATTGGTATAAGGTTATCACTTATGCTTACCCATTTATTCCATTTTAGCGACACAGCACCAAAGTGTGTAATTAATGGTATCTTTGATGGTAAACGATCTACTCTGATTTGGATGACTTTTCGTTTTTCACCTTCATCGTTTTCAATCGTCGCACCAAATTTTCTATAAATTTTCCTGCAAGTTGTTTTGTATTTAGATGCTAAAGTCTTTACTAATGATACTTCCATCACATATTTCAGATAACTTAGTGTGTGAAGGTTGTAGGCCATTTTATAGTATTGTACAATTCCTCGATATTCAGTTTGATACTGAGCAACAATACTGTAAGCTGTATCAATTGTACGTTGAGGTAAATGTATCGGTTTACCACAACGCATATATTCAGAACACTTTTTCTGCTTTATATGATGTGGTACACGTAACCCAATACTACCGTTAATACATCGTTGTGTCCGATGATCATGTTTGTCATCTGCATGCAAAACATGTATTTCATAACCCAAAAAATTGGCTTTGCTATCACACGCATGTGTAATAAACGTTTTATCTTCATTAAGCATAAGTTTGAGCTCCTCATTGAGAAACCCAGCAATCTCATTCTTAATTTGTTCAGCTTCATTCTTTGGTCCTGCAAACCCTACCAGAAAATCATCAGCATACCTAACATACCAAAGACGTCGATAATTTAGATCGCAAGAATCCTTAGATGGCATACCCTGCACTAATTGACGCAGTTGTTTTGCTTGATCCCAGTTCCCTTGTTTTCTCATCATCGATACTTGCATGGTTAACCTTAAATATTTTGGATTTGTCCTTCTTCGCTTACCTCGGTTATTTGCTGGTATTAGTATATGCTCCACATGTTTATCTAACCGATCGAGTAATATGTTACTCAGAATTGGACCAATAATAGAACCTTGTGGTACCCCACTATGACTCTTATTGTACTTCCAATTTTCCATATATCCTGCTTTTAGCAGTCGATTGATTAGCTGAATAAAACGGTTATCTTGGAAGCTTTCACTCAGTATTTTCAACAACATAGTATGATCAATTGAGTCATAACATGCACTGAGATCTCCCTCTATAAACCATTTTGTACCTCTGCCTTTTTGCATTACTGCTCTTAATGCAGTGTGGCATCCACGCTTTGGTCGAAATCCATGTGAACATTCACTAAATTTAGGCTCATAGTAGGCTTCCAATATTAATCGGATTACTTCTTGAAGTAACTTATTTGACCATGTTGGCAACCCTAACGGCCTGCGTTTACCACTCTTCTTTAAAATATAGATACGTTTTACTGGTGTCCACCGATATCGCTCATAGCGTAAATCCTCTATGATTTTATCGATTTTCTCCAAAGACATACCATCAACTGTTTCAGTTGTCACACCTTCTGTCATAGCACCTTTATTACGACAAAGTTTGCCATACGCTCGAAGGTAAAGATCACTCTGATAAAGTAGGCGATATACGTTTTTAACCGGCAAATTTCTTTGTCCACGTTCACGTATAATGTTAAGTATTGTTTCAGCTTTCCGCATCTTGCGTACCTCCCAATTTCAACATTCAATTATCTGTCACCCTTTGCCCTGTATGTGGCTTTCCCACACTCCCCGGTGATTCGTTACTTTCACGACTACTACGATGACTCCGTAACCATAGAACTCGCGTTCCTTAGGTCATCCCATGTTCCGTCACTAAGAACTGTTCTAGATCAACTTAGGTTTTCCATTCATCCTCTTAAATAAGTTCACTACTTATCGTTCTACAGCCAGAATGTCACACAAACGAAAGTTTAATCTGTGCTTACCGTAGACATGGGGTTTTAAATGCGATACCCATGGATGTGAAGTCCCACCCCTGAAGATTAGAATTCAAGCAGTTTAGCTTTAACCATATTGATCAGGTGTTGCAAGCCGTTATCTTATACATCTTCAGATAACTCTCGCTTTACATACATGCTCTTGTCCTCCTTCCCTTTCGGGTTAAAGTTAGTTGTTCACCTCGAGGCCATTTATTCTGAACCCCGCTTAGCTCCGCTAAGTATTTCTTAATGCGTACCACGGCGCACACTCGCATCTCATAAAGCTCCCACTAATCATTGCCCTAGTCCTATACTTAATTTCCAGTGTACAAAAAGATTTGGTCTACTCTTTGCGATTCTTTCTAGTAACTTAGCTGCTTTGGTTTTATGCCCACTCAGCTTCTTATACTTTGTCTGAAACCACTTCCTGAGTTTTCTATTAAACATTCTTATTATGTCCTCTAGCGCAGTTATGTGATACTTCCCGTAATAGTTAAACCAACCCCTTAGAATTGGATTACATATTCGTGATATATCTTCTATTTCCAAGTTTGTTCTTCTAGCAAATTTCCAGCCTCTAAT
Source organism: Wolbachia endosymbiont (group A) of Beris morrisii (assembly GCF_964028185.1). Lineage (NCBI taxonomy): Bacteria > Pseudomonadati > Pseudomonadota > Alphaproteobacteria > Rickettsiales > Anaplasmataceae > Wolbachia > Wolbachia endosymbiont (group A) of Beris morrisii. Next base: position 656,417 of record NZ_OZ034760.1, read on the forward strand.
TTCTTTTCTCATCTTTTTCAAACTTTCTTTACTTACAGTCGGAGTAAAACTTACAAATAAACTACCATCTTTTCTATTTCGTACAAGTCTTTTTCGAAATTCGTACCCAAGGAATGTGAATGATACATTCTCATGATTCTCCTTCCGCTTTCCATCTTGACAATAGATAATTTTGGTCTTTGTATGTTTTATTTCCAATTTACAAATCTTCAGTCTCTGTTCAAGTTGACTCAAAATTAGTTGTGCTTGGTTCTTGCTTACACAATGTATAACACCATCATCAGCATATCTTGCCCACTTTATACTTGGATATTCTCTCCTCATCCATACATCAAAACTATAGTGCATAAATAGGTTGCTTAAGATAGGACTCACTACACCTCCCTGCGGTACTCCGCTGAGACGCTTTATCTTTGTTCCATCTTCAAGCTGTATATCTGCATCTAGCCATCTTTGTATGTATAAGAGAACCCATTTGTTTGCAGTGTGTTTTCTGACTGCTTTCATCAGTAGATTGTGGTCTATGTTATCAAACATTCCCTTGATATCAAACTCTATTAACCAATTTTGGTCGAAGCATCGCTTCCTGGTTTGTCCTATGGCATCTAATGCCGATTTATTTGGCCTATAACCATATGAATCTTCATCAAATACCTTCTCAAGCTCTGGTTCTAAAACACTTCTTACAACTTCCTGTGCTATACGATCGGAGACAGTTGGTATTCCAAGTGTCCTTGTCCCTCCATCTGTCTTAGTTATATCACAAGCCTTCACTGCGGGTGGAAAATAACTACCAGATGATAGCCTATTCCATAGCTTGTAAAGGTTCTTGCTTAAGTCTTGATCAAACTTTTCAATTGTTAGATCATCAATACCTGCTCCTCCTCTGTTTTCTTTAACTCTTTTATAAGCCAAAAACACTAGAGATTTTGGTATGTCAAAAGGCTTTGTTCGTTCAATCACTTTCATCCTCCTACAAGTTGAATGATTTACTAAAGTCGACTAGCTTAACCCCTTCGCTCCATGGTCATTACAACCACTTCTTCACTACTACGAGTTAATCCGCCCCAGTGATTTGTATCGCTACTCTAAAACTTGAGGATTAGCCTCTTGCTTATCTCGCTTTGCATCAAATCGACTGGTTCCTAACGACTCACTCCCCCTTTCGATGTTCACTTCCCTTTTCGACACGTTCATCAGTGGTTCACTCACGTTCGTCTTTCTGATCCACACCTTCCAGCTTATATGCTGATTTTTCCTTAACGCTTATGACCCTATCTCTTAAATAGAGCCACTTAAGGTGGCTGCTCCTGAAAACCGATTTCGAAGGACCTTCCTTCATCTTCAATAAAGCTTCTCACAAACATTACTTTGTTTGTTACTGCAGCACACCATCATTCTTGGGATCAAGAAATTTAGAAAGAGCCATAGTAAAAATACTGAGAAAAGATTAATAATTATACACACAATTATTCAACCATATTTTAAGCTTACAATTTTGAGCTTAATTTGACACATATGGTGGACTGTGTGGGCAACTCTTCACTTAAACAATAGTTATGTAAGAATTTCCTCTCAAGCCTTTAGCTCCTCAAACACCTCACTTGCTCTATTTAAAACAGAATCAGGAAAACCAGCAAGTTTTGCCACATGTATTCCATATGACTCATCTGCAATGCCTTCAATTACTTCATGTAGAAAGATAACCTCTCCGTTCCACTCTCTTATTTTTACACAAAAACATTTCACGTTCTTCAAGTATTTGCTTACTTTAGTTAATTCATGATAATGAGTTGCAAAAATGGCGCGGCACTTATTTACATTGTGAATATGTTCAATCACCGCCTGTGCAATAGATAATCCATCATACACCCCTGTGCCCCTACCAATTTCATCAAGTATCACCAAGGAACGGTCCGTTGCCTGATTTACTATCGTTGCTGTTTCGATCATCTCTACCATGAAGGTAGAATAACCAGCTGTTATATTATCTGTTGCACCAACCCTGCTGAATATCTTGTCAATCACTCCAATATGCGCACTCTCTGCTGGCACAAATGACCCCATGTGAGCTAAAACTGCAATGAGAGCGTTTTGCCTCAAGAAAGTGCTTTTTCCAGCCATATTAGGACCAGTAATTAGATGTATACCAGCTAAATTGATGCTATTTGCAATGAATTTATCGTTAATTTCAACCACTGGATGTCTTCCGCTACAGATATTGAACTCTTTGCTGTCATCAATAATGGGTTTTACGTAATTATTTTGCACTGCAAGCTCTGCAAACGCGGTTCTAATATCAAGTTTTGCCAAAGCATTTGCAGCAAGAGCAATTTTTTCAGATTCTTTAGCGACTTCACTACACAGTTCACTAAAAATTTTCATTTCTAAGCCGATTGCAGCATCACGTGCCGTAAGAATTTTATTTTCTAGTTCTTTCAATTCATTAGTAGTGTAGCGCATGCTATTTGCTAAGCTTTGCCTATGAATAAATATATCCAAAGTTATTTTGTGATTTGCCGACACTTCAACGTAATAACCGAGTATGTTGTTGTGTAATATTTTGAGTGCGGCAATGCCAGTTAGGTTGCGATAAGATTCACGGAGTTTGGTTATCAACTTGTTACTGTTATTTAATATGTAGGATAACTCAGATAATTCTGAGTTGTATTTTGAGTGAATAAACCCTCCTTCTTTCATGGAACTGAGGTTATTATCAAGTATAGCACTATTTAGCAGTTCAAATAGATCTTTATGATTGCCAAGGCTTTTATGTATTGTGTTTAGTTCACTCTCGTCACTACTTATCACCTGAGTAGTAGACACTGGTTCCTTTTCTCTGGTCAAGCACTGGAATGACATCTGAGAGTTAATTGCTGGTTTTTCACTTAAACAATAATTATGCAAGGTAGACAGAAACTCAGACAACTCTAAAGTTTTTCCGAGGCCTATTTTTAATAGGTTCATATCCTTTGGTGAACCACGCCCTAGTATTAAGCGCGATAAAGACCTCTCAATATCTGGAATGTTAGATAATATTTCTCGTATTTTTCTGCGTGGCTCATGATTATTTACAAAAAATTGAGCGGTGCTGAGCCTCAAATTGATTGCCTTGGAGCAAGCAAGTGGTGAAGCAAGCATTTGTTTTAACAGGCGTCCACCAGAGGCTGTAACTGTGTGATCAATAACTGAAATTAGTGAACCTTTCTTTTCACCAAATTGAGTTGAAAACAACTCAAGATTTCTCCTTGCTGAAGCATCAATAAGCATGAAATTTTGTTGCTTATAGGTTTTTGGGAATTCAAGCCTTGGAATAGAGCCCCTTTGTGTTACTCTGACATATTCAAGTAGTGCACCACACGCCATGATTTCTACTTTGCTGAAATTTCCTATACTCCCAAGTTCCCTGATTTTATAAAACTCGCATAATGTTCTGTGAGATTTACTATACTCAAAAAAGCTCTGTGCGTGTTGCGTAATTGATATTTTATAATTTTTTAAAACCGATCTAATTTTTTCGTCCTCAGTGAATTTTTCAGAAATTAATAATTCTCTTGGTGATATACGCAACAAATCACTATCTAGAGCTTTCAAACTCGTTAAAGTGTGAAAAAATTTTCCCGTTGATAATTCAAGCCAACTAATAGCATATTCGTCATTTTGTTCAACTATGGACGCGAGATAATTATTGCTTTTATCCTCTAATAGTGAATCTTCTATAATTGTACCTGGAGTTACAACTCGCACTACATCACGTTTTACTATGGATTTATAGCCCCTCTTTTTTGCTTCATCAGCAGTTTCTAATTGGTCACAGATTGCTACTTTGAATCCTAAATCTATTAGCTTGTGTAGGTAAGATTCGCTACTGTGTGCTGGCACTCCACACATTGGTATTTCTTGCCCACACGAATTACCTCTCTTAGTGAGCACTATATTCAGCAATTTCGCAGCTTTAATAGCATCATCGAAAAACAACTCATAAAAATCTCCTAGCCTATAAAATAGCAGATGATCCTTGTATTGAGCTTTCAGGTTCAAATATTGCTCCATCACAGGAGTGTTTCTTTCTTTCACAAAGCTCATAATATTTTTTAATATATTGTATTGGTAATAAATTCAATGTTATTATAGATTATATTGCACATGTGAATAACATAAATTTTAAATAGGTGTATAGAGGGGAAAATTTAAAACAATTAAATTTCCTGGATCACGGTGTTAGCTACTTGGATGACATAAAGAGTAGGAGTATCAGTTGTCATTCCAGCGCGTGACGCTGGAATCCAGAGTATCCTAATTACAAGGTTTATTATTTAGTTTGAAAAATACTATAGCTTTTTCTATAGCTAAGCTGACTTAGATTTACCGACAATTTGAAAAACCGTCATTCCGCTACTAGTTAGCGGAATCTATACCGCGAATGAATCCATAGCTGTACGAACATTCATTTTTGAAGGTAAATTGCACAGCAAATGGTGTCATTCCAGTGCTTGACACTGGAATCCAGCTTCTATGCAACCTCATCAAAAACATTCATTTAGTGTAAGATCAGCTACTTTCCATGCTAGTTTGCTTGTGAACAAGCAAACTTTTCTGGATCCCAGTGTCAAGCACTGGGATGACATCATAGGGGCGCTGGGCATAAGTGTTGAAAGTGCTATAAGTGGCATTATATAAGGTGGTTAACGGCATAAATTTCAATGGTAATAAAATAAATTAAAAAAGCGCCTTTTTGCCTGTGGTTAGAAGGTTTAAGCGAATTTTCGACGTGGTTTATCTGCTTTCCCAACAACGAAGGTTGATATCAAGAGGAGATTTACATACCATTAATCACCTTGTGTGATTGCACTTTCAACACTTATGGGGCGCTGGGATGACACCCTCCTGCTAGACAATGTTCGTACAGTTGTAGAATGAATCGCGGTATACTTGGGTCAGCTATATGTAGGTTGTGGCCCTTCTTTATCATTTGCGGCAGTTGCATCACCAACGGATATTTCAGAGCTAACAGTGCTAATAGTTTTTTCTATCGCTTTAGCCTGTTCATAGTCTTGACTCAAAAAATACATGGCCAGCCCAACAGCTATACTAGCAACAAGAACAGGTGCTATCATTACACCTAGTATCATACCACCAGAAAGATTTACTGCAACACATACACCAGCTCCAAGTACAACACCAAGAAAACCACCAATCATTATGCCAGGCACCAAACTGCCTATCATAGCGCTTTCTTTTTTCGTATTAGCTTGTTTTTTCATACTTTTAATAAGCACTTCTTTTGTTTTTCCTTGAGCTAAATCTAAAGGAATTTTATTATCCGCGTTTTGTATCAAAGGATTTGCACTATATGCAACAAGAAGGGTGGTTATTTCTTCAGTTTTATTACCTATAACTGCATGATGTAGTAATGTATTTCCCTTTTCATCTTTAAAGTTTATATGAGTACGAAGTTCCTCATCTAGATTTCTTGTTGGGTTGTTTTTTGCATATATCCTAGATTGTATTGCTCCATCTAAGTATTGTATTACTTGTTCTAGTGATTGCTCGCCAGGATTTTGTATAAAATGAAGCAGAATTTCGTGTACTATCGCTTCCTTTGTAGTTTGTGGGCAGCGTAAAGCACATGCAAATGTGTCTTTATTAATAGTTATTTCTTTTTCTTTTCCAAGAAAATCTCTTAACTTCTCAATTCTACTTATACTGTTATTTTCGCTAGTAATTATCGATTGTAAAGCTTTTCTGTTATCGTCACCAGTCATGCTATCCTCCTTGATTTGATTGCATTACTCATTAATAAATAATATAATAAATCCTGCTAAAAGTCAAGCAATTGATTAATAAGTTAATATAATTCTCCAAAAGGAGCTCCTTACTTTTTGTTCAGCATGTCCATTGGATCAGACTCTTTAAGCTTGCTGTTTGCTGAATTTATTCATCATAATAGCTATAATGTGCTATCGAAGTTCTCTGTAATCTTAGTTGGTTCTTCTAGAATATTCAAAATATCAGTTGCACAATAAACCCGATCTCTCTTTCCTTGAGAAGTTTGTGAAACGATGCCTAAATCTTCAAGCTTTACGATTGCTCTTTGGGCTGTTGTAAATACGACACCTAAGTTTTCAACCACTTTCCTTATAGTAAAGTAAGGGTTTACAGCGAGATACCTTACAATACCACTCGCAACTCCCTCAGTTTTAGAACTAACTTCAGTTTGCCAATTTGCAATCAAAATGTTAATTCGTTCTGCTCTTGACAATGCATCCAATGATTGCAGTACTACACCATTTAAGAAATAAGAGAACCAATCATGCCACGTGCCTCTGTTGCTTATATTGTAAAGTTGGTCATAATACTCACTTTTTGTAGCTTCAAAAAATGCACTTAAGTATAACAGAGGTAATGGTAATAATTTTCTTTCGATCAGAAGTAATGTTATTAATAAACGTCCAATACGTCCATTGCCGTCCAAGAATGGGTGAATCGCTTCAAATTGATAATGACATAGAGCTATATGTATAAGTGGGGGTAATGTTCTATCATGTAGAAACTTTTCAAAAGAGTCCAAGCAACCCATCAATTCACCTGGCATTGGTGGCACATATTTTGCTGTGTCTATTGTACATCCTGAGCTTCCAATCCAATTTTGCACTCGGCGAAATTCTCCTGGAATTGCGTGAGAACCTCTTACACCTTGCATAAGTTTTCCGTGAATTTCTTTAACCAACTGAAGCGACAGTGGAAAAGATTGTAAACGTTTTAGTCCATAATCGAGCGCTGATATATAATTGCGTACTTCTTGTAAATCATCGGGATTGCGATCTACGTTAGCACCTGCTTCTTGAGCCAAAATTTCACCAAGAGTTGCTTGAGTTCCCTCGATTCTACTTGAAAGAACTGCTTCACGTGTTATAAAGGGTCGTATGAGAAGATGAGGGTTAGGCAATTTAGCTCCTTCCCTGGATAACATACCCAAAATATGATCTGCTCTGGAAAGACTATTAACTAAATCATTGTCCCATTCAAATTTTGGTGGCAAGGGGTTAGGTATAAATGCCTGATAACCAGCGAATACTTTGCCTGATGGTGATCCTTTAATATACATTCATTCAACCTAGCACACTATTTTTATAGTATATATTATTTTCAAATAAAGTCAAAAATGAAAATAAGAAACTCTCTTATTATTGATTTTGCTCAAAAACGAAAATAGAAGAAGCTGCTGAACTTTATATTACGTTTGCTTCAGTCATCCTGTTTTTCTGGAGAGCTGCTATAAAACTTCTGAGTGAAGTCACTTAATTTTTACACATCTATTGTAGAGTAAGAGGAGCCGAATTTGGGACAAAAATGCTAGCTGATGCTTGGACTTTACTGACACTTACACTACTTGAAACTATACTTAGTGTAGACAATTTAATTTTTATTTCTCTAGCAATAGATAAGGTACCAAATGCGCTGAGAGAAAGAGTGCGCCTTATGGGCCTTGGATTAGCACTATTAATGCGTTTTGTAATACTATTTTTTACATCATCTATATTGTCAATGCAAAAACCCATATTTCACACTGCATCGCTAAATATTTCAGCAAGGGATTTACTTATGATCGCAGGGGGATTATTCCTTATTGTTAAAAGCTCTATGGAGTTATGGGATGACATCTTTGTATGTAAGAAAAATAAAAAGAAAGCAAACGTTAAATCAAAATTTTTTTTAGTTGTGCTACAAATTATATTAATAGATTTAGTTTTTTCAGTTGATTCGATATTAACTGCTATAGCATTAACTTATAACATGGTAATAATTGCTACAGCATTTACATTTTCCATGCTAGCAATGCTGTTTTTATCAAGTTATACCGCCCAGTTAATCAAATCTAACCCAGGCTTAAAAGTAATTGCTATCTTATTTATTTTACTTGTCGGTGTGTACCTCATACTTCATGGATTTCATGTAGAATTACCAAAAGAATATTTGTATTCTTCATTTATGTTTGCACTGCTTGTGGAAGTTATAAGCAAAATAAAGAAAATTAACCGTCATACCGCGATTCATTCGCGGTATCTCAGCCGCTAACACGCAGCGGGATGACAGCAGTCCTACGTCATACTGCCGCGGTATCTCACATAGATCCCGCTAACACGTAGCGGGATGACGAATTACTTAACCGTCATCTACACCGTCATACCGCGATTCATTCGCGGTATCTCATCCGCTAGCACGTAGGGGAATGACGAATTACTACACCGCCACGGTATCTCTAGATCCCGCTAACAAGTAGCGGGATGATGAGGTATCTCTTAGCCGCTAACAAGCAGCGGGATCTTTTTGATTTACTCCCACTCAATAGTTGCTGGTGGCTTGGAAGTTATATCATAAACAACTCTATTCACTCCGGGAACATTATTAACAATGATACTGCCGACATTGCGTAAAAAATCCCAAAATACTAACAAGTGTTGATCCTTATCTTCAAATGGAAATGCATCGGCTGTCATACCATCAGATGATGTTACAGCCCTCAAAGCACAAACATATCCGTACGTACGACCATCTCCCATGACGCCTACAGTTTTTATTGGTAATAATACAGCAAAAGCTTGCCATATCTTATCGTATAGATCGTAATTTTTCATCGTATTAATATATATTTCATCTACTTCTTGCAATATTCGCACCTTTTCTTCATCGACTTCACTTATAATCCTCACTGCAAGTCCGGGTCCAGGAAATGGATGTTGAAATATTATCTCATCTGAAAGCCCAATTTCCTTTCCAAGTAGCCTTACCTCATCTTTAAAGAGGTAACGTAAAGGCTCCACTAGCTTCAGGTTCATCTTTTCTGGCAACCCACCAACATTATGGTGAGACTTAATTGTACTAGTGTTGTCTGAGGCATGCCCTGACTCAACTACATCAGAGTAGATGGTACCTTGCATCAAAAAATCCACATCACCTATTTTTTTTGCTTCTTCTTCAAACACTTCAATAAAAGTGTTACCGATAATTTTTCGCTTTTCTTCTGGATCAGTTATTCCCTTCAACCTACTCAAAAATAAATTTGATTTATCAACATAGTTTATCGGAATCTCTTTCAACATAGTAATGGTCTGGTTCTTGCGTAACAACCCAGTATCGATAAAAATACAGTTCAATTGTTTTCCTATAGCTTTATGTGTGAGAGCCGCTGCAACACTTGAATCAACCCCACCACTTACTGCAGCGATTACTTTTTTCTCTCCTACTACATTTTTGATTTTTTCCTTCTGCTCCTCAATAAACGACTTCATTGTCCATTCTCTTTCGCAATTTGCAATATCCAAGAAGTTAGAGAGCAATTTACTGCCATTTGTTGTGGGCCTCACTTCAGGATGGAATTGAGTACAGTAAATCTTCCGCTGTTCGTTGACAATCATTGCAATTGTTTGATTTATCACACCTGATGCGATAACAGTAAATCCCTGTGGTATAGTATCAACACTGTCTGCATGATTCATTAATACATCCACTTCAGAATTAACATCCCACGTATCCTTTATAATGGGAGATTCTTTTAGTACCTTGATCTTAGTTCTGCCAAACTCCTGTTTGAAACTCTCTTTTACTTTTGCTCCAAAATAATGACAAATGAGTTGCTGTCCATAGCATATTCCAAGTATAGGAACGTTTGTTGCCTCATTGAGTTTTATAATTTCATGTACTACTCTACTTGTTTCAGAACAATCATCATTTACAGATTGCGGTCCTCCAGAGAGAATAAACCCATTGAATTTTGATATTGTTTCAAAACTGACGTTGCTTGGAAATATTTCACAATAAACGCCCATGCCTCTTACTTGTCTTGCGATAAGCTGTGTAAACTGTGAACCAAAATCAATAATGGCAATTGCTGACAACTTACTCCTCCATATTATTTAAAAGTGATATCTGATAATAAAGAAAATAATGGAGTAAGTAAACTAAGACCTCTTAAAAGCTTTAATGTGTGGCTTAAACGTTAGCTATGATCTACTTTTTATAGCTAAAGTGGCTTAGGTTTACCTACAATTTGAAAAACAATAAATTCGTCATTCCGCTACTCGTTAGCGGAATCTATACCGCGAATGAATTGCGGTATGACGTAGGGAAACCTTTCTTGGGTTAGCTATACCTTAATCGTTTATAACCTTTGGCACTACGAAATACCCATGCTCAGGTTTTGTATTGGACAATATCTCTTCTTTAATGTTTTGAGAATTTATAACATCATCGCGTACATGAATGTCCTTGTCTATACTGCCATAATGCATAGGAGAAACACCTTCAGTATTAACTTGCAATAAAGTATCATGTATCCAATCCAGCATTGTCAGTTCTTTGGAGTAGTGATCAATCTCATCATTTGATAACTTAATCCTTACAAGCTGTGCAATTTTAAGCATTTCTTCTTTGGTAATTGTTATTTTTCTCTTATTTGCAAATTCTATTAGTGAAGTAATAACATCTTCTGTTGATCTAGTTGGCATCTTTACCTCCTTGGATGAAGTGAGTTAAAATATTTACGACCGAAACAACTTCTATTTTACCAGTTTTTTCAAGTTTGTGAAGTATGGTATCCGTAATCACTAATTTATCTAGAGAAGAGGAGGAAATTCTCTCAACTGCACTTCCTGAAAGCACGCCATGTGTGATGCATGAAATTACGGACTTTGCTCCACGGCCTTTTAAAGCAAGAGCTGCATTACACAATGTTCCACCAGAGTCAACTATATCATCAACAATGACACAATTTTTATTCGCAACTTCTCCTATTATGTTCATTACTTGAGATGTGCCTGCTTTCTCCCTATGTTTATCTACTACAATAATCTTATCACTTAACCCTATCTTGCACTTTTCCTCTAAAGTCTTTGCAAAAGCACGTGCTCTGCCAATTGCTCCAACATCAGGTGCAACAATTGCCAAATTTTCCGTGTATATACAGTCAACAAATGCTTCAAAGCAGTTCAAATTAGTTATCGGTACATCAAAGAATCCTTCAATTTGACTTGAGTGCAAATCAATAACTGCAACACTACTTGCACCTGCAGTTTGAATAAGATTTGCAACTAATTTGGCACTTAAAGCAGATTGCATATTATTGTTCTTGATAACTCTATCTTGCCTGCTATATCCATAATAAGGAATAATTACTACTATTCTTTTGGCTCCTAATCTATTTACTGCATCAATTATAAGCAGAAGCTCCATAAGGTTATCATTCACAGGGGGAGAAAGAGATTGTACTATATATACTTCTTGATTATATAGATCATTTGCTACTTCTACATTTACCTCGCCATCGGTAAACTTTGATATCCAAGCAGAGGATGGTTGAACATCTAGCCGGTTAACTACTGATTCCCCTAATTCCTTACTAGCATTACCTATTATTATCTTCATAACGCACTAATTGAGTTTTTAAGATTATACAGAAATTATGAAATAATTGAAATGTAAGTTTCTTTATCTAGCATTCTTGTCGGCGAATTAGGTACCTCTTGTACAATGACCTGTCATTTTCACGCATTATTTCAATAAATAGGTCTAAATTGAAACAATTACACAAAATCCTGCTTATGTTTCAAGATAAATGACTTTAATGAAATATAATTTACCTTACCACTTCGTTTTGATTCTTCAGTTCAACATAGGATAAATTACTCATACATTCTTCTAGTATTTCCTCCTTTTTATCATTACCTAGTTCACTGCTAAACCCCTGACACTTTTTCTCAAGAGCTAAGCGTGTAGCTATGATATACATTACTGTTTCAGGTGAGACCTTTGGTAATTCATTTCGGACTTTTTCTTGTTCTTCTTCAGAAAAATTACTGAGGTTTTCCCTGGCCATTTCAGGAAATTTTTGAGTAATCGTTTCTTTTATCATTCCACCAACTTCCTGTTTATTTAGTGTAATAACTACCGATGGATGCAAGCCAGATAAAGACTCAACCATTTTATTATATGTTCCACCAGCACAACTTTGACCGTGATTACCATAAGTTGTTGCTGCATCTATAAGACCTTTAATAAACATATCCTTTCTGTTTTTTATGTCCTCATCACTTAAAGGAATTTTTTGGTCTATCGTTCCTGTGTTTCTATCGTTGCAAGCTTTCCAACACAAAACAGCTGTTTGTTTTAGTGTTAATTTGCTATAACTATCTTCAAAACTATCTTCTGTTGTTTTATTAATAAACTCCAAGCATTTAAGTGCATGAGATTTTTCGTCTTCTGTAAATTCATTTGACTGTTTAATGTACTCTTCAACATCAGTTGTATTTCCTCTACTTAGCTGTGTATAAAACTCCTCCTTACTTAGGTTCTCCTTATATTTTTCTATGAGTCTATCAACACTTAAATTTATACTAGAAACTGCACTTGGATCGTGAGTAGTTTGTGCAACAAAAGGAAGAACATTAACTAAATCGTGCATGAGAAACTGCCTTTCTTCTTCTGGAACTTCTTGTATAAAATTAAAAATCTGCTGTATTTCTCCAATGAGTGCTTGGTTTAGCAAACTTAAGAACAACATAGGCAGCACTAAAAGTATACAGGAAATAATAATGCATATGGTTAAAACAACCTTTAATATTCCCCTAATGATATTTTTTGGCCAGGCCAATAATCTTGTTTCATTTTCTTTTGGTTTTAAAAAATAATCTACTAACCATGAATACAAAAAGAACTGTATAAGAAGAAAAAGTGGAGGAATTGTGCTTATCAGTAAAAGTATGTTAATGAATTTTTTGATTCTACCAGTATTGTTATAAGCGTTTCGTACTCTCTCTATTATAGTGTTTGCTCTATTTTGCTGTTGATTATTATCTGCACCTGCTAACATATTATATTTCCTCTAAAGCACTCGATCTAATATATTAGAATATTAAAATTATATCAATAAAAAATTTGTGAACTACTATAGCTCTCTGTGATTTACTGATCGCTTTATAAAAAGCTTTATACTCTTTGCTTAATTGGAGATGCTACCTCTGCACTTTCTGCTCTGTCTAGGGTACTACTTGGTTTTTCTGCAGTAATTTTTTGAGTGCTAACATCTACCTTATTCTCGATACCTGCTCCATATGATCTTAATACTTCAATAGCTTTCTCGTTTCCACTATTCAGCGCAATATCTAAAGCATCCATTCCATCATTATTTTTGTGGTTGATAAAATTTTCTAGCTCAAAGCTTTTTATATACTGTTCAATAACGAGTTTCACTACTTCTCCAGAGCAATTATTGGCAGCAGGAAAAAGTACTGTATTGTTATTATTGTCTTTTTTTGTTACATCTGCTTTGAGCTTGTCTATCAAATACTTGATAATTTCTATTCTGCTATCATCTTCTGCTTCAGTGCACTGCCTAGCAGCTAAAAACAGAGCTGTTCGCCCATTATTGTCCACATCTTCGATATTTTGCCCCTTATCAATTAAGGCTTGTATTATATTTTTATTACCATACAAAGCAGCAAAGTGAAGAGGAGTATACCCTTCGGTGCTTTCTCTTTCATTAATCAGCGCACCATGGCTAGCTAGTAATTCTATAAATTCTGGCGTATCTGCAAACACTGCAAAGTGCATTGGTGTTAGATCATCTTTACCGTGATTTTGAGTTTTTGCATTAACGTTTGCTCCATTTTTTATTAGCAATTTTGCTATTTCTAATTGTTTGCGTCCGATGGCAATATGCAGTGGCGTACGATTGCGTTCATAATGATCATTGACGTTTGTGCCACACTTTATTAGTAGTTCTGCAGCTTCAATATTACCTTCCTGAATTGCAACATATAAGGAAGCATATCCATCTTTTGTTTCCTCTGTCATACGAAATTGCGAACATGTTAGTTCATATATTATTAAGGATTATTATTAAGTTTTTATTAATACAATATTAATAATAATTAAGATTTTAACCGCAGTTAGAGAAATTTATGTTTATCGACAATTTTGTAAACAGCAAACCCGTCATTCTGCTGCTTGTTAGCGCCGCGGCGGTATGACCCTAGCTGATCTTATACTAAATGAATGTTTTTGATGAGGTTGCATAGAAGCTGGATTCAAGTGCCAAGCACTGGAATGACATCATTCTCCTGTCATCCAAGTAGCTGACACTGGTTTCCATCCAAAAAGGTGTCATCCGAGTAGCTGACTACTTGGATCCAGATTGGATACTGAGTTGGTTAGAGCTTATCCGCAAACGAAAAAAAGTATAGTATATGAGTTTTAAAAATGGGGTTAGAAATGAGAAAAAAGTATCCTACAGATCTTAGTGAAAGAGAGTGGTCGCTAATAGAGAAACACTTTAGAGTATCATACAAGAAAGGAGGAAGGCCGCTAAAACATAGCAAAAGATAAGTATTATCAGCAATTTTTTATGTACTACGTACAGGATGTCAATGGCGCTATTTACCGCACGCCATGGAATACAGTATATGAACAATTTAGGAGGTGGAAAAAGCAAGGAATTTTCGAAAAAATGAACTACGATATCACTAAATATAGTAGGTCAAAAATGGGAAGAAACGAGGAGCCAAGTGCTTGCATAGTAATCTGTAAAAACGACAGAAAAAGGGGGGTCAAAGGTTATGATGGGAGTAAAAAAGTAAAAGGTAGAAAAAGGCACATAATCTCAGGGTTTTATATTAGGCTGTTATGTGGGTGCTGCTAGTGAAAATGACAGAGATGGTAGCATTGGATAATATGAGGAAAAAATATACTAACGTTAAGAAAATGTGGTCTGATATGGGGTATCAAGGAAGAAATTTAAAGGAGTACATAGAAAAAGAGTACGGAATAGACATTGAAATTGTTAAAAGGCCTCCATGTAGGTTTTGGGTACACAAAGACACACCACCTGAACTACTACCAATGAGGGAACAGGGGTTTAAAGTACAGTCAAGAAGATGGGTTGTAGAAAGGACTTTTGCTTGAGGAATAGAAGGCTATCAAAGGAATATTTACAACATCCACTGAAAATTTCATACACCTGGCTATGAGTAGGGTTATGTTAAGGAGGGAATATGCTTGAGTTTACCAGTTTCCGGACAAGCTCTCAGGATACCTATTATGTGGGCAATATCAAAGGTATAGATCAGCAGACTTTTGTTGATACTTATTCCAGAGTTGCAATGGTTAAACTTTACACGGGTAGAACAGCTATTACAGCTTGCAGATCTTCTCAACGGTAGAGTTATTCCATTTTTGGATGAGCAGAAAATTCCATTATTACGCATTCTAACTGATAGGGGTACGGAGTATTGTGGCAAGCCCGAAAATCACGCTTATCAGCTATATTTGGGAATAGAAAACGTTGATCATTCTAGAACCAAAGCCAACTCTCTACAAACTAGTGACATATGTGAAAGGTTTCACAGAACTATGCAAGATGAGTGTTACAATATTATCTTTAGAAAAAAAATCTACAATTCTTTGACAGATTGATGTTGATCACTGGTTGCGTTCTTACAATGAGACAAGGCCTCACTCAGGCAAATATTGCTATGCCTATGCAAACGTTTTTGGATAGTAAACATATTGCTTTTCAGAAAAATATTAGTAGCATTAAACAAGAGCATGATATTAGTTTTAATTCTTCTGTCAGTTAATTCTTGTCTTTTACAAAATTATTAATCATACCAGATCTTAAGGGTGTAGTTAGTAATAAATATGCAGTAAAAACAAGTTCTAGTACTATCGCGGATAGAACAAGAACAGCTACACTAATTGCTTGACCATTGTAAACGTAGCTTGTTAAGCCGATAAAAATAGCCATGATAAAAGCTCTAATGACCGAGAGTGCAGAAGAAGCCGTACCTTTAATTTCAGGGAAAACATTTATTGATGCGTTCAAAACCACTGGCTGGCACATTGCACAACCGATAGAAAAAATAATCATAGACAGTGTTACTAAGTAGGAAGAATGGGGCATGATTACACTGAATATTACAAGCAATAGAGACCCAATAGCACCTACGCTCGTACCAGAAATTACACACCATCTTGCTCCAAATTTTTGTAGGATTTTACCGGAAAATAAGCTGGTTAGAGAAAAGGAACCTACAATCAAACCTTGATGTAGTGCATAAACTTTGCTTGGTAATCCAAAAGTTTCCATGTATAGAAATGGCCCACAAGTAATGAATGACATATATGCAGAAGTAAAGAGACTTGGTATTAAAGACAATGCAACGAATTTTGAACTCGATAATAATTTTCCGTAATCTTTCACCGTTTTTTTCAAACTGAAAATATCGCGGTCCTTTTTTGTTTCTGGTAACGCTAAAAGTAGTAAAATCCAAGAGATCAAACAAATTACTGCAACAGTTGCATAATTACCACGCCACCCTACAGCTTCGTTAATAAAGCTTCCTAAAATAGGTGCAATTGCCATGACAACTGTTAGAACAGAATTCATGATTCCAATAAATTTTATTGCTTTGTCACCCTGATAACTGTCTGCAACAATTGCAAACACAACTACAGATGTGCTAACACCAATGCCCTGAACAAAGCGAGAGATAAAAAGCCAAAAAACCGAAGGTGCAAAAACGCAACCAACAGCACCGATTAATAACAAAGTGTTACCTATGATCATAATTCTCCTTCTGCCATAGCATTCAGACAATGGACCGAAAAACAACCCTCCTATGCAAAAGCCTAAAAAATTATAAGCAATAGTTAATTGAATTGTTCCTTCCGATACGTTAAAATAGCGCACTATATCCGGAAAGCTAGGCACGGAAATATCAATTTCAATGAACTTGGCAATTAGAGACAGGATTAACAGAAATGGTAGTAACATTTGAAATTTTTAATTAATGAATAAAAATATCACATTTAAAGCGTTAAAAGAAGAACATTTTCTTACTTTTTCAACAGTCCGTCTAAATTACCACAAGCAGTTTAATTTTTCATCATTATTTAAAAATATGCAAGAAGCTTTACAGAAACTTAACATAATTTTATCATAAAAATATCATTCTTAAGTCCTATATAAAAACAAATTTTGGCACTAAGTGAATCTTTTTTAATTAACTATGAGCTGGATAAATTGGAAAATAAATTTTGTTTACTTTTACAATACCTTAAGATCTAATATCACTTTATCAGTCAAAAGTATCACAATAGGCTAGTATGTTCTTTACTCTTTTTCTAAAAATATTACCTGTTTATATTACGATGTTTATTGGTTATTTAGCAGGAAAATGTCTTAAAATTGATAGAAACACTCTATCTCAAATACTCTTTTATATAGCTAATCCAATAGTGATTTTATATGGAGTCTCTCATACAGAAGTTAATTTAAAAGTAATTTCTCTGCCGATTTTGATATGGTTTATAGGTAGCACTATGTCCTTATCAGTGTATTATCTTTCTTCTTTTTTATTTAAGGATAACACAAGAAACATATTAGCATTTAGCTCGGGCAGCACAAGTATGGGTTATTTTGGCCTGCCGATTGCCATGGCTTTATTTGATGAAGATTCAGTATCTGTATATGTTGTTTGTTATATAGGGATGGCATTGTTTGAAAATAGCTTAGGATTTTACATAGCCGCAAATGGTATTTATACCGCAAAAGAATGCATATTAAAGTTGTTCAAACTTCCTTCGCTTTATGCGATGATTCTGGGCTTCTTTTTAAGTATATACGATATACAAATACCTACTTTTTTAACAGATGTTATGATGAACATTAGAAGTACATTTGTTACACTAGGAATGGTGCTACTTGGAGTGAGCATTGCAAATATTGCAAGCTTTAAAGTAGATTGGAAGCTTGCTTTGATCACTATTACAGCAAAGTACGTATTCTGGCCACTGTTTGTTCTAGGAATTGTCCTTTTAGACAAGCATGTTATAGGTATATACGATGAGAGCATATATAAAGCACTGATGTTGCTGGCTATTATTCCAGTTTCTGGGTCCAGTATAATACTTGCTAATATTTTGAATTATCAACCAGATAAAGCTACTCTATTGCTTCTAATCAGTACTGCAGTGGGACTGTTTTATGTTCCACTAATAATATCATTATTTTTTACCAAACTTGTTCTTTTTTGATCAAAAATTCAAGCGCTTGCACAACCATTATTTGGGTAACAACACAAGACATTGATAAAACTTGAATTTATAGCTAAAGCAACTTCTACAATTTGGTAACCCGTCATTCCGCTACTAGTTAGTGCCGCGGCGGTATAGCTATAGCTATCTTCAAAAATATGATTGAATAATTATTAATAATAGTGTATAATTATTAATATTTTTAAGCACTTTTGCTATGGCTCTTTCAAAATTTCTCGATCCTCGCAATGATTTGTGTTTCAAAAAAATCTTTGGAACGGAAAAAAATAAGAATATCCTGATCCACTTTTTGAACGATATTTTAGGGTTTACTGAGATAAATGCAATACAAGAAGTTGAGTTTCTTAGCACTATTATGGATCCCGAAGTTGCCTCTGATAAACAAAGTATTGTTGATGTTCTCTGCAAGGATTCTCACGGAAATAGATATATAGCAGAAATGCAGCTCGCTAGAGACAAGGGCTTTGAGAAACGTGCCCAACTGTATGCTGCTAAGGCTTATTCAAGACAATTAGATAAATCTGGCAACTACATTGATTTAAAGAAAGTCTTCTTTATTGCTATATCAAATTGTAGCTTACTTCCTGAAGAAGTTGGTTATATCTCTACTCATAATATACGTGATATAAAAACTAATGGACATTACTTAAAAGATTTTCAATTTATCTTTATAGAATTGCCCAAATTTTCAAAAAGTAAAGTAGAGCAGTTAGAAAGTATAGTAGAAAGGTGGTGTTTCTTTTTTAAATACGCAGAAGAAACAACAGAAGAGGACTTAAAAGAGATAGCAGAAAAAGCACCAATAATAAAGCTAGCATATGATGAGTTAGACAAGTTTCGTTGGAACGAAAAAGATTTAGTAGCTTACGAAGAAAGGATAATGGATCTACGGAAAGAAGAAGCCATTCTTGAATACAGACTTGATCTTGCTACTGAAAAAGGCAACAAAATTGGTAAAGAGGAAGGAAAAACTGAAGGAAAAATTGAAGGAAAAATTGAAGTTGCAAAAACAATGTTGGCTAATAATGTTGATGTCAACACTATTGTCAAGTTTACTGGCCTTTCTATTAGTGAGATTGAAGAATTAAGTGGAAATCTGTGAACGGTTACCTTAGATTTACCTACAATTTGGTAACCCGTCATTCCGCTGCTTGTTAGTGAAATCTACAACGAGATACCGCGGCGGTATGACGTAGGGAGATCTGATCTGTTCTATACTGCTATTCCACGTCAAGAACAACCATAAGTTCATTAGGGTTCACATAACCTAAAGCATTTTTTGCTTGCTCATCAAGCAGATCTAAATCCAAGCTTTTTTCATATAAGCCGAATACTTTGTTACCCAACTTTTCCTTTTCAAAAGAGATATCCTTCAGCAAAAGTTCATTGTACTCAATTTCTTTTTTTAAATCGATTAACGTCAACAAGCCACGTTTGCCTGTAATTGTGCTAATGCTGAAATATAATGTAAGAGAAGAAATGAGTAAGGCTGCGCTTAAACACAGCAACTTTTGCTTCTTTTTAGATATAAGCACCGTACTTTCACATACAAGAAATATATAACATGAAAAGGTGAACAAAAAGCTAAGAACCTTGACGCGCTTTACACCTTGGCTTTACCTTATTTATAATGTAAATCTTACCACCCCTTTTCACAACTTTACAATTTTTATCTCTGTTACGATGAGATTTTAGCGAACTCTTGACTTTCATATCTATAGTAAGAACTAAATTACCTTATATTATGATCACTTACAGAGAGTTAGTCAATTGATAAATTTTTCACATTTTATTAAAATATTGTATAATTGTTGCTGATACTTCTTCGATTGACTTTTGCGTGACATCAATAATTGGCCAGTTATTCTGCTTAAATAGTTCCTCTGCTTCTTTAATTTCCTTTTCTACTTTCTCAGGGTTAGCATATATATTATTATCTTCGTTGTTAATTGAAGTAAGTCTATTTTTGCGTATTTCTATTAGCCTACTTACGTCTATTGTTACCCCTATCGTTAGTTTATTTTTTAATTTTGCCAAGTCGACATAAAAGGGTACTCCACTAACAAAAGGAATATTTGCAACCTTATAGCCTCGGTAAGCTAAATACGTACTGGTGGGAGATTTTGATGTGCGTGAAACTCCAACCAAAATTATATCTGCTTTATCAATATCTTGAATATTTTGTCCATCATCATGATTAATAGTGTAGTTTATTGCCTCAATGCGCTGAAAATATTCGTTATTTATCTCAGTATGCAAGTCAAGCTTTTCGTCTTTTTCAATTTCAAGATAAGACGAAATTTCTCTAATAATATGTGATAATATTGCTCTATAGGGAATTTTCAACTTTATACAGTTATCTTTTAGATATTTTCTTAGCTCATCATCAGTAATAGTGCATATAACAAAATTATGCTCATCACTTTTCCTATTAATTTCCTCCAGAATTTTGTCAATCTGCTCTTCTCCTTTTACAAAAGACCAAACATATTCGATCGTTTCTATAGAACGAAAGTGTTTCAGGGCTGATTTTGCAACTGATATAACAGTTTCACCACTTGAATCTGATACTAAATGTAGATTAAGCTTTTTAAGGGTCATATACTAAAAATAATAGCTAGCAATCTGCTACTGAAATTATGCTAATTTGTTGACCTACGTAAATATAGAAAAACTATCCTGTTGATAAAACTCAAACTAATTGGTAAATTCTTAACACAATTATTCTCAAAACGAATGTTTTTATTAAAGCCTACAAATTTCTCTTATTTTTCTAAGAAAGCTCTACCTTGGCTTGGGGTTATTTGTTTCGCATGTTTTTTGATTGGAATGTTTTTGGCGTTATTCTTCTCCCCAGAAGATTATAAACAAGGAGAAATTGTACGAATTATGTATCTTCATGTGCCTTCTGCATGGCTTGCTCTTGGAATATATGGATTAATTGCTTCACTCAGTTTCATTTCATTAGTGTGGAACAATAGCATTGCTAGTGTCTTGGCACATGCTGCTGCTCCTGCAGGGACAATCTTTTCTGCAATATGCTTAATCACAGGCAGCATCTGGGGAAAAGGAACCTGGGGCACCTGGTGGGTATGGGATGCAAGGCTTACTTCAATGTTGATCTTATTTTTCCTATATGTTGGCTACCTTTCATTGTGGAGCGCTTTTGACAATGAAGCGAGGGCAGAAAAATCAGCAGCAGTATTTGCCATTTTTAGTGCTATAAATATTCCTATAGTAAAATTTTCCGTGAATTTATGGTCTACTCTCCACCAGCCTGCAAGCATTTTGAGAAGAGGTGGAGTAGCAATAGAAGGTTCTTTGCTGTTGCCACTCATTGTAATGTTTATGTTTTGTGCCACATTTTTTTTAGTAGTGTGGATACTGTATTCACTGCATTTGATTAATTCGTACAAAATAAAGAGAGAAATCAGTATGCGGTATTAGGTAGCTTTGTAAGTATACAGGTAAATATGCTAGAGAAAATTAGGCAAAATATCTTTGGTCACTTTAAATACTTGCCTGCTGAAACTGAAGAACGTGCTATGTTATGTGATCTAACTAATTTTAAAAGCAGCAATGACCAACTAACTAGAATAGATCAGGTATTGAATCGAGATCAACTTGAACATTTTACCAACGTTCTTGAAACATATGATGCAACGGCACGTAGTTTTTACGATGAGGTGCACTGTAAAATAGCAACCGTTGTAACCATGAACTCTAAAATATTTAAAGAGCCTACTAGTATCTTTAATGTAAGTGTTCATGTGATTCCACAGATAATCTCTGTTTTTTTATTTTATCTGTCCATTTATCATTTTCTATATCTTGTTTGTTGGTTGCTCTTTTTTCTTGCTCAACAATTGCCTTATCTACCTTCTGATAAATTGCATTAATTGCATTTTTTTCTTTGTATACTTCGCTTTTCCCTTCAATAATTAACTTAATAAAAGTATTTACAACAGACTGCACTTGATTATGATTAATATGGCCTCTTATCAAAGAAGGTAAAGAGCCTAATTCCATTATATGTTGACCTATGTTATTATCTATACCTTCTGTATGCATTAACATTTCATCATCAAACTCTTTCAATACTTCTGATGTTATTTTACCTTGAAAGGAAAGCCCTAAATTATCTGCTACTTCACTTATTAATAACTCTCTGTTTTCTTTATTATCTTCCAATTTAGCATAATCACTCAATAGATCCATAACTGTAGATACTCTGACTTCAACAAGATCATTAACATCTTCTAGAGCAAGTCCTAACCCCAAGAACCTCTCTCTGAGATTTTCGCTTAAAAGATTGATAAACTCTTCATTTGCATCTGATCCTGTGGTTGATATTGTACCATCTAAATAGTTACTTTGAGCACCGAAGCCATGCTCTATTTGTATTTTTGTCTCAGGTTTAAATCCTAATTTTGCACAGAATTTCTGAAAATATTCTTTAATAATGTCAAACAAGCTCTTGCCATTATCTTTATAATTTTTTAACTCTTTAGGAATAGTAAGTGACAATTTACCATCTCTGTATGTTACAAAGTCTTCACCATTGTGAGATTCAATTGTAAATTCCAATGAACTGGGCAGATTACATATCTTATCGCCATGCATAACTTGATTTTCAACAGAGAGTATTGGTAGCCTCATATCAGATCTAATTCTCACATTATTTTGGTTAGCACAATCAATGTTTATTACTTTTTTAGGATTTTCTACTATGAACGACTGTCCAAGTGCAAGTTGGGTTTGTATAAATGGAGCAGCCTCATACCCTGCTTGATTACAATTGGTGACTAGCTCTTCTAAAATAGCATCACTTGGAACTTCTGCTCCAGCGTATCTAAACATTTTTTTGAAAACTTCTTTTGCAAAGGAACGGTAATCCTTGTTTTCATCTCTCTCTGTAGGTAATAGATGGATATACCCGTGGCCAGCATTGTAAAATTCTTCAAATTCTTTCTTATATGAATCGGTTTTTTGATGATTGGCAGTTTTGGGATCTTTGCAGTATAGCTCATCCAATGTATCACTTACAAGCTCTTTCTCAATATCTTCAAGTACTGAAGCAACAAATGCTTTGCCATGATCCGTATCTATTTCTCTTGTTCCTTTTTTGTTAAATATTTCGTCATTATATATATCATCACTATTAAAAAGTTCGCTTTTGCGGTGCTTAGCTCCTTCCTTAAATGCAATAATAAGATTTTTATCTATTTCTTTTCCGTTAATAATAAAATTCATCCTTTGAAAATCTAAGAACATTGTTTCACCAGAATTCGCTAATTTATTATCTTGATCTGCTCTTAATTTACTAAAATTGAACTCTTTAGCTGTGGCCTTTAATCTAACTACTGGACTCTTATTATTTTTCCCCTTTGCCTCTTTCATAAATAACACCTTACTGTAAATATGCTGTAAGTTGTATCATATAATGATGAATAATTTGGTAATATATTAAGAAAATCGACAGTATATTTCTTTATTTAAGAGGTGCAGGAAAGGCGTAGATTTCTCTTTTCATTTGTAGCGTACTATATTAACATTTATGTATTAATCTAGAAAATAATGATGAATAATATTGTAATTGTTGGTCTGCAATGGGGTGACGAAGGCAAGGGTAAAATAGTAGATTATCTTTCTGAGAATGCAGATGTAGTTGTGAGATTTCAGGGAGGAAATAATGCAGGGCACACTATAGTAGTAGATGATGAGGTTTATAAATTAAATTTACTGCCCTCTGCTGTTTTGAGAACGGGCAAAATATCTATCATAGGAAACGGTGTTGCTCTTGATTCACATGCTCTAATCTCAGAAATAGAGTTATTGAAAGTTAAAGGGATGGATATCAATCCCAATAATTTGATAGTATCTGAAAGCTGTCCATTAATACTTAGCGTACATAAGGACAAGGAAAAGCTATTTGAAGATTTAAACGGAAATCGCAAAATTGGTACAACAAACAAAGGAATAGGGCCATGTTATGAAGATAAAGTTGGAAGGAGAGCTATACGCCTTTGTGATTTAGAAAACGCAGATGAGCTCAATAAAAGAGTGGATACTCTTCTGAATTACCACAATGCTATCAGAAAAGGCCTTAACTACCAGGTGGTTAAAAAAGAAGAAATATTAAAAGAAATTCAAGGGATTTCAAAAAAAATTCTTTCATATAAAAAACCTGTGTGGAGGATATTAAATGACTTTGTGAAAGAAGGTAAGAAAATAATATTTGAAGGCGCCCAAGGCACATTTTTAGATATCGACCACGGAACTTACCCTTTTGTTACTTCAAGTAATACTGTAGCGTCGCAAGCAATAACAGGCTCAGGATTAGCCTCCAATGCTTACATTATTGGTGTGGTAAAAGCTTATATAACAAGAGTGGGCAATGGTCCATTCCCTACTGAGCAAAAGAACGAGATTGGAGATAGCTTATTTACTATAGGCAAGGAGCTTGGAACAGTGAGCAATAGAAGAAGGCGCTGCGGATGGTTTGACGCAGTTTTAGTGCGCCAGGCTGTGCAACTTTCTGGAGTTTCAAGCATTGTATTAACCAAATTAGATGTGCTTGATTCTTTTGATACAATTAAAATATGCACTGGTTACAAGTATAGCGGGAAAATGTATGATTATTTACCCGCATCGCATTCAATACAGGAGGAATTAGAGCCAATATATGAAGAGTTTCCTGGCTGGAAAGAAAATACTCAAGGTAAAAGGTCGATTGAAGCATTGCCTATCAATTTAATAAAATATATAGACAAGTTAGAAAAATTAATAGGTGTACCAATTCATCTAATTTCAACTAGTCCAAAAAGAGAGGATGTTATTGAGCTTAAAGATTTCTGAAAACGTCTTGTTAACTTTTATCCAATAAAAAAAAATACTTGCGTAACTTCGAATAGTCTATTATGCAAGGTAGTAGTGTAAACGTATAGTGAGCAGTGTATAATGAAAGATAAAAGCTCAAGGTTAACACTTGCAGTTATTTTTACACAATTAAGTAATCATAAAAGTTAGTGTAGAACGAGATTATACAGTTTGATTTTTTTTAATATATGTTAATTGGTATAATATAAATATAGTTAAGGAGGCGTATTATGACTGGAAGTTTGGCTAAGAAAGAAAAAACAGCAGAGGCAGGAAAAACAAGTAATCAACTTGAAAAGTGTATTGGACCAACTTTACTGAATAGGGAGGTTTATTACTCCACGCTTATCTACTATACATTAAAAGAGTTATATTCACAATTAGGTGATATCTCTTATGCTAATAAAACAAGATCAGAAAAAGAAATAATCAATTTTTATGTTCTACCTCAATTTGCACGTTTTAAAGAAATTATTGATGAAGGTATAAAAAAAGATCCTTCGTTTGCAAATTCTGCTATTGTAAAGTTTTGCTCCTCAATTATAAAAAATAATAAATTACTTAAAGAATTAGAAGAAGTTAGTATTCCTGCCAAAAACTCTAGTGTAAAGGCAAGGGTAAGCTTTCAACTGAAAAATCTGAAAGAAAAGGTGTGGTTCTTAGGAAAACTAAAGGAAAAAAAGAATTTCACTTACGTGCAGAGGGCTTTTGGGGATAAGTGGAGTTTTTATGACCTAATAAATGATAGAGATTTTAAAAAAACGTACATAGATAAAGCAGTAACAGAGTCTGCTAATAAGAGCTTTAAGGAAGATATAGATAAATGCATAGAGTTGGCAGAGCAGGGAAAAAAAGCTGCAAGTAAATATTTTGAGGGAAAAGGCGTAGAGCTTCGAGCTTATTACACAGAAACTGATAACGCTCATAGAGTTTTGAATATCAATCTTATTAATTACAATAGAAGTGAGCCAACAAAGATTAGTGACATTTTGCAGCAAGAGAAAGAACTGAATATCTATTGCAATAAAAAACGTGAAATATGCGCTCATCGAGAAGGTAAGGAAAGACATTATAAATTTGAAGAAGGCGCATGTTATGAAATGACAAGCACTTGGCCTGTAAAGGATGAGTTCGGGAATGTTTCAATTTGTACCATGATTATGAATGTGAGTAGTGGTGGCATAACTGAAGTATTAAAATTTAATGGTAAAGATTTTGTGCTATCGGAGGAGATCCGAGAATTGATAAAGCAAAACGATGAATTATATATTCAAGGTCTCTCCTTACATAATGCTGTAATAAAATCACTAAAAAAGGGTGAGGCTGCTGATGTTGTACCTACTGCTAATAATAATTTTCAAAATGAATCTATAGTGGCCTATCAAGACAAAGAACCAGAGGAGAAATTAGATCCTAAAGTTGATGCTGACAATAGCCTTCCTCCTCCTCCTTCTATTAATAGCAATGCATTAATTCAAACAGAAGTCAATTTACAGCACACTGAAACTCAACCAGAAGTTGCTTCACAACAAATGGATGAATTGATTTTAAATAATCAGATGCTGTCCGAAGAAAACGTTGAATTGAAGCAAGAAGAAGCAGAGTTGCAAGTGATAAATAAAAAGCACCATGAATTAACACAAGAAAATCAGCAACTACAGGAGAAACTAGAAACAACCCAAGCAGAAGATAATCAAACAATTGTAAAAGAGAGGCAGAATAGCGATTTACAAGATAAACTTGGAGAAGAGAGACCAGAATTCGACATTCCAGAAAACGAGTACGAGGAATTTCCAGGAGATACAATGCTTATACTTAAACTCACTGAAGATGAAGATAACGTTAATGTTACACCAGAGAAGAAAAAATTACGCAGATTTTCAAGCGTTGATAGTGGACTTGGTGATGAGCATTATGTATCGGATCAGAGACCTGTAGAAATTGAGCAAGAGCAAAAAAACACAGAATTGCAAACTGAACTGGCACAAAAAGATAAAAAGTTAGCAAGTGCGTTAGCAGAGCTACAAGGGAAAGCACAAGAACTTGAAAGTGTATGTGAAGAAAAAGGAAAGCTAAGGCAAGAGCTGGAAGTTGCTAATGCAAAAAAGGAGGAGTTAAAAAGTAAATTAAAGAAATCGCAAGAAGAACTATATCATGTGCAGGAAGGAAAGTCTGATTTAGAGGACAAGTTTGATCAGTTAGAACGCTCTAATAAGGATATAGAGGAAGATAAAGAACGGTTTTCAAAACAAGTATTAGATCTGCAAAAAGAATTATCATGCTTGAAAGAGGTAAACCAAGCATTAAGCAATGAGCTAGAAAGTGCTCAAACAGAAAAGAAAAGAGTGAATCAGAAACTTGCAGAAGCTGAGCAAAGAATTGAAGCATTAAAAAAACAGACTAGTGATTTAAAAGATAAACTTGAAAAAAAGGAGCGAGGATCAAAGGCAGAAATAGATGCAATGCGCAAGGAGTTAACGCAGCTCAAAGAAAACCTGGAGGAGAAGGCACAAAAACTTAAAAGTGTATATGAAGAAAAAAGAAAGCTAGAGGACAAGCTGAAAGGTGTTAATACAGAAAAGAAGGAATTAGAAGACAAATTAAAAGAATTTGAAAAAGAGATAGACCAAGCAGCACACATAATGAAGGAAAAGGAGCGGTTTATAAGCAATTTAAAACGTCAAATGCAAGAGTTGGAAGATGAGTATAAAGCACAACAGGAATCTTCTAAACAAGAGATATGCAACCTAGCATGGAGAGTTGAAGAGTTAAGAAGCGAGCTAGAGCGTGAGAATGAATGGGATGATAAAGTTGTAGAAATGCTTAATGGACTGGAAGAAAAAATTCGTGCTGATGGACAAAGGAGCCTCAACGATCAATTTTATACTCTAACAGGAGACATTTCTAGTGAGCCTGACAATGCTCCACGAAAGAAGATAGAGTTATCCAGATCTTTAAGCCTTGATAATGAGTCTTATGTTCCACTAGAAGGGGAGAGAAGATCACTCAGATCTTTAAGCATTGATGGCGGATATGGTAGCGATGAGGAAAATTGTGATAATGATTTATCTTCCAACATAACTACAAGTTCTATTGAGAAGGTGGCAGAGAGTAGAAACGTAGGTAGCTCGCCTTTTCTCGGTTAGGTTGGAGAAAGTGAAAAATGCAGGTTCGAAAGCATTATTGTGAAGATGGTTGGGGTTGAGTTGCAAGAGAAATACTTAAGTGGAGTGCAAAAAGTCTTTTGTGTTGATAATAATTTAAAATCTATAGTAGACTGAAAAAGATTATTAAATTATAATATAACATATGATAAAAGACGAGAAATCGAAAACAATTTTTGAAGTGGAAGGGGCAGTAACTGCTTTACTACCTGCAGCAGAATTTAGAGTGAAACTGGACAATGAACATGAGATTATCTGTCATGTATCAGGGAAAGTGAGAAGAAGTAAAATACGCATCATTATAGGGGATAGGGTGTTAGTTGAGATGAGCATTTACGATAGGAATGCGAAAAAAGGTCGGATCATTAGAAGGCTTAAAGGTACAAGTGACAGAACGATCTCTAAATAGTCTTATTCTTGCTTCATCATCGAAAAGGCGTATAGCTTTACTAAAACAAATAAATATTGAGCCAGGTTTAATTTTGCCAGCAGACATAGATGAAGCCCCTTTAAAAAAGGAACTTCCGAAGGATTACTCAATCCGTATGGCAAAAAGTAAAGCGGAGAAAATACAAAGCTCAAATCCAAATTACTTTGTGCTTGGTGTTGATACAGTTGTTGCTTGTGGTAGAAGGATATTGCTTAAAGCTGAAAACGTTGAACAAGCAGAAAAATGTATCCGCTTGTTATCAGGAAGAAGGCATAGAGTATACACCAGTGTATGTTTATTAACTCCCGATCAATCTAAACAACATATCAGGACTGTGGTTACAATAGTGAAATTTAAACGTCTCAGTGAACAAGAAATTAAGTATTATTTAGCATCAGAAGAGTGGAAAAATAGGGCAGGGGGATGCAATATACAAGGCCTAGCTGGAATGTTCGTATTGTTCTTACGCGGCTCCTACTCTTCTGTTATAGGGTTACCGTTGCATGAAACCTATTGTTTGCTAAGCAATTATTTTAACCTCAATTTATATTGAAATACCTTTATTGGTATCTTTTTCTTTTTGTGACTCAGCAATACGTTTAGTCCAATCCAGTGGTCTTTTATTTCTGTTACCTAATGCGATTCTATCGCGATCACAACTATCAGTGTGTTCTGTTAAAGTATCTTCTCTTTCTTCTTTTATTACTCCAACTTCCAGTTGTATCTTATCTTTTTCTAGCAATTTATATAGTTCGCTATTTTTATCTACGGTTGGACTAGTGTCAGCATTTTCTCGTTCTGCCACTGTTTTTACATCTGTTGAACTATCTTTTAGCAACCCGGCTGCCAATAAATGTTCTTTAGTTTGTTCACTAATTCCTCTTTGATCCACTGGTTTTAGTGGGAACTTCTGAGTTTCTTTATCCAACTTACTGGTAAATTCCGTAAGTAGAGTGTCATCTTTTTGTTCAACATTCATTAGGCTCGCTTTTAACTGTTCAGGATTTACTTGAGATTGTTCATGATTGGCATGAATTGGAGATGAATAGCCCGAATCATTTGTTTTTACATCTGTTGAACTGTCTTTTAGCAATCCATCTTCTCTCAAGCGTTTTTTAGTTTCTTCACTAATTCCTCTTTGATCCACTGGTTTTAGTGGAAACTTCTGAGTTTCTTTATCCAACTTACTGGTAAATTCCGTAAGTAGAGTATCATCTCTTTGTTCAACATTCATTAGGCTCGCTTTTAACTGTCCAGGATTTACTTGAGATTGTTCATGATTGGCATGAGTTGGAGATGAATAGCCCGAATCATTTGTTTTTACATCTGTTGAACTGTCTTTTAGCAATCCATCTTCTCTCAAGCGTTTTTTAGTTTCTTCACTAATCTGACTCTGATCAGCCGGTTTTAACCCGAGATTTTCTTGACCTAATGTATTTTTAAGTTCTTCAAATAGAGTTAGATTAATATGTTCTTCTAATTTCCTTCCTACCTGTTTTAAATCTGTTTGAGATTTACTATCATTATTAGTTGGAGATATATAGCCTGAATCACTTATACTATTTGATGTTGAAGCAGAGACACTAACAGTTGGACCTTCCACTGTTTTTACATCTGCTAAATTGTCTTTTTGCAACCCATCTTCTTTATCTTGTGACAGTTTATCAGTAGGATCAACTTGCCTTAATCCTCTATTATCTTGCTGTGATCTATCTCTAATTTCTTTAAGAAGATTTTCAGGCGGAGTTTGATCACTTTGT
This sequence comes from Wolbachia endosymbiont (group A) of Beris morrisii, assembly GCF_964028185.1. Taxonomy (NCBI): domain Bacteria; kingdom Pseudomonadati; phylum Pseudomonadota; class Alphaproteobacteria; order Rickettsiales; family Anaplasmataceae; genus Wolbachia; species Wolbachia endosymbiont (group A) of Beris morrisii. Next base: position 686,761 of record NZ_OZ034760.1, read on the forward strand.
TCAATGTTCTCTAAGCTCCTCTTTGGCTGCTCAGGATCTACTTGAGGTTGAGCATGAATTTGAGATGAAGAGCCCGATTCACTTTTGCTATTGGGTTTTGGAACAGAAAATGACTGTTCACTTTCTTTCCACTCAGCACCACTAGCACTTTGGTTATCACTGTTATATATATCTGGATCTGGAGAAGGTGAATAAGGAATTCTGTCCTTTAATGTCTCTAACGGTGATGGGTTATTTTTTCTACTTCCTGCAATTGATGCTTCTCTATCATCAACATCAGTGTGCCGTAAGTTGTTTTTCTTGAAATTCCTGATCTCTTGTAATAGATCGCTTTTGCTATTTCCTTCTTGTTGCGGGATTTCAGGTTGTTGCTGATCATTAGGTGTTTGCTCACTTCTATCTGGTTTTTGGCTTCCAGGTACAGCATGTCCAAATGTAGGATTGTCATAACGTCCATCTTCTTGCCTATTATCTTGATTGTGGCTTACAGACTTGGTGAAAGTAGAACTATCTGAAGGATCAGAAGTTGCACCTTTTTGCTGATCATTAGGTGTTTGCTCACTTCTATCTGGTTTTCGGCTTCCAGGTACAGCATGTCCAAATGTAGGATTGTCATACCGTTCATCTTCTTGCCTATTATCTTGATTGTGGCTTACAGACTTGGTGAAAGTAGAACTATCTGAAGGATCAGAAGATGGAAAATCATAGTTATCTCTACTATCAGACCGTGATACAGTGGTTGCACCTTTTTGCTGATTATTAGGTGTTTGCTCATTTCCGCGCAAGTCATCTGGTTTTTGGCTTCCACTCCCTTGCTCATCGAAAACATCTTTTTTGAGTGAATTAGTTCTAGTTGGTACTTGTGGAGGAGTTTTTTTGTTCTGAGGATTTTTCCCTTGACTTCCGTAGCCTAAATCGTTTCCACTATCAGACCGTAATACAGTGGTTGCACCTTTTTGCTGATTATTAGGTGTTTGCTCATTTCCGCGCAAGCCATCTGGTTTTTGGCTTCCACTCCCTTGCTCATCGAAAACATCTTTTTTGAGTGAATTAGTTCTAGTTGGTACTTGTGGAGGAGTTTTTTTGTTCTGAGGATTTTTCCCTTGACTTCCGTAGCCTAAATCGTTTCCACTATCAGACCGTGATACAGTGGTTGCACCTTTTTGCTGATTATTAGGTGTTGGATTATTCTGTTTATCTCTTTGCCCACCATCTTGGCTTACAGGCTTGGCAGAGGTATTCCTCCTTTGCTTATTGAAAACATCTTTTTCAGGTGGTAGTGAACTAGTTCTAAGTGGTGGCAGCGGAGGGGTCTGAGACCCAACTCCTCGATTCATGTGGGTAGCTTTGTCTTTTACGATATCGTCATTTCTTATAGTACTTTCAAATGACGTTTGCATCTCATTCGCTTTTCCTTGTCCCTTTTCCCTGAATTCTATTTCATGCAAGAATAAACCACCTATTTTTACGTCTTTATTTGCTTTTAGCTGATCTTCAGTAACGCCATTACCTTCAATAAGTTCTATACCATCTTTATCAATATTGATTTTGATAGTACACTTTTCCCCATTCACATACCAATTTAGCGTCATCTCATATGAACCATCGGTTACGACATAATGTCTTATTTTTTTCCCTCCTTCCTCGGCAACAAAACCATGCATTCCGCTCTTTCCATCACTATGCAACGTTGAAAATCCCGAGATTCCATTCTTCTGACAAAAATCACTGTTTAAAAATTCGCTGATTTTGAACTCTTTCTTGTTATCCTCCAGTGTAATACTTGCATGATTACCATATATTGAAACTTTTTTATCTTCAACATCATCATTAATGTTATTAGCACTAGTAATATATTTATTCAACTCTTCTTTAGCTTTATCTTCAAGCTCTTGTCTAGCTGTCTTGTCGCATTCCTGAAGAATAACTCCACATGCTTTATTTTTGTCTTTATCTTCGTTCCAATCCCAATCGGCGCGTTCTGTTAAAAACTTTACTGTGTTAAAATCAACTCTAGCATTATAAATTGGGTCGTCCTTTTTATCAAATAAAGGAAAAAATTCTTGAATGCGCTCATTATAAATGTGTTCTTGTTGTGTATCGTTAGTGCTCATATACCCCTCACTAATAACCCTCTGCCTTTAGTTCTAGCTAATACTAGCTAATATAATTATCACGAGCATTGGTTGAATTTTTATTAAGGAAGGTTGTGTTGTTACTCAGATGGCAACTTTTAGTTGGCGCCTAATTTTAAATATCTGTTGCTCATAGTGAATACTTCTGGATCTTTAGAAGTTAGCTTGAGTATAGCAAGTATGTTGATAAACAACAAAGCAGCAATCGAGATATCAGCGACATCCCATAGCAACCGGACTTTACCTATCGCACCAAGCGGAATGATCATGGTAAAAATTACAATCCAGATTTTAGTGTATTTATTATCCATAGACACATAACGTATTGTCTGTTTTGAGCAAAAAAACCAAGTAAAAATAGTAGTGAAAGCAAAACAAAACATTATGGCCATAATTAAATAGTCAATATAGGGCCAATTCATAGCTTTTCTAAAAGCAAATATGCACATGTTAGTACTCTCTAAATCAGTGACCCAAGAATCTGTGACAAGCAGTACCATTGTTGTAATAAACACTATGAATGCAACTATAAAAGGCGATATTATTGTGATTAGGCTCTGTTCAATAATAAATTTATTGTTATTTTTCTTAGGAACAATTGAAGAGTGCACGATTCCTTCGAGGCCAAGCCCTATATCTGTTGCAAAAATACCTCGCAAAGTTCCGACTTGAATAATAGTCAACATTTCTAAAATCAAACCTAGAGATAAACCAGAATTAAAGCTACTAGTTGTAAAAAAACTGCTTGTTATTAATTTTAGAGAAGGAAGGATATTTTCACTAAACTTAAATAATATGATACCGCAAAGTATGAGGTAACTTACCGTCATTATCGGTATCATAGCCGATATAAAAATTTTAATTTTTTTTAAGCTGAGAGCTGCAACAACAAAAAATATTATGGCCATTACAATGCCACCAACAACTGCAGGCACATCTATCATGTTAAGTGGTATTGATAGAGAATTTACCTGAACAAGGTTACCAACTGTTATTGAAACCATCATCATAACAACTAGAAACACAATTGTAGCTTTTCTAGAGTTAAATGCATCAGCCATGTAGGCTACGGGGCCACCTATAAACCGTCCGTTCTTTTCCTTTCTGGTTTTTATACTTAGATAACAAGTGACATATTTTATCACAGAAGTGATAACAATAATTATCGCCATCCATAAAATAGAGCCCGGTCCCCCGGTTTTTAGAGCAACAGCAGTTCCTGAAATATTTCCTACTCCTAAATTTCCCCCTAAGATTGTAAACAGGGCGGCTATAGAAGAAAATTTATTTTCTCCTTTTTTAGCTCCAAGGAGTGAAAGGGCGTATGGTAATCTAAATATCTGTAGCCATTTTAGTTTAACCGATAGGTAAACACCAGCAACTAGCATGAGTAATATTGTTGGCAGTAATAAAACAAACTTTACTGTATCCATCTGTAAAAGTGAGTGTTTTGACTTAAGTATACATACAAAAGTTGAAAATACCTAACCTATTTTCTATGGGAGTTCGTATGACTTCGTTTCTGTCATCCTAGCACCCCTTTCCTGTCATCCAAGTAGCTGATACTGGGACCAGTTTTCCATATCAAAAATTTTTATTTTAACATAATACTAGCTGCTCTCATACTCAGTTTTTAGTCAAAGTCAGTGTCAAGCTCTACAAAGTATTTTTCCGCTTCTTTCTGCGCTCTGTTCGCGTTGTTGACTAACTAAATGTAAGCTGCCACGTATACTGAAGTTGTGATATATACGATAAATAGAAATAATCGTATAAAAGAAAAGAAGATATTGGATATCTTCTTTTTTTACTGTGATTAAAGATACATTGTATCTAGAGCGTGTATTGCATCTGCCATAAGTGATAATTTTATGCTCTCAGCAGAGAGATTGTCTGCAGTAGCTAGCTAATTTCTCACTAAGTGTTACTTCTTGTGAATGAGGTTGAGAATATGAAAAATTAGTATTATTACACCAGTGCTTGCACACTTTATGCCAGTACGTACCACTATTGTGTCTTTGGTCGCATATTTTGACGCAATCGCCGTATGTATGTTGTATGGGTACCTCATTTTCACTATTCATGGAATTCCGTAGATCAAGTTTTTGTGTATGTTTTGTCATAATATACTCCTTAATTTAAAAATTAATATAATTTTAACATATAAATGCAGATATTATATTAATATTAGTATAATTACTTTTCAGAGCAGTAATATATAGCTTATGATACCTTTTGAAAAGATTTATGCCTTTTATCGTTCTTAATTTTCAGAAAAAACAGGTTATCTGTTTTCAAGTAGCTAATTATAGAAGTAATCGTATTAAAAAAAAGAAGATATTCAATATCTTCTTTTTTTATTGTGATTAAAGATACATTGGATCTAGATCATGTATTTCATCTGCCATAGACAATAATTTCAAGCTCTCGTCAAGGAGATTATTTGCACTAGCTGTTAATTTCCCACTAAGTGTTGGTTTTGATGAATGAGATGGGGAATTTTGAGGACTCTGAGAAATACATTTTTCAAAGCAATCAATATCTACCATCTCAGCTCTATTACCTTTTCCATCTGCAGAACCAAGTACCGTACATTTATCTCTGCATTTTAACACATTATCCATATCCATAATATACTCCTTAATTAAAAAATCAATATAATATTAACATGTAAATATTAATGATATACTAATATCAGTATAATTGCTTTTCAGAGATATAGCTTATGATATCTTTTGAAAAGATTTATGCCTCTTATTATTTAATCTGCAAATTCTTTATTGAAAAATTCAGGAAAATGCTGTATAATTACTCATAAACTTTGGTAGAACTTATGGCAGATTCAAGAGTTAATGTAACCTTCGACCCAGAAACTTCACAACACCTTATTGAACTAGCTAAAGCCACTAAACAACTGTTTAAAAATTAACAGGAAAGCTAGTCAAAGAAGCGATCGAGCTTGAAGTAGAAGATGTAGCGTTTTCTAAAGTGATTAGAGAATTAAGTGATGATGATGCAGAAGAAGTAGATGATAGTGAAGGCATCTGGAAATAAGCGATATACTATTAAATATTTCAAACATGTTATTAAGAGAAATTTGCCTTCCTTACCACAGGACGTAAAGCCAAGTATTAAAAACGCAATAAAAGAGCGTCTTGAGACTGATCCTGTTAGTAATGGTATATTATTACGCAATAGATTAAAGGGACATAGAAGAATAAAAGTTGCTGATTACCATGTAAATACCGCAAAACGCATAGTAACTATTATTTCAATAGGACATAGGGATAACATTTTTAAACTATTGAACCTATCACTGGACTGATAACTTACTCGCCCCCTGAGAACTCTATTTTTCATACCACTCATTTATAAGTTCATTGACATCAGAATTTATAAAATTCTTTAGTGGCTGTTTGATTTTTATCTCAGCACTTTTAGGGATGCACCTATCTTTACATATCGCATAATTTATATGGAAGTTAAGGTCAATATACCCTTGATTTGAAAACACATTCATCTTAAAGGGAAATAATACCATATCCTCATATACGTTACTGATAAATATCTCTCTTCCTACTTTATCTCTATGTTCCTTTGGAGTAGGCCAGTAAATATCTATGTTTAATGTGTTACCCTTACAATCAAAAGAAGTGGGAAAACCGAAATCTCCAGGATCTTTATAATATATGTGCCAGCCTGGTTCTACTGTAACCCTTATTGCACCTTTAAGAGTGAGGCTTGCTTCATTTATCTCGCCAATAAGTAAATCAAATTTTGCAATTTCCTCATCAGCATATAGTTGAGTGCAAGAAAAAAATAAAAACAATATTAAATATATATGTATTTTCATTAAGGTAAAATTCTCCTTTTATAGAGAAAGTGATTTAGATTTTAATTATTATATTTAATAGTATTATATAGATTATTTATTAACATAGCATTATTCTAATATATACAACTGTAATATAAATGGGTGAAAAGAATAAGTCATTGTGGAAAACACATATAGCTAAACTGACTTAGATTTACCGACAATTTGAAAAACAAAAATTCGTCATTCCGCTACTTGTTAGCGGAATCTATCCGCGGCGGTATGACGTAGGAGAACCTTTCTTGGGTTAGCTATAGACAACCATAATATAAAAGAGTGAAACGGATGCAAACAGTAGTACATTTCTGCACCAAACGTATTACCTTTAACGAATAGTAAAATGTGAGATTTTTTGGAACTACCGTGGAGCAATTGCTCCACGGTTTCACTCTACTTAGAATCCACCCATGCCACCCATTTCTCCTGCGCCCATAGGAGATGAAGCATTTTCTTTGCTTGGTACATCAACTATCATAGATTCAGTAGTAATCAGCACACTCGCAACAGATATCGCTGTTTCAAAAGCAATACGCACCACTTTTGCTGGATCAATCACACCAGCTGTAAATGCATTAGCGTAATTCATAGCCTCAACGTTGTATATAAGCTCTTTATCATTCTGCTTAATCAAATAGTCAATTATAACAGCAGATTCAAGACCAGCATTTTTAACTAACCTTCTAATTGGAGCACTGAGAATTTTCTTGATAATGTTTATGCCTATTTGCTCTTCGTCACTTGCACCTTTTAATTTGTCGAGAACAGATGAAGCATAAAGAAGCGCAACTCCACCACCTGGAACTATGCCTTCTTCAATTGCAGCTCTTGTTGCATGCAGCGCATCTTCAACTCTATCTCTACGTTCTTTAACTTCCACTTCAGTTGCTCCACCAACTTTTAGCACAGCAACACCACCTGATAATTTCGCTAAACGTTCTCTTAGCTTTTCTTTATCATAATCAGAAGTTGAAGTTTCAATTTGAGATTTGATCTGCTCGATTCTAGCTTTCACACTGTCAGAATCGCTATTTTCGCTGACAACTGTGGTATTATCTTTAGTAATTTTAACATTTTTAGCAGTACCAAGATCATCAAGTGTCAGATCTTCCATCTTAATTCCAAGTTCATCTTTTATGACGTACTTAGCACCAGTCAAAGTTGCTATATCTTCGAGCATCTCCTTTCTTCTGTCACCAAAACCTGGAGCTTTTACTGCAGCAACTTTTAAACCACCACGCAATTTATTGATAACTAAAGTGCTTAATGCTTCACCTTCGATATCCTCTGCAATAATAACTAAAGGTTTACCAGATTTAACAACAGCTTCAAGAATAGGAAGTAAAGGTTGAATAATATTTAATTTTTTCTCTGTAATTAATAGATAAGGATTATCAAGCTCCACGATCATTTTTTCATTATTTGTAATAAAATACGGAGAAAGATAACCGCGATCAAATTGCATGCCAGTAGTCAGCTCAACTTCTAACTCTTTTGAACCTTTACTTTCTTCAACAGTTATTACACCCTCTTTTCCAACTTTTTTCACGGAATCAGCAATACTGTTACCTATATCCTTATCACCATTTGCAGAAATTATTGCAACTTGTGCCACTTCGTCTATTTTCTCTAGAGAAATTGTACGAGACATTGACGTAATTTCCTTTAATATTACATCTTTCGCCTTCTGTATTCCGTTTTTAATACCAACACGATCGTTTCCAGCAGCAATTGACTTTGAAGCTTCCATTATCATATTGCTAGTTAGTATTGAGCACGTTGTTGTACCATCACCAACTTTGTCGTTACATTGAGAACAACTTTGGGCAAAGATGCTTGCTATTGCAGCATTTAGTGGTTTTTCAGGCTTGATGCCCTTCATCACCTTATAACCATCTTTTGTAATTTCTGGTGCTCCATAGGGCTTATTAATCCCTACTGTTTTTCCCCTAGGTCCCGCAGTTATTGCCACCGTTGAGTCTACTATTGCTGCGACTTCACGAAAGGCTTCTTGCAACTGCTCACCTGATACTACTACATTAGTCATTTTTATCACCTCTTGTTAATAAAAAATTTAGAAAACTATAATAAAACCATTTACAATGCGCCATGTTGCGCTTTGTTTCAGTTTAGTAAAATAAAGACTGCTATTTAATGACAGCAAGTATATCGGACTCTTTCATCACGATAAGCTTTTCATCATTATGTTCTATTTCTGTACCAGCCCATTGACGATAGAACACTTTATCACCAGCTTTCACAGTTAAAGCTACGCGTTCGCCATTTGAGTTGCGTGAACCTTCACCAGTTGCTACAATTTCACCTTTAGTAGGTTTCTTTTCAGCACTTGATGGAAGCATAATTCCACCTTGCTTTTCCTCGCTAACAGGCTTGATCAGCACGCTATCATCCAATACATTTAAACTTACATTTGACATTTGCTTTTCCTCTCAACAAATTAACCTATAACTTTATATATATACTCGTAAGTTAGATTTCAAGGGCTGGAGCTTGTAAAATATGCACACCATTATAAAATATGTACGCCAAAAGCAGTTTCTAAAAGAGCCTAATGTTATATAATAAGATTTAGATTTATTTATGGAGATTTCATGAGTTATATACCATTCTTAAGTCGTGGTGTGATAGTGCTATATGGGCCTGACACTAGAGATTTTCTGCAGAGTATTATAACCAATGATATTAATAAGTTGGATAGCCAAAAAGCCATTTACTCTTTATTGCTTAGCCCTCAAGGAAAATATCTATATGATTTTTTTCTTATTGAATATGGTAAATACACCCTCTTGGAGTGCGAAAACATGCACTTGCAGCAAATAATCGAGAAACTAGATTTACTTAAAACTTATTTGAGGGTGAAGATTAAAGACGTTAGTGCACTATATAAGGTTGGAGTTTTGTTTAATACTAAGTCAACGGAGTGTAGTGGTAAGTCACAAGTTATTTTTCAAGATCCAAGGCACAAACTGCTAGGAATGAGGATCATACATAAAGGTGAAATAAAGGAGCCAGTTGGGGATTTTACTCAGTATGAAAAAGTTAGAATTCAAAACCTCGTTCCAGATGGAGCAAAAGATATGGTACAAAATTCATCGTTCCCACTGCAATTTTTAATCGATAAAGTAAACGGTATAAGCTTTAATAAGGGGTGTTATATAGGTCAGGAAGTCGTAAATCGAATGAGCAGACAAGAAATATTCAGAAGAAAGCTTTACCTTGTTGAGGGGGATAACGCACTTCCAGATATTGGCACTAAAGTGACAAATGAAAATAATGAGGAAATAGGGGAACTGCGCTCTAGTGTAGACAACATTGGACTTGCATTGCTTAATACTGGAAAGAGCCATGCAAATTTATATGCTAGTGGGGTCAGGTGCGTTGAGACGTTGAAGTCTTAAGGTAGCGCATATAGAAACGAAAAAGCTGCTTGACACATTTCGCCAGCCCCTTTATCATAAAACTGAAGGTATTCAGTTATCTTCATCTGTGCAGATTAAACAGCAAGAAAACAACGTAGTTGGCGTCTTATTTTTAATTTTTTGCACTATGTGCACCTTATGTCTTCACAATATTTCTAGGTTTTTACCTATATAAGCTGAAACGCGCTTATAAGTCGTTTAAGACAGTATAGTACGCCAATTTGCAGGATTAGAGAGTGACAACTAGCTAACACGGAATTTCTTTTGCCTTTTTTTCTACTTAGTAAATTTCTTAAACATTTAAACTAAGGTGAGTTGCAATTAAAAGCAGCTAAATTGCAGTGTTTAAGACTTAAAAAACGCCAATACTGAAAATAGACAATGACCAGGGCTTCTTTTGCCTTTTTTTTCATTTGGTAAATTTCTTAAATATTTATAGCTAAAAGAGCCCAAGAGAGGTGTCATTCCAGTGCCCCTGTGATGTCATTCCAGTGCTTGACACTGGAATCCAGTTTTCCATATAATCTCATCGAAAACGTTGTAACCACTTTCTATGCTAGTTTGCTTGTTTACAAGCAAACTTTCCTGGATCCCAGTGTCTGGGCACTGGGATGACACCATTCTTTTTCCTGGATTCCAAACTGGGATGACAGCTAGCCTGACAATCGTCATCCCGCTACGTGTTAGCGGGATCTAGAGATACTGTGACGGTATGACGTAGGACTGCTGTCATCCCGCTGCTTGTTAGCGGGATCTAGAGATACCGCGGCGGTATGACGTAGGGAAACCTGACTTGTTTTCTGGATCCAAGTAGTCTGGGCACTGGGATGACAAGAAGAGGGTACTGGGATGACAGGAGAAGGAGGCATTATTTTTTAGATTACTTGTCTACCTTATTTGCCGTTCTCCTGAACAAATACCTTCCACTTCTTCCACTTTAGTACTAGGCTTTGACATCATATACGTAATACCACCAACCGCTAGTGTTGCTATTGCGACTGTGGCTACCGCTATTACTATAGATATTAACTCAACTGCAATTGTTCCGGTTGTAAAAAGTGCTACTACTATTGCAGTGCCTAGTAATGCTGTTGAACAACCGGCAATAGATCCCGCTAACACGTAGCGGGATGACGAATTTGTATCGGAAAACAAGTAGTGGAATAATGACAACCACGTCATACCGCCGCGGTATCTCGGCAATAGATCCCGCTAACACGTAGCGGGATGACGAATTTGTATCGGAAAACAAGTAGCGGAATAATGACAACCACGTCATACCGCGATTTATTCGCGGTATCTCATCCGCTAACTAGTAGCGGGATGACGGTTTTTCAAATTGTCGGTAAATCTAAGTCAGTTTAGCTATATATGTTTAGGTTGTAAAATCCCAAAAAGCAGCCAGAATAGAATAAGCAAACATTTACGAATTGAATTTAGTGCAAACAAGGGTGTTGATATCAACCATACTCTGCAGAATCGCAATATGGTATGACTACATGCTCTTTATTGATTTGATTAACATAATCAGCAGAGAGTTTTGTTTTGCAAAAGATGTCTACAGTAACATACTGCAATTATTTGGAATTGTAGGGCTAGGCGCAATTGTAAGGCCACTTGGTGCATTCATATTTGGTCACGTTGGTGACAGGTATGGAAGGAGGATAGCATTAATAATTACTATCTTGCTAATATCGATACCATCAAGTCTCATTGCATTTATTCCAAGTCACAATCAAGTAGGTATAATTTCTACTATATTGCTTCTTGCAATCCATGTGACACAAGGAATTGCACTTGGTGGTGAACAAGGAAGTTCTGTTTATCTTATAGAGCATTTATCCAGTAGGAAAGAGAACTTAGGGATGTATTTTGGAATAATGGGCTTTGGTCGTTCCATTGGTGTACTGCTTTCTGCGGTGATAGTAATTATCTGCAAAAAAACTACTGATTTTTGTATCTGGGGTTGGAGATTGCCATTTATTTTCTCAGCTATTTTAGGATTAATTAGCGCGTATAGCATATACACATTGGGAGAAACTCCAGCATATGAAAAAAATCGAAAACAAAGAAATTTACCTGATTTGCCAATAATAGAGCTTATAAAGCGCCACAAGAGAGCTCTTATACTTGCTATTTTAATATCTGTACCTGTTAATGTTGCTGTTGGATTTACCATATTTCTTCGAACACTCGCAAAGGAAATAGCATCAGTGGATGTTTATGTAACGACATATATCAACGAAATTGTATTGATTATAACCAGTATATTAATGCCGATATCTTCAATAGCGTTTGGAATGTTGGCTGATAAAGTTGGAAAAGAGCGCACTGCAATCTTATTTATAGCAATTACAATGGCACTGTGTTGTCCTGCGTTATCTATTGCATATTACTACAAAAATTATCTTGTGATTGCGTTGAGCGTAATGGTTCTCTCTATAATAGAAAGGGGTATAGTTCCCATAGGAATAGTTGCATCTGAACTCTTTCCCACCAATGTCAGATTTAGTGGCGTAAGCTTATCACGTAACATCTCTTATGCATTACATGGAGGATTTACCCCTATGGTTTGTATTTGGTTGACTGTAACATTTCCTCAAACAAACCTTGCTGCTGGGCTTTATATAGTCTTCTGCTTGTTGGTCAGTGTGGTAGCAATATTGCAAATAAAGCCACAAGATAAAAAATGTGATTGGTCTTAGTTTTCTCTTATGTGATTTGATAGACCGGGAAAGGGTTTCATCTAAGTAGCTGACACCCTGACAACCGTCATCCCGCTGCTTGTTAGCGGGATCTATGTTAAGGTATGACGGTCCGCTACATGTTAGCGGCTGAGATACCGCGAATGAATCGCGGTATGACGGTTAAGGAGGGTGTCATCCCAGTGTCCCTGTAATGTCATTCCAGTGCTTGACACTGGAATCCAGCCTTTATTATGCAGCCACTTGGTTAAAATTAAGTCTTCTGGATCCCAGTGTCTGGGCACTGGGATGACACCATTTATTGTAACTCACATTTACTCTATGATTATCTTTTTAGATCACCTTGTCTACCTATTTTGCCACTCTGCTGAACGGATACGACACTGGAATCCAGAAAAAAGGATGATGTCATCCCAGTGCCCAGACACTGGGATCCAGCCTTTATCATGCAATTTTATCATATAAATCTTTCCATTCCTGATGTGTCTGTATATAAACATAATAACTTTTTATATATAGGAAATAAATTTACTGGATCCCAGTGTCAAGCACTGGGATGACAACCTCCTGGTAGACAATGTTCGTACAGCTGTGTGTCTGGGCACTGGGATGACACCCTCTGTTGTACGTCACGCGCTGGAATGACAGAGAAATCTAATTGAAATTGTTAGACCTAATTAGGTCCTTAGTCTTTCAAAAAAATCCTTTAACAAAAAAGAGCATTCTGTTTCTAATATTCCACCATAAACTTCAGGTATATGGCTGCAAAATTGAAATATCTTAGCACCATTTTCAATTCCTCCACCTTTTGGATTATAAGCTCCAAAGTACAATCGTTTAATTCTAGCAAAGGAAATAGCTTGAGCACACATCGGACATGGTTCTAATGTTACGTATATGTCAGAATCATAAAGCGTGGAAGTTGAAAATGCTTGTCTGATCGCTAACATCTCTGCATGTGCAGTTGGATCGCTGGATATATTGTGTGCAGAAGAAACAACATTGCTTCTACTTACTATTACAGCACCTATGGGAACCTCATCATTTTTTTGAGCAAGTTTGGCTTGCTCTATGGCAAGCTCCATATATTGATACTTGAACACTTTCCTTTGCTAATCTTCTTTTTTTAAATTTTATTAACTGCTGCCTTAATAAACGATATAAAAAGAGGATGAGGAGAAAACGGCTTTGATTGAAACTCTGGATGAAACTGCACACCAATAAACCACGGATGACTCTCTAACTCCACTGCCTCTATGCACGTTCCATCTTCTGATATGCCACTGCATAGAAGCCCATTTTTTTCCAAATCATCTTTATAATCTGAATTGATTATGTATCTATGCCTGTGTCTTTCTGAAATAGTAGTGTTACTATATGCATCCATCATTTTAGAGTTTGCATTTATATTACATTTGTATGCCCCAAGTCTCATGGTTCCACCAAGATCGTCATCTTGATCACCAGCTAACTTAACGATTGGATGTTTACAGTTATGAAATTCTTCAGAGTGTGCATCTTCAAGCTTAACAACATTACGAGCAAACTCAATAATTGCAAGCTGCATACCAAGGCAAATTCCGAAAAATGGGATATTATTTGTACGGGCATAATTTATTGCTAATATTTTACCCTCTACTCCGTCATCACCAAACCCCCCTGGGACAAGGATTGCATGAGAATTCTGTAATTTTTCTTCTATAAGCTTCTCATTTTTAGGTTTTTCTTCCTTTTCTCTTGAGTTAACCCAATTTATCCTTACTTTGACTTTATTACTAATTGCACCATGATTTAATGCTTCAACTAGTGATTTATACGCATCAGGGCATTCGGTGTATTTTCCCACTATAGACACAGTAACTTCCTGTGTTGGGTGCCTTATGGAATGCACTATTTGATCCCATTCAATCAAGCTTGGTTTTGGCTCACTTAAATGAAAGTGCTCCAAAATTTGCGTATCAAGCCCACATTGGCTATACAACACCGGTAACTCATATATATGACTCACATCAGGAGCAGGTATCACATTGGATAAAGAAACATTGCAAAGCTTAGCTATTTTCTCTCTTTGATTATCGAAAATTTCTTTCTCACTGCGGCATAATATAATATCTGGCTGTAACCCCGCGGAATTTAACTCTCGAACTGAATGCTGCGTTGGCTTTGTCTTTAATTCTTGCGCTGCGGTAAGATATGGTATTAAAGTTAAGTGAATAAGGATAACTCTTTGTTTTCCTAATGTGTAGTTAACTTGGCGTATAGCCTCCAAAAATGGTTGGCTTTCAATGTCACCTACAGTTCCGCCTATTTCACATATTACAAAATCTAAACCTTCCGTACCATTAAAAATGAACGATTTGATTAAATCTGTTACATGAGGAATGACTTGCACAGTTTTGCCCAGATAATCACCACGCCTCTCTTTCTTCAATAACTCATGATATATCTTACCAGTTGTTATATTGTCATCTTTTGTTGCTTTAATTCCAGTAAAACGCTCATAATGCCCAAGATCCAAATCAGTTTCAGCACCATCCTCGGTAACAAACACCTCTCCGTGCTGAGTTGGGTTCATTGTCCCAGGATCAATGTTGAGATACGGGTCAAGTTTTCTGATACGGATCTTAAAACCGTGAGCTTGAAGAAGCGCACCAACGCTTGAAGAAACTAAGCCTTTACCAAGCGACGATACAACTCCACCTGTGACAAAGATAAATTTAGCTTCCTTCATTAATTTTCAAATGGAACAGAAGTAGATTCACTTTCTTGCTTTTTTTCTAATATAATTTTTTCTACGATCGATTTTTTATGTACGTCTTTTGAACATAATCCTGACAATAGCAATGTGTTTATAATAAACAATCCAGCAACAATAGCCGTTATTCTGCTGAGCGGGTTTTCAGAAGATTTCACCGGAATCATCGAATTGACCCCTTGTTGTGTATTACTAAAACCACTTAATGAACTACTCCCAGGTGGCTGCAAGAGCACTAAAATTACTAACACAACAACCAATATTATTTGAAATATACTTAATACCGCTACTGACATTATAGATAGGGCTGAAAATAAAAATCTTAGCAGTACAAAGCACGTAAGTCAAGAACATCTGTTACCCAAGTAGCTTGAAATCTAAGTATGTATTTACTGCTTACCTTATTTTGATTAACATATGCATAAAACTTTGGGCTTAATATGTATCACATTTTAAAATACAAAGATTATGAACCAAAAATAGACGAAAGTGCTTTCATTGCAGGTGGTTCGCATATCATAGGCAAGGTTGAAATAGGAAGAGATGCAAGCATCTGGTTTAATTGTGTAATCAGAGGAGACGTTGGATCAATAAAAATAGGTGATGGAACAAATATTCAAGATGGAACGGTAATTCATGTGGATAGAAACCCAGGTGGTGACACAATTATTGGCAGTATGGTAACAGTGGGACATTTTTGTATGTTGCACGCATGCACGGTGCATGATAAAGCGTTTATTGGTATGGGCTCTACCGTGATGGACCATGCAGTTGTGGAGCCTGAAGCTATGGTAGCTGCTGGCTCACTGGTAACACACGGAAAAGTGATAAAAAGTGGTGAAATATGGGCTGGCAGGCCAGCAAAATTCTTCAAAAAAATGTCGAATGAAGAAATTAAACATATTGCACAGTCGGCACAAAATTATATTATGCTAATGAAAGAATACAAAAACTGAAGTTTGCGTCAAGTGTTTTACTTGACGCGTATGGCTCAACCCTTGTTACTTCCCTTTATTATTCCCATCTACTTCTTGTGCTTTCGCCCCATCTACTTGAGTACTAGGTAATGCTGCATATGTAATACCACCGGCTACAAGAGCAGATGCTACTGCTATACCAATCATTACTAACATATCTAACCTAACTGTACGTTCAAGTGCAGTAAATGCTATCAGTCCAGCAGCAAGACCCATACCAACAGTAGCAGTGTACCGTGCTCCATTGCCTTGTTTTGGTTGCTCAGTTGTTTTGCTTTTATCTTCTAATGTTTGTTTTTCCTTCTGTAATTTATCAACAAGACTTTTACTCTCTTCTAATTGTTTATTTAACTCCACAACTTCAGCATTTTTAGCTTGCAACTGCTGAACTTGAGCTTTTAATTGTGTTATTTCCTCATCTTTAGCTTGTAACTGAGCAACTCCAACCTTTAGTGTACTTATTTCCTTCTCTTTCTCTTTTAACAGTTGCTGTAAGTCCGCAACTTCCTTACTGGACTTACTTGCATTTATTATACTGTTCTTTAACTCTTTCTTAATCGACTCCACAATTGCATCTACACTTTTATCTTTATTACCCTCTATTAAAGATATTATTTTGCCCTGTAACTCTTTATGCAATGACTCCTTACCTTGTACTTCTGATAAATTATTGCTTATGATATCTTCTATTGTGTTCTTTAATTTTTCATCATATAAGCTCTTAACTTTGCCTTCTAACTCTTGACCTTCTGATTCGATGAGAATTTTTATTCCTCCGTTTAACTCTTCAGTAAATAAACTATCAATTGCATCATTAACTTTCTTCTGTTCATCTGTTGAACTTGCTAGTTGCTGTTGTAAGTCTGTTTTTTCCGTGTTAGCTGTGTCCAATTGAGTTTGTAATTCTTGCTGTTTGTTCTCAGCTCCAGTTAATTTAGCTTGTAAGTCTTGTGTTTTAGCTTTCAATTCTTCCTTTTCCTTTTCTAATTCTTGTTTCAATTTCTCCTCAGCTTCTTTCTTTGCAGCTTCTAATTCTTCTTTGCTCTTGTTAGCTTTCTCCAATTGACCTTGTAATTCTTTCTGTTTCTCCTCAGCTTCTTTCTTTGCAGCTTCTAATTCTTGATTTGCCGTCTGTAACGTTGTAACATCAGTATTTTCAGCTTCTAAATCTTTTATTTTCTCGTCTTTATCTTTTAACTGAGCAGCATCTGGTCGGTTGCTTAACTGTGCTTCTAAATCTTTTATTTTCTCGTCTTTATCTTTTAACTGAGCAGCATCTGGTTGGGTTTTTAGCTGTGTTTCTAATTCTGTTATTTTCTCCTCAGCTTCTTTCTTTGCAGCTTCTAATTCTTCAACTTTCTCCTCAATTGTTTTATTTGCAGTTTCTAATTCTTCGCCTTTCTTCTTTAACTGCTCTTCTAATGTTGTTTTTTCGTCTTTAGCTTTCTTATTTGCATCTTCTAATGCTTGTTTTTCCTTCTCAACTGCACCCTTTTGAGTTTTTAATTGTGTTATTTCTTGATCTTTAGCTTCTAATTCTTTTATCTTATCCTCTTTCTCTTGTAACTGAGCAGCATCTGGTCGGGTTTTTAGCTGTGTTTCTAATTCTGTTATTTTCTCCTCAGCTTCTTTCTTTGCAGTTTCTAATTCTTCAACTTTCTCCTCAATTGTTTTATTTGCAGCTTCCAATTCTGTTATTTTAGCATTTTTCTCTTCTAACAATTGTATCATGGGATGTTTAGATAGGTCTTTTACCACAACCTCCTCTTTCTCATCGTTAAGGCCTAACAGATTTTTCATTTCTTCTGGGCGACCATGATATTTGCCACCCTTTTCCCCAACGAATTTTACATCTATGATTATATCATCTCCTAGTTCTTCTTGAAGATAAAAACCAGTAACATATAGTTGTTTATTATTTAGCGTATAGCCCGCATAAAACTTGTCATCAATTATATCACCACTCTTATCTACGTCTTTATACTTTTTAAATTCTTCATAATCATCTTCTTTTATAACAAGCACTATTTTATTACCAGCAATCCGTATTGTACCATTAATCCCTGTAAGCATATTAAACCTCAATATGTATAATTAACATTACATAATACCTTTAGAACCTAAGGTCAAGTAATATTTTTATCATAGCATAGAAAATTTATGTTCGTAAACAAAAAATTTTGGCGTAAAACTGCTGTATTTACTTAATTGTGCTATAGCTAAAATAATAAGTAGGGCTTACTGGATTCCAGCGTTACGTGCTGGAATGACATGGTTTTAGGTGTTATGTAATCATGGAAATCACCGTAGGGTGTCATCCCAGTGCTTGACACTGGGATCCAGGAATTTTATTAAGTTGGTAAGCATAAAAGTAGCCGTTTTATGTAAAAATACAACGTTTTGATGATTATGAAAAGGCTGGATTCCAGTGTCAAGCACTGGAATGACACCATTTGCTGTGCAATTTACCTTCAAAAATGAATGTTCGTACAGTTATGTGCTTGACACTGGAATCCAGGAAACTTAGTTAATATATATAGGGAAACCTTAGCTAGCTTAAAATTGAGAAATATTTATGTTAAAAGAAAAATACGGCTTTAAAGAAATTGAAGACAAATGCAACATATTATGGGAAGGCAGTAAAGTTTATAAATGGAATGGTGAAAAGGATAACACTTTCACTATAGACACACCTCCGCCGACAATATCGGGAAAACTCCATATTGGCCATATATTTAGCTATTGCCACACGGACTTTATTGCAAGGTTTCAGCGCATGCTGGGAAAAGATGTGTTTTACCCAATTGGGTTTGATGATAACGGGCTTCCCACTGAAAGATTGGTTGAACAAACCTATAAAACCCGTGCAAAAGAAGTTGGCAGAGAAAAATTTATAGAGATGTGCCATGAGGTTATTGAGAAATCAAAGCAAGAATTCAAGGAATTATTTAAATCAGTTGGCATTAGTTATGACTGGGATTTGGAATACCACACGATCAGCAAGGAAACTGTGACGCTTTCACAGATGTCGTTTATTGATCTATATAATAAGGGATATGCATATAGAAAAATGCAGCCCATCCTTTGGGACCCGGTTGATAAAACCGCAATTGCGCAAGCAGAAATAGAAGATAAAGTTTTTGAGTCATCCTTAAACACGATAGTTTTCTCTACTGAAGAAAATGAGCAGATCAATATTGCAACTACGCGACCTGAATTACTTCCAGCATGTGTTGCAGTTTTTTGTCATCCAGAGGATACGCGCTACACTCATCTGATCGGAAAAACAGCCGTGGTGCCAATAGCAGAGGAGAAAGTTCCAATAATAGCAGATGATAAGGTTAAAATAGATAAAGGCACTGGGCTTGTTATGTGCTGTACGTTTGGTGATGAACTCGACATATATTGGCAGCAAAAGCATAATCTACCGATGAAAATTATCATCGATCAGGATGGGAGGATGAACCTGCATCCACCACATGGTCAGAAGGAAAGAGTATGGATCCCAGTGTCTGGGCACTGGGATGACACCATAGGTGGCACTGGAATCCAGGAAATAGAAGAATGGATCCCAGTGTCTGGGCACTGGGATGACACCATAGGGGCTACTGGGATGACAGGAGAAAGGGCTACTCAGATGACAAAAGAAGGCGTCATTCTACCACACCCCGGCGTCATTCCAGTGCGTGACACTGGAATCCAGGAAAAAGAAGAATGGATCCCAGTGTCACGCACTGGGATGACAGACGATATACTAAATGAAATAAATGGACTAAAGGTTAAAGAAGCAAGAAAGAGGATGATCGAAATCCTGAGTAGAAAAGGACTTTTGATAGAAAGCACTAGCATTTCTCATTCTGTCAAATGCGCAGAAAGGTCTGGTGCACCACTTGAGATATTGCCTACTTATCAATGGTTTATCAAGACCTTAGAGCAAAAAGCTCAAGTATTAGATAAAGTAAAAGAATGCAATTGGCATCCAGCTACTATGCGTAAACGTATGGAAGTGTGGATAGAAGGGCTAAATTGGGACTGGTGCATCTCAAGGCAGCGCTATTTTGGTGTGCCATTTCCAGCGTGGTATTCCAAACGTAAGGGAGAAGAAGGTAAAATTATTCTAGCTGAAATAAAGGCCCTACCTATAGATCCACTCAAAGATTTGCCAAAAGGGTATAGCAAAGAAGAGGTTATTCCAGATCAAGATGTAATGGATACCTGGGCCACAAGTTCAATTACTCCTCAACTGAGTGCACTGGCAGTAAACAGTGAGTTTAGCTTACCAAATCATCGCTATAATACAATATTTCCTGCAGATCTGCGCAGCCAGAGCCATGAGATAATAAGAACTTGGGCTTTTTATACTATTTTAAAGGCATATTATCATGCAAATTCTTTACCTTGGAAAAACATTATGATCAGCGGTTGGTGTTTAGCCGATGATAAGAAAAAGATGAGTAAATCAAAAGGTAATATCATCACTCCTCATGTAATACTTGAAACTTATGGAGCTGATGTAGTGCGCTATTGGGCAGCGAACTCAAGGCTTGGAGTTGATACAGTCTACTCTGAAAATATATTCAAAATTGGCAAGCGCCTAGTTACAAAACTTTGGAACGCTAGCAAGTTTGTTTCCATGTTCATGGAAAAGCATCAAGTGATGAGCATAAATTCTGCTCACGAGACAATGGATAAGTGGATATTGTCTAAGTTATACAAAGTTATAGAAAGAGCAACGAATAACCTATTACAGTTTGAATACTGCGAAGCTTTGGGCGCAGTAGAGGAATTTTTTTGGAAGGATTTTTGTGATAACTACTTGGAATTAGTAAAAAAACGTGCGTACGGAAGCAGTTTAAGTGCAAAACAAAGCTTGGCGTATGTACTGAATATTATTTTGCGGTTATTTGCACCTTTTTTGCCATACATTACAGAAGAGATATACCACCAGTTGTATAGTTATAGTTCTGTACACAATCAAAGTAATTGGCCGAGCAAAGAAGAACTTATCTATGATAAATATTCAGAGGAAATGGGAGATAATGTTATTCAGATATTAAACATTATCAGAAAGATGAAGGCAGATAATAATGTATCAGTTAAGCATCTGATAAAAAAGTTGATGATAAAAGCGAGCGTACAAGAGGATAAGTTAGATCAATCTGCACAGGATGATTTGCAGGTAGTTTGCAATGCGGAAATGATAGAGTGGATGCAGTCTGAGCTTAAAACTGAAGACGGGAAATACATAGTGAATATAGATTTATACTGATTTTTATAGCTTTACTTCCTTTGATATCCATGCTATTATAATCATTATTAGTTGTGAGGATGAGGGATTTGTATAGTAAAACCAATGCACCGTATCTTATAGCTGGTGCTTTTGCTACTTTAGCATTGCTTGCATCTGGGACACTTGCTGTTGCTCCTTATGTTGAGTTCTTGTCTTCAGTTGCAGCCTTTAATGTAGCTCTTCCTGTTGCCTTGAGTTTGTCTATACTTTCTGTTTTGGTGCTTGCACTTTCATGTAAAATGATTAAGAAAATAGAGGTTGAGAAAAATAAATTTGCTGAAAAAGAGCAAAAGCTGGCTAACGTAAAACAACAATTTGAGAGTAAGGTACAAGAGTTAGAAAATAAAATAACTCTGGGAGAAGAAGCTAAAGAAGCTGCAAGCAAAGAAGTGGAGGAGTTAAAGAAACAACAAGATGATGCACAGCAAAAATTAGATGGTGCTATAAAAGAGTTAAGTGATAAGAATAGTGAAATTCAGGAATTAAAAAGTGAAATAGAGAATCTGGAGAAGAAGATACAAGAGTTACGTATTAAAAATACAGAACCGAGTGCAAAAGTAGAAGATCAGTTAAAACATGAGAAGAATGTGCTTTTTTCAAAACAACAAGAGTTACATACTGAAAATATAACATTGAGTAAAAAAGTAGATTCTTTAACAGAGGAATTACTTCAATCTCAAAAGGAAGTAGATTCCTTAAAAGCGCAGTTAAATGAATTAAAACATGAAGGAACTTTAGCTCTTTCGTTAGAAGAACAAATAGCAGATTTAGAAAAGAAAAGGAAAGAAGCAGCAGTGCGGTTAAGAACAAAAAGGGATGAAACTTCCTCTCTGGAGAAGAAATTAAAAGATTCGGAGAAAAGAGCAAAAGAATTAAGTAACGACATAAAAGAATTAGAGAAGAAGTTATACCAGTTGGAAAGGGAAAAGAAAAGATTAGAAGGTGAAGTTAGTTATGAGCGTCAAGAGCACACTCGTTTTAAAAATGAAGTTGACAAATTAAGTACAAAGGAGAAAAAGCACTTATCTAAAATTGAGGAGCTGGAAAAGGAATTATTATCTTTAAAAGCAGACGAGGAAGAACTTGTTAATCAATCAATAAACGTTAAGGATGATTACAAGAAAAATGTAAATAAATTTGAAGAAAAAAAGAGAGAATATGTAACGAAAACAGTATTTACTGTACTCAGTGTAGTGAAAGAAAGAGTAGAGCAAGGACTTTTTAATTTAGAAGAACAAGACATGCAAGATACAGACCGTATACAAGAAGCAGTTGATGAATTTATGCAACCTATATATGAAAAGTTAGGTATAAATAATCAACTAGATATAAGTAGTGAACATTCATCAGAATTTAAAGGAACAGGTGAAAATAAGCTCGCTAATGGACTAACTTTCCCGAAACCACTTTCTCCTCACACATCCACACCAAGAAGATATCTTAGAAAATCTCTATCTCCTAAAAAGGAAGATGAGGATGAGAATAAAGAAAATTCAGAGCAACTAAATCACGAAAGTCTTGATACAAATATAAACAGCCCTCATTCATCGCCTTTTAAAGATACAACAAATAATTCCTATCACACCTTAAAGATGTAAGTGCAGTAACCTCCACAGATAAGAGAATCTTAACAAATATATACAAGACTGCTTTGTGTATGGAGGAGGGGTAATGAGCAATTTGTTTAACAAAGCTAACACATTTTATTTTATAGCTAGTTCCTTGACGTTACTTACATCTTTAGCGCTTATTGTAACTTCTAATGTGCCTCTTCCTCTAATTCTTGCTTTAGCTGCATTATCTATTTTGGTGCTTGCACTTTTATATAAAATAATTCGTAATAATAAGAAAATAGAGATTGAGAGAAATAAATTCGCTCAAAAAGAGCAAGAGTTAGAAAATAAAATAACTCTGGCAAAAGAAGCTGCAAACAAAGAAGTGGAAAAATTAAAGAATCAATCACGTGAATTAACTCGAGAAAAGCAAAATTTAGACAAGAGAGCAAAAAAATTGAATCAGAAAGTAAATGAGTCAGAAGTTGAGAAAGAATCTCTTCTTAAAGAAAAAGAATCTTTAGAGCAAAAATTAGAAGCTAAAATAAACCTTGTATTTGAAATAACAGGCAAATTAGAAAAAATAATGAAGGAAAAAGATGAGCTTGGTGAGCAAGAAGAAGAATTACTTTGTAAAATCTCGCGTTTATGTGAACAGTTACAAGAAAAAGAAAATGATATAGCTAAAAAAGAAGAACGCATAACGGAATTGAAAAGGAAAATAGACAATAATAAACATGTAGAGTTAAAAAATGAAGAATTTCATAAAGAAATAGAAAAATTATCTAAAGAAAAAGAGGAATTATGTAAAGAAAAACATACATTATATAATAAAAAAGAAGAATTATATAAAAGACAAGAAGAACTTTATGTAGAATTAGATGAGTTACAATGTAGATTTAAAGAAATTAATCAGAAAAATAAAAACTTATCTCAAGAATTAAAAAAGAGATTTAAAGAGTTAGATGAAGCAAATGGTTTAATTGAAAATCAATCTTCTGAGTTAGACGGAATAAGAAAAGATTGTAACAATGAGGTAAAAGAGTTACAAGATTCACTTCGGGAGCAAGCTACTCAAATAGAACAACTTGAAGAAGGTTTTTTGAAAGAGAAGAAAGAACAAGTAGATTTTATGCAACTGTTGATAAGCTGTATAACAGACCAAATAGAAGGACCAACAGGAGATAATGATGAAAAAGCAATATTAAACACGACTCAAATATTAAAGTTTGCGTTACAAAAAGAAATTGCACGACTTTTGTCAGACGAAACGCCTGCTTCTTTGCTGGAAGATCTTGTATATGCATCATCGCCAAACGAAACATCTGTTCCTTTACATGCAGGAGATCCTGGATATGAATCCGAGGGAGATTCTGGATATGGATTACCTAACAGCTGTTTATCCACTCCGACCAAGTTGCCAATTTCACCATGGGCAGAACGTTGTAGACGCAGTCAATTCCGGAATGTAGAACTTGACAATACAACAATTAGTCTTATTATAAAATAAATCATGCAAGATAATGAACCCAATAATATGTGCACTGGATACACAAGACTTAAATGAGGCTATTTCTCTAGCTAATGCTCTGTGTGGTAAAGTTGGCATGGTAAAGCTGGGATTAGAATTTTTTGCTGCTCATGGTCTCTCTGGAGTGCAAGAAGTTGCAAAATGCAATGTACCAATTTTTTTAGATCTGAAATTGCATGACATTCCAAACACTGTAGCTAAAACAGTTGAAGTAATAAAAGTTCTGAACGTTGAAATGTTAACTCTGCACATCAGCGGTGGAACAAAAATGCTTGAAGAAGCGCTAAGTGTAGTGCAAGGCACAAAAATAAAGCTGATTGGAGTAACGGTGCTAACTAGTATGAGCAATGAGGATTTAAACGAGCTTGGAGTAGCAAGAGAGGCAAAATCACAGGTAATTTTGCTTGCAAAGCTTGCAAAAAAGATTGGACTCTATGGAATAGTCTGTTCTGCATTGGAAGCTCAAGAAGTGCGCCGAGAATGCGGTGAAGACTTTAAAATTATTACTCCAGGAATTCGTATAGATCCAGGTCATGACGACCAAAAAAGGACAGCAATGCCGAAAGAAGCAATAAATTCAGGAGCTGATTATATCGTAATTGGTAGGCCCATTACAAGAAGTGATGATCCTGCAAGTAGTGCAGAATTAATATTGAAATCTCTTACTAATTGAAGCAGATAAAAAAAAGTGCTTGACATAAAAAAACAAACATTATATAGTGTTGTTATCTTTTATTTTGTCCCGCTTAATTTAATTACTGAATTAAGCTTACAGTACTAGGCGTGGTACAAAGTGCCACGCTATTTTCCGATTTACATTTTCAACAGATAAAAAATGATGCCATTCCAGCGCGTGGCGTTGGAATCCAGTTTTCCATCCAAGACGGCAGTGCCCAGACACTGGTTTCCATATCAAAAATGTTTATTTTCCAGCTACTTTTATACTTATTAATTAGTGTGCTTTCTTATAATTAAAATTCCTGGATCCCAGTGTCAAGCACTGGGATGACAAGAAAGGGAGCACTGGAATGACATCGTTTACTATGTACCATATTGCAATATTCGTACAACTGTGGGAAACATCTATGAGTACCATTCCTATTACCTTATTTCCATTTTCATTTCATTTTCAAAGGAGGCTATTATGTCACTTACCGATATCGCTCACCGTATCAATGAACTCGCTTCATCATGGGAGCAATTTAAATTAATAAATGATCGCAAACTAAAAGAAATTGAAAGCAAAGGACGTGCTGATTCTGCAACAATTGAGCAGCTATGCAAGGTAAATAATACCATTGATAGTTGCAAAGAGCGTTTAGACTTGATCGAAACTGCAGCTCAACGTCCAGAAGTAAATACAGATTTTAGCACAAGCGATAAATATTTTTCTGATTATATCCGCAAGGGAATGGAAAGCGGTTTATCACACAAAACCCTCAGTGGAGATGATAATGATATCGGAGGGTATCTAGTTACTCCGCATATTGTAAAACGCATAAACAAGCGCGTAACTGATTCGTCCCCAATGCGACAAATATGCTCCAGTCAAAGAATCTCTACTGAAACATTGGATTACATTATAGAAGATTTTGACCGTGCCGGTGCAGGTTGGAGTAGTGAAACAGTAGATGATGAGGACGGTGGTAATAAATCTAAGTATGATTTTGCAAAAGATACGGACACACCTAAAATCCAAAAAATTTCCATAACAACTTACGAGTTATATGCTCAACCACAGATATCACAAAAGTTACTCGATGATGCGTTTGTCGATGTTGAGAGTTGGCTGGTGGAAAAGATTACCGAGACTTTTAGCAAGGAAGAAAGCGAAGCCTTCATTAAGGGTGAGGGCACTTTTCAACCAAAAGGGATTTTAGCTTATGAAAATGGAAACAGTTATAATAAAATAGAGCAAGTTAAAACTGAAAAATTGGATAGCGATTCAATAATGGTGTTGTATTACTCTCTGGACGAATATTATTCCAAAAATGCGTCATTTTTGATGAACAGGAGTACGTTGAAGAATGTTAGGCTACTAAAAGCTCAAACAGGTCAATATCTTTGGCAACCAAGTTTGTCGCTTGAAGCTCCAGATACCTTAATGGGAGTGCCAGTATACCAGTCTGCCGATATGCCACCTGCATCAAACATTCAGCTACCAGTAATTGCGATGGCAGATTTCAAACAAGCTTATAAGATTGTAGATAACAGAGGAATGAGAATATTAAGAGACCCTTATACGAATAAACCTTATGTGAGGTTTTTTGTCACTAAGCGTGTCGGCGGAGAGGTTGTAAACACCAGTGCTATTAAATTGTTGAAAGTTGCGAGCAAGTACTAAAAACTTCCGCAGCATCATCTTTATAGCCGTTTTACTTCTTTTTGTATAGCTCCACTCCTGTCATTCCAGTGCTTGACACTGGAATCCAGCCTTTTCATAATCATCAAAACGTTGTATTGTAACATAAAACGGCTACTTTTATGCTTACCAACTTAATAAAATTCCTGGATCCCAGTGTCTGGGCACTGGGATGACATCTTTTTTTCTTGGTACAAATTACTCTTATATCTCAATGTTTGTACAGCTATACGTCACGCGCTGGAATGACATCAAAGAGTGGGCTAATGGTTTTTTATAATGTGAGAAGTCTATTTTCTCTTTAAAGTAAAAAATGGTTGACATGTTATACTATTTATGAAATAATTCAGTTAATTTATTATTAATTTAAGGAGTAAAATATGTGGAAAAACATAAAAAAGTTTTTTAAGTGGATTGCTGATCACACAGGGATTTCATGGATTGCAAGAAAAATTTCATCAGGGTGGAAGTCTGGTAACAAGACAAATCAAGCAGGTGGAACTAGTCAACCGAGAAGTCAAGTACCAAGTGAATCTCAAGTTAATGGTACTGCTATTAATGATATTGTTATTCCAGAGGGAGCAAACTCACCTGCTGCTTTAGAAGAGGGGTTTTTTGATGCAGAAGAAAACCAACCTTGGTTACCAAATTCAGAAACTACTAGTCCAGAAGCAGAACAACACACTGTTGGCGATGATCTATCAGTTAATGCATAATCATTGTAGCAAACTCTTCAAAAGGAGCGCCTTTTATAGGTGCTCTTTTTTTCTTTCTTATATACACAAAAATCATATAGAATTGTAAACGCAGTTTTTTTATTCTGATGCTTTTCAATTCTATAGCTCTGGTTGTCTTTCTATTACTATTTTTCTACATTATCGTAAAAAAACTGAGCGAAAAGAAAGCAAACCTTGAGGGTAATTTATGTAAATTAGAGCAAGAACTTCAAGAAACAAAGCAAAGTTTGCTTACGAAGAATGAAGAAATAGTTGATTTAAGGGTCAAAAGAGCAGAACTTGAAGTAACTTTGCAAAAAGAACGTGAGGAAAAGAAAAAGGAAATAGAATTACTAACAAAAGCAGAGGAGAGATTAACAAACACTTTTAAAGCGCTCTCTCTTGATGCTTTGCAAACAAATAACAATAATTTTCTGAGCTTAGCAAAGGAAGTAATCGATAGTAAATTAAAAGAAACGGAAAGCGATTTCAAAAAAAGACAAGCAACGATCAACGAAGTTGTAACTCCAATAAAAGAAAAATTAGAAAAATTCGATAATGAAATACGTGAGCTAGAAAAGGAGAGGGTAGGGGCCTATGAAGGTTTAAAGGAGCAAATTGGAGCGCTGATGAACCAAACTTCCAACCTTGCTAATGCCCTGAGGAAACCTCACATTAGGGGCAAATGGGGTGAAATGCAACTCAAAAGAGTGGTAGAAATGGCAGGAATGATTGAGTATTGCGATTTTTTTACTCAGCCGTCAGTGATTGATAAAAACGAGGATAATTTATTGCGTCCTGATTTAATAATCAAAATGCCATCTGGAAAGCAAATAATAATAGATGCTAAAGTGCCGCTTGATTCTTACATGGATGCTATATCACAAAATGATTTGCAAATACAAAAGGAGAAATTAAAGAACCATTCCCTGGCAATAAAAAAACACATAAATGACTTGGGTAAAAAAGAGTATTGGAATCAATTTGAAAATACGCCAGAACTTGTGGTACTTTTCTTAACAGGGGAGGGGGTTTTTAGCGCAGCACTGGAATATGAGCCCGCTTTGATAGAGATTGGAGTGGAAAAAAAAGTGATCATTGCAACACCGATCACTCTAATTGCGTTGCTGAGAGCAATAGCGTATGGATGGAAGCAAGAGATGATAGCTGAAAACGCAAAGAAAATCAGTGAACTAGGTCATATTTTATATGAGCGCATTTGCACAATGGGTGAAAACTTTGATGATTTGCGCAGGAGCTTAAAAAGCGCTGTCGATCATTACAATAAAACCGCTGGTTCGCTTGAAGCAAGGGTGTTTCCTGCTGCCCGAGAATTCAATAAGCTTGGTATACATGCAAAAAATAAAAGTTTAAGTACTGCAAAGGAATTAGAATCTTTACCACGCAATTTACATACTGGAGAATTGAAAGTAGATTAGACTTCTATTGCACTATAGCTAACCCAAGAAAGGTTTCCCTGTGTCATA
Source organism: Wolbachia endosymbiont (group A) of Beris morrisii (assembly GCF_964028185.1). Classification (NCBI taxonomy): domain Bacteria; kingdom Pseudomonadati; phylum Pseudomonadota; class Alphaproteobacteria; order Rickettsiales; family Anaplasmataceae; genus Wolbachia; species Wolbachia endosymbiont (group A) of Beris morrisii. The sequence goes on from NZ_OZ034760.1 coordinate 715,580, forward strand.
CTGCGATTCATTCCATAACTGTACGAACATTGCGATTTGGGCCTACCAGAAGGGCAATGCCTCTTATCCAAGTACCCTCTTCTTGTCATTCCAGTGCTTGACACTGGAATCCAGCCTTTCCATAATCATTAAAACGTTGTATTTTAACATAAAACAGCTATTTTTATGCTTGCCAACTTAATAAAATTCCTGGATTCCAGTGTCAAGCACTGGGATCTGATGGGCCCAAATCGCAATGTTCGTACAGTTGCGCGGTATCTCTAGATCCCGCTAGCGGGATGACGGTTGTCGGTAAATCTAAGTCAGTTTAGCTATACCATGCTGAACGACAGATACGGCATACGGGTACATTTTTTAAAGTAGTCAAGCTACTTTGATGACAGAAATTTAATGATCCAGGATATACTCCTTTGTTAAGGGAGATTGAGCATTTTCGAATATTTCTTGAGTGCTTCCAGATTCAACGATCTTGCCATTATGAAAGAAAATTACACTATCAGATAACTTTTTAGCTTGTTTCATTGAATGAGTTACCATAATTATGGTAAATCTTAATTTCAGCTCTTGTATAAGATTTTCAATTGCATTGGTTGCCATTGGATCAAGAGCAGAGCACGGTTCATCCATTAATAAAATAGTTGGCTTCACTGCAATTGCGCGAGCGATGCATAGCCTCTGTTGTTGGCCACCAGATAAATTGAGTGCGCTATCTTGCAATCTGTCTTTTAATTCTTCCCATAAGCCAACTTTAGTTAAACTATTTTCCACCATCTCATTCAATTTTTGCTTATCCTTCACCATACCATGCAGTTTTGGCCCATAAGCAACATTGTCATATATTGATTTTGGAAAAGGATTTGGCTTTTGAAATACCATGCCAACTTTTGCTCTGAGTAGCACAACATCCATATCGCGTGAATATATATCACCCAGCCCATCGATATCTAATTCACCAACAGTTTTGCATCCAGGTACATAATCATTCATACGATTAAAACAACGCAAAAATGTTGATTTACCGCACCCAGATGGTCCGATAAAAGTAGTAACTTTTCTTTTATAAATATTCAAATTTATATCGAATAAAACTTGTTTAGAGCCATACCAAAGATTTAGATTGTTAACGGAAGCGTGTATATCGCTCATATAACGTCCTGCATTGAATAGAGCCCCGGAATTTCTCTTTTATTTTCGTATAGCCATACTGCTGCTTGAACAGCTCCTCTAGCAAACGTTGTGCGATCAATTGCTTTGTGGTTTAGTTCTATCCGTTCATCAGAATTAACAAACATCACACTGTGATCTCCTATTACTCCACCTCCACGAGATACTGCAAAACCTATTCCCCCCTTTTTTCTTATGTTTGAACCGCTATGTAGATATTGATTGGACTGAAAATCCACTTTTGAAGCGTTAGCAATTGTTTTGCCAAGTTCCATAGCTGTTCCAGATGGTGAGTCCTTTTTTAAGTTGTGATGCATTTCCCAAATTTCAACGTCATATTCATTACCTAAAAGCTCAGCAGCTTTTTTTACCAATTTCAGCAATACATTAACCCCAACACTCATATTTGCTGACCATAATATTGGAACTTCAGCAGCATATTCTTTTAAATCGACACCTTCTATTCCAGTTGTGCCACTAACCAGCGGTGTTTTAAATTTTACAGCTGCTTTAAGGCAGTCTAACATACATTCTTTGGTTGTAAAATCTATTACAACGTCGGATAACTTAAATATGCCACTAATAGAACTTGTAACTTTAATTCCTAGATTGGAACCGCAGCCTATAATTGATCCAATATCTGAATCTATGTACTTACTGCCTGAACGGGCAACAGCACCTGCTATTTCCACTTTGGTATTTGTAATTAATTCATTGAGTATTTTCTTGCCCATTCTGCCTAAGCAGCCTATTACTCCAACTCTGATTTTCATAAAGCTTTTTACGTTTATTAAGAATGTTATGCCTTTTTTTAAGCTCTGTCACTTCTGATCTATATTCTATAGCTGTACGAACACTGCAATTTCAGATCCCAGTGCCTTGACCACAACTATTGCAATATGGTACATAGTGAACGATGTCATTCCAGTCTGGAATCTAGCCTTTCTGCAATCTCATCGAAAACGTTGTAACCACTTTCTATGCTAGTTTGCTTGCTTACAAGCAAACTTTTCTGGATCCCAGTGTCTGGGCACTGGGATGACAGGAGAAGGTACTGGGATGACACCCTGACAACCGTCATCCCGCTACTTGTTAGCGGGATCTATGCTAAGAGATACCGCGAATGAATCGCGGTATGACGTAGGACTGCTGTCATTCCAGTGCTCCTTTTTTTGTCATCCCAGTGCGTGACACTGGGATCTAGCCTTTATTATTTGGTTGAAATTAAGTCTTCTGGATCCCAGTGTCAGCTACTTTCATGACATCATTATAAAGTAAAATGAGATCCCAGTGTCTGGGCACTGGGATGACAAGAATAGGGCACTGGGATCTAGTGGGCTCAAACTACAATGTTTGTACAGCTGTGATCTATATTCTATAGCTGAATAATTTAACAATTCAAAATGAATACATATATTATTGAGCTCTATATTACATACCAAGTTGCTCTGCCTTTTCCATGCTGAGTAATGTGATTACTCTTTACGAGATTAGATACGTGTTTTTTTAAGGTACTAAGGTTCGCTTTAGTAATATTTTCCAAATCCTTAATTGTAAGACGTCCATGTTTGCTGAGTAGTGCTAATACTTTAGCAGAAAGTGGTGGTAAATAGAGATTTAACACTTTTTCATGTGACACCTTTTGTTCAAGATGAAATTTTTGCTTTTGTAGTGACCTTAAAAAGAACATAAGCCATGGATTAAAATCATAGCTGCTCGTCTTTAAGGATTGTTGAGTACGACGCAAAGCTAAGTAGTAACTCTCCTTATTACTTTCAATTATACTTTCAAGGGAACTGTAAGGTACATAGATATACCCTAACTTTAGTAACAAGAAAGTTGTGAGAATGCGTGATAATCTGCCATTTCCATCCTGGAAGGGATGAATAGCTAAAAAAGTAACTATAAAAATGCCAATAATTAATAGAGGGTGTAACGATTTCACCTCTAATTGCTGGCTAGTCCAATAAATAAGTTCTTGCATTTGTGTTGCTGTCTCAAATGGAGAGGCTGTTTCAAAAACTATGCCCAAGCTTTTTCCAGATTCATCAAACGCCTCAACATGATTGGGGAATTTTTTATATTCTCCCATGTGCCTTTGATCTTTATATGAAAATTGTAAAAGCCAGATGTGAAACTGTTTTATAATGTTTTCTGTAAACGGCATATTTTCAAAGTTTTGAAATACTTCTTCACACACGCACGCATATCCAGCTATTTCTTGTTCATCCCGAGAGCGAAATGAGTGTGTATCAAGTTTGGATAGTAATTGCTCAACTTCACGGTCTGATAATCTTGCCCCTTCAATACGAGTAGAAGAACCAATACTTTCAATTGTTGCAGTTTTCTTGAGCATTTGTAAACGTTCTGGAGCTAAATTACCAAACAATTGCCATGCTCCTTTAAATTCATCAATTTCAGCAACTAATTTTAACATTTCAGGTGTTATTACAATTTTTGAAATGTCAAACATATCTGTATTTTTATCTAGTTATATTCAATTATATTCGAAAATATCCTATTAGTAAAGAATACTTGTGAGACACACACTAAAGAATGAATTTTGGTAGGCATAAAAGCAGCTATTTTATGTTAAAATACAACATTTTGATGAAATTATAAGAAAGGCTGGATCCGAGTAGTCAGCTACCCGTCAGTGCATGTTGAAAAATCATTTTATGATCTAAATCAGTTTTTTTACAAGTAACTTCTAAGCTTATCAATTTTCCCAAGATCTTCTTAAGTTCTGAAAGTTGCAAACTTTTCAAATGAGATTTAAAGCTCTGCAATTGTTTAAAAAACAATGGAGGGCTTAGCTGATCAATCGCAGCCTGCTCACTCATTCCACCTTGCACTGACAGCAAAACGTTTTCAAGGCGTAGGAAATAATTTGATATAATGCGAATTAGCGCTATCGGTGAAAAATTTTCTTGCGATATCAATGCATCAGAAATTCTAATGAAGCGCGACATATCTTTACTTGCTATGGCAGAGCATAGATCATCAAGTGTAGCATAGTCGTTACCAGAAGTTGAAAAGCATAATTCTATATCAGTAAGTTTTAGGTCTTTTCTCTTCCCTAAGTACAAAACTAATTTCTCAAGTTCTGAACGTATAGGTAGCTTTCTATGGTTAAAGTAAGATTGCAAATGGTAGATTATCTCATTTGTGCATTTTATATCATTTTGTTTTAAGTAACTTGATATAATGTCACAAAGATTGCTGTTGCTGTCTTTATAGCAAGCAATTACACCAAAAATTTTTGAACTCTCCATATAACTTTTGGTTGCAGAATTGTGTAGAAGATCACTTGCTACCATCATTACATAGTGACCACTTGCGTTATAATCCAATACGTTTTTTAACTCTTTGGATATACCTCCACTCACATTTATCAGCTTAATTAATTTTTTGCTGGTAAACATCGAAATGTTTGCCAATTCAGAAAACAGTAAACCGGGTGACTTATTCACTATTGCAAAATCCATCACCTGAACTGAATACTCATCCAAATTAGCAATTATTTCTTGTACATAAAAACCAACCCTACTGTTATCACTTCCATGAATTAACACACCACTTAAAGCATCAGGTTTCTCTAGGAATTTTTTAACTTTGGATGGTGTGACCCTCATGCCATCTATATGATATCATTCTCATTTGACTGTACATGAGCATCCAAAGACTCTGAGTTTTCTTGCGCAATATTGTGCACATCATCTGCCGTACTCTGCACATTATCCGACTCTTCTGTTTTTCCTGTAATATAATTATAAAATTTTTTCACAGGTTGAGATATATATTTGGAAAAAAATCCTTCTTCGCTCATATTGCTTACTCCATAAAATTAACACCTTACCATTAGCACATAAACAATAATATAGCAAAGACTATTTTGTGCTAAGATAGTGATGTTTTATAATGAGTATATTACAAAATTATTAACATTCGAGATTAAAATTAAGCCAACCTGCTTAATACTAGCCTTATAAAATAAGCGATAATTAAATATACAGCTGCAACAAGTATAATTGCAGGTCCAGTTAACAAATCAAAACTTGCAGATAACATCAGACCCGATATCCCAGAAATCACAGAAAAAACTGTTGCAACAATAATCATCTGCATTGGAGTTTTCGAAATGAGCCTTGCAGATGCTGCTGGTATTAGCAAGAATGCAGCAATGAGTAATATTCCTATTAATTGGGCAGCAATTGCTATAAATATAGCAAGAGTGATTAAAAATTCTAGTCTAACAAAATTAACATTAATCTTCTCAACTACTGCTAAATCTTGATTAATTGAAATCATTAACCAATAACGCCATCTAAATATTAATATCAAAGTAACTATTACAGAGGTTAAAAAAATCAATACTATATCACTTTGATCGAGCATTAATATATCACCAAACAGTGAGCTAATAATACTATTATTGCCCGATGGAAGAAAAGACATAAGTATTAAACTCGATGATAAAACTACATTGGTAACAATGTTCAATATCGTATCAGCAGAATATAATCTGTTAAAATTAAGAGAAAGTAGTATAGCAAATGTAATTGCAATGAGCATTATGCTAAGCGATGGGCTAATCTTAAAAATCAAAGCAAGTGCAACACCGAGCAATGAAGAATGGGACAAACTATCACCAAGATAAGATAACCTTTGCCATATCATAAACGATCCTAAAGCGCCTGTTACTAGGCTAATTACGACTACTGCAACTAGACTGTTGATGAAAAAGTCCTGGGTAAACATTTCAAGCATGCTATATGGCTATTAGATAACTGACAACAAATTTATCTTCGGATATCAAAATGTTATGGGTTCTGCATGCTGCACCGGTTGTCATAAATTCAAAATTTAAACCTTTTTGTTCCATAAGATAGGACTTCACTGAAGAACTTAGTATATTGCGTGTTTTACCAGTACCTATTATCAAAATTTCTATTTCCTCTGTTAAAAAAGATTTAAAATGTTCCTTGCTATTTATATCACTTTCTTTCAATTCAATCACCTTTTCAGGAAAAATTATAATTGAGCCGCAATACTCTCTATTATTCACCAAAAATTTTCCTTCCCTGTAACCATTTATAAGATTTTTATTCTCGGAAATTAAGGGAGTTATATCCATAAAGTCAAACTATTAATTGAGTGTCACATACCCACCATTCTGGTTGCTTTTTTCTGATATTAGCTGCAGCAGCTTTTGCATTTTCCTCACTATCGAATATTCCAAAGCATGATACACCACTGCCTGACATGCGAGAAAGTATAGAGCCTTCTTGTGACTTAAGTGTTGATATCACATCCTTAATTTCAGGTACAAGGCTTATTGCTATTTCTTGAAGATCGTTTCTCGTCTCTTTAAGAAGCTTCAACAAATCCTTTTCAGCGTCATCGCTCCATTTAATTGGCTCAGAAAATTCTCCTTCATGTTTGGAAAATACCTCTGGTGTACTCAAAAACTTTTTTTTCGGTTTCACAAGCACCACATTTGTGGGTAAGGAAAATTTTTGGACATAGCACAATTCTTCGCCAATACCTCTAACAAAAACAGGCTTGCTATCTACACTTGCTGGAACATCAGCACCAACGTTTAAGGCTATTTCATTTAAAATCGTCCTATCAATCTCCCACAGCTTCCCTAGCGTACGTACCACAGCTCCAGCATCTGAGGATCCGCTACCAAGTCCTGCAGCAATTGGTATGTTTTTTACAACCTTTACAGTGACTTTAGTGCGTACAGGAGCATGCCTAAGCAGCAGATTAACCGCTTTCATTACAGTGTTATATTGGTTATTTATTTTAGACTCGGAGTTTATAAATTCAACTGTAGAGTTATCGTATCTAGAATCCTTCTCACCTACTTTTATTTCCAAAAAATTAGAGAGATTAGCAAAGACAAATAAACCTTCAATCAAGTGATACCCTGTTTCTTTTTTGTCTACAACATGCAAAAAAAGATTGATTTTTGCAGGCGCCTTTACACAAAAACTTTTCATTATATATCTTCACTAACACTATTTTTACATTATATGTATAATGCTATTTTAGTCAACTTCTATAAGGTTTTCGCACTTCTGATGAGATCAAATGCCATAAATCCTAATTTCTCTGTATGGGTAAATGCGTCCGCTGGTACAGGCAAAACAAAAATCTTAATAGACAGAGTATTGAGACTTTTATTAGAAAACAAAAGAAATATTCTTTGCTTAACATTTACCAACGCTGCAGCAAACGAAATGGAGAATCGCATTCACAGCATACTCAGCAAGTGGGCGGTATGCTCAGAGAGTGTGTTGGTGGCAGATCTAGAACAACTAGATTTCTTTCCAATGTCATTCCAGCGCGTGACGCTGGAATCCAGTAAAAAAAAAGAATGGATCCCAGTGTCAGCTACTTGGATGACAGGGGATGACGCAGAAATAACGGAGAATGATGCTGAGGTGATAGCACCACATAACCATGATTTAAGTGAAAATCCAGTAGCCCACCCTTCGATGTCATCCCAGCACCCCTACTTGTCATCCCAGCACCCTTATTTGTCATCCCAGTGCGTGACACTGGGATCCAGAAAAAATAAAGATTATTTAACAAGAGCAAGAAGGCTTTTCTCTGAACTGGAAAATCTTGGTCTAACTATACAAACCATACACGCTTTCTGTTACAAATTAATCTCCAGCTTTCCCATAGAAGCTGGCATCGCCCCAAATTGTACGCTGAGTGAATGTAAAGAATTACATTCCATCATATTCAATAAAGTGCTTCATAATGAGGCTGTGCAAGATAGTATAAACTTCATTGCAACTGAAATTGATGAAAATAAATTACGCGATTTGCTTTATACTTTATGTGTAAAAAGATTTGCGTCAGCAAATGATTCGAAATATATCAAAGATAAATTGAGCGCCCCAGATGAAATTCATGACTTACAGAGTGAAACAATTGAGCACGTGGAAAGACTAGCCGAGATATTAAGTGAAGGCAGTAAAAGAGATCAGAGTTATAGTGCAATACTCTCTGATTGGTTTAATAGCACAAAACCGTCCGTACCAAATGGTGTCATTCCAGTGCTTGACACTGGAATCCAGAAAAAAAGAACCAGTGTCAGCTACTCGGATGACACCGGAATAAAGTGGAATGACACTAAAGTAGAAAACCTAGCCAAGGTATTTCTAAAATCAGAATCGCACGAAAAAAAGAGCATATCATCCATTGCAACAAAAAGTATTTTGGAGAAATTCAGAGATGCAGAGCAAATAATAGAGAGCGTTCAGAATGTAGTGTTTACTCATATAAGAGACATGGACTCTTATCAAATATTCAAGAGAACCAGTAGCTTACTTGGTATATTTAAAGTATATATTGATCTATATAGTAGCGAAAAATCAAAAAATGCACTGCTTGACTACAATGATATAATTGACTTAGCAACAAATCTTCTCAGCAATCCAAACTACAAAGATTGGATATTGTTTAACTTGGATCAAAAAATAGATCACATCCTTGTTGACGAGGCACAAGACAATAGCATCAGTCAGTGGAAAATTATAACAAATCTCTGCGATGAATTTTTTGCCGGTAATGATGAAAAGCGAACCTTATTTGTTGTTGGTGACGTAAAACAATCCATATACAGATTTCAAGGAGCAAATCCCCATCTATTCAACTACATGCAACAATACTTTCATACGAAAACTGGTTGGATATCATGCCAACTTGAAAAGTCATTCCGCTCAACTCCAGAAATTTTAACACTTGTAGATAGAATATTTAATAACTTCCGCGCAGAAATATCTTTTAATGATAATGAAATAAAACATGTTCCACATAGAGAAAATGACCAAGGATATATTGAAATTTGGCCAGCGTTACCAAGGCGCAAAGAGAAAGAACAGCAAGCTTTACAAATTCCTCTGACATGCAGGGAAGGTTATACAATAGCAGATCGATTACTTGCTCAAACAATAGCCAACAGAATTCACAATTGGTTAAACGAAGGGCGGATTTTAGTCGCTAAAGATCGCCATATAGAACCAAGGGACATTATGATTCTGGTACGACAACGAAACGTGTTAGTTGATTACATAATAAGCGAACTTAAAAAAGCAAACGTACCAGTTGTAGGCCGAGATTATTTTAGAATTATGGACTATATAGCCGTGCAGGACTTAATAGCTTTGGCCGAATTTTTACTTCTCCAGGCAAATGATCTAGCTCTTGCAAATGCTTTAAAATCACCGTTATTCAATTTTACCGAGGATGATTTATTTAACATTGCATATGATCGTAAAGAGCATTCACTATGGGAAAGAATTCAGGATTATTCTGTGGTTATCTATAGTGAATTAAACTATCTCATTAACTTATCTCGCACAGAATCCCCTCTCGCATTATTCACGCATATACTGCGCACAGGTAAGAAGAAATTTGCTGCAAGGCTAGGTCTTGAGTGCTTCGAGGTTCTAGACGAATTTATGAACCTTGTGTTGCAATTTGAGAACCCATCTCTTCAAGCGTTTGTTCAATGGATCAAGGAGAATAATCCGGAGATTAAGAATGATATGCAATCAGAACGCAATGCTGTGCGAATAATGACAATTCACAAATCAAAAGGTCTGCAAGCTCCCATAGTATTTTTGGTTGATACAAACACAGTGCCAAGAAACAGTGAAAGCATTATCTTTGATGGAATAGAAGTGCCATTTTGGTGTGGAAAAAACAACAACGCTTATTGCGATCAAGTAAAAAGAGAGAAAAAACTAGAGGATTATAATGAATATTTGCGTTTATTATACGTAGCACTCACGCGTGCTGAAGATGAGTTATACATCTTAAGTAAAGAGCCAGTGCAAAAGGGCTCTTGGTATGATCTAATCACTAAGTATGGAGAACCATATGAAAAGAAACAAGCATACTTACAGCCAATATTTAAAGAAAAAGTTGAAGTGCTATGTGTGAATGCAAACTACCCTTACATTTATAAAAAACGTGATTATTTTGACGTTCCAGTGATTTCGCTTCCGCCAGCTTTAGCCCACCCTTCGGTGTCATCCCATCATCTTCCCCTGTCATCCCAGCGTCCTCCCCTGTCATCCCAGCATCCTCCCCTGTCATCCCAGCATCCTCCCCTGTCATCCCAGTGCTTGACACTGGGATCCAGTAAAAAAGAAGGAGAACAAGTGTCAGCTCACTCTCCGGTGCCATTTCAGCACGTGACGCTGAAACCTGGAGAAAAAAAGGCCTGGATCCCAGTGTCAAGCACTGGGATGACAAATAGGGGTATTGGAATGACAGATGAGAGTGATGGAATGACAACAAGGAGCATTGGGATGACAGATGGTTATGCAAGAGGCCTGATCATTCACAGCATATTGCAGTATATGCCCAAGATAGAAAAAGAAAGGAGAAAAAATTGGGTCAGAAAATATCTTGACAATATAAACACCAGTGAAGATAAGGATGAAATTTACAGTAAAATATTAGCCTTTAATGAAAAATATGGCTATTTGTTTGATTTGGAAGGTAAGTCAGAAATTACACTGAGTGGAACAATTGATGGCAAGTCAGTATTAGTACGACTAGATAGGCTATGCATAACGCAAGATAAAGCAATCATAATTGACTATAAATCACACCGTAACGTTTCTGTTTCCTCATTAAATGAAATAAAAAAACAGATGTTGATCTATAAAACCTTAGTACAAGAGATATATCCAAACAAGCAAGTAGAGTGTGTGGTTATTTGGGTAGAAGATTTAACTCTGCAATCTGACTTTTGATAAAATTTGATTACAAGAGATAGCTACTACGTCATACCGCCACTCCTTTCTCGTCATCCCGCTACGTGTTAGCGGGATCTCAGCATAGCTATCTTAAAGCTAAGTAATATAAGTCAACCCAGCTATGATTCTTTTGGACGAGCTTATCGTCATGCCACCGCGAACCGTCATACCGCCACTCCTTTCTCGTCATCCCGCTACGTGTTAGCGGGATCTCAGCATAGCTATCTTAAAGCTAAGTAATATAAGTCAACCCAGCTATGATTCTTTTGGACGAGCTTATCGTCATGCCGCCGCGGTATCTCAAAGCATAGATCCCGCTAACACGTAGCGGGATGACGAATTACTATACCGTCACGGTATCTCAGCCGCTAACAAGTAGCGGAATGACGAGCTTATCGTCATGCCGCCGCAAACCGTCATACCGCCGCGGTATCTCAGCCGCTAACACGTAGCGGGATGACGATTGTCAGGCTAGCTGTCATCCCAGTTTGGAATCCAGGAAAAAGAATGGTGTCATCCCAGTGCCCAGACACTGGGATCCAGGAAAGTTTGCTTGTAAACAAGAAAACTAGCATAGAAAGTGGTTACAACGTTTTCGATGAGATTATATGGAAAACTGGATTCCAGTGTCAAGCACTGGAATGACATCACAGGGGCACTGGAATGACACCTCTCTTGGGCTCTTTTAGCTATAAACATTAAGAAATTTACCAAATGAAAAAAAAGGCAAAAGAAGCCCTAGTCATTGTCTATTTTCAGTATTGGCGTTTTTTAAGCCTTAAACGCTGCAATTTAGCTGCTTTTAAGTGCAACTAACCTTAGCTAAAATGTTTAAGAAATTTACTAAGCAGAAAAAAAGGCAAAGAAACCCCGTGGTAATTAGTGTTCACTCTCTAATCCTGCAAATTGGCGTACTATACTGTCTTAAACGACTTATAAGCGCGTTTCAGCTTATATAGGTAAAAACCTAGAAATGTTGTGAAGACATAAGGTGCTCATAGTGCAAAAAATTAAAAATAAGACGCCAATCACGTAATACTGTTGTCGTTTAATCTGCACAGATTGAAGATAAATGAATACCTCCAGTACCATGATAAGGGGGCTGGCGAAATGTGTCAAGGAATTCTTATGTAAGAGATCTATTGAAATGCCCCTGTAAAATTATACTATTAATTAGTACACTGTAAATTTAAAATTATAAATATGTTAAGCAGATTGGTAATTTTGCTATTAGTTTCCATACTTCCTTTTTCTTCATACTCATACCAGTTTAGAACCAAAGCAAAGCAAGCAGTAGTTTTAGATTTAGCTTCAGACTCGCTCATTTTTGACCATAATTCCGATGAAAAAATGGCCCCATCTTCAATGAGCAAGCTAATGACTTTATATATAGCCTTCGATTATCTAAAAGCTGGAATAATAAATATGGAGGATAAATTTCGAGTAAGCAGAAAAGCGTGGGAAAGAAAAGGCTCTTCTATGTTTTTGAAAGAAGGTCAATTTGTTACGGTGAGGGAATTACTTGAAGGAATTACAATAGTCTCAGGTAATGATGCCTGCATAACACTAGCTGAGGGCATTGCAGGATCAGAAGAGAATTTTGTGGCTGAAATGAATGAGGTTGCACAAAATTTGAATCTGAATGACAGTCATTTTGTCAACTCAAGCGGGTGGCCAGATGGAGATCATTTCATGAGCGCAAAAGACTTGGTAATGCTGGCAAAAAGGATTTTCACCGATTTTCCTGAATATTATGATTTATTTTCTGAACAATATTTGACATATAATGAAATTGCACAAAAGAATAAAAATCTTCTACTTTTTCACGACATTGGGGTTGACGGTTTAAAAACCGGTTATACAAATGCTGGTGGTTACGGCATTGTAGCATCTGCAAAACGAAATGATAGGAGAATTTTTGCTGTTGTAAATGGTTTAAACACTGAGAAAGAGCGAATAGAAGAAGCAAAAAGACTGATACAATATTCCTTAAATCATTTTAACACCAAGAAAATATTCGTTAAAGACAGTGTAGTTGAGGAAGTAAATGTTCTTTATGGGAAAGATAGAAAAGTACCTGTCACAGTTGCAAACGATGTTACCATAACTTACAACCGCAAATTGCATGACCAAATTAAGGTGCGTATTGAATATAAAGATATGATACCTGCACCAATTAAAAAAGGTCAAGAAGTGGGCAAAGTTTTTGTAGAAATACCAGGCATTGAACAACAAACTACACCACTTTATGCAGCAAATGACGTGCAGGAATTGAATTTCATAGAAAAGTTTTTTAGGATGTTGTTTTAAGTTTGATATTAAAGCAATTCCGAAAGAGAGATCTATTGCACTTTAGTGTAGTTTTGACTAACAATTTCTGTTACAATACAAGATTGAAATGTTACGAAAATGTGCTGGTTATATTTGTTGCTGTCCAGTATCCTAGAGATACTGTGGGCTGTAACGCTAAAGTTTAGTAACAGTTTTACTAAAGTTGTGCCTTCGATTGCAACATTGGTAATTATGATCATTAGCATTTACTTTTTATCTCTTGCAGCATGCTTTCTACCTATTAGAGTATGCTATGCAGTTTCCTCTGGAATATGCACAATTGGAATAACTATAATTGGTGCAACCACTTTCACAGAGAATATTAATTTATCTCAAGTTTTATGTATCGTTTTAATTGTAATAGGAACCATAGGGCTAAAGCTCTCTATTTAAACCTAAAAATTTATGCATGAATTGGATATATTTACTCTTATCGTCACTAATTGAAGTGTTCTGGGTCATAACACTTAAGCATAGTTATGGATTTACTCATCTTGTACCATCAATAATTAGCATATTCTCCATGGCTCTTAGTACGTATTTACTTTCGCTCGCTACACGTTCTATACCTATCGGAGTATGCTATGCAATTTGGACTGGAGTGGGCGCTATAGGAGCTTCGATACTTGGAGTTTACCTATTTAATGAACCAGTTAATTTATTCGAAGTAATATGCTTTATTTTAGTTACATTCGGGATTATAGGATTAAAATTGTTTGATACTGCAAAACAAACTGTTGATAAAATGGAATAAGAGATCCCAAACTGGGATGACACTAAAGGCACTCCATCTTGTCATGCAACTGGAATCCAGCTTATGAGAGCTACAAAAAATAGCTTGACAAACTCCGTCAGCCCTCTTACCATGAAACTGAAGCTATTTATTTATCTTCGCAATCTCTGCAGTGGATTAATGACAAAAAACTTAATGTATTTGGCGTAAATCATGCTTAATTTTTGCACTATGTGCACCTCATGTCTTTATAAAACTTCTAGGTTTCTACCTATATAAGCTGAAACGCGCTTATAAAGCGTTTAAGACAGTAAAAGACGTCAAATAGACAAGGGAGAACTTGAATACTAGCTACCCTAGGGTTTCTTTGCCTTTTTTTCCACTTAGTAAATTTCTTAATGTTTATAATTTAGGTTAGTCGCATTTAAAAGCGGCTGAATCGCGGTTATTAAGCGTTTAGAATAAAAAACGCCAATATTTTGAAGTACATATAAATAACTAGTCACCAACGGGGCTTCTTTTGCCTTTTTTTCGCTTGGTAAATTTCTTAATGTTTATGGCTAACATGAAGCTAAGTACGAACTTTGTTAAACACAACGAATGGTGTCATTCCAGTGCTCCTTTTTTTGTCATCCCAGTCTGGGATCCAGTTCTTATTACCTGGTATAAAGTTAAGTTTTCTGGATCCAAGTAGTCTGGGCACTGGCTGCCTAGTGGAAATTTATAACAACTGTGTCAACCTTCTCTACACAGCTCCTTCTTTTCATTTACGTTTTGCGCTTCTTTCGTTTCGTCCATTTTAGTACTAGGTTTTAATATGCTATATGTAATACCACCAAATGAATTCTTATAGCTAGACAGCCCCATGTCATACCGCCGAGGCGCTAACAAGTAGCGGAATGACAGCAGCCCTACGTCATACCGCCGCGGTATCTCTTAGCCGCTAACAAGCAGCGGGGTGACGGTTGTCAGTAAGCCTAAATTACTTTAGCTATAAAAGTCTAATTTTGCTTAGTAAGCACACTAACTATGAAACAGTCTATATTACCATCAAAAACAGAATTTATATTGCCTACTTCATGTCCAGTTCTTAAATCTTTCACCATTTGATATGGATGCATAACGTACGATCTGATCTGATTGCCCCAGCCTATATCGCATTTTTTACCATACTCTTCAGCCATCTTTTGTTCTTTTTTTTCCAGTTCAATTTGGTATAAACGTCCTTTAAGTAATTTTAACGCCTCATCTTTATTTCTGTGTTGAGAACGACCATTTTGGCATTGAACTACAACACCAGTTGGAATATGCGTAATGCGTACCGCACTTTCAGTCTTGTTCACATGCTGACCGCCTGCTCCGGAAGCACGGTAGGTGTCGATTTTCAGATCCTTTTCATCCACAGCAATATCAATTGAATCTTCTATCACTGGAGTTACTCCTACACTTGCAAAACTGGTATGACGTTTACCATTTGCATCAAACGGCGATATTCTAACCAGCCTGTGAATTCCACTTTCACTTTTTGCCCATCCATAAGCTTTTTCTCCAACGATTTTTATCATTGCAGACTTTATACCAACCGACTCTCCTTCTAATTTTTCTACAACTTCAACTTTAAAGTTGTGATAAATTTCTGCCCACCTTACATACATGCGCATCAGCATTTCAGCCCAATCATTGCTCTCGGTTCCGCCAGCTCCTGAGTGGATTTCTAAAAAGCAGTCATTGTTATCTGCTTCACCAGTAAATAAGGATTCTGTTTCTTTACACTTGATTAATTTTTCTAACTTTACCAGTTCATTTTCAACTTCGGAGAAAAATTCTTCATCATTTTCATCAATAGCGGATTTCATTAAATCGATAGCGTTACTGTAGTCGCTTTCCAGCTTTAAAAACGACTCTACGTCATTCTTAATTTTAGAACGTTCTTTTAAAATTTCTTGTGCTTTTTGGTTATCTTGCCACAGATCATCATCTGCAGCTTGGGAGTCAAGCTCTTCAAGACGCAACTTTAATTTTTCTATGTCAAAGACACCTCCTGATAAGAGAAATACTTTTATTTAAGCTTTGAAAGTGTTCAAGAATTTCTGAATAAGTTTTCATTATACTTTAGATTTTAATATATTTACTATTACTAACAATAACAGCAAACAAAATAGAAATTTAACCATATAGTAGTTAATTTGAAATAATTTTATTATACTTTAATGCTCAACGGAATCAAGCACGTATATTTAAAGGTAAAATAATGAATATTAAAATAAGTTCTCATTATGGTTTAGACAAAAAGGCTATTGATGACTTAATAGAGTCACTTGATAACGATGAGCTAGAAAATGTTCGTAATATTGTAAAAACGATAGATAGCGTTCAGTTAGCTTATTTTTTATCTACTTCAATCAGTGATCACAGGGAGAAACTAGTTAATATCCTCGATCAACATTTGTTAAGTGATGCCCTAGTGCATGTAGTGCCAGATTTACAAATAGAGATCATAGAAACATTGGGAATAGAAAATACAGCAAAGTTACTAATGCTCCTTGATGTAGAAGATATAGTAACCATAGTGAAAGATTTAGATAGAAAGTCTGTAGAAAATATACTTTACTATTTGCCCAGCAAGACTCAGAAATCAGTAGAGGAGTTGCTATCATACCCAGAAGAAAGTGCAGGGAGGTTAATACATAAAGATATGGTTATAGCTCCATATTATTGGACAATAAATCAACTGACAGAATTTGTGTGCAACTATAAAAAAATACCAGAAAAATTTTACCAGATATTCATTATCAACTCAAAATTAGAGCCTATAGGCAGTGTTAATTTAAATAAGGTAATATCTCACTCAGGAGACACAATAATAAAAGAGATAATGGATCATGACATAAAAATCATTAAAACTGGAGTAGACCAAGAGGAAGTAGCAAGAATATTTAAAGATTACTCTCTATTATCAGCTCCGGTAGTAAATAAGAATGGTAAAATTATAGGTGTGATCTTAATTGAAGATGTGATAAAAGTTGTTCAACAAGAAACAGAAGAGGATGTACTCAAAATAAGCGGTGTATCTTCTAAAGCCGATATAAATGCCCCTATACATAAAACTATAATTAAAAGGCTACCTTGGTTACTGTTTAACCTCTTAGCTGCAACAATGTGTTCCATAGTAGTTGGCTTTTTCGATGATGTAATAAAAAGTTTTATAGTACTGCCAATAATCATGCCGATAATTGCATCAATGAGTGGAAATGCAGGATCGCAAACGGTAACACTAACCATCCGGGCAATCGCAACAAAATATCTAACTGAGCAGAATGCAAAAAGAATACTTGTAAAAGAGTTTTTAATAGGTCTTATAAACGGGGTGATCTTATCTACTATTTCATTAGTAGTGTTAGCAATAAGGTTTCACAGCTTCAAAGTGGAGATGATTTTTGTGGTCTCCATGATTATGATGTCAATTATTGCAACGTTCATCGGAACTTTCATTCCTATAATGCTTCATCGTTTAAAGTCTGACCCTGCCGTTTCTTCTTCAATCCTAACATCGGCAACAACTGATATTCTCTCAGCTCTTATATTTCTTGGTTTAGCTACGATCTTTTTATTAAACAGTTGACACTATCTATAGCTATACCGCGATTTATTCCATAGCTGTACGAACATTCATTTTTAAAGGTAAACTGTACAGCGAATGGTGTCATTCCAGTCTGAAATCCAGCCTTTTCATAATCATCAAAACGTTGTATTGTAACATAAAACGGCTACTTTTATGCTTACCAACTTAATAAAATTCCTGGATCCCAGTGTCTGGGCACTGGGATGACACCCTCCTGATAGACAATGTTCGTACAGCTGTGAATTTATTCGCGGTATCTCGGCATAGATTCCGCTAACTAGTAGCGGAATGACGGTTTTTCAAATTGTCGTAAGTCAGTTTAGCTATAATATCAAGTTTCACAACTTCACCAACTATTTCTTTCTATTAAATAAGAATAAGTTGCCTATACAAAAATAGATTGGCAATATTTCAAGTCTGCCAAGCAGCATTAAAAACGATAGAAATAATTTTACTTCATTACTGAAAGAAGAATAGTTACCTGAAGGGCCTATTAAATTACTAAATCCTGGACCAGAGTTTGTAAGCGTTGCAGAGACTGAGCTGATGCTAGTTATAAAGTCTGCATTGCTTAAGTAAGACATCACTACTGATGAAATGGTAAACGTTAACATGAAAATTGCAAAAAATATAAAGACAGAGTGAACTTCATCATTCTCCAGAATTTTTCCATTGAATTTTACCCTATTGCCTGCGCCTGGGTTTAATAAAAGGCGAAAGTGATTTTCTATAGACCTTAGAAAAATGATCAAACGAAAGATTTTGATGCCACCACTTGAAGAACCACTACATCCACCAACAAAGGTTAGAAAAAAAGCTAAGACTGAAATGAAGCTCCAATCTATATGATTACAGATTGCATAACCAGTTGACGTAATCAAGGAAGTGATGGTAAATGTGCTGCATCTAAATGATAATGACACTCCTAAATCAACATTTTTATACAACCAAAAACAAGCAAATAAAGATGAAACAATAACTATCTTAACAAAGTAAGAGACCTGTTCGTCATAGCAAATGTCTAACCGTCTTATAATTTTTAAATAGCTAAGAAAAGGCAGAGAACCCAAAATCATAAAAATGATCGTTATGACTTCTAACATAGGGTTATTATAGTGCCCTATAGAATCATTATAGTTAGCAAATCCACCAGTTGATACAGCGGACATTCCGTGACATATTGCATCAAACAGTGGCATACCAGCTAGATAATAGGAAAATATACATAACAAAATTAGGCCATAATATATTGCCGTAACATGAACCACTACGCTTCGCGTGTTCGGCAACTTCCTTTTGGTAGCATCTGAATATTCAGAATAAAGTAAATTATTTAGGCTGAGAATCTTGAGCATAGGAAAAACTGCAATTCCTAAAGTGATTACACCAAAACCACCTATGCCATGCAGCATTGCTCTCCACAGCAGTATTCCCGAAGATTGCTTTTCAATATCATCAAATATAGTTGCCCCTGTGGTTGTGATGCCAGATATCGTTTCAAATAATGCATCAACATAGCTCAGATTATCAAAATAGAAAGGAATAGCTGCAAACAAAGACAAGGCAATCCAGGTGCAACTAGTAACCGCAAAAATTGCTGGCATGCCATGCAATCTACTTAATTTACCGAGTAAAATAAAAATTACGCCAGATGTGCAGGTAATTATGAATCCAGCGAGGAAATTTTTCCATTCGTAGCTGAGATACTTATTGGTAATAGCAGGAATAAGCATTGCTAAGCTAAATAACAATAGGAATATTCCCACAATAAATGCAATTGAACGTAAAGTTTGTAAACGTTGATGATTTTTCATAGAGTTACTTCCTCGCTATACAAAGCCATAAAAGCTACTCTAACGTCAAGCACTTTGTTGTAACAGCGCACTTGACTTACTTGTAAATATGTGTGATAATTAAGCTATAGAAAATAGAGGTAAGATATGATTGGATTAACTAATGCACAAGAAGAAATTCTAGGTTCATTAAGACAGGCAGTCTGGAATGGCAATTTTCAAGAAGTCCAGAACGTACTCGACAATAATGAACATAATGATATACAAGCAGTTTTGAGCCACAAGAGGACTTTGACTAGTGACAAAGGTACCATTTTAGATTTTGTTATTGACTGTCCTGAAGCTAGCGTTAACACTAAAGTAGAGATCATTGAACTAATTTGGAAGGAGGCTGATCAAAAAACTCGTGATTCTTTGTGTGGTTGCAAGGTAACAAAATTTTTTGAAGATCAACCATATTTTACGGATACAATAGATAATCTTAAACGTTTTCAAGGAAAAATTGACCTTAATAACACAGATATATATCCTGCTCTTAAAACAGTTATTGAAGAAGTGGAAGAGCACAAGAGGGTAATGGGTCTTGATTCCAACGCTCCTATAGCAACTAACACTACTGAACCTACTACTGGCAACAAAACCCCAGAAAAGAACGAAACAACCTTCTGGAGTGAACACAAAGGGAAGATTTCTCTAGGCGTTGTTGGACTATGCGTAGCTGGTGCTATTGCAGCCTATGTGCTAGCGTATCCTGCAGTTACATTAGCTTTAGCAGTTTTGGCAGCAGTTATATTAATAGGTGCTGGTATTGCTAAGGTTTGTGAGAAAGTGAAAAATCCAAGTGTAGACAAGGTATTTGACAAAAACGAGCAGTTATTGAATCAATAGACTTCTTACATTATCTACTGTCATCCGAGTAGCTGACACACAACTGTACGAACGTTGTGCTACCAGGAGGGTGTCATCCCAGTGCCCAGACACTGGGATCCAGTTTTTATTACCTGGTGTAAAGTTAAGTTTCCTGGATTCCAGTGTCAAGCACTGGAATGACACCATCATAAAGTGAAATTAGATTACAGTGTCAGCTACTTGCATGACACCATTTGTTGTAAACTCACTTTTACTCTATGGTTATACTACCTTGCCGCTATCCTGAACGGATACAAGAAGCGTTGCCGTCACGTTATATCATAAACTTTTGCTGAAGCTTTCTTTATATCTTCACTTGAAAGTGGGATTAGACCAAGCCTAGATAGGTACCCATCTTCAATGCCGATCGAATCTATAATTTCTTTAATGAATTCTCTGAATCCATCAACAGTATCCAGGTGTTCTTTCTTTATGTAAAGGTATAGAGGTCTTGATAATATATATTTTCCTGATGATATATTTTCATAGGTTGGCTCAATTCCTGCAATTGTGCTTCCTTGTATTTTATCTTGATTCCTCATTAAAAAGCTGAAACTAAATATCCCTAAGGCGTTTTTGTTACTTTTCAATTTTTGTATTATTATGTTTTCATTAATTCCAACTTCTATATACCTTCCATCATCCCTTATATTACCACATGCTTTCTTTCTTTCTTCCTGATCTTTATAATTCTCTTTAAAAATTCTTGAATTCATGCATGAATATTGATCAAGCATAATAGAATTAACCAAAGTTTCGTATGTACCTGTATTTTGATGTGGACCATAAATTTCAATTTCTGTTTTTGGTAAGGCTTGATTTACATCAGACCAAAACTTCTTATTATTTTTTACTAATTTATCATTTTCTTGAGAATATGCAGATAAAGTTTCAAATAAGTCCTTCTTTGTGAAATCAAATCTATGGCTTTGATTTGAATTTGCAATGACAATTCCATCGTAGCCAATGATGATCTCTATCACTTCATTAATTTTATTCCTTTTACATAGTTCTCTTTCTACTTCCTTTATAGGGCGAGATGAAGTGGTGATGTCTGGCGTGTCTTCCCCTATTCCTGAGCAAAACATTTTGAACCCTGATCCACTTCCTATTGATTCTACAACTGGAGTCTTAAAGGAGAATACACGATTGAACTCCTCGGCTACAAATGAGATAAAAGGAAAAACAGTTGAAGACCCAACAATTCTGATGTATTTCCTGGCATCAGCATTTGACAGCGGCGTGAATAATACGAATACAAAAATCAGGAGAAAGTTTCTAAGCATTATTTTTAGTTAAGAACATAAATCTAATTATTGTAATAAAAAATCAAACTGAAAAGCTTTAATTGCATGACAAAAGCTACAGTTTACATTTAAATTTTATTTTATATTATTGTAAGTATTACACAACTTTAAGGAACAGTTATGGCAGTTATGCCAGATAAATGGATAAGAGAAAAAGCTGAAAACTTTGGAATGATAGAGCCTTTTGTGAATCACAAAAGCAGCAAAGGTGTCATATCTTTTGGACTATCATCTTATGGTTACGATGCAAGAGTGGATAATAAATTTAAGATTTTTACTAACGTTAATTCAGCTGTTGTGGACCCTAAAAATTTTTCTGAGAATAGTTTTATAGATAGAGAAACAGATGTATGCATAATTCCACCAAATAGTTTCGTACTTGCAAGTACAGTGGAATATTTTCGTATACCAAGGAATGTACTGGTCATTTGTGTTGGTAAATCAACTTACGCAAGGTGTGGAATTATAGTAAACGTTACTCCCTTAGAACCTGGATGGGAAGGTCATGTCACACTCGAATTCTCAAACACCACTCCACTTCCTGCAAAAATTTATGCTAATGAAGGCGCATGCCAATTCGTATTTTTAAGCGGCGAAAGTGAGTGTGAGAAATCATATGATGATATGAAAGGAAAATATATGAATCAGCATGGTATCACTCTGCCGCTGGTGAAATAATTACTGCTTTCGTTGTGAGCTACCAGGCTGCTCTATAGACAATATTCCACTATCACCAGATAGCAAAGTGCGTACTGATTCACTTTGTCTAAGACGCTCAATTGCCTGCTTTTTGTTACTTCCAATGCGTGTGCTAAGACCACATTGAAGGTCTACGCCACCCTCTTCAATAAGGCTACATTGTAAACCAAAACCGACAGCATAACCTTCTGTTTCACCAGCAGCAATTATCCCCTTTATAGCTACATTGTGGTCATCTTCAACTGTTCTTATCACTCCTTTACCGTCTTTAATATCATCATTTACAATCCCTGCTATAATGGTCCGATCTATAGCTTGTTCATCTCCCATTGCTCGAGATATTACTTCTATATTTGGTTGATCATGATCTGCACCATTTTGCTGTTCCAATTTACCAACTTCTTCTTCAATACGTTTCTTGTACTCTTCATCATTAACTTCATTTATTGCTTGGTTTTCTATACTTGTATTTTTTTGATGAAGGAAATCTATATTAATGCAATAAAAAATAAGTGCAGGTATCAGTGAAGTCATTATATTTAATATAATGCACGGAATTAAAATCACAGCAGCAGCTATATAGATTAGAGATCTAACTATAAACTTTATTACTTTAGATAATTTAGAATCATCTTTTTGAGCATTAACGGCATTCAAAAATAGGTAGGTAAGACCAATTAATGATACTGTTATAGCAGTGGGTACAATAATTGGAACAAGTAAAAAGGCATCAATTAACCTCTTTCCAGAGCTAGTTGGTTTAGTGCTATTATTATTCAGTGATGCAAAATAACCTTGACCAAGATTAGCAATCCATTTTGCACCGGATAAGACTCTCTCACTATTTTCTTTAGATAAGTTAACTTTCATTGGTTTTACCATACTTATAATCATGCTAATTATACTAATAATTAATATTGTAAAATCAACATAAATTTTTTACTTCCGCACTTTTTCATTGTTGCTTACAATAATTATAGCTACACGATTTACTCATGTGCTTTTCTTAATTAAAAACTTCAACTATTCATTGTAAGTTATTGAATTTCTTATCATAGTATCTATCATCCGAGTAGCCCCTTTCTTGTCATCCCAGTGCCTTGACTACTTGGATCCAGAAAAAAGGATGGTGTCATTCCAGTGCTTGACACTGGAATCCAGTCTTCACGCAATCCCATTAAAAACGTTGTGTTTTAACATAAGATTAGCTACCTTTACACTTACCAACTCGTTGTCCAATCAAAATTCCTGGATCCCAGTGCTTGACACTGGGATGACAAGGTTATAGGTGTCATCCAAGTAGCGTGACACTTGGATCTTTTCTCAACAATTTCAAAAAAATCTATCAAAAGGAGGATCATTATGTCTACAATAATTTTATCATCAATTTTTGGTCAAGCAGGCAGCATTTTTGGTCCAATTGGCCGGATTATCGGCTCAGAACTCGGTGCTCTTCTTGGTGCACAGCTAGATAGCGCAATGTTTGGTTTGGATGCCGAGCAAAAAGTAACGCATGGGGCAAGGCTAAAAAATCTGCAAGTGCAAACCTCAACCTACGGCAGAACGATCCCAATTATCTATGGCACTGCTCGTGTTGCAGGGAACATTATTTGGTCACAGCCAATAAAAGAAGAGGCGATAACCACCAAAAGTAAAATTGGAAGAGGTATGAACGTTACATATAATTACTATGCAACGCTTGCAATTGCGATCTGCAAGGGGAAAGTAGAAAAATTAAACAGAATCTGGGCAGATACAACATCACTTAGCTTTGATGAAATAGATTATACTTTTTACAGCGGCAGAGAAGACCAAAATCCTGATCCATTTATGTCGTCAATCGAAGGTATGCCGGCTTATAGGGGAATATCTTACATAGTCATCAAGAATTTTCCTTTAGCAGACTATAATAATCGTGTTCCGGTATTTACATTTGAAGTGCGGACTGCATTAAAGTCAAATGAATTTTCAGTAGCGAAAAATATTCGGAATATCAATATAATACCAGGTTCAGGAGAGTTTGTGTATGATACGAAAATACAGAAGAAAATCGCGCAAGAGAAAATAAGCAGCAACCAATATATCCCATATGGGCTGGCGCAAAGGGTAAATCACAACAACCACACTAAAAAGAGTGATGCAATGCTTTCTTTGGATCAATTAAAAGAAGATTTACCAAATATTGAGTGGGTATCGGTAGTAGTCAATTGGTTTGTGAATGATCTGAACATTAAAGATTGTAAAATATATCCTGCAGTTGAATTTCAAGATGATTCTGCAGTAGTGCCTGATGATTGGCAAGTAGGAAGTAGTACCAGAGATGATGCTCAGCTAATTTCAAAAGATGATAATGGAAACCCAAGGTATGGTGGCACAGTTAGTGATGCAGCGTTGACTAGATATATAGAAGAGCTACACAGCAGAGGTTATAAGGTAATACTCTATCCGATGCCCTTACTTGATACAAAGAACAAAGAGTGGCGAGGAAGATTGAGCGGGACCCCTGGGGATATAAGTGATTTTTTTGAGAATCAATATAACAAATTTATAGAGCATTATGCAAGCATTGCCAAACAAACTAAAGTGGAAGGGTTTATCATTGGTTCTGAATTTGTGCAACTTACCAAAATTAAGGATGAACAAGGTAATTACCCTGCCGTTATAGAGCTAGTTAAGCTTGCAAAGCAGATAAAACTTGATCTTGGGAAAGAAGTAACAGTTACCTACGCCGCAGATTGGAGCGAATACCATTCATATGATGGTTGGTATAATATGGATGAACTGTGGTCTTCACAGTACATTGACGTTGTTGGCATAGATGCTTATTTTCCACTGACTGATAGTCCAGAGCCTCCTTTTGGTTATTCCGCGGAAGATGTAATGGGTGGTTGGAGCAGTGGAGTGGGGTATGATTATTTCTATGATTACTCAAAGAGTGAGCCTGAAAAAGTAAAGTATAACGACAGCAGGTATGCGTGGAAAAATATAGAGAAATGGTGGAGTGAAACTCACATAAACCCCGGTGGTAGTAAAACAAAATGGCAACCAAAAATGAAAAAAATATGGTTTACTGAGTATGGATTTCCCAGTATGAACGGCTGCACTAATGAGCCAAATGTGTTTGTTGATAAAGGCAGCATAGAGAGCAAATATCCACGATATTCAAACGGAGAGGTGAGCTTTCTTTCACAGAAAATTGCAATTGAAGGAACGCTAAAAAAGTGGCAAAGCTCGGAAATGGTAGAAAAAATGTTTCTCTGGGCATGGGATGCAAGGCCATTTCCTTACTTTCCCAATTTATGTGATGTGTGGGCTGACTGCCATAACTGGCAGACAGGACATTGGATTCAGGGAAAGCTTTCACAGCTTAATATTTCCGATGTTTTATCGGATCTATTACAAAAAGCAGGTTTAAAAAGCGATCAGTTTGATACAGGTGGCGTCAAAGGGTTATTGTCTGGATATGTGATAAACGACCAGCAACCCGTACGTTCTATTATTAAAATGCTGCAAAGTTGCTATTTTTTTGATGTGGTTGAACAGGACTCTAAACTGAAATTTATCCAAAAGGGCAGGGCAGTTACGACTGGAATACCAATTGGTGAAATGGTCTTCAGTAACAATTCAAAGCAAATGCAACTTGTTAATATTAGTCAGCTGGATTTAAACAATAAAGTTAACGTCGTTTATTTTAATCGCAATTTTGGCTATCCAATTGATGTTAAATATGCTGAGTTGCCAAAGCAAGGCACTGCTATAACAGTTGAAATACCGCTCATTATGGAGGAGGGAGAGGCGCAAAATATAGCTGAGGTTTTACTTTATTCTTCGTGGCAAGAGAGAAATATATACAATTTCAAGCTACCGATAAAATATGCATGGCTTGCGCCAAGTGATGTAATAACGATTTTAGACGGTGAGAAAAAGCATATGGTGAGAATTATAAAAACGAAATTTGAAAGCATGTCTATTCAAGTAAGCGGTGTTGGTTATGATCGCTCTATATATAAGCTCTCTTTTCCTTCAACAAGGTCACTTATGCTGAAGGAATACCCTCCTTCTCACATCAGCAAAACCATCATAGAAATGATAGATTTACCGTATGTTAAAGGTAATAGCGCAAGCTTTACTTTAATTAATGAGGAAAAGAATTGGAAAGGAGCAACACTCTTTATTTCGGGCGACGATAAGGATTATAAACCTATCGCAAGCACAAATAAGCAGTCTACTTATGGATATGTAATGGAATCTATCGACGAGGGGCTTATAGTAGTATTACGTTTTGGTAAGCTGCCAAGCACGAGCCCAATTGCAAACTCAAATTTAGCACTAGTTGGAAAAGAGGTAATAAAATTCCAGAATGCTGAACTCATAGATAAAAATAAATATAAGCTTAGCAACCTAATTAGAGGGCAAGAAGGTACTAAAGACACCGCAGGTGAAAAATTTGTTCTACTTGATGATTCAATAATATCTTTCGAAGTGCAAAGGGGAAAAAAGTTTTACCTAAAAGCAGTGACTTATGGTGATTCATTGGATAACACGGAAGCAAAGGTCCTGAACAACTGATGCTCAGTATTTAAACTTAAACTTGAATAATTGAAGATAAGATATTGAAATTCCTGCTTTTATAGCTTTACTAAAAACATGTAGCTGATATCTTCACTCATTTTCTAAGAAAATAAAGCAAAAAGATTTTTTTAGAGAGATTCATAATCCACTGACTTTATTGTTCGATATTAAAATTATTACATTTTCGTTAAATATGTGTACAATCTTAATATATTTTTTTATTTTGAGGTATAGTGTGGTAAGCTTTATAGAAAACGAATTTGAAACGATATTACAAGAGATAGAGCGTAATTCAAGTGTATATAGTAAAGATGTAGCTATAACGATAGCAGATGAATTACAAGAATATAACACAAGAAGGTCAAATGAAATCAATGAATGCCGTCAATCTATTTGCCACAAAATGCAGCTGCTGAATTACGATCACAATAGAGAGATACAGTCATTGAATAAAGATTATAACAGAAAGATAAATTTGCTAAAACACAAGTCCGATAATGAGTTATTACAGGAACTGTGTAATAATGTTAATAACGGTAAACTGGAATATAATACACCCGATTACGATTGGGAATATAGGCAATATAGTGATAGTCTAAAATATAGTGAAGCAAAATTTGATATAGAATTCAAGAAATATGAGAATGAGCTCAAAAAATTAGAGCAGGAACGTCATAGTATAAAACACATGATGCATGAATATGATCAGTGGAAAAAATGCGGGTTCGATATAAATTATTTTTTTAAAGATAGCCCAAAAGAATTTACATTACTACATTTCGCTGTAAATTTTGGAGATATAAATGTTACAAAATTACTGTTAGAAGAAGGAGCAGATATTGATATAAAAGATCAAAACAAAAATACTTCCCTACATTTGGCTGCTTCCAATGGTCATACAGACACAGTAAAACTTCTAATGGAAAAAGGATCAGACCTTAGTGTAGTAGATAAAGAAGGAAATACTTCCCTGCACTTAGCTGCTTCCAATGGTCATACAGACATAGTAAAACTTCTGGTGGAAAAAGGATCAGACCTTAGTGTAGTAAATAAAGAAGGAAATACTTCCCTGCACTTAGCTGCTTCCAATGGTCATACAGACACAGTAAAACTTCTAATGGAAAAAGGATCAGATCTGAGTGCGGTAAATAAGAACGGAGATACTCTCCTACATTTGGCTGCTTCCAATGGTCATACAGACATAGTAAAACTTCTGGTGGAAAAAGGATCAGATCTGAGTGCAGTAAATAAGAACGGAGATACTCCTTTAAATATTGCTTTCTATAACAATCACACAAAAATAGTTAAGTGCCTAATGGAAGAAGAGCCAAGAATGAAAGAAGTCGTAGAGCATTTAGTGAGATGTGTAGTAGAAAGCAAGACGCACAAGTTACTAAAAGGTAGTACTTCCTTACACCTAGCTGCTATTTACGACTGTACAGAAATAGTAGAATCTTTACTGGAAAAAGGGAAAAATCCTTTATCGAAGGATATTGATAGTAAAACTCCAAGAGAGTTAGCTACAGACGAAAATTTGGTACAGATTTTTAGGGTTGCAGAAATAAAACAACAAGAATATGATGCGACCAAGTGGGGTATTGTTAGTGGTGGATCAACAGCAGCACTTGGTGCAACTGTAGCGGCAACGCTCTTTGCAACAGTATTTACAGTTGGATTTCTGCCTATAGTGGGAGCAGTTGCTGCAATTACAACATCTGCGTTAGCAATTGGTGGAGCTACATATATGGTTTTGAAGCCCAATACTGAGTAAACTCCTTTTCTCGAATAGCTACCCTTAATTTCAGTAGTTAAATTAATATACTAATGAAAAAAATATATTATAATTAAGTATATTTAATCCAGTAAATCATTAAGTGAAAACAGCTCTTTCGCAAAATATCATCTCTCTTATTATGATATTGTCTGTAGCAATTGTCGATATGGCAACTGACCTATACTCAGTTGCACTACCAAGCATTGCCAATTATTTTAAAGTAGAAGGCAGTGTAGTGCAGCTTACAATTAGCTTGAATCTAGTTGGATTTGCGGTATCTGGATTAATTTATGGGCCATTGTCAGACCATTATGGTAGGCGTCCAATGATGCTGATTGGTATGACAATTTTTACTTTGGCAAGTGTCATGTGTTATATAGCCGACAGTATTATGCTCTTGATACTAATTCGCTTCATACAAGGAGCAGGGGCTGGTGTTGCAGGTGTTGTTGGGTATGCAGCAATAAGGGATATGTACTCGGGTAGTGAATACTCGAGAGTAATTTCAAAGTTAAATATGGTAGTGGCACTCTCACCTGGAATAGCTCCAGTGGTGGGCGGTTATATAATTTCACATGGGTATAGTTGGAAATTTTTGTTTTTTATTATGTCACTTGCGGCAATTGCTATGCTTATTTTTATTTACTTTAAGTTACAAGAAACACTCACTGTGAATAAAAATATAACTACTAATATTTTCAAGCAATATATATCAATATTTAGAAATTATCGTTTCCTTGGGTTTTCAGCCATTCATGGATTAACTTTCATGTGGCTTTGGGCATACATTGCTAACTATCCTTTCATATTTGAATCAATGGGCATTGAAGTACAGTATTTTGGCTACCTCATATCGATCATAGTCATATTTTACATAATTGGAACTTTAATTAATAGAAGATATGTGCCGAAAGTAGGGGTGAGCAAAATGCTAATAATAGGTTTGGTGTTACCGATAATATCCGATAGTTTATTGGTATATTTTTATTTCGCGGACAAGTTAAATATATTAATTCTTCAAGTTGCCTGGATTCCAGCCAATATCGGACTTGCATTAATAATAAGCAATAACGTAACTTCTGCTTTAGAAACAATCAAAGGTATAGGGCTTGGTAGTGCAGTCCTCTCATTCTGCAATATGATGTTTGGGGCTATTGGAATATATATAGTAGGAAAATTTTTTCGCTATGGTATTTTACCAAATTTACTATTAACAATAATATGCTCTACAATTGCGGTTCTTATGTACAGCCTGCTCAAATATACTGAAAAACACGAAGAATAACCATGTAACCCAGAGCTCATGAATTATTAACGATTTTGCTGTGATAATATAATTTTACAGGAGGTGTGGGATGAGTGATTCAAACAGAGATATAGATGTTGCTCTAATTAATGCTGCTAAAAGAGGTGATACTAACGAAGTAAAACGCCTAATAAGCGAAGGAGCAGATGTTGACGCATATGATGGATCTCAAGGTAATACTCTATATTGGGCTGTTAAAAATGATCATTCTGATATAGCAAAAGTTCTATTAGATAATGGAGCAAATTTTATTGCTTATGACTCTTCTCGAGAACGCCACGTGTTGAATAAATATAAAGAAGTAGAAGCTGAGCATTGTAAGGTTTCTCTACATCTGGCTGCTAGGCTAGGCGACTTAAAAGCAGTAAAAGACCTATTAAAGAAAGAAGCAAATGTTAATGCACAAAACGATAAAGGACAGACTCCTTTCGATTTAGCTGTTGATGAAGAAATAAAAGATCTATTACAAAGCATAAAAGAGGCCAATGACAAACTGTTTAAAGCTGCTAAAAGCGGTAATATCGATGATGTAGAAAATCTGTTGAATAAAGAAGAAAAAGCACAGGTTAACGCAGAAAATGAATTTGAAGAGACTCCTCTACATTTGGCTGCTCAAAATGGCCATAAAGACGTAGTAGAATTCCTATTTAGTAAAGGAGCAAAGGTTGATGCAAAAAGTGATGGTCTAAGTACCCCTTTACATTTTGCTGCTAAAAGTAGATATAAAGATACAGAAAAGATAGTAAAATTTCTACTTGATAAAGGAGCAGACGTTAATGCACAAAATGATGCAGGAGAAACCCCTTTACATTTAATTCTTAAAAAAGCAGACCTAGATATAGATCGAGATAAATTCTACACTCTACTGGACAAAAAAGGCATCAATGTTAATCTAACAGATGAAAATAAAGATACCCCTTTGCATTTGTTTTTAAAAAAGGAAGCGATGGAGATACGTGAATTGGGCCATCTACTGAGAGTAGAAAGTATCAATGTTAATTTACAAAATATAGATAGAAAGACTCCTTTACACCTGGTAATTGAAAAAAGCAACTGGAATACATTACCGCATGTATCGTGGAGCCGTGAAATGATGGTTGATATTCTAATAGAAATGGAAGCAATTGTTGATGCAGTAGATAAGTATGAGAGGACTCCTTTACATTGGGCTGCAGTATATGGTAGAAAAGAGATAGTAGAAGCTCTAATAAACGCAGAAGCAATTGTTGATGCAGTAGATAAGTATGAGAGGACTCCTTTACATTGGGCTGCAGTATATGGTAGAAAAGAGATAGTAGAAGCTCTAATAAACGCAGAAGCAAATGTTGGTGCACAAGATAAATATGGAAAAACCCCTTTTAATTTAACTACTGATGAAGAAATAAAAACTCTATTAAAAGCAGCAGAAAACCCTGGCGACGGTTCAGTGGATAAGCCATCGACGGACAATGAAGAAAATTCAGAGGAAGATGCTGGTACACGAGAGAAAGAAAAACAAGAAGGTGATGCTCAATCAGGATCAGACATTACAAAGCAAGAAGCTGATAAAACTGTAAATTCGGGGAGTGGAACACCACAAACACAACAGGGGGGACAACCCACCACCAGTGCAGGACAAGGAACTGATGTACAAGACAACGTTGTAAATCCTGTTGCTTCTACACAAACAGAAGAACAGGCGAGCTCTTTTTTTGGTAGTTTGTTTAGTATACTTATGAAGCCTTTTTCATTAGTTGCATCATTTTTTGGTAGTTTTTTTTCATGGTTGTTTGGGTCTGATGAGCCAACACAATCATCATCCGAATCTGAACAACCAGTTGATGATTCACAGTATGATTCTCATAGTTCACCTGATTGATCCATTTGCTTCATAAGGAGAACATGAAATATATAGCTCACACAGATAAGGTTTACTTTTTTGTCATCCTATATAGGATCCAGTTTAAAAAATTCTGGATTCCAGCGTCACGCGCTGGAATGACATGGTGGTATGTATTCAAGTAGCTGACACTGGTTCCTTTATGACGGCAGTGCCCAGAGGTGTCATCCCAGTGCCCAGACACTGGGATCCAGGAAACTTAATTGCAAGTAATGCATTGGGTTTGGTGAGTATGGGTTTTGCGTTATAGAATGAAGCACTTTTGGTGAATTTGTAAAGAAAACTAGATGCCAGTGTCAAGCACTGGCATGACATCATCTTGGATAACATCACGTGCTGGAATGACAAAGAAGAGTGGGCTTTCATATGGTTATGCAAGAGGTTTAC
Organism: Wolbachia endosymbiont (group A) of Beris morrisii; assembly: GCF_964028185.1. Lineage (NCBI taxonomy): Bacteria > Pseudomonadati > Pseudomonadota > Alphaproteobacteria > Rickettsiales > Anaplasmataceae > Wolbachia > Wolbachia endosymbiont (group A) of Beris morrisii. The sequence goes on from NZ_OZ034760.1 coordinate 747,847, forward strand.
TGAATGCAACCTAACTTCTCACACACACATTTTACTACGTAATCAGCGCTGATATTAAAATGCTCATAGAGTGTTTTATAAGGTGCTGATTCTCCGAAGCTTTTCATGCCAATAAATATACCGTTTGAACCTATATACTTATGCCAACCCATTTCACTTCCAGCTTCAATTGCAACTTTAATGCTGTCATTATTTAATATCGCCGCTTTATATTCATCGCTTTGCTCGTCAAAAAGCCTCCAGCATGGCATAGAAACAACCCTTGTACCTATACCTTTTTCCTGCAATTTCTCCCTTGCTTTAACTGCAATTTCAACTTCAGATCCGGTAGCAAATATTGTCACTTTTAATTCTTTTGAACATTCACACAAAATATATGCACCAAACTTCGATAGATTAGCAGATTGATCGATATCAGAATGCATGTAACTTACGTTTTGCCTTGAGAGCGCAAACAGTGCTGGAGATTCTTTCTTTTCGAGTGCAATGCTAACACACTCCAGAGTTTCAACTGCATCGGCTGGTCTAAAAACATACAAATTTGGTATAGCACGCAAAGAAGCTAAATGCTCTATTGGTTGGTGAGTTGGGCCATCTTCCCCTACTCCAATTGAGTCATGAGTCATCACATAGATAACCTGCTGTTTCATCAAAGCTGAAAGACGTATAGCAGGACGACAGTAGTCGGAAAATACCAAAAAAGTGCCACCATAAGGAAGAATCGCGCCGTGAAGAGCCATACCATTCATACAAACTGCCATAGCGTGTTCTCTCACTCCATAGTGGATATAAGAACCACTATAATTATTACTATCTATTACCTGCATGTGCTTATATTTAGTGCAATTTGACCCAGTAAGATCAGCAGAACCGCCGATTAATTCCGGCATATGTTGTGTTAAAAGTTCCATTACCATGCCGAAAGAAGATCGAGTAGCTTCGTTTGGCATTGTCTCGTGTATTTGTTTCTTCAAGTTAGCCAAAACACTATCGATATTATCTGGTAGACGTTTATCTAACCGTCTTTGAAGTTCTGCATGATACCCTGTCATCCCAGCATTCTCTTCTGTCATCCCAGTGCTTGACACTGGGATCCATTCTTTTTCTTCTTTTCTGGATTCCAGCGTCACGCGCTGGAATGACATCGTGTAATTTTGTTTTGCTCTCTCAACAGTTTTCTTCCAGGCGTTTTTCACATCTTCTGGCACATGAAATGGCTCGTAGTTCCAATCCAATTTTTCTCTCATCTGTTTGATGTCTTCCTCCGAAAAAGCACCACTGTGAGCAGAGGATGTGCCAGCACGGCTTGAAAATTTTCCGATAATGGTTTTGCAGCAGATCATTGTAGGTTTATCAGACTTTTTTGCTTGCTCTATTGCAAAGGATATGGCATCAAAATCATGGCCATCAATTTTGTCAACATTCCATCCATACGCTAAGAAGCGTTTCTCTACATCATCAGAACAGGAAAGGCAAGTAGCGCCATCTATAGAGATATCATTATCATCAAAAAGGGCTATTAATTTATTCAATTTAAGATGTCCAGCAAGTGATGCTGCTTCATGGCTTATTCCTTCCATAAGACAGCCATCCCCTAGCATTACGTAAGTGTAGTGATTGATTCTGAATTGCTTTTTAAGGATTGATTCAGCAAGTGCCATGCCAACAGCAGCGGCAAACCCCTGACCGAGCGGGCCTGTTGTTGCCTCTACCCCAGAAGTCAAGCCGAACTCTGGATGACCTGGGGTCTTGGATCCCATTTGCCTGAAGTTTTTTAGCTCATCTATGCTAATATAACCTGTCAAATATAATATTGAATATAGTAACATTGACCCATGACCGTTTGATAAAACAAAGCGATCTCTATTGAACCATTTAGAATCATCAGGATTATGATTCAGATATTTAGCAAACAAGACAGTTGCAACATCTGCCATGCCAAGTGGCATACCTGGGTGTCCAGAGTTTGCTTTTTGTACTGCATCAATTGATAAAAAACGGATGGCGTTTGCCATAGATTCCAAAGGTAGATGATTCATAGAAAAACTTAAAAATGAAGTATAAAAGATTATACCAGCAAAAACAAGTTGACACTGAGTGCTAAAATCCTTAATAATCTAGAGTTGAATCGTGAGAGTTTTTATATGACAACTGTTATCACTAGAAAGTATAGGATTAGCCGTAGACTTGGTGTAAATTTATGGGGTAGAGCTAAAGACCCAGTAAACAAAAGGAAATACCCTCCTGGTCAACATGGTATTCTTGGATTCAAGAAGTTATCCGACTTTGGTAAGCAGTTTGCTGCGCATAAGAAATTTAAGTTTTACTATGCGATTTCAAGTAAGCAGCTCAGACGTACATTTTTAGATGCTTATAACAGAAAGGGTTATACGGCTGATAATTTTATCGGTATCTTAGAATCGAGATTAAGTTCTGTTTTATACCACTCTAGTCTTGTGCCAACAATTTATGCAGCGAAGCAGCTCATATCTCATAAGCACGTTACAGTTAATGATAAGGTGGTTAACATATCAAGTTATCGAGTGAAACCAGGTGATATAATAAAAATAAGAGAAAGGGCAGCAAAAATCCCTGTAGTAGTAGAGGCTGAACAAAAACAAGAGCGCAAGGCTCCGGATTATTTGGAGACAGATAGTAAAGAGCATTCAGTGAAATACTTGAGGTCGCCTCAATATTCTGAGGTTCCTTATTCAGCGGACATGGAAGTCAATTTAGTAGTAGAGTTTTACTCTAGATAGGTAAAAAAAGCCCGTGTGGCGGAATCGGTAGACGCAGCGGACTTAAAATCCGTGGGTTTTGCGACCTTGGGAGTTCAAGTCTCCCCATGGGCACCAATTTAACTTAGCAGATAAATACAAAAAAGTATGAAATGGCTTGATATAGAAGATATTGTAGAAGCTCTGGAGGAAAAATTTTCAGATGAGAATATAATTAGTATCAGATTCACTGAGCTTAAAAAAAAGGTCTTGAGTTTAGAGGAATTTGATGATGATGAAAAACGCTGTAACGAGAAAATACTCGAAGCCATTCAAGCAGCTTGGATTGAGGAAAGATCTTAACAAATAAGAAATAACTATCGCTATTAAAAGTTAGCGCGTGACGCTGGAATCCAGAAAAAAAAGAAAAATGGATTCCAGCTGGGATGACAACAAAAAAGAAGGAGTCTAAAATTCGGACACCGTATATCATTCATTTTAGACAATACTGTACTTTTTAAATCTAATTTAAAATTCACTCAGGTTAATAATAATTTAACTAATTACAATTAAAACAGCTAGAAGGTTAATTATGAGGCAAAACAAAAATTTTTGAATGGAACGACTTACTTAACAAGTGCTACGTTAAGGTAGATTGTTACATAAAAATACTGCTTTTATGGTGTGAGGCTAGAGGTTTGTAAAGTAGTTAGAAGGTTGTCATCCCAGTGTTAGCTACTTGGATTTGGCACTGAGGAAATCCAATGTAGTAGTAAACCTTACTTATTTAGTTATACTAGAAACAAAACAGAAAAATGCTCAAACGTAGCGGTCCAAAAAAATTAAAGTCTATAATTGAAAATTACGCATTAAAATGCATGAAAAATAAGATTAGCAAAAATGAAATACGTCTGATTTTAAACTGGCGAAATATAGTAGGGAAAGAAATAGCAGAGTGTACAAAACCGAAAAAGATCTCATATGCACAGAATATAAATTCGGGTGTATTGCATCTGGTAGTAACAAATGGCAGTAAAGCATTAGAAATTCAGCATATGATTTCTCTTATAATAGAAAAAATTACGATATTTTTTGGCTACAAAGCAGTATATGGTATAAAAATTAAGCAAGAGAGTATTGACTATTTGACTATATAAGGTAATCTAAGTACATAGAATAATTTGGTATATTGAAGTGAGTAGAGTTTGTGAATTAACAAATAGAAAAAAATCTTTTGGTAATAAGGTATCACATTCGAATCGTAAAACAAAGCGTACCTTTCTTTTAAATTTACATAAGGTTACGTTAACAAGTGATCTATTGAATAAAAAGTTTAGATTTCGTGTGGCAACAAGAACTTTGAGAACTATAGATTACAAAGGTGATTTAGATGCTTTTTTGCTCAACACAAGAACGATTAAACTAAGTGAGAAAGCGCAGAAGATAAAAAGAAGGTTGAAAAAAGTTTTAGTAAAGCAAGAGGTAGAGTTAGCCGTTTCAGATGCATAGCAAACCTCAATGGCTCAGAGCAAAAGCTCCGACCGGTGAAGTATTCAATGAAACTTTAAACATCGTTAAACTGCATAACTTACATACGGTATGTGAAGAAGCTGCATGTCCAAATATTGGTGAATGTTGGAATAAACGTCATGCTACTGTGATGATTCTTGGTTCTGTTTGCACTCGTGCTTGTGCATTTTGCAACGTTGCAACTGGCATTCCTGATAAACTAGACCCTCATGAACCAGAAAATTTAGCAAAAGCGATAAAAAAGTTAAACTTAAAACATGTTGTCATTACCTCTGTTGATCGTGATGATTTGCCAGATGGTGGCGCAAATCAGTTTATAAAGTGCATAGAAGAAATTAGAAAGATAACTTCAGAAACAACAATAGAGATTTTAACTCCTGATTTTTTAAATAAGAAAGGAGCATTTGAAGCAATTGCTGTTGCATCACCTGATGTCTATAACCACAATATTGAAACAGTGCCGAGATTGTATGCAAAAATAAGACCACGAGCTCGCTATTTTCATTCACTATATTTACTGAAGATGGTAAAGCAGATTAATCCTAAAGTTTTCACAAAGTCAGGGCTTATGGTTGGTCTTGGAGAAAAAAAAGAGGAAATACTTCAGGTTATGGACGATTTGCGCAGTGCTGAAGTTGATTTTATTACAATTGGTCAATATCTACAACCAACTCCAAAACATGCAAAACTTGATAGGTATGTTACCCCAGAAGAGTTTGAGCATTATAAATACATTGCTTACTCCAAAGGTTTCTTAGTGGTTGCATCAAGCCCACTAACTCGGTCATCATACCACGCTGAAGAAGATTTTAACAGGCTCAAGGCCTGTCGTTAATATTTATGTTAATTCAAATTAATTTTTACTAATTATAAAGGAGTTGAGCGACTTTACGTAATGTCTACTATAAAAATCGAGAAGAAATCACAATTAGTTAAAGAGGTATTCGATTCCGTGGCAAGTCGCTACGACACCATGAATGATATAATGAGCCTTGGAATGCACAGATTATGGAAAGATAAAATGGTAAATAGTGTGCATTTTACAAAAAACTCTAAGGTTTTAGATGTTGCTGGAGGAACTGGAGATATAGCAATAAGAATAGTAAGAAAAGAGCCAAGTGCTAAGGTTACAGTATGCGATATAAATCAGAATATGCTAAGCAGAGGACGTGATAAAGCTATAAATTCAAACCAAATTAATTTTGATTGGGTATGTGCGAACGCAGAAAGTTTACCATTTGAAGACTCCGAATTTGATTATTGCACAATAGCTTTTGGCATTCGAAATGTTTCTGACCGCAAGAAGGCTTTAAATGAGGCGCACAGGGTATTAAAACCACATGGAAAATTTATCTGCTTAGAATTTGCCCCTATGCACTATCAAAATGAGATATTTACCAAACTTTATGACTTATATTCATTTAAAGTAATTCCTAAAATTGGCAGCATAGTTGCTCAAGACGAGAGTTCTTATGAATATTTAGTGAAGAGCATCAGAGAATTTCCAACTCAGGCTGATTTTAAAATGGAAATTGAAGAGGTAGGCTTTAAGAATGTTGAGTTTCATAATATGAGCTATGGAATAGTGGCATTACACATTGGAACAAAATGAATATTAAACTCTGGTATAGAACCCTAGATTATTATCTTATCCTTCCAGTGTTTTTTTTGCTCACTATAAGTTTCATTCTTGTTTATTCAGCGAGCCCTGTAATTGCGCAGCGTCTTTCTCTACCACAGGATTATTTTATACGGCGCCATACAATTTATATAGTTCTATCACTGATTACCTTAGTAACATTTTCTTTTCTCAACACAAGAACTATACTTAACCTCTCATTCGCAGGTTTCATTTTATTTACTATTCTAGTGGCAGCTGCGATAATACTTGGTATAGAGGTAAAAGGTGCGAAACGATGGTTACATATTGTCAAAATTTCAGTTCAACCATCTGAGTTCGTAAGGCCATTTTTTTCTGTTGTCATAGCTAGTATCTTAGCCAGCGGAATGAAGTTTAAAATGCACATATCAATCATAATATTTCTGTTAGTTTTTGTGTTGTTACTTTTGCAACCTGATTTCAGTATGTCCATGCTTTTAACATATTCTTTTATTGGTCAAATGTTTATTGCATGTATACCACTTTTATACTTTCTATGCATAATAGGAATGGCTACAACTGGAACTACAATAGCTTACTTATGTCTCCCACATATAAAGCAAAGGATTTACAATTTTGTCTTTTTTACGCAACGCGATAACTTTCAAGTCACAAAATCATTAGAAGCATTCAAAAGAGGTCAATTAACTGGAGTTGGACCTGGTGAAGGTAGCATAAAAACCTCTCTTCCTGATTGTCATACAGATTTTGTGTTTTCTGTTTTAGCAGAAGAATTTGGTTTGATTACATGCTTAGCCACATTGATGTTATTTGGCATCATTTCCGCCCGCTTGCTTTACGTTGCATATAGGGAAAATGAATTATTCAATCTATTGGTGATTCTTGGTATCTCAATTCAATTCATCACACAATTCATAATAAACACAGGGGTAACATTAAGTGTTTTTCCCACCACCGGCATAACCCTGCCACTACTTAGCTATGGTGGTTCTTCTCTTTTATCTTCGAGCATCGCACTTGGCATAATGCTGTCTTTCAGTAGAAATCAAGCTATCGCATTAAAGTTTCGTGAGCGTGTTATGCTTGTGGACTAGCCGCTCACAACTATTATTGGTATCCCTCCAAAATGAGTATCTGTTCAGATGAGTGGCAAGAGATATTATGAAATCTGAAAGAGTTATGCATAGCTGTACGAACATTCATTTTTGAAGACAGCAAATGGTGTCATTCCAGTCTGGAATCCAGAAATTTTGCTTATAACTGAGCTGATGAGCTAAAGGTAGTTGTCTTACGCTAAAACAAACGTTTTTAATTAAGTTGCATAGAACCAGTGTCTGGGCACTGCCCACTGGTGGCCCAAACTACAACGTTCGTGCAGTTGTGCGTGGCGCTGACACGTAGCGGGATGACGGTTGTCAGGCTAGTTGTTATCCAAGTGGAGAGTAGACCAGGAAAACTTCCTTCCTGGCCCCTCGCAGAACCCTACGTGAGGTAGAGTGGGCAGCCAGCGAGTTACTTGTTAAGTACTTTTCCAACAACCCCTCTCCGAACCACGCATGATCGTTTCCGTATCACGTGGCTCTCCAATAATCTAACGTTTTAAGGAGTCACCATCATATTTTCCATATTGGATTTTCTTATGGCATTCATGACAAACAACAAGAGTTTTCCTCTGTCGTTCAATCATTCTCTTTTTCCATTCCGGTAGTTCAGTATTACGTTTACCTAGCAAATCAGCAAGTTTACGTACGTGATGTACTTCAATCTGCTCTTGTGATTTACATAATTCACAAGTTTGTGCCAATAGTCTTTGCTCTATTTCACTACGCTTATTCCATATTGGTATAAGGTTATCACTTATGCTTACCCATTTATTCCATTTTAGCGACACAGCACCAAAGTGTGTAATTAATGGTATCTTTGATGGTAAACGATCTACTCTGATTTGGATGACTTTTCGTTTTTCACCTTCATCGTTTTCAATCGTCGCACCAAATTTTCTATAAATTTTCCTGCAAGTTGTTTTGTATTTAGATGCTAAAGTCTTTACTAATGATACTTCCATCACATATTTCAGATAACTTAGTGTGTGAAGGTTGTAGGCCATTTTATAGTATTGTACAATTCCTCGATATTCAGTTTGATACTGAGCAACAATACTGTAAGCTGTATCAATTGTACGTTGAGGTAAATGTATCGGTTTACCACAACGCATATATTCAGAACACTTTTTCTGCTTTATATGATGTGGTACACGTAACCCAATACTACCGTTAATACATCGTTGTGTCCGATGATCATGTTTGTCATCTGCATGCAAAACATGTATTTCATAACCCAAAAAATTGGCTTTGCTATCACACGCATGTGTAATAAACGTTTTATCTTCATTAAGCATAAGTTTGAGCTCCTCATTGAGAAACCCAGCAATCTCATTCTTAATTTGTTCAGCTTCATTCTTTGGTCCTGCAAACCCTACCAGAAAATCATCAGCATACCTAACATACCAAAGACGTCGATAATTTAGATCGCAAGAATCCTTAGATGGCATACCCTGCACTAATTGACGCAGTTGTTTTGCTTGATCCCAGTTCCCTTGTTTTCTCATCATCGATACTTGCATGGTTAACCTTAAATATTTTGGATTTGTCCTTCTTCGCTTACCTCGGTTATTTGCTGGTATTAGTATATGCTCCACATGTTTATCTAACCGATCGAGTAATATGTTACTCAGAATTGGACCAATAATAGAACCTTGTGGTACCCCACTATGACTCTTATTGTACTTCCAATTTTCCATATATCCTGCTTTTAGCAGTCGATTGATTAGCTGAATAAAACGGTTATCTTGGAAGCTTTCACTCAGTATTTTCAACAACATAGTATGATCAATTGAGTCATAACATGCACTGAGATCTCCCTCTATAAACCATTTTGTACCTCTGCCTTTTTGCATTACTGCTCTTAATGCAGTGTGGCATCCACGCTTTGGTCGAAATCCATGTGAACATTCACTAAATTTAGGCTCATAGTAGGCTTCCAATATTAATCGGATTACTTCTTGAAGTAACTTATTTGACCATGTTGGCAACCCTAACGGCCTGCGTTTACCACTCTTCTTTAAAATATAGATACGTTTTACTGGTGTCCACCGATATCGCTCATAGCGTAAATCCTCTATGATTTTATCGATTTTCTCCAAAGACATACCATCAACTGTTTCAGTTGTCACACCTTCTGTCATAGCACCTTTATTACGACAAAGTTTGCCATACGCTCGAAGGTAAAGATCACTCTGATAAAGTAGGCGATATACGTTTTTAACCGGCAAATTTCTTTGTCCACGTTCACGTATAATGTTAAGTATTGTTTCAGCTTTCCGCATCTTGCGTACCTCCCAATTTCAACATTCAATTATCTGTCACCCTTTGCCCTGTATGTGGCTTTCCCACACTCCCCGGTGATTCGTTACTTTCACGACTACTACGATGACTCCGTAACCATAGAACTCGCGTTCCTTAGGTCATCCCATGTTCCGTCACTAAGAACTGTTCTAGATCAACTTAGGTTTTCCATTCATCCTCTTAAATAAGTTCACTACTTATCGTTCTACAGCCAGAATGTCACACAAACGAAAGTTTAATCTGTGCTTACCGTAGACATGGGGTTTTAAATGCGATACCCATGGATGTGAAGTCCCACCCCTGAAGATTAGAATTCAAGCAGTTTAGCTTTAACCATATTGATCAGGTGTTGCAAGCCGTTATCTTATACATCTTCAGATAACTCTCGCTTTACATACATGCTCTTGTCCTCCTTCCCTTTCGGGTTAAAGTTAGTTGTTCACCTCGAGGCCATTTATTCTGAACCCCGCTTAGCTCCGCTAAGTATTTCTTAATGCGTACCACGGCGCACACTCGCATCTCATAAAGCTCCCACTAATCATTGCCCTAGTCCTATACTTAATTTCCAGTGTACAAAAAGATTTGGTCTACTCTTTGCGATTCTTTCTAGTAACTTAGCTGCTTTGGTTTTATGCCCACTCAGCTTCTTATACTTTGTCTGAAACCACTTCCTGAGTTTTCTATTAAACATTCTTATTATGTCCTCTAGCGCAGTTATGTGATACTTCCCGTAATAGTTAAACCAACCCCTTAGAATTGGATTACATATTCGTGATATATCTTCTATTTCCAAGTTTGTTCTTCTAGCAAATTTCCAGCCTCTAATTTCTTTTCTCATCTTTTTCAAACTTTCTTTACTTACAGTCGGAGTAAAACTTACAAATAAACTACCATCTTTTCTATTTCGTACAAGTCTTTTTCGAAATTCGTACCCAAGGAATGTGAATGATACATTCTCATGATTCTCCTTCCGCTTTCCATCTTGACAATAGATAATTTTGGTCTTTGTATGTTTTATTTCCAATTTACAAATCTTCAGTCTCTGTTCAAGTTGACTCAAAATTAGTTGTGCTTGGTTCTTGCTTACACAATGTATAACACCATCATCAGCATATCTTGCCCACTTTATACTTGGATATTCTCTCCTCATCCATACATCAAAACTATAGTGCATAAATAGGTTGCTTAAGATAGGACTCACTACACCTCCCTGCGGTACTCCGCTGAGACGCTTTATCTTTGTTCCATCTTCAAGCTGTATATCTGCATCTAGCCATCTTTGTATGTATAAGAGAACCCATTTGTTTGCAGTGTGTTTTCTGACTGCTTTCATCAGTAGATTGTGGTCTATGTTATCAAACATTCCCTTGATATCAAACTCTATTAACCAATTTTGGTCGAAGCATCGCTTCCTGGTTTGTCCTATGGCATCTAATGCCGATTTATTTGGCCTATAACCATATGAATCTTCATCAAATACCTTCTCAAGCTCTGGTTCTAAAACACTTCTTACAACTTCCTGTGCTATACGATCGGAGACAGTTGGTATTCCAAGTGTCCTTGTCCCTCCATCTGTCTTAGTTATATCACAAGCCTTCACTGCGGGTGGAAAATAACTACCAGATGATAGCCTATTCCATAGCTTGTAAAGGTTCTTGCTTAAGTCTTGATCAAACTTTTCAATTGTTAGATCATCAATACCTGCTCCTCCTCTGTTTTCTTTAACTCTTTTATAAGCCAAAAACACTAGAGATTTTGGTATGTCAAAAGGCTTTGTTCGTTCAATCACTTTCATCCTCCTACAAGTTGAATGATTTACTAAAGTCGACTAGCTTAACCCCTTCGCTCCATGGTCATTACAACCACTTCTTCACTACTACGAGTTAATCCGCCCCAGTGATTTGTATCGCTACTCTAAAACTTGAGGATTAGCCTCTTGCTTATCTCGCTTTGCATCAAATCGACTGGTTCCTAACGACTCACTCCCCCTTTCGATGTTCACTTCCCTTTTCGACACGTTCATCAGTGGTTCACTCACGTTCGTCTTTCTGATCCACACCTTCCAGCTTATATGCTGATTTTTCCTTAACGCTTATGACCCTATCTCTTAAATAGAGCCACTTAAGGTGGCTGCTCCTGAAAACCGATTTCGAAGGACCTTCCTTCATCTTCAATAAAGCTTCTCACAAACATTACTTTGTTTGTTACTGCAGCACACAGCCGATACTGGGATCCAGAAAAAAGGATGATGTCATGAAAGTAGCTGACACTGGAATCCAGCAGATCAAGCTTTCCGCTCATCCCCAGTTATGCCTTGTTCTTCTTCCACTTCATCTATTTTAGTACTAGGTTTTAACATCATATATGTGATACCACTAACTGCTAGTGCTGCTGCTGCAATTGCAGCCACTGCTATTACTATAGGTATTAACTCAACTGCAACTGTTCCGGTTGCAAAAAGTGCTACTGCTGCTGCAGCACCTAATAATGCAGTTAAACAGCCGGCAATAATACCGTTTTTAGTTGCTCGTTTAATTGCTAGCTGTCTCAATTGGGTTTCTTCTGCTTCCTTGAGAAGCTCCTTCATATCATCATTTTTAGCTAAGTCTCTTGGAGTCTTACCATTTTGATCCTTCAGTAAAAGGTCTATTCCTTTTTCTACTAGAGCTCGTACTATATCTATATGGCCATTTTTAGCAGCCAAATGTAAAGGAGTCCACAAATATGGTTTATGTACTGCATTAATATTGATTCCTTCTGCTTTTAATAGAGCATCTACCACCTCTATGTGACCATTGAAAACAGCCTCATATAAAGGAGTGTCGCCGTCCCTATTCATTACATTAACATTGATTCCTTTTGCTTTTAATAGAGTATCTACCACCTTTATGTAACCCTTGGAAGCAGCCTTATATAGAGGAGTGTCGCCGTCCCCATCCATTATATTAACCTTTATGTCTTCTCTCTTTAATAAAGAATTCACTATTCCCACATGATTATTCTCAACAGCCAAATATAAAGGAGCATAACCACCTTTCCCTATTGCATTAACATTTGCTCCGTTTTCTATTAGAATGTTTACTACCTTTTCACGTTTGTGATTAACAGCTTGATGTAAAGGAGTATTTCCAAACTTGTTTACTTCATCGATACTTGCTCCATTTCTTATGAGAATATTCAATATATCTGTGTTGCTTCCGCAAGCAGCCTCATGTAAAGGAGTATTTCTATATTCATTTACTACATTAACATCTGCTCCATTTTTTAGCAAAATACATATGGCTTGTTCATTGGGTGGAAAGATAGCCTGATGTAAAGGAGTGTCGCCATCCTTATTTTTTGCATTGATAATATCTGGCCTTTCCTTACATAGAACTTCTACTACCTTATAGCTGTAAAACTTAATAGCTAAATGTAAAGGAGGTAAAAAGAATGTTGCAACATTGACATCAATTTCTTTTGCTTTTAACAGAGCACCTGCTACTTTTTCGCTGTCATAAAGAGCGGCTATATGCAAAGGGGTATATTTAGGATTTTTTGCAGCTGCATTAACATCAATTCCTTCTACTTTTGATAGGACATCTGCCACATTTCCTAGGTTATTGCGAGCAGTTAAATGCAATAACGTAAGTTTATCACATGAAAACCATGAAGACAATGTATCATCAGTTTCAAATAGGTGATTTACATTAAAACCAGCCTCTTCCCACTTTTTATACTCATCTTCTCCATTTTCTGCTTTTAATTTCTCTTTTATTTTTTCAATTACGTTATCCTTACTTAAGCCTTCCTCCTTATCAACTGCGCTTAACATTCTTTTCCACTGCTCATAGTTCATTGTCATAATTTTACCCCTACTTCAATAATATTTTAATTATCATGTATTATGGCAAAAAAGTCAACTCATCTCTTCCAAAGGTTCTATATTAAAGATGGAAAGTCCAGAAGCGATGACGTGCGCTAAGGCTTGGACGAGAAACATTCTTGCAGCGGTGAGGTTTAAGTTATCTTCCAGTATGAAACGCATGTTTAAATCACTCTTGCCATACCCCCATAAAACGTGAAACGCTTCTGCAACTTCAAGTAAGTAGAAAGTAATTCTGTGTGGCTCATAAAGCCTTGCTGCAGTTTCTACTACATCTGGCCACTTTGCTAAGGTTTTTATGAGGAATATCTCCCCATCGGTCTTTAAAAGTGAAGGATCTGCTGTTGGGAGCTCTTTTGGAGCATTACGCATTAACGAATGAGCACGAGCATGCGCATATTGCACGTAAAAAATAGGATTGTCTTTTGACTGTTCTTTAACTTTAGCAAAATCAAAGTCCAAGACCATATCATTCTTGCGTGTTAGCATTATAAAACGAGTTATGTCCCTGCCAACTTCTTCCACTACATCTCTTGCTGTGAGGAAGTTTCCTGATCTTTTGGACATTTTAACAGGTTTGCCATTCTCAAAAAAATTCACAATATTATGCAGTTTTACCTCTATTTTCGCTTGATCATCACTTAGCGCAGAGACGACTGCTTTGAGCCTTTTGATATAACCACTATGATCACTACCAACCTCTAAGATCATATTGTTAAAACCACGTGATATCTTATCAAAATGGTAAGCGATATCCGAGGCAAAATAAGTCCAACTGCCGTCCTCTTTCTTCAATGCGCGGTCAACGTCATCACCAAATTTTGTAGAGCGAAATAACATTTCTTTTCTGGAAGTCCAATTTTCACTTTCTTTGCCTTTTGGTTTCTCCAAGTACCCTTCATACACTAGACCCTTGTCAGACAATATCTTTATACTCTCTTCAATTTTGCCACTTTTTTGTAGCTCATACTCTGAAGTAAAAACATCATGACTTACCCCAAGTAAGTTCATGTCTTCCTTTATGAGTTCTAAGATAGAACTTAAAGTATAGTCTCTAATTATCTGATTATCTTGCTTTTTTAGAAGCTCTTTGCCATATTTTTTAGCCAGCTCCTCCCCTATCGGTTTTAAATATTCACCTGGGTATAAACCTTTTTCTATACTGATTTTTTCTCCCAGAGCTTCCTTATACCGCAAATATACTGACTTTATTAGTGTATCTATCTGCGCTCCAGCATCGTTAATATAGTATTCCTTAGTAACTTTATAACCAACTTTTTTCAATAAATTTGCCAGAACGTCACCAAATACTGCCCCTCTTGCATGACCAATATGCAGTGGACCAGTTGGATTTGCAGATACAAACTCAACATTGATGGCCTGATTGTTCCCTATATCTAGGGTACCAAACTCTGTTTTTAGCTCATTTATTTGTTTTAAAATTCCATGCCACACTTCTATTTTTAAGTGCATGTTGATGAAACCAGGGCCTGCTATTTCCACTTCTGCAATTTCATCAAAAGGTTTAAATTCTCTTGCTAAGATCTCTGCAATTTCAATGGGATTCTTCTTTTCATGCTTTGCAAGCACCATAGCAACGTTTGTGTAAATATCTCCATGTGCTCTATTGCTTGGAGGCTCTACGATAAAGTTTGTTGCATTCGTGCTTATAACACCCCTTTGCTTCAACTCATTTAATTTGCTGGAAATTAGAGAGGAAACCTGTTTAAAAATGTTCATCAACTAGAAAAACTATGAAAACCTCCAACAATATAGCGAATAAGTGGGGCTAGTTGAAGGTTTATCTTATCTCTATTCTTTGTTTGGTGTAAGGCGACCTTTTCTGGGTCGAAAGACCCAGAAAAGTTATGGTTTATATTAAGTCGTTATTGCTAGTATAATAAGAAGCGTTATCGTTCTCATTTTCATATATACTTGTTGCACTTGTTGCCATATCGGACTTGAGCATCTGGTCATTAAACGCAGGAATTTTTAATATAATCGTTTTATCTCCAGCATCCCAAATGGATTCGTTCAGTGTTTTAATGCACTTCTTGCAGGCTTCACCATTACCACAATCCTCTATCGATTTAGGTCTACCATCATCTTTAAGGTAACGCTGACATACAGCATAATGCTGATCAGTTTCTTCACCATCTTTATTTATTATCTTTCCTGTTTTGTAATTAACAAGCAACAGCGGCATACCCTGCTTCGTAATTATATTTTGTTCTTCCGATCCCATTTGAATAGGTTTACTAACAAGGTTAGGACATTCTTCATTAAAGAAGTTTTTGCTATATTCTTTAGTGTCGTAACTGCTCTTTGCAGAATAACAAAGACTTTTAGTCTCTGTGTCACTCTTGCAAACGGAGTCATTGGGAAGTTCTGTACACTTTTTACACCACATGTTGCTAGGGCTACCCCACGCATAGTTAATATCATCTGAAAAAGCAAGCTTAAAATTATGTGCTGAATATGGAGCATTTGCACCTGATTTTATGTGTTCCATAATTTTAGGGTTATCAAACATCTCAGGATACAGTTTCTTTAGTATATCTGATGTATTAAAAGCATAATGACCTACCTGATTCTCAGGAGAGTATTTATAATAGCCAGAGTAAGCTCCGCATTTGTTAATTATAGCGTGTTCTGGAGTGATTACTTTAGGCATAATAATAATACCATCTTCAGGAGGACATTCTTTATCAATATTACCTTTGACTTCCTCAATTACAGTATCTTTAATAAATTCTTTCAACTTGTCCTTTATTTTATCCTCTATCTCCTTCTGTATAGCATCCTTATCACATTTACAATCTATCTCATCCTTTATTTCGTCTTTTATTTTATTTTTCATTTCCTCCTTAGTCTTATCATCAATTTCACATTTAAGGTCTTTCTTCAGTTCATTCTTAATATTTTCCTTCATTTCACCCTTAGTCTTATCATCAATTTCACATTTAAGGTCTTTCTTCAGTTCATTCTTAACATTTTCCTTTATTTCACCCTTAGTCTTATTATCAATTTCACACTTAAGGTCTTTCTTCAGTTCATTCTTAACGTTTTCCTTTATTTCACCCTTAGTCTTATCATCAATTTCACACTTAAGGTCTTTCTTCAGTTCATTCTTAACATTTTCCTTTATTTTACCTTCTATCTCCTTCTGTATTGCATTCTTATCACATCCACCGGTCTTATCCTTGTTGATTACCAGCGGCATATTATTAGTATCACATATTCTAAGTGGTCGGTGATGTATATAGCTTTTACCCTGTTGACATGGATAAAAAAGGTTATTTTTTAACATAGTATACCTCCATTGGTAAGTCATGATTATTAAAAATTAATTATAAGTAGAGGTGCAGTGAATACCCACCTCTGTAGTGCTCCTAAATAACTTCAAAAGTATCTTCTGGTACTGACATCTCTTCAGAAAAAAATGCTGTTACTTTACGTGAATCTGATATGGAAGAATTTATTGCATCCACACAAGCTTTACATGAAGCATCGCTATCACATCCTCCTATGAGTTTATTGTTTGGGCCAATTTCAAGATCGTTTTTAGTTTCTTCTATAATTTTTTGACATTCTTTAAAATTTTTACCAGTAGATTCCTTAGTAGTGGCATCAAGAATCTCGCCAGTAACTGGGTTGATTAGTATTGCAAGCTTTGAAAAGTCAATTGGTTCTTTAGGTTCAGGTTTAGGTTCAGGCTGTGGACAAGGTGGTATACGTATGTTAATGGTGGTAGGGTTGCATGGTTCAAAGCAAGGATGGTGGTTCCATAGTTTGGGAGTGCAAGTTGTATGTGTAGGAATACACGGATGCACGTGTGCACAATTTCGTGGTTCAGAGGTGTAAGCCGTGTATGGAGAAGCGTATGATTGTGAAAAAAGATTGTAGTTCATAATAGTTTCCTTAGTAATTAAAAATTACTATAATTATAGTATATAATAGTTAAAATAATAATAATTTAAAGACTAAAATTAGCATACACAAAGTCCTTAACTTACAGTACATTTCAAAATACGACTTTAATGTAGCAGATATTAGAGTTAAAAGTTTTACTATGGTAGAATAATGATAAGATTCCAAGAAGAAGCTGTCAGTAGTCAAATTAGTCGTGTTGCTGAAATAAATTGTAATATATGGTTACTGTGAATAATAAGTAAGCACCTGTTTATTATATTTTCAAGAAAATGTGAAGCACATGGGAAACCATGTGCTCTTGGAAGCATGTATAGCTAGACATGCGTTTATGAGTTGTTTAAAAACAATCCTCTAGCAAAAAAACCCAAATTCATCACAAGGATTATGACATGTGTCATAATAGTTATGATATGAGTTAAAATGATTGTGGCACGAATTAGTAGCACAAGGTGCGTATGCAGGTGCACAAGCTTGTGCACAGTTCGATACTGGTGCTGGTAAAGCTGGCAAATTATAACCCGTAAATGGTAGTTTTGGTAAATTACTGCAATGAGAAAACATAATAATCCTTAAAAAAATACTATGATGTTATTATAAATCACAATAATTAAAGATTTAATAATTGTGATTATAAATCTAGCATATCAACTAACGGTATGATTTAAATTTTCTTTCAATTCCACTGTATCTTCGCCAGTTTTGCATATAGCCCGTCTTTACTCATTAGAGAGTCATGAGTTCCTACTTCTTCTACTTTTCCATGATTAATTACTATAATCTTGTCAGTTTTAAGTGCGGTTGATAATCTGTGTGTAATTACGATTGTTGTTCTGTTTTGCATTAACTTGCTCAATGCTTTTTGCACGAGTTTTTCACTTTCATAATCAAGTGCGGAGGTTGCTTCATCCAGTATTAAAACCTGAGGGTTTTTGAGTATGGCTCTTGCTATTACAATACGTTGTTTTTGTCCTTCAGAAAGTTTTAACCCTCTTTTTCCTACAAATGTATCAAATTTATCAGGCAGCTTATCAATAAATTCCATCGCATAAGCACCGATAGCTGCTTGCCTTACTTCCTCATATTCAGCACCCGGTTTGCCATATAGTATATTTTCCATTATTGAGCAAGAAAATATCATGTGATCTTGTGGCACTAAGCCAAACAACGATCTGAGGTCATTTAGCGCAATTGACTTAATATTGTGCCCATCGATAGTAATGCTACCTTTATTTGGATCATGAAAACGGAGCAGAAGCTTTAAAATGGTGCTTTTACCACTGCCAGATGGTCCAACAATTGATACTGCTTGACCTGCCTCTATAGAAAATGATACGTTATCTAATGCTGGCTTATCAGCATAAAAAAATGTTACGCCATTAAACGAAATTCCTTTTTGAACACTACAAATTTTTATAGGATCGTCGGGATCTGCTATAGAGCTTTTCATATTTTTAAATTCAAATAAACGCTCTACTATTCCAAGACCTCGTTGTAAATCACTGATATTATCGCTCAAATTATTTATAGCTCCTGCTGCGAGCGCTGAATAAAACACAAATGAGGAGAGTTTTCCAATAGTTATATTATTGCTTAAGACTTCTTTAATACCAAAAAAGAGCAAAACAACTAGTGAACCTATCACACACGTGATAACTAGAGTTACTAGAATAGCACGCAAGAGTACTAATTTTACGTATGATTTTGATACTGAGTTTAAATACTCCTTAAAACGGGTTTTTTCATTTTCTTCGAGTACAAACGATTTGATAGTCACTATAGATCGAAAATTTTCCTCACTAAATGACGCAAGCTCACTTAATTTATCCTGGGCAAAGCGTGCATAGCTACGCACTTTTTTTCCAAGTGAGGTCATGATAATGAGTAGTATAGGTATTATTGCGACTGCATACGCAGTTAGTTGTATATTTGTATATAATAACATGGCAACACTACCAATCAGAATCACAAAATTTCGTAATATGGTTAGTAAGCTGCTGTTTATTATTGATTGCAGCATAGAGGTATCAGTAATCAACGCTGAGATAACATCTTGTACGCCTGTGTTCTCAAAGAAACTTGGTTGCAAGTCAGTGATACTGCTATATAAGTCATATCTGATTCTTGCGATAACTTTCTCGCTGCCAATGCCAATGAAATATAACCGAGTAAATGCAGTGAGAGAAATGGCTAAAACTATAAGTATTGCAACTAATAGTTTGGTAGTAAAATCGTGCTCTGTACCAGAATCAATTATATTGCTTAAGCCTCTGCCAAAGAGGAGGATCGTTAAGGCTGAAAATAAAACTGCAATAAAAGCTATGATGAAATAAGATAGATTAGGCTTTATATAGTAAAATAACTGCCTAATATTAGATCGCATCGTATTTTGAAGTTCCTAAAGTTAAGTATATAGATTTTAGTTTCAGGGGAAAGGGGAAAGGTGTAGCACAATAGCTAACGTCATACCGCCACGAACCGTCATACCGCCGCGGTATCTCATCCGCTAACAAAGCAGGATGACAGCGGTCCTACGTCATACCGCCGCAGTATCTTTTAGCCGCTAACAAGCAGCGGGATGACGAGCTTATCGTCATACTGCCGTGAACCGTCATACTGTCACGAACCGTCATACCGTCACGGTATCTCTTAGCCGCTAACACGTAGCGGGATGACGAGGATGCCACCGCGAACCGTCATACCGCCGCGGTATCTCATCAGCTAACAAGCAGCGGGATGACGATTGTCAGGCTAGCTGTCATCCCAGTGCCCAGACACTGGGATGGCTTTGTTGCATAGCACCTTAAGCAGTGATGGTTTACGACAAATTTATGTAATGATTTCAAATTTAGCCATACCAATATCAGTGAATTTGTTGAGCAAATAGCACTTAATTAGTAATTCTTTTTCACGATTTACTTCAGATTTATTCCTAAAGCTAAATCCAAATACTTGCTTCAACCTTGAGAAAAATCCTTCTATGTAAGATCTCTTTCCATAAATTGCTTCCTTTTTCCACTCTTTTACACCATCTTGTCCATATAATTTTATTAACCTAATAGCAGCATTTCTGTCAGACATATAATCTATTTTTGAATGTTCTGCTGCATCCTTTTTTGGTAGAACTTTTGTCTTTATATCGTATTTCTTACACAATTTATAAAGTTTGTGCCTATCGTATGCCCTATCTGCATATAATTTTGTGCTGAAAATTAACTTCTTCAAGCAAATCGCAAGCTCCATAGTGGTCAGAGTAGACGCCATTACTGTATCTTGCAGCTATAGCTTTTTTACTATTCACACTTAACATAACATGTAACTTTCTTACTTGCTCGTAGCTTCGGTACTTTCTATCTGCACTGTTTTCCTTACTGTGGCCAGGAGTGTTACTGTAAATGCTGATACTTGTGCTATCTATGATAATTTCAATATTTTCCATGTTGCTTTTATCAACCCTGCAATCATTTATCTTAATATTAAGTTTTTTAAACCTTCTTGATGCTTGTGAATAGCTGATAACTGCCAATTTTTTTCCTATTTGTTGCAGATATCCTTTTATAAACCCCACCGTTTGTCTTAAACCAATTCTAAAAAGATTGACAATTATATGCACCAAAATTACGACTTTATCACTGTAAATATAGTTGCCGCCCTGCATTTTTGGACTATTTTCATACCAATTTTCGATAGCTTCATCGATGTAACGAAAAATATTTCCCCTTTTTTCAAGGAATTTGTTATATTCGTTTTGGTTACTGACTTTCATTTTCTGTGGCATATTTTTTCTTCAACAGTTAAATGGTTATTTATAATGAATTTTGTCAGTAGCCACCAGATTTTTTCGGTTGCTATGCAACAAAGCCCACTGGGATCCAGGAAAGTTTGCTTGTTTACAAGCAAACTAGCATAGAAAGTGGTTACAACGTTTTCGATGAGATTATATGGAAAACTGGATTCCAGTGTCAAGCACTGGAATGACATCACAGGGGCACTGGAATGACACCTCTCTTGGGCTCTTTTAGCTATAAACATTAAGAAATTTACCAAACGAAAAAAAAGGCAAAAGAAGCCCTAGTAATTGTCTATTTTCAGTATTGGCGTTTTTTTAAGTCTTAAACACTGCAATTTAGCTGCTTTTAAATGCAACTCACCTTTGTTTAAATGTTTAAGAAATTTACTAAGCAGAAAAAAAGGCAAAAGAAACCCCGTGTTAGCTAGTTGTCACTCTCTAATCCTGCAAATTGGCGTACTATACTGTCTTAAACGACTTATAAGCGCGTTTCAGCTTATATAGGTAAAAACCTAGAAATATTGTGAAGACATAAGGTGCACATAGTGCAAAAAATTAAAAATAAGACGCCAACTACGTTGTTTTCTTGCTGTTTAATCTGCACAGATGAAGATAACTGAATACCTTCAGTTTCATGATAAGGGGGCTGGCGGAGGGTGTCAAGTAATTCCGTTCCTTATGGGTAAAAAAAGAGAAACTCTAAGTTGCAGCCGCACGATGTTTCTCTTTTCTGCTGTTGATGATTATTTCGCCTATTGTAACTGCTGCTAAAATAAAGCAGTAATATACCTGTGTTAATAAAGAAACAGGTGATACAAAGGCGATGCTACCTGCCAGCAATAGTTGAGAACCATAAGGTAAGATACCTTTTGTAGCACAAGCAAAAACATCTAATAAGTATGCACTGCGGTATGGTGCAATATCGTGTTTCTGTGCGAGTCTTTTTGCAATGCCACCACTTAGTAAAATAGCAATGGTATTATTGGCAACCAAGGTAGTAAACATAGACGCAATTCCTGCTATCACAAATTCAGCTTTAGTTTTTGTGATATTGCTTTCATCGATGAGTTTATGCAACGCTTTTTGACCTTGTTTGTACATTATATGGCTCAACCCACCGATAAATAGAGCAAATATCATTATCTCGTTTACTTTTTTGAAACCGTCATACACGTCATGAGGAAATTGAATGATAGCATAGTCAAAAAAAGTTATTCCTAGCACACCAGCAATAATTATGTTTACAGTTATTGTTACTAAAGTGGTGACTTCAAGCAGCCCCATGATTATTAAAGAAATGTAAGGAATAATTTTTATTATAGAATAATAATCTAAATTTGATATAGAAATAATTTTTGTACTACTTGAAATTACTGCCAGATAGGTGAGTGTTATAATGCTGGCAATAATTGCAACTTTAGAGTTCATTTTAAGTTTATCTTTTGCTGAAGCTCCCTGTGAAGAAACAGATGCAATGGTGGTATCAGATATCATCGAAAGGTTATCGCCAAATACAGCACCACCTACTACAGTTGCAGTTCCTATTTCAAGACCAAAAGCTCCACTTTTTGCCAGATTAACAGCTATAGGTACCATCAGCGCAACAACTCCCATAGATGTACCAATCGCAGTTGAAATAAAAGCAGAAGCCAAAAATACTCCAGGAAGTAGTAATCGTGCTGGAAGGAAATTAAGAATTAAATTAGCAACAGTGTCTGCGCTACCAATTGATTGAGTAACCGCAGAAAATGCTCCGGAAAATAGAAAAATCAAGCACATAGTAAGGGTATTTTTGTCACCCATGCCCTTGATAACAGTATCTATGTTATGTTGAATTTTATTTGTACCACGTGAGACAGCAAAAAATAGTGCTGGTAACAAGCATATTACTGGTGAAACCTGATGAAGTGGATTATCAGTTCCGATAAAAGAAAAATAAGCACCACTTCCAAGGTATAAGATTAAAAAAATGATCAAAGGGACAAAAGCTGTCATTTCACTGTACCTCAAACTTACAACTATAACTAATTAAGTGGTCTTAAGCAAGTTTGGTTTTCACTAGTTCTACAGGAAGTTAATAGCAGAGTTTTAAACTTCATATTTAATCTACTAAATAAATAGCACATGTAGCCGAAGAGTTTATATCTTGTGCTATACTTTATTTTATGTCATGCAAACAGCTGATATTAGCATACATCCAAATAAAGTAATGGAGAATATAAAAACCATATCAGTAGAAGACGATAACGTTAGGCTGGATAGGTACATCAGAAGAATCTTTCCTGATCTAAAGCAATCTGTAATTGAAAAATCTTTAAGGAAAGGATTAATCAAAGTTGATGATTGCAAAGCAAAGTCTAGTGACAGAGTAAACTCTGGGCAAACTATAACGCTGAAGCACTTGAATTATATTGAAAACGCTAATTCTGATCGCAAATATAATGAAAAGTTAGTGAATCTGCTAAGAGAGAACATATTATATGAAGACGAATATATATTAGCTATAAACAAACCCGCAGGGGTCATCGTTCAAGGTGGCGTAAAAGTAAAGATTAGTATTAGTGATTTGCTTGACCAAATAAGAGAGGGAGAAACATTTAAAATTGTCCATAGGCTAGATAGAGATACGAGTGGAGTGATAATATTCGCACGCAATGCTAATGTTGCAAGATACCTTATGGAGGAATTTAAAGGACGAAGAGTAAAAAAAACTTATTTAGCATTGACTTCTGGCATACCGAGCAAGGATAGTGGAACAATAGACTATCCATTGGCGAAAAAATATATTTCTGGTCAAGAAAAGGTAGTTGTTGATGAAAATTCACCTCAAAATGCCATTACGCATTTTTCAATTATAGCAAAATCCAAACACAATGTTGCTTATTTAAAATTACAACCAATTACCGGCAGAACCCATCAGTTACGTGCACATTTAGCTCATATAAATTGCCCTATTCTTGGTGACGGTAAATACGGTGGTAAAAAAGCTTTTATTGATGGAGTAGCAAGTAAAATTCACCTTCATTCACATTCTTTATCTTTAAAATTACCAAATAATAAAGAAATCACTATTACCGCTCCTATTCCTAAGCACATTGAAAAGTCTATTGAAGCGCTATTTTTCGACTGAAACGATTTCACCAATCAACTTTTCTGTCTTTGGCTTTGATTTGAAGCACAGATATTAGGCTAATTAATGCGCAGGCAGTAAGATAAATGCCTGCTGCAAGTTTTGTTTCGGTTTTTTCTATAAGCCATATGCATACAGATGGAGAAAGGCCGCCAAAAATTCCTGCAGATATGTTATTTGCGAGGCTAAAGCCCGTGCACCTAACTTTCGTTGGAAATAACTCGCAGACAAGAGAATTATATATTCCAAAAGATGCACCTATCGGTACGCTTATCAATAGAAAAGTGAGCGTTACAATATAGTGGTTATCATATGATAATAGCGAAAGTGCCGGCAAACCGGCGCAAGCTAGAGCTACTAATGTAGGAATCATTACATTTTTTCTTCCAACTTTATCAGACAGTATTGCAAACAGCACTGCAGACGCTCCAAATGTAATTTCAACTATAATCCTTACTACATTTTTAATATTGATGCCTGAGAGAATAAGTTCTTTTACAGATATGTTGTAAAACATGATTGCTGAATAAACGATTGCATTTTGAGCAATACCAAGTCCAATTGCTATCACAAATGCTTTTTTATAGTCCCTGATTAACTCTAAAAATGGAGAATTAGATAAGCTTTTATTTTGATCGTGCACTTTATATGCTAAGCTCTCTTCCATTATATATCTTGTTAAAAAACCTATTATGCCCATAATGAAACAGAAATAGAAAGGCAATCTCCAGCCCCAAATTTCATAATTTTCACCTGTAAACTTTTTGCAAACAGCTATCATTACAAAGCATGTAAGAGAACCAAGAGCGCCGCTAAAAGGTTTCATGCTTCCCAGAAATCCTAGATTTTTTTTATCGCTTGAATGCTCTATTAAAAAGGCTGAGTTGATACTTGTTTCTCCACCCGCTGCCATTCCTTGCATGATTCTACACAATAGAAGTAGTATAGAAGAAAATATTCCTATTTCTTTATACCTGGGTATAACTCCAATTACAGTAGATGGTATTGAAACTAATATCACTGAAGTAAGTAAAACTTTCCTTCTACCGGATTTATCTCCAATGTAGCCAAAAATAAATGCACCAAGTGGCCTAAATCCAAAGCCAACTGCAAAGGTACCGAGAAATTTGATTGTGCTTAAATAATTACTTTCTGAAGGAAAAAAAACGTTGCTTATTATATGCGTTAAAACTCCAAACAGAGTTACTTCATACCATATAATCATATTGCAGATTATGCTTGATAGTATTGCCTTTTGGATATTATTCATGATTTTCAATTTGCCATAATGTAATATGCTATTTGCTTCGCTATAAAATTTTTCATTCAATGACCTGCAAAGACAGTTCACGTAAATGTTTATTGTCCACTTTGGAAGGGGCGCCCATTAGAACATCTTCACCTTGCTGGTTCATAGGAAAACAGATTACTTCACGAATATTTGGCTCATCAGCAAGCAGCATAACCATTCTGTCAACCCCTGGTGCTATTCCGCCGTGAGGTGGTACTCCAAATCTGAATGCACGCACAAGTGCACCGAATTTTGTATCAACTTCTCTCCGGCTATAACCTGCAATGGCAAAGGCCTTATACATGATGTCCAGTTTGTTATTGCGAATTGCTCCACTTGACAACTCTATTCCATTGCAAACAAGATCATATTGGTAAGCAAGGATATCGAGTGGATTCTTTTCCTCTAAATCTTTCAGACCACCGTGTGGCATGGAGAATGGGTTATGAAAGAAATCGATTTTTTTACTTTTATCGTCATATACAAAATAGGGAAAATCAATGATCCAACAAAACTTGAAGATATTATCATCTATAAGACCTAATTCTGACCCTAAAAGAGTGCGCACTTTTCCTGCAATTGTTGCTGCCTCATTCTCTTTGTCAGAAGCAAAAAACACACTATCTCCAGGCTTTACATTCGTTATTTCTCTTATGTGGTTTAGCCTATTGTCATCAAGAAATTTAGCAATTGGGCCTTTCGCAGTACCATCTTTATAAAACGTTATATATCCAAGACCCTTAGCACCGAATTCTTTTTGCGCATGTTCTATTTTTTTATCAAAGAAGCTGCGTGGTTCCTCTGCTGTTTTAGGTGCAGGGATGGCTCTCACTACCATACCACGCTCAATATTGCTTTTGAAAATATTGAACCCTGAATCACGGAAAATTTCTGTAACATCGCTGATTAATAGTGGATTGCGCAGATCTGGCTTATCAGAACCATATTTGAGCATTGCCTCTTTATATGTAATACGTGGAAAATCTTTATCAACAGACTTACGAGAAAATTTAGCGAACATTTTATATAAGGTAGACTCAATAATCTGAAAGATGTCTTCTTGAGTCACAAAAGACATTTCAAGATCTAGCTGATAAAACTCTCCCGGAGAACGGTCAGCCCTTGCGTCTTCGTCACGGAAACACGGTGCAATTTGAAAATATTTATCAAACCCTGAAACCATAAGCAATTGCTTAAAAATCTGTGGAGCTTGTGGCAATGCATAAAATTTACCAAGATTTAGTCTGCTTGGCACCAAATAATCACGTGCACCTTCAGGAGATGAAGCAGTAAGTATTGGAGTCTGAATTTCCAAAAACCCTTGCTCTATCATGAGCTTGCGGAGTTCTGCAATAATTTGTGAGCGCAGAATAATATTGTTGCGGGCTTTTTCACGCCTTAAATCAAGAAACCGATATTTAAATCTCATATTTTCTGGGTATTCTTGTTCGCCAGCAATGCTCGCTAATATACTTCTCTCTTCTTTCGCTATTTCTTCATCACGGTGGAACTCGACTTCCGATTCAACGTGCAAATTGCTAACTACAACCTCAATTTCTCCGGTTGCGATAGAGCTGTTTACCGTATCTTCAGTTCTAGCTTCAACTATTCCTGTAACAGTGATCACACTTTCTGATTTTAAATTTGAAATCTCATCAAAAAAATCTTTATCATTATTAAATACTAGTTGAGTGATTCCATAGAAGTCTCTTAAATCAACAAAAATTAAGTTACCGTGATCGCGCTTACGATATAACCATCCAGAGAGGGTAACTTCCTTTTCTACGTCGTTCTTCCTTAATTCTTCACACGTGTGAGTTTTATAGCAGTTCATATTTGTTTCACTTCTAAATTCTTTAAAAAGTATAGAAATAAACCTTACTACATACAAGCCCATTCGTCAGATATTTGTCCAATTTACGAAATAGAGCAGTGTTGCTTTTATACTGTCTTTACCCGCAAAAAAATTGCACAATTTCTATAATTATGGTATAATAATAAGGGTATTTTTAATGAATTAGATACAGGAAATGCCACTTACACAGATCATATTATATAGCGTAACATTACTTGCTGTAGCTGCAGTATTTCTCTTTTTGAGAAAAATATACAAAAATCGCATTAGAAAAATCATATTTCCTAGAAAAGTTTTTAAAGAAGAGTGGGAAGAAGACAGAAAATTCAATGAATTGTATCAAAAAAATAAGCAAAAAGAGTTGCTGAAGCAACAAGAAACGCTACGCGAGAAACAAAAAGATGTGCAAGTTTATAAAGAAGATCCAGAAATAGTTGACATAGCAAAACCGGTAGGTAAATGGACAAAGATGGTTATGATGGGTAATGGTTTAATGCAGCGTTTTGCACAATTGATACATAGAGAAGGCGGCCAGAAAGGATTTTGGGAGCTGTTTGTAAAAGCTCAGGCTTCAACTCAAGGTAAACATAAGGGGAAGGGCAGATAATCCATGCTTGAATGTGAAAATTTATCCTGCGCTCGTAATAACAAAGTATTATTTAAACATCTTAGCTTTAAAGCTGAGCCAAAATCAAAGATTCTAATCACTGGTCCAAATGGTAGTGGTAAAACCAGCTTAATTAGAAGTTTATCTGGACTTTTGCCGCCGGTATCAGGCAATATAAGGCACTGCGGAAAAGACATATATGATGATCCAAAATCCTATATACCTTCTATGGTCTACGTAGGGCATAAAAATGCCTGCAAGGATAGCTTAACTGTTACTCAAAACATAGAATTCTGGGCAGGAATACGAAATACTAGGGAATTGATTGTGGCAGCTGTTTGTTGCTTGCAGTTACAGCCTGTACTTAATATTAGATATGGCGAACTTTCTGCAGGCTGGAGAAGAAGAGTTGCGCTTGCCCGCCTCTTGATTTCTAATGCAAACGTTTGGCTGATAGATGAACCATTTTGTAATCTTGATAGTGCGACGTGTGAATTAGTGCTGAACCTAATCTCAATACGCTCTGAGCAAAATGGTATAGTAATTATTACAGGACATAGCTCTACA
Organism: Wolbachia endosymbiont (group A) of Beris morrisii; assembly: GCF_964028185.1. Classification (NCBI taxonomy): domain Bacteria; kingdom Pseudomonadati; phylum Pseudomonadota; class Alphaproteobacteria; order Rickettsiales; family Anaplasmataceae; genus Wolbachia; species Wolbachia endosymbiont (group A) of Beris morrisii. The sequence goes on from NZ_OZ034760.1 coordinate 776,154, forward strand.
GAGCAATTGTGTGATTTTACAACGATCGATATACGCGATTTCAATAGACTTCTTGCATAGTTTTTGGCAGCACGTTGAGAAACGAAAAAACTTACTTGACACCCTTCGCCAGCCCCTTTATCATGAAACTGAAGCTATTTATTTATCTTCTCTGTACAGATTAAATGACAAAAAAACTCAACGTATTTGGCGTCTCATGTTTAATTTTTTGCACTATGTGCACCTTATGTCTTTATCAAATTTCTAGGTTTTTACCTACACAAGCTGAAATACGCTTATAAAGCATTTAAAACATCAAAAAACGCCAACTTAAAAAATGGATAGTGAATAACTAGCTACCCTAGGGTTTCTTTTGCCTTTTTTTCTGTTTAGTAAATTTCTTAATGTTTATAATTTAGATTAGTTGCATTTAAAAGCAGCTGAATCGCGGTTATTAAGTGTTTAGAATAAAAAAACGCCATACTTGAAAGTATAATGTAAGTAACTAGCCAACCACGGGGCTTCTTTTGCCTTTTTTTCCGTTTGGTAAATTTCTTAACGTTTGTAGCTAAACGACAATCGTCATCCCGCTGCTTGTTAGCGGGATCTAGAGATACCGCGGCGGTATGACGTAGAAAAACTGAGCCTGCACTAGCTATAGGCGTGAGAAAGGGGATCGTTTTCACTTACTTGCTTAACAGATTCTATAGAATATTCAGAATATATAAAGCGAGCTAAATTCAAAATACATAGCGCGATTAATATTGGTAGTCCTATGTTCAATGCTAACCCAATACTTTCTCTTTTTTCTGGTGGCACTAATCCTTTTAACATTGACACTTTTCCTAACGGAAAATGCCATAAGCAAAGTGTCGATGCAGATGCTACTATTATAAATAGACAAAAATAAGCCTTTTTTGAGGAAAATACAGTTTTTAATGATGATTTGAGTGTAATGTTAGTAGGTGGTAGAGTTTTAGCTTCATTTGTTGCTGGTGAAAGATCTTTAATTGGTAAAGGGTTTGTAGATTTGTGAGGAGTATTTTCATGTTGTGGAGAAGGTTGTTGTATATAAACACCTGAAACTAATTTAAGCAATTGCTCTTTTTTTCTATATACTTGTTTTTGTAAATATTCTTTACCTAAAAGTGAGTTACTAAGAGGTTGTGGCCTTTCGAGTATCTGTAATACTTCTGATATTTCGCCTGGCTCTAATATTGCATGTAATTGTTTATCTTGAAAGTAAACAATATTGAATACTGAGCTGAAAATATTGCAAAATGTTTCTGGATCTTGATTTTTGTATCCACTCATCACTTCAATAAATATTTCATCGAGTTTTTTCCCCCTGTGCTCAATTTGGTTATCTATCATAGCTACTCTAGCATCATTTCGTGCTTGTTTTATGGTAGATTGTTTTTCTTCTTCTGGTAGTTCTTGAGATTGCTTTTTCGATTTTTTTCTATTAGCTTTAAAATACTCTGTGTGCGAAGTAGTTTGACCTACATTCTGTTCTGCTTCTTGAGGTATTGGATTTTCTATACTACCCCCTGTCATCCGAGTAGCTTGACTACTTGGATCCATGTTTCTTTTTTCCTGGATTCCAGCGTCAAGCGCTGGAATGACACCAAATAGTATATTGTTGCTCTGTATAGAAAATTTTGGCAATTGTTGAGAAAAGAATTGTGACGTATTAAAAAGATTGGGTAGACAGAAAAAAGATCTAAACCAGAAAACGTTTTCATGCATTGCAGCAACTGCTATCGAAGCGCGTGTAACTTGTTTTCCATTATTTGTTACATCGAAGCCAAATGAGCCTGTAACTGGTACGATTTGTCTATTTTGTGCATTTTTTTGGTTAGTTTCACTCTGTTCTTTTTTGTCTTCATTTTTAGTTTTTTCTGCATGTTTTGACTTTTCGTTTAAAAATGACCCAATTTGGTGCAAATTATCCAGGTTAATGTCTTTAGCATCTGTTTGTAGTGTTATTGTTACTCCTTGTAAGAGAATTTTAGATGGAGCATTATTTATGAATTCTTCTACAGTTTTATAACTGTTAGTTTTACGGTAGTTATTATATAATTCACTGCTTTCTTTCGGCACTTTCATGTTGACTGTAAAATTTTTTTCCTGAGGAAGGCAGATTTTGAAAAAATCAATTAAAGGGTTTATTCTAAATAATCTTATATTAAAGGTGTCTTTATCTGTTGCTGTTAGCTCAAATGAAAATTTTTGTATATTGCTTTCAATACTTCTCGAGCGAATAGTACTGATCTTAATTGTTTCGCTAGAAAATGCTTTACTTATGTTTTTGGATTTTTCCTTAAAGAGCTTAGGTAAATCCTCTATTTTATACTTATTCTTAGTTTCAGTGTTACTGTTGTGCATAGTTGATACAGCAAATTCATCAACACAAAGGTAAATAAAAAAGATTAATCGGTCAATAAATTAATAATCAGAATAGGGCAATTTTTCGGATTGTTGATGATATTTAAAATTTCACTATAATGAAAGTTTAAGCCAGCATTTTAAGATGAATAAAGAGTTATTAGATGACATACTTTCACTTGAAGATAAAGCAGTTTCCGAAATTGAGAATGCTTCTTCTTTGCAAGATTTAGAAAAAGTTAGGCTATTATATTTGGGAAAAAAGGGTGTAGTTAGAGCTTATTTTGATAACTTAAAAAAGATAGAAAATGCAGAGAAAAAGCGTGATTTAGGCGCAGTTATTAACGCTTTACGTGATAAGATAGACCATCTTATCATGAATAGGGAAAATGTACTAAAAACAGAAGAAGTTAACTTTAAATTGCAGAACGAGGCAGTTGATATTACGTTGCCCGTTAGACCAGAAAAAATTGGCAAGATCCATCCACTCAGTAAAGTTATAAATGAAGTAAAGCTTATTTTTGCACATATGGGTTTTAAAGCAGTTGATGGCCCTGACATTGAAGATGAATTTCATGTATTTGATGCACTGAATACTCCAAGTCATCATCCTGCACGAGAGGAGCAAGATACCTTCTACTTAAAGAATAAAATAAACGATAAAAGAATGGTACTGCGCACTCACACCTCATCTGTGCAGATTAGAACCATGGAAAAAACAAAAAATTTCCCTATTAAAATAGTAGCCCCTGGTAGGGTATACAGAAATGATTTTGATGCAACTCACACTCCTATGTTTCACCAGATAGAAGGGTTATATGTCGATGAAAACGTCAATATGGGCCAGTTAAAATTTACTATTCATCACTTCCTTAATAAGTTTTTTGGAGATAAAGGGCTGAAGATACGTTTTCGTAATAGTTTTTTCCCTTTTACCGAGCCTTCTGCAGAAGTGGACATAAGTTATAAAGGTAGTAAATGGATAGAAGTACTGGGATGCGGTATGACGCATCCAAATGTATTTCAAAATGTTGGAATAGATCACACTAAATACAGCGGTTTTGCGTTTGGCATTGGTATAGAAAGGCTTGCAATGCTAAAATATCAAATTAGCGACTTAAGGAGCTTTTATGACAACAAAATCAGCTGGCTTGATCATTATGGTTTTCATTTTTCATCTTTAAGATAAGTGATAAGTAAAACTCATACGTTCATTATACTTGCTGCCGGGCATGGCAGGCGGATGAATTCAGATTTGCCTAAGGTCCTACACAAAATAGGCAGTTTTTCCATGCTCCAGCATGTCATTTACAATGCAAAACAGTTAAATCCTGAAAATATTGCTGTTGTACTTGATCAGCCTTTAATTGAAAGACTAAAGTGCTTTGAGGATATACAGTTAATTACACAAGAATCAACACTCGGTACGGGAGATGCAGTCAAAACTGCGATGAGAAACCTGAAAGAATTGCCAGATTCGAACATAGTCGTTGTGCAGTATGGAGATACTCCGCTCATAAAAAGCAGCACAATAACTAAAATGGTTAGTTGCTTAGAAGAGGGCAAAGCCCTAGTTTGTCTTGGTTTTAAAACCAGCAATAAAGAGTACGGTAGGTTGATTATCAAGGATGGTTCTTTAATAGAGATCGTAGAAGCAAAGAGTGATAAAAATAATCATGAAGAGTTTCTTGCCAATGCTGGAATAATGGTTGCATATGCAAAGAATTTACGTGAATTGGTGGAGAAAATAGAGTGCAATAGCTCAATTCATGAGTATTACTTAACCGATATAGTCTCCATTGCGGTGGAACATGGTTTGAACGTCGGTTACGTTATTACCGGTGGAGAAGAAGCAATTGGAATAAATAACAGAAATGACCTTGCAAAAGCTGAGTTTTACTTTCAAGAAAATCAAAGAAAAGTTTTTACCGACTTCGGGGTAACGCTTGTTGCACCAGAGACTGTTTTCTTTTCTCTTGATACGCAAATTTCCAGAGATTCGGTTATTCACCCATATGTTTTTTTCGGTACTGGAGTGAAAATAGAGTCTGGTGCGAAAATACTGCCATTTTCGCATTTAGAAAACTGCTTAATTAAAAGTAATGCTGAGGTCGGTCCATTTACCAGAATACGCGGAAACACAACAATTGGTAATAAGGCAAAAATAGGAAATTTTGTGGAAGTGAAAACAAGTAAAGTTGGTCAAAACACTAGAATAAAACACTTAAGTTATATAGGAAATACTAAAGTAGGGCGGGGGAGTAATATAGGAGCAGGCACTATTGTTTGTAATTATGATGGGAAAGATAAACATGAAACGAATATAGGGAGCAATTGCTTTGTTGGCGCCAATAGCTCACTAATTGCGCCACTTAATATTCATGATGAATCTGTAATTGCAGCAGGTAGTGTTATAGTTGAGGATGTACCAGAAAAAAGCCTTGCAATAGCAAGAGAAAAGCAAGTGATTAAAAAAATAAAGTAATTTGACTATAATTATCTATTTTTAACGTTTATATGTGTATACATGCGTGTACCGATATTTAGAGGTAAAAATGAAAAAATTATTTACTTTAGTAGCTATATTGCCTGCTGTTTCTTTGTCAGTACCATGTTTTGGAGTTGATTTTATTAGAGATAGAATCTATACTTCTTCGTCATACAGTTCTGGCGATTTTAGTTATAGTGTCGGTTATCACTACACAAACAGCGTAAAAATTTTAGTTGAGCCTATTATTTCAGTTGCAAGTATTTTTAAAGGAAAACTGCAAGGAGGAATTTTGGCAAATTTACGTTATCACTACGAGTTTACAAACACAGATATCGCTCTATATGTTAATGTTGGTATAGGTGCTGCTATCGATTTTGTTGGACAGTCAAAGTTTGGTTTCTCATATAAAATAAGCTCTGGTCTTGATTTTCCGCTTTCTTCAAGGACAAGTGTTTTTGCTGGTTACCGTCTATTGAAAGCATTTGAAGATTATAATCATGGATTTGAGCTTGGAATAAATTATAACTTATAAAACCCCAACTGAATAGCAACAGGTTGTACTTTTTTCAAATTGAAGCTGAATTTTTGCTAGATAATTAATAAGCCATATTATGGAGTTTTAATTAGAGACCTGCTATAAAAGCAAAGTGAGGGGGATTAAAAATGACCAAGTTTTGCTTTTGTAGACAATAAGATTTTTTGAGAATTAATTACTGTCTGAGAAAAAGCAGATAACAAGGTGAAAAAAGATAGAAGTATTTAAGTAGCTCAAAAAGAACGTTAAGTCGTGTTTTTTATTTATATTGACAGTATATATGACATCGTTTACGATTAAAATTAATAACAATAATTTATATTTATCATGTTTGCAGTAATTGAGACTGGTGGAAAGCAATATTTAGTAAAAGAAGGCAGTATAATAAAGGTAGAGAAGTTAGAAGCTGAAGAAAAAAAAGAGGTGGAAATCAATAAGGTGATTTGTATTTCAAATAATGGCTTATCTTATTCATCTAATGCTACTGTTAAAGCTGAAGTATTGGAGCAGTGCAGAGGAGAAAAAATTATAATCTTTAAGAAGAAAAGAAGAAAAAATTACCGTAGGAAAACTGGTCATAGGCAGTATATAACTGTTCTTCGTATCAATGAAATTAATCTTCAAAAGTAAGAGGTAAAATATGGCAACTAAAAAATCAGGTGGTAGTTCCTGTAATGGTAGAGATTCAGCAGGTCGTAGGTTAGGAATAAAGAAGAATGGGAAGGTTATTCCTGGTAACATAATTGTGCGCCAAAGAGGCACAAAATTCCATCCTGGAAAGAATGTTGGTATAGGTAAAGATCATACGATTTTTGCTAAAATAGAAGGCTGGGTCAGCTTTAGAAGGTCAGCAAATAAAAAGACTTTTATTGATATCTTGCCTACAGATAATATGAAAGCTTCAGCTTGAATAAATCATGGGTCTGTAGCTCAGGTGGTTAGAGCGCACGCCTGATAAGCGTGAGGTCGGAGGTTCAACTCTTCCCAGACCCACCATTTAATAATTACTAACTGTGTTTTTTATAGCAGTTTTGGTATTATATAAGCAGAAACCTAAAGCATGAGTTCATATAAAAATTTAGTAACCAGTGAATCAGTGGCGGCTGGTCATCCAGATAAAGTAGCAGATCAAATTTCAGATGCAATACTTGATGAATACCTTTTCACTGATCCTTTTGCGCGAGCTGCAATAGAGACTTTAGTCACCAAAGATAACGTTATTATAGCTGGGGAAGTATTCGGACCTAACATCAAAAATAGCAGGATTGAAAGTATTGTACGGAATACAATAAAAGATATTGGTTATGAGCATGATGGTTTCCACTGGAGAAAAGTGAAGGTAAATATATTATTACATGAGCAATCAAATGACATTGCAATAGGGTTGGATCAAGGTGCTGGAGATCAGGGCATAATGTATGGCTATGCAACAACAGAGACAGAAAACCTTATGCCGGCTCCCATTTTTTATGCGCACTCGATTCTGAAAAATATCATGAGCGCAGTTAAAGAAGCAAAACTTGGTCCGGATGCAAAGTCACAAATCACTTTGGCATATGAGAATAACCTCCCGGTACGTGCTGAAAGTATTATTGTCTCAATACAGCACCCTGAGGATTTGGATCAATCAAAAGTAAAAGAAATAATTTACCCTTACATAGTTTCATCTTTACCTGAAGGATGGATGTGTCATGAGGAAAATCTCTTAGTCAATCCAACAGGTAGATTTGTTATTGGTGGGCCGGTTGGTGATTGTGGATTAACCGGACGGAAAATTATGGTTGATACTTATGGAGGTTATATTCCACACGGTGGAGGAGCGTTTTCCGGAAAAGATGCAACCAAAGTTGATAGATCTGCAGCTTATATGGCAAGATACCTTGCTAAAAATATTGTCTTTGCAGGTTTGGCTAAACGTTGTCTTGTGCAGCTTTCTTATGCAATTGGTATATCACAACCTACTTCATTCTATATTGACACATTTAGTACAAATACGATAGATGAAAAAAAGATTAAAAAGTTTATTGAGAATAGTGTGGATTTATCAACAAAAGGTATAATCAAGCATTTATCGCTTAATCATCCTATATATAAACGTACAGCCTGTTATGGACATTTTGGTAAAGAGTCAGAAAATGACGGTGGATTTTCTTGGGAAAGCATGAACTTGTCTGCTGATCTTTGTAGAGAATTCAATATAGAAGGTAATAGTAAAATTTCTTTAGGTTGCTGAAATTTTTGATTTACAGCCCCACATTTATATATTAGCTTATTGTTAAAGTATAATTGCTTTTTCATAATAATTATACTATATTAGTGATAATTATTATATTCAGTTTTTATTGTGAGGCTCATGCAATGTATAATGACATAAAAGAAGAATTTTGTAGCATAGCTATAAAAGAATCATCTGATCTTATTGATAGAATAGAAGAACATCCTTTTTATGTTGAATTGATGAATGGCAAATTAAGTTATAAGAAGTTCAAGTTCTACGTTCAACAGACTTTTTTATGCTTAGTGGATTGCACTCGTGCTTTTTTAATTATTGCATCTAGAGCTAATGATATTGAAACAATGGATAAATTAACCTTTATAGCTCGTAAAATATTCAGTATGCGAAGTCTATGTGAGGAGCAGTTTACAGAATGTAACTCATCCGATAGCCACAAAAGATCGAAATCTAGTTCTGCCCTCATTGATTTCTTCATGCGTGCTGCATACCATAATTCAGTAGCTGAAAGCTTAGCAGCTTCTTATCCATGTTTTGGTATGTGTCAGATCACCTTTCAACATACGGTAAAAGATAGCATTCCTTCAAGCAATAAGTATAAAAAATGGATTAATCTCTATAATACTAATATAGTGGATAACACAGCTGATGCTATAACTGAGATTGTGAATAAGCTGTATAGAGAATATAGTAATAAGGAGAAGAAAAAGATGCTCGAGTTTTTTCGTAACGGATTAGAACTTGAGGTAATATTCTGGGATGAGGTGTATTACTCTAATATATCTAGCAAAGAATATTAGCAGCGGATTATTTACGTTGACTTGATCTTTATCGGTAACTACAGTGTTCAGTGGCATAATTAGGAGCTGTTACGGGTCAAATCTTTTAAAGGATATAATTGAGCATCCTTTTAATGTTAAGTTGGCGAATAACACCCTAAATATAGAGAACTTCAAATTCTATGCTCAACAAAAGACGTTGTTCTTAGGTGATTATATTCGTACCACCTTAATTACTGCATCCAGAATGGAAGATTATAGTAGTATTATCTCGCTTACTGAAGTAGCCCAAAGAGCAGTGACTGTTAATAGAGTGCTATATAACTACTACTTTACTATGTACGGTATAAGTCGTGGAAAGAAATCTCTTGAGTGTTTTAATTTCACTAATTTTCTTTTATCCATCTCGTATAGTAATACCTATGAGGCTATGACGGTTTTGTATTCTTGCATGTTTATATACAAGACTGTCGTTGATAGCATGAAAAATAGATTCAAAAAAAATAATAGATATAGGGATTGGTTTAATTTTTGTTACAGTGATTCAGTAAAGTCTGGATGCATTATTTTGGAAAATATTATTGATGGATATTGCAGCAGAGCAAGAGAAAATGAAAAGAGCAAAATGCTTGAGTTGTTTAGAATAACTGCACAATTTGTGTTAGATTTTTTGAACGGTGCATATAATTTTTCAAGATTCAATCAATTTCCTAAGGAACATTGACAATTTTAAGCTAATTTGTATCCTTAGTAAGTATTTTTTTAAATGCTATGAAAAGTAAAGAACATGATTTTCATTTAGTGGACCCAAGTCCTTGGCCAATTGCTATATCAGCAGCAATTCTTATTCTTGCACTTGGATTAGTTGGCGCGCTTCATAAACAAATTTTCGGAATGTTTGGTTTAGCTTTAGGCATCTTCGCGGTATCAGGGGTGCTGTTCTACTGGTGGAGAGATGTAATAAGGGAGGCCATTTATGATAAATGTCATACTACCATTGTAAAACATGGACTCAAATTTGCAATGTACTTATTTATTCTCTCGGAGGTCGTATTTTTTATAGTGTTCTTTTGTTCATTCTTTAAAGCCTGGCTTGATCCAGTTTTTTTATTTGAGGCGTTTTCTCCTGCAAAAAAAGTTGAATGGCCCCCTGAGGGAATTTTGCCACCTGATCCGTGGTCACTACCATTCATGAATACATTAATATTATTGCTTTCTGGTACAACAATTACTTGGGCAAATCACTCTTTACTTGAAAATGATAAAAAGAGCATGATTAAAATGCTGTCCATAACTATATTGCTTGGGGTTTTTTTTATAATAGTGCAAGCAATAGAGTATCATGAAGCGAGTTTTTCTCTACAAGAAACAGGAGAAAAGCTTATTTATACATCCAATTTTTATATGATTACCGGTTTTCACTGCGCACACGTTATAATAGGAATAATATTTTTATCAGTGTGTTTATTTAGAGCACGGAAAGGCCAATTTACACTTCAGGACCATTTGTGCTTTGAGTTTGCCTCCTGGTATTGGCACTTTGTAGATGTAGTCTGGATATTTTTATTTTTATTTATTTATTGGTTAAGCGTTTATTAAGTGGTTAAAATAATAGGTCTAGATCCAGGGATAAGCAAGACTGGTTGGGCCATTATCAGCCTGAACGAGAAAAATAATATTGAATTTTTGGGCGGCGGTACCATATCAACTGATGGTAAATTGGGTACAGGTGAACGCTTACATATAATTTTTGAACAATTAAAGAAAGTAATATTTCAATATTCTCCGAATGAAGCTGCAGTAGAAAAAATTTTTGTTAATAAAAATCCTAAATCTTCACTAACTTTAGGATATGCAAGAGGGGTTGTAATTTTAGCGTTAAAAATAACAAAGCTAACTATGAATGAATATGATGCAAACTATGTAAAAAAAAGCATTACCGGAAATGGCCATGCTGATAAGGATCAGATTATATTTATGGTGAAGCAAATAGTTAAAAATTTGAGTATAAAATGTCACCATGCTGCTGATGCTCTTGCTGTAGCAATTTGTCATGCTTATACGAAAGGTTCTTGTTTTGTTGAGTAACTTTTATATGAGATTCAGTTTGAAGATTTCCAGATCTGAAAAAACTATTTGATTGTATTTATCTTGTCTAACGTTCGTTGCAAAATAATACATGCGGAGATTTTATCATCTATTTTTTTCGATTTTGTGATTGATATTCCAGTGATTTTTAGTGTATGAGTTGCGATAGATGTTGAGAAGCTTTCGTCTTGTAAGTATATATTTACTTTATATTTTTTTATTATTTTATTTGCGAATTGGATTATGGTTTTACACCATTTAGTTTCTTGCTCGTCCATTTTGAATGGTAGTCCTATTACCATTGATCCAGCTTCATTTTCTTTAAATATTCTATGCAGATAACCTAAATCTTTGTTCATATTTTTCCTATAATATACACTATGAGCTGTGGCTATAAGCTGTGTTTTATCGCTAAATGCTATGCCTAGTTGCTTTTCTCCCATGTCAAGGCACATTATGCGCTTATCTTTTGGAATAGACTTTAGGAACTCATCTGGATTTCTATGTAGCATCTATTAGACTTCCTTTAAAGTGACCTTACCCAGAAAAAGTAGAGAGAAAGTTAAGAAAATTTTTTACAAAAAGAATAATGAATCAAATTGCTCAGGAATGCAATAATTAATAGCAGAATGCTTATGCTGTTTATACACAGCTTCTAATTTAAACTCAACTGTATATTCTCTTCTTTTTGTTATTACTACTCCTTTTGAAAAAACATTTTTATTATAAAAAAACGCCTTTTCTTTCTCTTCACTTTTTCTCCTATGATTGTTGTCCAATAAAAAATTCAAATTTTGTGAAATCTTTAAAAACCCAGTCATTTTTAAGAGTATAGAAAATAGTTGTAAGAAATTTCCTGGCAGTAGCAATAATAGCCTTAGTAGAACCACGCTTTTTTTTTACATAAGCTGTTCAGATAAGCGTATAGCAACCCAAGTACACTGCACTAAAGAATATCACGTTTGTTCCGATCGTGCACTGTTGATTAGATTTGTGGCACAATTCCAAAATATGCAGTAAGTTTCTCAGGCCTATGAAAATCATTAATGTCTCCAATTGTTGCAATAAAAATAGCTGCAGAAATTGGGCCAATTCCTTTTATGCTGATAAGGTTCAGGAAGCTGTTCGGCAAAAGCTATAATTTCCTTCTCAAGTTTTTTAAGACTTTCCCGAATAGCTTCCAAATGATAGCTAATTACTTCAATTTCAACCTTTTCTAAAGGATCCCAAGTATACTTTCCAATAGCACCCACCTTAGTTGTAAGTGCTTCCTTTTTAATTTTTATCCCATGGTAATTAAAAAGACCATGCATTTTATTGATTAAAGATACCCGTAACTGGTCTCTTGTTTGAAGAAGAGAAGCTAACTGCTTGCATTGTTTGCTTTGCTTCAGGCAACATACCTTTGCTTAGAAAAAAAGCAATAGCTCGCGCATCGTGCTTGTCCGTTTTGTTCACAGAGCGACGAACAACTTCAAACTGTCCAGGAGACCACGCTCTTAACATAAGGTGACACTGCGTCATAAAAAAAACAGCTATTGCCTGTTAGCTATTTCATCTGTTTCTTGAAGATTTCTGATAAAATTATTTAAGTCTTTTAAGCGAAACGTTTGAATATACTCCGATTTTCCTTCTTGCAAGTAACAAACAGTAAAACTATTGGTATAATGCCTATGTGACGCATATTTTTCCTCCAATTGCACATTTCAATATATCAGAGTACTGGTTGGTCCAAACTCCTATACGAGGTCATCACATTTTGTGAGCCTCACCGGTGGCAGAATCTGAGTAACGAGGTCTTCTTTCATATACTTTATACAAGAACACTCAGAAAAAGTGCCAACCTGCCACCTATCCACTCTGAGAAGTGATTATCTTCTCTTGCTTCCAACCAAGCAATACCTAATTCATACCTTCTGGGTAAGGTCAATTGTTTCTTAAACCTCTCCCCTAAACGGATACACTGTAGAAGGAGAGTGTGCGCCGTGGTACGCATTAAGAAATACTTAGCGGAGCTAAGCGGGGTTCAGAATAAATGGCCTCGAGGTGAACAACTAACTTTAACCCGAAAGGGAAGGAGGACAAGAGCATGTATGTAAAGCGAGAGTTATCTGAAGATGTATAAGATAACGGCTTGCAACACCTGATCAATATGGTTAAAGCTAAACTGCTTGAATTCTAATCTTCAGGGGTGGGACTTCACATCCATGGGTATCGCATTTAAAACCCCATGTCTACGGTAAGCACAGATTAAACTTTCGTTTGTGTGACATTCTGGCTGTAGAACGATAAGTAGTGAACTTATTTAAGAGGATGAATGGAAAACCTAAGTTGATCTAGAACAGTTCTTAGTGACGGAACATGGGATGACCTAAGGAACGCGAGTTCTATGGTTACGGAGTCATCGTAGTAGTCGTGAAAGTAACGAATCACCGGGGAGTGTGGGAAAGCCACATACAGGGCAAAGGGTGACAGATAATTGAATGTTGAAATTGGGAGGTACGCAAGATGCGGAAAGCTGAAACAATACTTAACATTATACGTGAACGTGGACAAAGAAATTTGCCGGTTAAAAACGTATATCGCCTACTTTATCAGAGTGATCTTTACCTTCGAGCGTATGGCAAACTTTGTCGTAATAAAGGTGCTATGACAGAAGGTGTGACAACTGAAACAGTTGATGGTATGTCTTTGGAGAAAATCGATAAAATCATAGAGGATTTACGCTATGAGCGATATCGGTGGACACCAGTAAAACGTATCTATATTTTAAAGAAGAGTGGTAAACGCAGGCCGTTAGGGTTGCCAACATGGTCAAATAAGTTACTTCAAGAAGTAATCCGATTAATATTGGAAGCCTACTATGAGCCTAAATTTAGTGAATGTTCACATGGATTTCGACCAAAGCGTGGATGCCACACTGCATTAAGAGCAGTAATGCAAAAAGGCAGAGGTACAAAATGGTTTATAGAGGGAGATCTCAGTGCATGTTATGACTCAATTGATCATACTATGTTGTTGAAAATACTGAGTGAAAGCTTCCAAGATAACCGTTTTATTCAGCTAATCAATCGACTGCTAAAAGCAGGATATATGGAAAATTGGAAGTACAATAAGAGTCATAGTGGGGTACCACAAGGTTCTATTATTGGTCCAATTCTGAGTAACATATTACTCGATCGGTTAGATAAACATGTGGAGCATATACTAATACCAGCAAATAACCGAGGTAAGCGAAGAAGGACAAATCCAAAATATTTAAGGTTAACCATGCAAGTATCGATGATGAGAAAACAAGGGAACTGGGATCAAGCAAAACAACTGCGTCAATTAGTGCAGGGTATGCCATCTAAGGATTCTTGCGATCTAAATTATCGACGTCTTTGGTATGTTAGGTATGCTGATGATTTTCTGGTAGGGTTTGCAGGACCAAAGAATGAAGCTGAACAAATTAAGAATGAGATTGCTGGGTTTCTCAATGAGGAGCTCAAACTTATGCTTAATGAAGATAAAACGTTTATTACACATGCGTGTGATAGCAAAGCCAATTTTTTGGGTTATGAAATACATGTTTTGCATGCAGATGACAAACATGATCATCGGACACAACGATGTATTAACGGTAGTATTGGGTTACGTGTACCACATCATATAAAGCAGAAAAAGTGTTCTGAATATATGCGTTGTGGTAAACCGATACATTTACCTCAACGTACAATTGATACAGCTTACAGTATTGTTGCTCAGTATCAAACTGAATATCGAGGAATTGTACAATACTATAAAATGGCCTACAACCTTCACACACTAAGTTATCTGAAATATGTGATGGAAGTATCATTAGTAAAGACTTTAGCATCTAAATACAAAACAACTTGCAGGAAAATTTATAGAAAATTTGGTGCGACGATTGAAAACGATGAAGGTGAAAAACGAAAAGTCATCCAAATCAGAGTAGATCGTTTACCATCAAAGATACCATTAATTACACACTTTGGTGCTGTGTCGCTAAAATGGAATAAATGGGTAAGCATAAGTGATAACCTTATACCAATATGGAATAAGCGTAGTGAAATAGAGCAAAGACTATTGGCACAAACTTGTGAATTATGTAAATCACAAGAGCAGATTGAAGTACATCACGTACGTAAACTTGCTGATTTGCTAGGTAAACGTAATACTGAACTACCGGAATGGAAAAAGAGAATGATTGAACGACAGAGGAAAACTCTTGTTGTTTGTCATGAATGCCATAAGAAAATCCAATATGGAAAATATGATGGTGACTCCTTAAAACGTTAGATTATTGGAGAGCCACGTGATACGGAAACGATCATGCGTGGTTCGGAGAGGGGTTGTTGGAAAAGTACTTAACAAGTAACTCGCTGGCTGCCCACTCTACTTCTTCTCCCCAGAAAGCTACACATTAAACCTAAAGTGCATTATATCACCATCTTGTACGATATAATCTCTGCCTTCAAAGCGAATTTTTCCTGCGTCTTTACAAGCCGGTTCACTTCCATACTTTATGTAGTCTGCAAAGCTTATAGTTTCTGCTTTTATGAAGCCTTTCTCAAAATCAGTGTGGATTGCACCTGCAGCTTTGTCAGCTGTTGATCCTATTTTTACTGGCCATGCCCGTGCTTCTTTGGGGCCCACAGTAAAGAAAGTTATCATACTCAGCACTTCATACATAATACGCGCTACTCCATCAAGGCCTGATTCTTGTAAGCCAAATTCTGATAAAAAACTCTGTTTTTCCTCTTCACTATCAAGATTTGCAATATCTGCTTCAAGTTTTGCTGAAATGCAATAAAATTTGCTTTTATTTTCCTCCGCCATTCTCTCTACCTTTTTAGATAATTCATTGCCAGTTATAACATTTGTATCTTCAACATTGCAAACGTACATAACGGGCTTTGTTGTGAGCAATTGAAGCGACTTCATCTCATCTCCATCGATATTCTCCAAGCTTCTTGCAGGTTTACCTAATTTTAAAGTAGCTAATACCTCTTGCATTAATTCAAGTTGTCTCTTTAGCTCTTTATCACCTTGCTTTGCTTTCTTTTCCAATTGAGGAAGCCTTTTTTCTATGCTATCAATATCAGCTAGGATTAATTCCATTTCTACCACTTCAGCATCTGATATTGGATCTATTTTACTGTGTACGTGGCTAATATCGTCATCCGTAAAGCACCTGAGCAGATGAACGATGGCATCAACTTCTCTGATATGGCTTAAAAATTTATTGCCGAGCCCTTCACCTTTGCTCGCACCCTTTACCAGACCTGCAATATCTACAACTTCTAATTGGTTGTAGATTACCTTCTCTGAACCGGCAATTGCTGCGATTTGTTTCAAGCGCTGATCTTTTATCGAAATCTTGCCTATATTTGGCTCGATTGTGCAGAAAGGATAATTTGCAGCTTCGGCTGCACTTGACTCTGTAAGAGCATTAAATAAGGTTGATTTTCCTATGTTTGGTAACCCAACTATACCACAGTTAAAGCTCATATTTGCTATTTAAAGCCATAATTATTGCATAATTTAAGAATTTTTGCTATACTTAATTAGTTACAATTTTGTTGGTATAGTAATATATATTAAATTGAGGTAAAACCATGACTACAGCTCAGAAGCAGAAGCTACTAAGTGATTTTTACAATGTTGAAAGTGAAGTAACTTCTTTAAATAGTAATTCTTACCCTGACAATTTTTATGTAGGGCAAGCAATTGGTAATGGAAGCTGCTTTTTTGACTCGTTCAGACAAAGTCTAGAACAACAGACAGGAGAGCAAGTTACTGTCGAAAAATTAAGAAATGATTGTAGGGAATTTGCGCAAAAGAATCCGCCAGAATGGTTTATAGATGCAATTGCCAATAGTTATGATAACAATGGCCAGCGCCGTAATGAGACTGTAAGTGATTATACAGCAAATATCATGAACAACAGTAGATGGGGTGATTCTGACATTGAAGGCAGAATACTTTGTGAAAAGTATGGTGTGAAATTGCATGTTGTAGAGAGTAACCCATTGCGTGCTATTGACATCCAACAAGATCGGTTTTTGCATCAATTAATAGACAATTCAGGTTCAAAAAATGCAGGTGAATACAATAAAGTTGATTATGATGATAGTAGTATTGTGCATGTAATAAACAAAGGCGGATTGCATTTCGAACCGTTGCTTGATAGAAATAAAAGTTTAGCAAAACAATTACAAGAGGAAGCTAAACTTAAACAAGAGCAAGAACAAGAAGATTTCCTATTAGCAAAAAAACTTCAGGTAGACGAGATCTTAGAGTACTGTAACCTTTCAAAGGATATCTCTGAGAGAGCAGAGGTTGAGAAGAGATTTGATGAGTTATTGGCAGAAAATGCTAATGGAAAAATTTATGATGTTGTAGAGCAGTGCGTTAGTGATATAAAGCAGCGCATAGAGCGCTCTGAGAAGCAAAACCCTTCAAATTTACCAAGATGTGGTATGGAGGAACCAAGAATAGAAAAAGCATTTCATCAACAACCACACCTGTAAAATCTTTATAGCCCTATATATTTTTATATGGGGCTTTTTGCAAGCATTTCATATAATATGAACTTGCAGTACGTACTAACCTAAATGCAAGTTGACCATGAAACTAGTTTAATTATTGATGCCATAGAGGAATTTGGTGGTGAGGCTAGGCTTGTCGGCGGGTGTGTGAGAGACTCAATTTTGCAGCGTGATGTCCATGATATTGATCTCGCTACCAATTTGCTTCCTGATCAGGTGATGAAAGCGCTAAAACTCCGTAATATAAAAACTATTCCAACTGGCTTAAAACATGGGACTATAACTGCGGTTCTAAATCAAAGATCTTTTGAGATCACAACACTAAGGCATGATGTGAAATGTGATGGCAGGCATGCAAAAGTAGAATTTACTAATAATTGGCAAGCGGATGCTTCAAGGCGCGACTTTACATTTAACGCTCTATATGCAGATAAGCATGGCCATATATATGATTACTTTGGTGGTATCGAGGATTTAAAGGCGCGAAGGTTAAACTTTATAGGCAACGCTGAAGATAGAATTAAAGAAGACTATCTACGTATTTTAAGAGCATTTCGTTTTCATGCAAAAATATGTGTCGGAGATTTGAGTGATGAAATACTAAGCGTATGCAAAAAGCATTCGCATATGATCCAAAACCTCTCTGGAGAGAGAATAAGAGATGAAATACTTAAATTGCTGGAATGCAATGATCCTTTTCCAACACTTAAGAGCATGCAAGAATCTGATGTGTTACAAAAAATTATTCCAAAAGAAGTCAAATGCGAAATTCTGTCTTCGTCACTTCTTTTGGGCACTGATGCACTAGTAAAATTAGCGTTACTCCTTAGGACCACCAAAAATGACAGGCTAAGTCTTGGAGAATATGTAAGCAAATTTTTACGTCTTTCGAACAAGCAAAAGAAAAAGCTGCTATTTTTACTATCCAACGATATCAAAACAGAACTCTCAGAAAAAGAGCAAAAAAAATACATATCTTTATTTGGTAGAGAATTATATTGTGATTTAGCAAAAATTTGTGGTGTTGAGTCTGGAGAAAATGTTGATAAATACATTTCATTTGCTAACACATTCAATATTCCAAAATTTCCTTTATCTGGCGATGATTTAATAAGTATAGGTCACCAGCCAGGAAAAAGTTTAGGTAGGAGCTTGGAGTTGCTAAAACAACATTGGGAAGACAGCTCCTACACTTTAACAAAAGAGGAGCTGGTGCTTTATGTTAAGAGCCTACTCTAACTTGCTTTCCGACTGTTCAATGAATGTATGCTTACAGTATTAGTGTGACTCATCGAGGAATTAGGTGTGTATTCTTTTTTAGCTTTTTCTGTTAATTGGTATTCGTTTACTCCTCCTTGAGTTTGATTACACATTCCCTGATCTGTAGATAAAAATTTATCTCTTATGCTTGATGTCAGTTGTAACTCTTGAATCTTATCTAAAAAAAATCTCATTCTAGCTTCTACTAGCTCTTTCACAACAATTTCTTTAAGTAATTCTACTGAGTCGTTATTATTATTATTCTTGCTATTAAAGCTGTGCAAGATAGAGTCTACAATCTTATTTACCCCTTCTTGTTTGTTAAATTCTAATTTTTTTACGCATTTTCTAACAGAAGGTGACAACTTGGCTTTTAACGTGCCATCTCGTAGTTCTTTACCTACATTTTCTCCAATGTTACAATGTTTGTTGACAACTTCTTTAACCTTGGCTTCTATGATCTCCCTTGCGGATTGTTTTAAATTACTTTCTAATAATTTAAGTAATTCTTTACTTTCAAATTTTCCACTATTTTTATTTGATAGAGATTTTATGGTTTCATCAAGCACGTTATGGCAAAAGTGCTTTTCTTTAAATTCAGGAAAACCTTTTTTTAACTCCTCGTTTTTCCTAGATAAAAAGTTATTGAGATTCTTATCCCCAAAAAGCTTATTGGGCAAGTTCCGCAATTTTGAAAGGGTTGATCTACTAGAGCTAGTAGTTGATTTTCCAGTAGATACTGTGCTTACCAAACTCACTGCATCTGGCTTGTGAGCTTTTGTTTGTTCTTGTGATTTTTTAGTTTTTTCATCAATATCTTCTAATCTTTTATCAACATCCTTTAACTTTTCTTCCAACTTTTGTTGTTCTTGATTATTTAACAGTAGTTGTTGCTTTAACTGTTCTTCCACAATTGACAAATTTCCCTTTAAGCTATCTATTTCAGTTAACTGATCCCTTTTTTCTTCCTGTAGTCTCTTAATATCAGCTTCCAATTGGCTTTCTACTTGCTTCTGTTCCTTTTTTAGCTGCTCAATCAACTTCTCTTGTTCTGCAAGCTTTTCTTGTAACGCTTCATCTGATTCTTTCTTTAATTCTGCCTTTAGTCTTTCTATTTCTTCAGCTTTATTCCCTTCTAAGATCTGCTTTTCTTCTTCAGTAGCATTTAGCTGACTGACTAAAATTTTTAATTTATCTTCTAAGTCAACTTCTTTTCCCTGTAGTCGTTGCTCTCGATTATTTATTAATAGCTCTTTTTCTAACATTCCTATCACATCCAAAAAAACTTTCTTTAAGCTATCATCTATTCCAGCTAACTCCCATTCTTTACTTCCTTCTAAGATCTGCACCTGTTTTTGTAATTTAGAAACCTCATTTTTTGAGTCTTCTCTCTCTTTTACTGCAGTTCTTAATTGACTATTTAAATCTTTCAATTTATCTTCTAAATCAATCTTTTCTTTCTCTAATTGTTGCTTAGATTCCTGAGTGCTTTTCAATTGTATTCTCAATTCCTCCATTCCAGCTAATTGATCATTCAATCTGTCTATATCTGATTTCTGCCTTCCTATTTCATGATCTAAATTCCCAACTTTGCCTTCTAATTCTGCATTTTTTTCTTGAGCTTGCTTTAATTCACCTGCTAGCTTGCTAATTTCTTCTTCCTTTTCCTGAAATAATACACTAAAAGTACTACCCAGTACAGATTCTGAATTTGTTAAAATATCAATAAATTCTTGTACCTTCTCTTTAAGAACTTCACTTTCCTGAGCAACCAAATTTTGTTCATTAAGAATTCCCTTATATCCATCTTTAATGGTACTTATTAACTGATCATGTGTACTATTTATGCCCTGTGCTCCGAACTTATCCATAAGCTTCTTTAGATCAGCGCCAAGGTGCTCATGTTCTTTTCCAATTTTACCTACCTCCAATAAAATGCTATCTATTTTTTCTACAGTACTATCACTTTCTGACAACACTGTAAAATTCTCTAAATATTCTTCATCTTCTTGAACCTCTCCATTCTCGCTTATTACTTCACTCTGGCTCCCTTTTTCTGCAACTTCAGATTCTAAATCAGCTTCAATATTTTTATCCGTTGTTTCAATGTATTCGGTCTGCATTGTCGTATCTTGAAATGTAGTTTCATCCTTACTTATTACTTCACTTTGACTCCCTTTTTCTGCAATCTCAGGTTCAATTTGAGCACTTTCATCTGTTATTTCAGGATCATCAGTCCGAATTTCATTACTTCCAGTAGCTTTATCGTAATATAGAATATTTTCTGCCCATTTGTTCCATTTCTTTGGTAGTATTCGTCCAATTGTTTTTAAGTACAACCAAGCAAATACAGTAGACCAGCTGTATTTTTTTTCCTTTCGTTTAACATTAATTTTATAATTAACTGTATTATTAATATTTAGCATAAAATTACCTTATTTTTTAACTTTAATTTACAGAAAATTTTAACAGTAATAAAGTTATATATATTAGTATAAATGTTAAATAAATACTAACGCAGGCGTCAAATTATGGTAAAGTCTTTGCCCGCCTAATACACTTTAAGCAGAAATACACATGTCTGTAAGTACAGCATTTGCTTTTCCTATCGCTCTTGCTAACATTTCCTGTTCATTGTTCTGATTTTTCACATTGATTACCTGAGCAGCCAAGTTTGCAGGAAAAGTGACCAGACTGACTTCCCATAATTCCACTTGTTTTAACACTCTAGCTCCGCTTTTATGATCAACATCATACTCTATAGGTATATAGCCGATGGAAAGTCCGTTAATTGCTCCAGTTTTGAGCATCAAATACACTTCTTCTGCTTTCTGAATACCCAAAAGTAAATGTGCAATTATATATAGACCAACATCATTCTCATAAATATCTATGATACTACCTATAGGTTCACCTGGATTGTGCTGCCAAAGGAGTTTTATTTTATTTCTGTTTAAATTTTCCTTAAATGCCCCAGGTAAGATCAGGTCATTTTGTTTATCAACTATATTAAAAACGCTAGCATAACCAGAAAATACACCGTTTTCTCCTATACTTTTTATTGACAATGGTGAATAGAAAAATTTCTTATTCATAAAGCCTCCTGTAGGTTATAGTATTGGGAATTTTGTTTGTATAATGCACTGCAATGTCAAATCTATTATATGCAGTTCTCTAAAAAGGGGAAGTATTTTTTTTAAGTAACAAAATAGCAAGGTTTTATGACTTGCTATTTTGTATACAGAAGGGTAGGGGAGAGCTATCTGTTCTGTCCTTGCATATTTGGTTGTTCAGTTGCAACATCTTCCAAATTTGTAGAGACAGGAGCAAGCGCCCTTCTCACCAAAGCCGTTGACAATGCAGCACCAATTCCTGCTCCGGCTGCAGCTATCAGACCAGATCTTAATGATTCTTGAAATCCCACATTTATTCCAATTGCTCTTCTAGTTATGCTGAAACCTAAAATTACCATGCCTCCTGCTAAAGCTGCTGATAATCCAGCCATTGGTTCACTTATTGAGTGTACTAACCTTTGTGCTATTTCTCTTGATGTTGTAATATCCATGGAGTCTGAGTATCTCAGTTGCCGTGATAATACAAGGTATGGTATGGACAGCAATCCTCCAAGTGTTGCCGTAACAATGTTACCTACTTCTGATTCTCCCAGACGAGTTTCTGGGTATGTCATTACAGCGGATATTGCAAGTACTCCACGACATATATCTATTCCTGACCATTGTCCTAAAATTCTATTTCGTCTTTCTTCTTGCATAGATGCTATAAGTTCTGCCCTAGACTCCATAATTTCTCTAAACAACATCGTAGCTTGTTCCTGTTGTGAAACCTCACGTACTCGCCCTAACTCTTGTGAAGTTTTCCCTCCGATACTTTTTACAGCATCTTCTAAGTCTAACAACGATCTGTTATTTAACCTTACACCATTTTGACTATCACAAGAGACAATGCAGTCTAAAATTGTCATTCTCAGATTATCATTAATTTCTATATCATCATTAATATGATCTCTTAATTCATCGATAATCTTAAATGCTCGATCTTGCATATTTCTCACTTCTTCTTCACTAGCTTCTGCAACTATGAGATAAATTATTCCAAGCAAATCTTGTTGTAAGTTTTTTAATTTTTCTAAGTCCATAATAATTACCATTAATATTTAAATATTTAGTTAAATAATATGGTACTATAGTTATCTAATCAAGATAAATAATTAATATATTAAGGAATAAAATGCCAATTAGCATCAAAATAATATCCTTTGCTTAGCCACAAAATACAAAAATAGCGGAACACCCAGTGTCACAACACTGGGATAACGATAAAGGAGAAAGTAGGAAAGAGCTATATATTCTGTCCTTGCATATTTGGTTGTTCAGTGGCAACATTTTCCAAATTTGCAGGAACAACAGAACGATTAGCAAACGCTCTTCTAATAAAAGCCAATGACAATGCAGCACCAATTCCAGCTCCAGTCGCAGCTATAAGACTAGATCTTAATGATTCTCCAAATTCCATATTTGTTCCAGCTCTGCTTGTAAGTAATATTGTCATGCCTGCTCCTAAAGCTGCTGATAATCCAGCCATCGGTTCACTCATTGGGCGTATTATCTCTTGTGTTACTTTTCTTGATGTAATATGCCCTCCGCGTACAAATATTGATGCCAGTGCCGCTGGTAACATAACCGTTATTGGCATGGATAACAATCCTCCAAGTGTTGCCCCAATAATTTCACCTACTTCTGATTCTCCAAGATTAGCTCCTAAGAATGTTACACCGAATATTCCAATTGAGTTGATAATCCTTAAATTTCTCTCTTCTCTTTCTCTCATGTGCACCTGATATTGTGCTACAATTTCCGCTAATCCAAGATTATTCATTTGCCGTGGAATCTCACGTACTTGCCCTAACTCTTGTGAAGTTTTCCCTCCGATACTTTTTACAGCATCTTCTAAGTCTAACAAAGATCTGTTATTTAACCTTACACCATCGTGAATATCACAAAAGGCAATCCAGTCTAAAGTTGGCATTCTCAGATTATCATTCATTCCTATATTATCATTAATATGATCTCTTAATTCATCGATAATCTTAAATGCTCGATCTTGCATACTTCTTACTTCTTCTTCACTACTTTCTGCAGTTATGAGAAGAATTATTTCAAGCAACTCTTGTTGTAAGTTTTCTAAATCCATAATAATTACCATTAATATTTAAATATTTAGTTAAATAATATGGTACTATAGTTATCTAATCAAGATAAATAATTAATATATTAAGGAATAAAATGCCAATTAGCAGTCAAAAGAATAGAATGAAATATCAAGCGATATCCTCTATAATTAAATTTTTTGAATGAAGAGATGACGATTCGTGTAGGAATTAATGGTCTGGGTAGAATAGGAAGAAGTGTTCTGCGCGCTATCCATGAAGTGGAAAAATATAGCAAGCAGATAGAAGTTGTAGCAGTGAACGGATCGCTCGGTGCTGAGCAGCATGCACATTTGATTAAATATGATTCTGTTCATGGCAAATTCAGTGGTGATATTGATTTTAATGAGTCTCAAAATTGGCTATCTATAAACGGCAGAAAATTTTCTTTATATAGAGAACGGAGCCCTGAAAATATTCCTTGGAATGTTGATGTAATACTTGAATGTACTGGTGCATTTAACAAGCGTGAAGAAGCAATAAGGCACAATGCAGAGAAAGTAATTGTCTCTGCTCCAGTTCCGGATGCTGATGTCACTATAGTTTACGGTGTGAATAACGATATGCTCGAAAAAGAGCATAAAGTGATATCAGCAGGTTCTTGCACTACAAATTGCCTGGCTCTAATTGTGCAGGTTCTACACTCCAATCTAGGTATAAAAAGCGGTTTTATGACTACTATACATGCCTACACGAATGATCAAAATGTTCTTGATGGTAATCATAAAGATTTGCGCAGGGCAAGGGCTTGCGGACTATCTATGGTGCCAACTACAACCGGGGCAGCAAAAACAATCGGTTCTGTAATTCCTGAATTAAAGGGAAAGCTAGATGGCACTGCCGTCAGAGTTCCAGTTAGCAATGTTTCTATGGTTGATTTTACATTTACGACTGATAAGAAAGCGACCGTTAAAGAAATAAATGAAATGTTTAAGGATGCAGCAAGCAATGTGCTTTCTGTATGTGCGGAACCTTTAGTTTCAATAGA
This sequence comes from Wolbachia endosymbiont (group A) of Beris morrisii, assembly GCF_964028185.1. Lineage (NCBI taxonomy): Bacteria > Pseudomonadati > Pseudomonadota > Alphaproteobacteria > Rickettsiales > Anaplasmataceae > Wolbachia > Wolbachia endosymbiont (group A) of Beris morrisii. The sequence goes on from NZ_OZ034760.1 coordinate 800,676, forward strand.
CTTTGTGCATAACCCTTATAGTGCAATTGTGGATTCAACTGGTACATATGTTACAGGCAACATCTGTAGAATTGCAGCGTGGTATGACAATGAGTGGGCTTTTTCGCTGAGAATGTTAGACATAGCATTATTGAGCCATAGTAAAGTATGAATGAAAACTCGAACAAATATGCCTCTTTTTATGAGCACTTTGCGGAACTCAGAAAAAGAGTTATCTTTTGCTTTCTATTTTTTTGCGTTGCTTTTGGTTTTTGTTACTACTTTAAGGAAAATATATACCGTTTTTTACTTGCACCTTTAATAGAAGCAACAAAAGGTAGCGAAGGTTTTTCTTTAATTTACACAGACTTAACAGAGGCATTTTTTGTGTATCTCCAAGTTGCAATAATGAGCGCACTTTTGTTTTCTTTTCCTGTGTTTGCATGGCAATTTTATATGTTCTTAGCACCTGGGTTATATAAAAGTGAAAGGGCAGTGTTGTTGCCATACTTAATTGCAACACCGGTTTTATTTGTAACGGGAGCTACTGTAGTCTATTACTATATATTTCCTTTAGCCTGGAAGTTTTTCATCACTTTTGAACATAGTGGGAAATCTTTCGGTATACCAATAGAGTTTATGCCATCAGTTAGCGAATATTTAGACCTCGTTCTCCAATTTATGTTTGCATTTGGCACTGCATTTCAAATTCCAGTAATACTCACATTGATGGTGAGAGTAGGGTTACTCACTACACAAAGTTTGTCAAATAAACGCAGAATTGCAATAGTGGTAATTTTTATTATTGCTGCAATCTTAACTCCACCTGATGTATTAAGCCAAGTAGGGCTTGCAATACCAATGCTGATTCTATATGAATTGTCCATTCTGATATGTAGGTATATTGAGAAGAAGGCAAAGGATTGAATATAGATAGAGTGCTTAAAAAAACAAGAATATTAGTTGTTGAAAAAAAAGATGAATACCTGAGCGCCTTTTCTTGTTTGAGTGTATGTGATATGTGATGCCACTCCGGTTGATTTTTTTGTTAAAATATGGAATAATTAAGCTTAAGTTTTTATGTTAGGTAAGTATATGGTAAATCAAAGATTACAGAGAGTATACGAGCAGTTAAGGGAAATAATAGAGCAAGGCGAAGGCGAGAGTGTTAATGACCTTTTAAAGGGAAGATCAAGAGATGATTTTTTGACGATTTTTACTTGTGCAAATATACGTAAAAAGTGCCAAGATGGTGTGGAATATGCTGTACCGCCGCTTAGCTATGCTCTAGATTTTGCTGTACCGCCGCTTAGCTATCGTCTAGATTTTAATGAGAGGGAAGAAATAACTGAAGAGGTCTTACTTATAGTTAAAGAGCAAGGTATATTAAAAAAAGTTCTTACTTCTGCAAATATACGTAAAAAGTGCCCAGATGGTGTGGAGTATGATATAACACCGCTTGGCTATACTCTAGATTCTAATAATTGGAAAGAAAAAGCTGGAGTTCTTTTAGGTGCAGCTAAAGAGGAAGGTATATTAAAAAAAGTTCTTACTTCTGCAAATATATGTAAAAAGTATCCAGATAGTACGAAATATATGAAATATATAATACCGTTTACTTATGCTCTAGATTTTAATGATTGGAAAGAAAAAGCTGGAGTTCTTTTAGGTGCAGCTAAAAAGGAAGGTATATTAAAAGAGGTTCTTATTTGTGCAAATACGTATGCAACACCGATTGTCTATGCTCTAGGTTTTAATGATGGGGGAGAAAGAACTAAAGCTATTTTAGATGCAGCTAAAGAGGAAGGTATATTAAAAGAAGTTCTTACTAGCATGGTAGAAAGTGATTATGAAAGATTAAAACGTTCTTTATGGGTAACTGAAAATCATGATTCTCTAAACGAAATTTATAAAATTGAGAAGAGTATGGCAATTGATATAGCAATGAAAGTTGGTGGTGCTTCTAGTATTATAGCTGGATTAATAGCTTTCGGTGGATGTTTTGCTGCTGGTGTTCAATTACCAATATTGGCTTTAGTTGGTATAGCTGTAGCTGCTGCGCTGGCAGTCGGGATTGTTGCTGGTGGCATTACATATGCAGTATTAAAACCTAGTAATAAACTAGATGGACCAGACCTCAAACAAAGTAGCGAGTGTTGCTCAGACAGTATCATAGTTTACGCGTTATGAGTACTTTTAAGATCTATAATAAATATGATCTCTAAATACTAATATATAATACTTAAAGAGATACTTTAACACTTCTTCTTAAGTGCTAATCTGGAGGTTCAACAAGTTGCTGTTTGAAAGGTTGGGAAATAGTTTTATTAGTATCGAAAATTACATAATATATATTATGGAAAGGCTGGATCCCAGTGTCGGAGCACTGGGATGACACCGTCTGTTGCGCAAATTACCTGCTAATTGCAATGTTCGTACAGCTGTGGATTCATTCGCGGTATAGATTCCGCTAACTAGTAGCGGAATGACGAATTTGTCGTTTTTCAAATTGTCGGTAAATCTAAGTCAGTTTAGCTATATAAAACATAGTATAAAAAGAGCTATTTCAGCAAAGTTTCAAACAAATAAAGTTCATTAGCCTCACAATTGGCACTTTACAAGTTAACGAATTATTATAACTTCTACCAAGATAATAATATAGTAAGGTTTGGTAGTGAGGTATCAAAATAGGAAAATACATCAACGCATGGTCTTATAAGAAGACTGACCATCACGATTGTGCAAACGATGGTACTTGTGGGCAATCTATAACGGATTTTAGGATTGGTAATTCTGACATTTCTTTCTACGATAACTATGGAAGAACGATCGCACAGATACCTAAGTTGCCTAACGGAAACTCTATTACATACTATAATAATTTATATAAAACTGCACAATCAAGAAACTTTGATGAGAATACAAAATACGCAGGATTACAAGATGTGCTGCCTAATCAATTCAACTATAGGTGTAAAGATCTAGATTTCACCATAAATTTTGATAGCCTATCACAACGCGAGCAAGATCAAGTAAAAATGGATATCCAAAGTGCTTATGATGCATATAAAGCAAAGTTTTGTATTGATAGACCAGGAGCTGTACAGATCTATATTTTTAATAATAAAGATGATTATAGGAAATATGGTGCTCTAATTCCGAGATTTGCTGGACATCAGAGTATGATTGATAATTCTGGGGGAATGGCATCTGAAGAAAGCCTGATGTGCTATAAAAATGCTTATATGGATAATGTTTTAGCCCATGAATTGGGTCACGTATTTCAATTCAAGTTTTCCCCAACAAAAGTAAGGGAATTGGACCAGGTAAATAGTCAGCTGATGGCAAATGCAATTGGGCTTGAGGTAGAAGAAAAAAATTATAAAGCTATTTGCAAGCAGATGGGTGTAGATGAATATAACGACCGTGGATGGATGTTTCAATTTAAATATAAAGGAACCAATTATGATATACAACACAATGGTTATCTTTCAGCAGAAGAAGAAAAACTTCAATTTATCAAAGACATTAAGAACTCTCATGAATCGCTCATTAATGAAGGGCAATTAAGTCAGAATACAACTGTAGTAATTTCTATTGATGAAAATAAGGAGATAAGTCAAATGTATTTTCATAATCCAGACAAGAATATGTCCGACTGGTTAGATAAGATACTTATAAGCAGAAGTAAACCTGAACAAGATGTGGATGAAGTAGATCATACAGAAGGAAAAGAACCCGAAGAGGATACTCAGCAACCCAGTAACTTCTTATCCAATATTTTTTCAGCAATTAAATCCATTATTGATTCTATCTCGTCATTCTTTTCATGGTTATTTGGGTCTAAAGAGGAAGAACAATCTGATGACAATCTTTCTTTGCTTAACTTATCAGAAGAACAATCCGATGACAATCTTTCTTTGCTTAAACCTGATGTGGATAAGTTAGGTCACGATGTTAGAGATCACTTATCAGATCATTATCACTCACCTGATGAGTTCATGTAGTGTAACTATTTTATAGCCACTCCCCTCCCCTTTTTAGTTGTTCAGCAAATATAGAGAGGCTAAAGGGAGTGGTATTACTTAGATAAAAAACCAGGCAGATCATTCTGAAATTCTTGCATTTTCTGTCTATAACTAACCCAAGAAAGGTTTCCCGCGATTCATTCGCGGTATCTCAGCCGCTAACAAGTAGCGGGATGACAGCAATTCTACGTCATACCGTCACGGTATCTCTAGATCCCGCTAACAAGCAGCGGGATGACGGTTGTCAGCTTCCCCTGTCATCCCAGTAGCTCCTTCGGTGTCATTCCAGTGCTTGACACTGGAATCCAGCTTTTTCATAATCATCAAAACGTTGTACTTTAGCATAAAACGGCTACTTTTATGCTTACCAACTTAATAAAATTCCTGGATCCCAGTGTCTGGGCACTGGGATGACAAAAAAAGGAGCACTGGGATGACACCATTTGTTGTGTTTAACAAAGTTCGTACTTAGCTTCATGTTAGCTATAAACGTTAAGAAATTTACCAAATGAAAAAAAAGGCAAAAGAAGCCCCGTGGTTATTATCCGCTTTAAAATATTGGCGTTTTTTATGTTTTAAACGCTTGACAAGCGAGATTCAGCTGCTTTTAATTGCAACTAACCTACGCTGCAAATGTTTAAGAAATTTACTAAGCAGAAAAAAAGACAAAGAATCCCCGAGTTAGCTAGTCTTTTACTATCTCTGTCGAGTATTGGCATTTTTTGATGTCTTGTAACGCTTTATAAGCGCGTTCAGCTTATTTAGATAAAAATCTAGATGTAGATGAAGTTTTGTAAAGACATACAGTATCTATATACTGCAAAAAATTGAACATAAGACGCCGATACATTAAGTAATCCTTACCTTTTAATCTGCAGATTGGCGAAAGCAAATACAATAGCTTCAGTTTCATGATAAGGGCGCTGGCGGAGTTTGTCAAGGAAGTTTTTCGTTTCTGTGAGCCACCTGCTAACCGACAGCTAACATTAACTACCAATATCATATCTGAAGAAACCCCCTGGCCATTCTAAAAAATTTAATGCTGAGTACACCTTACTTTTGGCTTCCTCTATAGTGCTCCCTTCTGCTACTATATTTAGCACTCTTCCGCCATCTGAAACCCAATTACCACTCTCATCTAATTTAGTACCAGCATGAAACACCAATATACCAGGAATGCTTTCAATTTTATCTAATCCCTTAATTACTTCTCCCTTTTGATAATCACCCGGATAGCCTTTACTTGCAACAACTACACAAATTGTAGATTTGTTATTAAGCTCCACCATTTTGACATTTAACTTTCCTTCTGCAGCTGACAACATCAATTTTAACAAATCGCAATTTGAATCAAATCTAGGTAATTTTGAATCAAATCTAGGTAATATAGATTGCGTTTCTGGATCACCGAATCTAACGTTATACTCGAGAAGTTTTGGGCCATCTCTGCAAATCATTAAACCAGCAAAGAGTACTCCCTTATAAGGCGTACCCATGTTAACCAATGCTTGAGCTGTAGGGTATATTATTTTTTGGATAATTTTTTGCTCCATGTCCTTACTTATAATTGAAGGTGATGAGTACGATCCCATGCCTCCAGTATTTTGGCTTTCATTACTTTCATCAACTCTCTTATAATCTTTTGCACACCCAAGAGTTACTACTTTCAACCCATCAACAAGAGCAAAAAAACTTACTTCTTCTCCAATTAAAAACTCTTCTATGATTATTTCTTCACCTGATTCACCAAATTTTTTCTCCACTAGCATTGAATCTATTGCTGAAAAAGCTTCGTTTTCTGCGCAACATATCATCACGCCTTTCCCTGCCGCAATTCCATTTGCTTTCACTACAAGTGGAAACTTTATTTTATTGCTACGTACAAAATCTTTAGCTAATCCTTCATCAACAAAACACTCATACTTGGCAGTTGGTATGCCATATCGCTTGCATAGTCCCTTGGTGAAAGACTTTGATCCCTCAAGCTTTGCAGCTGCTTGACTCGGAGCAAAAACATTTATTCCCTCTGCAACTAAATCATCAGCAAGCCCATCAATTATTGGTTGTTCTGGACCAATAACAACCAACTCTATATTTTCTCTCTTGCAAAATTGTGTAACATCCACTGAATTTTGAATATTTACATCCACAAGAACTCCCAAATCTTCCATGGCCGGGCGACCAGGAGTTACATATAACTCAGTCAAGATAGGAGATTTTTTTAGAGCCCAAAGTAGAGCGTGCTCACGTCCACCAGAACCTATAACCAGAACCTTCATCTTTATTTCCTCGCTTTTCTATATGTCAAAATTATTATTTGCTTATAACAGTATCATTACTCATGTATTTTTGCAACACGTTTGGTATTATAATCGATCCGTCGGAATTTTGGTAATTCTCCATTATGGCAATAATCGTTCTTCCTATAGCTAAAGCTGAGCCGTTTAAAGTGTGAACATATTTTTTTATCTTTTTATCAGTTTCTGAAGAGTATTTAGCGTTCATCCTTCTTGCTTGAAATGCACCACAATTTGAGCAGCTTGATATTTCTCTATATTTATTTTGCTCAGGTAACCATACCTCTATGTCATAAGTCCTTTGTGCAGCAAAACCCATATCACCACTACACAGTAGCATTACTCTATACGGTAATTCTAGTTTTTTTAATATCTCTTCAACAACACTCGTCATGCGCTCAAGTTCATCGTTTGATTGGTCTTCAGTTGTAATACTCACCAATTCCACTTTACCAAATTGGTGTTGCCTTATCATGCCTCTCGTGTCTCGCCCTGCGCTGCCTGCTTCTTTACGAAAACACTCTGAATACGCAGTAAAGCGAATAGGCAGTTCTTTTTTTTCTATTATTTTATCAGTAACCAAATTTGTCAGAACCACTTCACCTGTGGGAATCAGCCTTAATTCGTCGGTAGTTAGATATGAATCATTAGAAAATTTCGGTAGCTGACCAACGTTATACATAGCCTCGTTTTTCACCAAAGCTGGGTGATACACTTCAGTATAGCCAAATTCATTAACATGCATTTCAAGCATAAAATTTATTAGCGCTCGTCCAAGCTTAGCTAACTGTCCTTTTAATATCGCAAATCTTGATCCGGAAATTCTCACCGCTTGTTCGAAGTCCATTAAACCTAATTTTTCTCCGAGTTCATAATGAGATTCTGGTACAAAATCAAACTGTCTTTTTCCTCCATATCTTCTCACCTCTAAATTAGAGTTCTCATCTGCGCCTATTGGCACATCTTGCGCAGAAATATTTGGCAAGTTAGATAAAACATTCACTAACTTATCCTTTTCTGCTTGCTCTTTTAAGCTAATTGCCTCTATCTCATTCGTGATGTTTTTTGATGATTTTATTTGCTCTTCACAAGGGCTCTTGCTCATTTTAAGCTTCTTTATTTCCTCTGTGATTTCATTGCGCTGCCTATTTAAATCTTGCAATTTAGTGGTTAATGACCTTTTCTCGTGATCAATTTCTAATACCTCTTTTGCAGTAAACTCTCTTATCCCCCTGCTTTTCATTGCCTTTTCAAATCCTTTAGGGTTTTTGCGTATATATTCTATATCATGCATATATTGTGCTATTACTAACATTATTACTGTACTTCAAAAGCTCTTAATATTCAATATTTTCTCATACTACTAAAATTATTATGGTTGATTTTTTTGTTAGAATTTGTTAAAATTTAATTAACTTAGCGTTCATAGGATATAGTATGTTGGGCATCACAGAAAAATATAATCAATTTAAAGAGAGCACTTACTTTGCTGGTGGGAAATTTGTTATCTGCGCTACTTGTGTATGCCTAGCAGCCACATTCGCTGCTGGCTGTTTAGGAGCGGTAATAGGATCCCCTCTATTGACCTTTCCACTTGCTATGCTAATTTCTCATCCTGTGATTTGGATTATAATGGGAGTAGTTCTTACAACAGCATACAAATTAGCGAAGAACTATATTAATGGAAATGGAAAAGGAGCTTCAAAGGGGGAAAAGAGTGAATCAATGGACAGTGGGGTGGATACTATATCAAGAAAAACAGACGGTTCAGATGATACAGAGCGTAGAAGTTCTTCTACTTCGTTAGATAGTGGTTTGGGTGGTAAAGAGTTTCATGAAAATTTGGATACTCTTGTGCATCAGACAAATAGAGAAAATTATACCTATTGGCTACAACAACATGATATTGCTCATATTGCAAGAGCTGTATATAACTATTCAGAGAGTTCAGATGGCCATATATTCTTTTGTATTCCTGGTAATCTTGAATCCTTGAATGAAAGATTGAGAGAATATAAAAATAAAGCAGAACAAGAGAATTTGAGAATATTTACCTCAGTTATTAATTTAGGTGGTAATCATTGGGTGACGCTAGTTATTGCATACAATCCAGATAGTAAAAAATTTAGAGCTTATTATTGCGATTCTTTTAGTGCTGATTTACCAAGTCCTGGTAGTCAACGTAAGAAAATAGAACTTGCAAATGAAATTAAAGACGAGTTATTTGCACCTCTTACTAACCAAGCCAGTGAATTAAATGCACAAGGAAAAAAAGAAATGGGTCAAGATGTCCGAAAAACAGCACAAACGTGTCGGGACAAGAAAAATGAATTAATTAATGTCCCAATAAATACTGATAATATAGTGAGCGCACTGGAAGCAGTTTTGGAAATAGAGAACTGTAATATAAGAAGCTCCGGAGCCAAACAACAAAGCGATGGACATAACTGTGGCATATTCGCACTAGAAAATGCTCATAAAATTACACAAATGCTCAACGAAGGCAAATCATTTGACGAAATTGACAAAGAGTTATCAGAATATAAATTTGATTTGAATGGGAAAAGAAGAGAGTTTACAAAAGCGCTTATGGAGGATGAAGGGTGGAAAGAGCATTTAAAAAACGGGCTTTTGTGCGATCTTCCACCAGGAACGGACACCTCTCTTACCTCAAGGGTGCAGAATACAGCTCAGGTTGCTATATAGTTTACAATGAAGAATTACCATTAACCTTATGCCCCTGCAAATAGGAAATCTAACGATTGATTCCCCGGTAATCTTAGCTCCAATGTCTGGGGTGACTGATTATCCGTTCAGAAGTATTGTAAAGAAACTTGGTGCAAGTTTGTTAGTTTCAGAGATGATTGCAAGCAGAGCTATGATTATGCAAACTCGCCAGAGTCTGCAAAAAGCAAAAGTCGATGAATTAACTGCTGTGCAGCTTGCTGGATGCGAGCCCGATGTTATGGCAGAAGCTGCAAAACTAAATGAGGATATGGGTGCAAAAATTATAGACATAAACTTTGGTTGCCCTGTTAAAAAAGTTGTAAACGGTTATGCAGGATCAGCGCTAATGCGTGATGAGAAAAAAGCTGCTGAAATCATTGAAGCTGTGGTCAATGCAGTAAATATACCAGTTACGGTGAAAATGCGCACTGGATGGAACGATGAAAATCGCAATGCTCCACGTTTAGCAAAAATCGCAGAGGACTTAGGGGCAAAAATGATTACTGTGCATGGAAGGACAAGAGCGCAGCTCTATAACGGTCAAGCAGATTGGAAATTCGTTAGAAATGTTAAAGAACAAGTGAAAATTCCAGTTATAGTAAATGGCGATATTAAAAACTTGAGTGATATTCAAAGTGCTCTTAAAGAATCCGGAGCAGACGGAGTGATGATAGGTCGTGGTGCCTACGGTAAACCTTGGCTGATTAATCAAGCAATGCACTTTCTCAGTGGAAGTAAAACTTCTGAACCAACAGCTTCAGAGAGATTAAGCATCATACTTGAGCATTACGATAATATTCTTGAGTACTATGGAAATGACACGGGGATAAAGATGGCCCGCAAACACATAGGTTGGTACAGTAGCGGGCTTCAATGCTCATCTGAATTTCGTATGAGAGTAAATAACATGACAGATAGCACAGAAGTGAAAGAAAATATTATTGGCTTTTTTGGTCAAGAGACACACGTATCTGTTTAGGGGCGTGGCTAATGTGCAAATATTGAAGCAAAAGTGGTCAGTGCTTGACACTGGCTTTTTAAGTCATAAAAACCTACTTGACAAACTCCGCCAGCCCCCTTATCATGAAACTGAAGCTATTGTATTTGCTTTCGCCAATCTGCAGATTAAAAGGTAAGGATTACTTAATGTATCGGCGTCTTATGTTCAATTTTTTGCAGTATATAGATACTGTATGTCTTTACAAAACTTCATCTACATCTAGATTTTTATCTAAATAAGCTGAACGCGCTTATAAAGCGTTACAAGACATCAAAAAATGCCAATACTCGACAGAGATAGTAAAAGACTAGCTAACTCGGGGATTCTTTGTCTTTTTTTCTGCTTAGTAAATTTCTTAAACATTTGCAGCGTAGGTTAGTTGCAATTAAAAGCAGCTGAATCTCGCTTGTCAAGCGTTTAAAACATAAAAAACGCCAATATTTTAAAGCGGATAATAACCACGGGGCTTCTTTTGCCTTTTTTTTCACTTGGTAAATTTCTTAACGTTTGTAGCTAACATGAAGCTAAGTACGAACTTTGTTAAACACAACAAATGGTGTCATCCCAGTGCTTGACACTGGGATGGCTTTGTTGCATAGCACCTTAAGCAGTGATGGTTTACGACAAATTTATGTAATGATTTCAAATTTAGCCATACCAATATCAGTGAATTTGTTGAGCAAATAGCACTTAATTAGTAATTCTTTTTCACGATTTACTTCAGATTTATTCCTAAAGCTAAATCCAAATACTTGCTTCAACCTTGAGAAAAATCCTTCTATGTAAGATCTCTTTCCATAAATTGCTTCCTTTTTCCACTCTTTTACACCATCTTGTCCATATAATTTTATTAACCTAATAGCAGCATTTCTGTCAGACATATAATCTATTTTTGAATGTTCTGCTGCATCCTTTTTTGGTAGAACTTTTGTCTTTATATCGTATTTCTTACACAATTTATAAAGTTTGTGCCTATCGTATGCCCTATCTGCATATAATTTTGTGCTGAAAATTAACTTCTTCAAGCAAATCGCAAGCTCCATAGTGGTCAGAGTAGACGCCATTACTGTATCTTGCAGCTATAGCTTTTTTACTATTCACACTTAACATAACATGTAACTTTCTTACTTGCTCGTAGCTTCGGTACTTTCTATCTGCACTGTTTTCCTTACTGTGGCCAGGAGTGTTACTGTAAATGCTGATACTTGTGCTATCTATGATAATTTCAATATTTTCCATGTTGCTTTTATCAACCCTGCAATCATTTATCTTAATATTAAGTTTTTTAAACCTTCTTGATGCTTGTGAATAGCTGATAACTGCCAATTTTTTTCCTATTTGTTGCAGATATCCTTTTATAAACCCCACCGTTTGTCTTAAACCAATTCTAAAAAGATTGACAATTATATGCACCAAAATTACGACTTTATCACTGTAAATATAGTTGCCGCCCTGCATTTTTGGACTATTTTCATACCAATTTTCGATAGCTTCATCGATGTAACGAAAAATATTTCCCCTTTTTTCAAGGAATTTGTTATATTCGTTTTGGTTACTGACTTTCATTTTCTGTGGCATATTTTTTCTTCAACAGTTAAATGGTTATTTATAATGAATTTTGTCAGTAGCCACCAGATTTTTTCGGTTGCTATGCAACAAAGCCCACTGGGATCCAGTTGAGCTATTTCAACAAAAATACTGCATTTTGAGATGAACGTTCCAGACTTATTTACAAGTATAACAATTAAAGTCTGGATTCCAGTGTCAAGCACTGGAATGACACCGAAGGAGCTACTGGGATGACAGGAGAAGCTGACAACCGTCATCCCGCAGCGGGACTAGAGATACCGTGACGGTATGACGAGGGAGAACAGTTAGCGGCTGAGATATCGCGGCGGTATGACGTAGGACTGCTGTCATGCAAGTAGCTGACACTGGCATCCAGTCTTTATTATGCAGCCACTTGGTTAGAATTAAGTTTTCTGGATCCCAGTGTCAGCTACTTGCATGACAGGAGAAAGAGGCTACTGGAATGACAGGAAAAGGGGCTACTTGGATGACAGGAAGAGAAGGCTATTTAGAAGACCCAAAAAGGGTGTCATTCCAGTGCTTGACACTGGAATCCAGCCTTGCCGTAATCTCATCAAGAACGTTGTAACCACTTTCCATGCTAGTTTGCTTGTGAACAAGCAAATTTTTCTGGATCCCAGTGTCTGGGCACTGCCCTTTTGGATGGAAACCAGTGTCAGCTACTTGGATGACAAGAGAATGATGTTATTCCAGACTGGAATGACACCATCTGTTGTAAACTCACTTTTACTTTATTGGTTATCTTATTATGCTACCTTGTCTACCTTATTTTGTCACTCTCCTGAACTGATACGAAACACACTAGCTGTACTCAATTCGACTGATCATATGCCACTACGCTCTCTTCCTCACCAGAGTGTAAATAACAACCATTATCCATCAACCATTTCTCGTCATAAGTTTCAATATCAAAATATTTTTCATATTCATCTATATTATCACAAAGTGAAAGTGCTCTGATCTTATTCATAATCAAACCTGTACCAGCAGGAATTAATCTTCCTACTATAACATTTTCTTTTAATCCACTTAAAGGATCACTCTTTCCGCAGAATGCTGCTTCTGTAAGTACCTTTGTTGTCTCTTGGAAAGAGGCAGCAGAAATAAAGGAGCTAGTTTCAAGACTTGCCCTAGTAATCCCCTGCAGAATAGGAAGATAATGAGTAGGCCGTTTGCCAGAGTTACTCATAGCATCATTTTCCCTATCAACTTCCAGCTTGTCAATGCTTTCGCCAACCAAGTACATAGTATCACCAGGATCAGTAATTTCCACTTTTTGTAGCATTTGTTTTAAGATCACCTCTAAATGCTTGTTGTCTATACGAACACCCTGCAATCTATAAACTTGCTGTATTTCAGAAATCATATAGTGTGCTAAAGCTTCTAACCCAAGCACACGTAAAATATCATGGAGATCAGGGTCACCATCCATCAATAGATCACCTTTACGTACAAAATCACCTTCATTGACTATTACATGCTTACTTCTTGATACCAAATATTCAACTGGAGAAATTTGTTCATCTACAGGTTTAATTAATATACTGCGTTTTCCTCTACGGTCTTTTTCAGAAAACGCTACATAGCCATCTATCTCACTAACAATAGCATGCTCTTTAGGACGACGTGCTTCAAATAACTCTATAACCCTCGGTAAACCACCAGTAATATCACGAGTTTTAACTGACTCTCTTGGTGTTCTTGTAATAACATCACCTGCATGAACCTTCTGGCCATTTTGTACATTGAGCACTGCCCCGATTGGTATAAAATAACATGCTTCAACGCCACTTGCGAGTGTCATTACTTTACCATTATCGTCAAGCAGCACAATACGAGGACGTAAATTAGCTCCACCAGAATGCAATTTCCAATCTTTTACTACTTTGCTTGATATTCCTGTAGATTCATCCATCACTTCAGTGATCGAAACTCCATCTTTTAAGTCCTGATAAGACACTGTACCAGTCTTCTCCGTGATAATAGGCAATGTATAAGGATCCCATTCCGTAACTTTATCGCCAATTTTTACTGACCCACTCTCATCCACATAAAGTTTAGCACCGTAAGGTACACTATGCTTCAACTTTTCACTACCAAGGCTATCAATCAACACGACTTCACAGGAACGGCTTATCACAATTTTATTTCCGTTTCTATCTATAATTATATTACTATTGTTTAACTTTATTTTAGCATTAATAGAAGCTATAATATTCGAGGATTCAACGCCTCTAGTCATTACTCCACCTATATGGAAAGTACGCATCGTTAACTGAGTACCTGGCTCTCCAACAGATTGAGCAGCTATAACACCAACTGCTTCACCTATTGAAACAATTTTACCAGTTGCAAGGTCTCTTCCATAACATAAAGAACACACACCAGGACTTATTTCACAAGTTAAAGGCGATCTAATTTTTATAGCATCAAGACCTGCAATGCTGATTTGCTTTACTTTATCCTCATCAATTAATTCCCCTGCTTTTACTAATAATTCTTTTGTCACTGGGTTATATATATCATTTGCAGCTGTTCTACCCAGCACAACACTCTCTAGAGATGCAACTATAGTACTTCCTTCAACTGTAGCTCTCACAACAAGACCATTTTTTGTTTTACAGTCATGCTTTGTAACTATGCAATTTTGAGACACATCAACTAAACGACGAGTTAAGTATCCAGAGTTTGCAGTTTTAAGCGCAGTGTCAGCTAAACCTTTACGTGCACCGTGAGTAGAATTAAAGTATTCAAATACGTTCAATCCTTCACGGAAATTAGAAATTATAGGTGTTTCTATAATCTCACCAGAAGGTTTGGTCATGAGCCCTCGCATTCCTGCTAGCTGTTTCATCTGTGAAGTAGAACCCCTTGCACCAGAGTTAACCATCATATACACTGAGTTGTACTTACTATTTTCATCATATATAGATATTGCTTTTAACATATCATTAGCTATCATATCCGTACACTTAGACCATTCATCTATAACCTTGTTATACCTCTCACTTCTAGTTATTAGCCCATCTTGATATTGCATAGAGAATTTCTTAATTTCACCCCTCGCGTGATCAACATGTGTAGCTTTAGTTTCAGGTATAACCATATCACAACGACCAAAAGAAACACCAGAAAATGTGGCATACTCAAAGCCAAGTACCATTAATTTATCAGAAAATGCCACTGTAGCACTTTGACCACAGTTACGATATACCAAATCAACTATACTAGTTATTTCCTTGACTGTTAATATCTGATTTATTAGATCGAAGCCTAGATTCTCATGCTTAGGAAAAATTTGCCATAATATTAAACGACCAGGAGTTGTACAAACAGTTTTATAGTGAGTTTCACCGCTGCTATTAATATACTCCATCCTATACTTTATACTAGAATGAATATGCAAAGTACCATCACTCAAAGAATGCTCAACTTCACAAAAAGCACCAAAAGATGGTATATTATCTTCCTTAGGTTCTTGTAAAGTCAGATAATATATACCAAGTACTATATCTTTACTAGGAACTATAATCGGTCTGCCATTAGAAGGACTTAAAACGTTATTAGTAGACATCATCAACACCCTAGCTTCAAGCTGAGCTTCCAATGAAATTGGCACATGCACTGCCATTTGATCACCATCAAAATCAGCATTAAACGCCGTACAGACAAGCGGATGAAGCTGTATTGCTTTGCCTTCAATAAGGATTGGCTCAAAAGCCTGAATACCAAGTCTATGTAGCGTAGGCGCTCTATTCAACAAAACAGGATGCTCTTTTATTACCTCTTCAAGCATATCCCAAACTTCTGGTTTTTCTGCTCTTATCAACTTACTAGCAAACTTAATAGTTGGAGCCATACCATACATCTTAAGCTTTGAGTAAACAAAAGGTTTGAATAGTTCAAGAGCCATTCTTTTTGGTAATCCACACTGATTTAGTTTCAAAGTTGGACCAACAACTATTACAGAACGTCCAGAGTAGTCTACCCTTTTTCCTAAGAGGTTCTGGCGAAAACGACCCTGTTTTCCTTTTAACATATCACTAATGGACTTTTTATATCCAACAGCACCAGCTTTATTTACCAAAGTACTACGACGACTATTATCAAAAAGAGAATCAACTGCTTCTTGTAACATTCTTTTTTCATTACGAATCATAATCTCAGGAGGATTTAAGCTCAACAATTTCCTCAACCTGTTATTTCTATTAATAATAGTCCTATAATGATGATTCAGATCAGAAACTGCAGGACGACCACTTTCAAGCGATACCAAAGGACGCAAATCAGGTGGTAAAATAGGTATAGTTGTAAGTATCATCCACTCAGGCCTATTTCCAGATTTAATGAAGTTTTCAACAATACGCAATCTCTTTATAATTTTCTTTCTTCTTATCTCAGAAGCAACAGACTCTAATTCTAGTCTTAAATCCTTCCTAATTTCATGTAAATCAAGGCGCGTTAGCAACTCTCTTATAGCTTCAACACCTTGCATAGCTACAAAACTATCGATCCCATAGCTATCTTTAGCTTCATTATAAGCTTTTTCACTAATAATCTCACCTTTTTCAAAAGGCGAAACAAGAGGATCTATCACGATATAATTATCGCTATGTAAAATATTCTCAATATCTCTGAGAGACATATCCAATAATGCTCCAATTCTTGAAGGAAGCGATTTCAAAAACCATATATGAGCAACAGGAGATGCAAGCTCTATATGACCCATCCTTTCTCTTCTTACTTTAGAAGATGTAACTTCTACTCCGCATTTTTCGCATATGCGACCCCTGTGTCTTCTTTTTTTGTATTTTCCACATAAACACTCATCGTCATTGACAGGGCCAAAAACCTTAGGGCAAAATAATCCACCTTTCTCAACTTTGAACGTACGATAATTTGCAGTTGAAACATCTTCTATCTCACCACAAGATATACGCTTAATACTTTCAGGGCTAGCAATCGATATGCTAACCTCATTAAAAGGTTGTGCAATGTTAGTGTGAGATATATCTTCAATCACTACATCATTTTGCTTTAAATCTACATTTAAACATAAAGAACGTAGTTCTTTTATCATCACATTAAAGGATTCAGGAATTCCACATTCAAAATTACTGTCACCTTTTATTATCGACTCGTAAATCTTAACTCTACCATTAATATCATCAGACTTCACAGTTAACATTTCCTGCAAAGTATAAGCAGCACCATAGGCTTGTAATGCCCAACATTCCATTTCACCAAAACGCTGACCACCAAAATGAGATTTTCCTCCTAGAGGTTGTTGAGTAACCAAACTATAAGGCCCTACTGAACGCGCATGAATTTTACCATCAACTAAGTGGTGCAACTTAAGCATGTACATGTAACCAACTGTAACCTTGCGGTCGAATTTTTCACCACTGCAACCGTCATATAATACAGCTTGTCCAGAGTTATCCAAACCAGCAAGTTCAAATAATTTTGCTATTTGTTCATCTTTTGGACCCTCAAATACAGGTGCAGCAACAGGAACGCCATCACGTAATTTACGTGCAAATTCAATGAGATTATTATCACTAATATTACGAATATCATTACAGATAGATACGTTACTACCATAGCTATAAACCTCAATCAGGAAATTACGTAAATTGCTGTATGAACTTTTACAAGAGTTCAAATAGTTCTCTACTAACGCATTCAACTCGTCATTTAGTGCATTCTTATTAGGTGTATTTAAAACAGAAGCCATTATTTCATCATCATCAATATTTTCAATTTTTTTATTGTCAAGGTATGCTACTGCAAATTGTGTAAAATTATCATCGTTAAGGGACCTAATTCCCTTGCAAAAAGCACTTTTGATTTTATTGATCTCATCGAGAATATTACTTACCCTTTCCCCTAATTTTCTACAAGCCCAACCTACATGCGTTTCCAGTATTTGCCCTACATTCATTCGTGAAGGAACACCAAGAGGGTTAAGAATAATATCAACAGGAGTACCATCTTCCAAATAAGGCATATCTTCCACTGGCACAACTCGAGAAATCACACCTTTATTCCCATGTCTACCAGCCATTTTATCCCCTGGTTGCAGACTATGTTTCACAGCAATGAAAACTTTTACTGACATCGACACACCTTGAGGCAGGTCATAACCTTCATGTAATTTTTCTACTTTTCGCTTAAACTGTGCTATTGCATGTGATACTTTTTCATCAAAATCTTTTTTTAAGCTCTTAACTTGCTCAGAAATGGATTGGTTTTTTAATCCTATACCCCACCATTGCTCACGTTCAATAGAGTCAAATTTTTCTCGATCTTGAGAACCAGAATTAATAAGAAGTTTCTTCAGTTCATCATAGAAATATTCACTAGTAACATTGATTATATAATCTCGCTCTTCCTCAAAGTCATTTACCTCTTTTTGTTTGATGAGTAATGCCCTTTCATTTTCTTCAACCCCCCTGCGTGTAAAGACTTGTACATCAATTACTGTCCCTTCAACATCTGGAGATGTATATAAAGAGGAATCCGCACAATCGAATGACTTTTCACCAAAAATTGTCATTAATAACTTCGTTTCAGGAGGCAATGAAAGAGAAGGTTTAGGTGTAACTTTACCTACCAGAATATAGCCTGGACCAACTCTTGTACCAATTTTCACTATACCACTATCATCCAAGTGATATAGATTTTCTTCATTAACACCAGGTATAGCACGAGTTATTTTTTCTGATCCTAAAGGGGTATCATGTACAACACAGTCAAATTCTTCTATATGAATAGAAGTAAAGAGATCTTTTTTAACAACTTCACTAGAAATAATAATAGAGTCTTCAAAGTTATAACCTTGCCAAGACATAAAAGCGACTAGCAAATTTTTACCAAGCGCCAACTCACCACTGTTAATTGCAGGACCATCAGCTATTACATCACCCTTTTTAACATAATCACCTACGCACACTAGCGGTCTTTGATTAATACAAGTATTATGGTTAGAACGCTGAAATTTCCTTAGATGATAAATATCTACATCCAAGTAGTTAACCCTTTCTTTATCAAAAGCACGTATAACTATAGAGTTACTATCAGAACTATCAACTATGCCATCGCGTTTTGCTAAAACTACAGCACCAGAGCCAGAAGCTACAAAAGACTCCATACCAGTAGCAACCAGAGGAGCGGTAGGCTTCAATAAAGGTACGGCCTGACGTTGCATATTTGAGCCCATTAATGCTCTATTAGCATCATCATTTTCTAAAAATGGAATCAAGGAAGCTGCAACTGATATTACCTGCTTAGGAGATACATCAATGTAACTCACCTGATCACTACTTACCATAATGAAACTACCAGCATATCTACAGTATAGCATGTCATCAACAAAGCAATTATTTTCATCGAGCTTTACGCTGGTATCAGCTATATAATATAAACCTTCATCTATAGCAGACAGATACTCAATTTGATCAGTAACAACCCTATTAACTACTTTTCTATAAGGACTTTCAATGAAACCATATTTATTAATACGCGCGTATATAGCTAAGCTGTTGATTAACCCTATATTTTGCCCTTCAGGAGTCTCAATAGGGCAAATTCTTCCATAATGAGTTGGATGAACATCACGCACTTCAAATCCTGCCCGTTCTCTTGTTAAACCGCCAGGACCTAACGCGGACAACCTTCTTTTATGTGTTATTTCAGATAACGGATTAGTCTGATCCATAAATTGAGATAATTGAGAAGAATTGAAGAAATCTCTTAAGACATTAGTTAACACTTTTGGATTAATAAAATCAGATGGAGAAACTTTATCTAAACTAGAAGTGGACATAGAATCAACTATTGCGCGTTCCAATTTCAACAACCCAGTTCTAAATTGATTTTCTATAAACTCTCCAACTGATCTTACTCTTCTGTTTCCTAAATGATCAATATCATCTACAGATCCTTGACCGTCACGTAACAATACTATTTTTTTTACAATTTCAATAATATCTTCATATGTTAAAACAGTTAAATCCTCATCATAATTTAATCCAAGGTAAGAGTTAAGCTTCAACCTACCAATGTTAGACAAATCATAATATTCCGGACTGAAGAAAAGATTACGGAAAAACTCCTCTACTATCTCTAAAACAGGAACTTCACCAGGACGCAAAACTCTATATATTTCATATAGCGCATCCTGATAAGACATGTTTTCGTCTAAGAAAAGCGTATTTAATATATAAGGTCCAACAGATACATTATCTATGTTCAATACTGATATTTCATCCACAGACAATAACTCAAGCTTCTTTATGTCTTCCAGCTTTATAGATTCACCAGCAGATAAAATTTTCGTAGAGCTAGCACTATCCATTAAATCTTCTGCGAGGAATAAACCACATATAGAATTAAAAGGAACCAGATACTCTTTTAATTCATTATCATATAGCTTTTTAGCTAGTCTTGAGGTAATACGAACGTTAGCTTTAAGCAGCACATTACCTTCAATATCCATTAAGTCGAAAGGCAGCCTCACTCCTTTAAATTTATCAGGAACAAAAGGCACTTTCCAACCATCTTTATGTTTTACATACTTTATTTTCTGATAAAATCTATCGAGTATATCATTATTTGATAGACCCAACGCCTTTAATAAAACTGAGATTGGCAATTTTCTTTTTCTATCAACACGAAAATACAAATGGTCTTTAACATCAAATTCAATATCAAGCCAAGAACCCCTATAAGGAATAATTCTAGCAGAATAGATCAATTTACCAGAATTGTAAGTTTTTCCCTTATCGCTATCAAAAAATACACCAGGAGACCTATGCATTTGTGAGACGATAACTTTTTCCACACCATTAATGATGAAAGTGCCCTTATCAGTCATCATAGGCAACCCACAAAAGTGGACTTTCTGCTCTTCTATAGATTTTACAACGGTTGCAAGTTTAGAATGATCTCCACTCTCTTTAATCGATTTATATTCATCAAGAGAAATACCATCCTGCATAACAACAAGACGTATAGAAGCAATAACCTGAGCAGAAAAAGTTACACCACGCTTTATACACTCAGATTCGTCATACTTAGGATCATCTACCCTACAACTTATAAACTCAATAGTAGCCCTACGCAAAGGATCATTTATTGGAAAGATTGTATGAAAGATAACTTCAAGTCTTTCATTACCCTTATTCTTAGGAGCAAATGAATCATACGATTCTTTTTGAACCTTAACCAAATCCAATAAAGAATCTTTTAAATCAATCGACCTAGAATAAGAAACTCTAGGAACAAAAGCACCAGAAGCGTACATATAAGAAGAATCAACCATTAAAATACCCCAAATTAATTAAAAGAGCTATATCAATATAAAATTAATACATTAAATATTATTCAAGCTCCACTTTAGTTGCTCCTGCTTCAATAAGTTTTTGCTTGATTTTTTCTGCTTCGTCTTTAGGAACATTAGCAGTCAAATCTTTAGGTAAAGATTCAACCAACTCTTTTGCTTCTTTTAAACCCAATGTAGAATTAACTTCTCTCACAGCTTTAATAACTCCTATTTTTTTACTCGCATCAATTTCTTTAATCACAACTTTATACTCAGCTTTTTCTTGAGCAGCAGGAGCAGCAGCATTATCACTAATAGGCGCCCCAGCACCAACAGCTCCACCAAGAAAAGAACCAGCAGGCAACCCTATTTTCTCTTCTAGAACTTTTACAAGTTCAGAAGCCTCTAATAGGTTTAAAGATAATATTTTATCAACCAAATCACTTGTTACATTACTCATAATTATCACCTTACTTAACAACAAATTTATTTTTTAGAACTATAATAATCCAAAACTCTCATAAGCCTCATAGAAGATGAATTAATAGACAACGCCAACCGAGCAGGAATATCATAAGATATTAAACGCATAATTTTAACACGCAATTCATCCAGAGAAGGCAACTTAGCCAGTTTATTAACATCTTCCACTGTTAACAATTCATTTAAATGAGCTGCGCAAATCACAGACATTTTTTCTTTGTTAGCATTAGTAAAATCAACTATTAATTTTGCAGCTTCTACTATGCCACTAGAGTATATAATAGCAACAGGACCAGAAAATTTGCCTGATAAATAAGAAAATTTACCAGTCCTTTCTAAAGCCAAGCGAGCTAGAGTATTTTTAACTACTAATACCCCACCTGCTATAGACTTCAGGCTATTTCTCAGAGTTAACGAATCATTAGCATTTATAGATTTAAAATTTACTAATATTAAGAAATCATTATTTACAAATACGTTTATTGTGCTCTGTATAAATTCATCCTTATTTTTACGCTTCACGGTATCACTCCCTTAAATTACATCTTCCACTTTGCTTATCTTATAAGCTTTACCCATAGTTGAATTTAAAAAAACACCCTTAAAGTAAATTCCTTTCACAGAAATAGGTTTATTATCTTTAATTACTTTAAGAAAGGCTTTTAAATTTTCTAGCAAGTCATCAATATCAAATTTAATATTTCCTAATTTACCATGAATAACACCATTTTTATCTGTTCTAAATTTCACCTGACCAGACTTAATGGTTTTAATAGCTTCTGCAATGTTAGAAGTCACAGTACCAAATTTAGGGTTAGGCATCAGCCCTTTAGCACCCAAT
This sequence comes from Wolbachia endosymbiont (group A) of Beris morrisii, assembly GCF_964028185.1. Classification (NCBI taxonomy): domain Bacteria; kingdom Pseudomonadati; phylum Pseudomonadota; class Alphaproteobacteria; order Rickettsiales; family Anaplasmataceae; genus Wolbachia; species Wolbachia endosymbiont (group A) of Beris morrisii. The sequence continues at coordinate 822,946 of NZ_OZ034760.1, forward strand.
ACTTTTGCAATAGGAGTGATTTTTGCCATAAAATCAGGAGTAGTAATGCACCAATCAACATCTAATTTTCTACCTTTTTTTATTTCTTCAACTAAATCCTCTCCTCCTGCAATATCAGCACCAGCTTTTTCAGCTTCTAATAAATGTTTATCTTGAGCGAAAACAGCTACTTTAATATTTTTCCCGATACCTTTAGGCAAAACTACTGTACCACGCACCTGCTCTTCAGATTTACGTGAATCTACGCCTAAATTGACTGCAATATCAACTGATTCATTAAATTTTGCTGAAGCAGACTCAACAATCTTCTTCAAACACTGCTTAGGATTATCATTATATGTATTCATTTACCTAACCTTCCACAACTTCTATACCCATAGATTTCGCAGTGCCTACAACCATTTTCACTGCTGAATCTTCATTATCCACCTTCATATCAACCATCTTGCACTTTGCCACTTTAATTATAGCAGACATAGGTAATTTAGCCACTAATTCTTTACCAGGATTACCAGAACTTTTACTTAATTTAGCCTCCTGCTTAAGTAAATAAGCCACAGGCGGACCGCTGACAGTAAAATCATGAGAGCGATCATCCTTTATGGAAATTCGCACTGTTACTAAATCGCCTACTTTATAATTAGCGTTAGCAGTGCTAGTAACTTTATTAAAAGCTTCACAAAACTTAGGAACAGGTATACCACGTGGACCAAGTACTGAAGCAATTTTCGGTCCTGGAACTGCTTTCCCAGCTTCCATAAGTAAGTTAATCTTAGCAACTATAACACTCATAATTAATCCTCTATTTTCTCTACTTGAGCCAGATCAAGCTCTATTATTGTCGGCTTACCTAAAATTGATACTTCCACATTAATAATTTTTTTCTCATCGTTTACCATATTTACCTTACCAGTAAAATTTTGAAAAAGACCATCATTAATTTTCACTTTTTCACCTTTTTCATAACCATAACCTAACTTCTTTGTCTCTTGAGCATCATAAAGTGCATTACACATTGAGTGAATCTCATCATCCAAAATCACCTTTGGAATATTACCATTTTTCAAAAATCCATAAACCTTAAGAGATTTTGGTATATTATTGATAAAATTCAATACTTCATCGCATAAATTCACGTATAAAAAGACATAACCAGGAAAGCATTTCCTTCGTGTAGCAATTTTCTTAGATTTCAACTCTACTTCACTTAGCTCTTCATATGGAATAAAAACTTCCTTAAAGTAATCATTAACACCCAATCTCATAGAATTTTCCAATATATGTTGGCGCACTTTCTCTTCACAATTGGAAGCAACTCTCAAGATATACCATTTATATCTATTAAATTCTTTACACTTTAAACTTATTTCATCATCTGAAATCATCTCAAAATCACCAGATTCGCCACTGCAGAATCCAGGCGTTTGATTCAAAATATTTTTGCTTTCATCACATAGATGCATATATACATACACTTCACATAACTCTTTTATATCAGACTTTGAATTACATACCGTTTGATAAGGAATAAACACTTCCTTAAAATAAACAGCATCACTTACCAATTCGCGTATATTTTGCTCATATCCATAATCAACTTTAATGATATACCATTTATATTCACATTCCATAAATAATTCCAAATAAAGCCTTAATTACGTAAAGAGACATAAAATCCACAAAACAGAAGAAAATCGAAAAGCATAATATAACAATCATTACAACAAATAGAGATGACAACACCTCCTGTTTCTTTACCCAAGCAATTCTTCGTATTTCTTGCTTTATATCACAGAAAAAAACACACAAACTTTTTAACATTTTCACCACAACATTAATGCAGGAGCGATAGGAATTGAACCTACAACCTCTGGTTTTGGAGACCAGCGCTCTACCAATTGAGCTACACTCCTATAACTCAAACTCTCACTCCAAAATTTCAGAAACAACACCAGAACCAACAGTTCTACCGCCTTCTCTTATCGCAAAACGCAATCCCTTATCCATTGCTATCGGTACTTGCAATTCTACTTCTACACTCACATTATCTCCTGGCATTACCATCTCCTTCCCATCTAGCAATTTTATGCTCCCAGTTACATCCGTTGTCCTTAAATAAAACTGTGGCTGGTAATTCGCAAAAAATGGTGTATGCCTTCCTCCTTCCTCTTTCTTTAATATATAAACCTCCGCCTTAAACTTTCTATGCGGCGTTATCGTCCCCGGTTTTGCTAATACTTGCCCTCTCTCCACTTCTTCTCTTTTTGTTCCTCTTAACAATATTCCTACATTGAGTCCTGCACTTCCCTTATCCAGCAACTTCTTAAACATTTCTACACCTGTGCATATCGTCTTTTGCGTCTCCTTCAGACCTATTATCTCTATCTCTTCTCCCGTCTTTATCTCTCCCTTCTCTATTCTTCCTGTTACCACCGTCCCTCGCCCCGATATCGAAAATACATCTTCGATTGGCAATAAAAATGGTAAATCCACAGGCCTTGGTGGAACCGCCACATATTCATCTAACTTTTCCATCAATTTGTCTATTGATTTCTTTCCATATTCGCCGCTGTCATCCTCCAGCGCCTTGAGTGCTGACCCAACTACCACAGGCACTTCATCCCCTGGAAATCCGTATTTACTCAGCAATTCCCTCACTTCCATTTCTACTAAATCTATCATATCAGCATCAGCAACATCAGCTTTATTTATATACACCACGATATATCCAACACCTACCTGCTTCGCCAGCAATATATGCTCTCTCGTTTGTGGCATTGGCCCATCAACTCCCGACACTACCAATATCGCTGCATCCATCTGTGCTGCACCTACTATCATATTCTTTACATAGTCAGCATGTCCAGGACAATCAACGTGTGCATAATGCCTTTTTTCCGTCTGATACTCAACATGCGCTGTTGCTATCGTTATCCCCCTCTTCCTTTCTTCTGGCGCTTTATCTATCTGATCGTACGCTACAAAATTTCCATAATGCTTTGTTATCGCCGCTGTTAACGTTGTCTTCCCATGATCCACATGTCCTATTGTTCCCACATTTACATGCGGCTTTCCAAATGCTTCCACTACTGCTGTCATAATTATTACCCTTAATTATACTTTAACTTTAACTCATCAACCACATATTGTGGTACTTGTTCATAATAAGAAAAATGCATACTATACTGAGCTCTTCCCTGAGATATAGAACGCAAAACATTTATATAACCAAACATATTCGCAAGAGGTACGAAAGCAAGAATTATAGTGCTACTATTATGCGTTTCCATACTTGAAACTTGCCCCCTTCTGCTATTTACATCGCCCATGATATCACCCATATACTCTTCAGGCGTAATGATTTCAACTTTCATTATAGGTTCTAACATTTTTGGACCAGCTTTATTTGCCATCTCTTTAAAAGCACCTTTAGCAGCAAGTTCAAAAGCTAAAGGACTAGAATCAACCTCATGAAAAGCACCATCAAGAAGGGTAGCCTTAAAATCAATCAACGGAAATCCCGAAATTATACCACCTTCTTTTATCAACTCTAAGCCATTTTCTACCCCAGGAATATACTCTTTTGGAATAGCACCACCTACAATTTTACTTTCAAATTGAAACCCAGAACCAGGCTCAAGAGGTTCAAATTTTATTTTAACCTTAGCAAACTGACCAGCCCCACCAGATTGTTTTTTATGAGTGTAATCAATTTCAACAGATTTAGTGATAGTTTCACGATATGCAACTTGAGGCGCACCGACGTTAGCCTCAACGTTAAACTCGCGCTTCATTCTATCAACAATAATCTCAAGATGGAGCTCACCCATGCCTTTCAATATAGTCTGGCCGCTTTCCGCATTTACTGACATTCTTAAAGAAGGATCTTCTGCAACCAATCTATTTAAAGCAATACCTAATTTTTCCTGATCTGAAGTAGTTTTAGGTTCCACAGCAATTTCAATAACAGGCTCAGGAAATTCCATACGCTCTAATAATATAGGAAAATCAGGTGAACATAAAGTGTCGCCAGTAATTGTTCTCTTTAATCCAACTAGGGCAACTATATCGCCAACTTTAGCTTCGTTTATATCTTCTCTGTTATTTGCATGCATAAGCAGCATTCTGCCAATTCCTTCAGTCTCATTTTTTCCCGCATTTAACACAGCAGATTTAGATTTTAACTTACCGGAATAAATACGAATAAACGTCAAGCTGCCTACAAACTTATCCGTCATCACTTTAAACGCAAGAGCAACGAATTTCTCTTTTTCTGAAGGTTTGATCTCAATTTTCTTTTCTAAATCTTTAGGATCAGTTCCAACAATTACATCAACATCAATAGGAGAAGGTAAAAAGTCAACCACACCATCTAAAAGTGGTTGTACGCCTTTATTTTTAAAAGCTGATCCACATAATACAGGAACAAATTTTCCTTTAATGGTCCCATTTCTCACGCATTTTTTCAGTAAATCCACTGGCAGATCATTAGACTCAAAGTAAGTGTTCATCGCTTCATCATCCATCTCAGCTGCAGCATCTAATAAAAGATTTCGATATTCTTGAGCCTTGTCAAGCAAATCAGAAGGAATATCTTCATAAGAAAATTTAGCGCCCAACGTTTCTTCTTGCCATATAATGGCTTTCATAGAAATAAGGTCAATTATACCTTTGAAATCTTTCTCACTTCCTATTGGCAACTGAATGACTAAAGGTGCTGCACCAAGCTTCGTCTTTATCATATCAACACATCGATAAAAATTTGCCCCTATTCTATCCATCTTATTAACAAAGCAGATACGAGGAACGCTATATTTATCAGCTTGACGCCAAACTGTCTCAGATTGAGGTTCAACTCCAGCAACTCCATCAAATACAGCAACTGCACCATCCAAAACCCTTAAAGATCTCTCAACTTCAATAGTGAAATCAACGTGACCAGGAGTGTCTATTATATTGACCCTATGATCATTCCAAAAACATGTTGTTGCAGCAGATGTGATTGTAATACCACGCTCTTTTTCCTGCTCCATCCAATCCATAGAAGCTGCCCCATCATGCACTTCACCAATTCTATTTTGCTTACCAGTATAAAATAAAATACGCTCTGTTGTGGTAGTCTTACCAGCATCTATGTGAGCCATTATCCCTATATTTCTGTATTTAGATATCCCAATTTCCATATCACAATTAATTAGCTAACATTAAAAACGAAGATGAGAAAATGCTTTATTAGCCTCAGCCATTTTATATTTTTCTTCGCACATCTTAAACGCACCACCGCGTTTATTATAAGCATCCAGTATTTCAGATTGCAAACAATCAACAGTGGTTTTTCCACTCTTTTTTCGAGCAGCAGAAGTTGCTTTAGCAATCCACCTTAACGCTAAAGAAACCGCTCTATCTTGTCGAACTTCAACAGGCACTTGATAAGTTGCACCACCAATGCGTCGAGAACGCACTTCTATAGAAGGAGTAACATTTCCTACCGCTGTTTCAAAAATTGATAACCCACCTTCACCTATTTTCTTTTCAGCTAAAGACAAAGCGTCATAGATAATCTTTTCTGCAGTAGATTTTTTACCACATTTCATGATTGTATTAATGAAACGCATCAGCAAAACACTGCCATAACGCGAATCAGGACTTATTTCTCTTTTTTTTGCTTTATTCCGACGAGCCATAAACTTTAACCAGATTTCTTTACACCATATTTTGAACGAGCTTTCTTTCGATTTTGCACACCACGCAGATCAAGGGCACCTCTTATTATGTGATAACGCACACCTGGCAAATCTTTAACCCGCCCACCACGTATCAAAACAACAGAGTGCTCTTGTAAATTATGACCTTCACCAGGTATATAAGCTGTCACTTCACCATACCCACTAATTTTTACTCTGGCTACTTTACGGAGTGCTGAGTTAGGCTTCCTAGGAGTTGTAGTATACACCTTAGTGCAAACACCCCTCCTTTGAGGGTTGCTTTCTCCCAAAGCTGGTACCTTTTTCTTATGGGTCAATCCTAATCTACCCTTACGTATTAATTGATTTATCGTAGGCATATGTTATAAACTCAAGCTCATTAAAATAACTAAGTTTTTAGTTATAAAATAATAAACCTCAATAGTCAATATAAAAATAAAAATTACTACTCTAATAATTAAGCTCAACTGCTTTGAAAGCCATCAGTAGACTTCTTGCATCACCTCCCAAGCCGCAATTGTCATTCAGTAGAAACGAAAAACTTGCTTGACACCCTTTGCCAGCCCCCTTATTATGACAATAAGGGTATTTATGACTCAAAACTTGTTTTTGACCTGCAGGCTCAATGACAAAATTCAGTAAAAAACTCAGGGTATTTATTGGCGGATTACATAAAATTATAGCGGCTGCATGTCTTTTTTATTTTTTCTACATTCAGCCAAATCGCGCTTATTTTAAGCGTTAGCACATTATTACAGCGCCAGTTTAAATTATTATAGGGTCAAAACTCGCACCACGGGGCTTTTTTTGCCTTTTTTTTATTTGGTAAATTTCTTAATGTTTATAGCTAAAAGAGCCCAAGAGAGGTCAGTGCCCCTGTGATGTCATTCCAGTGCTTGACACTGGAATCCAGTTTTCCATATAATCTCATCGAAAAAGTTGTAACCACTTTCTATGCTAGTTTGCTTGTAAACAAGCAAACTTTCCTGGATCCCAGTGTCTGGGCACTGGGATGACAAAAAAAGGAGCACTGGGATGACACCATTCTTTTTCCTGGATTCCAAACTGGGATGACAGCTAGCCTGACAATCGTCATTCCGCTACGTGTTAGCGGGATCTATGCTCAGAGATACCGTGACAGTATGACAGTTCGCGGCAGTATGACGATAACCTCGTCATCCCGCTACTTGTTAGCGGCTAAGAGATACCGCGACGGTATGACGTAGAGCTCGCGTTAGCTACTTTCATGACACCATTTGCTGTCTTCAAAAATTTACAATTGTGCGTCACGCGCTTTATTAAATATTTTACTTAAAAATCTAATTTCTTATTATATAAGAGATAGGCAATTCATTAATGATGAAAAATTACAAAAAGGGGCATAGAAAGCGCCTAAGAGAGAAAATTATTTTAGATAATGGACAATCATTACTTGATTATGAAGTTTTAGAGCACATTTTATATTCAGCATACAGTAGAATTGATGTAAAACCGATAGCAAAGAGTTTGATAGAAAATTTTGGCAGTTTGAATAAAGTTTTTAATGCTGACCTGGAAGCACTGCAAAACGTTGATGGTGTCAGCAATGCAGCGATATCTGCCATCTTTTGTGTAAAACAAGCCTTTGTTCGTTCTGCAAGAGAAGAAATAAAAGACCTGCCTATAATCGATAACTGGGAAAAATTGCTTGATTATTTAAGAACAAGTATAGGAAGCCTCAATAAGGAAAATTTTCGCGTCATCTATATGAATAAAAAGTATCGTCTAATAGCGGAAGACCTGCAAAACATTGGTACAGTAGATCAAACTCCTCTTTATGTCAGAGAGATCATCAAGCGCGCACTTTTGATTGGTTCAACGTCCATTGTAATATCTCACAATCATCCAAGCGGAGATACACAACCTTCAAATAGCGATATATCTCTCACTAGACAACTAGCAGAAGCTTGCCAAAGTATAGGAATAGAATTAATAGATCACATTATTATTACATTCAGTAGCTATTTTAGTTTCAAGGAAAATAGGTTATTGTGAAAGCTTTTATAGCTACAGTAACTTAGGTTTACCGACAATCGTCATCCCGCTACTTGTTAGCGGCTAAGAGATACCGCGGCGGTATAGTAACTCGTCATTCCGCTACGTGTTAGCGGCTGAGATACCGCGGCGGTATGACGTGTTGCTTGGGCCAGCTATACATATTAACTTAAAGGGAATTTATATCTCAAAACCGCAAAAAAAGGTGTGTGTATTTGTGAAAAAAAATCTCCATGAAATTTGTGAAGCAATGTGGTGGGACTAGTGCGATTCGAACGCACGACCTTCGGATTAGGAGTCCAACGCTCTATCCTGCTGAGCTATAGTCCCGTGTTTCCTACCATTCATGTAAAGTTATAGCAAAAAATCCTTTCTTTTCTAGATTTCTTGCATAACCAATTTATGACGACAAAAAACATTTCTGTACTTCTTGAGTATAATGCTATTATATTTAATAACATGGTTTAAGTAAGATTAATGCTAGTTAACAACATTGGTTATTTCTATAACAATCAAAACGACTTTGCTTTAAACAATATAAACATTAAAGTAAAGAAAGGAAATGTTGCATGTTTATTGGGGCATTCTGGCTGTGGCAAGTCAACAATTTTGAAATTAATTGCGGGGATAGAAAATCCAAAATCTGGAACTATTTTTATAAATGATAGGTTAGTTGCAAGCAATAAGGCATCAGTCACTATAGAGCATAGAAATATCGGATTGATTTTTCAGCATTCTGCATTATTTCCTCATAAAACAGTAGTAGAAAATATAACCTTTGCTATCCGCAGCTCTTCCAAGAGAGAAAAGCACCTAATTGCATTGGAAATTTTGAAGTTACTCAATATAGAAAAATACGAAAATATGTACCCTAACGCCTTATCTGGAGGACAGCAACAATTAGTTGCAATAGCAAGAGTGATGGCACAAAACCCTGATGTTGTGTTGTTAGATGAACCATTTTCTAATTTAGATATACTGCTCAAGTGCCGAATAAGACAACATATATTGTCCCTTTTTAGAAGTAAAAATATCCCTGTGCTAATGGTAACTCATGACCCGCAAGAAGCATTGAAAGTTGCAGATTTTATCTACGTAATGAAAAATGGTAAAATTATTCAATCAGGAGTTTCTAGCGATATATACCATAGGCCTAAAGATGATACGCTAGCAAAGTTTTTTAGTGAGCTCTCTTCTACTCTATAGTTAAGCGAAAAGTTTCCACTTATTCGCTGCAAGAAAATAATCTAGTCTGGAATTGTTATAAGATATAGCTCACACAGATAAAGTTTACTCTTTTGTCATCTTATGGCTTGACCATAGAAAAAAATCTAGATTCCAGCGTCACGCGCTAACTTAAATTGTTCAATACAACCATAAAATTTGTTTCGGTAAACCTAATTTGGGTTAGCTATAGAATTAAATATTAAAAAACCTTGATTTATAATTAAATAAAGGTGATATAATCTATGTGTTACTTGACTTCAGTCAAGTTTTAATATTTAAAGGTCAATATTTTAAATGGAGGTGGAAATGAGTTTAGGACCATGGCAATTGTTTCTAGTCTTAATAATAATTTTAGTTCTGTTTGGTGCAGGCAAATTACCGCAAGTTATGGGTGATTTAGGAAAAGGCATCAAAAACCTTAAACAGGAGCTTAAGGACTCAGAAAAATTATCGCCTAACGAACCAGATCGTTAGCGTCCTCATACTTCGTGACATGCACCTTAGTGCATGTCATCTGTTTAAAAACTTAGTCAGGTTAAAGAATGAAAGAGATGAAGTGTTGGTATGAAATAAATAACAAATATTGAAATACAGCAACAACTATGTTAGCTTAGGAGGAATATTTTATTAAAGGATAATTGTGCAAAAAAGTGAGAAACTAACTAAAGATAAAAAACTAGCTTCTGATATTCTAAAAGAGGTTGCAGATACCAATAACAATGATAGCGATAAAGTAACTTTGTTTGACATTAAAACAGCTTTGCATGAGCGCGGTTTTGGTATTTTAATAATCATCTTCTCCTTGCCGCTATCGGTGCCTATACCGGTTCCACCTGGTTATACAACTATTCTTTCTATACCTTTAATCTTATTCTCACTGCAGCTTCTATTTGGATTTGATTCTCCTTGGATGCCCAGTTGGCTAGAAAGAAGATCTTTTCAGCGTTCAACACTAGCTCTTGTGGTAGAGAAAACTTCCCCTGTATTAGAAAAAATAGAAAAATTCATGAAGCCAAGACTGTCTTTCATTTTCTATGGGCCTGGTGAGAAGATTCTGGCTTTTATGATGTTGCTTTGTGCAATAATAATAGCTCTTCCATTACCTTTTACTCACTTCCTTCCTGCAATTGGCACAACTCTTATTTCACTTAGCATTATGAGTAAAGACGGGTTTCTATCCATATTGGGAGTTTTAGTATCATTGTGTGCGTTGTTGCTTACTCTTGTTGTAATAGTCAAAGGACCACAACTTATAACCGGAGCACTTTCTCTTCTTAAAAGCTTTACAACACTTTAACAAAAGAACGAATTACTAGCGCAAAATGAATAATGCATATTGAAATATGGCAATAATTATGTTAGTTAGAAAGAATAGTTTTATTAAAGAGTAACTGTGCAAAAAAGTAAGAAACTGACCGAAAATAAAAAATTAGCTTCTGATATTCTAAAAGAGGTTGCAGATACCAATAACAATGATAGCGATAAAGTAACTTTGTTTGACATTAAAACAGCTTTGCATGAGCGCGGTTTTGGTATTTTAATAATCATCTTCTCCTTGCCGCTATCGGTGCCTATACCGGTTCCACCTGGTTATACAACTATTCTTTCTATACCTTTAATCTTATTCTCACTGCAACTTTTATTTGGATTTGATTCTCCTTGGATGCCGCATTGGTTGGAAAGAAGATCTTTTCAGCGTTCAACACTAGCTCTTGTGGTGGAAAAAACTTCTCCAGCATTAAGAAAAATAGAAAAGTTCATGAAACCAAGAATGTCTTTTATTTTCTATGGGCCCGGTGAAAAGATTTTAGCTTTTATAATGTTGCTTTGTGCGTTATCAATAGCTCTTCCATTACCTCTTACCAACTTTATTCCTGCAATTGGTACGACTCTTATTTCACTTGGCATTATGAGTAAAGATGGGTTTCTATCCATATTGGGAGTTTTAATATCATTGTGTGGGTTATTGCTTACTCTTGTTGTAGTAGTCAAAGGGCCACAACTTATCATTGGGGCATTTTCTTTTCTCAAAAGCTTCGTATATGGTTAGGCTTTACAATACCTTAACAAAAAAAAAGGAACTTTTTACACCAATCGATAAAGATCATGTGAAAATGTATGTTTGCGGACCAACAGTATATGACACAGCACATATAGGCAATGCACGGTCTGTTGTTGTGTATGATGTGTTATTTCAGCTACTTAAGTTTTGTTATGGCAAAGTTACCTACGTGCGTAACATAACCGACATTGATGATAAGATAATTAATGCAGCAAGTGAGAAAAATAGCAACATAGAAAGTATAACCACATATTACATTAAAGCTTTTCATGATGATATGGAAAGCATAAATTGTAAAGAGCCAACACACGAGCCAAAAGCAACGGAAAACGTAGATTATATTATAGAATTAATTGAACATTTGCTGCGATCTGGTCATGCTTATGAATCCAATAAACATGTATATTTTAGTGTAGAATCTTACCATGAATATGGTGCTTTATCAGGAAAAAAAACTGATGAATTGGTTCCAGGTAGCAGAGTTGAAGTTAATGAAAATAAAAAGCACCCTGGAGATTTTGTACTGTGGAAACCTGCAAGTGATATTGACTACAAACTTTCAAGTTATTGGAATAGCCCATGGGGAGAAGGAAGACCAGGATGGCATATAGAGTGTTCAGCGATGTCATATGCTTACCTTGGCAAGGATTTTGACATTCATGGTGGCGGCATAGATTTACAATTTCCTCACCATGAAAATGAAATTGCACAGAGTAAGTCTGCATTTGCTGGATCAATGTTTGCAAAATACTGGATGCATAACGGTTTTCTTACAGTAAATGAAGAAAAAATGAGCAAGTCCTTATTTAATATAGTCAAAGTAAGAGATTTGCTAGATAGTGGAATAAAGGGTGAAGTAATACGCTATGCACTGCTCAAAACTCACTACAGAAAACCACTTGATTGGACAGAAAACGTTATTTCTGATGCACAGGAAACCTTAAATAAATTTAATCGGTTATCACGTGGTTTAGATACAATAAATATTGATGAAAGTAATGCAGAGATTTCTAAAGATTTTATAGACGCTTTAAAAAACGACTTAAACATTCCTGAAGCCCTAGCTATATTACATGAAATGGCTGCAAAAATCAACAAAATGAGTAATGAAAGTGAAAAGCTTAAATTAACTGAGAGTTTTGTTAAGAGTGCCAGATTTATTGGTCTTCTTGAGTCAAGTTATCAAGAGTGGTTTGCTGTGGATGTAAATCATCAAGAAATAGAAAGGTTGATAGACTTAAGAAAAATTGCAAAAAAAAATAAAAATTACGATACTGCAGACAAAATAAGGGATCAGTTGAAACAAATGGGGATTACAATTTCTGACAATGAAGATGGTACAACAACTTGGTAACTTATATGGAAGATTACTTTCTGCTGTTTAAAGACAGCCTATTATCATCATTAGTCTTACCCATACATCAAGGTTTTGTGTTCAATACGATGCTTTATTTCAGGTCGTATTATACTCCACTACTTATGTTATTTTTTGGAGTACTAGGATCAAGCCTTGGTGGAATAGTTAATTGGTACTTAGGTAGAATAACAATCTCTATACGAAAATCATACCACAAATTAGAAAACGGATATACAATGCCAGAAGCCACAAAAAACTTGCTAATTTTTGCGACTTTATTGCTTTCATGGGTGCCAGCACTTGGGAGTGTGATTCAAATTTTATCAGGTTATTTCAAGTTAAACCTTTATATCCTTGCCCCTTTAATCATTCTATCTAATTTCTTCTATTTGTTATATCTAATACTTACTTTTGGCGTATAACAGCTATAGTACTACAGCTATTCAAGCCCACTTCTGTCATCCTATGGCCTGACAGAGGCTGAGCTATAAATTAAATGCAAAATTTCAATAGTCACGGGATGCACCATGAGCTAAAAGTAACTTTATTTGAAAAAATTTCTCTTATACAAATATCATCAGGAGCAAGGTAGGACATTTGTAATTTTCCAAATTACAAATGTTGTTTTAGTATAACAGTCACTTTTATATTTGGATTCAAAGTCAAGCAGTTTCTCTGCTTCTTCTTCATACTCTTTCAGGTAGTCACTAACACTAATTTTTTTCTTACTTCTACGACTTAGTACAATATTGCTTTCGTTTATATATTTTACTGCTTGCCCCAAAGCTAATGGAAAATACTGCAATTCTTTTGTTAGTTTTTTTATTTCTTCATCTTGTAAATTATTTCTTATATTCAAAGCCTTCTTCACAAACCTCAAAGCTTCTGTTTCAGTAAACTCATCTAATTGTATTACTTGTATCTTACCTTCCTCTTCTCCTACTTTCCAATCTTTACTACGAGAAGTAATTAATACGCAAGGCTTGTTATAGTCCTGGCCTAAAGAGAATGGCAAAAACTTACTAATATCCTCATATCCCTCAGCATTATCAAAAATGAACAGGCTTTTCCTTCCCCTTCTTGCAAAGAAAGCATATATTTCTTTAACAATAGTTTCTATCGTCTTGTCATTTCCGTACTTATCCTGGGGAGGAATACCTAGTTTATCATCCTCAGCTAACTTCAGAAAAGAATTCTTCATAATTCCAAAGTTTTCAGCGTTTACCCATACAACATTGCCATCATAATGTTTTCTATACTCATAAGCATATTTCCTAGCTAACTCACTTTTTCCTATTCCTCCAAGACCACCGATAACAACCATTTGTGATATTGCCGTTAGTTTGCCAGTACTTTCATGCAATTTACCATATATTTCTTGCAATTCGCTGTCCCTCCCAACAAACATCTCAACTGGATATACCATATTAAACTGAATAGGCTTCTCTATCTGCTTGTTATTCTGTGTTGTTGCAACTGCATGTATTTTATGCAGTATTTTACTATCCTTACGCTGTTGTTTTGCTATTTTACCTATTTCTTTATTCCCTTTCTCTACTTCTTGTCTTATCTCACTTAAAGTACTAGCACACATCTCTACTTTTCGGAAAAGCTCTTCGCCTTCTTTATGTGAAAGGAAACGTCCTTCTCTATCCTTCATCCAACCCCATATTTTCATAAAAAGCGCGTTGTAAGCAGTTTCGTCATTACCAAAGTAGTTGAACTTTTCGATCAATTTGTTACTTATCTCATTTTTGATTAATCCTTCCAGTTCAGCATGGTTAGGTAAATTAACTGCAAACACCAATTTATCTAGAAATTCCTCTATTTTCTTATTTATTTCTCCATCGCTAACTTGTCCACCTACCTCACCCTTTATAAAATCCATATTCTCCTGCAAGTGTGAGATAATACTATTATCAAATTTATATCTTATACTACTGCCTATATTCAGAAACTCATCTTCTGTGTTCATCCTTGTAAATGAAATTCCCTTATCTGCTAGACTTTCAAAGTCAAAACCGACATTTGTGGCAATAACAAAATCTTCTATTTCACCCTCGAACTTTCCTCTACTTTTGATTTTTAAATAAGCAACAAGATATTTTACTAAGCTGAATTCACTACTTTTTCGCCATGTTAATAAGTCACCTATGCTGATTTTTCTGTGTCCATCTTGCTTGTGCTTGATTTGTATGAATCTATGTATTATTCTTCTGTTTTGTTCATACCGAAGAACAATATCACCAAAACCTTCAGCTAACTCCATTTCCGTAGCCAAGAGGAAAGGACACTTTTTATCCATCGCACGTTCGAGAAAGAATATGAGCCACAATTTTTGATAGGTAATACCATGGTAAAAGCGTTTTACCTCTCCAGCAGGATAACCTTCGGGCACCTTATCTAACTTTTCACTCAAAATTGAATTCACGACATCAGGGCTGGCTTTTCCCTTGGTGAGTTTCATAACTTCGCCAACAAAGAATCCGTATAATCTTGTTTTACCGCTTTTGTATTCTTGAACTTTATCTTGGTTGTTATTGATGATTTTGTCGATAACTTCTGCTATTTGACCTTTATCAGTTATTTGCTTTAGGTCTTGCTCTTCTATAATTAGAGATGCAGGTTTGCCAGTTTCAAACATAATATCAAAAATTTGTTTGCCAAGTTTAGCAGAGATTGTTCCATCAACGATAAAATCTAAGAGTTCCAACAAGGCATTGGCTTTGATTGGAGAGCTCACAATATCAATACCTGCTTTATTCAAACGACCGAAAAGCTCTACAGTTAACCAAGTAACCGCGAGCTTTGAATCATGTTTTTTTATCAATTCCTCAAAGTAATCAGCGGTTGCCTTATCGGAAGTAATGACGTTTGCATCGTATTCGTTGATACCCAATTCCTCAATGTATCGCAGCTTTTTTTGATCTGGTAACTCAGGCAAAGATGATTGAATTAAATCAATCTTCTCCTGGCTTACCTCAACAGGTAATAAATCAGGCTCAGGGAAGTATCTATAGTCGCTTGCATCCTCTTTGTTTCGCATCACTTTTGTTTTTCCCGAAGCAACGTCAAACAATAAGGTATCTTGACTTATTTCTTCCCCACTTTCTAAAATTTCAATTTGTCTTTGTATTTCATAGTCTATAGCTTGCACAATATAACGTATCGAGTTCAGATTTTTTATCTCACAACGAGTGCCAAATGTGCTACTGCCTTTTAGGCGGACAGAAACATTTGCATCACAACGAAGTGATCCCTTTTCCATATCACCATCACATGAACCAATGTAACGCAAAATCTGCCTCAATTTTTTCATGCATTCTGCAGCTTCCGCAGATGAACGGAGATCTGGTTCTGAAACAATTTCCATTAAAGCAACTCCTGCACGATTTAAATCCACATAAGTTTTGCTTTCCTCATGAACGCTCTTCCCTGCATCTTGCTCTAAATGAATTCTCGCGATTCTTATTTCCTTTTCATTGTCGTTGATAAATACTCTACCATTTTTAACTATTGGCTCAAAAAACTGGGTTATCTGGTAACCTTGAGGTAAATCGGGATAAAAATAATTTTTCCGATCAAAGTAAGAACACTTATTAATTTCTGCAGAAAGTGCAAGACCGGTGCGTATTGCTTGCTCTATGCAGTAATAATTTAGTATTGGCAGTGTACCTGGCATTGCTGCATCAACTAGAGAAACTTGAGTGTTATGCTCAGCACCAAATTCCGTTGATGAGCTAGAAAATAGCTTCGTATTAGAAGAAACTTGAGCGTGCACCTCAAGCCCAATTACCGCTTCCCAATCCTCTTTCGTCATGTATTTTATTTAAATGATAATCTTAATATTCTGCAAAATTAACACAAAAAGTCAAAACAAAACCCACATTTTTATTTTTTGTCTTAACTTTTTAACCTATAGTAATTAAAGTGCAAAAAATCTATTGTTTTTTTATAAATTAAATCCTAAGGCATTTTTTACTGTAGATTAATCATTTGATTATAGTATCATTTTAATTAAGCTTATGCTTGGGATATTTATGAAGAATATTTTATATTTTATATTATTAGCTGTCGTATTCGGATCACCCATCCTGTTTGCTGTAGAGCAATTTGAAGAAAAGAAAATTGAATCAGTTCATAAAAACGAAAATGTAGGTGCAAGGAAGCAAGATTTACTGAGCAGCACAAATCAAAAAGATGAGTTGAAAAGCAACGTCGATGCTAAACAAACACAAGAGGCTGAGAGCAAAAGATTAGACGGCACTACCGATAAAGAGAAACTGCAACACAACGAGAACAAAGCTTTCGTGGTTGAAAAAACTATAAGTGAAGGTGAAAGGATTGATAAAGATTTGCCAAATGACCAGCTAGAAGGAAGCACAGACAAATTTGCTCAAAATTTACCAAATGTGGCCAATAAAGAAGTGAATAAAGATTTGAAACCAGAGCCTTTGCCTTTAAGTGCTGATTTAAATGAGAATACAGCTAACCCGCAAAAAAATCTACAAGCTGATCAGAAGATTGATATAAAAGATAATGAACTTTCAAAAAGTGATGCGAGTCAATTATTAGAGGGAAAAAAAGAAAAAGTAGAGAATCAGTCTGAAGAAAAAAAAGTGAAAGAAACAAACAGTAATTCCAAGGACCGCAATAGAGTAAAACCTATAACTAAAAAAGATGAAGAAGAGCAAAGTGAAAAGAAAAATTTACAAAAATGGACAAAGCTAAACAGAGAACCAATAAAAGAATGGGGTCATAAAGATATACAAAGCAAGTCAATATATAAACGACAATATGATAGCCTTAATGAGCATCTTCCTACAACTATATTTATTGACGATTACAGTAAACAATTTTTTTACTGCATTAAGAAGAACAACTTAACTTGCTTAAGAGGAGTAATAAGTAAGCTAGAAAAAATTGGATTAACAATTCAAGAGATACTAAGATTTAGAAATAAATTGGGTGATACTCCTCTCATTTATTCAGTTAAACAAGGTGAGGTAGACATAGTGCGCTTTCTCTTATTACAAGGTGCTGATCTTAGAGTAGTTAATAATAATTTTCAATCCCCAATTGATATAGCAATCGAAAAAAAGCAGGTCAAGATAATAAATGCGATTGCCGAAATGATGCCACACCTTTTGGAGGATAGAAAAATAGACAATAAAGAAAGCTCAGCAATGTACGATTGGGCTGTGAAAACGAAAGAAATACAGTGCGATAAGCAAGATGATTAGATTTTTGATATTAATTTTAGTTGGTCATTTATGTTATGGAAACGAAATAAATGATGAAAAAAATCCGATTAGTGATTTTTTAAACGCTCTGCATGATGTAAAATATGTATCTTACAGCAAAAAAGACTTTGCTGAATTTTTGGTGCAGTGCCACAAAGAGGGCGTGCCAGAAGATTTTAAGAAAGGTTTTGGTTCTAACTTAAATGGAGCTAATTTTAGTCAATTATATCTCAATAAATCTGTTTTTGATGGAGTAAGTCTAATTGGTGCTGATTTTTCTAACACCGATTTATCAGATGTGTCTTTCATTGATGTTGATTTACGTGGTGCTAATTTCTCCAATGCTAATTTACATGGCATTAAAATAAAAGGTACAAATTTGAGTTTTACAAAATTTGTTTCTGCAAATTTAACAGATATCGTATTTGACCAGTCTAATGTTAGTTATGCTGATTTTATCAGTTCCGATCTCAAAAAAGTAAGTATGCACAATGTAATTGGTGTGCATACTAATTTCTCGAATGTGAAAATGAGTTTTTCTAGCTTATTAAACTCGAATGTTAGCTACGTAAATTTTAGTGATAGTGAAATAAACGATACCGTTATGCAGAAAAACAACCTTGATAATGCAAGTTTCTTTGGAGTGGATGCATATAAATTAAAGATACAATTTTCTTCATTAAAAAATGCTAACATATATGGTGCAGAGTTAAAAGAATCAGACTTTACAGGTAGCAATCTTTCCGATGCCTGCCTTAATTCTTCTATCATAATTGACAGTAACTTCGACGAAACTAATTTAAGCAACACACAAATTTCCTATGTGAATGACGATAATTCAAGTTTTGTTCAATCTATACTAAATGGTTCCAAGATAAAACATGCATATGCTTCTGAAACAAATCTTCAGGATGCTGATTTATCCAATATTGATTTTAGTTTTAGTGAACTGCATCAAGTTAATGTCTTTAATGCTGACATTCGTCACGGAAAGTTTCATAATACTAAAGTTGCAAATTCTAACATGAATGGCTCATTTTTTGACCATTCACTATTCACCTCTGCGAAGATAGAAGATTCAGACCTTTCTACAACTTCAATGTATAAGATAAAAATCCAAGACTCTCAAGTTTATAACAGTACACTTTCTCGCCATAATATTGATTCCAGTGAAATAGAAAATTCAACATTCTTTAATTTATTAGCTGATAATTCGAGCTGGTCCAATTTAAAAGTAACTAATTCAAATTTTATTGAAAGCGATTTCAGATCTTCTTTGCTTCACGCTAATGCCTTTAGGAAAACTAGCTTTTTTCTTAGCAATTTGAGTAATTCAACAATTAGTGATATGTCTTTTCTCTCTTCAAGCATATATAAAAGTTCAGTTGTTGATGCTCACTTAACAGGTTGCAAATTTGATAATTCAATTTTGATTGACAATAAAGGACAGAAAAAACTTGCAGGTTCAGAAAATGCTATAACTTCGATTAAAGATTTGCAAGAGAAAATATCACAGGGTGAAAAATTTAATGTAAATTATTCTTACTTTGAATTTAAGAATATGAATTTAGAAAATGCCGATTTTTCTAATTCAACATTGAGTAGAGCAAAGTTTGTAAACGTTAATTTGAATAAGGCAAATTTTGAAAAAGCCGATTTGCGCTATACTGTCTTTGATAATTCTTCTCTTATTGGCACCAACTTATCAAATTCTAATTTAGAAGGTTCTAGCTTTTTAAACTCTGATCCAAAAAGTGCCATGTTAAAAAATGCAAAGAAAAATGACCGTAAAAAGTGAGGGCGTATTATTGGTTCTATCCTCCCCTTCTGGAGCTGGAAAAACTACCATATCAGCAAAATTACTTGAGCGATCAACTAATTTAGTTAGGTCTGTTTCTACGACTACGCGCAAGCCTCGCCCCGGCGAAATAAATGGAAAAGACTATTTTTTCGTTACCGAAGAAAAATTTCACGAGTTATGCAAAGCTGGCCAAATGCTTGAATACGCCAAAGTTTTTGAGAATTTTTATGGTATACCAAGAGATTTTATAGAGCAAAACCTGAGCAGTGGAATAAGCGTTTTACTAAGCATAGATTGGCAAGGAGCATTTCACTTATTCAAGCTCATGAGAAAAAAAGTTGTGAGTGTTTTTATACTTCCCCCTTCAATGGAAGAGCTTAGGTTGCGTTTGCAAAAGCGTAATAGTGATGATGCAAGCGAAATAGAGCGCAGATTAGCCGAAGCTCAAAAAGAGATAAGCAAACGTGATAAATATGATTATGTAATAATCAATGATGATATTGATAAAAGTGTAGAAGAGATAAGCTCCATACTAAATAAAGAAAGACTTAAAAAACTAAAAGAAAAACCAAGTCTGGAAGACTGATAAAAACATCAATTTGGATATTTGCAGCTATAGTTTCTTATCCTATTTTAGCCAATAGCACGTTTCGCAGTTTAGCTATATTTATTATTTTTTAAGATTAAATGGTTAAAATAGTAGCAACTGTTCAAGTGAGGATTTGACTATGATAACAGATTTTCTAATAGAAACTAGTTTTCTGCCTTTCCACCTATATTTTGATCACATATACAACGTTTAGCTCAAATTAAAAGTCAAACTTCTTGGTTGTTAGTTTAGTGCTGACAACTTAAATAGCTTTTAATATTGAGGTTTTAGTATGGGTATAGATATAACTGCACTAACTACTAATGCAGATAAATTAGGTGAATGCATAGATAAAAATAAAAAGCAAGAGCGAGAGCAGGATAGAAAAGACGAGCAATTGCACTGCACTATAGAGAGAAAGGTAAAAAAAGAAGAACACAAGCGTGAAAAACCAAGAGGTCAAGATGGAACCCTCAAGAAGTGTAAAAGGTTATTTGAGAAAGATGCTAGTCCTGAAGTATTAACTAAATTAGAAGAATCACTTAGAGAACAAGAAAAATATTATAGGTATTATGTCCAATGCTTCCTTCCAGTGCTAGATAAAGCAATAGAACGACCGAAAAAAATATCAAATGAAACAAAAGAGCGAGTAAAGCAAGCAATTTCAGAAATTACTTATAATAGCAAATATTGTAACCAAAATGATCGTAGGGACAGTGGAATTGAAAGTGACTACAGTAGCGATGCTGGTGATGATTATGAGAAACATTCAATCAGTAACCCTAATACAGCAAATGAAGATCAAGAAGTAGAGAAAAGCAACGAAATAACAAATAGCAATGCTCTATTACTAAAAGCGATCAAAAATGGAAATAACAGGAAATTTAAAAAATATCTAAAAGGTTGCGCAGATATTAGCAGCATAAAAGCTGAAGAAGGGAAAAATATTTTACACCTTATCGCGTCGTTGGAAAAGAAACAGAAATGCAAGTTTCTAGGTACCCTAATAAAAACGTTCACCGAGGAAGATTTAGCACAACTTGTTGATAGTGAAAATCAGGACGAAAAAACTCCTCTTCAGGTGGCACTAATTGACAAGATAACAAAAGAAAAACATGAGTCTAATACAATTCGAAGTAACGATAACACACTTAAGTTTCTTACAAAATTGTTAGAGCATGGAGCCAGCTCTGATAATTTAGGATTATCTACAAAAAAATTACAAGACTTAAAAGAAGAGCAAAAGACATACTATCGTAATTTCTTAGAAAAATTAGCAGAGCAAGGAAAGAAATCTAAATTAAAGCCAGAAATAAGAATCAATACAGAAGCAAAAATTAAAGAAATTATACCACATACCATAAATACTCCAGATAGTAATGATAATTATCTATTACATCCAGTAATTAAAAATAGTGATAAAAAACTTTTTAAAGAACTATTGGAAAAAGGGGCGGATATTAGCCTTAAAGACACAGATGGTAACAATGCTTTACACTTGATTGTTAAACCTGAAACAAAACAAAAACTTGAACTTCTCAATATATTGCTAGAAGCAGGCCAAAAAGAACAATTTATAAAAGCTGTAAATGATAAAAAAGAAGGGCAAACACCGCTCCATCTGGTACTCCAGCGCATACAAGAGAAGAGTGAGAACCGATCACTTAAGGAATTTGAAAAAACTAAAAGGTATGAAACCCTAGAACTATTGCTAAAAAACGGTGCAGATATTACTGTGCAAGATAAAGATGAAAAAAATGCTCTGCACTATATTGCTTCATTCAAAGGAGAACAAAAAGTTGCATGTTTGAAGTTGATTTCAGATAAAGATGGATTTAGTAATGCTGTAAATACTACTAACAAGGAAGAACAAACACCTCTTCATCAGCTGCTTCAGCATATAAAAGAAAAGAATGAGGATCGATCATGTACAGATAGAAAATTTGAAAAAACAAAGAGGTATAAAGCCTTAGAGTTATTTCTACAAAATGGTGCAGATATTACTGTGCAAGATAAAGATGAAAAAAATGCTCTGCACTATATTGCTTCATTCAAAGGAGAACAAAAAGTTACATGTTTAGAGTTGATTTTAAATTCGGTGGAAAAAGAGAAATTTAGTAAAGCTGCAAACGCCACTAACGAAAAAGAACGAACACCACTACAAGTAGCGTTAATTACTAAGACGACAAAAGATAAACATAATTTGGTCAATCCTAAGAGCCGTGATAACACGATCAAGTTCTGTGTAAAATTATTGCAAAATGGTGTTGATCCAAAGCAGTTAATACTACCCGAAAGATTATGGAGCAAAGAGTATTATAAAACTATAAAAGGAATAGAGAAACCAACGGGTAGAGCGCTTATTCCAGATGATATGAGAACTGAACTGAAGTGCAATTTTGGCAAGAAGTTAAAAGCACGCGATATTGTGAAGTACATCAATAATGTTGCTTGTAAAGCAGTGACAACGCTTGTATTTGCTGCTTTAGCCTGTGCAGCAATATTCAGTGCTTCTCAAGGAATTATTACAATTGCAACTGCCTCATCTATTATAGCAGTTATTGGAGTTTGTTATCTTATTTACTTGAATTTAGAAAATATTTATGAAGGATTTGGAAAAATTAAAGGAAAGTTTACTGAAGAAAAGCAACTTACACTTCAAGATAACGCACCAAAAAATGATACACAATGCAATAACTCTGTTAAAGATATAGAAAATAAGTCCAACGATTTAGAAGAGCAAGAGGTGCAAAAATCATCAAATCAATCAGAATGTGCAGAAAATCCAGCTACCAAAATGAGCGATATATCAATACTACGTCAATTCATAAATAAGCTAGATGGGCTGACTAATAAACCCTCTTCTCTGGCGCTATGAAATCAATCTCACCGCTCAGAGTTTTTTCAGCAACTTTTTTGTAGTCAATTTTTACGTTAATTTGCCCTTTCTTTTCTTCAAGCCACGCTATAGTGTGCTTCATCCAGTTTTTGTCATCACGTTCAGGAAAGTCTTCACGAGCATGTGCACCTCTGCTTTCCTTTCGATTGGCTGCGCATTCCATGGTAATAACCGCTTGTGGGATCATGTTAGCAAGCTCCAGCGCTTCAACTAAATCACTGTTCCACATCATACTGCGATCCTCAAGTGAAATATCAGGCATCATTTTTGCTACCTTTTTTATAGCTTTTTTACCTTCTTCTAAAACTTCAGCAACACGGAACACTGATGCGTACTTTTGCATAGTGTGCTGCATTTCGCTGCGTATTTTTGCTACTTTGAGCTTCCCAGAAGCAAATCGCATTTTATTAAACCTATCTATTATCCAATCTGTACAATCTGAGCTCAATTTTTTATGTGGTGTACAGGATTTTAGTTTCTCTTTTGCTCTGAGCGCTGCAGCTCTGCCAAAAACCACAAGATCAAGAAGCGAGTTAGAACCAAGTCGATTTGCACCGTGCACAGAGACACACGCAGCTTCTCCAATTGCAAATAGTCCATCTACCACTTCTTCCTTACCTTGCTTCAGCGTGATCACTTCTCCATAATAATTGGTTGGAATGCCACCCATGTTATAGTGAACAGTCGGAATGACCGGTATTGGATCTTTAGTGACATCAACTCCAGCAAAAGTTCTTGCGGTTTCGCTAATGCCCGGCAATCTGAGTTTTATTACTTCCGGATCAAGATGTGCTATAGTTAAATACATGTAATCTTTTTTCGGTCCAACTCCCCTTCCCTCTCTAATTTCAATTGTTATTGCGCGACTTACCACATCACGAGAAGCTAAATCTTTTGCTTTTGGTGCGTAACGTTCCATAAACTTTTCGCCCTGAGAATTAACGAGATATCCCCCTTCGCCACGGCACCCTTCTGTCATCAAGCACCCTGAGCCATATATTCCTGTTGGATGAAATTGTACAAATTCCATATCTTCAAGTGGTAATCCAGCCCTTACTACCATGCCATTACCATCACCTGTGCAGGTATGCGCACTTGTTGCAGAGAAATAAACACGTCCATATCCACCTGTTGCTAGCACCACTCTATGCGCACGAAATCTATGTAATGTACCGTCGCATAGCGACCAAGCAAGAACTCCGCAGCATGTTTCGCTATCCATAATTAAATCAATCACAAAGTATTCAACAAAAAACTCAGCGTTGAATTTAAGACACTGCTGATATAGAGTGTGAAGGATTGCGTGCCCAGTTTTGTCTGCTGCCGCACAAGTGCGTTGAGCTGATTTTCCTTTACCAAAGTGAGTTGTCATTCCACCAAAAGAGCGCTGGTATATTTTGCCATCTTCTGTACGAGAAAAAGGTACGCCAAAATTTTCAAGTTCAATAACAGCTTTAGCAGCGTTTTTACACATATATTCTATTGCATCTTGATCACCAAGCCAGTCTGAACCTTTTATTGTGTCATATGCATGCCAGCGCCAATCGTCTTCACCGATATTACCTAAAGCTGCACTAATTCCGCCTTGTGCTGCAACTGTATGACTTCGTGTAGGGAAAATTTTAGAAATGCAGGCAACTGAAAAATTAGTTGCAGCCATCCCAAGCGTTGCTCTGAGCCCTGCTCCACCTGCACCTACTACTACCACATCATACTCATGTTCTATGATCTCATACGCTGACTTATCCATATTTACTTATTTTATCATTACGGGCTTATGATATCACAGAAGTAGAAAAAATCTATACAAGTTTTCTATAGCTATACCACCGCGAACCGTCATACCGCGATTCATTCGCGGTATCTTAGCCGCTAACACGTAGGGGAATGACGAATTACTATACCGTCACGGTATCTCTAGATCCCGCTAACAAGCAGCGGGATGACGATTGTCAGGCTAGCTGTCATCCCAGTTTGGAATCCAGGAAAAAGAATGGTGTCATCCCAGTGCCCAGACACTGGGATCCAGGAAAGTTTGCTTGTTTACAAGCAAACTAGCATAGAAAGTGGTTACAACGTTTTCGATGAGATTATATGGAAAACTGGATCCCAGTGTCAAGCACTGGGATGACACCCTCCTGATGGGCCAAAATCACAATGTTCGTACAGTTATGGATTCATTCGCGGTATCTCAAAGCATAGATCCCGCTGCGGGATGACGGTTATCAGGCTAGCTGTCATCCCAGTTTGGAATCCAGGAAAAAGAATGGTGTCATCCCAGTGCCCAGACACTGGGATCCAGGAAAGTTTGCTTGTTTACAAGCAAACTAGCATAGAAAGTGGTTACAACGTTTTCGATGAGATTATATGGAAAACTGGATCCCAGTGTCAAGCACTGGGATGACACCCTCCTGATGGGCCAAAATCACAATGTTCGTACAGTTATGGATTCATTCGCGGTATCTCAAAGCATAGATCCCGCTGCGGGATGACGGTTGTCAGGCTAGCTGTCATCCCAGTGCTTGACACAAAGCTGTACGAACATTGTAATTAGCAGGTGGCAAATTCAAGTAGCTGACACTGGTTCACTCTGTGATGGTGTCATTCCAGTGCTTGACACTGGAATCCAGTCTTTATTATGCAGCCACTTATTTAAAGTTAGGTTTTCTGGATCCCAGTGTCAAGCACTGGGATGACACCCTCCTGATGGGCCAAAATCACAATGTTCGTACAGTTATGGATTCATTCGCGGTATCTCAAAGCATAGATCCCGCTGCGGGATGACGGTTATCAGGCTAGCTGTCATCCCAGTGCTTGACACAAAGCTGTACGAACATTGTAATTAGCAGGTGGCAAATTCAAGTAGCTGACACTGGTTCACTCTGTGATGGTGTCATTCCAGTGCTTGACACTGGAATCCAGTCTTTATTATGCAGCCACTTATTTAAAGTTAGGTTTTCTGGATCCCAGTGGGCTTTGTTGCATAGCACCTTAAGCAGTGATGGTTTACGACAAATTTATGTAATGATTTCAAATTTAGCCATACCAATATCAGTGAATTTGTTGAGCAAATAGCACTTAATTAGTAATTCTTTTTCACGATTTACTTCAGATTTATTCCTAAAGCTAAATCCAAATACTTGCTTCAACCTTGAGAAAAATCCTTCTATGTAAGATCTCTTTCCATAAATTGCTTCCTTTTTCCACTCTTTTACACCATCTTGTCCATATAATTTTATTAACCTAATAGCAGCATTTCTGTCAGACATATAATCTATTTTTGAATGTTCTGCTGCATCCTTTTTTGGTAGAACTTTTGTCTTTATATCGTATTTCTTACACAATTTATAAAGTTTGTGCCTATCGTATGCCCTATCTGCATATAATTTTGTGCTGAAAATTAACTTCTTCAAGCAAATCGCAAGCTCCATAGTGGTCAGAGTAGACGCCATTACTGTATCTTGCAGCTATAGCTTTTTTACTATTCACACTTAACATAACATGTAACTTTCTTACTTGCTCGTAGCTTCGGTACTTTCTATCTGCACTGTTTTCCTTACTGTGGCCAGGAGTGTTACTGTAAATGCTGATACTTGTGCTATCTATGATAATTTCAATATTTTCCATGTTGCTTTTATCAACCCTGCAATCATTTATCTTAATATTAAGTTTTTTAAACCTTCTTGATGC
Source organism: Wolbachia endosymbiont (group A) of Beris morrisii (assembly GCF_964028185.1). Classification (NCBI taxonomy): domain Bacteria; kingdom Pseudomonadati; phylum Pseudomonadota; class Alphaproteobacteria; order Rickettsiales; family Anaplasmataceae; genus Wolbachia; species Wolbachia endosymbiont (group A) of Beris morrisii. The sequence goes on from NZ_OZ034760.1 coordinate 849,553, forward strand.
TTGTGAATAGCTGATAACTGCCAATTTTTTTCCTATTTGTTGCAGATATCCTTTTATAAACCCCACCGTTTGTCTTAAACCAATTCTAAAAAGATTGACAATTATATGCACCAAAATTACGACTTTATCACTGTAAATATAGTTGCCGCCCTGCATTTTTGGACTATTTTCATACCAATTTTCGATAGCTTCATCGATGTAACGAAAAATATTTCCCCTTTTTTCAAGGAATTTGTTATATTCGTTTTGGTTACTGACTTTCATTTTCTGTGGCATATTTTTTCTTCAACAGTTAAATGGTTATTTATAATGAATTTTGTCAGTAGCCACCAGATTTTTTCGGTTGCTATGCAACAAAGCCATCCCAGTGTCAAGCACTGGGATGACACCCTCCTGATGGGCCAAAATCACAATGTTCGTACAGTTATGGATTCATTCGCGGTATCTCAAAGCATAGATCCCGCTGCGGGATGACGGTTGTCGTTTAGCTGTAAATATTAAGAAATTTACCAAACGAAAAAAAAGGCAAAAGAAGCCCCGTGGTTATTATCCGCTTTAAAATATTGGCGTTTTTTATGTTTTAAACGCTTGACAAGCGAAATTCAGCTGCTTTTAATTGCAACTAACCTACGCTGCAAATGTTTAAGAAATTTACCAAGCAGAAAAAAAGACAAAGAATCCCCGAGTTAGCTAGTCTTTTACTATCTTTGTCGAGTATTGGCATTTTTTGATGTCTTGTAACGCTTTGTAAGCGCGTTCAGCTTATTTAGATAAAAATCTAGATGTAGATGAAGTTTTGTAAAGACATACAGTATCTATATACTGCAAAAAATTGAACATAAGACGCCGATACATTAAGTAATCCTTACCTTTTAATCTGCAGATTGGCGAAAGCAAATACAATAGCTTCACTGTCATGATAAAGGGGCTGGCAAAGCTTGTCAAGAAATTTTCTTATTTCATTTAAATTGCTTGTAACCTTCTTATACACTCGTCTTTACCAAGAATCACCATGATATCGATGATTCCAGGTGCATCCATTACTCCGGTTATGGGAGCACGTAATGAGTGGTATACATCGCTTATTTTCATATCGTGCAATTTTGCAAATTCCTTGATCTGAGAAGATAAAAAACCCTTATTCCAGTCTTCATCACCGATCTTTGACAGAAATGACGCGAGTAACTTGATTATATCGAGGTTAGATTTGACAATTTGCTCAGCCTCTTCACTTAAATCAAGCGGCGGATCTCTTATATAAAACTGTGCTAAATCCAGCAGTTCAGCCAGGTAATTTGCTCTTTTTTTTAGTTCCGTTAGCCCCTGTAATAAATAGTTCTTTTTCTTGTCAGTTAGAGTATTTTCTCCAAGTATTAGAGCCAGAATATCTTCATTGCTCATATTACTAATATAGTGGTTATTCAAATGCTCCAGTTTTTTGAAATCGAGCCGTGCAGGTGAACGACCAATGCTTTCTAAATTAAACCACTCTATTGCTTGCTCATCGCTAATAATCTCATCATTACCATGGCTCCAACCAAGCCTCAGTAGGTAATTACGCATCGCTTTTGGCAATATTCCCATTTTCTCGTAGTCGCAAACACTTGTTGCACCGTGCCTTTTGGATAGCTTATTTCCATCTTCCCCATGAATAAGCGGCACATGTGCAAAACGTGGAATGTCAAAATCAAGAGCCTGGTATATTAGCAACTGTTTAAAGGTATTAGTGAGATGGTCAGAACCACGTATAATATCGGTTATTCCAGCATCATGATCGTCAACTACCACGGCAAAAATATATGTTGGAGTGTTGTCAGAGCGTAAGATCACTATATCATCAAGCTGCTCGCTATTTACTTTGATTTGGCCGTATATTTTATCATCAATGACGATCTCTTGCGAGTCTGGCACTTTAAAGCGGACAACAGGCTTTACGTTTGATGTCACACTAGTACATTTATGCTTGTATATTTTTCCTTCTTCTCTTGCTTTTGTCTTCTTTTCTGTAACTTCATCTTCAGGGCAATAACAGTGATACGCCCTACCCCTCTCAACTAAAAGGTTTGCTACTTCAATGTGCCGCTCTATTCTTTTTGACTGATATACTATTTCCCCATCATAGCTCATACCGAGCCATCTTAGCCCTTCTATAATTGCATCAATTGCTTCTTGCGTTGAACGTTTTCTGTCGGTGTCTTCAATTCTCAGCAAAAACTTGCCACCATGATGCTTTGCATAGAGCCAATTAAATAACGCAGTGCGGGCCCCTCCAATATGCAAAAACCCTGTGGGTGATGGAGCGAATCTCGTGACTATACCTGGCATATTTGTCCGTTACAGTAATATAAATGATGATAGCTAAAATTTATGTTTGTAACAATTTAGAATTTATTTATTCTGAGAGATAAAATTTTATTTATTTTTCATAAATTGTGTTGTATAATTTAGTATTGGTTGAATATAGCGAGGTGAGTTATGGATGGACTTGTAGATATAGCAAAATTGCTTTCAGATAATGAAGCTAATATCAATTGGCGTTACACCGGCCCTTTTGATAAAACAAAACAAAGAGTACAGGCAGATAATCTCCTGCATTTAGCTGCAAGAATACAAAACAAAGGTAAATTTGTAGACATTTGTAAGAAGAACATTGCTTCTGTAACTGCGCATAATGAATATGGAGATAATCCATTTCATGAAGCAGCAAGAAGTGGAATTTTGCTGCCTGCAGTACAAGAGATTGTGAATGACTTAGAGACGGAAGCTGATAACAAAATTACGAAAGCAGAAGAAGCTGGAGATCGGAAAGAAGTAAGCAGATTGAAAGAGGAACTCAAATGTAATAAAAAATATATTAAAGATGCGCTCTGCAGTAAAGGCTATGCTTTTAATAAGAAGAGGGAAACTCCTCTTTATTACTTAAATGCTGCACAACAGAAAGAAATTAAGCAAATCGCAGGCATAAAAGACAGCTTTATATGTAACCAGAAGTTTCACCTGTGTTTATATATAGTAGGGGCTATAGCGTGTATTGCTGCCTTGTGCTTATCTTTATATTTTCTGTATCTATCTTCTCAGACTTTTGCACTAAGCTCGATGGTTGCAATAGCTTCTGGCGGAGTCACATACCTGTCAGTTAAGGCATGTAACGAGATACATGCCTTGCATAACGAAAGCACTTTAGCGGAAGTTAATGTTATGCAGAGTTCAGGTGGTTTAGCTCCAGCATGAAGATTAAAATTACTTGCAGGCAATGATATAGAAATTTACTTTCTTAACTTAAGAAAGTATACTCATAAGATGACGGAAAAGAAGTACAGTAAGATTTTAATAGCAAACAGAGGGGAAATTGCCTGCAGGATTATCAGAACTGCCCATAAGATGGGTATATCTTGTGTATGCGTATATTCGGATGCAGATGTAAATTCTGTGCATGTAAGACAAGCAGATGAGTCAAGGTACATTGGCCCTTCGCCATCTTGTCTCAGTTATTTAAACATTGAAAAAATATGTGAGGTAGCAGTTGAAACAGGTGCTGAGGCAGTTCATCCTGGCTATGGTTTTTTAGCAGAAAATCCAGATTTTCCACGTGCTCTTCAAAAACATAATATAGACTTCATCGGCCCCAGTGCAGAAACAATAGAAGTTACAGCCAACAAAATAACAGCAAAAGAAGCGGCAAAAAAAGCTGGAGTGAATGTAGTGCCAGGATATATGGGTAAGATCAGCGATGCTGCCCACGCAGCTCAAGTTGCTGAAGAGGTCGGTTTTCCCGTTATGCTCAAAGCTGCATCAGGTGGTGGTGGCAAAGGAATGCGAATTGTAAATTCCAAAAAAGAAATTGAACTAGCGTTCACATCAGCAACAAATGAAGCAGAGAAAAGTTTTAAGGATGGCAGTATCTTTATAGAGAAATATATAGAGTTACCAAGACATATTGAAATACAAATCATAGCAGATAAATATGGCAATATAGTTTGTCTTGGAGAAAGAGAATGCTCGATACAAAGGAATAATCAGAAAATAATAGAAGAAACGCCAAGTCCATTCATTAGTGAAGAAGTAAGACAAAAAATGTATGCCCAATGTGTTTCTTTAGCAAAGCAAGTTGGCTATTTTTCAGCAGGTACTGTTGAGTTTGTTGTAGATAAAGACCAAAACTTCTATTTTCTTGAGGTAAATACGAGATTACAAGTTGAGCATCCAGTAACAGAATTTATAACTGGAATAGACATAGTAGAAGAAATGATTAGAACTTCCTGTGGAGAAAAATTGAGATTCAATCAGGATGATATTAAACTTACTGGTTCTGCAATAGAAAGTAGAATTTGCGCTGAAGACCCATCGAAGAAATTTTTCCCCTCCAGTGGAAGAATAAAATATTACGACCAACCCAATGGAAATGATTATATAAGAATAGATGATGGAGTTGCCGCAGGTTCAGAAATTAGCACATTCTATGACTCAATGATTGCAAAAGTGATAACATATGGAAAAGATAGAGTAGAAGCGATCAGCAGAATGCAAAAAGCATTGTCTGAATGTTATATAGAAGGAGTAACAAATAATATAGAATTTCTAGAATCCATCTCCCATCACCCAAATTTTATTGCAGCAAAGCTCCACACGAGATTCATTCCAGACCATTACCCTAGTGGGTTTCACGGCGATTTTGTTACAGAAGAATATATAAAAGTATTTATTTTTGTTTCGTTATATGTTTATTTAGAAAACGAAGAAAAGTACCATCATAAAGCAGTGAATGAAACGCTTGTAGTTGTAATAAATGACAATAAGTACTCTGTAAACGCAAAGTACCAAGATAATATATTAACAACAGTATATAACCACAATACATACTCTGTAGTAGGCAAGTGGAAATCAAGTTATAGGTTGCTAAACATCACGATTAACGATGATACCGATATAACACTTAAAGTAGAAAAACAAGGCAGCAAATACTTCATAAGACATGCAGGCATGAAAGCTGAGTGTTGTATATTTAAACCTCATGTAGCTGAATTAAGTAAGTTAATGCTAAATAATGAAACAGAAGGGATTTCAGTAGATGCTGTAAAATCCCCAATATCTGGCTTATTAGTTAAGTTGCACGTAAATACAGGAGATCAGGTGGAAATAGGACAACCTTTATTTGTGGTGGAGGCAATGAAAATGGAAAATATTATATGTGCTGAAGCAGCAATGGTGATAAAAAATATTCCCGTTCAAGAAGGAAAAAATGTGCAGATTGGTGATGTAGTATTAGCTCTGCTTTCTTAAATAACACAAGAAGTATAAACTTGACCCAAACAAGATAAATGAAAACACTTGATGAGCTATGGCAATGGCTATTGGTATATGCAATAATAGAGTAATTACACCCAAAATGATCTGAATGATAACGGAGAGCAGCATAATATATACCGGTTTTACGCTAGCATTTTTTACTGTGAGTATTACTACCAAAGCTAGTATTAGCAATGCCAGTGCTCGATGTATAAATTGCACTGTCACTCTGTTCTCAAAGATATTCAGCCATATAGGGTGTAAGAAAAATAAATCTTCTGGAACGATTTGTCCGTCCATTAGTGGAAAGGTATTGTAAATTAAACCAGCATTTAATCCCGCAACAAACGCACCGAAAATTATTTGTATTACAATTAGAATCAGAATAAGTATTGTGTAATATATACTACTGTTAGTAGATTGAAATCCTGTCATCTCAGTGTCACGCACTGGGATGACATCTTTCTTGGTGAAAGTTACTCTTATATCGCAATGTTCGTGCAGTTGCGTACGTGACGCTGGCTGATAATCAAAAAATTGATACGATAATAGTGCAAAAATAACTAATGCTAATAATAAGTGAAGTGCGAGCCTATAGTGGCTAACATGAGGCTTGGCTACCAAGCCGCTTTTTACCATATACCAACCAGCAAAAGCTTGCAGCGCTCCAAATAATAAGACTATCAATAGCCTTATTACTACCTTTTTAGATATTTTTCTTCTTAATGTAAAATATATAAATGGCAGGACAAAAACTAAACCTGTTAGTCTTGCAACCAATCTGTGTACATATTCTATTAAGTATATAGCGCGAAACTCCTCTATACTCATACCATAGTTAAGTGCTTTATATTCAGGTGTAGCTTCGTATTTTAATTTTTCTTGTAGCCAGTCTTGTTCACTCAGTGGTGGTAATGTTCCAGTAATGGGTTTCCACTCCGTGATTGACAATCCTGCTTTTGAAAGTCTGGTAAATCCACCAATCCCCACCATGAGAATTACCATGATACAGCAGAGAAAAAGCCAAATAGCTACAGGTTTTGATTCCATAAACCATGCTGAGTTTTGTTCCATCGCTCAGGGTAAAGAATAAATTCCCACAAGGCAAGAAAAGCTGCAACACTATGTAGCAGACTATAGACCGGAAAAAATATCGATACTATATAAAAATAAAAAGGCATCTTTTGCTGTTTGACAGCTATTACCAAAAGAATCAGGTTAGTAACGTATACCACTAAAAAGTAGTACAAAAATAATTCATTTAAAACTTTAGTTAATACCAATGAAAGCAGTAAAAATGGAGTAGTAAAAAATATAAAAGCTGCAGAGCCAACAAAAAGATTCAATAGCAAAATTCCCTTAAATCCAGTGTGTTTATAAAGTGACTTTATATTTTTTAAATGAACAATATAAGTTTGCATATAGCCTTTGATCCAGCGCGCTCTTTGCTTAATCCAAGCAAATACAGCAATTGGTGACTCTTCCAATGTTTCTGAGTCAATCATCCTGGTTTTATAGCCCATTTGCGCAAGTCTCAAACCGAGGTCAGCATCTTCGGTAACACTATAAGCATCCCAGAAAAACACTTTTTTTAGAATTTTTACTGAAAAATGATTACTGCTACCACCCAAAGGCATTGGCATGTTCATTTTTTGGAATCCAGGCAATAAGTATTGAAACCAGTTCATATACTCCAGAGAAAAGGATTTTGTGAGAAAATTATAATCACAATTATAGTAATTTAATTTCGCCTGTACACAGGCTAACTTATCGTCGCCCTTATTAAATTCAATCAGTGCTTTTTTTAACTGCAATGGGTCTGGTTTATCATCCGCATCATATATTACTGCATACTTTCCTCTAGCAAAGCTCATAGCATAATTGCATGACTTGGCTTTTGTTCTAGGCAAAGAATGAGGCACTTTTATTACTTCAAAATACTCCGGTAAAGTATACTTTTCTATAGCTGCTAGCGTTTCCTGGTCATCACTTTCTACCTGAAGCTTCACATCTAATTTTGATTTTGGATAATCCAAACTTTCAATGCTTTCGATCAATTGCTCTATCACTGCACTTTCTTTAAAAGCAGGCAATAAAATAGTATATATAGGAAAATCTTCTTCATTCAGCTTACTATAATCCACTTTTTGGTTGGAGGTTTCACATAAGTTAAAAATTGTAGCTATAAACTTGAATAAATAACTAGAACAGCCGATTATAAATATCAACATCAAAGCAAAATATGTATATTTCTCTGTTAGTGTTAAAATTGAAGTTACAATAAAGAAAGAAGCAAAAAATATTGAGCTTAGTTTAATGCTTTTAGCTGAAAAATTAGGATTCTTGTAATATAAGTAGTTGCTTGCAAATTCTGAAATACCAAAGTGCGAGTTAAGAAGATTTAAAATCTGTTCGCTATCCACTTTTATTAATACATAGTCAATACCGTAATGAGCTTCGACCCAACGGTTGACATCTCGGCTTGTGTCTTCAACCATAAAAAAAGTAGTATCATTTAATTTTTGCCAAGGAATTATATTAAATTTATAGTAAAAAAGTTTCTCTGGCTCTTTGCACAAACTAGAATCAAACTTAATTTTTTCTACATTATCAGCTTGAAGTATAGGCAATTGTTGCATTAAACCTAATGCAATTTTTTATTTAAGTTACGTGAAAATGAAGATATGACCTCGCTACTACGCTTATCATCTTTACGTTCATGCATTATTTTTTTTACAGCATCAGCAGCTATATTTGTTGTGTTAGCCTGTAAATCTCCAAGAGCTTTTTCAACTTGGTCAGTGACTTTCTTCAAATTAGAATGGGCATTGTCATCTAACGTCTGATCCAGCTGCTGTCTATTGTGCTTAATGATACTATTAGCTTTATCAAGTGCTTCATTCATCATTTTATTAACTTCTGCATCTAATTTTTTGTATTTTTCAGAAGATTTTTTGTAATACTCTAACATATCTTTTCTGAATTTTTCAGTTTCTTCACTTGAAAATCTGCTTTTGTTACGCTTATTGTTAAGCGCATTTTTTATCACTTTCTTCAGCAATTTATACGAAAGAACAAGGCCTACCAAGAAGGCAAGACCGATAATCAGTGATGCAGACATAAAAACTCCTAAAACTCTTTGGACACCAAGTCAGCAATAAATTTCTCTTCAATTTCAGAATTAGTCAATTTAGTATAATAAATTAAAGCAATACTAGTAGCCATTTGTTTTAACTGATCAGTATATTCAGATTTAAATTCTGCCACTTTTTCTTCAATAAGCTTGCTCTTTTTTTTGTCTTCCTCTTCTAATATACTCTTAACATTAGCTCTCATTTCTTCTACCTGAGCAAGTGCATCATCTATGATCCTTTTTGCCTGTATTCTAGCTTGGTTTAAAGCGGCATTATACTTGGCAATCTGATCTTCCGTAAGTCTTAAAAGATGAACAGAACTACTAAAAGAATCCAATACTTCTTTACTTCTAGTGCTTATTATTTCATCTAACTTTGGCAAAAATAAACAACTTACTACGAAAAAAAGTGAAGAGAAAAAAATTAAAAACCAAAAAACTTGAGAAAAGAAAGTTGAAACATCAAGTTGTGGCATATGTCAAGCAACAAATATTAACAATAGCGCAAGTAGAAACGCAAATAATCCCATTGCTTCAACTAAAGCTGCTCCTGTATAGACATATTTTTTCATTTTATCTTCTGATTCAGGGTTTCTTGCAAGCCCATTTAACATAGTAGAAAATATATTTGCCACACCCAAAGCTGCTCCGAGCATTCCAAATATAGAAAAACCAATCGCTACAAATTTTAAAGCTTCTAAATCCATATATTACCTTTAACTATTTCTTTACAGTATTAATTATAAAATATCCTGTAGGGAAGTCAATTATTTTACTGCATCTGATAAATATACACATGTTAAAGAGGTGAATATATAAGCTTGTAGAATTGCAACAAACACTTCAAACCCTATTAATGCGATTATAAATAAAAATGGTATAGGGGTTAGAACCACGTTCATGTTTACGATAAACCCTGCTATTACTTTGATAATTGTATGACCTGCAATCATGTTTGCAGCAAGCCTTATTGATAAGCTTATAGGCCTTGCCAGGTAAGCAAATAACTCAATAAAAATCATCATGGGTGCAAGCCACAAAGGAGTTCCTTTTGGTAGCAATATGCGTAAAAATTCTACTCCCCTTTCTTTAAATCCAACAATCGTTATATAAGTAAAAACTACCATCGATAAAGCGAAGGTGACTATCACATGACTTGTGACCGTGAAACTATAAGGAAGAATACCAACCAAATTACATGATAAAATGAAAATAAATACTGTGAATATCAATGGAATGTGCTGCAAGCCTTTGCTTCCAGTGTTATTTTCTATTATTGAAACAACAAAATCATATACATATTCAACTGCAGCTTGCAAATATCCTGGTATTACTGACCCCTTCTTTATTCCAAAAAGCAAAAAGAGTATCACCAATATCACCGAAATCATCGTGAAAAAAGATGAATTGGTAAAGCTTACGTCATACCCAAATAACCTAGGTAACTCTATTACCGTATATACTTTAAACTGCTCCAGCGGATTTAATGCCATTTTAATCTGAATTATCAACAGTAAATAAAGTATGAATTTTATAGGACAAAGTCAAGGGTTAAGATTATGTGGGGCTCTGTATCATTATAGCATTAGCATGTTAACAAAATATGTAATTAGAATGCCAATTATAGCCAGCGCTGTGTTTTAAAATTTACCAATCTTATTAAATTATTCAATATCTTGACTTAACATCTTATTTTAATTATAATTTAATTTTTAGTGAGGTATTATTATGAACGAAATAGATTTTATTAACACTAATCATCCTTTAAACTTAGAGCAAGAATTTGGTAGTGGATATATTAGATTCACTGACGGTTATTTTGATGAGAATACCGGTGGTTATGGAATGATAGGTCAAGTATTAGATGAAAATCATAACACGTTAGGACCACTAACCGTTGGCGGCTATGTTTGTCATTTTCACCATGATGACCATAAGGTTAATCTTCAGTATTTCATGGAAGTAAACTTAGAAGGTGATATGGAAAAGATACTTTCTCTTAAGAAAGGTATATAATTACGTAAGTAGGCTTTTTTATTGTTTCTTGCAATATGGGAGCCATTTACTACAACAAACTTTAAAAGCACCGCATTTTATATTACAATAACTTTTTTGTTTCTTGTTAGATCGATGAAATTCACGTTATCTTGGTTACTGGAGTATTTAGAAACCAATGCTAGTTTAGAAGAAATTACCGATAAATTAACTCATATAGGGTTAGAAGTAGAAGATATTATTGATAATGCCAAATTAGCTGGGTTTGTTGTTGCAGAAGTATTAGAGGTGATACAGCATCCAAATGCTGATAAATTAAAATTATGTAAAGTAAATGATGGGAGTAAAATTCTACAAATAGTTTGCGGAGCAAACAATGTTAGAGAAGGTATGAAAACTGTGCTTGCATCTCTTGGTAGCACATTGCCAGAAAGTGATTTCACAATCAAGCCCACAAAAATACGAGGAGTGCTAAGTGAAGGGATGCTCTGCTCTGCTTCTGAACTTGCGCTGGTTCAAGAGAAAAGTGAAGGAATAATCGAGCTTTCTGATGATTATAAAATAGGGGATAAATTTTTCAATTGTGACCCTGTAATTGATATAAATGTTACTCCAAACCGTGGAGATTGCTTAGGCATTTATGGAATAGCTCGCGACCTTGCTGCAACTGGAATTGGGACATTAAAGACTTTAAGCATTCCACAACTTACCAGCTCCATAAATTCACCAATCGATGTTGAAGTTACTGACGGGGAAAGTTTTATTAGTGGAATATACATCGCCAATGTAAAAAATCAAGAAAGCCCAAAATGGTTAAAAGATAGGCTGGAATCGATAGGAATGCGCTCCATTTCTGCAATAGTTGATATCACGAACTATATTATGATATCTTTCAGCCGCCCAATGCACGCGTATGATGCAAAAAAAATAGAAGGAGAGCTCACAGTACGCAAAGCAAATGACGGAGAAAAATTTGCTGGTTTGAACGGTAAAGAATACTTATTAAACACGGACACAAGCGTTATTGCAGGTGATAAAAATATTCATGGAGTTGCTGGAATTATGGGTGGTAAGTGCAGTGAATGTACTCTTGAAACTACTGATATCTTTTTAGAGTCTGCTTGGTTTGACCCTATATCTATCGCTAAATCTGCAAGGCAGATGAATATCTCCACAGACGCTAGTTACAGATTTGCACGTTCAGTTGATCCTGGATTTACCCTTGAGGGACTCAATCTTGCAGCTAAAATGATTTTGGACTTATGTGGTGGAGAAACCTCAAGCGTAGTGTCTGCTGGCAGCTTAGATAGGACTGACACCAAGGTGAGCTTTGATTATCAGGATGTGAACAAGTTTGGAAGTGTGTCTGTATCGCCTGATGAAGTGTTCGATATCTTAACGAAACTAGGGTTTAGTATTGATAAAAAAACCGAAGGCAGTTGGAATGTACAAGTACCAAGCTGGAGATCGGACGTGACAATACCTGCTGACCTAATTGAAGAAGTAACAAGGATATACGGCTATGACAAAATAAAAGAAGAACCACTACCAAATAATGTTGAAGAAGTAGATAGTACATACGACAATTTGCGTATTTTGATGACAAACAGAGGGTTTCATGAAGTGCTAACCTGGTCGTTTATGAGTGAATCAACAGCTGAAAAATTTGGTTACTCGAATAAGTTATTTATCATCGATAACCCATTTAATAACAACTTCAATATAATGAGACCAAGTATCATACCAAATTTATTGCAAGTCACTGCTGATAATATTGCCCATGGAATATCTGATCTTGCAATCTTCGAAATTGGGCCGATTTACGATGGTGGAGCTCAGTCTAAACATGTTTTAAGTGGAATAAGAACAGGAAATAATTTGCCGAGAAACCATTATAATACTGATAGGAAAGTAGATGTTTTTGACGCAAAGGCTGATTGCATAGCAGCTTTGGAGTTTTTTAACGTCAATTGTGATAATTTAACGATAGAAAGAGCAGAAAAAGAATATTACCACCCAAGAAAGTCAGGCACTCTCTCTTTTAAGAATAAAGTAGCAGGTTATTTTGGAGAACTGCATCCGAGTATACTGGATTTTTTTGATATCAAGCAAAAAGTTGTAGGTTTTGAGGTAATACTAGAAAATATTGAAAATTTACCTGCAAGTAGAAAGAAATTTATCGACTATAAATACCAAAGTGTAAAACGTGATTTTGCATTTATTGTAAATAAGGATGTGAAAGTAGGTAACATAATCAATGTGGTAAAAAAAAGCTCAGAGCTCATCACAGAAGTTTTAGTATTTGACGTATACCATGGAAATAATATAGAACCGAATAAGATGTCTATAGCATTGTCAGTTACTTTCTGCTCTCCAATCCACACTTTAACTGAAAAAGAGATCCAAAAAGAATCAAGTGCTATAGTTAATTTAGTATATGAAAATACCGGAGGAACTTTGAGAACTCATCATTGAGCCACAATCATAGTTTCTTGCTGTGTATCTGTTCAGATGCATGGCTAATATACAAATATTGAAACAAAAATTCCAGTGCTCCCTTTCTTGTCATCCCAGTGCTTGACACTGGGATCCAGATTGGGCACTAAGTTGGTAAACACGAAAGCCTTTACAACGTTTTTGATGGAACTGCGCGAAAGGACTGGATGCCAGTGTCACGCACTGGCATGACACCCATTTGTTCCTATAGTTGTCTTTTCTCGTCTACCTTATTTTGCCACTCTGCTGAACAGATCCTTGCTGTGCCAAGCTTACCTCATCTAATCTACTCTTAACCAACGTGAATTCAACATCCTTAAAAAATCTATCCCACATTCCATGCAAATGCTCTTCTATTTTAGGCCATACATCATTTTTAAATGTTTCTCCTTCATCAGAAAATAAATCACCTAAAAAAGCCCCAGCTTTCTCATAACTTGACTCGAAATGTTGAAGAAATGTCTCTCCTTCCTTATAAGAGGTGTGTGCTACATCTAACGCTTTTCCTTCTGTACTCTCATCCCCATGTATTGCAACGACAAGGCCTGTTTTAATATACCCCCAACATGTCCAAAAAGATTTCACAGGTTGCAAAAGTGAACTCTTATCATTTTTTGGCACATTATTTATTATATTTTCCACCAACCTATCTATCAAAGGAGACAATAAATTTTGACTAAAATGTTTGATATTATCTTTTGTTTTAATTACAGGATATTTGATGCATCTTTCTGCTAAACAGTACTCAAGTTCTGCTTTCTCGAATAATTTCTTGATTTCTTTTTCATTAAAAGTTTCTTGCTTAAGCACCTCCAACAACTTATCTTCTATTATTGCAAATTTTATTTTTTCACGAGATTCTAGTTCTTCTCTGTAATCATTTGTTGCTTTTTCATTTATCAATAATCTTTCTTTTTTTAACTCTAATTGTTCTAATGCTTCCAGAATTTCTTGGTTATTTTTCAAACATAACTCTATTAACTCCATACTTGAAGATTCCTTTTCTTTACTATTTTTCTTAACATCCAAATTCTTATTCTGCTTTTCTATTATTTCCTTCAATTTCGCAGGTTGCGTTAAACATTCTCCAATTTTCTTCCGATAGGAAACAATCTTGTTTACTAGACGTTTTTCATCTTCTTCATTGAATATGCCAGTATTATCTTCTATATTCTTTATACTCTTCTCTTGCTCTTTAAATAACCCTTGAATTCCACATTTTGTTATTTCTGAATGCATTTTTTCTAGCAAGAGATTTACTTCGTGATGAGAACACACATTCACATTTAAATTATAGAATTCATCAAGTAAACTTTGTCTTATATCAATTGTTAAATCTGATTGATTTAACACAACTTTAGCTTTTCTTATTCTTGATTCTATTAGCTTTTGCTCAACCTTCTGATCATTATATTCAAATTTAAAAAGGTCTTCTAACTTCCTTTTTAAGGCATCATCTTTCAGGCCACTATTCTTTCTATTTTCGTATATCTCTTTTAATTCTTCACGTATCTTCCCATACCTTTCTTCTCCCATTCTTTCTAACTCTTTTATCATCTCTTCAGCTTTACGTGAAGCTTCTGCTGTTTCTTTGCTTGGTAATTCCTTACCTTGGCTCTCCAACTCTTGTTTCACTAATATATCTCTTAGCACATCTTCTGAAAAATCTCCTTTTCTTTCTTGTGCAAATTTAATTGCTTGTATAAAGGCAACTTGATAAGCATTTTGTATTAAGTGACTCGTCAACTTAGGACCTACACTATTCACCACTTCCAGTCTGAATTCGTTCAACAACTCCTTCAGCTTATCGTATGTAATATCTTTCTTTTCTAGCTTTATCAGCTCTTCCATAGTTTTCGCGAATCCTTGAATTGAAGTTGCAAGCACACTCCTGATCTCATCACGCAAAGGCACGAGACCGTTTTTTAAGTGGATATTAGCTGACAATTTTAGTACAGCATTGTGTTCTGGATCTTCGTATAAATCTCTAAGTAGTTGTTTAAATTGCGGTGGAAACTTAACTTCCATATCCCACTTAATGTCTGACTTACCAGCATCTATTTCACGAAAAGATACCTCAATATTTTGGTGTTTTTTCTGATATGACCCACTACTCACTTTAAGAACATCAATCAAAGAATGAGATAATTTTCTATTTAAAAGATAAAAAGTAGCTAAGGCGGGTGTTGCAGGAATAAGCAAGAGTAGAAGTATAGGTATACTAACAAGAATCGCTACTGCAGCAAGAACACCATATGCTAATCTTTTTGTTGTACTTTCACTTACTTTTTTTGTTTTATTTTCCTCTGAGCTGATTTGTGTCTTATCATTTGTTTTTAATTTATTATATACGGCTAATCCTAACGCAGTAAAAACTATATAAGGAAACATTAAAACCGATAGTGCTAAATTTAATACTTTTTTCTCCGGGCAAGCTTGGTTTATCTCTTTAAATATTCTACTTGATACGTTATACCAAGAAGTAAAAAAATCAGAGTTATAATCTTTATAATGAAATATACTGAGTGGAACGTTAAAATTAGCTAACGGCTCTTGTCCTTCCGAAGTGTCAGTAGATTTCTGTGTGATATTACTAATTAACCAATCTTGTTCCTCTAAAGCATCAAAAAACTCTTCTTCCTCTTCCAAAGTAACATTGGAAGTAGATTCTACTTTACCTAAATTACCACTATTGTTAACAACTTCTTCATAATCATCTGCAACAGCATTCATACCATAACCTTATCCAAGTACTTTAAGTATAGCACAAACACTGACAATTTTCAACTATTAACAATTTAACCAAACACTAACAACTAAATCTTGGTATTTCTTAGAATAGAAGTTGGTTCCAATTTCTGTATTAATTTCTAAAGATAAGGCAAGAGTCTGCTCTTTTATGTACTCACTCCACGTATTTATTGCTTCCTTGATTTTCTCATCTTCTGTTTTGATTATTACTTTAATTCTATCTGATATATGAAAGTCAGCTTGTTTTCTGGTTTCTTGAATGAGCCTCACGACATCTCTCGCTAACCCTTCTAGAATTAATTCATCATTTAGTTCAGTATTTAGAATGACAACTCCTTTGTTGTTATCAAACACAGCAGAATATCCACTATTTGCTTTTAACAATAGTTCATATTCGCCTTTTTCTATGATGTAATTTTCTGACTCATTACCTAAAAAAACTTGCTCATTTTCAACTTGCTTCCATTTTCCCTCTTTGACATATTGAACTAGTTTCTTAATTTTGCCTGGAACTCTCTTTCCAAGCATAGGAAAATTTAGTTTCAGTTCTAGTGATGCAACTTCTTTCAACTCACCTACTATTTCTAATTCTTTTACATTTACCTCGTCTTTTATCATCTCTTGATATTCATTCATGCTTGGTGTCATTCCAGCACTTAACCATTTCTTTTCTTTCTGGATCCCAGTGTCAGCTACTTGGATGACGGGAGAGAGCTCTGGAATGACAGAGGGTTGTGTATCGTCAAGGAAACTGCAGGAAGACTGATGATAAATCGTCATACTACTAAGTGGTTGTCTGATACGTATGTTAAAAGTGTTTCTAATAGAGAGCGCAGAGTTGCATATCTCTCTCACCAAATCCATCTTGGCAATGAGCTGACTATCAAACTTCTCTAATTGTGGAAAATCAGCCAAATGAACAGATGTTTCTTTATACTTAAGCCCTTGCCATATAGTCTCTGTTATAAGTGGCAATAAAGGAGCTGCAGCTCTTAGTATGTAATAAAAAACCGTATATAGAACATTATAAGCATCAGTTTTATCCTGATCCAAATCACTTTTCCAAAAACGCTCGCGACTGCGACGAATATACCAATTATTCAGCACTTCAAAAAAGTTCATCAAAATTTTGCAAGCCTCTTGGGAGTTATAGCTGTTCATAGAAGCTTGGATACTTTCTACAGCTTCAAAACATTTGGAAATCATGTAGCAATCAATAGTACTGTGATAATCCTTACAAACTTCAACTTTAATTCCATCTGCATTTGCATACATAGTAAAAAAGTGATAACTGTTCCAAATAGGTTTTATTACATTTTTCAGAACATCTCGTATTGAGTTTCCTTCTTTATCGAGTAGCAAATTACCACCACAAACAATAGATCCAGAAAGCATAAGAAAACGCAGTGCATCAGAACCGTATCTATCAAAAACCTCCATTGGATCTGCATAATTGTTCAAGCGTTTGGACAGTTTATGTCCCTTTACATCCAAAACAACGCCGTGACATATGCAGTTCTTAAAGGGTTCACTGTCAAACAAAGCAGTAGAGAGCACAAAAAGTGTGTAAAACCACCCTCTGGTTTGTGCAATATATTCAGTTATAAAATCTGCGGGAAAATTATTTTCAAACCACTCTTTATTTTCAAACGGATAGTGGACTTGTGCAAATGGCATCGAGCCAGATTCAAACCAACAGTCAAATACGTCAGGCACACGACGCATAATCGATTTTCCTGTTGGGTCATCAGGATTTGGTCTTGTTAAAGTATCGATAAATGGTCTGTGCAAGTCGTCTATTTTAACATTAAAATCTCTCTCCAGTTCTTCTATTGAACCATATACATCTACCCTTGGATATTTTGTATCATCTGATTTCCATACAGGGATTGGCGTACCCCAGAATCGATTGCGTGAAATTGACCAATCGTGTGCCCCTTCAAGCCATTTTCCAAATTGACCATCTCTAATGTGGTTTGGTATCCAATTAACTCTCTTATTTAGCTCTACCATTCTGCTTTTGAACTTTGTCACGGCAACGTACCAAGAAGGCATAGTGCGATAGATCAAAGGAGTGTCAGTTCTCCAGCAGTGTGGATAATTGTGAATATATTGCTCAGTCTTAAACCAACTCCCCTGCCCTTTCAATTTTTTTATTACTGTATCACTGGCATCAAAAACATGAACCCCTGCCAAATCTGAAACTTCAGCAGTAAATTTTCCACTGTTATCAATTGGACAAATAACTGGAATATCATGGCTTTGGCAAAGGTAAAAATCTTCCTCACCAAATCCAGGAGCAGTATGCACAACGCCAGTACCATCTTCTCCTGTAACATAATCAGCGATGAAAACGCGGAATGCATTTTTCGTATCTTTAAAGTAATCAAATAGTGGTTTATAAGAAAGACCTACAAGATCATTCGCTTTAAGTTTTATATTGCAGTTTTCATATGGAATATTGTTTTGTTCAGAGTGGCTGATAAATTTCTCTAGGTAGCTTTCAGCGAAGATGTGGATTTCACCATTGACTAATACTGCACAATACTCAATATCTTTCCCTATCGCCAAAGCCAAGTTGCTCGGCAACGTCCAAGGAGTTGTAGTCCAAGCAAGTAATTTACATACATTTTTAAACTGCTGTGGGTTTTCTAAAAGCTCAAATGCAACAGTTACAGCTTTGCTAGTCTTTTCTCTATATGCGTTATCAAGCCTTGTTTCAAAATTGGATAATGGAGTTTCGCACGCCCAGCTATATGGAACAACGCGCACTGATTCATACACCAGACCCTTATCATAAAGCTGTTTAAATGCCCACATGACCGACTCCATAAATGATTTATCCATAGTCTTATAGTCATTGTGAAAGTCTACCCACCTTGCTTGCCTATTTACATACTTTTCCCATTCTGATGAAAATTTCATTACAGAAGTACGACAATGGTTATTGAATTTTTCAATGCCGAATTTTTCTATTTCAGTTCTACCAGATATTCCAAGTTCCTTTTCCGCACCCATCTCAGCCGGCAATCCATGGCAATCCCAGCCAAATCTACGTTCGACCCTTTTTTGCAGCATAGTTTGATATCTTGCAAATGCGTCTTTGATGAAACCAGTGAGTAAATGCCCATAATGGGGAAGTCCATTTGCAAACGGAGGCCCATCGTAAAAGACAAAACAATTATCCTTGGAACGTTCCTCAACTGACCGCTCAAAAACTTTGTTTTCCTGCCAAAATTTTATGATTTCTTTTTCTAACGACGAAAAATCAGGACTACTTACTGTATCAGGATAATGCTTTGACTTCATGTTCGCTATGTAAAACTAAAGAATATAGGGCTTTCTGAAAAATTACAAATTCAAAAAGAAACACATTTACTCCTATATAGTATTCTTCATACTAAATGATAAATTTTTATAATTTAGTATGTTCTGAATCCAAGTAGTCAAGGCACTGGGATGACAAAAGAGGGAGTGTAGAAAGATTGCACCCATATGGTGTCATTCAAGTAGCTGACACTGGTTCCCTTATGAAGGTGTCATTCCAGTGCTCCTTTTTTTGTCATCCCAGTGCTCAGACACTGGGATCCAGCTTCTATGCAACCTCATCAAAAACATTCATTTAGTATAAGATCAGCTACTTTCCATGCTGGTTTGCTTGCTCACAAGCAAACTTTTCTGGATTCCAGTGTCAAGCACTGGAATGACATCGTTGTAACATTGTACCATATTACAATGTTCGTACAGTTGTGATAGATGCCCAACAAGTCTATTTTTAAAGCCCACATCCTAATAAACTATTCTGCCGAGCTTCCAATACCTTCACATTTACTATTTTATCTCTATACTTCCCTTCAGGATCATCAATGCATACTGATTGCATATATGGGCTTTTACCAATAATTTGGTTTTGGTGTTTGCCTTTTTTATCACTGAACAAAGCAGGTATAGTTTTGCCTACCATACTCTGGTTAAACTCAAGTTGTTGCTTACTAATTAATTTCTGTAAACGAAGAAGGCGTTCTGTTTTAACCTCTTCTGGCACTTGATCTTTTCTTTCTGCTCCTGGTGTGCCTGGTCTTGGGCTGTATTTAAAACTATAAGCCTGAGCATATCTAACTTTTTCTACTAATTTCATAGTTTCTTCAAAATCTTTTTCGGTTTCTCCAGGAAAACCAACGATAAAATCAGAAGAAAATTCGATTTCAGGTTTCAATTTGCGAAATCTGTCTATTATTTCCAAATACTCCTCTGCAGTGTGTTTCCTGTTCATCACGCGCAATATTTTATTCGAACCTGACTGCACAGGCAGGTGAACAAACGGCATGAGTTTTGGCTCTTCCGCATGTGCCAAGTAGAGAGATTCATGCATATCTCTTGGATGAGAAGTTGTATAACGAATCCTCTCTAGCTTTTCAATTTTAGCAATATGACTAATTAATTTTCCTAAATCCCACACTTCCCCTTCGCATTCCCCATGGTAAGCATTGACGTTCTGACCAAGCAAATTGATCTCATTTGCCCCATTTGCAACTAATTTCAATACTTCGCGAAATATTTCATTTACTGGTCGTGAGTACTCAGCTCCACGAGTGTAGGGCACTACACAAAATGTACAAAACTTATCACAACCTTCTTGTATGGAAAGAAACGCAGAAGATCCTTGGCTATTGCCGTAACATTCATCTGGCAATTTATCAAACTTTGCAACTTCCGGAAAATCAGTATTTATTACATGACCTTTACTTCTGCTTGCTTTGACTATCAGTTCTGGTAAAGCGGCAATGCTTTGCGGACCAACAACAATATCCACAAATGGGGCTCTTCTGAACACTTCTTCTCCCTCTGCTTGCGCTACACATCCAGCCACCACTATAGTCATTTCTTTTCTTGATGAATGAATCCTTCCAAGCTCTGAGTAAAGCTTTTCTGCTGCCTTCTCTCTAATATGGCAAGTATTCAATATCACCAAATCAGCTTTTCTGCATCACTAACAACGTTGAACCCTAGAGGCTTAACTATATTCTCCATTAAAACGGAGTCATAAACGTTCATCTGACAGCCGTAAGTTTTAATATATAAGCCTTTCATGTTTACTTAATTTCATTCACTATCACTCACCATACACCATTGTCATCCCAGTGCTTGACACTGGGATGGCTTTGTTGCATAGCAACCGAAAAAATCTGGTGGCTACTGACAAAATTCATTATAAATAACCATTTAACTGTTGAAGAAAAAATATGCCACAGAAAATGAAAGTCAGTAACCAAAACGAATATAACAAATTCCTTGAAAAAAGGGGAAATATTTTTCGTTACATCGATGAAGCTATCGAAAATTGGTATGAAAATAGTCCAAAAATGCAGGGCGGCAACTATATTTACAGTGATAAAGTCGTAATTTTGGTGCATATAATTGTCAATCTTTTTAGAATTGGTTTAAGACAAACGGTGGGGTTTATAAAAGGATATCTGCAACAAATAGGAAAAAATTTGGCAGTTATCAGCTATTCACAAGCATCAAGAAGGTTTAAAAAACTTAATATTAAGATAAATGATTGCAGGGTTGATAAAAGCAACATGGAAAATATTGAAATTATCATAGATAGCACAAGTATCAGCATTTACAGTAACACTCCTGGCCACAGTAAGGAAAACAGTGCAGATAGAAAGTACCGAAGCTACGAGCAAGTAAGAAAGTTACATGTTATGTTAAGTGTGAATAGTAAAAAAGCTATAGCTGCAAGATACAGTAATGGCGTCTACTCTGACCACTATGGAGCTTGCGATTTGCTTGAAGAAGTTAATTTTCAGCACAAAATTATATGCAGATAGGGCATACGATAGGCACAAACTTTATAAATTGTGTAAGAAATACGATATAAAGACAAAAGTTCTACCAAAAAAGGATGCAGCAGAACATTCAAAAATAGATTATATGTCTGACAGAAATGCTGCTATTAGGTTAATAAAATTATATGGACAAGATGGTGTAAAAGAGTGGAAAAAGGAAGCAATTTATGGAAAGAGATCTTACATAGAAGGATTTTTCTCAAGGTTGAAGCAAGTATTTGGATTTAGCTTTAGGAATAAATCTGAAGTAAATCGTGAAAAAGAATTACTAATTAAGTGCTATTTGCTCAACAAATTCACTGATATTGGTATGGCTAAATTTGAAATCATTACATAAATTTGTCGTAAACCATCACTGCTTAAGGTGCTATGCAACAAAGCCCACTGGGATCCAGAAAACTTACTAGCTGATTATACAATGAAAATTAGCCCTGTATTACCTACTTGCATAACATCATTTTTGCTGCAAACTTCACATAGATAAAGTTATACGAAAAACTGGGTCCCAGTGTCAAGCACTGGGATGACAAGTTCTCGGCAACCCCTACGTCATACCATCACGGTATCTCTAGATCCCGCTAACAAGTAGCGGGATGACGGTTGTCAGGGTGTCATGAAAGTAGCTAACACTGGCTTCCATCCAAGAGGGCAGTGCCCTCTTCTTGTCATCCCAGTGCTTGACACTGGGATCCAGGAAAAAGAATGGTGTCATCCGAGTAGCTTGACACTGGCATCCAGGAAACTTAATTGCAAGTAATGCATTGAGTTTGGTGAGTATGGGTTTTGCGTTATAGAATGAAGCACTTTTGGTGAATTTGTAAAGAAAGCTGGATCCCAGTGTCAAGCACTGGGATGACAAGAAAGGGAGCACTGGAATTTTTATTTCAGTATTGTACATTAGCCATGCATCTGAACAGATACGAGCTTTCTGCTTTTTTTTGGTAAGGTCAGTCAAAAAGGTTTTACAACAACCATAATAACTATAACTATTATCAATACTGTAACTGCTTCATTTAAAACACGAAAATAAACGTGTTTTTTTTCATTTGAACCCATTGCAAAATCTTTTCTGTATTTTGCAAGCAGTCCATGAATAGCAAACATAAAAAATAATGCTAGTGCTTTCACATGAAACCACCCTTCACGATATGCTTCTCTTATAATCATTAATGTCATTCCCAAACCAAGTGAGAAAAGCATTGCAGGGTTTATGATATATCTAAGTAGCCTCTTTTCCATTGTTTGAAGCAAGCTATCATTTTCCGATCCCGGTTTTACAGTTGCGTGGTAGACATAAAGCCTGGGTAAATAAAGCATACCTGCCATCCACATAATGACGGAGATAATGTGAAAAGCTTCAAGCCAGTGGTAGTAATCCATTGAGATTTATTACAAAATGTTAAAAATTTCTGATATTATTTTAGTTTAATGAAAAAGAAATCGATATGAAAGCAGAAAATTTCACTAAAGAACAGATAATTGGATTCTACAGGAAAATGCTACTCATACGCAGATTTGAAGAAAAAGCAGGACAATTATATGGAATGGGATTAATAGGCGGATTCTGTCACCTATCAATAGGGCAAGAAGCAGTTGCAGTTGGAACTCAAGCTGCATCAAAATCAGGTGACGCTTTTATCACAAGTTATAGAGACCATGGCTTAA
Organism: Wolbachia endosymbiont (group A) of Beris morrisii; assembly: GCF_964028185.1. Classification (NCBI taxonomy): domain Bacteria; kingdom Pseudomonadati; phylum Pseudomonadota; class Alphaproteobacteria; order Rickettsiales; family Anaplasmataceae; genus Wolbachia; species Wolbachia endosymbiont (group A) of Beris morrisii. The sequence goes on from NZ_OZ034760.1 coordinate 872,734, forward strand.
TGCTCGCATGTGATTCTGATCCAAATGTTGTAATGGCAGAACTCACTGGCAAAGAAACAGGATGCTCGAAAGGTAAAGGTGGTTCGATGCACGTATTTGACGTTGAAAAAAAATTCTTCGGTGGACATGGAATAGTGGGAGCACAAGTTCCAATTGGCACAGGAATAGCATTTGCTAATAAATATAAGAAAAAAGATAACGTGGTATTCACGTATTTTGGTGACGGTGCTGCAAATCAAGGACAAGTATATGAATCATTTAATATGGCAGCTTTGTGGAAGTTGCCTGTGGTTTACATCATAGAAAATAACGAATACGCAATGGGAACTTCTGTGCAAAGATCAACTTTAGTAACAGAGTTATATAAAAGAGGAGAAAGTTTTGGTATTTCTGGAAAACAAGTTGATGGAATGGATTTTTTCTCTGTTTATGCGGCTACAAGCGAAGCAGCGGAACACACACGCAGCGGAAAAGGGCCTATCCTGCTTGAAATGAAGACATATCGATATCGCGGCCATTCGATGTCAGATCCTGCTACTTATCGCTTAAAAGAAGAAGTTGAAGATATGAAGCAAAATCATGACCCTATAAGCACTTTAAAGAAGTACATGATAGATAATAAAATTGCTTCAGAAGAAGAATGTAAAGTAATTGATAAGGAAGTACGTGATTTAGTAAAAAAGTCGGAAGATTTTGCCAAAAATAGTAAAGAACCAAGCGTTGATGAGTTATATACTGATGTTTATAAATTTGTTAGCTAATTTTTTTATCCAGAACTGTACGAACATTGTAATAGTAAACGATGTCATCCAAGTAGCTCCTTCTCCCATCATCCAAGTGCCCTCCTTTTTTTGTCATCCCAGTGCCCAGACTACTTGGATCCAGGAAAAAGAATGGTGTCATCCAAGTAGCCTCCCCCCCCTGTCATCCCAGCGCCCCTATGATGTCATCCCAGTGCTTGACACTGGGATGGCTTTGTTGCATAGCAACCGAAAAAATCTGGTGGCTACTGACAAAATTCATTATAAATAACCATTTAACTGTTGAAGAAAAAATATGCCACAGAAAATGAAAGTCAGTAACCAAAACGAATATAACAAATTCCTTGAAAAAAGGGGAAATATTTTTCGTTACATCGATGAAGCTATCGAAAATTGGTATGAAAATAGTCCAAAAATGCAGGGCGGCAACTATATTTACAGTGATAAAGTCGTAATTTTGGTGCATATAATTGTCAATCTTTTTAGAATTGGTTTAAGACAAACGGTGGGGTTTATAAAAGGATATCTGCAACAAATAGGAAAAAAATTGGCAGTTATCAGCTATTCACAAGCATCAAGAAGGTTTAAAAAACTTAATATTAAGATAAATGATTGCAGGGTTGATAAAAGCAACATGGAAAATATTGAAATTATCATAGATAGCACAAGTATCAGCATTTACAGTAACACTCCTGGCCACAGTAAGGAAAACAGTGCAGATAGAAAGTACCGAAGCTACGAGCAAGTAAGAAAGTTACATGTTATGTTAAGTGTGAATAGTAAAAAAGCTATAGCTGCAAGATACAGTAATGGCGTCTACTCTGACCACTATGGAGCTTGCGATTTGCTTGAAGAAGTTAATTTTCAGCACAAAATTATATGCAGATAGGGCATACGATAGGCACAAACTTTATAAATTGTGTAAGAAATACGATATAAAGACAAAAGTTCTACCAAAAAAGGATGCAGCAGAACATTCAAAAATAGATTATATGTCTGACAGAAATGCTGCTATTAGGTTAATAAAATTATATGGACAAGATGGTGTAAAAGAGTGGAAAAAGGAAGCAATTTATGGAAAGAGATCTTACATAGAAGGATTTTTCTCAAGGTTGAAGCAAGTATTTGGATTTAGCTTTAGGAATAAATCTGAAGTAAATCGTGAAAAAGAATTACTAATTAAGTGCTATTTGCTCAACAAATTCACTGATATTGGTATGGCTAAATTTGAAATCATTACATAAATTTGTCGTAAACCATCACTGCTTAAGGTGCTATGCAACAAAGCCCACTGGGATCCAGAAGACTTAATTTCAACCAAGTGGCTGCATAATAAAGGCTGGATCCCAGTGTCAGCTACTTGGATGACACCATTTGTTGTGTTTAACAAAGTTCGTACTTAGCTTCATGTTAGCTATAAATATTTAAGAAATTTACCAAACGAAAAAAAAGGCAAAAGAAGCCCTGAGGTTATTATCCGCTTTAAAATATTGGCGTTTTTTATGTTTTAAACGCTTGACAAGCGAGATTCAGCTGCTTTTAATTGCAACTAACCTACGCTGCAAATGTTTAAGAAATTTACTAAGCAGAAAAAAAGACAAAGAATCCCCGAGTTAGCTAGTCTTTTACTATCTCTGTCGAGTATTGGCATTTTTTGATGTCTTGTAACGCTTTATAAGCGCGTTCAGCTTATTTAGATAAAAATCTAGATGTAGATGAAGTTTTGTAAAGACATACAGTATCTATATACTGCAAAAAATTGAACATAAGACGCCGATACATTAAGTAATCCTTACCTTTTAATCTGCAGATTGGCGAAAGCAAATACAATAGCTTCAGTTTCATGATAAGGGGGCTGGCGGAGGGTATCAAGCAAGTTTTTATAGCTCTCATGGTTTTTGCTGGAATGATACTAGTTGTTACTCAAACAACAGTTATGCAAGAGATCTAAGCTAACAATGGACCACTAGATATATTACTAACTACGTTGACCTGATTCAATATTTTATTAGTGGGATTGAAATAATTTTCTATAAATTCCTTATATATAGCTGTTAACTTGTGTATATCGTCTACTAATACGCATTCATTTGTCTGATGTGCGGTTTTGTTGATTATACCAAATTCAATCACTGGACAAACATCTTTGATAAACGCAGCATCAGATGTGCCACCACTTGTGCTCAGCACAGCATCAATACTGGTAACTTTATTTATCGCATCAAGCATAATATCAGTATTTCTATCGGGAGTAGAGAGGAAAACATCCCTGCTGCTATGCATAGAAAGTTTATAATCGTTAGTTACACTGGAGCATATTTCATCAATCAGCTTATATAAGCTGTCAGGTGTTTGTGTATTGTTATATCGAATGTTAAAACGTGTAGTTGCTGAACCAGGTATTAGATTGCTAGTATTATTTCCAACATCGATAGTAGTAACTTCGCAATGTGAAGGCTGAAAATATTTATTACCATGATCAAAAGTAGTATTTTTTACCTTACTCAATATCGATATTACCTTATATATTGGATTATCTGCTAGGTCTGGGTAGGCAACGTGCCCTTGTTTTCCATGGCAAATTAATTCAAATGTTACAGAACCTCTTCTGCCTATTTTTATGGTATCACCTAATTTCTCACTACTGGTTGGTTCGCCAACCACACAGAAATCCACCTTTTTTTGCTTACTTTTCATCCATTCCAAAACTGCCTTTGTTCCATATTCTTCCGTGCTTTCTTCAGCACTGGTAATCAATGCACTTATTGAACCATTGAATTGAAACTTCTCTGCAATCAAATTTACCATAGCAGCAATAAACGCAGCTACTCCGCTTTTCATATCAGCCGCCCCTCTTCCATATAATATACCATCCCTCACTTCTGGATTAAATGGACCAAATGCCCAATCTTTTAACTGACCCGGTGGTACAACATCAACATGCCCAGCAAAGCACAAATTTGGTACTCCATTTATATATTTCGCATAAAGATTTTTAACTTTATCACCAAACTCTAAAATTTCACAATCAAAGCCACTCTTCTTGAAGATTGTTGCTATATACTCTATTGCCCCGCCGTCCCTTGGTGTTATACTCTCAAAAGAGATCAATTTCTTAGTTAGCTCTACAGGGTCAATTTTCATGTCAACCTTAAAATAATTATATTGCTATATTGTAAACACTCTATGCACTATTTAAAACAAATATTACATCAAACCGAACAAACTTTTCTAAGAAAAGTAATAACAGATTACCACCTTGCTGATGATATCTATGAAATATGCACACGACACGGAAATGACATCTTTCTAGTTGCAGATGAAAATACAGCAAAACTTTTAAACAAAAACGTATTTAATAAAATTCCTAACTTAATTATTCCGGGTAACTCCACTCCACCTGTCATCCCAATGTCAGCTACTCGGATGACACCAAGCAGAGCTGCCTCTCTTGAAACCGTAAATCTAGTTAGAAACAAAGCAAAAGATAATGACTTAATAGTTGCATTTGGTAGCGGCACCGTTAACGATATCTGCAAATATGCAAGCTACCTCGAGAAAAAAGATTATATATCGTTCCCAACAGCCGCTTCCATGAATGGATATACATCCGCAAATGCTTCAATATTAGTAAATGGATATAAAAAATCGTTCAAAGCACATCTTCCAAGAGCGATATATATAGATATAGACATACTTACCAATGCACCACTGCGCCTCACATTAAGCGGATTTGCAGATTTCATTTGCCGTTCAACAGTTCAGGCTGATTGGCTACTATCTCATTTGTTGCTTGGCACAGAATACAATGAATTACCTTTTACACTTGTTCGCGATTTGGAGCAAATTTTGCTAAGAGAGTATACGGCGCTTACTAAAAGAAGTAGAAAAGTGGTCCTATTACTTATGAAAGTTCTATTAATTTCAGGACTTGGAATGGTAATATCAAAAGGCAGCTATTCTGCAAGCCAAGGAGAGCATATGATAGCTCACGCAATGGAAATGGTAACAAGAGATCATTCCTCACTACATGGCGAAAAAATTGCTGTTACGACGATTACCATGGCTAATTTGCAGGAAAAGATATTATCAATACAAAACCCGATTATCAAACCGACCACTTTAGATGTAAAACATATAACTCAGTGCTTTGATAATATCGAATTTGTAAGAACTTTTGAACAGAAGCAAATTATGCAGCAAAAAATCCAAGAGATTATTTGTAAAGAATGGCATAATATTTCCAGTTTAATTAAGCAAAATTTACTACCTGCAAAACACCTGCAAAAAATATTTGAAGATCTATCAATTCCACACTTACCAGAGCACCTCAGTTGGAATAAAGAACAATATTGTAAAGTGGTCGATCTTGCGTTTGCAACAAGGGATAGATTCACCTTTCTTGACTTAGCTAACTGCATAGAAGAAAGTTAAGTTTTGTAGTGAAATTCTGTCATTTAAAGAGATCATAGGCCAAAAGCTAAACCCTTTTCACAATCTCTTATCCATTGTCCTCTAAACTGTACACCTGAGTGGATACACAACTGAACGTAACCATTCCAAGTAGCTGACACTGGGTCGCACTACTTCACCAATAGCACTATCTTGCTAAACATAGTTTAGTTCGAGTGGCTGAGGAGGGACTTGAACCCCCGACCAAGAGATTATGATCCTCCTGCTCTACCAACTGAGCTACTCAGCCTAATTGAAAACCTTGCTATATATGTGACCTACATGTTTTGTATAATATTTCAAATCAAACAAAGATTCAAGTTTTTCCGAGTGAATAACCTTAAGTAAGGATTTATCTTGTTTCAATTCGGCCAGAAAATCACTGTTGTTTTGTTTCACTTTCATTGCATTGCTCTGAACAATTTTATAAGCCTCTTCCCTCGCCAAACCACTATTTACTAACTCAAGCAATACATGCTGTGAGAAAACTAAACCTTTTGAAGAATTTAAGTTCTTCTCAATGTTTTCCTTATTGATCACCAATTTATCTATCAAATCTGTTAATCGCACTAAAGCAAAATCCATTGTTATACAAGCATCAGGAGCAATGCATCTTTCCACAGACGAGTGTGATATATCACGTTCGTGCCACAATGCAACATTTTCTAACGCAGGAAAAACATAACTGCGTATTAAACGTGAGAGTCCAGTCAGATTTTCACTTAAAATAGGATTACATTTGTGTGGCATAGCAGAGCTTCCCTTCTGCCCAATGGAAAAATGCTCAGAAATTTCGCCGATTTCAGTTCTTTGCAAATGACGAATTTCAATTGCAATATTTTCTATTGAGCTTGCAATCACTCCCAAAACTGAAAAGAACATGGCATGTCTATCACGAGGAATGACTTGAGACGATATGGTTTCAGGTATGAGTCCCATTTCTTTCGCTACATACTCTTCAACGAACGGATCAACATTTGCAAAATTACCTACTGCACCTGATATTTTACAAATTGAGATCTCTTTTTGCGCGCTAATTAATCTCTGATAATTGCGTTTAAATTCAGCATAAAATCTAGCAAATTTTAATCCAAGAGTTGTTGGTTCTGCATGCATTCCATGACTACGCCCAACACAAACAATATCTTTATAGTCCTCAGCTTTTTTTTTCAATACTGCAAGTATATTTTTTAAATTCTCGAGTAAAATATCACATGACTCTTTCAACTGCACCGCAAGGCATGTATCCAAAACATCAGAACTTGTCATTCCATAATGAAGATAACGAACATCAATTCCCGCTTTTTCAGCAACATACGTCAGAAAAGCTATAACATCGTGTTTTACAATGGATTCAATTTCGTTGATACGTTCAATATCAAATTCAATAGCATCAGAGAGCTTCTGAGCAATATCCTTAGGGACAATTCCTAGCTTTGCTTGAGCTTCGCACGCTAATTTTTCTATTTTGAGCCATATATTAAATTTGTTATTTTCTTCCCAAATCGCAGACATCTCTTTATGACTATAACGAGGAATCATTTTTGATTTATTCCAATAATGGTGTCATTCCAGTGCGTGACACTGGAATCCAGATATAAAAGTATTTGCAAATTATTCAATGGACAACGGATTCTAGAAGCATAAAATAATGTCCATGATGAAATAAACTGGATCCCAGTGTCACGCACTGGGATGACATGAGAGGAGCACTGGGATGACACCAGCTTAGCCATGGCAGACATTTCTTTTCGGCTATAACAAGGGATCATCTTTGATCAGCTATCATCACCATCAGTAGCTTCTTTATTCGCATCTTGCTCTGCCTCTTGTTGCTCAGACTTCTGATTTTGCAATTTTACTTGCCTTAGCTCATTTGCATCTGTTTCGGATTTCACGACGTATATAGTAATTGGTACTACTACTTCACTATGTAATTCTACGTTTACTTGGTATTCACCCAAGTTTTTGATGCTTATTCCACCAAAAGATAAACTACGATGATCTATCGCACGTCCTTCTTGTAGTAAAACTTTCGCAATTTCACGTGTTGTTACAGAACCAAAAATTTTACCATCCTCTGAAGCTTGCTTTGTCAATACCACAAACTTATCCTGTAGTGACAATACAAGCTCTTTTGCTACATTTAATCTTTTTATATTCTCTTCTTCCAGTAATAAACGTTGCTCCTCTAGCTTTGTTAAATTTTCCTTGGTAGCTTTCACCGCTTTTCTTTGTGGAAAAAGAAAATTACGTGCATAACCTGGTTTAACTTTTACAACTTCACCAAGCTTACCTAAAGTCCTTATATTTTCCTTTAAAATTATCAACATAAATTACCTAAACTTTTTTAGTACAGTAAGGAACAAGAGCCAAAAAACGTGCCCTTATGACCGCTAAGCGTAACTTCCTTTGTTTTTTTGCACATACGCCTGTTAATCTTCTAGGTAATATCCTACCATAGTCAGAGGTAAACTTGGATAATAAATCTGTATTCTTATAATCTATGTCTTCATCTTTAGACGCAGCAAGAGGGCAAACTTTAGAACGCCTAAAGCCAGTCCTATTATTTACAGATACGTAAGAATTATTAAAACTATTTCGTCTTTTCATCATTATGCGTTTTGCTCCTCAATTTGTTTATTCATCATATAAGATTTACCTTCAAAAAATTTATCAACCTGCACAGACAAGTGGCGAATAACGTTCTCATTAAGTTTCATTCTACGCACAAATTCATCCAGAATGCTTGCAGTAGAACTTATACACATTATACAATAATGACCGCTCTTCATCTTATTTATTGGATATGCAAAATCCAAAAGACCCCAATGTTCATACTTGATTAATCCTGATGCTTCAATGTTTTCCAAAAGCATTTCCAATGCTTTGCTCGATTGAGTTGGACCGTTTATTCTAAAATCTTTCAAAATATCTTGAAAAATCTTTATTAGATGTTCTGAAATATTTCTCTTCAAAGCATTTACTGCATTATGGATAAACGCACTTTTAGTAATTTGCTCACTGCCTCCTAGAAATTTTATAAAATCTTGCGTTATTCCTAAATCTTTTAGGTCATCTTTCAACTCTTTATCGATTTTTGACTTCACTTCTTTCAAATTTGAAAGATCTTTTTCCAATTCAACCCATAAAATTTTTGTAAGATCTTCCAAGAAATCAGAGTAAGCAACTAGACCTTCTTTAATGTTTTCAGCACGCGTTTCTAACTCTTGTTTTGTAAGCGTGCTATTTTGCCTTTCCATAAGACTCTTAATCTTCTGGAAAATAACATCTGCTTTAATATTCTTCAATGAAACAGCTAGCTCTTGGACCATCTCCTCTACTTCTTGCTGTAATAATCCTTGTTGTGCTATAAAAATAAATTCATAAAGATTCACTATATCTTCCTTTAATACCGATTAAATATTTCATTATATAAAGCTTTTTTATATAAGCAAGTTATTTGTATTAATTTCTACGCCTTTAATCCAGCTTAAGTTAGATATTTCATAAACAACTTGAGGAGCAATTGAGTATGCACCTGGTAATAAGATGCTCACTTTATGTTTTTCGAGAAGAAGTTTTAGCATTATTTTGGTTCTGCCTTCATCTTTTAATATTGTGTTTAATTCCATAGCGGCTTTTTGCGAATCCGTGCACTCAGTGGTGAGAACTAATTCTTTTATTGTAGAAGTGATTCTTTTTGTAAACTCAGATATATCCTTGCCTGCTAATCTTGTCGTATTTTCCGAAGCTTCAAGATCAATTATCACAAATGTTCCTGGTGAAAATAAATCTCTTTTTTCTTCTATTATTTCATTATTATAGAATGCTATTTCAGAAACGTTATGGGGATCAGAAAGTGTAAGTATAACAAACCTTCCACGCTCTGAGGTTCTCATACGTGCATTTAATATTACCCCAGCAGTTTTTGCTGTTCTATTTTCTCCGATAAACCCAATATTTAACTTTTCCAGAAGAGTTCTAAATTTTTCAAGTGGATGATTAGTTAAATAAAATCCTAGTGAAAATAACTCATGCTCTAATTTTTCCTCTTCATCAAAATCTTCCACATTCTCAAATTTCGGTTTGAGGACATCAAGACTACCAAACAAAGCAGCTTGACTTGATTCTCTATCCTGTTTGTTTTTATTTGCAAAGTAAATCAGTGTGTCCATTGACTCATATAGCTGCTTTCTGTTCTTATGCACGCTATCGAATGCTCCGGATTTAATCAGGCTTTCTAGCGCTCTCTTATTTATTATATGACCTGAATTTTGAATGAATTCCCATATGTCCTTACAAGCGCTTGAACGTACGTTCACTATTCCCTCCGCTATAGAAAAACCAACATTCCTCAAGGCAGCAATACCATAACGTATGCGTTCGTTCTCTATTGAGAATTCAGCTTTAGATTTGTTTATATCAGGTGGAAGAACGGTAACGCCACTAAACTTTGCTGCATGATAAAATAAATTCAGTTTATCTCTATCATCAATATTCAGATTCATTAGTGCTGTAAAAAATTCTAATGGATAATTAGCTTTAAGGTAAGCTGTTTGATAAGATATAACCGCATATGCAGCTGCGTGAGATTTATTAAATCCATAACCAGCAAATTTTGCAACAAGGTCAAAGATATAACTTGCCCTGTCATAATCAACGCCATTCTTCGTTGCCCCTTGGACGAAAAGTGTACGTTGTTTATCCATCTCTTCCTTGATTTTCTTACCCATGGCACGTCTTAGCAAATCTGCTTCTGCGAGACTATATCCAGAGAGAATACGCGCTATTTCCATCACCTGTTCTTGGTAGATTATTACCCCAAACGTTTCTTTTAATATTCCCTCAAGTAATGGATGAATATAATCTGGCTTTTCAAGTCCATGTTTTCTTGCAACATAAGTTGGAATGTTATCCATAGGTCCTGGACGATAAAGAGAGATTAAAGCGATGATGTCCTCGATGCAGTCTGGTTTTAACTTGATTAAAGCTTCTCTCATTCCCGAACTTTCAAGCTGGAACACTCCAATTGAATCACCGCTAGAGAGCATCTCATAGGTTTTTTGATCATTCAAAGAAACTGAAGAAATATCGATCTTTTTTTCATCACGATTAATTAAACGACACACATGATCTATTAGCGTTAGCGTACCAAGTCCAAGAAAATCAAATTTTATTAGCCCAGCTTTCTCCACATATTTCATGCTGTATTGAGTGATTGGCAGAGCCGAATTTGGATCATAATACACGGGAACAAAATTTTCTAATTTTTGATCGCATATTACAATTCCAGCAGCATGAGTTGAAACGTGACGATATATTCCTTCAAGCTTAAGAGATATATCAAGAAGCTTTGCAATTACCTCATCACTATCCCGTTCTTTCTGCAGGTTTTGATCAAACTCTATCGCTTGTGATAAAGTTACAGGATTTACTGGATTAAATGGAACCATTTTAGATATTTTATCCACTTGAGAGTAAGGCATTTGTAATACCCTTCCAACATCACGCAATACTGCCCTTGCCTGCAATTTTCCAAAAGTGATTATTTGAGCGACATAACCGTACTTTTTCTGAACATAATCAATAACCAGGTCTCTTTTTTCCTGGCAAAAATCAATATCAAAGTCAGGCATCGATACACGATCAGGATTCAAAAATCTTTCAAATATTAGGCCAAACTTTATTGGATCAAGGTCTGTAATCTGCAAGCCCCAAGCAACAATTGATCCAGCACCAGAGCCTCTTCCTGGACCAACTGGAATGCCATTTGCTTTGCTCCAGCGGATAAAGTCAGAAACTATTAGAAAGTAACCAGCATAGTTCATTGAAGTGATTACACTTAGTTCATAATCTAACCTGTCGTAGTATTGCTTGAAATCGATATCATGTTGTGTGTCATCATCTGGTTTGGTGTCATTCCAGCGCGTGACGCTGGAATCTCTCTGGATCCCAGTATCAAGTACTGGGATGACAGTGGAGGGTGTTCTGGTGACAGAAGAGGATTTTGCAATACGCAGCTTCAATCCTGCAACTGCCTGCTCCCTCAGTTCTTCATTCTCAGTTTTATTTTCTCGACAAGGAAATTTAGGCAAGATAGGCTGCCTGCTTCTTGGCATGTAAGAGCACCGCTTAGCTATCACTAAAGTGTTATGAATTGCTTCGGGAATGTCGCTAAACAGCTCCTCCATTTCTGCCACAGATTTGAAGTAATGCTCGGTAGTTAACTTCTTTCTGTTATTCTCCAGGGCATAACTCCCCTCCGATATGCACGTTAATATGTCATAAGCTTCATAGTCAGACCTATTTGGAAAAAACACATCGTTCGTTGCAACCAGTGGTATATTGCGCTGATAAGCAAAGTCTATCAAAGCTTCTTCAAGCTCTAGCTCTTTATTCAATCCATGACGCTGCAATTCAACATATAAATGACCATTGAATGCTGAAAGCAGTTTTTCAACCGTTTCTTTATCTTGCCCCAACAATAGTTGAGCCAAACATCCACCGGTTAAAGCGATCAGACCCGTACTTAAATTCAATAGCTCATCAAAATCAACGTAAGGAATATCGCTGTTATTCTTGCGCTTTTTAAAAGACTCACTCACCAAAGTGACTAAATTAGTGTACCCTTGCTCATTTTTTGCAAGCAATAATATAGGTAAATTTTGTTCTGAATGTTTAACTATAATATTGCATCCTATTATTAGCTGTATTCCCCTACTTGCTGCATATTCTGAAAACTCAAGCGAGCCAAACAAGTTGCCTGAATCAGTAATTGCAACCGCTGGCATTTTATTTCGCAAACAAAGGCCGATCAGCTCCTCAATTTTAACCGAGCTTTCAAGCAGCGAATAAACACTGTGAACACGTAAGTGTATGAACATAAAAAACTTTAGATCAACAAAAAAGGATAACATTAATTTACCCATGAGAACATAATTTTCATGAGAACAAAAGCCTATAAGATTTCTCAAATCTAAGGTTAAAATACAAAAAACTTACTTGACGAACTCCGCCAGCTCCCTTATCATGAAACTGAAGGTATTCAGTTATCTTCATCTGTGCAGATTAAACAGTAAAAAAACAACGTAGTTGGCGTCTTATTTTTAATTTTTTGCACTATGTGCACCTTATGTCTTCACAATATTTCTGGGTTTTTACCCATATAAGCTGAAACGCGCTTATAAGTCGTTTAAGACAGTATAGTACGCCAATTTGAAGGATTAGAGAGTGAACACTAATTACCACGGGGTTTCTTTTGCCTTTTTTTCTGCTTAGTAAATTTCTTAAACATTTTAGCTAAGGTTAGTTGCACTTAAAAGCAGCTAAATTGCAGTGTTTAAGACTTAAAAAACGCCAATGTTTTAAAATAGATATTAACCGGGGCTTCTTTTGCCTTTTTTTTCGTTTGGTAAATTTCTTAATGTTTATAGCTAAAAGAGCCCAAGAGAGGTGTCATTCCAGTGCCCCTGTGATGTCATTCCAGTGCTTGACACTGGAATCCAGTTTTCCATATAATCTCATCGAAAACGTTGTAACCACTTTCTATGCTAGTTTTCTTGTTTACAAGAAAACTTTCCTGGATCCCAGTGTCTGGGCACTGGGATGACAGCTAGCCTGACAACCGTCATCCCGCTGCTTGTTAGTGGGGTCTATGCTAAGAGATACCGCGGCGGTATGACGTAGGACTGCTGTCATTCCAGTGCTTGGCACTGGAATCCAGCCTTTATTATGCAGCCACTTGGTTGAAATTAAGTCTTCTGGATCCAAGTAGTCAAGGCACTGGGATGACACCCTCTTGGATGGAAATCAGCGTCAGCTACTGGGATGACAGCTAGCCTGACAACCGTCATCCCGCTACGTGTTAGCGGGATCTAGAGATACCGCGGCGGTATGACGTCTGGCCTGCACTAGCTATACTAAGCTAATCATCATCTCCAAACATAGAGCTAATTTTTTTGCCTCCAGGAGAAAATTTGTTAGTCCAACTGCTTTGCACTTTGGTTACGTCTTTAGTGGCAGTTTTATTGCTGTATTCCTTGATTTCCTTATCTATTCTCTCCATTATTTGTGGATCCAGGTAGCTCTTTTTCCATTGGTCAGTAGCAAGGAACACTTTATTTAGGTCTTGAGTGCGGATTAAGTATTCTTTGTCTTTAGGGTAAACCTCCTGCGCCCAAGCAAATAGCTCAAAATAGCGTGCAAATAATTCAGATGCACGTGATTTTGCAGTTTGATAAGCCTGTATCTCCTTAAATATAATTTGGCCGATAATTTTCTGCACAAGAATATTTGCTTGCTTTAGGTTCTGCTCGACATCTTGATAAACTTTATGGAGAAATTCCTGTTCCAAACTTAAGTTCAGTTCATTTTCAACCATATGTGAAAGTTCATGCACTATAATGTATGGGTTTGACTTCCTCAGTACAATAACATATTTATTTACACTGGAAGACCTGATTGTCTTACACATCCCCTCTTCCATATCCACTAATCCCTCTTGGTATATTTCAAATGAGAGCCTATTTTGCTTTATTAGTGATAAAGTGAGGTTTAATGTGTTTCTAAACTTTTCAAATTGATAGAGATATTCGACATACCGTATTGCATTTTCACTGCTTCCTACTTTAGTCGCTTGTTTTATTAAATTCCTGATTAGCATATCTATTATTTAAAGGAATTTTTTTTATACTCAAGAGCTATAAAGTGTTTTTAGGAAGTTTGATTGCAGATATAACTAATGAAGATCACATAACTGCATGAACATTTGTTTTTAACGAAACGAATGGTGTCATTCCAGCGCGTGACGCTGGAATCCAGAAATTCCTACTGTACGCTGGGTTGGTGAGCATAGAAAATAGCTAATCTTATGCTCAAATAAACGTTTTTGATGGGATTGCATGGAAGGCTGGATCCCAGTATCGAAGCACTGGGATAACACCCTTTCCGGTGGCCAAGTGTTAAAGCCATGTTGTGCAGATTAGCTTAGTAGAGGAGCTTTCCCATTAAGGTCAGCAGCTTCAGACTTTGCGTCACTAAACTTACTTGCCACTTTATCAACAGCCCAAGTCAGTGGTGTAATAATGAGTGCTGCAGCCCAGATGACGGCTGAAATAATGTAAGACAAGACTAAACTTAAGAACTTAGCGCAGGTTTCACCATGTTGTTCTGCTTTGTTCTGCAAATTATTGGTATACCCTAAAAGAGATTTTGGACCATCTGTTCCCTTTAAATGTGAAATTAATTTTACTGGCAAATACGTTAAATATGCAACCCCTGTATAGAGTACAAGTAATAAATTTGCAAAGCCATGATAAAGTCCATTATGTTTCGTACCGCAGACTTTTTTCTCTCTTTTTCCCAAAGTTGTTGTTGAAGTATCGGCATCTTTATTTACCCCTACGAGCATATCCTTCACTGGTCCCACAACACTATCGATATGATGAACAGACTTATAGAAACAGTTTTGTGGAACTTGACTGTTATTTTTTTCTACAGCAGGAACAGTTCCGTGTTGAGCATATTGCTTAAAATTCTCATATGAATACTTAAGGTTTTCACATAAACTTGACATATTAGCCTCCTAAAAGAACTATATAATAAAAAATGTAATTATTATTAACATTACTGTACTAGTATAACTTATTTTAGAACAATTGCAATAATATGAATATTTTAACCAAATTATATGTTGCACAAAAGCATATATTGCTCTAACATCGCAGTAGGTTAGAAATTGAGGAGGTTGAATGAATTTTACTTTACCTGAATTACCATACGGTAAAACAGCTTTGGAGCCTTACATATCTGCAAAAACCTTAGATTTTCATTATGATAAGCACCATAAAGGATATTTAAATAAACTCAACGAGCTGGTTGAAAATACGGATTATCAACATGTGAAAATTGAGGAATTAATAACAAAAGTGCATGGTAATAGCGACAACTTGCCTATATTTAATAACGCAGCACAAGTTTGGAACCACACTTTTTATTGGAACTCAATGAAAAAAAATGGTGGTGGTAAGCCTAAAGATAGTAGTCTTTTAGCAAAAAAAATTCAGGACGATATCGGTGGCTTTGATAAATTTTATGAAGAATTCTCCAATTATGGAGTAAGCCAGTTTGGTAGTGGATGGGTGTGGTTAGTGCTTGAAAAAGGAAAGCTCAAAATCACCAAAACTCCAAATGCAGATTTGCCATTAACTTATGGTCAAGTGCCATTACTCACTATGGATGTGTGGGAGCACGCATACTATTTAGATTGTCAAAATCGTAGAATTGACTACATAAAAGTTTTTCTTGATCATTTGATTAATTGGGATTTTGCAGAAGAGAACTTAGAAGAGTATATGAGATGAATGTACCCCAGGTAACAAAATTAGATAATGGTCTGCGCATAATAACTGAGCAGGTGCGTGATGTTGATTCCGTAGCTTTAAGTATACGAGTTGGTGTTGGCAGTAGAGCAGAAAGTGCAAGTCAAAATGGAATATCCCATTTTTTAGAACACATGGCTTTCAAAGGGACGAAGACAAGAACTGCATTTGAAATTGCAAAAGCTTTTGATGACATAGGTGGGGTTTTCAACGCTAGCACCGGTAGGGAAAGCACTACCTATTATGCAAAGGTTCTCAAGAAAGACATAAAAACTGGTATTGATATATTAATAGATATATTGATGCATTCGACATTTCCAGAAGATGAATTGGAACGTGAGAAGAGCGTTGTAATACAAGAGATTTTTCAAACTAATGATTCACCAAGTGACATTGTTTTCGATAAATATTTTGAGGCAGCTTATAAAGATCAACCATTTGGTAAGTCAATCTTAGGTACGCAAGATACGGTAAAGTCATTTACTAGGGAAAATCTAAATAACTACATAAACGAACATTACTTTGGCGAGAATATGCTATTTGCCGTTGCAGGAAATGTTGAACATGAAGAAGTTGTTGCATTAACCAAAGATTTTCTCTCAAAGATTCATTCTAAAAAGCTGAAAAAAAGCCAAAATGCGACGAGCTACACTGGTGGTGAGTATTTAGAACATCGTAAATTAGATCAGGTGCACTTGCTAATTGGTCTACCTAGTGTTTCTCGCCATGACGATAAATATCACACGTTTCAAGTGCTTGATTCTATATTAGGGAGCGGAATGTCATCACGTTTATTCCAGGAAGTAAGGGAAAAGCAGGGATTAGCTTATTCTGTTTATTCATTTAATTCCAGCTATACTGATACAGGAATGTTTTCCATTTTTGCTGGTACAGACAGTAGTAACTTAGATAAGCTTTTAAAATCTATAACGACAGAGTTGAAGAAGTTGTCCACAGATGATTTGAGGGAAGAAGAAGTAAATAGAGTGAAAGAGCGAGTAAAATCCCAAATTTTAATGTCACGCGAAAGTGTGAGCTCACGTGCTGAAACATTGGGGCACTACTACGGTAACTATAATAGGTACATCAGTAAAAATGAATTAATAGAAAAAATTAGTGCAGTTACCACTGCTAACGTAAAAAAAGCAGCAGAAGAATTGTTATCTCAGCATGAAAAAACCACTCTAGCTGCAATTGGAGAAATTGAATCATTGCCAAGTTACGATAAAGTGGTTTCTATGCTTAAAGCTTAGTGCATTCTGTTATATTGATTTGGCTGCTTTACAATATAATTTAGCACAGTGATTAAAGAAGCGTAAAGTTGAAACAATGTGCTATGAACCACACATATAAGCAATTATATGTATTAAACAAGAGCCTGACATTAGTTTTAATTCTTCTGTCAGTTAACTCTTGTCTTTTATACATGAATCACTTACCTATTTTAATCCCACCTGCATTTCTGCTTTGTATAACCTTTTCCATATGATTTTTAGGAGGTAATGGTGGTGTTCTGCTTGCAGGATTCAAGTTTGTATTTTTCTTTTGCCGATCAGCGTTCAATGCCTCTTCACGAGTCTGAAATATAGGCTCCCCATCATTATAGTTCGAGTTTATGTCTTTCTTTTGCGGAGGATAGTTCAATGCCTCTTTACGAGTCTGGAATATAGGCTCTCCATCATTATAGTTTGAGTTTATATTTTCCTTTTGCGAACCAGCGTTCAATAATTTCGATATCTCTCGCCCTAGCTGATCACCTTTATAATTATTGTTAAGATCTTTGATTTTCTCCTCACCCAATTCCATTATTCGAATTAGAGAGGTATCAATAAAATCCGTTTTTATTTTGTCAATATCTATCGATTTATTACCATAAATCGTAATTTCACTTTTACCTTTTTCACTATTCACATCATAGCCTTGCTCTTTAACCCCTGTTATTACTTCCTTCTTTAATAATCTATGAATAGTATTTATTATTTTTTGACCACAATCTTGAAAAAAATCTCTGATTGTCTCAAATGCCTTTAATAAGGAGATGGTTTCAGTATGTGCGTATTTTTTACCTAGTGGTGGCTCTTCAGCATTCTGGTGTATAGATTCTATTTGCTGAGGGTCAAGCATCATTGCATGACGTTTTGAGCGTGTTGGGTTTGCTTGTGTTTCAGATGACAACATGCCCTTAATATCTTGTTTTTTATTCTCACCATCAGCAACCATACCATCACTTGATTTCCTTTTTTTAGGAAGTAATTGTGGTGGCTCCTCATTATTCTGGGATACTGCATTTAAATTCTTAAGTTTAGGAGGTAATTGTGGTGACTCTTCTTTCCTAGGACTGATAAACTCTTGTACTCTTTCTAGATAACCAACATTTTTGTCCTCTTTAGGCACTCGCGCACCTTCAAATTTGATTTTTTGTATCTCTTCAATACTCAGCCCATTTTCTTTAAGCCATCCCCCTCTTTTACTCATTGATGCAACAAACTCATTAATCTTCTGAATATTTTTTACATCATCATCAACTAACATTACATTTTTTGGCAACTCACCATGTTTATCCTTGTACTCCACAATTGCTTTACAGATATGCAAATTCTTTCCAACTTTACTTTGTTGTTCTTTATCACCTTTTAACTCATTATCATAATTTTCTGGAAATCTACCAAATACAGAAATACTGTCTGCTTGTTCTTTAGATAAGCCCAAATGATTTTCTACAACCCTTTTTACAGCATCCGGATATTTTGTATATGATGCAATATTCACTTCTATTCCGTTTGAAAGTGCAGACTGTAATGTAGATTTCAACCTCTCTTCATTTTTCATTCCACCTGTATTTTTTAGAAAATCTTTTATATTGTGATCAGTCACTGCATTTTTCGCAGCAGAATTATAATCACTTTTTTCAATTCCGGAGTGTCTACCAGAGAAAACAGCATGCATGTGTCCATTAGTGATAGTGTTATCAAAATCAAATATTAATAGGGTATTATTTTTTATAACCATACCTTTGCCTCCAAATTTTTACAAATAATGGATAAAGGTTAACATTAATAGATTAATTATTTATTATAACCTTTCTAATTAATAGTGTGATAAATAAAGTAAATATAACAAGAAGTAAAAATCAACAGCATAAAGAAAAGACTTAAAGAGAAGCCAAATCAAAGTGCAATGGTATTTCACTAATCCAATTATTTTTCTCTTGATCTAGCCTATCATCTAATATTGCCTGTCTTATTGATTCCATTAACTTATTCATGAAGAAAACGTTATGAATGGTAACGAGCGTGTAAGCCAGGAGCTCTTTAGCTTTCAGTAAATGGTGTATATAAGCTCTTGAATGTTTTCTGCAGGTAAAACATAAACAGTCACTTTCAATTGGGTTATTGTCCAGCTCAAATTGTTGATTCCGCAAATTAATATGCTCTTTGCACTTTGAAGAAATAGAATCTCTATTTTTTACTTTAATAAGCGCACCACCATGCCTTGCCAAACGAGTTGGATGCACACAATCAAACGTGTCAATTCCAAGACTTACTCCATGAAAGATGTCCACAATTCCACCAATACCAAGCAAATGAGTAGGCCTGTCTTTTTTTAGGTGGTCCATAGTGAAAGAAACTACATCGTACATCTGCTCTTTACTTTGACCAAGTGATCCACCTATTGCTTGACCAAAAAATGGCAAATCGTTGATAAAATCACAACTTTCTCTACGTAAATCTTGATACACTCCGCCTTGACTAATTCCATACAGTGCCTGCTTGCCATTATTGTTTTTTTCAAATTCATTTAAAGAACGTTCAGCCCATCTGTGACTCATGAGCATTGATTTTGCTGTGTATTCTTTGCTGACGTGGAATGGAGTGCATTCATCTAAAACTAGGATTAAATCTGCACCTAATTTCTGTTGAATTTGTATAGATTTTTCAGGAGTTAAGCAATAAGTTTTACCATTAATGTAAGAACGGAAAATTGCCCCGTCCTCATTAATTTTGATCAGAGTTTTTTGTTTTTTTCTTATTCCTTTTATCTCTTCCGAAACTGATCCGTGGCCTAAGCTAAATATCTGATATCCACCTGAGTCAGTTAGCATTGGCCCATTCCATCCCATCATCTTGTGCAAACCACCAAGTTTTGCAACAGTATTCTCTCCTGGTTGAAGCATTAGGTGATAGGTGTTGGAAAGTATTATCTGAGTACCTGCTTCACTAATTCTTTCAATATCTGCAGCTTTAATTGCAGCTTTTGTTGCACAGAATATAAAAGCGGGGGTTTCTACGCTTCCATTTGGAGTTTTAATTGTTCCAACTCTTGCAGAACCTGATTGCTTGATTATCTTAAATGCAAATTCTTCTTTCATCTATTTGCCTGAAAGTTCTGTTATGATGTTTTCTACTTTCTCAGGAGTAAGATTTTCATAGAAGTCATTATTGATCTGCATAACAGGAGCATTAACGCATGCACCAAGACATTCAACCTCTTTTAAAGTGAACAAATTATCTTTAGTAGTCTCACCGATATTGATTCCAAGTTTCTCTTTAAAGGTATTTAAAACTTTTTCGCTACTGCATAACCAGCAAGGGGTGGTTCTACAAATTTGTATTAGATATTTACCTACTGGTTTTAAATTATACATGGTGTAGAAATTTGCCACTTCATATACACGAATATGTGGCATATGGAGCATATCAGCAACATAACGCATAGCAGATTCAGGAACCCATCCACATTGCTCTTGAACCAGATATAGTAAAGGCATAACAGCACTACCTTCTCTACCTTTGGGATACATCTCTATAAACTTTTCCGCTTTCTTAAGGTTTTCTGATGTAAAACTAAACTGCTTTTCTTTTTCTGTCATTCGTGAGACTCATGTGAATTTCAACAGATTATATCTGAAGGGCTAATAATTGCAATTGTTGGTTTTTTAAGAGATAGCGTTCTACAGTATCATGCTATCTATAGAGTGGTATTGCTTATCCACCCAGTTTGCGAATTCTTTACTGCTACTCATTTTTCATATTTCGCTCTGCGGATTATAAAGACGTTAATTTTTTAATTTTAGTTAAAATTTTCATTGACATTAACACACAGGGGTAATCATAATAGCATTTTATTAATATTTTAAATAAAATTATGTCTATATTAAGAAGATTACTCGGGATCAACTCAAATACACCGGAAGTTAAAGAAGCGATAGGTTTTAACCCAGCAAACGTAGGGTTAATTGAAGGAGATGGAATCGCTTATGGACTCAGCTATCAAGATAATGGTAATGGGAGCAGTAAAGTAAAATTACTTATTAGTCCATTACATCAATCAAAAACATACGAATGGGGTACAAATATCAGCGTAGCAAATGAATTCAAAGATCAATTATCTCTCACATTAATAGAAGATTCAGCTGAAATAGATAAAGTTGGAGTTATCTTTCCTGAAGAGGGAATTGGCGAAGAAGGAGAAAAATACGTTAAAGGTTTATCTTTTCACACTTACGGAATCAAGCAATCAATCAACGTACCTTCAGTTGAACATTTAGATAAAAGGAAATTACAAAAGAATATTAATAATGGTAGTCCTGCAAATGTGGGCAATAGTTACTCTCAACCAAGAGCAGTGAAAGTTGGTAATGGTGATGTAATTGTAATCGCTCATAACTTAAAGGATCAAACTTTAGTTTCTTGGTACTTAAAGTCAAGCGAGAGCGGGAAATTTAAAGTATTGGATGGAAAACAAGGTTTCACAGAAAGAAAGTTATTGAAGTTTAATAGCCCAGGACAATTGGCATTAGATGGAAATACGATACTTTATTCGCAAGTGAGAAAAGACATTGCTAGGAATCAAGAAGTAAGAACAAATATTTTTAAGTTCGAGATGGCTAAAGTGGTTGAGGATCTAAAAAGTGGAAAGAAAGATGAATGTTTGCTTGGTAAGAAAAATTGTCAAATAAATACAGCGTCATCTATTACTTCTAATCCAGGCGAAATAAATTTTCTACAGTATGTGAAACGAACTGAAGGTGGTGATCTAGTTGCTTTTCTTGCAGAAGACCGGTTGCCTAATAAACAAACGTTACATTTAATAAGTCTTGTTAAGAATGGATCAAAATCGAACTTTACTGTTTGCGAATTTGCAGATTCTATAGAGCAATTGTACGTTAAAGACAATGGTCAAGACAGTTTTATTGTAACTGCAGTAAGTGGAGAAAACATCGCAATTTTCAATCATCAAAGATTTGAAAAACCTTCTAAGGTAACAATAATACCGGCAAGTAGCATCAAAACTCTCAGCGATTTTGTTAATATCATTAACGGTCGATTAACACCTGATATCATTTCTAGTAGTACCGTGGCTCCTATAACTGTTACAGAGACGGTTGTGACTTCTAAGAAAACGCCGACTGCTGCAATTACTAGCACAACAGAAACCGACACTGTAAAGACTACCAAATTAACAACAGAAGCATCAACTACCGTTGCACCTACTTCTACAATAAGTAAACCTTCAACAGAGTCAACAACTCAAACAAGTACAGTAACAGTGGAGCCAACAACAGAAGCCGTTGCACCTACTTCTACAACGAATAAACCTTCAACGGAGTCAACAACTCAAACAAGTACAGTAACAGTGGAGCCAACAACAGAAGCCGTTGCACCTACTTCTACAATGAATAAACCTTCAGCGGAGTCAACGACTCAAACAAGTACAGTAACAGTGAAGCCAACAACAGTAGCAAAAACAACTACTACTTCACAAACGACCATGGTTGCTACAACGTCAACTAGTACGCCGATAGTAACTTCGGAAACTGGGACAAGTACTGTAAAACCTACAGCAGCGACTGTTGCGTCGACTTCTACAGCAAGCAGTACTACGATGAGTAAGCCTTTAACAGAGTTAACAACTAAAATAAGTACGGCATCTACGTCATCAGAGCCAACAACAGTAGCTGAAACTATTGCCACCTCACAAGCGACTGTGATTACTACAATGCCAACTAATGCGCCAACAACAAACTCAGAGAGAACTACACAAACAGTGTCTACTATGCCGAGTACTAGAACAAGGGAGTTGACAACTCCTATGTTCACTACAACTTTATTTTCTCAAACTACTTCTTCACCACAGCCTACTCAACTTGCTATAGGGTCCAATAGGGCAGGAATGATAGGGGGATCTTTGGTTGGAGCAATAGGTATTGTTGGAATTATAGGATTCATAGCATATAGATATGTTAAGGGTCGTAATGCTGCTCCTGTGTTAGAACTAACTGATTTGGGTTATAGAAGGCGATCATCTTCAAGTAGCGATGAAGAAATTTTTACCACTGGTGACAGAATGCGAACTATGGATCAATCTGAAACAGTGCTAGACAGTATATCAGTAGAAAATAGTAGTCGATCAAGAAGTAGCTCATCGTCTTCAGCAAGCTCTTGACTGACTGAAGCGGAGTCTAAGAGTGAAAGAAGCTTATCTTGGGATAGCGATGATGTGCCGGAATATCACCTTTAGCTATTTGTCTGAATGTTTTTAATATGTAGACTGTTAGGAAATTATCTTTTGCTTTTGTGATTTTCATGTTAAAGTATAATTCCTGGGTGAAATAAGTAGCTGCTGTTATGTGATAAACATAGCAGAGGAAAGTCCGGGCTCCAAGGAAAAATAGTGACGGGTAATGCCCGCCGGAGGTAACTCCAGTTATAGGGCTACAGAAAATTACCGCCTAAAATATTCTTAGGTAAGGGTGAAAAGGTGTGGTAAGAGCACACCATGGCAATGGTAACATTGGTAGTCGAGTAACCAACACTAGGAGCAAGATTAAATAGAAGTAGATTTTATGTTTTCCTCATATCTACTCGGGTAAATCGCATGAGGTAAATGGTAACATTTACTCCAGATAAATAGCTACATAAACAGAACTCGGCTTATATTTCACCTAGGCGTCACATGATACGTGCGATATAAGCCATGCTATATTTAAATGTGTAGGCATTTCATGCGTTGTCCTTCACTTGTTCTGCTTGATAGCCATCACTACTTTCGCCTACATTAACATTAGAATATTCTTCATCATCAACATACTCTTTCAGAACATACCCTCTGCCCCAAACGGTTTCTATGTGGCTTTTTCCATCATTTGCACTTTCAAGTTTCTTACGTAATTTGCACATAAAAACATCAACTATCTTGTTATCTGAAGGTTCATCCAAGCCATTGTAAAGATGATTTAAGAACATTTCTTTTGTTAGTACTGTTCCTTTACGCAGTGCTAGCAATTCTATCATAGAATACTCTTTATTAGTAAGGTGAACCGTTTTACCTTTCACCTCAACAATCCTGTGATCAAAATTGATATTTATATTACCAATCTTTATCACCGATTCAGGATGGCCTTTAGTACGACGCACTATGGCCTTAATTCGAGCTAATAACTCGCTTTTATGAAATGGCTTGGTTAAGTAATCATCGGCACCATACCCGAGTCCTTTAGCTTTGTGATTGACAGCGGATATACATGAAAGTATTAAGACAGGAACTTTGATTTTTGCACTTCTTAGTCTTAACAATATATCATATCCGTCAATATCACCAGGCAAGTGTATATCTAAAATAACTAGGTCATAGTAATCTCCGTTTGAGGAAACCATGTTATTGTTATAATCTTGTGCAGAAGTAACAACGTCACAGAAGTGTCCATCAGAAGTTAAGGCGTTAACCACAGTCTTTGCACTTACTTGATCATCTTCAATTAATAATATACGCATATTTTACACCCCATAAATAATTTATAATTTTAGTAATATATATAACTAAGGAAAGTAATAAATCAAATTTTTATTAACAAATGATCAAAATTACACTTATTAATTAATAGTAAATATATTGTTCCAAAGTTATATAAATAGATCTAAAATATAATAGACATACCATGATAGTAATAGTATTTTTAGTAAATATTGAATTAAAGTTACTATTATTAAAAGAATACTTCGGTTAATAAATATTTAACTATTCTATATGCCTGTGTTATATTTTTAATTTACTTATCCTACTATTTTAAAGTATAAGTAATACTTTCAGGAATATTGTGTGGCAATATCAATTTTAGGTGCTGGTGCATGGGGTACAGCAATCGCAATTTCATTAGGTAGTAAGAAAGATGTGATTTTGTGGACTCGCAATGAAACTACATTTGAATCAATCAACGGGAAAAGAGAAAGTGACAAGCTACCCGGTTGTCGAATTTCTGATAATGTGTCAGTAAAACTGGCTATTGAAGACACAATTAATGCTTCAGTAACAATCCTCGCTGTTCCCACTCAGTCTCTGAGGGAGGTATGTCAGCAATTGCATAATTGTAATCTGAAAAAAGATGTAGCAATAATTTTAGCTTGTAAGGGAATAGAAAAGTCTACATTAAAATTACCTAGTGAAATAGTAAATGAAGTTTTACCTAACAATCCTATTGCTATTTTTTCAGGCCCTAGTTTTGCTATAGAAGTTGCAAAAAAATTGCCCTATTCAATGGTTCTTGCGTGCCGAAATAACATATTGGGTTCAAAGCTAATATCAGAACTACAGCAAGAAAATGTTAAATTACGCCTTAGTAGTGATGTTATAGGGATACAGGTTTGTGCAGCGTTAAAGAACGTTTTTGCTATAGCGTGTGGGATTGTTCTAGGTAGTAAACTTGGGTTTAATGCTCATGCAGCATTGATTACGAAAAGTATGAGCGAAATTAAGGCTTTATACTCAGCAAAAGTTGGTAACGGTAATGTGGATATAAATACACTACTTGGGCCGGCATGTCTGGGTGATCTAATTATGACATGCACATCCTTGAATTCAAGAAACCTATCTTTTGGGTTTAAAATAGGTAATAGTGACAATGGCTTTAATGTTCAGCAGATTTTGTCAGAAGGCAAGTCAGTGATTGAAGGTTTTAGCACTGCTGAGCCCATATTTAATTTAGCAGGAAAGCTAAAGATAAAAATGCCTATATGTGAAGCGGTCTATAGATTATTGTATGAAAGCGCCTCTATAGAGGATACTATTTCTGTTCTTGTAAATTAGTTTTGTACTTTGGTGTATTGTGAAATTTTTATATAAATTGATATCAACATGGTGGCTGTCTGGCACAGTAAAAAAAATGCCAGGTACCGTAGGCAGCTTAGCTTCTTATCCAATTGTTCCTGTAATACTGAGTGACAGAATTTTAGGTGCAGCAATTATTTTTTTTTTATTTTTGATTGGACTATGGTCTATAGGCAATTATATAAAACACTACGAGACTTCATGTGATCCAAAAGAGGTAGTAATTGACGAAGTAGTTGGTCAATTGCTGACAATACTTTTAGTTTCGATATTGTTAAGCCAAGAGATGAATTGCTCTTCATTGTTGTTGTGCTTTTTTTCTTTTAGGTTTTTTGATATAATAAAAACGTGGCCTATAAATTTGATCGATAAAAATACCAAAGGTCCTTTAGGTGTTATGCTAGATGACATTATAGCTGCAATTTTAGCCTGTGTTCTTATAGGAGCCTTTTATTGTTTATTGTTGATGTATGCAGGATAAAAAAATTTATTATTCAAGCTTAATTGTTCAAAATCTAAAGGATTATATACTGTACACAGCGAATTTATCTGAGTGGGAAGTACACGATGAATTTGATAACGTTACATTTACAATAAATGGTACCAGGGAGTCATTATTTAATTTTGTGTTCTGTGGAGATCAATGTACCGAGCTTTCTATACAAAAAACTCTAGATTATCTCAGAACAAGAGATATAGAAGCAACATGGGTAATAAATTCACATATGAAAGTAAGAGATATTTTAGAAAAGTGTGAAATAAAACACGTTAGCACACCAAAAAAAGCTTTACTTAATATGAAAAATTACTTTTTACCTGCTGATGTTATTCCAAACTTGAGGTTAAATGCTGTAAATGGTAGCGACCTCTTAGAACAGTTAGATTTACACACTTCTAAAATTTTTTATCATGGCGTTGGAATTGTCAGCACATTTTTTCGCGGATTATCAAATTATGATGATAAAAACTCAAGATTAAGATTTTTTCTTGTAACACTAAATAGTGAAATTATTGGGACATGCGGTCTTTATGTTCAAGACAGCGTAGCTGGTTTTTATAGTGATGGAGTTTTACCAATTTACAGGAATCGTGGAATAGGTACCCAAATGGTTTTAGAAAGAATAAAGATAGCTAAGCAGCTTGAATGCAAATATATAGTAGCACATTGTATGAAATCTTCTGTGAACCTTTATAAGAGATTGGGCTTTCAAATGTTAGGCAATCTTTACTTATATACCTCTTCAGCATAATTCTGAGCGGTTACAAATTTTTACATTTGTTTTAAAAGTGCTATGTTTTTTTTGTATGAAGTGGTTTTAATATTGATTCTAATATTATTCTTTCTCTCTTATTCTAAATTAAAAATTAGTAATAAGATTAAGAACTTACAGCATCAAAATGTTATCATAAATAATTTAATTGATACTGTGAATGATGGGTTTTATATTTGGGATGCAAAAAAGCGTATAGAAAAGTTCTCTCCCAACTTACTAATTTTGCTTAATACTGTTTTTTACTCGTTTAATGAGTTTGTGAATTTTTTTGAGCAATCAGAAAGCTTAATTAAAAATTTTGTTGAGGCAAAGGAAATAAATAAATCTTTTACTCTAGATTTAAAGTCAAAGGACAGTGAGGTTTATTGCATATGTTACGGCAGAAGCATAATAGATGATTCTACCAATGTGATAGGTGTGCTGTTATGGATAAGGAATGTCTCAGACTATAAGATAAAAGCTAACGGACTTGAGTTAGAAAATAGTAAGCTTACACAAGAAGTGGAGAGCTATAAAAATGTTTTCAACTCTTTACCATTTCCAATACTAAAATATAACAAGAATAGAAAGGTGGAATTTTATAATTTGTTTTATGATAAGTATGTAGATGGTTCTAAGAAATTTGCTATTACCAGTAGCGCTCATAGCACAAAACCAGGAAGGCATGTCGTAACTTACAAGAACGAACCTAAGGTTTTCGATTTTGTTAAAATTCCAATACAAGGTTCTGGTAGCATAGTAATGTATGGGAAAGATGTTAGTGATGCAGAGAAATTATATACTGAATTAAACAGTTATTTAGCTACACAGAAAAATTTGCTTGAGAGGTTGCCGGTTGCTATAGTAATATATAGTAAGAATCAAAAGCTAAAATTTTATAATAATGCTTTCATAAAAACCTTTCAATTTGACCCAAAATTTTTGGCATCTTACCCAACTTATCATGAAGTTATGCTTTACCTCTTCGAATCTAAAAAGCTTTTAGAAAAAGAGGATTTTCAAACTATTAGTAACCAAAGACATGAGTTATTCAAAAAATTATTTGAATCGTATGATGATACGATGCATTTCACGAATGGAAAAGCGTTCAGGGTATTAACAATACCCTACGCTTCGGAAGGTTTGCTGTTCTCTTACGAAGAATGCAAAAGATAATACTTAAACTCCTTCTCTCTCTACCATGAGCTGTTTTACTTTCGCTATTGCTCTTGCTGGATTAAGTCCTTTAGGACAAGTTTTTGTGCAATTCATTATTGTATGACAACGATACAACTTGAATGGGTCGTTTAAAACATCAAGTCTTTCACCTGTCTTATTATCACGGCTGTCAGCAATCCATCTGTAGGCTTGTAATAGTATTGCTGGTCCTAAAAATTTATCACTATTCCACCAGTAGCTTGGGCAACCAGTCGAACAGCAAGCACATAATATACAGTCGGACAAGCCATCTAATTTTTTTCTATCTTCAGAAGATTGAGAGTATTCTTTATTTGGTAGGGCAGGCTTATCTGCTTGTAACCAAGGTTTAATTGATTTGTATTGCTCATAAAATTGGCTCAAGTCTGAGACTAGGTCCTTTATCACATACATGTGAGGTAATGGATATATTTTTACGTCACCTTTTATATCGTGTATAGATCTAGTACATGCAAGAGTATTGGTTCCGTCAATATTCATGGCACAAGATCCACATATGCCTTCTCTACAAGAACGTCTGAAAGTTAAAGTCGAATCTATTTCATCCTTTATTTTTATTAATGCATCAAGTACCATAGGGCCACAACTATCCATATCAATAAAAAATGTGTCTATTCTAGGGTTTTTCTCGTCATCAGCAGACCAACGGTAAATTTGAAATCTTCTGATGTTTTTTGCTCTAGCAGGAATAGGATAAATTTTGCCCTTTTGATTAATTTTAGAATTCTTTGGCAAAGAAAACTGAACCATATCACTTACCTTTTATTGTTTATAGCTAAAACCCTTTGTAGATAACATATTTTATTATCATCTACTATATTTTTATTAAATTCCTTTTAAATCGTGCACATATTGTAGTCAAGCGAAGCTAAAATCTCTCTTTCTAGATTTTTCATTATAATTTCTTCATCTTTTTTTTGGTGATCATAACCAAGTAAATGCAGTAATCCATGCACTAACATGTGTGCAATGTGAGCAAGAATGGGTATACAATACTCATGCGATTCTCTTTTTATTGTGTCTATTGAAATTGCTATGTCTCCTAAATCGCACTCATTAGACAATTGTTCATACGGAAATGATAGTACGTTAGTTGGTTTATCCATTTCTCTAAATTTTAAATTAAGTTGATGTAGCAAGTCATCATCAGCCAGAGCTATTGATATATTTGGTTTATAGTGGTCTATTTTTAATTCTTTTAGAGAAGTATTGATGACACCTAATACAAAATCTTTAGGATTTTCTATGATGCTGCACCATTTCTTGTCAAGAATATTTACTTCTAACATGAGTGACACATCAGTAAGGGTGTCATGCAAATAGCTGACACTGGAATCCAAAAAAGAAGAGTTATAGACCCTTGTGTCATGTACACAACTGTACGAATATTGTACACTAGAAGGATGTCATCCCAGTGCCTAGACACTGGGATCCAGGAATTTTGATTAGACATCAAGTTAGTGAATATAAAAGTAGCTAATCTTATATTAAAACACAACGGCTTTAATGTGGTTGCATTAAGGCTGGATTCCAGTGTCAAGCACTGGAATGACACCTTTGTGTTTGATGCAAAATCGGCTATAACGTTTAATGCACTGCCTTCGAGACAAATATTCATACAGCTGTGCGTTGCGTGCTGAGATGACATCATTTAGGAACTGAAATGACAGGTATTACACATCACTCATGCTTATTATTTCATTCCATTCAATTTCCGAAACTGGGGTAATTGATAAACGTGGTTGTTTTAATATAGCCATATTTTTCAAAAGTGGGTTTTGTTTTATATTATTTAACGTTACTTGGTTATTTAAAGGGTTCAAAAACTTTACATTCACTAATCCGAACTTGTGATCATTAACATGATAATACTCTTTAAATACTTCAACGATTCCAAGTATTGCTTTCTCTTTACCTGTATGATAAAAAAACGCAAGATCGCTTACTTTCATAATTTTCATGTAATTTTGAGCTTGATAATTGCGCACGCCATCCCACTCAACTACCTGCTCCTTTTCCATTTTTTGCCATGAGTATTCACTTGGCTCTGACTTGAGTAGCCAAAGTTGCATTATTTTTTTCTTCTTAAATAAGCCGGTATATCATAAACATTGCTGCCCCACTTAGCTCCTTCGCTTACCTGTTCAGTTGGTTTTGTTTCCAGTGTTTTGTCTTGCGTACTTTCACTGTGACTATAGGGCCACTTAAATTTCTCTTTCTCTGAGTCTTCGCTCTGACTTATAGGTGAAGTTTCTGATTTATTATTGCGACCATCAATGCCAGTTGCAAGAACAGAAACTCTAACTCTTCCCTCCATCGCTTGATCAAAAGTAGCACCAAATATTATATTTGCATTTTCATCTACTTCTTCACGCACTCTATTGGCTGCAGCATCAACTTCAAACAGAGTCATATCTCCGCCACCAGTAATGTTAATTAATATTCCTTGCGCACCTTTCATTGATACATTATCAAGTAATGGATTGGATATTGCAGCTTCCGCAGCACTAATTGCTCTATCTTCTCCTTCTGCCTCTCCGGTGCCGATCATCGCTTTACCCATCTCGCTCATTATTGTTTCTATATCAGCGAAGTCAAGATTAATAAGCCCTGGCATGACCATCAAGTCAGTTACTCCTCTGATGCCAATGTGCAGAACATTATCAGCAAGTTTAAATGCATCAGAAAATGTAGTTTTTTCATTTGCAATTCTAAATAAATTCTGATTTGGAATGACAATAAGTGTATCCACGTATTTTTGCAATTCTTCAAGTCCAAACTCTGCAGTGCGCATACGGCGCACACCTTCAAAACCGAACGGTTTAGTTACAACTCCAACAGTCAATATCTTTTTTTCTTTTGGCGCTCTATCCTTAACTGCGGCTCTTGCTTCTCTGGCTGCTTTTGCAATTACCGGTGCTGCACCGGTTCCAGTACCACCGCCCATTCCTGCTGTGATGAAAAGCATATGACTATCTTTTATATGCTCCATAATCTCATCAATTGATTCTTCTGCTGCACCTTTGCCAACATCAGGCAAAGCACCAGCACCAAGACCCTTGGTTAAGTTAATACCCAGTTGAATTTTTTTATCACACAAAGACTTTTCTAGTGCTTGAGCATCGGTATTTGCGACAACAAAATTCACTCCTTGCAAATTGGATTGGATCATGTTATTCACAGCATTTCCACCAGCACCACCCACTCCCACAACGGTAATCCTTGGGTGTAATATAGGTAACTCCGGTAGACTAAGATCAATAGACATTTAAATTACTCAAATTTAGCGAATTCACTTGATAATAAGTTACCGCTTTTTTAATAATAAGCAAATACTTTTCACTCCTATAGACATAAAATAGTAAATATGGTTTACTTATTCTTAATAACATTTTAAATAACAGATAATAACTTTGTATTTTTAGAAGGTATCATTCTATCGATACAAAAAAATAGAAAATGTTATAAAAAGGGATAGAAACCTATCCCTTTTTATTCTGCTTAAGCTACTTTATTATGCTTTTGCTGGTGCTGGAACTACTCCAATTGCTACTCCAATTTCAGTCAAGAGCGTTGATGCATCACCATCCTTTACTTTAACCTTATCACCATCCATTGCAGGCTTATCACCATCTTTATCTTTTTCACACTTATTGAATACTTCTTTCACTGCATCAATTTGACTTGCCTTACTACTGTTCAGACATGCATACACAGGTGCAGCTATTAAAGCTGCCACCGCAGCAACAACTATCAAACTAGCAACTAATGGATGAGCAACTAAAAATGCAGATACTGCAGTAATAGCAGGACTAACGAGTGTTGCAGCTTTTGTTCCAACTGTACCAACGAAAGCCGCATAAGCTGGGCTCAAAAAATAAGCAGCTGTAAGCGAAATTGCTGCTGCAATTGCTACAAAAGTCGCGGCCGTTTTGTATGGATGGTGACATACGTATTGCCAATTTACGCTAGCAACTCCCTTGGTTGTATTCAAAAACCCTTTCTCAGACTTATTATATCCTGTTTTATTAGCTCCAATGAAAGAATCTTCTGCTGTAATATTTATTGTCATAACTCTACTCCTTAAATAGAATGTTAAAATTTCATTAAGGGCAGTATATAATGAAACAAATTGTCTGTCAAGTAAACTAATTTTTTAATATACCCTTATTCTGTAATTCAACGCTTCAGCAATGTGTGCTCTTTTTACTTCTTCACTTTTTGTAAGATCTGCAATGGTTCTTGCAACTTTTAATACGCGTGTGTAGCCTCGATTGGAAATGTAATTTTCTTTCAGTACGTATTTTAGCAATTCTAACCCTGCCTGATCTGGTTCAGTAAATTTATTAAATGCTTCACCGCTTACTTCTGCGTTACAACGAACATTCAATTTACTATAACGCTCAGTTTGAATTTTTCTCGCTGCTATCACTCTTTCTCTCATGATCTTAGTACTTTCTCCCTCCACAGAGATTTCAGGAGAGAGTATGCTAACGTTTGGCATTTCAATGCATATGTCTATTCTATCAAGCAATGGTCCTGATATTTTGTTTTTGTAATCTGTGCCACACTTTGGAGCTTTGTTGCACGATCTACTTGCATCACCTAAATAACCGCACCTGCAAGGGTTCATTGCAGCAATCAGTTGAAAATTTGCAGGGTAGGTTATGTGAGCATTTGCCCTTGCAACGGTAACTTTTCTATCTTCAAGTGGTTGGCGCAGAGAATCAAGCACAAGTCTTGGAAATTCTGGCAACTCATCAAGGAATAACACGCCATTATGAGCCATGGTAATTTCTCCAGGTTTTGCATTCTTTCCTCCTCCTATCATTGCTGGCATAGAGCATGAATGATGAGGTTCACGAAAGGGACGCGCTACTTTGAATATTTCATTACCAGTTTTTGTTATGCTGGAAATAATATTAACATCAATCATCTCCTGTTCGGTCAAATCAGGCAGCAATCCTATAAAGCGCTTAGCAAGCATTGACTTTCCAGTACCAGGAGGGCCAACAAGAAGCATATTATGTCCACCTGCTGCTGCAATTTCAGCTGCTCTTTTTGCAACAACTTGGCCTTTGATATCCTTCATATCGGGAATCAATCTTTTTTCTTTGGGTGCATCACTATAATTAAAAATTACTGGCTGAATTAATTGTTTACCCTTAAAGTGTCTGATAATATCAGTTAATTTCTCTATAGCTAGAATTGAAACATTCTTTACCCATAAAGCCTCTACTCCATTTCCCCTTGGGCAAATTACTCCTTTATTTGTCTGTTTTGCATTGATTGCTGTTGGCAGCACACCTGAAACTGGAATAACTCTGCCATCAAGGGCAAGCTCACCCATAATGATATAAGACTGAACTTTTTCAACTGGTATCACATTCATTACAACAAGTAGTCCAATAGCAATAGCCAAGTCATAATGACTGCCTTCTTTCAGCAAATCCGCAGGGGAGAGATTAACTGTAATTCTTTTTGGAGGTAGTAGTAGATTGATTGAATTTAACGCTGCTCTGATGCGCTCTTTGGATTCTGCAACAGTTTTATCCGGTAATCCAACAATATTAAAAGCTGGAATACCATTTGCCATATGAATTTGTGCATTGACATTTACTGTGCTAATTCCCTGAAGCGCAACGGTATTTATATTTGCAATCATAATATATTATATAAAATTGTTAATATAATATATTAAAGAAGTGATGAAGTAAAGGCTACAGCAATTAAAGATGGCTTAACTTAGCAAAAAAGTGCATAGTATCCTATCGCTTTGCTGATTACAAAATGTTTATAAGGATAATAACTTTTCTTTTGCTATACTCAAGCGCAGTTTTCTGTAGTGATTGTAATTTTAATTTACCATACTGTGGGCTTAGTTGTAATCTGGATCTATCATATAGAAATTTAAGTAATATAAAAAAATTGTTGAATAACGACGATAAGTTTGTTGTGCTTACGTTTGATGATGGACCGTCTAACAATAGAGTAAACGATATTATTAATGTTCTGGAAAGCTATGAAGCAAAAGCAACATTTTTTGTGCTTGGTGAACGTATAAATGAAAAAACGTCTGAAATAGTAAAGAAAATTCATGAATCAGGTCATGAGTTAGGCAATCACTCTTGGTCGCATAGGAAGTTGACATCACTTTCAAGTGAGGAACAATTGCAAGAATTGGAAAAGACAAATACAGCAATTAAAAATGTAATAAAACAAGATGTAAAATGGTTTCGTCCGCCATATGGATGTCATGACGATAATCTGATTGAAAATACTGATCAATTAAATATGTATTCAATATTATGGACAGTTGATTCGCTAGATTGGCAAGGTGATAAACCAGAAGCTTTAGTTGAAAGAGTTTTAAGTAATGTACATAATGGAGCAGTTATACTGTTTCATGATCACAATAACAGATCAAACACAATTGAAGCTTTACCTCATATTATTAAAATACTAAAAAAATCAGGTTACAAATTTGTTACCTTAAGTGAGTGGGAAAAAAGGGTTTGTAATACGGTAAAAGCCAGAAGTGTAACAATAAAAGAGGGGGGAAAAGTGCGTTTTGAAGGAATGTTATGTGGACAAAAAACAAAGTCTTTAACCGCAGAGCATTTATATTAGGCGGTATTCAGCTTACCATTTCCGCTGTTTTTAGCTATAGGTTATATAATTTACAAGTACGAAACAGACAAAAATACGAAACGCTGTCTAATAACAATAGGGTACGAATCACCACTATTATGCCTCAGCGAGGCAAAATTTTAGATAGGAATAGCATTGAACTTGCGATAAACAAAATTTCGTATGTTGTTTTGTTTGATGGTTCTGGTAAGGAAGTTGATTTGCAAACATTATCAGAAGTCGAGTCTAAAATAGCAAAATCGTCAGAAACAAAAGTAACTGCTCTTTATAAACGTTATTACCCGTTTGGTTCAATATGTTCTCATGTAATTGGATATACAAAAAGACAGCAAGGTATAAACGAAGTAGGAATCAGCGGTATTGAATATACATATGATCATATATTGAAAGGCAAGCCAGGAAAATCTGAGCAGGAAATAAATTCTAAAAAACGCGTCATAAAAGAATTATCAAGCATACCACAACAAGACGGACAAGATGTACAACTGACAATTGATATTAATCTGCAAGAGAAAATCGCAGAGGTATTTAAAGATCACCAGGGCTCCGCAGTGGTAATTAATGTAAATAATGGAGAAATTTTAGCATTATATAATTCACCTTCTTACGATAATAATCTTTTTGCTAGCAGATTATCAAATGAGACTTGGGAGAGCTTGAATGCTCCTTCATTGCCGCTCGTGAATCGTGCGTTATCATATCAAATTCCACCTGGTTCAATATTTAAAATAATAGTTGCGCTTGCGGGTTTAAAAGACGGGATAATCACACCAGAAGAGAAATTCTCGTGTAAGGGCTATATGAAAATAGGTGAGCGGAAATTTCGTTGCCTGAAAAGCAAAGTCCATGGATATGTATCTTTAAATGAGGCAATGGCATTATCATGCAACACTTACTTTTATAACATAGGAAAAAAAATAAGTGTAGACTCTCTAGTAGAAATGGCCAGAAAATTTGGTATTGGAAGTGGGCCACTGATTGGAACGTTTAAAGAAGAAGCTCCAGGATTGTTGCCCGATAGAGATTGGCGCGCACGAAAGCTATATTCGCAGTGGTATTTAGGTGACACTATCAACCTAGTTATAGGACAAGGGTATATGCTTACAACACCACTACAGCTTGCAGTTCTTTCGGCGAGGATTGCAACAGGAAAAGAGGTAATTCCCCGCATTAAGATGAATGAAACGATACAAGATTTTCCCGATATTGATGTGGATTGTGAGCATCTTAGCATAGTTCGAAAAGCTATGTTTGACGTGGTGAATTCTAAAACTGGAACCTATAAAAAAGGGTTAAGCGGTATACAAATTGCAGGCAAAACCGGTACACCAGAGATAAACTCTAAGGGCGAAAGTCATAAGTTATTTATCGCTTATGGCCCTTACCATAACCCGCGCTACGCAATCTCTGTGTTTATAGAACACGGCAAAGCCCCACGCCAAGATGTTGCTATAGCTAATGAGATATTTCAGTATATGCTTGAAACTATGAGTATTAGACTTCTTGCATAACCATATAACAAACTTTTATTGGGAATAGAAACGAAAAAACTTACTTGACACCCTTTGCCAGCCCCCTTATCATAAAACTGAAGGTATTCAGTTATCTTCATCTGTGCAGATTAAACAGCAAAAAAACAACGTAGTTGGCGTCTTATTTTTAATTTTTTGCACTATGTGCACCTTATGTCTTCACAACATTTCTAGGTTTTTACCTATATAAGCTGAAACGCGCTTATAAGTCGTTTAAGACAGTATAGTACGCCAATTTGAAAGATGAGAGAGTGAACACTAATTACCACGGGGTTTCTTTTGCCTTTTTTTCTGCTTAGTAAATTTCTTAAACATTTTAGCTAAGGTTAGTTGCATTTAAAAGCAGCTAAATTGCAGTATTTAAGACTTAAAAAACGCCAATACTGAAAATAGACAATGACCAGGGTTTCTTTTGCCTTTTTTTTGTTTGGTAAATTTCTTAAACATTTATGGCTAAACGACAACCGTCATCCCGCTGCTTGTTAGCGGGATCTCTTGTTAGCGGCTGAGATACCGCGAATGAATCGCGGTATGACGGTTAAGTAGGGTGTCATTCCAGTCTGGGCACTGGGATGACAAAAAAGAGGCTACTTGGATGACACCCTGACAATCGTCATCCCGCTACGTGTTAGCGGAATCTATGCTAAGAGATACCGCAAATAAATCGCGGTATGACGATTCGTGGCGGTATGACGGTTCGCGGTGGCATGACGATAAGCCTCGTCATCCCGCTACGTGTTAGCGGAATCTATGCTAAGAGATACCGCGGCGGTATGACGATTCGTGGCGGTATGACGGTTCGTGGTGGGATGACGGTTCGCGGTGGCATGACGTAGGACTGCTGTCATTCCAGTCTGGAATCCAGCTTTTGATCGAAAATGTTGTATAGTGCACAATCAATTTTTCTGGATTCCAATGTCTGGGCACTGGAATCTACCGTCTTAAGAGTCAAGATAAAAATTGTTATTTTTTATCATGGCATTTAAACAAACGATAATTTTTCTCATGACAGCAACTAATGCAACCTTAGCAGCTTTGCCAGAATCAACCAAACGCTGCTTTCATTTTTCTGTTGTGGCGCATAGCAACAAGAGCTGACATGTATAGTGCTTTCCTTGCATCTCCTTTGATTTGAGCTTTGCCAACTTTTCTTCCACTTTCGCTAGTTTTAGGTGCAACTCCAACCAAGCATGCAATTTCTCTATTCTCTAATCTACCAAACCTCTGTCAGTAGAACGCTCGCCGTCTTTGACCCAATACCTTTATAGCTGATTAAAAGCTCATTTTTTCCTTTCAATTCAGCTATCACGTCTTCTATGTCTTGCCTAATTTCCTTCAATTGTTTTTCAGCAAACTCTATCTGTCTTTCTATATATTCTCTAGCTTTTCCCGTTGCATTTTGCAGACGACACTTATTTGCATGATTTAAATTACGCTCAACTGCTCCTAGCTCCTTTAATTCTTCTTGCTTTTGTACATCCTTTTACTTCACCGTCTTTACTGATAAATTCAGCGTATTTTTCCAGTAATTTAGCATCCAATTTGTCAGTTTTTGCGAAGTGATTGCAAGCTTTGGCAAATGCATATACCCGATTCGGGTGAGCTTTATGGACAGTTATCTTGTAACAATTTTGCAACGAGTTTTTCGTAGCCGCCGGTTTACACATAACTTGATGGGTAAATCGACTATATTTGTTTCTATAAACTTAGATATAGCATCATTCATGTTTGCTATGCGCTTATGCTTGCCATTAATTCAATGTTCCCTTGGAAACATCTACTCCCATAAAATTTATTCTAGCCATTTTTTTACCTATAAATATAATCAATGCAAATGTTGTATACAGGATTGTAATTCGATCTTTTAGATCCACCTACCGTTCGTACTACATTTTGCTTTAAGCCAGCAACGGTTTTTACCCAGACACAGTATCACTCCTTTGCTTATCATAGTCTTTTGACTTTTTTTAAGATACAATCCAGGTCTTTTTTTTTAGACTGGATCCTATCATAGGATGACAGAAGCAGACACTCCACATTGTCATTCCAGTGCTTTGACTACTTGGATCCAGCTGAGTTGGTGAGTATAAAAGTATAGCTAATGCGAGCTCTACGTCATGCCGCCGTGGTATCTCTTAGCCGCTAACACGTAGCGGGATGACGGTTGTCAGGGTGTCATCCAGTACCTTCTCTTGTCATCCCAGTGCCCAGACACTGGGATCCAGGAAAGTTTGCTTGTTTACAAGCAAACTAGCATAGAAAGTGGTTACAACGTTTTCGATGAGATTATATGGAAAACTGGATTCCAGTGTCAAGCACTGGAATGACATCACAGGGGCACTGGAATGACACCTCTCTTGGGCTCTTTTAGCTATAAACATTAAGAAATTTACCAAACGAAAAAAAAGGCAAAAGAAGCCCCGTGGTTATTATCCGCTTTAAAATATTGGCGTTTTTTATGTTTTAAACGCTTGACAAGCGAGATTCAGCTGCTTTTAATTGCAACTAACCTACGCTGCAAATGTTTAAGAAATTTACTAAGCAGAAAAAAAGACAAAGAATCCCCGAGTTAGCTAGTCTTTTACTATCTCTGTCGAGTATTGGCATTTTTTGATGTCTTGTAACGCTTTATAAGCGCGTTCAGCTTATTTAGATAAAAATCTAGATGTAGATGAAGTTTTGTAAAGACATACAGTATCTATATACTGCAAAAAATTAAACATAAGACGCCGATACATTAAGTAATCCTTACCTTTTAATCTGCAGATTGGCGAAAGCAAATACAATAGCTTCAGTTTCATGATAAGGGGGCTGGCAAAGGGTGTCAAGTAAGTTTTTTCGTTTCTGCAGGCTACTTGGATAACGGCTACAATGTTTGTACAATTGTACGTCATGCGCTGGAATCCGTTTTAGCCCTTATCTATATCTCAGTTCCACCAACAGTTATTGCGTCGACTTTGAGTGTCGGCTGACCAACTCCAACGGGTACATTTTGTCCATCTTTTGAGCATGTGCCAACACCAGGATCCAACTTTAGATCATTACCAACCATAGATACTTTTTTCAACACTGTTGGACCGTCACCAATTAGTGTTGCTCCTTTGACTGGCTGTGTAATTTTACCATTTTCTATTAGGTAAGCTTCCGAAGATGAAAAAACAAATTTTCCTGACGTTATATCAACTTGCCCACCACCGAAATTTACTGCATATAGACCTTTCTTTACGCTAGATATTATTTCCTCCGGTGTATGTTTTCCAGGCAGCATATAGGTGTTTGTCATGCGCGGCATAATAACTTCTTTATAACTTTCTCTTCTACCATTACCGGTTGGATTTACACCCATGAGTTTAGCGTTCATATGATCCTGCATGTATCCTTTGAGGATCCCATTCTCTATCAATATATTATAACTGGGTGGAGTGCCTTCATCGTCTACGCTGATAGAGCCACGCAAATTAGGCAGAGTTCCGTCATCAACTACTGTGATGTCACTAGCCGCTACTTGTTTACCCACAGAATTTGAAAATGCTGAAACTTTTTTACGATTGAAGTCGCCCTCAAGTCCATGACCCACGGCTTCGTGTAACAATATTCCTGGCCAGCCTGGACCTAAAACGACTGTCATTTCTCCGGCTGGAGTTGGAATTGCTTCAAGATTTACCAGTGCTTGTTCTAACGCTTGGTTTGCAACTTCTTTCCACTTTTTCTCAGAAATAAACTTACTATAAGAGTCCCTTCCACCATGCCCTGCAGAACCTCTTTCGGTACGACCATCTTTTTCTACAATGACTAGCACATTGAAACGTACCAGAGGCCTGATATCGCTTAATCTGTGATCACCTTTTATTATTTGTACGACTTGCCATTCTCCACTTAAAGTTATTTTTACTTGCTTCACGCAGTTATTTTTGGACCTTACATACTCATTAACCTCATTGAGTAGTTTAATCTTTGAATTCAGATCCATTTCATTTATGGGGTTAATCCTCGAATATAGGCTTGTCGTCTCTTCGTTTAAATTTATTGAATTTGTCTTGTTTAAAGACACTGAGCTTTTTACCATAGAAGCAGCATTACTAATTTCTTTTTCGCTAATCTCAGAAGAACAAACGAAAGATGTACTATCCTCACAAAAAGACCTTAAACCAAATCCCCTTCTAGTATTCAAGTCCATGTGTTTTAATATGTTATCCTCAAAAAGCAGGGACTCCGACTGGCAAAATTCTAGAAACAGCTCACCACCATCGCTATTGCTCAAAGCGCTATTGACTATTTTATATACGTTATTAATATTAACATTGTTTTGAGCGAAAAATATTTGATCTAGATTTGGCATTACCTTTGAACTAAAAATTGTTTAAGTATATTATTTAACTTTAACATAGTAAACTATAAAAAGCCCGGGTGGCGGAATTGGTAGACGCGCTAGCTTCAGGTGCTAGTAACTTTTTAAGTTGTGGAAGTTCAAGTCTTCTCTCGGGCACTCTTAGCTTCCATATTGCTTGTTGAATTAATTAATGCTACAATATAAGTATTAGGTAATATTTATGCTATGTATGGTGAAAAAGATAAGTTAGCCTACAGAAAGAAGGTACGAACTTACTCGAAACGCTTAGTTACTGCGCTATCTACTGTCCTTTTTATTGGATATATAGCAATATTAGTCTTTAATATTTCTGGGCTAAGTGTACATTCTGCCGCTCTTAGTATCACACTAAGTGCAATTTCACTTGGCTTAAATTTATGGTCACGTACTGATCACTTTCGAAAATGTGAGCTTAATAAGCAGCTTGGTGTAGAAAACTCTCCTGGACAAGAAAAATTAACGAAGATCTATCTTGATATAGTATCCAGTGTTTCATTTCTAATAGGAGGTATTGCATCTATGTCGCTTTTTGAGTCTTCTGTTATCTATTTTGTTTCTACACCTTTTTTTATTTTAGGTTGTGCTATTATGGCAACTAATATCATTCGGACTTTGATCAGCAAACCACAGGCAGAAAAACCTACTGATAACCTCTCTCCAACCGCAAAAGCAGTTTAAGTGTTAACAAGTTAACTTATTTGACTTGTATAGGAATATTAGCTATAATACTAATAGTTTAATAATAAAAGAGGTTAGTATATGGATTTTTCAAACAGTCACCCAGATTTTTTTGAGGATAATGCTCATTATGTAATATCTGAATATAATAAGGATAATCCAGATCTGATAGATCGTAGTGCATATGTAGTAGAACGTGATGAATATGAGAATTTGGTATTCAAAAACTTATATACATATATATGTTCCGATGGAAACGTACATAAAGATATAATGCTTAATCCAAAATCTTTACAAATAGAAGAGAGGATAGAAGATAGCAGAATCAAAAAGTGTTATACAAATAACTATAAGATAGATAATGGAACTTTATCTTTAGATGAGAGAGAATTAGTATTCAATATAACTCCAGGTGAATGGAATGATTCAACAGAGTTCAATGTAATTAGCATTAAAAAAGTATAAGTGAATTTAAAGCTTAGTGGTAAATAGGGGACTGAGTATCCTTATTTCAACATCAATTACTTGAATAGTTGCTCAAGCCATCAAAATAAAAATTTTTATTCAGTAATTTGTGTATAAAGGGTACTATTTTACTAGTAGTGAAATAAATCAGAATGAAGTCTATTTTATTAACGAGGCCTTTATTGGATTCGTTCAATACAAGAAATATATTGAGAAAGTATGGATACAAAGTTTTTATAGAACCAGTATTCACAATAAAGTACTTAAATCCTGATATATCTGCGTACGAATTTGACGTTGTGATATCTACAAGTAAAAACAGTGTAAAGGCTTTTAGTCAAATATGCAAAGTGGATGACTTTCCGATTATTACAGTTGGTAATTCAACCATGCAGGCTGCAAAAAATTTGGGATTTTCTGATATAATCTCAGCAGACAGCAACGTTGATGGTCTGATATCATTCATAAAAGCTCACTATTCAAGTGCAATAAAGTTCTTATATATAAGAGGACAAGAAGTATCATGTGACCTAAAAAAGAGATTATCTGAAGAAGATTTTAACGTAAGAGAAGTTGTACTCTATAAAACAATTATTAAAAGGAGTCTAACTAATAGGTGTAAAAATTTACTGTTGGATAGTAAAATTGATAGTGTTGCTTTTTTTTCCTCACAGACAGCAAGGGTATTTTGTTCATTAGTTCTAAAAAGTGGGCTATCTCATGTGATGAATAATACAGTTGCATATACCATGAGTAAAAACATTGCTGATAGTTTAAAGTTAATCAAATGGAAAAAAATTATAACATCGAGGTTGCCTACTGGGGAGAGTTTAATTGATATAATTAATAAGGACTGTTGATGCTAAAGATTGCAACTTGGAATGTAAACTCCATACGTAAAAGAGTTAACCAACTTTGTAGTTTTATAGTTGATAGTCAGATAGATATAGTTTTGCTGCAAGAGATAAAATGTACAGAAGAGCAATTTCCTTATGCAGAGATAGAAAAGTTAGGATAT
Source organism: Wolbachia endosymbiont (group A) of Beris morrisii (assembly GCF_964028185.1). Taxonomy (NCBI): domain Bacteria; kingdom Pseudomonadati; phylum Pseudomonadota; class Alphaproteobacteria; order Rickettsiales; family Anaplasmataceae; genus Wolbachia; species Wolbachia endosymbiont (group A) of Beris morrisii. The sequence goes on from NZ_OZ034760.1 coordinate 915,617, forward strand.
GAATATGCTATCTATGGACAAGTTGCAAGAAACGGCGTTTGTGTTTTATCTAAATATCCGATACTGGAAAAATTAAAAATTGATGTTGTAGAGAGTCATCAAGAAGCACGTTATATAGAGTGTGTGATAAAGCATACCAATAGTAAGATAAGGGTAGGAAGTGTATACGTTCCAAACGGTCAAAGCCCGGACTCTCACGCATTTGAATATAAACTCAAGTTTTTTGATAACCTATATGAAAGGATGAGCACTTTGTTAAAGAATGAAGAGTTAACTATTATAGCTGGCGATTATAATGTTGCACCGGATGAAATTGATGTCTTTGATTCAAATTTATTGAATGGCCAAGTGTGCTTTCATATAAAAGAACGTGAGAAGTTAAGAGCAGTCTTGAATCTTGGGTTTAAAGACGCGTTTAGAATATCTCACCCAAATTTGCAACAATTTACTTGGTGGCATTATCAAGGCAATTCACTCAGAAATAATCAAGGAATGCGAATAGATTATATGCTGTTATCACCACAAGCTGTAGATAAATTGGAAACATGCTACATAGATGATAGATTGCGTAAGCTAGAAAATCCGTCTGACCATACTCCTGTTGTATGTGCTATAGAATAATAGTAGACCTCTTACACAACTCACTTTTTGGCAAACCTAGGTCTTACTTGATTGCTGCTCTATGGTCTCTTCCCTTCGTTTGTTTTCCTTTCCTGCCCAAGATCGATCTTGCTGCTCACTCTTTTCGTTTCCCCTGTTGTTTTCCTGGGAAATTTGCTCAGGAACAGGTTGTTGTTCACTCTTTTCTTTTTCTTGGGAAATTTGTTCAGAAACAGAGGTGCCTTTCTCAACTCCTGTAACTGGGGTTTTTAAAATATCATCAATGCCCTCGAGAATTTTTCCATTCAGTTTTGCTCTCTTTTCTGTATCATCTTTATCTTGTGAGCTAGGGTCATACAAAGTACCTTTTTTGTTATTTGAAAAAAGAACTCCCACTCCTCCTTTTATAGCAAATATTGCACCAATAGCAGCAACAACTACCGCAAGTGTAGTAGGACCAAAAATTGATATTGAAGCAATGGAAAAAAGAATAGGAAGAAAGATCTTACGTAAGAACGTTGTTACCATCTCTTCATCACTGAGTGGTGGTTCATCTTCCTCTTTTTTGTCTTTACCGAAAAATGGCACCTTCTCTAATAATCCGTCTTTAATAGAGCCAAGAGCGTTTTTAGGATCTACCTTTACTCCAAGCGGCCACCCGAGAAGCTTTATTAGTGAATCTTTAGCTTCTGTACCCCGTATATCAGCTACACACTTGGTTATTATTTGTTGTATTTTATCATTATTAAATTTCTCTTCTCTAGCTAAGCCTTGCTCTCTAATTTCTTTAAATACAGAAAGTAAAAACTGACAGAAATTCTCTTCACTTAGTAACTTTATATCTTCTTGATTAATATTATTGAATATACCTTCATGATTTTTTGATATAAAAGTAAAAATTTTCTTTTCATTTCCATTCTGTAATCGCTCTAATCGTTTATTTAATGACTCCAGATCACTCTGTAATTTTTGTTTTTCTTGATCTAAAAGTTCTTCTTTCAATTTCTGTTTCGTTTGCTTCTCTAGATTTTCTGGATTTTCTAAAGTATATAGGAAAGCACGATAGATTAACTGATGTTCCTCTTTTTCAAAAGTTTTCTCATCTTTGTTAGTTACCTGAGTAGGTAACTTTGGAGGTTTTGAACTTTTTACTTGTGGGCCTGTCATGGCTGACCTATTTGCATTTGCTATGTTCTATTCTAACATATTTTTCGTATTAGTTCAAATGATTTATACTCCTAGAATTCACGATGTTTAAGTCATAATTAAGGGAATTTAGACCCCAGTTGTCGCCAACTTTTATTTCTACTTCAAGTGGTACAGAAATTTCTATTGCATTTTCCATTATATCTTTCATAAGTTTTGCTGTTTCTTGTACCTTTTCGTCTTCTACTTCAACCAGTAGTTCATCGTGAACCTGGAGGATTATTTTACCTACTTTCAATTGGTCAAAAAGCTGAATCATCGCACGTTTTATTATATCAGCAGCGGTGCCTTGCAGTGGTGCATTTATTGCTGCCCTTTCTGCAAATTGTCTTACATAAGGAATTGTATTGTTTATGTCTCTTACAAAGCATCTCCTGCCAAACAAAGTTTCTACATAACCATGCAATCTCGCGATAGACACTGCTTTTTCCATATAGACTTTTATTTCTGGGTAACAGGAAAAATAGTAATTAATGTATTCAGCAGCTTCCGCAATGGTAATTCCAAGCCGTTTTGCAAGGCCAAACGGACTAATGCCATATATAATTCCAAAATTAATGGATTTTGCTTTGCGTCTTAATTGCTCATCTATTTCTTGCACTCCAAAAACTTGCCTTGCGGTGATATCGTGAATATCTTGTCCGTTTGCAAAAGCTTCTTTAAATGCTGCAACGTTTGCAACGTGTGCCAAGAGTCTCAATTCTATTTGTGAATAGTCGGCAGAAATTATCTTATGTCCTTTTGGCGCAATAAATGCTTGTCTAATGAGATTTCCTTCTTCGCTTCTGATAGGAATGTTCTGTAAATTAGGATTGCTGGAGCTCAGCCTTCCAGTTGCAGTTGCAGTCGTTGAAAAGCTTGTGTGTATTCTACCATCAATGGGATCAACTTGCTTTATTAACGCATCAGTGTAGGTGCCTTTTAATTTACTTAAATGTCGCCAATTTAAGATTTTACTTGCGATTTCCGCTCCTTCTGCTTCAAGCGCCTCTAGAACCTCAGAATTGGTGCTATACGACCCATATTTTGACTTTTTCTTTTTATTAAGCCCCATTTTATTAAATAAGACATCACTTAATTGTTTTGGCGAAGCAATATTAAATCTTTCCTCTGCTAAGTTATATATCTCACTTTCAAGTACAGCAATTACCTGCTGAAATTTATCGGACAATTCCTGTAATTTTTGTATGTTCAGTAATATCCCATTTTTCTCCATATCAAATATTACTTTCATAAGTGGCTTATCGAAGCGCTCGTAAATTGTGAACAATTTTTCCTGAAACAACCTTTGCTTTAGCTTTTCATGAATTGCTATTAAAGTTTTTGCCGAGAAAATTTCTGCATTTTCACTCAAATTATGCGCAACTATGTTTGGAATACTGTGATCATGCTTTCCTGTATCCAAGCTATACGACATTATCATCAAATCATCAACTGAATCTAGCATCTTCTCTACTGCAGGGAAGATTTTCCTGATCTCTTTAATGTTATGTATTATTTTAAGCACCCCATTTGAGAGTAAAGTTGAGTTAATTGTAATGAGTGCATCTTGTATGCTGTCTTGCTCTATATAAAAAATATTACTTTCGCTATAAGATAGACTTAATACATTGTTTTCAAGGTGGTAATGAATTACAATTTTGCCTTCATATCTACAATGCTCCAAAAATTTCTCTAACTCTTCACTACTATATTCTGTTTTCTTTTCTGTGCTAGATCCATTGTAAGAAAAAAGCTTTTCCATTTTACCTATTAAGGAATTGAATTCATACTTCTTTAAAAAGGATAATAGTTTCTCCATATTTGGAGAATGGACTTCATATTTTGCAATATCATGTTGAAGGTCTACTTTTTCGCATAGTGATAAAAGTTCTCTTGAAATTAGTGCTTTTTCCTTATGTTCGGTAAGAATATTACGAATCCTCGTTTGCTCGATGTTATCAATGTTCTCTATAATATTATTCAATGAATCAAATTCATCTAGTAATTTAGCTGCAGTCTTCGGACCTATTCCTGGAACACCTGGAATGTTATCAGATGCATCACCAGTTAGAGAAAATAAATCAAGAAGCTTGTGTGAGTTTACACCAAATTTTTCTATTACTTGTTTTTCATCTATGTATATATTTTTAATGGGATCGAATATTAAAATATTGTGGTTCAAGAGTTGAAATAAATCTTTATCTGATGAAACGACTACCACTTTAAAGTCTTGGTGGTTGGCGTATTTTGCAGCTAGTGTTGCGATTATGTCATCTGCTTCATAACCTTCAATTTCTTCATAGCTGAGGTTAAAAGCTTCTACCGCTTCCCTCAGTATGGTAAACTGTGGAATTAGATCCTCAGGAGGCGTTACTCTGTTTGCTTTGTACTCAGGATATAAATTGTGCCTAAAATTCTTTTTCCCCACATCAAGTGCTATAGTTAAGTAGTCCGAATGGGCAATGTACTTAAGAACCATATTCAGAAAGCCATATACACCACCTATTGGCATTCCTGTTGTGGTAATTAAGTGAGGTAGTACATAATAAGCTCTGAAAAGAAAACCATAGCCATCGATGATTGTGAAAGTTTTTTCTTTCATTGTAGATATTTATGCGTGCTTTTGATGGTCCACTATTTAGCTGCGAAAATCAATTTTTTGTTTTTCTGCTTTTGAGCGTTGTAAGAGATTTTACCGAAAATAGCATTCATGCATGGTTATACCAATTAGACTTCTTGCATAACCATATAACAAACTTTTATTGGGAATAGAAACAAAAAACTTACTTGACACCCTTCGCCAGTCCCCTTATCATGAGACTGAAGCTATTTATTTATCTTCGCAATCTGTGCAGGTTAACGACAAAAAACTTAGGGTATTTGGCGTCTCATGTTTAATTTTTCGCACTACGTGCATCGCATGTCTTTAAAAATTTCTGGGTTTTTACCTATATAAGCCGAAACGCGCTTACAAAGCGTTTAAGACAGCAAAAAACGTCAAATTGACAAGGGAGAATTTGAATGCTAGCTACTACGGGGTTTCTTTGCCTTTTTTCCTGCTTAGTAAATTTCTTAAACACTTGCGGTGTAGGTTAGTTGCAAGTTAAAAGCAGCTAAATCGCTCTTAATCAAGCGTTTTAGAATAAAAAAAACGCCGATATTTTAGTACATAGTAAATAGCCAACCACCAACGGGGCTTCTTTTGCCTTTTTTTTCGTTTGGTAAATTTCTTAAATATTTATAGCTAAACGACAACCGTCATCCCGCTACTTGTTAGCTGATGAGATACCGCGGCGGTATGACGGTTCGCGGCGGCATGACATAGGACTGCTGTCGTCCCGCTACGTGTTAGCGGCTAAGAGCATAAGTGTTGAAAGTGCTATAAGTGGCATTATATAAGGTGGTTAACGGCATAAATTTCAATGGTAATAAAATAAATTAAAAAAGCGCCTTTTTGCCTGTGGTTAGAAGGTTTAAGCGAATTTTCGACGTGGTTTATCTGCTTTCCCAACAACGAAGGTTGATATCAAGAGGAGATTTACATACCATTAATCACCTTGTGTGATTGCACTTTCAACACTTATGCGGCTAAGAGATATCGCGGCGGTATGACATAGGGAAACCTTGCTTGGGCCAGCTATAGATTACCTGATCTCACCATCTTTCCAATCACTTTATACATAATTCTCGGATTTTGAAAACTTACTTTGAGTGAATTGCTCATATTCTTCATCCTCTAGTTCTTCAAAAATCTCTGGATGTTGGTCACCTAGACGAACAATTATTGAAATGAGCTCTTTGTTTGTTTTTTTAAGTAAAAACCTTTCAAGGAGAGTTTGTTTATCAACATATCCCAGGCACATAGATGATCGATACTCCTTTCTGTCAAGATCAATCAAAGTAAAACCCGTTGCAGCCATATGCTTACATGGACCAAAGTAACAGAATGCAGGGCAGGAACATGTTCCACTGAAAAGAGGACCATCGTGCTTTAGTGTTACCTGATATTTACTTGACCCAACCACCTTTGATTTAGCGTGAGATTCATCAACAGATATGATCTGCACCTTTCCTTTGTTAAAATAATCTCTTCCGCTAGAGAGGTAGGGTTCTTTGATAAGACCTGTGATATCTTTATAATACAGTCTCATTTTTGCCTCCTTATTTCATATATAAAGCCCTCAATTTTCTAATATATCCTTTCTTCCATAAAAATTTATTAACCCACCACGACTTTTATATGGCGTTTCTTTCCTGCAGACAGTTTTATAAATGACCGACCTTTGAAGCTCTCGGAATTTATTATGTAGTTAACGTCGGTTATAATATTATCATTAACTTTGCACCCATTGCCCTGTATTAAACGCTTTGCAGCACCTTTGGACAATTCAAAACCAGTATCGTGTAACAGGTCTACTAAGGATGTGCCGCTTGCAACTTGTTCTTTTTTTATGATGTAATCAGGAAGTAGTGAGCTATCTTCATTTTCAAAAGCAGAAACTGCAGCAGATCGTGCAAGTTCTGCTTCTTTATTACCATGACATATTTTTGTCACTTCTGTTGCCAAAACTTTTTTTGCTTCATTTATTTCTTGATCCTTTAAAGATTCTAGTTTTCTAATCTCATCAATTGGCACATCAGTGAGCAATCTCAAAAAACGTCCAACATCTTGATCATCAACGTTGCGAAAATATTGCCAATAATCGTAAGGTTTTAGCATATCGCCATCGAGCCATATTGCTCCACTTTCAGTTTTGCCCATTTTTTTTCCTTGTGCATTTAATAAAAGAGGCGTAGTAAGGCCAAACAGCTCAGGTAAATTCAACTTTTTTCCAAGCTCAATTCCGTTTACTATATTTCCCCACTGGTCTGACCCTCCAATCTGCAGACGACAATCATATTTTTTGTTTAATTCAGTAAAGTCGTAAGCTTGCAATAGCATGTAATTGAATTCCAGAAAGCTTAAGGTTTGCTCTCTATCTAGCCTGGTTTTCACACTATCAAAACTTAGCATGCGATTTACTGAAAAATGTATTCCTATATCACGCAAAAAGTCTATATATTTTATACTATCCAGCCAGTCTGCGTTATTTACTATAACTGCACCAGTCTTTCCATCATCGAAAGATATCATTTTCTCCAATGTTTTCTTTATACTAGATATATTTTCGCTAATATCCTTGATAGATAAGAAGCTTCTTGCTTTATCCTTACCGGATGGGTCGCCGATTTTCGTTGTGCCACCTCCAAGTAAAACTATCGACTTGTAACCAAATTTTTGCAGGTGGCGGAACATCATAATATGCATTAGATGACCAATATGAAGACTTGGTGCTGTGCAATCAAACCCAATGTATGCGACTATATGATTATTTTCGGATAATAGCTGATCTAACCCTTCAATATTTGTACATTGGTATAGGTACCCTCTTTCTTGGATAAAATTTAAAAACTCGGACTTGTGTTTCATAATCTTTTTAGTATGTTATTTTATATGTGAACATTGTTATTGAAGATATCGATGATGATGTCATTCCAGCGCGTGACGCTGGAATCCAGTTTTTCATGCAATTTCATCAAAAGCGTTGTATAGTGTGCTCGTTTATAATTAAGTTTTCTGGATCCCAGTGTCAAGCACTGGGATGACACCTTTTCTTGGGGAGCTATCCTAAAGGTGCGATACTTATACAGTTGTACTTGAATGGCCCAGGCAATCAATTCCACAGTTCTTCTATTTTATAATACTCCCTTACTTCTGACCTGAATATGTGAACCATTATGCCTTGAAAATTCAAAACCACCCAATTGCCTTCATCCATACCTTCTACATCTATTTTATCATGTCGCTCGAGACTTTTTATTACGTGTTCAGCTAACGCTTTCACATGGCGACTTGAATCACCAGATGCAATAATCATATATTTTGCAATAATGGTTCTATTCTGCACATCGAAAGTAACTATATCGTGACCTTTATTTTGATCTATTATACTTACAATCATGCTTTTTATTGATTCTGTATCACTGGATACATTAGTCATCATCTTAAATTATTTAATTTGCTTATAATTATACACTCAAAATCTCTAAATATGAACTTGTATCTTTATGATGTAAGGTATTAGAGCTAAAATATCTTGCAGGGAAGGGTGAAGCCGGATGTGAACTAACGCCAATAAGGCCGAAATTAGATTTTGCTCTCCTTCCAATAGAGTTAAAAGACTGAACAGTATCTTTGAAATTATATCCCGTATTTACAAGAACTCTCAATTTTGTTTATAGTCTTGGAGGCGGTTTTATGCAAACAAATGCTATTTTAGTTATAGATATTGCTAAACAAAAATTTGATGCTTGTTTGTTGGTAGGCAGCAAAAAACGACATAAAGTTTTTCACAACAACCAAGATGGTTTTGAAAAGCTTGTGACTTGGTGCAATAATCATGGAGCAGAGCTTATTCATCTGTGTCTTGAAGCAACAGGTTGTTATAGTGAAAAATTTTATGTATGACCTGGGACATAATGTAAGTGCCAGCCCAAATCAAAGCTTTTGGCAAAAGTGAGCTACTTAGAAATAAAACAGATAGATCAGATGCTGCTATGATCGCTAGGTTTTGTATTGCTTTTCCTTGTAAAAATTTGGCTTATCTTTATATCAGCTCATTCAAACAGCATTAACATGACTTATGCCTTTTTTTGGATGTAGAAATTTTCTAGGAATTGTCTTCTTGAATTCTATGGTATTTTGTTTAACATTGAAACAAGATTCCAGTGTCAAGCACTGGAATGACAGGAGAAGGGGCTACTTAGATGACAGGAGAAGAGGCTACTTAGATCCTGGAGGGAAGCGTGCGTGCAATTATTGTGCATGAATTTAAATGGCACAACTTATTACAATTATCTTCGCACCAAAACGTTTGTGAGACTCAGTGTTTAGATTTACTTCGCCTATTCAGCTAATTTTTATTACAATTATAACAAAATAATTTTGATTTTAATGAAAACTGTATATGTATGTCAATCCTGTGGTCATAGCACTGGCAGATGGGTAGGAAAGTGTATTGCATGTGACAATTGGGATACAATTGTTGAAGAAATAGCAGTAAAAACGGGCAAAAGAAGTATATCTGCGCCAATTTTAATAAAGACGTTATCGGGTAGCGAAATTATCATTCCAAGTCGTTTTCTAACAGGAGTAGAAGAATTAGACAGAGTTTTTGGTGGGGGTATCGTTCAAGGTGCTAGCATTTTAATTGGAGGCGAACCTGGAATTGGGAAATCCACCCTTTTGCTTAGAATTGCAGCTAATGTTGTGCAACTTTCCTCTTTTGAATGTCTTTATGTATCTGGCGAGGAATCTTTAGAGCAAGTGAGTCTCAGAGCAAAGCGTCTTAAGATAAATGAACCTAAAATTAAGCTTTTATCTACAGTGTCTTTAACTGATGTAGTAGCAACAATAAAGGAAAATAAAAGTATTAAGTTCCTAGTAATTGACTCTATACAAACAATGTATGATAGCAGAGTTACATCAGCACCAGGAACTGTAACTCAGGTTCGTACTTGTGCACATGAATTAACCATTCTTGCGAAACAATATGGTGTTTCTCTTTTAATAGTTGGTCATATAACTAAGGACGGACAAATAGCTGGACCTAAAACTTTGGAGCATATGGTGGATACGGTATTATATTTTGAAGGTGAAAATAGCAATCAATACCGCATTTTACGCACTATTAAAAATAGATTTGGCCCTGCAAATGAAATTGGTGTTTTTGAGATGTCTGAAGCAGGACTAGTGCCTGTTGATAACCCATCATCATTGTTTCTGATGGCCCATGACAGAGAAGTAGTTGGCAGCGCCGTATTTGCAGGAATTGAAGGTTCAAGACCAATTTTAATGGAAGTGCAAGCATTAATAGCAGGGACTAATATGGCAACCCCAAGAAGGGCAGTAGTTGGGTGGGATATTAATAGATTGGCTATGATCATCGCGGTGCTAAATGCTCGTTGCAAAATGTTTTTGCATGATAAAGAAGTGTACCTAAACATCGCGGGAGGATTGAAAATACAGGAACCATCGGCTGATCTTGCTGTTGCTGCTTCCCTTATTTCAAGTGTAGTAAATTTACCGCTGCCAACTTCTTCAATAATCTGCGGTGAAGTTGCACTTTCAGGAGAAATTAGGAATGTCTCGCATGCTGATCTCAGACTAAAAGAAGCACAAAAGTTAGGATTCAAAAAAGCAATTATGCCTAAAAATGGTAATTACTCTTCTCACGATATTGAGATAATCAAGCTTGGTCACGTAAGGGAATTAAGAGAAGTCTTTAATTACAATTAAATAACGCTTCAGCAAATTCTTTGCTAGTAAACTCCCTCAAGTCCTCTATATTTTCGCCAATTCCTATAGCATGTAACTTTATCTTATAAGCTTCTGCAAGTCCAATTACCACTCCGCCCTTAGCAGTGCCATCTAACTTTGTTACGATTAGCCCGGTAACATTAACCATTTTGCTAAATGCTTCTAATTGGCTATAAGCATTTTGGCCGGTAGTTGCATCAAGAACTAAAATAACGTCATGAGGGGCAGTGTCATCCAATTTCTTTATCGTTCTATATATTTTTGATAACTCCTCCATAAGGTTCACATTATTTTGTAGCCTGCCTGCTGTGTCAATTAGAACAACATCAACGTTATCTTTTATAGCTTGACTCACAGCCCTATACGCCACACTTGCAGAGTCGCTACCGTACTCTCCAGTAACAATGGAACAATCAGAACGTTCTGCCCAAATGTTTAATTGTTCACTAGCAGCAGCTCTAAATGTATCGCATGCAACAAGCATAACGGACTTTCCCATCTCCTTATATTTATATGCAAGTTTACCTATAGTTGTGGTTTTACCATTACCATTTACTCCGCATACCATTATTATATGTGGTTTTTTATTTAAAATTAACGGTTGCACGACAGGGTTTAATATAGCTTCTATTTCGTTCATTAACTGCTGTGTGATGATATTATACTCAACTTCCTTGTCAAACTTGATGCTTGTGAGCCTGTCAATAATCAACTTGGAAGTTTTATGACCAATATCCATGCTAATTAGCAATTCTTCTAGCTCATCTAAAAGCGACTGATCTAATTTTTTTTTGCCAGAAAAAATACTTTTCACCCCGTCGCTAAAGCGAGAAGAAGTTTTTAACAGGCCTTTATAAAGGTTACCAAATAAACTCAAGGGAATACTCCTTTTTAAATTATAAACTTAATTACAATATAAAGAATGACATGTAATACGTGTATTTGTAAAGTAAAATGCACTCACTTTGCGGGTATTTCGTGAGTAAAATATACCGTTTGCTAGTGTATTTTACTTTAGTTTTTAACTTAAATGTGTTATAATAAATGTAGTGGTTTATAGGTAGTTTTATGAGTTATAATGAGAAAATATTAGATCATTACGAAAATCCAAGGAATGTTGGCTCTCTGGATAAAAATGATCCAAGTGTTGGTACTGGCCTGGTTGGTGCACCATCGTGCGGTGATGTAATGAAATTGCAGATAAAGGTCAATGACAAAGGTGTTATTGAAGATGCAAAATTTAAAACTTTTGGCTGCGGTTCTGCCATTGCTTCAAGTTCCTTGTTAACAGAGATGATAAAGGGAAGAACCATCAGTGACGTTACACAGATAAAGAATACTCAAATAGTGGAAGAGTTGTCTTTGCCTCCAGTGAAGATACACTGTTCGGTGCTTGCTGAAGATGCTATAAAGGCTGCTATTCATGATTATCAAAGTAAACAAAATAAAGGTGAACATTGAGAACTAAAGCATGAGTGAATATCAAGAAGTAGGCGGAGGTGAAACTGTAAAAAAGAATAAAAAACTTATCACTATAACTGCGGAAGCAGTAGAAAGGATAAGGTATTTATTGGATCAAAAAAAGCATGCTAACCTTGAGAAATCAGAAGAAGCAATAGGAATAAGAGTGCTAATTAAACAAAAAGGATGTTCTGGTTTAAAATATGATATTGAATATGCATATGATACTCGTCCTTTAGAGTCGATAATTGAGGAAACCTGTAGTGATGACCAAAAAGTTAAAGTGTTGATCGATCCAAAATCCGTCATGTTTATTCTTGGTTCTGAAATGGATTATGTAGAGGAAAAATTCTCATCTGGTTTTGTTTTCAAAAATCCCAATGAAAAAGGAAAGTGTGGTTGTGGAGAGAGTTTTCATGTCTAGCAGCTATTTTGCATTGTTTAAAATTGAACCAACTTTCAATATCAGCTTTGATGAGTTAGAGAAAAAATATATTGAGCTAAGCAAGACTGATATAAATGAAAAGCAGTCCAAAAATATGGAAAATATCAACAAAGCTTATCAAGTGCTAAAGTCACCACTAGAACGTGCCGAGCATTTATTGAATCTTTTTAATGTAAAAAATCAAAAGGATCATCTGAATTCTGAAATATTAAATGAATCAATGGAGGTAAGAGAGTACTTACTAGACTGCGACGACCTACAATTTGCAAGTAGGATGGTTGATGAAAAAATAAAAGGTTGCATTAAAAACCTAATTAACACTTTTGCTGTAAAGAATTTTGATGGAGCTGCTACACAAGTCTTAAGATTGAAATATTTATATAAGTCATTTGAGGAGGTGAAAAAGAATGCAACCAATTCAAATTTCTGAACCAAATTCAAGTGAAGTAGTTTTTGGTATAGATCTTGGTACTACCAATTCTTTAATTGCCATGGTAAATAAAGCTGGCAATGCAGAAATATTTAAAGATGAGCAAGGAAGAGAGCTACTGCCTTCTGTTATTTCATATGAAGATAATACATTGAAAACTGGCTGTAACGTCGGTCGAAATGCAATCTACTCAATAAAGCGTTTAATGGGTAAAAGTGTTGAAGAATTAAATAAAGAAGGCCTCAATTTTGAAATAGATAACGAAAGTGAAAAAGTTATTAGAGTAAAATGCGCAGAGGAAAAGTATCTTACTCCTGTTGAGATTTCTGCTGAGATATTAAAAGCTTTATGTGAGAGGGTAAAAAAGTCTAAGGGGCTGGAAGTAAAAAAAGCAGTGATTACTGTGCCAGCTTACTTTGACGATTCAGCACGTAACGCAACTAAATATGCAGCAAAATTAGCTGGAATAGAAGTTCTTCGCCTCGTTAACGAGCCAACCGCTGCAGCGCTTTCTTACTCCATTGAAAAGAACAATAATAGTGGAATATATGCAGTTTATGACCTTGGTGGTGGAACATTTGATATTTCGATATTGAAATTGCATCAAGGAGTGTTTCAAGTTCTTGCGGTTGGTGGTGACACCAAACTCGGCGGTGATGATTTTGATCATTTGCTGAGTTCAATTGTGCTCGATGAGTATAGAGAGAAAGTATCAAATATCATTCCAGCGCTTGACGCGCAACTGTACGAACGTTGTGATGTAAGTATGATTTCCATTAAGAAAGATGTCATCCCAGTGCCCAGACACTGGGATCCAGAAAATTTAATTGCAAATGAGCACACCAGGCAATTGTATAGTAAGAACTGGATTCCAGTGTCAAGCACTGGAATGACACCACCTGCTGCGCAAACTACCTGCAAATTGCAACGTTCGTATGCTGAAGCGCGTGACGCTGGAATCTACAATATGCGTACTGTGAAGGAATATCTGAGCAAAAACACCTCAGGCATTTTTGAATTCAGCATTAACGGCGAGCTATTCAAGTGTGAAATTACCAGAGAAGAATTCGAGCAGGCAATCAGTTCTTTGGTCAATAAGACTATCAATATAGTCACTCGTACTATAAGCGATATAGATCTTAAAATTGATGATATAAAAGGAGTAATTTTAGTTGGTGGTGCAACTAGAACACCATTGGTTCAAAATTCACTAGTCAAACTCTTTGGAAATAAAGTACTAAATGACGTGGATCCGGATAAAGCAGTTGCCATTGGTGCAGCTCTGCAAGCTCATTATCTAACTTCAAACTCGAAAGATAGGAATATTCTTTTAGATGTTTTACCCTTATCGCTTGGCATAGAAACTATGGGAGGCATAGTTGAAAAAATTATACCAAGAAATACACCACTGCCAGTTTCAGAAACAAAAGAGTTTACAACTTATATTGATGGGCAAACAGCAATGAAAATTCACGTTTGTCAGGGAGAACGTGAAATGATAGAGGATAACAAATCTCTAGCGCAGTTTGAACTAAAAGGTATACCGCCACTGCCTGCAGGTTCTGCAAGAGTTGAAATAGAATTCACAGTTAACGTTGACGGAATTTTGACTGTTACTGCAAGAGAAAAAGCTACTGGAATTGAGCAGACAGTTGAAGTAAATTCAAGTTTTGGCTTGAGTGAAGCTGATATTCAAAATATGGTTGACCAGTCAATAAACAGCTTTGATGAAGATATGAAGGCTCGTTCCCTTGCAGGCGCTAAAATTAATGGAAATAAACTCATACACTTGGTTGAAAACAATAATAACTTTTCCACTGATCAAAAGTTGAAAAACCTATTACAAAACGCAAAAGACGCTTTACAAGGCAATGACTTGAATGAAATTAACAACGCTATCGCCGAGTTAGAAAATTCCTCTTTAGAGTTGTGTGAATTAACAAATAGGTAGAAAAAGCTTACACAACCTTGTGCAATACCCTATTTAATCTCAGAGCAACAGGTAACCTGAAATTAAATGGTAACCAATCGACCTTTCCCAATTTAAACGATAAACCAACTATGCTTACACGCCCAATGATATTTTCCATTGGTACAAAACCAACTTCAGGAAACCTGCTATCCAAAGAATTATTTCTATTGTCTCCCATAACAAAAAATTGATCGTTAGGTACATAATAAACCGGAGTGTTATATGATAGCTTATTAGAAATGTTATCTACCAAAATCTCATGTTTCTTGCCACTTGAAAGCGTTTCTATATATCTTGGTATGTTACGATTTGACTCATAATCAAAAAAACTTTCAATTTGCCTTCGCTCTACTTTCTGATCATTCAGGTATAATTCTCCCTCTATCATTTGCACTTTGTCGCCCGGTGTTCCTATTACCCGCTTAACAAATCGGATACTGTCGTTTTTTGTGGGTTTGAAAACTACTATGTCGCCACGCTTTGGAGGGGTGTAAAAAATCCTGCCGCTAAAAATGTTTGGAGAAAATGGAAAGGAGTGTTTACTGTAACCATATGAGTATTTACTAGTAAAAATGTAATCCCCTTCAAGTAGGGTGCTTTTCATTGAACCAGAAGGTATATGAAATGGCTCGAATAAAAAACTACGTATTGATAGCGCAATTAGTAGTAAAAAAAACAATGAAGATAAAAATCTTCCCGTTCTTATCACCCAGTTTTTGCTTAATCCTTCCAACTTTGTTTTTCTTATAAATTAAGCTTATTATAATACATAAATTAAAAAATGGTAATATGAAATTTTACTTGTGAATGTTATTCCTCTATTCAAAACAATTTTGAAAAGGCGGTTCATTTCTTTCAACGGTGTCATCCAAGTAGCGTGACACATAACTGTACGAACATTGCAATTTGCAGGTAGGCAGATGAAAGTAGCTGACACTAGAATCCAGCCTTCCTGCAATCTCATCGAAAACGTTGTGTTTTAACAACCACTTTTTATGCTAGTTTGCTTGTAAGCAAGCAAACTGATTTGGTGAGTATAAAAGTATAGCTAACGCGAGCTCTACGTCATACCGCCACGGTATCTCTTAGCATAGATCTCGCTAACAAGTAGCAACTGTTCAGCCAATGGCGTCAACTTAAGGGAAAATATCAGTGATTGTGTATAAAACTTCTCTCTAAATTTTTTACCATTAAATTACCCAAAAGCTGCAATAAACAGCACTTTTGTTTCTGTTTTATTTCAACAAAGAAGTCTAAAATATGTCCTTTTTAGGTGAAACATGCAAAAAGGAAAAAAACTTATTCTACAAATTAAAAATATAATATACTCGAAAGCTTTTCAGAGAATCCATTGTGTTGAGTTTCACACGAACAAGCTTTTACGACAGTATTTTCTATGATTTTAAAGTTAATTAAGAAAAGTTTAGGAATAGAATGTGAGCTCATTAAGTTCCACCCTCAAAGCAAGCTTTTTCTAAAGCAAGATATAAATACAGGTTTTAAAGAATTTAAGCATCCAAACAGCCTATCAAGATGAGCCTGAGCTGGAGAGGCTATAGGTTTATTGCAGCAGATGGTTCTGGTATTCAACTCTGAAGAAATCGTATCCGAGTTTGAACCAAATGGAACAACAAGCACCGCTAGCAATTTGTTCGTTGATTTGTGTACTTTGCTAATTTGTAGTGCTCGTCTTGCAGCTTGGGAGCAAACGTTGGCAGAGGAGAACGACTCACTCCCCCTTTCGATGTTCACTTCCCTTTTCGACACGTTCATCAGTGGTTCACTCACATTCGTCTTTCTGATCCACACCTTCCAGCTTATATGCTGATTTTTCCTTAACGCTTATGACCCTATCTCTTAAATAGAGCCACTTAAGGTGGCTGCTCCTGAAAACCGATTTCGAAGGACCTTCCTTCATCTTCAATAAAACAAACATTACTTTGTTTGTTACTGCAGCACACCATCATTCTTAGGGTCGAGAAATTTAGAAAGAGCCATTGCTAAAATGCTTAGAAAAGATTAATAATTATACACACAGTTATTCAACCATATTTTTGACTTACAATTTTGAATATTTGCTCTTAACCTGACACATATGGCTTTTTGAATACTCCCAATGAACATATTTATAAATAAATATTTACTCTTCTTTTTTATTGTTTTTAGGTTTTTCTTAATCAACCATTTCTCCACCGATCTCTTTTATTTTTAGTATCAACGACTCTGGTACATACATGTCAATTACTTCTTCTGCTGTCACAAATAAAGTCTGATAAGAGTGTGAATTTATTATCCAATTAGGCAATATGTCTTCTGCTTTTATTTCAGAATGTTCCTCTTTTTTGTCATATACTGTGTAGCAATATAAGTGCACAGCAAAAAATAATATATAAGAGAGCAATATTCCTTTAAGCACTCCGAGAAAGATTCCAGTAACTCTATCGATAAACCCCAACCTTATGGGCGATAATATGTACATTAGCCAGTTATTTATTATCATCAATATAAGATTAAGTATAATAAATACAGAAATTGTAGAGAGTATGTTTAACGTAACTTTAGAATCAAAATATTTACTATAATTTAGAGTGAAAAAATCATAGTGATTAGCTGTCAGAAAAACTGATAAAAATAGAAACATTAGTGCGCATAGCTCTTTTATAAAGCCTCTAGTTATCGAGATTATTACACATAGAACAACAATGAAGATAATTAGACTATCGAAAAGCATATTTTATATCTATATGGTTTTCAAGATATAATAGTTATAAATAACGAGGTTGTAAAATTAATTGTATTTATGCTGCATCAGTTGATCTAAATACCTAGCGATCATGTCAATTTCTAAATTCAGATAATCATTTACTTTGTTGTACTGAAAAGTTGTATTTTCCCATGTATAGGGAGTGATATTTACTGTAAATTCCTGATTAATAACTGAGTTCACTGTGAGAGAAACCCCATCTAGTGTAACAGAGCCTTTTTTTGCAACAAATTTAATTAATTCTTGTGGGCATGATAGCTTGATTTCATGAGAATCTAAATTTCGCTCAATTGTTAAAATTTTTACTATCCCGTCAACATGACCCTGAACTAGGTGGCCATCGATCTTATCACTTAATCTCATTGCTTGTTCGAGATTTATTTTTTTGCCTATCTTCCACGTATTTAAGTTAGAAACCTTCATAGTTTCTTGAGACGTTTGGACTGTAAATGTATCGCTCATTATATCAACAACAGTTAAACACACACCAGAGCAAGCTATTGAGTCTCCTTTATTTATAGAGGGTAAGTTTTGTGTTTTGATATGGAAAATTTGATCAGAGTTGGAGTGAGTGGTAGTATCAGTTATAGTCCCGATATCCGTGATAATTCCTTTAAACATGTGGTGAAAATAAATAATTTTACCATGAAAAATTTTTTACAACAACTTATTTCTATTTTGTTATAGCTAAAGTAATTCTGGTTTACCGACGATTTAAAAAACGACAAATTCGTCATTCCGCTACTTGTTAGCGGCTAAGAGATACCGCGGCGGTTGTAAGTTAAAAATATGTTATAAAAGAAACACCTTGGTTACACTTTGTCAACGTCGTTACGCAAATGAGAGCTCAAGAAAAATGCAGACTAGAAGCACCGGCATGTAAAGGAAAGTTGTCAAAAAACTGGCCTGACCTTACCCAGAAAAAGTAGAGAGAAAGTTAAGACGATTTTGTCATGAGAATGATGCATCAAATTGTGCAGGAATGCAATAGTTAATAGTAGAATGTCTACGTTGTTTGTTATAAAAGATTTCTATGTATTCAAATATGGCAGTTCTAGTTTGTTGAGCAGAATGTTGAGAAATATCAATAAGCAGCTCCCTTTTGAGTGAACTGAAGAAGCTTTCTGCAACAGAATTATCGTAACAACAGCCCTTATGGCTCATGCTGGAAATGATGTTTTTTGTATTCAATAGAAATTGGTAATTTTGAGAGGTATACTGTGACCCTTGATCGCTATGTAACAGTAGATTTTCAGGGGGTTTGCGTTTGTTAACAGCCATAAGCAAAGAATCCACAATTAATTGTTTTGTCATTGTATGACTCATTAACTACCATGCGTGAGAATTATTGCTGCCAACAACCTTCCTTGGTTTTTATATAAGTAATCCCATACTTTATTTGGTTGCTCAGTGATAAAATTTTGATCTAATATATTAGGAGCAATAACCATATTATTTGGTTGTTTTTTAGTTTTAAATCTTCGTCTAAGTTTGGCTATAATGTCATTTTCCTGCATAACATTTTGCACTGTTTTGATGTTATAATTTTTGCCTAAAGCTTTTATGGATTTTAGGGGCTCCATATCTGCATTTAGATGCTTTTTTTGAATCTCTGCTAGAAGTCCTTCCCTTGCTAATTCTTTATTGCTTTTTTCTTTAGCAATCCATTTATAATAACCACCAGCACAAAACCCTGCATAGTTCCTGTATTTTATAGCAATTTCTATGCTCTTTTATAAAAGAATATTTTACTCTTTTTCTTTGGCAAAATATCCCAGGGCTTTTTTTAAAATGTCTCTTTCTCTTCTTACTCTTGCTAACTCTTTTTTTAGATCAAATCTTTCTTTGTCATAAGGAGCTAGTTTTCCTTTGCCTGGAAATGCGTATGCTCCAGACATTTTTCCATCATATTTTCTTACCCATTTACTTAACATACTGCCATCTATACCTAGATCTTTTGCTATTTTTGTACTTGTTTGACCTGTTTCTTTAACCAGCTTAACAGCTTCCAATTTAAATTCTGCTGTATATTCTCTTCTATTTGTCATATTACACCTCTTTGAAAAAACGTTTTATTTTACTCCAAAAACGTCTTAACTTTCTCTCTACTTTTTCTGGGTAAGGTCAGTCAGTTCTTTCCATCCAAGAATCATTTTATTGGCTTGCCTTAATATCTCAACAGAAGGCAAGTCTTCTGTGCTGAGTGGTAGGCGGACAGTTTGATGTTCTATAAGACCAATATCATGCAAAAGTGCTTTAGTGGGTATTGGGTTGCTGGCAATAAATAGAGCTTTGCAAGCTTGTTGCCAGATATCTGTTGAACTTTTTATGTCATTTCCTGTCATTTGAGGAGTTGTTTTTTTTCTAGTTACGTGCTGGAATGACAGTAGGCATTGCTTAACATATTCATGTGCTACATGTGGCCAAACATTGGAAGCAACGGAAACCAGACCAGCCGCACCATAAGCAGCCATATCGGATATCATATTATCATCTCCGCAAAAGACCTCAATATTTGGAGCAACTTTCTTATACTGAGCTAAAGTATCAACGGTGCCACTTGAATCTTTGATAGCCCAAAATTTTTCGTGGCTGGATAAGTTGCGTACAGTTTCAGCGTGAAGACTCACTCCTGCTCTCGATGGAATATTGTAAAACATAGCCGGCACATGTGCTTTCTCAAGCAGCTTTTCAAACCATAAAGTCTGCCCCATAATTCCGGGCTTTGCATAAATGGGAGTTGTCATTAGATAGCCGTGAATAGGCATACCCTTGCAAAAATCAAGCCATTCAAGAGTCTGATATAGATTCACTCCTGGTACACCAATTATAATTTTCGTATTTAATTTTAGCTCACATACAAATTCAACTAATGTACGCTTTTCAGAATCAGAAAGCGATAGGCTTTCACCTGTGCTACCCAGCAACACTACACCATTTTCAGCTTTAACTTGCATTGTCAGTAAACGCTGCAAACTGCTATAATCTATGCTATCCCCATTGCAATTAAATGGAGTAACACAAGCAGTCCATAAAAATGTAGATTTCAATTTAAATTGTTAAAATGGTATTTCATCGTCGATTAGTTCATCTTTTATATCGTTGTCAAAACTTTCGTGCTTATTTTTTTGTTCTGTTTCATTTTGCTTGTATTCACTCGGCTTGTAATCGGAATTTGGTCGCGAATCCAAGAGAGTAAGAGCACTATTAAAATTATATAGAACCACCTCTGTTGTGTATCTTTCACTACCGTTTTGGTCAGTCCATTTTCTAGTTCTCAAAGAACCTTCAACATAAACTTTACTGCCTTTACGTGCAAAATCTTTGACGACTTTTACTAATCCTTCACTAAAAATTACGATATTATGCCATTCTGTCTTTTCAGAGCGCATACCGGAAAGTTTGTCAGTCCAACTTTCGGATGTGGCTATTGAAAAACTTGCCATCTCCTTTCCATTTTGTGTAGTCCTAATTTCAGGATCTTTTCCTAAATTACCAACTAGTATGACTTTGTTTATGGTACCACCAGACATAATTATGCTCTAAATAAATCCCTTTATTATCTTATATGAAAGTACTATTGTCAAATTTAATTAAAAGTGCGCTTGGAGGGATTCGAACCCACGGCCTTTGCCTCCGGAGGGCAACGCTCTATCCAACTGAGCTACAAGCGCATGTATAGACCCGCGGTATCTCATCAGCTAACAAGCAGTGGGATGACGGTTCTTCAAATTGTCGGTAAACCTAAGTCACTTTGGCTATATACTAAATTATTTAATAGATAAGCTATCCAAGTCAAATTTTTGTTTTGGATAAAGCGTAAACATAATACTCTCATGTCCAAGATATACATTTTGAGAATCATTCGCATGCTTTTTTATTGCTTTTTGATCTACGGCCCATACAAAAGTCACACAATTTTCAGTGACTGAGTGCACTTTTAAATCCTTAGTATTTATAAACAGCTTTCCATTTACCCATATTTTCCATGTATCGGGAGAAAGATATAAAATTGAGTCTAAACTCACTACCTTACAGTTGAAATTATCTGATACCTCCTCTTTTGCAGCTCTTGAAGATCGTAAATTGAACTTTTCCATTTCATTGACCATTCTATTAACTGGCTCTTCATCAAAAAAAATGCTTTTTACGTTACTATATTGTGACAAAACGTCAAAGTCACTTTCCACTGCTTCTCTTATTATATCGTCCCGATCTGTATAGCTTAGTTTTTGATTGTTAATAAAGAAACACTCTTTTGCACGCAAATTTGCTATATCAATAAAATCATCGATTTCTTGATTGCCAACTTTAAGAATACTTTCAAAATATCTTTTTTCTATCATCATTCCATACTGAGAATGATGACAAACCATTTCATCATTACCTTGTTTTTCTATATATACGCATAAATTTCCACTATTTAATCCTAATATTTTATGCTCAATAAAATCTTCATTGCCAATATATTGTCGGCAAGAATACTCCTTACAAATTTCTATGCTTTCTATGATATCTTCACAACTGCAATATGCGTTAACATTGGAAATGAGTAGCGTAAAAATAAAAAACAGCTTTATGTTCATCACCTTATCTACTTAATATAGTATACCAATCAAAGACTATATTAGCTCTCACTATCTCTATCATATTACCATTCAAAATCTGATTCATAGTTGCAGCATCAATATTTCTCTGCTTATTTAAAATAAGAGATTTGATCATAACATAACCGGGCAGATTTGGAATAGACTGTAGAAATAAAAAAATATGCTTATCGCTGATTGAGCTTAAATTTAGGACCACTTCACTTTTTATTACTTTTGTGCGTTCACTTTTGTTGTGGAGCTCAACTTCTTCGGGTATAGAAATTGATATTTCAGGTTCTAATATATAGTACTTTTTATATAACTTGCTAAGCTCGAAATTTAAATTTGCAATGTATCTGCTACTGTGTAAATTTGAAGAAGAAATTTTTTTCCATAAATCTAGGTTTTTATTTAGAACAACTTCCTTTTTTTGAATTCCAGTAATCTGTAAATTAATAGAACGTATTTTATCAATCGCAATTTGGTTTTTATTATAAATCTTTTCGCTATAGATAACAACATATGTTAATAACCCTATTAATCCAACAGATAATAACAAATACGATATAAACTGAATTGTAGCTTTTCTTTTTAATTGAAAGATAGTCATTAATCTACATTGCCTCTCCTATTTCAACATCAATAGATAGATTTTGCTCTTTAGCAGCAGGTAAGCTAGAAATATTAATGTCGTAGGTACGAAAATTATCGTTTAAATTTTTTCGTAGTTTCTCGTATTGATGAGAAATATTTTTACCGGATTGAAAATTAAACTTTAAAGTTGTGGTAATATAACTTTTTGCCTCATTATAATTCCATTCAAATGATCGAAGCTCTATACCTGGTATTTTTAACTTTTCTACATACTTAACTTGTGTAAGAGGAGAGTATTCTATTTTTGATAAAATATTATTGATATTAATAAAATCATAAATTTCATCTATTTTTTTTACATTATAGCTTTGGCTAAGTTTTGTTAATTGGTTATTTAAGGTGTTCTGCTTTGCTGATAAATTATCAGCAACATTGAAATTTGAATACAAATTTAGCAAACAAAGGGTGTTTGTTATAACTAAAACCAGGGCGAAGTATAGAAAAATTCGAGGAGAGTTTAAATAAAGGTAATTGAATAGATAAAATTCTTTAGTTTCCTTTGTATTAAAAATAGCTGCTAATTTATTCTTAAAGCTATGAAACAAAATTATGGTATCGCAAAAGTTATCTTTTTCACTTATAGCTAGTTCTGCTCCTAATAGTTTGCCTAACTCATATGGAGTTAATATGTTCACACTGTTCTCTGAAAAATTTATGACTGATAAACTAGCTTTAATATCTTCTGACACTATGATGCAAAGGTCGATAGGGTTATTTTTTTCAAACCCAAACTTAGTTAAGGATCGAATAGTATCTTGCACTTCCTGATATATTCCACCAGCAATAATTCCTGGTAAATTATCATTAGTAAATGATGTTAAACGCGTAAATACCATTTTATTCTCTTTAAGAACCACTTGTCTATAGCCTCCCGTTTTAGTTGCAGCAACTATAATTTTCCAATTATTAGGATCTTTATGTAGAATCTTTTTTGTTATATTACTTATTTCTATAGGAAACATTAATATTCCCTTAAAGTTGGAGCCTATCTCAATAAACACATTCAACCAATATTCTACTAAATGCTTTGCTTTTGATGAAACAAGAAGATAGCACCAGTTTTGATTGAATTTGTTTGGCTTCTCAACCAAAAAAACTGAACTTATGTCATTATTACGAGAAAAATGCTCCATCTTTGTTTTTGCTGATAGATAGGCACTAATCTTGTTTGCCCTTGTAATAAACTGTAGCGAGTAATTTTGATCTGCATGATTAAGCACCAGGTATAAAGGTGCTTTTTTGTCTGATGAAAGACATGAAATTAAATCGGAAACTGCTTTATCGTTTTTGCCCTTAACAAAATACCTTTTATTTAAAGTATTATTTTTAAAATATAGTAACATTATGCCTTCTTCTCCAATAGAAAGCATAAACTTACTTTTGGATTTTGAACTAAACATATTAACAAAGCATATACTTATCTAGAATTAAAAAGGCAATTTATTGAAATTCATTAAACGTTAGAGGGAAATATTGTTATAAATTTTCGCAGCAACATTATTTATATTATAATTTTTTTATAAAACCATTACTAATATTAAGTTATTTAAACAATAGATTAAGAAAGTTCATTAATTAGAAATATACACTATAGCTAACCCAAGAAAGGTTTCTCTACGTCATACCGCCGCGGCGCTAACGAGTAGCGGAATGACGAATTTGTTGTTTTTCAAATTGTAGGTAAACCTAAGCCACTTTAGCTATATCTGCCGATTAACTTTAATTAATAGGAGTTATTAATCTATTTACTATTCTTGTAATATTATTTCTAATGGTAAAGAAATATATATTTCTCTGGAACAGTTGTTATTTCAGATACAGAATTTAGTGTAAGTAAACTAACCATTTGCTGAAGAGCGCTCATCTTCTGTGGTATTTGATGATGGAGCAACTAATTTGCTCAAAATCTCATCTTTTGGTCCCATAGCGTAAATGACACCATCTGACATGAGGATCACCTTATCAACTACGGACAATAACGGTAGCTTGTGAGTGATGATAACAGTAGTAGTATTTTGTTTTCTTGCAATGCCAATTGCATTAATTAAGCATGCCTCTCCATTGCTATCTAAGTTAGCGTTTGGTTCATCAAGTACTAAAAGTTTTGTGTGACCATAAAAAGCTCTGGCAAGTCCAAGAAGCTGTTTTTGGCCGCCAGAGAGCGTTACTCCTCCAGGACCTCCTATTGTTGTATCATATCCATTTGGTAAGCTTAGTATTAGTTCATGTATTCCTGCAATTTTTGCTGCTTTGATTATTTCTTCAGGATTTGGATCTGGCCTCATGCGAGCAATATTAGCTTTGACACTAGTGTTAAATAACTCAATATCCTGAGGTAAGTAGCCAACATAATTACCAAAATTTTCTCGATTCCAAGTATATACATCAGCGCCATCTAGTCTGACTACACCAGATATTGGCTTCCATACACCAACAGTTAATTTTGCGATAGTGGATTTACCAGAAGCACTTGCACCAATAACACCAACTACATCTCCAGGATCTATAATGAATGATATTCCTTTTACTGTCGGCTTATTGCTTCCATAAGGAGTAAAAAATACTCTATCAAATTCCAATTTTCCTTCAGGTTCTGGTAGAGCCATCGTTTGCTCTCTTTTTGGCGATGTTAATATAAGTCTTTGTAGCCTTCCATATGACATTCTAGCCTGATTTAAAAACTTCCAAGTATGAACCGCAGCGTCAAATGGTGCTAATACTCTACCCATTAAAATTGAAGCAGCGATGATGCTACCAGCAGTCTTATGAGCTGTGATTGCAAGTAATGCACCTGTTCCAATTACTGATATTTGCAGAGTTGAGCGCAAAAACTTAGTGATTCCAGTAATTACATTAGAGCGATTTTGTGCTTTAATTTGCATTGCTCGATTCTGATCATTTCGTTTACACCAATCAGAGACTATGAATTCTGACATGCCCATAGCTTCAACCACTTCTGCATTTCTTGTTGCAACATCTATAGCATTGATATTCCGTATAGTTTCTTCGTTGGTTTCTTGTAATATTCGTTTAGTGGCAAGTTCATTCCATATTGCCATAGAGACTAATATAATAATTCCAGTAATAGCTATAAACCCCGTGGAGGTATGTATCATGAAAATCACAACAAGGTAAATTAACGACCATGGAGTATCAAACAGTGAGAATATACCATTTCCTGTAATGAAATTTTTTATCACTCCGAGATCTCGTATTGCTTCACCACTTGAAGTTGAGCTCTGCACTGACGTTAGCCTGATTGACCTTACTATCAGATCTGGTGTTGCAGTTTTATCGATCCAATCACCTATTTTTGCCATGGCTAAATATCGACAAGTTTCAAGCATTGCAGAACATGCAAATGCAGATAAAGTGATAATTGTCAGCATAGTTAGTGTTGATACACTTTCGCTCGATATCACCCGATCAAGCACTTGAGAAGTATAAAGTGGTAGGAATAACATTAATAAATTGATTCCCGCACTAAACCAAAAGATAAACCAAAATGCACTTTTGCATTTTTCTAGGCAAACATATAGAGTACTTTGCTTCAATTCTTTTTTTATTGATGGCGTAATTTCCACAATCTTCCTCTTAATTTAATTACATGCACCATATACAATTTTTATTACAAAAATATTAATAACGGCAGTTAGCTTACTTTAAGTGAATAAAATATTAATATATGTAAATAGGAAATATAAACAATGGTAAAAAGAAGTATAGTTAATATTTCCTTCATTACCTAATTCAGAATTGAGAGTTTTTAATAACTTTCTAACTCCCACTTAGGTCTTGGTGCAAAATTAAGTGGATCTATATAATTCTTCTGTAACCTTTCAATTCCTGCCCATCCAACCATTACTGCATTGTCTGTACATAGATTATTAGGGGGGAAAAATATGTTTAAGTTTATGTGTTCTTTCAGTTTTTCTCTCAAAAAATTATTTGCTGCAACTCCGCCGGTAATCACAAAGTCATTGATTTTGATATTTAAAGATTCGGCCATAATAATCGCATTACTAACCCTGTCCAGCAGTATGTCACTAATACACTCTTGAAACGAAGCACACACATCACACACATTTTGCTCGCTTATTTCGAGTTTCTGCACTAAGTTTTTTACTGCTGTCTTGATTCCAGAAAACGAAAAATTACATCCAGAACGTTTTATCATTGCCCTTGGCAGTTTAAATCTTGCACCATTGCCTTTTTTAGCTAACTTTTCAATTAATGGTCCTCCGGGATAGCTTAAACCCAGCATCTTAGCAACTTTATCAAATGCTTCTCCTAACGAGTCATCGAGTGTCTTCCCGAGTTTAATATATTTACCTACATCCTGTGCAATTAAAAATTGACAGTGACCACCTGATATTAGTAGGACTAAAAATGGAAATTTTACCTCATGCAGTAACCTAATAACCAATGCATGTGCTTCTAAGTGATTCACTGCAATGAACGGTTTTTGTGCTACATGCGCAATTGCTTTAGCCATCATTGTACCAACTATTAGTCCACCTATGAGTCCTGGTCCTGATGTTGCTGCAATCGCGTCCAAATCGCGAAAATTGAGGTTAGATTTTTCTACAGCGCTTTTTATTAGACCACTTAAATGCTCCATATGAGCACGTGACGCTATCTCAGGGATTACGCCACCGCGTTTTTTGTGTTCTGCTTGGGAGAGAATTTCGTGAGCAAGGACTTGCTTGTCACTATTTACAATCGCTACTGCAGTTTCGTCGCAGCTTGTTTCAACAGCTAAAATGGTTTTCATGTATATTCGAACACTTTATTATAAAAACTATACCTTGAAACGCTGTAAAAGTTAACTGCAAAGTTAACTGCTATAGCTAAAGTGACCTTACCCAGAAAAAGTGGAGAGAAAGTTGGTACGTTTTTATAATAAAAAAATGTTTTTATAGAGAGGTACAATATGTCAAATGGAAGAGAATATACAGCAGAGTTGAAAGAAGAAGCTGTAAAACTTTTTAAAGAAAGAGGAGAAACAATTTCGAAAGTAGCAAAAGATCTAGGTATAAGCTCTAACGTATTAGGTAAGTGGATAAAAAAATATAACGAAAAGAAGTCAGTAGCAAATGCTTTTCCAGGTAGGGGTAATGTAGCTCCTTACGACAAAGAAAGATTTGATTTAAAGAAAGAGTTAGCAAGAGTAACAAGAGAGAGAGACATTTTAAAAAAAGCCCTGGGCAGTCAAAAAGAGTAAAATATTTTTTTATAAAAGAACATAGCAGCTGCTATAAAGTACGGGAATTATGTAGGATTTTGAATGTATCTGCTAGTGGCTACTATAAGTGGGCTGCGAGGGAAATAAGCAATAGAGAATTAGCAAATAAAAGCAGATATTCAAAAAAAGCTTCTAAATGTAGATATGGAGCTCGTAAAATTCATGCTGAATTAAAGGCTTTGGGTAAAAGTTGCAACTTGAAAACAGTGCAAAGTATTATGCAGAAAAATGGTATTCAGGCTATATTGAGAAGAAAATTTAAAATTAAGAAACAACAAACGGACAGTAGAGTCGTAATATTAGACCAAAACTTTATTGTCGATCAACCAAATAAAGTATGGGATTACTTATATAAAAACCAAGGAAGGATGGCTATATTTGGCAGCAGTAATCGACCTATACTCACATATGGTGATTGGCTGGTCAATGAGTAGTTCAATGAATAAACAATTGGTCATGGACTCTGTATTAATGGCCGTTAATAAACGTAAACCTGCCAAAAACCTACTGTTACATAGTGATCAAGGTTCACAATATACTTCACAAGGTTATCAATATCTCTTAGCCATAAAGAATATAGATGAGCCATAAAGGTTGTTGTTACGACAATTCTGTTGTAGAAAAGTTCTCTAAAAAGGGAGTTACCAATAGACACTTCTAAGCACTCTAAACAGCATATTAAAACTGCTATATTTGAATATATAGAAATTTTTTATAACAAACAACGTCACTATTAACTATTGCATCCCTGAACATTTTGATTCATCATTCTTTTTATAAAAAAACATTCTCAACTTTCTCTCCACTTTTTCTGGGTAAGGTCAGTTTAGCTATAGGCAGCAATTTTCTGTATTTACTTTAAATTGAAGAAAGCTCAAATAAGTGAACGGTTACAAAATTCTCTAATGGTCTTAAATAAAACTTCCAGTGAATGATTGTCAGACATGTTATGCTCTGCTGATTTTATTAAGTGTACTTCAACATCAGTTGACTTGATTTTTTCAGCTAAATTCAATGAAGTTTGATAAGGAACATCTTTATCATTAATGCTATGCAATAAGCGCACAGGACAGTTTATATCTATTGTCTCTTTGTTTAAAAGAAGGTTCTTTCTGCCATCTTCGATCAAATTTTTAGTTATTTTGTATGTACAATGCTCTGAAGTAAAATCTATTACACCTTTAGAATCTAGTTCTTCTTTTTGCTTGCCTGACAATTGCTTGAATATCAAATCTTCAGTGAAATCGGGAGCAGACGATATGCCGATTAATGCTGCAATTTTTTCTGAAAATTGAAGGGCAGTGAGCAGCATCAGCCATCCTCCCATACTTGAACCTATAACTATTTGTTTACCACTAGTTAATTCACTTATCACTTTAGCACAATTTTTTTGCCAATCACTTATTGTATAATCGGCAAAATTACCACTTGAGTTACCGTGACCAAAGTAATCAAATAGCACAAGTGCTACGTCATTTTCTTGGCAAAATTTGTAAATAGCAGTTGCTTTAGTTCCATTCATATTTGATGCAAATCCACCGAAAAAAACTACAGAAGCTTTCTTTCCTTGTAGCTTTCGATATGCTATGTGACCATTATTTCCATCAAACAATTTACAATAATCCATACTACTTTGGCAAAGCAACCGGACTATCGCTCATCGAACGCAAATAGCTGACTAGATCTGCAATTTCTTGTGGATTGGAAATACCTGCAAATGCCATACGTGTACCTTTTATATAGGCTTTTGGGTTCTTTAAAAAGGCAAATAGCTCCTCATACCCCCATTTTCCACCTTTTTCAAGCACTGCTTTTGAGTAATTGAATGAGTTGCCAAGATGGGCCTTTTTGTTTCCAATTACGTTCCATAAATTTGGTCCTACTTTATTCATTCCACCTTTCTCAAAACTGTGGCAAGCTATACATTTTTTCGCTGCTGATTTACCTTTCTCAAAGCTAGCATTCTGCATGAGCGCTCCAATATCAAGCGCCACTTGCTCAATTTTTTGCTGAGGCTCAGCAGCTACTATCGTTTGGTGTTCAATCTTATATTCCTCTGGACTATACAGCATATCAACTACGTTGCTGACTATCATAATGATTAGCCCAGAAAGTAAAATCGATGCTGCAATCTTATTAAGCTCCATAGTTAATTTTTATCAATTAATGTTGCTTAAATTATGCAAATATTTTCGCAAATAGCAACCAATTACCTTGAAGCTCGCTAAAGATGAGAGTCTCTAGCTACAAATATTAAGAAATTTACCAAACGAAAAAAAAGGCAAAAGAAACCCCGGCTAATATCTATTTAAAAACATTGGCGTTTTTTTATGTTTTAAACGTCTAATAACCGCGACTCAGCTGCTTTTTAATGCAACTAACCTTTAGTCATAAATGTTTAGGAAATTTACTAAGCAGAAAAAAAGGCAAAAGATATTCCGTGTTAGCTAGTTGTCACTCTCTAATCCTGCAAATTGGCGTTCTATACTGTCTTAAACGCTTTATAAGCGCGTTTCAGCTTATATAGCTAGAAATGTTGTGAAGACATAAGATGCGCATAGTGCAAAAAATTAAAAATAAGACGCCATTACGTAATACTGTTGTCGTTTGATCTGCACAGATTGAAGATAAATGAATACCTTCAGTACCATGATAGGGGGGCTGGCAAAATGTGTCAAGTAAGTTTTTTCGTTTCTATAGCTACTTGAATAACGGCTACAATGTTTGTACAATTGTGCGTCATGCGCTGCCGAACACTGATTTTTATATGGTTATACAAGAAAAATTAAGGCTTAAAAGGAATTTTAAGTATCAGGACTCAAGGTTTTTATTCCTTCTTAATAAAACATAAAAAGCTCCTTTACCACCATGTTTTTTCGTAGCTTGCTGGTAGTATAGAACCATATGCTGGATTT
The DNA here is from genome assembly GCF_964028185.1 of Wolbachia endosymbiont (group A) of Beris morrisii. Lineage (NCBI taxonomy): Bacteria > Pseudomonadati > Pseudomonadota > Alphaproteobacteria > Rickettsiales > Anaplasmataceae > Wolbachia > Wolbachia endosymbiont (group A) of Beris morrisii. Next base: position 946,239 of record NZ_OZ034760.1, read on the forward strand.
TAGTATCATTTAACCACTTATTTAAGTTATTCTTTATAGTGTCTGTTTTATTTGTTGCACTGCCGTATCCCGTAATTACCAATAAACATCTATTTCCTGCTCGATAATTTTTGATAATAAAATCTACCAATTTACAGTAAGCATCCTCTATATTATAGCCATGCAAATCGAGCTTATCGCTTATAAAATATTTACCCCTATCAATCTTTGATTTTGTGTTGTAGTCAAGACAAAATGATGAGTTACCATTATTGGTATTAAGAAAATTCCCTTGTAAGTCGGAGGTACCTTTATCAACCATAGACTTTATATTTACTTTATGATCAACTTTCAAAGTAACTTTTCTACATTCTATTGGCTTAACATTTTTTTGCCAATCCAACTCATCGTCCGACATAAACGCATTAATCGAATTGTATAATTTTACAACAATATCTAAACATAGTAAAATGTTGCTTATTCTATAAAAACCCGATTTTCAATAATACGATGAAATCGTCAAAAACTAATGAGAATTTTTGGCTGTATGGAAAGCACACCTGCATGTCAGCACTGAAGAATAAAAATAGGCGGTGTATAGAACTGTTAGCAACAGAAAATTTCTATAGAGAACACGAAAAAGAAATTAGGCAATGTGTAGACAGTAAGGGCATTAAAGTTCGATTAGTAGAAAACAAAATACTTAATGACGTTTTACCCAAAGGTGCTAACCATCAGGGAATTGCTTTAAATGTTGCCCCTATTCTTTATAACTTAAGCATTGAAGAAATAGCTGAAAGCTCGAACGATAGCTCTACCATAGTCATTTTAGATCAAGTCACTGACACGCACAATATTGGGTCGATTTTAAGAACTTCAGCTTGTTTTAATGTCAACGCATTGGTTTTACCACATAACCATTCACCGAGTGAAAATGCATCTATTGCAAAAGCAGCAAGTGGGGCATTAGATATTGTCCCGCTAATATACGTTACAAATATAGTAAAAACTATGCAGTATTTAAAAGAGGTCGGCTACTGGTGTTACGGGTTTGATTGCAATGCTAAAGAAAATATAGATGAAATAAAGAGCTTTGAGAAAAAAAGAGTAATTATTTTTGGTTCCGAAGAGAAAGGAATGCGAAGGTTAGTTAAAGAAAATTGTGATTATCTTTTAAAAATACCAATGTCAAACGTAATTGACAGCTTAAATGTTTCAAATGCAGCAGCAATAGGCCTATATTCTATTTATATTAAAACAAATGCCAGCGCATAGCTGTTTATAATAAAAATACTTGATAAAAATGTGGTTTTATATTATAATGTGTTAAATAATAGACAAAAGGAGTTATATTATGTCTTACATGAGAAATGAACAGGATATTCGCTCTCAAGGCGCTTATTATAGTGCTGGGCTTAGAAGTTACCTAACTAAAGTATATAACTACATGGCTTTAGCTTTAGGCGTTACAGGGCTTGTTGCGTTTCTAACGGTATTTTCTGGTCTTTTTCAGGTAATTCATTCTAATCCTGTTCTGTCGCTTGTGATAATATTCTCTCCAGCTGCATTGGTGATCTATATGCGGTATAGAATTCAACACCTAAGTGCTCAGTCTGCCGTTACTATATTTTTCTCGTTCTCAGTGTTAATGGGGCTTTCCTTATCTTATATTTTTATAGTTTATACTGCAGAAAATATAGCAAGAGCGTTTTTCATTACATCAATTATGTTTGGCTCTATGGCTTTATATGGTAATACCACAAAAAGAGATCTTACAAGTATGGGCTCTTTCTTGATTATGGGAGTCTTGGGGATAATTATAGCATCCATAGTAAATTTATTCCTTGGAAGTAGTCCTCTCTACTTTGCAATATCGTTCATATCAGTAATAGTCTTTACCTTAATGACTGCGTATGATGCTCAAAGAATCAAGGACGTTTATTATAAATATAACGACGGATCAGAAGTCGCTACTACTAAATTGGCAATACTGGGTGCAACTGATCTTTATTTTAACTTTATTAACATATTTCTCAATCTACTCAGGTTACTTAACTTGTTCAATAATAGGGACTAGATGTTTTCCTTTTTAAGGAAAGGTAGTAAGAATTCTATAGTTTTCTTTTTAATATCTTTAGTCGTGTTGATGCTATGTCTTGCATATGCATCGGTGCCTCTATACAGCATTTTTTGCAAAGCTACTGGATATGGTGGCACAACAAGAAAAGTAACTAATGCAACAATAAGTGCAACTGACCAAAAAATCAGGGTCCATTTCAATGCTGATATAATGTCCGATCTACCTTGGGAGTTTAAATCAGAAACTAACTACGTTGACGTAAACATAGGAGAACAAAGTTTAGCTTTTTATTACGCAAAAAATCTATCTGATCAGTCTTCATTTGGTATGGCAGTATATAACGTTACGCCTTTCAAAGCAGGTAAGTATTTCAATAAAGTTGCATGCTTTTGTTTTGAAGAGCAAATGTTGCTACCAAAACAAAAAGCTGCTATGCCCGTATCTTTCTATATAGATCCTGAGATAATGCTTGATAGTAATACAAAAGATTTGAGCGAAATAACACTATCATACACGTTTTTTAAGCTTAAGTAACAAACTTTTTCCTATTGTCATCCAAAGCTGAAAGAAGGTATCCGTTCAGGATAGCGGCAAGGTAGTATAACCATAGAGTAAAAGTGAGTTTACAACAAATGGTGTCATCCCAGTGCTTGACACTGGGATGGCTTTGTTGCATAGCACCTTAAGCAGTGATGGTTTACGACAAATTTATGTAATGATTTCAAATTTAGCCATACCAATATCAGTGAATTTGTTGAGCAAATAGCACTTAATTAGTAATTCTTTTTCACGATTTACTTCAGATTTATTCCTAAAGCTAAATCCAAATACTTGCTTCAACCTTGAGAAAAATCCTTCTATGTAAGATCTCTTTCCATAAATTGCTTCCTTTTTCCACTCTTTTACACCATCTTGTCCATATAATTTTATTAACCTAATAGCAGCATTTCTGTCAGACATATAATCTATTTTTGAATGTTCTGCTGCATCCTTTTTTGGTAGAACTTTTGTCTTTATATCGTATTTCTTACACAATTTATAAAGTTTGTGCCTATCGTATGCCCTATCTGCATATAATTTTGTGCTGAAAATTAACTTCTTCAAGCAAATCGCAAGCTCCATAGTGGTCAGAGTAGACGCCATTACTGTATCTTGCAGCTATAGCTTTTTTACTATTCACACTTAACATAACATGTAACTTTCTTACTTGCTCGTAGCTTCGGTACTTTCTATCTGCACTGTTTTCCTTACTGTGGCCAGGAGTGTTACTGTAAATGCTGATACTTGTGCTATCTATGATAATTTCAATATTTTCCATGTTGCTTTTATCAACCCTGCAATCATTTATCTTAATATCAAGTTTTTTAAACCTTCTTGATGCTTGTGAATAGCTGATAACTGCCAAATTTTTTCCTATTTGTTGCAGATATCCTTTTATAAACCCCACCGTTTGTCTTAAACCAATTCTAAAAAGATTGACAATTATATGCACCAAAATTACGACTTTATCACTGTAAATATAGTTGCCGCCCTGCATTTTTGGACTATTTTCATACCAATTTTCGATAGCTTCATCGATGTAACGAAAAATATTTCCCCTTTTTTCAAGGAATTTGTTATATTCGTTTTGGTTACTGACTTTCATTTTCTGTGGCATATTTTTTCTTCAACAGTTAAATGGTTATTTATAATGAATTTTGTCAGTAGCCACCAGATTTTTTCGGTTGCTATGCAACAAAGCCCACTGGGATCCAGGTTACTATATATGAAAAGTTATTATGTTTATATACTTGCAAGTGAACGAAATGGAACCCTGTATATAGGTATAACATCAAATTTAATTAAACGAATTTGGGAGCATAAAAGCAAAGCCATTTCCGGTTTCACGTCAAAGTACAATGTTAGTAAATTAGTCTACTTTGAGGAGTTTCAAGACATAAATTTAGCAATTAGTAAAGAAAAGCTTCTAAAAAGCTGGCAGAGAAAATGGAAAATAAACTTAATTGAAAAAACAAATCAAGAATGGAAAGATTTATATGACGAAATCGTATCTGGATTCCAGCGTCACGCGCTGGAATGACAGGAGGTAACGCAAGAAGTCTATTGATTGTGGAAACAATGACTTTGCAAAATATTAATTATTAGATAACATAATCAAAGTTTTTATCTTACATTCATCATGGTTAGAGCTATACAAATTAAAAAAACTGGGGGACCAGAAGTATTAGAATTTGTAGATAAGAATATAGGTGAGCCAAAAGGCGAGGAAGTTTTAGTACGTCACACAACTATTGGCTTAAATCGTTATGATTTAGAGCACAGAAAAGGTACGCGCAAAATTAAAAATTTACCATCAGTGCTTGGGGTAGAAGCAGTGGGAGTTATTGAAAAGCTTGGTAAAAAAATCAGTGATGGATTGAAGGTTGGAGATAGAGTTGGATATTGCACAGCTCCTCCAGGGGCATATTGTGAAAAGCGCGTTATACACCAGAAATATCTGATAAAAATTCCAGATGACATATCTGATGAAGTTGCTGCTGCAGTGCTGTTTAAAGGTATGACAGCTCACTATTTAGTTAATCAATCTTATAAAATTAGGCCTGGTGCTTTCGTGCTAGTTCATGGGGCTAATGGTGGTTTAGGACAAATAATATGCCAATGGGCAAAGGATAAAAAAGGTGTAGTGATAGGCTCTGTAAGCTCTGATGAAAAAATGAAGACAGCTTTACAAAGTGGCTGTACATACGCAATAAACTACAATGATAAAGACTTCGTTTCTAAAATTATGGAGATTACGCAAAACAGAGGAGTAGGTGCAGTGTATGACCCCATAGGTTACGCTACAAGCAAGCTCTCTTTTGAATCTTTAGGCAGGTTCGGCATATACGTTTCCTATGGGCAGATATCAGGTAACGCTCCTATTAGTTTTTCTTTACTTAGTTCACGTTCGTTATTTGCAACTGGAACCTCAATATACCATTATAAGCATGATAGATTCACATTAGTGCTTACCACAATGGAAATCTTCGAGATGATAAGAAAAAAACTTTTAACTGTACGGATCAATAAAAAATATAAATTTGATGAAATAATTCAAGCCCATCGCGATATGGAAAATAGAAAAGCGAGTGGATTAAATATTATCAAAATTTCTTAAGTAATTAGTAATTTAAACTAACCATTCATTAAATTATATCAACTAGAATCTCATATATTTAATTCTCCTTTTGGGGGAATTAAAAGCATATAGCTAAACTGACTTAGGCTTACCGACAACCGTCATCCCGCTACGTGTTAGCGGAATCTATGCTGAGATACCGCGAATAGACTTCTTGCATAACCCAAATTAAGTAGAAAAAGGTATCATCCGAGTAGCTGACACTGGTTCCTTTATGACGGCAGTAGCCCCTTCTCCTGTCATCCCAGTGCCCTCTTCTTGTCATCCCAGTGCCCAGACACTGGGATCCAGTTTCACCTTATGATGGTGTCATGAAAGTAGCTGACACTGGTTTCCATCCAAGACGGTGTCATTCCAGTCTGGAATCCAGAAAAAAGAATGGTGTCATCCCAGTGCCCAGACACTGGGATCCAGGAATTTTATTAAGTTGGTAAGCATAAAAATAGATGTTTTACGTTAAAATACAACGTTTTCGATGAGATTATATGGAAAACTGGATCCCAGTGTCAAGCACTGGGATGACAAAAAAAGGAGTACTGGAATGACAGCAGTCCTACGTCATACCGCGATTCATTCGCGGTATCTCAGCCGCTAACTGTTCTCCCTCGTCATACCGTGACGGTATCTCTAGATCCCGCTAACAAGCAGCGGGATGACGATTGTCGTTTAGCTATAAATATTTAAGAAATTTACCAAACGAAAAAAAAGGCAAAAGAAACCCTGGTCACTGTCTATTTTCAGTATTGGCGTTTTTTAAGTCTTAAACACTGCAATTTAGCTGCTTTTAAATGCAACTCACCTTAGTTTAAATGTTTAAGAAATTTACTAAGCAGAAAAAAAGGCAAAAGAAGCCCCGTGGTGCGAGTTTTGACCCTCTAATACTTTAAATTGGCGCTGTAATAATGTGCTAACGCTTAAAATAAGCGCGATTTGGCTGAATGTAGAAAAATTTTAAAAGACATGCAGCCACTATAATTTTATGTAATCCGCCAAAAAATACCCTGAGTTTTTTACTGAATTTTGTCATTGAGCCTGCAGGTCAAAAACAAGTTTTGAGTCATAAATACCCTTAATACTATAATAAGGGGGCTGGCGGAGTTTGTCAAGTAAGTTTTTTCGTTTCTATTCCCAATAAAAGTTTGTTATAAGGTTATGCAAGAAGTCTAATGAATCGCGGTATGACGTCTTAGCTATAGATGCTGATTTGTGTGATTTCAAGAGAAGCTTAGTAGATAAGTTGTGTTTTAAACCAAATTCGGTATTTTAAACTGAACATTTTCAATAATACCACCTTGCATAACTGAAATTTTTACACTCAGGTTTACTTTTAGGTAGTCTATTAATTCATCAACTAATATGTCAGGAGCGGAAGCACCTGCAGTGATTCCTATCTTTTCTACGCCCTGAAACCAGCTTTTATTCACACAGCTGTAATTATCAATCAAGTAGGCTCTTTTTCCTCTGGCAGTGCATAGATCTAATAAGCGATTTGAATTTGAGCTATTTTTACTTCCTACAACTAATACCATGTCTACAATTTCAGCTAGCTTTTTAACAGCATTTTGTCTGTTTTGCGTTGCATAGCATATGTCCTTTAAATCTGGACCTGTTATGCCTGGAAACCTTAATTTCAGGGCAGCAATAATGTCACGGGTATCGTCGATGCTTAACGTAGTTTGTGTAACATAAGACAAATTATCTGGATCTTTAACTTTTAAATTGCGTACGTCCTGCACAGTTTGCACTAAAATGATAGGATTATTTACTCTTCCTCTAATTCCCTTAACTTCTGGATGGTTTTCATGCCCAATGAGAATTAATTCTTTACCACTGTTTTCATACCTTTTTGCCTCTTTATGCACTTTGCTGACTAAAGGACATGTTGCATCAATCACTTGAATACCCTTTCTTTTTGCCTCATCTTCTATATTTTTTGACACTCCGTGCGCGCTGAAGATCAGTATTCCTCCATTATCTTCAATTTCCTCGATACTGTTCACAAAAACCACTCCTTGTTTCTTAAAGTCCTCTACTATATATTTATTGTGAACAATTTCGTGTAGCACATAAACTTGGCACTTGTTTTTGTATTTTTCTAAAGTAATAGCTAATATGTCCACAGCTCTTTTTACCCCGGCACAAAAACCTCGCGGCTCAGCTAAGATGATTTCCATTTTTGTCAAATCAAGTAAATATGCAAGCATTACTTAAAAATAAGCTCCGCTCACTGTGTTTTATAGTACCATTATTTATATTTTATATAATAATTATTTTTCGCATATTCTCTTTAACATTTGATCAACCTACTACTTCAGAAAATTTTAGAAAAGATAATATAGTACATAAACAACCTGATATTTTAGATAGAAATGGAGTGGTAATAGCAACAAATGTGCCCACAACATCACTATATACAGATGCAACCAAAGTAAAGAATCCGGAAAGTATAGCAGCACAACTGTGTTCTACTTTGCATGACCTCGAATACGAGAACTTATATAGAATACTTACTTCAGAAAAGAAATTTGCTTGGATAAAGCGGCACTTGACTCCAAAAGAACTGTTAGCAATAAAAAATGCCGGCGTGCCAGGAATAAACTTCTATAACGATGTAAAACGTATATATCCTCACAGTAATTTATTTTCACACGTGCTTGGTTACACTGACATAGATGGCAATGGTATTGCAGGAATTGAGGCATATATAAGTAAAAACAATGAGCAAGAAAAGCCCATAATACTATCCTTAGATACACGAGTGCAAAGCATAGTGCATGAAGAGCTAACTAAAGCTGTAAGCAGATATCAGGCACTCGGCGGAGTAGGAATTGTTTTAAATGTGAGAAATAGTGAAGTCATCTCGATGGTCAGTCTACCTGATTTTAACCCCAACCTACAGAATAAGGCAGAAGACGTACAAAAGTTTAATCGCGCCAGTCTTGGGGTGTATGAGATGGGGTCGGTATTAAAATTCTTTACAATAGCCGCAGCGCTTGATGCAAACGTTACAAAAACTAGCGATTTATATGACGTATCAACACCAATCACCATTGGAAAGTATAAAATTCAGGATTTTCACAAATCTAAAATTCCAAAAATTACTGTGCAAGATATATTTGTAAAATCATCCAACATTGGTGCAGCAAAAATTGCAGTCAAATTAGGTATTGAAAAACAAGTAGAATACTTTAAAGCTATGAAGCTATTTTCTCCTTTGAAAATAGAAATACCAGAAAAATCTACACCGATAATCCCGGATAAATGGAGTGAAAACACTTTAATAACAGCATCTTATGGTTATGGCATAGCTGTAACTCCTATACATCTTGCACAAACTGCAGCAGCATTAATCAACAATGGGATATTTCATAACGCAACCTTGATGTTGAATAAAAGAAGTATAGGAGAGCAAATTATCTCAAGAAGAACTTCCAGGGAAATGAGAAAATTATTACGCGCAGCAGTAACAGATGGCACTGGCAGGAAAGCAAAAATAAAGGCATATTCAATAGGGGGAAAGACTGGATCGGCGGAAAAAGTTGTAGATGGTAAATATAGCAAAGATGCAAACATAGCGTCATTTATAGGAGTGCTAACCATGCTTGACCCAAGGTATATAGTGCTAATTGCTATTGATGAACCTCAAGGGATACACCATACCGGGGGAATAATTGCTGCGCCTATAGTAAAGAACATTATAAATAGAATAGCACCTATACTAAATGTTACACCTGAGATGTAAAATTATGATTGCTTTACTATAACTTCAAATCTATCATTACCAAAATTCTTATTAATATACCAAGAACCATCATCTTTAGTTACAAATTCAAGACCTTTAAGGTCTCTTTCTATTGTCTTTCCATTTTGACCATCAATAGCGATATTAATATCGAATGTAATAACGTCTAGATTTATCATAGCTTCTTTCCCGCTGCACGAATTTAGACTGAACTTGCCTAACATGACATCATTAAAACTCACTTCCCCTGTATAGATATCACACTGACCGTCCACACAACACGTAGTTTCAATATAGAAAAGGTCTGACATATAAAACACCTTACGTTTATAAAAAAAGAGCTAAATATATATAGCTAGTGCAGCCCTACGCCACGCCGCTAACAAGTAATCGTCAGTAAACCTAGATCACTTTAGCTATATAACCATAATACAGCTAGAAATGTAAAATTCAACAGTTAATTGTGTAAGGAAGTCTAAATTACTACATCTTAGAGGAATGGCTGTTTAGTTTTTTTGTTAATCTTTTTTACCATGCTGTCAATCATATGCTTTATCCCTTGATATACAGAGTATGTACTTTCGTCACTACGCATATAAGCAGAACAAGAAAATACATTATACTCTTCGTCTTCTATTGATAACCCTGTATCGCACTTTATGTGTTCGCCGCCAAGCTTTTCTATCAACTGTTCTTTGTCATCTCCTATAGTTACCTTAACCTTACTTTCTTCTTTACCTATCTTACTACTTAAAATTGAAACAATGATAGCTGGAGATATGCATATCGCTCCTATTGGCTTTTTTGTAACAAAGAATTCTGAAACTAATCTTTCAAATTCAGGCATTACTGTCACCATGCCTTTATTTTCAGCTAAGTCAGATAAATTTTTTGCAACTCCGTATCCACCAGGTACAACTAGCATGTCAAAATTTTCAGCTTTGGCTTCTTTTAAGTCATATATTTCGCCTCTTGCGATTCTTGCTGCTTCTACAAGTACATTCCTTTTTTCTTTCACTGCCTCCTTTGTTTTATGATTCATAACTTGTGTGATATTGATATCAGGTGCAAAGCATTTAACATCCACATCCTGCTGATCAAGCACAAGCAGACTTAAAACCGCTTCTCTTACCTCTGCACCGTCAAGGTGACCACACCCTGATAAAACCACAGCAGCTTTTAATTTTTTTTCACCCATAAAGTACCTTGATTTCATATAATCTAGATATTTTAATACAAATTCTATATTTGGAAAGGGGTATGTTATATCAATTATAATATAATTAATAATTAGTATGTATAATTAGGTATATTTACAGTCAATGGAGTAAAATGTGGCTGAGTTCTTTGATAATGAAACTGACTACCAAGAACTAAGAAAAGCTGTTTCAGATATAATAGAAAGCATCGCACAATCCCCATCAGAGGGAAAAGAGGAGTTACTTAAAGCCCTATCAGAACAAGTTGAAAAAATGAATTTTAATAATGTAGGTTTAGCGATTAATGACCAAGGCTTGCAAAAGGAGGTCAACAAAGAATTATTTATAAAATTCATTGAAGAAGCACTTAAAAGTCCAACTTTTGAAAAAACCAACTTAGAAGTAATAGAAGATGCGCTAAAGCATGTCAATGATCAAGCAATAGGTAATGTTATAAATAATAATAAAGGTCCGCTGGATGATCTAGTCAATTATTTTGAATCAGCATCTGCAAACAAAAAAATTGGAATAGCTTCTACTGGAATAGTATTAGGAGTAGCATTTTCTCCGCTTATTGTGCTTGCTACATTAATAGCACTTGTAGCTATTGGAGCACGTTATGTAGGAATAGGTATAGGAAAGGCAGGGGAAAAAATAAAAGAAGGCGCGATTGAAGCAGGGAAAGCAGTAAAAAGTTCATATAAAGATTTAATAGATAGGCTGCCTGAAGTTCAAAGAAGAGAAAATAATTTTGAAAAGTTAATAAGCAATTTAATGGAAAAGAATCTTGAAGCTGATGAAGGAGAAAGAACAATGCTTAGTAATGAAATAAAAATAATAAAAATGCTTCAGAATCAAGAGCAACTAGCAGCCATAGGACAGTTAATAGGGGAAGATAATGCTGATCTTTTGAACAATCTTATGAGCAAGGGTACTAGTACTCATGAGGAAGACATGGAGAAACTTGTAGATTTTATGAGCGAATTTCAACCTGCAATTATGGCCATTGGTAACAATGAAATAAACGAGGTAGAACAAAAAGTTAATGAGAAAGCTCAGGAAATGAAGCCAGATTCTCAAGTAGATAGTCCAAGTCCTGAACGAGTTAGTGGAGAAGGAATCACAGGACCGGGTTGATGCATTTGAGGAGCGTTTTGACGCAAAAATTACTATTAGAAAGGGGAGTGTTAAATAAACCATACGCGTCAAGTTAAGAAACAAGGGTAAGAAAATTCAATGAACTTAAGGTGGATACTCTTGTTTTTCTATATCTGTCTTTCACAGAAAATGGGAGTGTTAAATAAACCATACGCGTCAAGTTAAGGCCCAATATAGCACCATTTAAACTTGTTTGTTACATTTATTTTTTTGGAAATTTTGATCTAAAATAAGATAATTCTTTTAGAAGAGTCTATAAATTACTAGCTTTATTGCTTAATATCTAAAATAATTTTTACCACTTTTCTTTTTCCTTATGCTACTTTCCCTTAACTTGACGCGTATGGTTTTTTAAACATTCCCGTGCAATTAGAGAACCTAAGTCACTTTAGCTATAGATTCTTGCAAAGTTCTACAAGATTAACCACATTACCTCACGTTTTCTCTATGATTATTTTTTTAGATTACTTGTCTACCTTATTTGCCGTTTCCTGAACGAATATACAGAAGCTATAAAAACTGTCTAATAGCTACCCAAAACCCTTATCTCCCACTCAAGTTCAACATTAAATTTATCCTTCACTGCGTCTTTTACTCTGTTGCCAAGGTTTTCCAAGTCAGATGCAGTTGCATTATTGTAATTGAGCAAGAAGTTACAATGTTTCTTAGAGATTCTAGCTCCACCAATATTTAACCCTAGGCAGCCAGATTTATCAATTAACTCCCATGCTCGATAGTTTTTTGGATTTTTGAATATGCACCCAGCAGTTTTTCCTCTCGTTGGCTGGCTTTTGTTTTTTTTATCGATAATTTCCTTTAACCTTTGCAATATAAGCTCATACTCTGAGTTTACTCCTTTAAACTCAGCTTCAACAAAAATCCAATTCCCTTTTAGGCCATGTCCACGATAAAAATACCCCATTTCTTTGCTGGAGAACTCATATAGGTTTCCATCCTCTAGATTCACTGCTTTTATGGATTGTACAACACTTGCGATATCACTACCATATGCACCTGCATTCATTTCTATTCCGCCACCAACTGTTCCTGGAATTCCAACTAGAAACTCGAGTCCACTAATTTGTTGCTCTCCTGCAAAGTAAGCAAGGTTCCTGAGCAGCGCAGCACCACCTGCAACAATAGAGTTGTTACCCTTACTTTTAATATATGCAAACTCCTTACCTAATTTTACTGTTATTCCTCGAATGCCACTATCTCGCACTATTATGTTGGATGTTGCACCGATAACGTTAATTGGCAACTCAGTGTTTTTAATCAAGCATGTTAAATCTTCAATATCACGTGGTTTAAATAATATATCAGCTCGTCCACCGACATTTAACCACGTTGCTTTAGACATTAAGATGTCATAACGATAGATTCCACGTACTTTAGGTAAGCTTATAAGCATTTTGATTTCAACTCTAACCCTGCATCCATACCCATTTTCTCCGCATCTTCTATAAATGAAGTGCGCTCAGTGAAGTATATATTTTTTCCATCTGCCAACATACAACGAAGGTGTAGCATATTTTCGTTCACATATTCAGCCAAAGCTGCAAGTGGTGTAAAACATGAACCATTCACTGTCTTCATAAAACTGCGCTCTGATTTCACTCTTATAAAAGACATATTATTATTAATTTTCTCTAAAAGATCGATAATTTTTACATCATTCCTCCTACATTGAATACAAATCGCTCCCTGTCCCACTGCACTTAACATAACTTTTGGTAGCAATACCTCTGTAATTAAGTGATGCTTTTCTAATCTTATGAGTCCAGCTTCAGCTAAAATTATTCCATCAAAACTTTGATTTTGCAATCTGGTTGTTACATTTCCACGTAACGGTACTATATTTAAATCTGGTCTAAAATTTAGTAACTGAACTTTTCTTCTTATTGAAGAAGTGGCAATAGTAGCCTGTTGTGGCAAAGACTCAAGGCTATTGTATTTATGAGAAATAAACGCATCGCATGGACTTAGCCTTTCTAAAACACAAGGAATTGTTAAACCCCCTGAGAAAAACGCAGGCACATCCTTTAGCGAATGAACTGCCATATCTATATTATTTTCGAGCAATTCAGTCTCAATTTCTTTAATGAATAATCCTTTGCCCCCTATTTCAGCAAGATTTGCGTTTGCATACTTATCTCCAGAAGTTTTTATCTTAACAATTTCAATAGATAAGTTAGGAAAAGAGTCCAGCAACTTTTGTTTTGCTTCCAAAGCCTGGGCAACTGCAAGGCTGCTTCCTCTGGTACCTATTTTGACTAGCATGTGTACGACTGTTTGTCTGATGTCATCCCAGTGCCCAGACACTGGGATCCAGTTTTACTATACAATTCATCATATGAGCCTTTGCATTTATTGTACTTTAACTTAAAACCAAAAGCAACTTTGACTTTACAAAATAATAACCTTTTATATGCATAAATAAGCTTACTGGATTCTAGTACTTGCATGACAGCAGTCCTACGTCATACCGCCGCGGTATCTCAGATCCCGCTAACAAGCAGCGGGATGACGATTGTCAGGGTGTCATCCAAGTAGCCTCTTTCTTGTCATCCCAGTGCCCAGACACTGGGATCCAGTTTCACCTTATGATGGTGTCATTCCAGTGCCCAGACACTGGTTTCTATCCAAAAGGGTGTCATCCCAGTGCCCAGACACTGGGATCTCATTTTACTTTATGATGATGTTATGAAAGTAGCTGACACTGGTTTCCATCCAAAAGGGTGTCATCCGAGTAGCCCCTTCGGTGTCATCCCAGTGCTTGACACTGGGATCCAGGAATTTTGATTGGACACTGGGTTGGTAAGCATAAAAGTGTTATGTAAAATACAACGTTCTTGATGGAATCATATGGAAAACTGGATCCCAGTGTCTGAGCACTGGGATGACAAAGGAGAGCAGTGTCAAGCACTGGAATACATCACAGGAGCACTGGAATGACACCCTTTACGGGCTCTTAAATTACAACTATAAATATTTAAGAAATTTACCAAGCAAAAAAAAGGCAAAAGAAGCCCTAGTCATTGTCTACTTTCAGTATTGGCGTTTTTTAAGTCTTAAACACTACAATTTAGCTGCTTTTAAATGCAACTCACCTTTGTTTAAATGTTTAAGAAATTTACTAAGCAGAAAAAAAGGCAAAAGAAACCCCGTGGTAATTAGTGTTCACTCCCTAATCCTGCAAATTGGCGTACTATACTGTCTTAAACGACTTATAAGCGCGTTTCAGCTTATATAGGTAAAAACCTAGAAATGTTGTGAAGACATAAGGTGCACATAGTGCAAAAAATTAAAAATAAGACGCCAACTACGTTGTTTTCTTGCTGTTTAATCTGCACAGATGAAGATAACTGAATACCTTCAGTTTCATGATAAAGGGGCTGGCGAAGGGTGTCAAGCAAGTTTTTTCGTTTCTATAGCTACTTGGATAGGTTATTTGGACAATAGAGAATTTTACAAAAATCTATTTTTAACTTACACTGCAATTTTAAACCTACAACTTATGTACAACAGGCTTATAGTCAAATCTTTTTCAGTATTATGCATCTGTTTATTTGCTTTATACATAACACTGCCAAATTTCTTTGATAATAAGCTTTTTATTTCGAAAAAAAGAATAAACTTAGGCCTTGACCTGAAAGGAGGGGCATCTTTGCTTCTAAACATAGACTTAGACTTCTATTTTAAGGAAAAGCTAGGCATGCTAGCTGATGAGATAAAAGAGACATTGCTAACAAAAAATATTGAATCTAACGTACAAAATAGCGTTGTAACTTTAAATAATATTGATGACTATAAAAAAGCATCTGTGTTGATTAATGTGATAAATCCAAATTTAGAGCTAAATAGAAAAGATTCTTCAATTCTCATTTCGTATAAACCCCATTATAAAAATTCTTTGATCAGTGAAGTAGCTGCAGAATCAATAAACAATGTCCAGCGGCGTTTGGACAAACTTGGCACAAAGGAAGTCAGCGTTCAAAAACAAGGGCAGAATAAAATATTAGTGCAGGTGCCTGGAGTAGAAGACACCGAACAGATAAAATCTCTGCTTGGCAAAACTGCTAAGCTAGCTTTTCATTTGGCAAACACTAACATAGCCAAGGTGCAGGATATAGATTATGAAACTACTGTCATGCTCAAGGATTCTTTAGGTAATTCTTATCCAATATTCCGCAAAACTGAAATAGGTGGTGATGCACTGATTAATGCATCAGTTAGATTTGGTCACTTAGGTAAACCAACAGTGCATTTTAAATTTGACAGCATAGCGAGTAAAAGATTCGCGAAAATCACTAAAGAAAATGTGGGAAAACCTTTTGCAATTGTTCTGGATAACACAGTTTTAACAGTACCTACAATACGTGAGCCAATTTTAAATGGAGAGGGAGAAATTAGCGGTAATTTTACTGAAAAACAAGCAAGCGAACTTGCAATACTTTTAAAATCTGGAGCACTGCCAGCGCCACTTAAAATAATTGAAGAAAAAAACATTGGCCCAAGCCTTGGAGAAGAATCAATAAAGGCAGGGGAAATGGCAGCAACAATCTCTATTATAGCCGTGGCTTTATTTATAATTATCACTTACGGCAAATTAGGTGTATTGGCCTCTATTGCGCTTTTTTCTAATGTAATTCTTATATTATCAATTCTCACTCTGCTTGAAGCAACTCTAACTTTACCTGGAATTGCCGGTATTGCACTCACTGTCGGTATGGCGGTGGATGCAAATGTTTTAATATTTGAGCGAATTCGTGAGGAAATTAAATCGGGAAAGAGAACAGTGCGTGCTATTGAAGAAGGGTTTAAAAACGCTATAAAGACAATACTGGATTCAAATATCACTACATTAATTGCTGCAGGAATAATGTTCATTATTGGCAGCGGAGCAATTAGAGGCTTTTCTGTCACTTTATCAATAGGAATTTTATGTTCGATGTTTTCTGCAATCACAGTCACAAAACTCCTGATAGAGTTGTGTATGAACCCGAAGGAACTAGCGCTTTGTTAGTCAACCACCTTCATTCCCACAACGTTATATCCTGAATCGACGTGCAAAATTTCTCCAGTAGTGCCACTACTTAAGTCGCTTAATAAGTATAACGCTGCCTTGCCAACATCCTCTATTGTAACATTGCGTCTAAGCGGAGAATTATTTCTATTCCATTCTGATATGAAGTGAAAATCGCTTATTCCAGAAGATGCTAAAGTTCTGATTGGACCAGCGGAAATTGCATTTACTCTGATATTTTGTGGCCCGAGATCACATGCTATATATTTTACACTTGCTTCAAGTGCTGCTTTACATAAACCCATAACGTTATAATTTGGCATAACTTTTTCAGCGCCATAATAAGATAAAGTAAGTAAACTACCACCACTTGACATCATTTTTTCAGCTCTTTGCGCTAAAGCAGTGAAAGAATAGCACGATATATGCATTGCATTGAGAAAGTTATTCAGTGAAGTATTGACATATTTACCATTTAACTCATTTTTATCGGAGAATGCTATTGCATGCACCAAAAAGTCAAGAGTACCCCACTTCTTCTCTATTTCCTTAAAAGCATTATTTATGATTTCCTCGTTTGAAACATCACAGTGTAATATTAGCTTCACATTTAATTCATCTACTATCAGTAATAATTTTTCTTTTACTATTTCGTTCTGGTAGGTGATTGCAAGTTCTGCCCCGTGCTCTGAGAGAGTTTTTGCTATACCGTATGCGATCGATCTCTTATTTATTATTCCGGTTATTAATCCCTTTTTGCCTTGTAATAGACTTGTCGTCATAGAACTATCTGTTTTTTATAATTTGGAGTATTAACTAGATAAAGTCAATTATGTTTTAAAACATTTTTTGCAGTAACTTAAAGTCTAGCATTAGCGATACCACTGTTAAAAAAAGGCAGCGATGAGAGTTTTTAGCAATCATCTATAACAGTTTCTTAGATTGCTTTTTATTAAAAAAATCAAAGCTTTGTTAATTAAATAATATAGTTAATATTTTCACTAATTTGACGCATTATTAAAATAGTGTTAAGCTATGTGCATAAAATAATTAGTGAGGTTTCAATGCTAAGTGATATTATAAAACAATCTAGTGGCTGGGATACGAAAGCACTAGCTAAGATATTTAGTAACAAAAAATTTCTTAGGTCAGTTGATGGTGATAAAGAAAAGTACCTAGCAGATCTGATCTCAAAGGATTATGAAAAAAGAAATATAACTCTGCCAAGAGAAATAATACCTGATAGTGTTACTCTGGATGCTTTGTATTTTACTCATAAAAAAGATCCTTTAACTCTACCTATTTTATTAAGATATTTCACTCATAAAAATTTACTTCAAGAAGCCAAAGATGACTTGGATAAACTAAATCAAAAGTTGCAAGGTGCAATGGATAAAGATTTAAAAGATCTGCAAGACAAGCAAAAGAAATTACAAGAAGATAGAACTAATTTAAATAATGTAGAAATGCACAGTGAAGAGGCTAAAGCACTTGCTATAGATAAAATAGACGAACAAATAACGAAAGCTTCATCTGAGATCGAAAAACTCGAGTTATATAAAGAGGACATCACAAACCTTCTTAACGGTGGTAAAACAAAATCAAATTCTTATCCATCCAAATATTTCTCTATACTAAATGACGGGATTATAGAGATAATGGAAAAAAAACTAACAGCTTATGTTAAGGGTGATACTGATATTGGGGAAACATATTCAAGTCTTAATAGTAGAGCAAAAAAAATTATAAGAGTAAGAAATGTGAAAAATACACTAGTACTTTCTGCGTCTCTGGCCTTTTTCATACCATGTATTTCAGTAATGTGTCTTGGCATGTTTTGTATGGGAGTACAACATGGACCACGACCTAGCTTCTTATTTCCTATGATTGACATCACACTTTTTTATATAGTACCAATTATGTTATCAATCGCCGTTGCATTATACGCAACAGCAGGTGTGGCTCATCTAATAAAGAGACGCTATGAGCAAAGTTTTGAAAAGGAAATGCAAGACTTCATAGAAGGACCAAAGCGTGCAGAGAAAGCAACTAATGAAGATGTGAAGAAATTAGAACAAGAAGGAACAGGAGTAGGCGATTATGGTAAAAAACCTTCAGCACCACCATACGATGGACCTAAGCAGCCAGGATTGTACCCAGATCTTTCAGAAGCACAACCACCATCATACGAAGAAGCTTGCGGCACTATCGTGCAATTGGAAGATTCAGGACCAAGCAGTAATCTTGATTCTGCTGAGCAGCTAAAACCTGGTACAGATCTTTTAGGGAGTCTTTCAGAACAACAAAACGCAAAATTGGGTCCTGTTCTACTTCCATCTAATACAATGTAATAAAGGGGTATAACTCAGAGCTAGAGGTTATGATTGTAATAAAGACATAAAAAAAACGGACAAGTCAAGCAAAGTTACAAATGTAATTTTGCTTGACTATCCATTTATTACCACCTAAAGCAGCTAACAAAGCCATCCCATATGACATTTTACTTATATCTAATCAAGCATATTAATAAGTAAGTAAATTTTAATGTAATTTTATTATACTTATAGATGTATCATATAAAATGAAAATATGGATGATTTCATAACTGCAAGAAGGAAAGATGATGCTGTGGTATCTATTTGTCAGGATAATAAGAAAAAAACCGTGTTAATTTCGGGGCTCAATCAAGTTGCAAGGGATTTGCTAAAATATAAAGAGGAGAATTTGCTTAACAAGCCATTAATTAATATCTTAAGCACAAGAGCAGCCGGCAACGTGAAGAATTATTTAGAGTATACCGAAAATGGACACGATTTACTTGATATATTACCTAAAGTGATAGATTTTTCCTTAATTGATGCTAAAGGAGAAGATATCAGGACAAAAGTAAAAGTTTTCCGCACTGCACAATTTGCCAGTAATAAAATAAATTATGAGCTATTAATACGTGATATCAGTTTGTCCCATAAATTAGGAATCTTTAGAGATGAATACCTAATGGGTAAAAAATATAAAAACCATGACTTATTCGATATACCGGGCAATGAGTCCACTATTCTAGAGTTATACGTTATATTGAATTTCGCCTTTCAACATCAAATTAATGCAGCTATAGGAATAATTGGCTTAAATAGTAGCTGTAGCGAGACAAATGATGCACTGAAAGTTGTCATAGAACATTTTTATAAAAATTGCCGTAGTGATGATTTTCTAGGGTATATTGATGAGAATAAAGTGCTTTTTGTTTTGATTAACTGCGATGTAAAAAGTACATCTAAAATAATTAATCGTATACATTCTGCCATTAATAAGCAGTTATTAAAGCGAAAATTACTAAGTGTATCAATAATTTATGGGAATATAGCTCAAAAACGGGCAGAAAAATCTAATGCTTAACGTAAAAACCAGCGGCGCCTTCTGGTCTTTTTAAAAAATATGTAAGCTAATGATATAGCTAGCACAGCCCTACGTCATACCGCCGCGGCGCTAACACGTAGCGGAATGACGAGGTTGTAGGTGTTATCCAAGTAGCTAACACTGGGGTCTAGAAAGCTTAGTTAATATATGTGAAGTTGTTTTTTATTTATATTGAGTTTAAACTTAAATTTTTATAAAGATTTAAGTTTATTTATGAAGTTAAGGTACTACCTGGTAGCATTGCTTTCATCATTATTTTTGCAGAATAGTGCTAGCTCTAGAACAATTCTGGATAAGGAAATATTTTATGCAGAACTAGATGGAAAAGTAGATCTGAGATCCGGCTACGCTTTCAACAGAGATTCTTTCAATGCTAAGCCTAAGGATAAAACTTCAAGTTATTCATACTTGCGCTTTCTTTATTTACAGCAAGTTTATCCAAATACTCAAATGGGGTTTAATGTTAAGGCAGGAGTTTCTGGTATTGCAAACCTAAAAGCGTTAGACATAGAAAAGTTAGACATGGAGGAAGGGTATTTCATCATTAAAAATCAGGGACTTGGATCAATTGAATATGGTAAAAGAAGTTTAGTTAGTCAGGGCATGTTAATTAACACTTCAAAAATTTATACAGCTGCTGGAGGAGTAAATGGTCATTGGACAAACTATGCAAATTTGCGTGGTGATCATAAAAAAGATGGTGACCCTGGATATGATAAAGACAAGGTATTTTGGGTAAAACCCAACATTTACAGTAATTATAATGGACTCGAACTAGGGTTAAAACAATCATCAATTAACTACATCTCCCCTGAAATCTATAACTTTCAACTCGGATTCAGCTATGTTCCAGGAAAAAATAACTTACAGTACAGCAATTTAATTGCTGCTGGCCTTTCCTATAAAAACAGCTTGTCAGATGATATAGGTTTTACTACTGCTTTGACTGGTGAATTTGCAAGAGAAAATTTAACTGATTGCTCAGATGGAACTTCTAAAAATTATGAATGCCGTAATCAATTACTAAACTGGAATTTTGGTTTGAAGCTAAAATTGTTCGATCTTGATTGCATTTTTTCGTATGGTAATGGTGGTGAATCTGGTGAGAGGCGTAATCCTGAAATAAATAATACGTATTATATGAATGCAGGTATCGCTTACCATTCTGATTCTTACAAATCGAGCTTAACATATTTCAATAGTGGCAGGGATATTGCAGGCAAAGGCACAAACGAGTTAACATCATATGCTTTAAGCCTTGAAAATTCTCTTTTTTTAGGTACTTCATACTATTTCGATATAGTAAAATTTAGTACCAAAGAACCTACAATAGAAAATAACAACTCTGGTTATGTGCTCTTGGCTGGGTTGAAATTAAGTTTTTAATGAGGTTGCATTGCCTCCTGTCATCCCAGCACTCTTTTCTGTCATCCAAGTAGCGGATGACCTTACCCAGAAGGTATGAATTAGGTATTGCTTGGTTGGAAGCAAGAGAAGATAATCACTTTTCAGAGTGGATAGGTGGCAGGTTGGCACTTTTTCTGGGTAAGGTCAAGTATGCATTATCTCACATAATAATATAATATTTCGTTCATAAATCAACGTTTTTAACATGCAGCAAGAACATTTCCGTTGTAATTAAGGTTCTTAAGATGTATATTAATTAAGTCTTGTTTTCAATAAGTAATGAAAGTAATAATTGTCATGATAATGTTATTGTGTAGCAGTTACACAATGGCAAGCGAGCGAATAAGTCTAGTGGATAAAAAACTATCTCAAGGGTATGTAGCTCCAGTGCTTACAGAAGATAGCGTTATTTTATCAGACAAGCACGGCGCTTTATATTCCTTTGATATTGATAACTCAAAGGCTATGAATTGGAAATTACACCTCTCACACAGAAAAAAAATTAGTAACATGAGCCTATTGCGTCACAGAGGAAACGTTTTCTTTATAGTGGATAACGTTCTACACACAATAGATGCAAAAACCGGCGAGATTCAGTGGGAAAAAGAATTGAGAGCTCCAGTAAGAGGGAAAGCAGCAGTAATAAATAATAAATTGGTAGTATTGACTATTGATAATTATCTGTACGTGTTTGATATAAAAGATGGCAGCTTCGTTTGGACTTATCAAAACGGTATCAATGAGGTTCGAGGTTTGTATTCCATATCGCCAGCAATTTCTAACGATAAAATAATAGCACCATTTTCAAATGGTGAGTTAATAGCTTTTAATGAAGACGGTAAAAAATTGTGGAGCCAAAAATTGGCTACAAACCTTTTGGATACACAGCTCACAGATGTAACTACTACACCGAGAGTGCTTGGCGATACTTTAATAGCTACAAACAATTCTTATATTTATGGTATTGACGTAAAATCAGGGAATATTTTATGGTCAAAGTCACTGCAAGTAAAAAGTGTATCAGACATTGAATCATATTACAGTCCTCTTATTCCTCCAAAGAAGCAAAAAGAAGGCGGAAGAATTTTTATAGTTACTAAAGACGATAAAATAATTGGCCTGGATATAAAAAATGGAGAAACGGTCTGGACATCTAATTTAATAGAAAATACGCAATTGTTTGCTCCAATTATGCATGCCCATACACTGTGGGTGACAAGCAATAAAGGTTCAATGTTTGCTTTTCCGGGATCTGAAAGTGCAGGAAAGGTAGTCAAAGTACCTGGTAATGTGTTTCACACTCCAGTGTTTACTCGCAATAAGATATATGTAACAACTGAGAAGAATGGTGTTTATTCTTTAGAAAATAGGTTTGTTCTTTATGATTGATTATGACCTGATTGTTATAGGTGGTGGTCCAGGCGGTTATAAGTGTGCTATCGCTGCTGCAAAACTTGGATTGAAAGTTGCCTGTATAGATAAAAATAGCATTTTTGGTGGTACGTGCCTGCGGGTTGGGTGCATACCCTCCAAAGCACTACTTCATTCTTCCTATCAGTATGCTCACACGAAAAATGATCTGTCGAAGCTTGGCATAAAAATTAAGGATGCAAGTTTCGATTTAAAAGAAATGCTAGGTTATAAGGATGCCAGAGTTCAGGAACTTGGAAAAGGTATAGAATATCTGTTTAACCTTCACAAAATCACTAAAATCAATGGGCTTGGGAAAATTACTTCTTTTGACCAAGGTAATCTTGAAGTTTTAGCTGAAGGTAAGGTGCTGAAGACAAAAAATATAGTAATTGCAACCGGTTCTGACGTTATTTCTTTGCCAGGAATTAATATCGATGAGAAAGACATTATTTCGTCTACTGGTGCATTATCTTTAACTGAAGTACCAAAAAAACTTGTCGTAATCGGAGCCGGGGCAATAGGGCTTGAAATGTCTTCTGTATGGAGCAGGCTAGGGTCTGAAGTCACTGTAGTAGAATTTTTTGATAGAATCGCTGCAGCAATGGATGGAGAATTAAGTAAGTCTCTACTTTCTAGTCTACAAAAACAAGGAATAAAATTTTTACTTAGCACTAAAGTCGAGGAGATAAAACAAAGTAGCAACTCTTTGAGTGTGAAAGTTTGCTCTGTAAAAGATAATCAAACAAACACTATAGAGGCGGATAAGGTATTGGTGGCAGCAGGGCGCAAACCATGCACTGAGGGTCTTGAAAAAATAAAAA
Source organism: Wolbachia endosymbiont (group A) of Beris morrisii (assembly GCF_964028185.1). Taxonomy (NCBI): domain Bacteria; kingdom Pseudomonadati; phylum Pseudomonadota; class Alphaproteobacteria; order Rickettsiales; family Anaplasmataceae; genus Wolbachia; species Wolbachia endosymbiont (group A) of Beris morrisii. The sequence goes on from NZ_OZ034760.1 coordinate 969,659, forward strand.
AAGATAATCGTGGTTTCGTTCAAGTTAACAACAGATATGAAACTAATGTAAAAGGAATATTTGCTATTGGTGATGTGATCGGTGGAGCAATGCTTGCTCATAAAGCAGAGGAAGAAGGAGTGGCAGTTGCAGAGATAATAGCAGGACAGTCACCTCACGTTGATTATGAAATCATACCATCTGTCATTTACACTCACCCTGCGGTTTCTTCGATCGGTAAAGCCGAAGAGGAACTCAAAAATGCTGGCCATAAGTACAAAGTTGGTAAATGTCAATTTGCTGCAAACGGCAGAGCAAAAATAACTGATAATGCTGAAGGATTCGTGAAAGTGCTGACTTGTAGCAGAGCAGATACAATACTAGGTGTGCATATCATAGGAGCATACGCTGATACGCTAATCAACGAAGCAGCGGTTGCAATGGCATATGGCGCAGCAGCAGAGGATATATACAGAATTTGTCACTCTCATCCTGATATAAATGAAGCCTTTCGAGATGCGTGCATCGATGCTTTCTTTAAAAAGTAATCGTGGACCTCGGTTCAATCATTGAAAAATGGTATGAGTGGCTGAGGTGCAACAGATCTTATTCACCAAACACTTTAGAGTCATACATGAGGGACTTGAAGGATCTTATAAGTTTCCTAAATACTCACATTGGCGGAGAAGTAAATGTTGGTACTCTGAAAAATTTAAGTATACCTGAGTTAAGAAGTTGGCTTACCTCTCGTTACGCAAGAGGTGTGAATGCAAGATCTAACGCTCGTGCATTGTCAGTAATCAGAAATTTCTTCAAGTACATAAAAAACAACCACAATATAGACAATGAAGCTGTATTTTCCTTATCAAGGCCAATTCAGAGAAGAACTCTGCCCAAAGCATTATCAATACCTGATATAAAAACTTTAGTAGACTTTTTCTTACATAACCACTATTTACACGGGGCTCACTCTTCTTTGTCATTCCAGTGCATGACACTGGAATCCAGAAAAAAAGAAGAATGGATCCCAGTGTCAAGCACTGGGATGACAGGAGGCAACGCAAAAACTTTGGTGAAAGAAATGAAACTATCTGACTTGGGCGAATCTTGGGTGGTAAAAAGAGAAATTGCGATTATCGTCCTGCTATATGGTACAGGCTTAAGAATCAGTGAAGCGTTGAACCTTAGGGTTAGTGATATTAACAATGAAAGTTTAATAGTAACAGGTAAGGGAGATAAACAAAGGCAGGTATTCATTCTCCCAGTAGTAAAAAAATGTATACAAGAATATGTAAAAGCCTGTCCTTACCTTGATGAAGCACAACATCTTTTTGTGGGAGTAAGAGGAAAAAAATTGGGAAGAACTTATGTGGCTAATCGTTTGCAGAAAATAAGGAGAATGTTAAATTTACCAGAAATTTTATCTCCACATGCATTTCGCCATAGTTTTGCTACTCATTTGCTTCAGGAAGATATTGACATAAGATCAATACAACAACTGCTTGGCCACTCAAGCCTGGAAACTACTCAAGTTTACACTCACCTCAATTATCAAGATGTTTTTAATATGTATAAAAATTTTCAGCAGGGCCTGGAGAAGAAGTTAAAACCCTTGTAACTTGAGGATTATCTGTGGCACTACCAGGTCCTATGTCTTTTTCATCTCCTTTGTATAAAAAATATCCTACTAAAAGAAGAACAAGTGCAACTGCTGCAAGACAAGCACCTATTACTGGATAACCGTATAAAACTGCTAAACATGCACCAACAGCAAACGCTCCAGACAACACAAAAAAAGCAGAAGCGTAGTTGCTTTGTTTTCTACCAGGAGAAATTGCCTCCGAGGATTTTTCGTTTTTATTACTCAGACTTTTAGTACGGAGCAGTCTATTTTCTGATGAAAGCCTATCTCTTTCTTCCCTTAATTCACTTTGTTGAGCCGATTTTTCCTGCCTTACTTGTACTAAATCTCTTTTTAATTGTGAAATTTTGCTAGTTTCGCTCGTTTTTTCACGTACAACCTTATCCAGCTCTTGCTCTTTCTCTACAAGTTGAGTTTTTGTTCTTTCAAGTTCATCTCTAAGGTTTTCGAGCTGCTGCAACTCTTTAGCAATGAATTCGTCGTTTATTTCTGGTTGAACATTATGTGTATTTGCTACAGGTTGCTCTGCACTTGTAGGGAATTTTTCATTTAGATAATTTCTGATACGTTCAATACTTTCAATACTTTCAAATGCAGCAGTAACAATTGCACGATTTATGAAACAATTATCTTCTACTAATTTTTTCACATCATCTAAATCCTTGCTATTAATAGCATCAGCTAATCGCTCTGTAATAGCTTGTTCAATTATTTGCTTCACCCATGGATTTTTCTCTATATCTTGTATTGGCTTTATTTGACTAAAATCTAGGTCTTTATGTTTTAAAAATTTAGTCAATACTTCTTCGTTATCTTGTGTTATTCCTTGTAAACATGATTTTATAATTAAGCTAAGTGGTGTTTTTATTCTTCCATCTTGGGTTCTTCTCCAGCAATTAGGATTAAGCTCTTGAGCCAACAGTGTTTTTGCTCGGTTAATATTTCCATTAAAAAGAGCATCTAATAATTGTCTTCCTTTTCGTGCTTTTTGTATTTCTATTATCAAATGTTCAGCACGATTTTGCCTAGCACACTCACTAGGACTTTGATTTTTCTTATTGGTTATATTAGTGTTTATGTTTGGGTGACTAAGCAAAAGTTGTAACGTTTTCTTTTGTTGAAAGCACATTGCTAGGTGTAAAGCTGTATCGTCATTACTTTTTTCACAAATATTAACATCTATTCTCTGGTGCAGTAGAAGTAACCTAATCATATTCTGATATTCTTTTTTAAAGCCTGCAGACAAATTAGTAACTATGGACACCAAAGGTGTCATGCCTTCTTTATCAAACGCATTAACATCCGCACCTTCTGTCAGAGCTTGTTTAAAATCTTCTAGGTTTTCATCATCAACAGCCTTAAATAACTGTTTTGTTGATTCATCAAGCGGGTCTGGAGTTCTCTGATTATATCCGTAACCAGTAGTACTTGTTCTATCCCTTCTATAAAGCATATTAAACCTACCTAATAATTTACTAACATAATTATGTAAAAAAAAAGGAAAATTGCAAGCAATTTATCTATAGCTAACCCAAGAAAGGTGTCATACCGCCGCGGTATCTCAGCATAGATTCCGCTAACAAGTAGCGGAATGACGAATTTTTGTTTTTAAAATTATCGGTGAACTTAAGTCACTTTAGCTATAAAATCCTAATTCTGAGTTAATTAATTACGACTCTAAAAACTTCTCTGCATCAAGTGCAGCCATGCACCCTGTTCCTGCGGCAACTACTGCCTGGCGATACACCTTATCTTGAACATCACCTGCAGCAAACACCCCTGCCCTACTAGTTAAAGTTGTTCCAGGTTTCGTAATTATATAACCCTGCTCATCCATTTCAACAAAGCCTTTAAAAATACCTGTATTTGGTGCATGCCCAATTGCAATAAACACTCCATCGACTTTCAATTCTTGAGCTTCCGTTGATTTAACTATAATACCAGTAACTTTTTTCGGATTTTCTTCTCCAAGAATCTGCTCTACGGTATGGTTCCATATTACTTTTATTTTATCATTTTTAAAGAGCCTATCTTGCATTACTTTTTCCGCTCTCAATTTATCACGCCTGTGTATTAGTATAACTTCTTTGGCAAATCGAGTTAAAAATATCGCCTCTTCAACAGCAGTGTTTCCACCACCAATCACGGCTACAACTTTATTCCTAAAAAATGCACCATCACAAGTTGCACAAGCCGAAACTCCGTAACCTTGAAATTCCTTTTCACTCTCCAAACCAAGCCACTTCGCTTGCGCACCAGATGCAATTATAATTGCATCTGAATAGTAGTCATTAGTATTACCAGAAGATCTAAACCTATACTCATTAGAATCCTCAAGTTGTTCAACGCTTTTTATCTCATCATCTATTATTTTTGCTCCAACCTGTTCTGCATGCAACCTCATCTGCTCCATTAGTTCTGGACCCTGTATTGAAACAAAACCAGGATAGTTTTCAACATCTGTAGTAATTGTAAGCTGACCACCAGGCTGCATTCCCGTTACTACAATTGGCTCTAAGTTTGCACGTGCTGCATATATAGCAGCAGCATAACCCGCTGCCCCGGATCCAATAATAAGAACTTTTGTACTAAATCTATAATTCTTCACTGTATGAGTTTAGATAATCAGCTACTCCTTCATCGCTTGCCTGCATTGCTGGCTTACCTTTCTTCCACCCTGCTGGACATACTTCACCATGCTCCTCATTATGTTTAATTGCATCAACGATTCTAACGAATTCATCGATATTACGCCCTAAAGGCAAATCATTTATCGATTGATGACGTACAATAAATTTATCATCAATAACGAAAGTTGCTCTCAGCGCAATTGAGTCATCATATAAGACCCCATAGTCTCTTGATATAGACTTTTTGATATCAGACACTAAAGTGTAGCTAACCTCTCCAATACCACCATCATTAACTGGAGTGTTTCGCCATTTATAATGTGAGAACTTTGAATCTACACTTACCCCTATAACTTCAACACCACGTTTTGAAAAATCCTCTATTTTATTACTAAATGATATCAACTCAGTTGGACAGACAAAGGTAAAATCAAGTGGATAGAAAAAAAGGACAGCATACTTATTTTTTATGCGCTTACTCAGACAGAAATCATCAACAATTTCTCCGCCGGAGAGAACGGCTGGAGCAGTAAAATCGATAGCAGATTTTGTTACAAGATTCATAATTGACCTATTCTTTTAAAACAACTCTAATTTTACACCTTGATGAACCTATATGCAAGTTTTCTTTAGTTTTAACCCTATAAAAACTTCCTAAAATAGCTCTTCTTTTTTACCGATAAGATACAATCTAGTTTCACTTTATGATGGTGTCATCCTGCTGCTCCTTTCTTGTCATCCCGCTAACAAGCAGCGGGATGACGAGCTTATCGTCATTCCACCACAAACCGTCATACCGCCGCGGTATCTCATCCGCTAACAAAGCGGGATGACGAGCTTATCGCCATTCCACCACAAACCGTCATACCGCCGCAGTATCTTTTAGCATAGATCCCGCTAACAAGCAGCGGGATGACGATTGTCAGGCTAGCTGTCATCCCAGTTTGGAATCCAGGAAAAAGAATGGTGTCATCCCAGTGCCCAGACACTGGGATCCAGGAAAGTTTGCTTGTTTACAAGCAAACTAGCATAGAAAGTGGTTACAACGTTTTCGATGAGATTATATGGAAAACTGGATTCCAGTGTCAAGCACTGGAATGACATCACAGGGGCACTGGAATGACACCTCTCTTGGGCTCTTTTAGCTATAAACATTAAGAAATTTACCAAGTAAAAAAAAGGCAAAAGAAACCCTGGTCATTGTCTATTTTCAGTATTGGCGTTTTTTAAGCCTTAAACACTGCAATTTAGCTGCTTTTAAATGCAACTCACCTTAGTTTAAATGTTTAAGAAATTTACTAAGCAGAAAAAAAGGCAAAAGAAATCCCGTGTTAGCTAGTTGTCACTCTCTAATCCTGCAAATTGGCGTACTATACTGTCTTAAACGACTTATAAGCGCGTTTCAGCTTATATAGGTAAAAACCCAGAAATGTTGTGAAGACATAAGGTGCACATAGTGCAAAAAATTAAAAATAAGACGCCAACTACGTTGTTTTCTTGCTGTTTAATCTGCACAGATGAAGATAACTGAATACCTTCAGTTTCATGATAAGGGGGGTGGCGAGGTTTGTCAAGGAAGTTTCTATATAACATTTTCTAAAATAAATAGACTTCTCGCATCCAATTTCGGCAGCGCGTGACACACAACTGCAATGACAAGGTGTTGCAAGATAAACATCATATTCACACGAAATACTTGACTTCACTTGTACTAAGAAGCATTTTATATATGTTGTGTGCCCGTAGCTCAGCTGGATAGAGCAACAGCCTTCTAAGCTGTGGGTCGTAGGTTCGAATCCCACCGGGCACACTCTTCTATCAATACTTTCTATAAATCTTCAAGTATTCTGGCACCACATTTTCAATTGCTAATGGTCGAACCTTCATTGTTTCAAGGTCAGCTGACTTTTCGATTGAGCTATTCATCATAACTTTCACCTGATCTTGAGTAAGCACAGGGTTCGTATCTCCGGTTATTGGTTTTAGCAGCATAGAAATAATTTTATTTTCTAAAAAGAAAGCTATTAACTTTGCCATTGGAAAAGATACATTGATCAACAAACACTTTCTGTTAGTAACATTCAGAATAAACTTCAATAAGCTTTTGAAAGAGTAAACCTTTGGTCCACCCATGTTATAAATTTTCTTGTCTTGCTTATTAAAACTGATAATACGATATACCACTTCAGCTAAGTCTGTTACACATATTGGCTGAAATTTAGTCGTTCCATTGCCAATTAGCGGCAAAAAAGGAAGAATAGTTGCTAATCTTGCAAATTTATTAAAGAAGTTATCTTCCTTACCAAATACAAGGCTTGGCCTAATTATTATTGCTTCTTGAAATGCTGAAGTTACAGCTTTTTCACCTTCCAATTTACTTTGAGCATATTTTGACAACTTGCTATTTTCTATTCCCATAGCAGAAAAATGTATCATCATAGGTACATTTTTCATTTTTGCAGCTTTTGCTATCCTTTCAGCTATTTTAACGTGAACAGCGTAAAAATCGTGCTTTTTTGCTTCATATAATATTCCCACTAAGTTTATGGCTACATCACATTCTTCCATACCCTCCAGAACTGATTTTTCATCAAAAAAATCGCCTTTAAATATTGATATTTGTCCCAAATTGCCACACAATTTTAAACAAGCAGCTTTTTCCTGATTACGAGTGAATATCTTTATTAAATATCCTTCTGCTGCCAAGCGTCTTACGATGTGTTTCCCTATAAACCCCGTTCCACCAAAAATAATTACACGTTTTGTCACAATTAAAGTTCCTAATAATTTGTTACTGTAAACTAATATAATGATTTTACTTAATATTCTATTATGAATTCTTGTACAATAAGATCCATTTTCATTCCTCGTGAGCCTTTAACTAGAACTACATCATTATTCTGAATAATGTCAGCTAAATTACTTTTCAATTGATTAGAATCATTAAAATGCACGCCTTTTATATTACCTGGCAAAAGCTCATGTAATTCTAACATAAATTTACCAACTGTATAAACTTTATCTATATTATTTTCTGTGACAGTCTTAACCAAATCTGTATGAAATTCTATGCTTTTATCACCAAGTTCCAACATGTCACCAAGCAAAGCTACTTTTCTCTGATTAGAATATGTACTCAAAGTTTTTATTGCAGCTTTCATCGAAGTAGGGCTGGCGTTATAGGAGTCATCAATTAAATGTATGTATTTTCCATTGTATTTGACTTTATGAATATTGCCTCTACCTTTCGTTACACTAAAATTCTCAAGTGCAAGTGGTAATTTTGATAAATCAAGTCCGAGGCTTTGCACAACTACTGCAACAGCAAGTAGCGAATAAGCAAAATGCTCACCTTGTACACGTAAATTACAGTTTATAATTTGATTATCACTCAGCCTGATTTTTAAACTTAATCTATTAGCAACTCGGTTTGATGTCATTCCAGCGCGTGACGCTGGAATCCAGTCTTTATTATACAACCGTCTGATATGCTCATTTGCAATTGAACTTCCTGGATCCCAGTGTCTGGGCACTGGGATGACAGAAGATAGTGCTGAAATGACAGAAGATTCATCGTTTCTTATTAAGTTTAGTAAACAAACTTCAGCATTTTTATCTTTACCGAAGCTTATTACATTTCTATTGGCATGTGATGAGAGATAATCATAATATTTATTATCTCTGTTCAAAATCAAAGTACCGTTATTTTTCATACCATACAGAATCTCTAACTTCGCTTGTGCAACGTCAAATAGTGATGAAAAATTTTCAGTATGTGCAGGTTCGATGTTGGTAATAACTGCAATATTCGGATTGCTAATCTGTGATAATTCTTTTATTTCACTAGCTTTATTCATTCCCATTTCAAGGATTAAGTACTGGCAGTTTTTTGGAGCTTTTAGAATTGTCAAAGGCAATCCTATATTATTATTTAAGTTACCTTCGTTTGCATGGGACACTCCATATTGCGATAAAACAGTGTGCAGCATATCCTTTGTAGTAGTTTTCCCGACACTGCCTGTAATTGCAATAACTTTAGCGTCAACAAGAACATTTCTAATATAGTATGATGCCATATCGTGCAAAGCTTTCAGGGTATCTTGTACAATAATGAGAGGGAAATTTTTATATTTACCCTCACTCACTATTGCAGCGGCAGCCCCTTTTAAAAACGCTTCATGCAAAAAATTATGGCCATCAAAATTCTTTCCCTTGAGGGCAATAAATAAATCACCTTTTTTTATGCTTCTTGTGTCTGTTGAAATATTTGAGCTGTAACAACCTCCCTCTCCTCTTCCACCAGTTGCATCAATGATATTATTTGTGTTCCATTTAAACATAATTTAGAGAGTACTCTTTAAAGTAAATTGAATAAAGTAGCAAATACCACATGTTTTAGACAATGTATAAATAATGGTTGCAATCCCTATAATTCTATCTTATAATGGATATAGAAGTTTAAATTTTTTCGTCTATAATTAAAATGTATTTAGTTGTAGAAAGTACCTTGGAGGTATGTATGGCAGAATCTATTTGGGCTAAGATAGGCGGAGCAGTTAAAACAGGTGTAAAAGCTACAGGTCAGGTGCTTGCTCTTGTGCCTAAAGCACTTATTTACCCTATAGAGAAGCCGTTTGCTTCAACGGGTGAAATGAAACATGATGCCACAGTTTCGTTAAAGGAAGCTGTTGGTATAGATGTACCTAAAGAAAAAAGGGAATATGATCCACCTATAGAAACCACACAAGCTAGTGAGAATCTTGGTGTAGAAATAACAGAGCAAAAGAAAGGGACAGGAAAGGTAGCTTTTTTAGCGTCAAGGACTTTGACGGGAGATATACCTTATTTGAACGATGAACAATTGGGTAAAATAAAAGTAGGTTTACCGAATGTAACTATTTTTAGAGAAGAAAACAAAATTGTAATTGAAGTTGATGTTAAAAAAATAATTGAAGACATTAAAGGAAAGAGTCCAGAGGAGATAAAAAAGCTTGCTCTTCAAGGAATTGCTGATAAAGTTAGCGAAGACCTTAAGAAGCTGGCAGAAATTACTGGTGGAGAATTTAAAGTTCACACAGACTTAAAATTGCTAAATGGTATTGCAGAAAAATTGTATAAGGAATATGATAATCAAAAGCAGTTATCAGGAGCTACGAAACCTGCAGGACCTACAAATAGCGAAGAGTTACTAAAGGCTGGTCAGCCTTCAGAAACTATAGCTTCAGGTGAGAAAAAATGGGCGCAAGAAGCTATAAAAGCAGGTAAGTCGCAAAGTTGTGGAATGCAAAAATAAGTTATAGGGGAATGTTATGAGTGAAATAAAAATAGAGGAAAGACATCATAGTCTAACTGTTCCTGGGGATATGTATCACTTACAACCAGGAGTTATTACTGGAAAAAGGGTAAGTGGAATAGAAACCTCTTTGAAAGAACAGCAGGACATGGTAAAAGTAAGGGAACTTGTAAGCTCTTTAAATCTTGAAGATGCTTCTGGTGAAACGATAAAACCACTATCTACACCTAGTGTAGAGAAAAACGAAGGAAGAGGGAAAGGTCGCTCTTAAAATATGAGCAATGAAGTTTATGATAGCGATAACATCTTTGCTCAAATATTAAGAGGTGAGTTACCTTGTGAGAAGGTACATGAAAATGAAAATGTACTGGCTTTTTGTGATAAGTACCCTGACGCACCAGTTCACATTTTAGTTATACCAAAAAATCAATATGTTTCATATGATGACTTCATTCTAAAAGCTCCTGAAGAGAAGATAATAAGTTTTTTCAAAACTGTTAGAGAAATAGCACACAAATATAATCTAGAAAAAACAGGATATAGATTAGTCACTAACTACGGTGAAAATGGAGAGCAGGTTGTACCACACTTTCACGTGCATATTTTAGGTGGTAAAAAGTTAGGAAAGCATGTAAATTCATAGTGTTATATGTTTTGTTAAATGAGCGAATACTTAACCATAGTAATTTTTATCTGCGTATCAATTGTAGTATCTTTTGCTTTAGGTATATTGCCTATGTTTCTTGCAGTGAGTAAGCCAGATGGTGAAAAGCTTTCCACATATGAGTGTGGCTTCAATCCACTATCCAGTGCAAGAAAAAATTTTGACATTAAATTTTACCTAGTTTCAATATTATTTATAATATTTGACTTAGAAATTGCTTTTCTTTTTCCTTGGGCTGTTTCTTTATCTAAGATAAGCTATGGTGGATTTTGGTCTATGATGGTATTTCTTGCAATACTCACTATAGGTTTTATCTATGAATGGTGTAAAGGTGCATTAGAGTGGGAGTAGTTTATGACAAATCAAATTCTATCTAATGATGACTGGGGTCGTTATAAAAAAGAAGGGTTTCTTGTTACTAAATTTGGTGATTTAATAGATTATGTAATGAATTGGGCAAGGTCTGGTTCATTGTGGCCAATGACATTTGGTCTTGCATGTTGCGCAGTTGAGATGATGCATACTGCATCCAGCCGTTATGATCTTGATAGATATGGTATAATGTTCCGTGCAAGCCCACGTCAATCAGATGTGATGATTGTTGCTGGCACACTAACTAATAAAATGGCAGCAGCATTGCGCAAGGTTTATGATCAAATGGCAGACCCGAAGTATGTTATTTCTATGGGAAGTTGTGCAAATGGTGGTGGTTATTACCATTACTCTTATTCAGTAGTCCGAGGCTGTGATAGAATTGTGCCAGTTGACGTGTATGTCCCTGGATGTCCACCAACTGCTGAGGCATTGCTATATGGAATGCTATGCCTACAAAACAAAATAAAACGAACTCAGAATATAAAGCATGGATAAAACTGCAAGGCATATACAAAAAAAGACCAAGTGTGAGTGCATTCAAAAAGATGATGGCATTATTGTAATATATTCAACTTTAGATGAAATTGAAAAGCACTTACTCTTTCTACGTGATGATGAAAAGTGTAGGTTTGAACTATTAGTTGATATTTTTGGAGTTGACTATCCAAATAGAGAGAAGCGTTTCGAGCTAATATACAATCTGCTCAGCATTGTGCATAATATTAGAGTACACATAAAGCTTCAGTTATGTGAAAGCGACATACTTCCAAGTGTAGCGAAGATATTTAGCACAGCTTCGTGGTTTGAGCGTGAAGTGTTTGATATGTATGGAATAGAATTCTCTGATCACCCTGATTTGCGTAGGATTCTAACAGATTATGGATTCAAAGGTCATCCAATGTTAAAAGATTTCCCTCTCACTGGTTATGAGGAAGTAAGATATGATATAGAGGCAAAAAAGGTTGTATATAATCCTATAGATTTACCGCAAGATTTTCGTATGTTTGATAGCCTATCACCTTGGGAAAGTAAAACCATAAAAGTAAATACAAAGGAGTAGAAAATGACAGTACAAAGAAAAAAAATATCTTTAATCGGTGCAGGAAATATCGGTGGAACTCTCGCCCATATGATTGCACTAAGGGAACTCGGTGATGTTGTTTTACTTGATATTAGTGATGGAATACCACAAGGTAAAGCACTCGACATAGCAGAATCATCCCCTATTGATGGATTTAATGTCAATATTACTGGGACAAATAGGTATGAAGATATAAAAAACTCCGATGCAATTATAATAACCGCTGGCATTGCCAGAAAACCAGGAATGAGCAGGGATGACCTCCTGCAAACCAATGCTAAAGTAATGAAGGAGGTTGGCGAAAATATTAAAAAACATTCTCCAAACGTGTTTGTAATAGTGGTTACCAACCCTCTGGATGCCATGGTTTCAGTGGTGCATAAATTTTCAAACCTTCCAGCTAATATGGTTGTTGGAATGGCAGGAGTGCTTGATTCTTCCCGTTTTCGTTATTTTCTTGCAAGTGAATTAAATATCTCAGTTGAAGATATATCTGCTTTTGTGCTTGGAGGACATGGTGACACTATGGTACCACTCATTAATTGCACTTCTATCGCTGGCATTCCACTTACCCAAGTTATCGATATGGGTCTCATTACGCAGAAAAAAGTTGATGAAATAGTTGAACGCACTCGCAATGGCGGAAAAGAAATAGTTGATCTGCTTAAGTCTGGATCTGCATACTACGCTCCTGCATCTTCAGCTATATGCATGTTAGAGTCATATTTAAAAGATAAAAGGCGTATATTACCATGTGCTGCTTACCTTAATGGTGAATATGGCGTGAAAGATTTGTTTATTGGTGTTCCTGTAATTATTGGAAAAAATGGAGTTGAAAAGATCCTAGAAGTTAAAATGAATGATAGTGAACAAAAAATGTTTAATAAATCTGTAAACTCGGTGAGAGAGCTGGTGAAATCTTTAGGTTCATAAGCAAATTAATGGTTTTATAGAGTTTCTTTGAGCTTAAGTTTCGTAAACAGCCTAAAAAAGTTGCTTGTGGTTACCTCCGCTACTTGTTCTGGTGACTCATTCCATAATTCTGCCAAACAATCAACAACGTATTTCACCATTGCTGGTTCATTCTTTTTTCCCCTATAGGGCTCGGGTGATAGATACGGTGCATCAGTTTCGACTAAAACACGCTCGCGCGGTACATTTTTTGCAATTCCTCTGAGTAAGCTCGCATTTTTAAAGGTAATGATCCCAGAAAATGAAATGTATAATCCTAAATCTATAGATTGATAAGCAAGCTCTTTAGAAGAAGCAAAACAGTGCATCACTCCACCAAAAGTACCGGTTTTCATTTCTGACTTTAACATATCAATCATCTCATTATCAGCATTTCTAGTGTGAATAACCAAGGGTAACCCAGTCATTCTTGCTGCTTCTATGTGTGATGCAAAACTTTTTTTTTGATTGTCTTTGTTGCCAGATTTATAAAAATCTAACCCGGTTTCGCCGATACTAATTACCTTTTGATTTTTGGTAAATTCAACTAATTCATCAACATGTATACACTCACCGTTTTCTATGGCAGCATCAAGTGGATGCACACCAACAGAGGAGTAAACTTGATCATAGGATGAAGAAATTTTTAGTAATTTAGGAATATCATTAACGCTTATGCATATGTTATGCAAAATCTTTACACCATTTTGCTCTGCCCTTGAAATTACTTTTGGTATTTCATCATCGGAAAAATAAATCAAGTGGCAATGAGAATCTACTATCATGAGCTTATTGTTGAGGCTTTTATTGTAGAAGAAAACTCTTCTATCACTGTTTTATAAACTTCTTTTTTAAATGATATAGCACTGGCTACTAAACTATCTACACTTTGCCAACGCCACTCTTTGAACTCTGGATGATCAGTATAATTAATATCAATATTCTTATCCTCTCCACAAAACTTCATTAAGAACCACCTTTGCTTTTGACCAGAATATTTTCCATTCCAGCATATTGGTATAACTTCTTCAGGCAAGTCGTAGTATATCCAATCTTTGTTTTTAGCTATAATTTCTGCTTTATCTGTACCAACTTCCTCTAGCAACTCACGTAACGCTGCTTGTTCCAGTTCCTCACCATCATCAACCCCTCCCTGTGGCATCTGCCAGTAAGAGTCGCTATCAAAGCGTTTTCCAATAAAGACATGTCCTTGTTTGTTAAATAGCATTATGCCAACACAAGGACGATATTCACTTTTCTGCTTAATCACAAGCATCCCCTGTTGTTAAATTATTTGTTATGGAAGTTTTAATTAATTTTCCATTTCTTTCTTCCTTCATCTCTTCAATAATTTTCTTTGCAACTTCTTTTGCACTTAAATTTGAGTTACCAATTTCAAGTGTACCTTCCGGTATAAATAGCCTTTTCCCTTCAATTCTTTTCATAGCAAAATCCGAATCAGTAATTTTATTTTCCTGGTACCTTTCTTCTGATTGAACACGCTTTACCAGTTCCTCATTATTACAATGTAATACTACAGGAAAAATTTTTACGCCCATTTTCTTACTTAAATTTATCACGGAGTTGTATATCTTCTGATCATAGGGATCACCCTCTATCAATTCATTTGTAAATATATAATGTTTTAATTTTACGTAATATTTTTCCAGTATTGCTAATATATTTTCTCTGACTGCAAAAATTTTTTCCCATAGGTCATCTGGAACTTCAGCATTCTGTAATTTAACAATATCAAATATAATATTATTGAATAGATTATTGCTTACTATCACCGCATCAATGATTTTACACAGTTCCTTTGCAGTAGTAGACTTACCACTACCTGGAAAGCCGATTAAGTAGATGAGAGTCTTGCCCATAATGAATACTAGTAAAAAGCTATTCTCAATTATATAAAAAGTATGTACATTGTACATGCTAAAAACATGATGATAAAATAGATGCAGGTAATACCTTTAACGAACAGTCGCGTTGAAAATAGATACTGTCTTTACTGTCAACAAATTATTTGACTAAAAAGATAAAAAATAACAAAACAACTTAAGATTACATCTTCTATAAATTAGTGTAACTGTGCTTTTAGTTTGTATAGGCGCACAGTTACACTAGCTTATCATCGTGTCTTCTTATACAATAAGGCTTATTTTGTAAGATAACCGAGTATCTCTATCAAAATGAAATGGTAGGGTACAACCTATATAGCACTAGAACTCTAAGCACGGTCTTTTATGTTAAATAGTATATATTTCAAAACCGTTGAGCATAAGCTCATGTTACTCCTTATTGTTAAAATTATTTCACTAAATCACTATTGAATGGTTGATTGTTTTTAAGAATACCAAAAAATACATGCATTAGTTTTCTCATCAACGCAACAATTATAACCATTGGGCATTTTCCTTTACTTGCTAAACGCTGGCAAAACTTTTGAAAATGAGAATTACGATTTTTGACTACTATAGCCGGCATATAAAGAGCTTTGCGAATATGCTCAGATCCTATTTTACATATTCGACTTTTTTTATTTACTGATGATCCTGATTGGTAGTGCTGTGGATTTAGACCAGCAAAGGCTGTGAATTGCCTAGCATGATCAAAATTATCAACTAATGGCATTTCCGCAACAACAGCAATAGCAGTAATATGTCCTACACCTTTCACAGTCTTAAGGTTTTCTATCATATTTTTTAGGTGTGGGTAGTTATTGATATGCTCATTAATTTCTTTCTCTAGGTCAGAAATTTGTTTGTCTATTGTAGCAATGACCTCAAGTATGGCTTGTTGACAACGGGAATCCATATTTTTATTTTCCAAGCGATTCATCTGTTGCAACTTGTCATCTTTAAGTGCTTGCAAACAACGATAAAGTTCTCTTAAACGCTTGACTTCAGGAGGAGCAGGTTTCCAAAGATTAGGTTTATTAGCAATACAAAATCTAACTATCATAGCTGCATCTGACTTGTCTGTTTTGTTTCTAAGTAACTCACTTTTGCCAAAAGCTTTCTGGGTTTACTACACTTACATTATGTCCCAGATCATACATAAAGGTAACTAAATCTTCGCTATAACAACCAGATACTGTCTCTACTGTCAACAAGTTATTTGATTAAAAAGAATAAAAAATGACAAGAAAATTTAGGCTTACATCTTCTATAAATTAGTGTAACTATGGATAAGTACTTTTAGTTTGTGTAGTCGTACTTATCCATAGTTACACTAGCTTTTTCACCAAGCAACTCTGTCAAAGTTAAAGCAAAATGATACAATGTAATCTACTATAGTACCAGCATTCATTTGATGTTAAAACGTTGAATTATGTTTCACCAGAAATAAGACCTCTATACAATATTCCAGGCATTCTGAAGTCTGATAAAGTTATTTTGGTTGAAGGAGAAAAATGTGCTGAAGCGCTCATAGAACAAGGAATTACTGCAACAACAGCTATGTCAGGAGCAAACGCACCAATTGATAAAACAGACTGGTCACCCCTTAAAGGTAAGCATATTATTATTTGGCCAGATAATGATGAAGCAGGCAAACGATATGCTGAAAATGCTGCCAAAAAGCTGTCAGATCTTGGTGTTGCATCACTTGTTACTCTTAAGATTCCAACAAAATAAACCAAAAGGTTGGGATGCTGCAGATGGTGTGTTAGAAGGAATAAATGTTGAAGAGTTTTTAGCTTCAACCCCATGTATAAATTTACCTGCTACTAATACTCCAACTACTGATATTCTAAAGACGAAGAGATTTGTTTCATTTCCTGCAAGACAATATTTGAGTGACAAATCACCAATGCCGGAGGATACAATTGCCCCAAGAATCTTAACTCCAAGAGGACTTTTAGTCTTTGCTGGTGCACCTAAGGTAGGAAAAAGTGACTTTCTTATTTCTTGGCTATTTCATATGGCATCTGGGACTCCGCCAACAATATTGCAAGAAACCTAAAACTAGAGAAAACTATTTTCCGAAAGCTTCTACAAAAAGAACGGAGAGTTGAATTTATTTATAGAGCTAGTGACCAAATAACCATATGTCTCGATGAATAATAAATGGGAGAGCTCGTGGGCAACAAGAAATTAACAGTTCGTATTAATTGTAGTTATGAAGTTAATCGATTAGCAGAGTTGTATCTATTAGATGCATATGGAAAATTGGTGTTAAGTAAACCAATAAAAGTGAGCAAAAAGGAAGAAGACTCTGAATGTAAGAAAGTAGATTTGAGGAGGGTTAAATGGTAACAGTGAGTTTATATGCAAGGGTTTCTTCAGGGAGACAAGCACAAGAAGGTACAATAGCAAGCCAAATTGCTGCTATAGAGAATCAAATTAGTATGGATGGACATAAATTATTAAATGAATATAAATTTATTGATAATGGTTATAGTGGTTCTAACATAATCCGTCCTGGTTTGGAAAAATTACGTGATAAAATAGCAGAGGGTAACCTTGATAAGGTTTATATTCATTCTCCTGATCGTTTATCTCGCAAGTATGCATATCAGATGGTATTACTTGAAGAGTTTAAGAAATTAGGAGTAGAAGTCATTTTTTCAAATTATCAAATTAGCGATAATCCGGAATCTCAACCACTATTACAAATGCAAGGTATGATAGCAGAATATGAACGTGCAAAAATCATGGAACGAAGCCGACGAGGAAAGATTTATGCAGCCAATAATGGTGATATAAGTGTAATGAGTGCTGCTCCTTATGGCTATCGTTATATAAATAAAAATACAGATACAGGACAAGCATTATTTGAAATTTATGAAGAAGAAGCTGAAGTTGTTCGTAAAGTATTTTTTTTGGTAGGACGAGAAAGAGCAAGTATAGGAGAAGTATGCCGTAGGCTAGGTGCTATGTCCATTAAGACACGAACAGGAAAAGAGTATTGGGATAGAGCTGTAGTTTTGAGTATGTTAAAAAACTCTGCTTATAGAGGAAAAGCAGCTTTTGGTAAGATAAGGTTAGGCGTAAAATTAAAACATATAAGACCCAAAAAGAACTCCTGCGAGCAACCAAAAGATAATTATTCTACTTATCCTGTTCCAAAAGAGGATTGGATTTATATTAAAGTACCTAGTATAGTAAACAAAGATTTATTTGATATAGTTCAAGAACAATTAGCTGAGAATAGAAAAATAGCAAGAACAAGACAAAGAGGAGCAAGACATTTATTGCAAGGTTTAGTAGTATGTAAGCTTTGTAATTATGCATATTACGGTGCTAGTATTGCAAGGAATAAGGAGGGAAAAAAAACTAATATTCAGGTGTATTATCGTTGTATTGGCACGCCGTTTTGGCGGTAATAAAATGTGTAACAACAAATTAATTCGTACAGATACATTAGACATGGCTGTTTGGGAAGAAGTAAAGCATCTACTAGAAAATCCGAATAGAATATTAGAAGAGTATAAACGAAGACTTTCAGAACTTACCACTAGATCAAAAAAGCGCTTTGCTTGAAGCACAAGAAGATAAATTGAAACGAGGTATTGCAAGATTAATTGATAATTATGCTCAAGAGTATATTAATCAAGAAGAATTTGAGCCAAGAATTAGAGCAATGAAACAAAACTTAAAAATGGTTGAAGAACAAAAGAAAAAGATATTTGATCAGAAAAAACTCACAGAAGAGTTCACTCTAATAGTAACAAATTTAGAGGGGTTTTCCTCTAGTATTAACTCAAGTCTTGATAATGCGGACTGGCTAACTAAACGTGATATTATTAGGACATTAGTTAAGCGAATAGAGATTAATTTCGAGAATGTGAACATCGTTTTTAGAGTAAAAGAGCTTCCAGACTCTTCTCATAGGGAAAAAGACCAATACTTGCAATGTTGTTGTAGGGGTAGGTATGACGGTTCGCGGCGGCATAGTAACTCGTCATCCCGCTACTTGTTAGCGGGATCTAGAGATACCGCGAATGAATCGCGGTATGACGTAGGATTGCTGTCATCCCGCTACGTGTTAGCGGATGAGATACCGCGGCGGTATGACGGTTCACGGTGGCATGACGATAACCTCGTCATCCCGCTACGTGTTAGCGCCGCGGCGGCATGACGTAGAAGCTATACTTTTATACTCACCAACTTAGCTGGATCCAAGTAGTCAAGCTACTTGAATCTGCAGATTGCAATGTTCGTACAGTTGCGTGCTTGACACTGGGATTTAGTGCAGCTACCCTAAACTGGAAGCTCATCTTGCTATTTTTGGCTGAAAGGAATACATTTTTAGAATAATGAAAACAATCAGCACTTTAATTCAAGAAGGATCGGAGTTATTATCGTCACATAAAGTTGAATCACCACATTTAGATTGTGAAATCATCATACAGCACGTACTTGGAGTGGAAAGATCATTCATAATTATGAACCATGCTGATCAAGTGCCGATGGAGAAAGAACTTTTATTTTGGAAATTAACAAAAAAAAGAGCGGAAAGATATCCAATATCGCAAATAATAGGTAATCGTGAATTCTGGAGTAAAAATTTTATAGTTAACCAGCATGTTTTAGATCCAAGGCCAGATAGTGAAACAATAATCCTAGCAGTGTTAAAATATTACCCAAATAAAAAGCAGAAACTAAAAATCGCGGATTTTGGCACAGGCACAGGTTGTTTATTGATATCCGTACTTAGTGAGTATAAATATGCTGTTGGCGTCGGTTTTGAAAAAAGCTTGGAAGCATACAAAGTTGCCTATCAGAACACAAAGAAACATGATCTTCTCAGCAGAGCCAAAATATTTCCAAATTCATGGACAGAGTGCAGAGGCTCATTTGATCTGATAATTAGCAACCCTCCATATATTAAAAGAAGCAAATTGAAAGACTTGCAAGCTGAAGTGCAAAAAGAGCCAAGAATTGCCCTTGATGGTGGTATTGATGGTTTGAGTTGTTACTTGAGCATTTTTCCAATATTAAGGAGGTGTCTTAAAAAAAATGGGTTTGCGATATTGGAGATAGGTGAAGATCAAAGCAATATTGACAAAATAATCCCCTCATACGAATTAGCTTTTCAGGAATATGTATATGACTTAGCGGGAATGAAGAGATGCATTGTTGTGAAAAGAACATAGCTAATGTTTTCTTGTATTATCTCCTTCATCCCATATTATCCTATGTCATCCCAGTACCCTCTACCTCGTCATCCCAGTGCGTGACACTGGGATCTATATTTAACTAGATCCTATGGTCAAGCCATAGGATGACAGGAACGGTTTTATGCATTTTTTAAAGGGCAACATGTTTAAGCTTTGCTGGCAAAGTGGAAAGTAAGGCCAGCTTCTATGCCGTGTGTGTGAAATAGTCGATTACCTATATTTATTTTATCTGTTTTCGCAGCCTCTATCGGTTTATTATTGTCAACGAGTTCATTATACTGCCTTGTTTTGCTGACTTTATCGTCTACCACTTCCCTGAACGCTTCTGCTTCAAGCGTAAAATTGCTATCAATAACACCACCAACAGCAAAACCCCTATATCCGATATGCATATTTACATCTTCATTTATGCGATAATCAAGGCCAGCTTTTAATTGACCTGCGGGTCTTATTGACGATTTTTCAAACATCGTCATTCTTGTTGCACCGATTCCAATACCAATGTAAGGAGAAAAAGAGAAACGGTCACCCTTCCAATGATGATAAACATTTGCCATTACAGATATGTTCTCAATTTGGTCGTGATTGACTATAGCACGATACAAATATTCTGTATCAGTGTTGTCTGCTTGCTTCTTAACTTTTTCCTTTGTGTACGATACAGTCATTTGATTGCTTGTTAAACCAATATTATCCACTTTTACAGAAGAATACATCCCTTCCAATTCAGCCCTATAGCTGTTGCCATTCAATTCCCCTGTATAACCCAATGCTACATTTGCAGCAAAAGGTGGATTATAATCTCCTTTATACTCACTTAGTGACTGACCTTTTGTGTTCTCAGCATTCCTGTCATTTATAGACAAATTTTTGATACCTGTAGTGCTTGTTTTTAGTACGCTTGTATTATTTAAAAATTGACCGTAATACCCACTACCAAAGTAAAATCCTTCTGTTTCACTTGCAAAAGATTGTTGTGACAACAATAAAGCAAGTGCTGTAACCGCTAATGTTTTTTTACTAATCATTACTACTCCCCTAGTTAAAATAGCTAATCTAATACTAATTAATTAAAAATGGCTTAATATGAAAAACCTAATTATTTGCATAACTTGCACTTTTCCGAGCTAAAAATAGGCAAAGTTAACCTTACTTCTCGTCATTTTTTAATTTATCGTCAATATCCTCATCTTCAAATTCATCCTCCTCTTCTTCGTCATCGAACCCATCATCGCTCCTATCCTCATCTTCTTCGTCATCATCTTCAAACTTATCGTCAATATCTTCATCATCAATATCTTCGTCTGCAAATTCATCTGATTCATCATATACTGCATCTTCTGTTTTAGTTTCAGCAGGATAATCAACTGAATTAGGCCCCTCAAGAGCATTATTCCCCTCATTATTAACCTTATCTTTGCTCGCAGCGGCAGAAAGAACTTTGTTTGGGTCATATGGTTCTTGTGTAGGCACACGAGTTTGTTTGAGCAGCCTTCTTGTGAAGGTGGTATCACTGTAGTACAAAATTTTCTTTGATTTAATTGGGTAAGTCGACTCTATTAAAATTATCTGATCGTCACGTGGCAACATAATAACTTCTTGAGGCAATAGCAATGCTCTCTGTGTTTCAGAGATATGTAATGACCTTGAAGCAGGATTTAAATCTAAAAATTTAGGCTTATTCAACGATTCTTGTTGTACAGTTTTGTTTCCTATAAGTTGCGATATTAAATTAGCTGTTTCAATATTATTGGCTGCAAAAGTTATTCTGTAAGTCGAGTTTGACAAAAAGGAGTTCATTCCTGCTTCTTCGTATATTCCTTTGAGCTGCTCAGTATCTTGAACAATTAAGAATAATCTAACTCGATAACCACGAAAATATGCAATACCTGTTTGAAATTGCTCCATTTTTCCAAGCGTAGGAAACTCATCCATTAAAAACAATACGCCATAAGGCTCGTCATCTGATGGCAATTTTCTACATAAAAACTCAGTTGCCTGTTGGTAAAAAACCTGCATTAAAGGCCTGAGCCTAGTCAAGTTGTCAGGAGTTAAACCAACATAAACTGTAATTTTCTTCCTTTTAAAATCTAGAATATTAAAGTCACTTGACGCAGTTGCAGTATCAATCAATGGGTTTGCCCACAGTTCAAGCGATGAGTTCATGGTTGATACAACACCCGACCTTTCTTTATCAGCTTTTTGTAAAAAAGCTGCAATATTCATATATGCTACAGGGTGTAGTATTTTACCCATTGTATCAAGAGCAACAGCAAGATTATAAACTACGTCATCACTACGCATCGTACGCACAACTTCACCAAAAGATTTAACTTTCTCTGGTGCAGCAAGTAAGTATAACACCACTCCAACAAATAAGCTTCTTGCTTCATTTTGCCAAAAGTCTTGTTCAGGCATGATCAGGTTAGCTATTTTCTGCACATCGTCAACCATCTGTCCAGGTTTTTCACTAATCCATTGTAATGGATTGTAACAGTGACTTATTCCATCTGGCTGCGCTGGATTCCATACGTATACTTTTTGTCCTTGTCGTTCTCGCCAACCACTTGTTATTTCATAGTTTTCTAATTTTATGTCGTGTACAATTACCGAGTCAGTCCAAAATAATAAATTAGGAATTACAAAGCCAACACCCTTACCAGAACCTGTAGGTGCAAATAACAATGCATGCTGAAACCCATCAGCAATGAAGTATCCTCTTTTATCTTTACCAAGCAATAATCCCTTTTGGCTTCTTAATCCTGCTTTTCGTATGTCTTTCTCTGATGCCCACTGCGAGTCTCCATGAAGTGATTCTTTCTTTTTAAACGGTCGCCACTCAATTATCCTTTCTCTTAAATTCCACAAAATAATCATTAAAACAACGATAGGCAGTGCAGAAGATATAATTAATTTGATTTTGAGCTCAAGGCTATATAACTTTGGATGATGCCAACAATATTGTATATGATCAAAAATCGTTGGCCAAAGAGCTTGAGGGAAAGGCGTCAAACTAGGATTAATTGCCTTAAAATCCACAGCATCTGGACCATCAGCAAACAGAACAAACAATATACCAGATAGATAGAAGCAAAAGTCAAGTACGCTAAAAGCTACTACACCTCCTACGAGAATATTACGCAGGTGATTTCCATTACTCATAAACTACTCTTCCTTAACTTATGTATAAATTTAAGCATTTTCGCTCGCAGATCTAGTAAATAATATCTCAGAAATGCTTCTTTTGCCCCCACCGGTTCTTTTTAGCTGAATAACAATATCAATCACATTTCTAATGTATGGTATGATCTGATCTGGAGGAATGCCAAGATTTGCCTGCATAACCATCAATTTTATTTGCTCAAGGGCCATTGTTGGACTATCCGCATGAAGGGTTGATACTGATCCAGGGTGACCAGTATTTATTGCCCTGAGAAAGCTAAAAGCTTCCACCCCACGAAGTTCACCAACTATTATTCTATCTGGCCTTAAACGTAAGCACGCTTCTATCAAATCTTGAGTGGTTACTTTTGCTCTGCCCTGCCCTCCTTTAGAGGCAATTAGATGGACTTTATTGGGATGTTCGTTCAAAACGATTTCCCTTGCATCCTCAACAGTAATAATTCTTTCCTCAGCTGGAATAGCACGCAAAGTAGCATTAGTAAAAGTAGTCTTACCAGTGGAAGTTCCACCGCTAATTATAATATTTTTCTTACTTATTACAGCGTATTCTAAAAACTCTTTTATTTTCTTTTGTTTTAACAGTAAATCCAAATGACGGTCAACTAGATTATCAGTTGCTTCTGTAACAGTTTCAGAAAAAGCCCCCATTTTTTCGTAATCATCGAGTGCTAATTGCATGCTAGAAGGCTTACGAATCGACATTACTACTTTATCAGGCTCGCACGCTGGCGGAAATACTATCTGTATACGATAACCATTTGGTAATGTTGCTGAAAGTAACGGCGCTTCTTCGCTAAGTTTTTGTTCTGTAGCTTGAGCAATCAGTCTGCCAAGAGATTTCAAATGGTTAAGATCGAATACTTCTAATTTTTCACACCTTATTTCACCGCGATTTTCAATCCATACTTCCTTTGGCTTATTTATTGATATTTCATTTACGCCTTCTTCTTGAAATATGCCTTGTAATGGCTCCAAATATGTATCAAGTGCAGCATAATTCATTTCATTGATTTAATATTGCCTGTGAAGGAAATACTATATCTTGGTTAACAAATACTTTCAATGCAGTGCCTTGATCAACATAAATAGTTGGTTTTTTATCTGTAGATCTGCCTACTATATCCCGCATGTCTTTAGAAAAATCATTGATTGATTTCCCGATTGCTTCATCATAAACAGACTTGCTTTTTCTTTGAAATTGTTGTAACAGTTGATTTACATTTTCCAGGCTTATAGTCACCTTGTCTTCCTCAATTTCTAGCGCTTTTGCTATTTCCTTTTTCATTATTTTCAGCAAATCTTGCTCATTTTTAGCATTACGAATTTCTCCAATAGCTCCAAGGCCCAGTTTCCATTTATCACTAGATTTACCCTTTGCTGCTTCACCAATAACATCTTTGAATGAAGAAAAATCTATTTCAGTTACAGTGATGGATCTCACCGCATCCATAGGAGTTAGCGTACCAATAAGATTAGAGGCCTTTTGTCCTACAACAGCTGAACCAATTGAAACACCAGCAAGTGCCACTGAAGAGAATAATGCACTTACTATTTTATTATCAACTATTCCTGCAATTCCTGCTCTACCAAGCTCGTCAGTACTAAGTGATGAGATAGCAATATCTATTCCATGTGGCATAATCACTCTGTTCCAATTTATATTTACACGGGCTCTTGCAACATTCGAGTCAAATGAATAACTGCCTATCAATCTTGAGCCTTTAGGTATTAAAACTGTATCACCAGTTTCTGCATAAACATCTCTACTCACCATAGCACGCAGCATTCCTTGCAGATCAGAATTTATTGCAGTTTCAAGAACAGCATCAATAATTTTACCTTGAGTAATCATTAAACCAAGCTTTCCTACTCTGGTAGCTTTGCTCGATTGTGCTGAAGTAATAGCATCAGCAGCCTTGTTCTCCCCACCATCACTTGAAATTGTTAACATTTGTGCACTACGTCTGTCTCTAGGATAACCGCCACCCCCTATTGTAGGAAACGAGGTAGGTAAATTGCCCATAACATTACTAGAAGGAAAATTTTGCTTTGGCAAAATAGGTATATTTGACACAGAGATTTCTTTTGGTTTCTCTTCTTCTTTTTTTATTGGTTTTATTTCTGGTATGATTTGTGGTGTAGGAAGAGGAGGTAAGGGTGGTAAGGGATCAGTTATTATTCTTTCAGGAACCATTACATTATCTGGAACTTGTTCCAACTTTCCTTTCAATTCTTGAACGTTTTGCTTTGTTTCCTCTTTTTTAATAACTTCTAAACCCTCTTTAGGAGAAGGACTAAAATAGAGATAATACACTCCACCAACCAGAAGCACTAAAATAACGACCATCAATGCCCTATGACCTTGATTAGAGCCAACTGTTACTACCTTGTTCTCTATTTCTGATTCATCTTCTGAATTGTTACGCCTTTCTTTATTCATATTGCATGTACCACAGCTAAAGTGACCTATTTATAATTTCAACTTCACCATCTTCATAACGCATAAATAGCTTTTTATGTACTCCTTTTATTATAACATAATCATCAAATAACAGCCTTTTACAAGGTTTATCCTCCTCTTCTACAAAAATCTGAGGTATTTTATTATTATTTCTAAATTTTAAATAGGTTAAATAACCATCATCAAATAGCTCAATCGGAACTATATCCACATTACCACCTTCATCAATATATGTATAATTGTACTTCGTATCATTTTCTTGTATTATTTTTTCTGGCTTGTCTGTAGTATATTGCATTTGAGTAGGTAAAGAAACCTCATCTAAATCAACATCAAATTCACCTTCTTCTTGAGGATAATAAAAACGTACTACGTAAGATATATCCTTTTCAGCAGAATAATCATGATCCACTTTTTTAGCATCAGTATCTGGGTATTTATCGTAGTTTGGCCTTGAGATTAAATCAAAAATGTAATTTCTTTTTTTAGTTGTCGTAATAATCATGTTAGTGCGACTACTAACTTCAAATGGCATGATAAGCAATTTATTGTCATAAGGATTAATTTTCCAACTTGATGCATCACCAATAGCAATATTTTTAACTTTTTCTCCTTCCGCAAATTCAATATAAGAATAGTAACCCTGACTAAAAACCACCGTAAATACTTCATTAGGGCTATACACAAAAGTCTTTATTCTACTATCTACAGAAATAGGCTCATTATAATTAATGGATGCGTTCAAATTGCCACTTATAAGTAAAGCTAAAACTAATAATATCCTATACATATTCATCATCTACTCTATATGAAATAACTTGAAATCCTAATGGGTTAATATATCTTTGCTGATCATCCATTTCAAGCGATGCATATCTATATGACATAATAACTATCTTATTTTTTCTTGTGGAACTTCCATCTTTCCGTGTAAATTCCACAAAAAACCTCACCTGAAGAGCATCGTTACCCAATTTTTGAATTGAGCGAATTTTAAATCCACTTTTGGTATCTGAGTATAAATTAAAAAGATCATCCATATTCTGCGATCCTACATAATTTCTAAATTCATTATACACATTAGGTGAGGAAAACAACCTCACCTTTGTATAATAGTTATAATTATAATGATATGGATCAAAAACCTCCCTTGCCTTTATATACTCTGAAATAAAATAATCGTTTAGCGCTTCATCTGCAGAATACTGTTTTACTGTGACAGGATCAACCAATTGCACTATTCCTGATTTCTTGTCAATTTCTATAACAAATGGCTCAATAGTGCTACTTGTGCTAATTTTAAATATGACTAATATGCTGATAGAGATCGTTGCTAATAATATTAATGCAAATAAAAGTAGAATATTCCTTTGAGCAATAACTGTGCTGTAGCGGTTTGAATTCCAATTTATATCCTTATCTAAGGATTCAGTATTTTTTTCTCGCTTAAAAAATCTTAGCATTTTAGTATTCCTAAAAATCTTAACTTATGTTAATAAACATAGCAAATTAACAAAGTAGTTACAACAAAAAAGCTAAAAAACTCTTAATCTATGGCCTAGCTTACTAAACTTTGTCTCCATATATGAATCGTTATATTTATTACGTTCCACAATAAGTGGTAGACACTTTGTAACTCCTATACCACTACTTTCCAATTCTGACAATTTCCTATCATTGTTTGTAAGTAATTGGATTTTGTTAATGTTCAATTTCTTAAGCATTTTAGCTGCAACAGCAAAACTTCTTTCATCATCTTCAAAACCCAATATTCTATTTGCATCAACAGTATCAAGATTATGTCCTCTTTGCATACTGTACGCTCTTAACTTATTAGTTAAACCAATGCCTCTTCCATCTTGCATCAAATACAATATAATACCACTTCCAGAGTCAGCTATCATTTGAATTGCTTGATGTAACTGACTTCTGCAATCGCATGATAAGCTATCTAACAAGTCACCCGTATAGCACGAAGAATGAATTCTCACTAATGGTTCATCATCTTTATCTGGATTGCCAATGATAATTGCATGATGTTCTCTTCCGCCACTTTCGGTTCTATAAGATATGATATTTACTTCTTGAGTCTGTTTTAAAAATAATGATGTTTTGCACACTTCATATACATCCTGATTTTCTTGAAAATTATTTATGAATGACGTGTCCAGTGCAATAACGTCATTTTTCTCGCACCAATTTCGCATTTCATGGTTATTCTCAAAAATCATATCAGCCACTAACGCGTATGGCAATAATTCTGAGAACTTAAGCAAGGCAATAGCACATTCATCTATTGTCTTTGAGCATTGCAACTCTTTTATGCAATCTTCCTTTGAGCAGTTTATTAAATGGAGCAGTTCATCAAAATTATTCACCAACAGACGTTTGCTATTATGTTCTTTATTCTGAGATATGTATTTTACCTTACTTGAAGTTAAAGTAACATATACATTACTTGATATAAGCTTGTATTGATTAAATAAATCTCTTTCTAAAGCCTCAGCAGCAGCGAACAATAGGTAATTACTTTCATCATATATTACAATTGGCCGACCGCGTCTGATTTCGCTGATAGCTCTTTCTACCTTATTGCTACTCTGATTTCCTATAAACATTTTTACCCATATTAAACAGCGATAAAAACTGGTGCGGCCGAGAAGACTTGAACTTCCAAGGCCTTATGAGCCACAGCGACCTCAACGCTGCGTGTCTACCAATTCCACCACGGCCGCACTATATTCTAGTTTTTATATAATTATTTTAAATTACTTAATCATTTTAGAATTTTTCATCTAGAGTGTCAATCTGATACTAGAATAATTTAGAAATTACCTGTATAATTTGATTATGAATTTTGTGATTATAAATTTTAATCATTTAAGATAACCTTACTACTAATTTTTAACTTAGGTTTTTATACAAATGAATATAGCTAATATCTTTATTTTTTTAGCTCTCTCTCTTATAACTAGCTTTCATTTCGTCCATGCACAAATATTATACACATGGTCTCAAGTTATCCCAGAAAATAAATTAAGCATACGTGCAATTACAGACAATGACATGTGTCCCATTGTTTATGTCGATGGCGAGGAAATAGAAATGCTGAATCGCAGCTCAATTAACAATGGTGATCATAACGAAACAGTTTGTGAACTGACAGTACAAACAAGTGCCAAAAACATTAGTATTGAGGATCTACGAGTTCCTATATTACCAGAAAAGGTTAATAAAATTGCTTTTATTGGTGACACGGGTTGTAGAATAAATATGTTATTTCAGCAGGAATGTAATTCGGTAGATAGCTGGCCTTTAAAAAAAAATTTAGATTCAATCGCCCTTCATAAACCAGATTTAATTATCCATGTTGGTGATTATCATTATAGACAAACAAAATGTAGAAATACAAAAAAGTGTGGCGATATTTATGGATATAATAAAGAAGCTTGGTACGCTGATTGGTTTGAGCCTGCAAAGGATATTTCATTACAATCCCCTTTCCTTTTTGTTCGTGGAAACCATGAGAGTTGTGATAGAGCTTATGAAGGATGGCTCAGATATCTAGATTCATACCCTTTTTCGCCTGAAAAATGTGAAAATCTTGTTTCTAGTTGGTCTTTAGATGCTGGACCGATGAAATTTTTTATCTTCGACTCTTCATCCGGTGAGGATATTTTTACAACCCAAAGCACAATTGATGCTTTTGAAAGGCAATTTGATAAATTGATACAAGATAAGCCCACGTGGTTTTTAACTCATAAACCGCTTTGGAGATCTCCAAAAAAAGAATTTTTGACATTAAAAAGCCATGGTAATCTTACACAAATTGAAGCTTTTGGAGATAAATTTCCAAGCAATGTTACTACCATAGTTTCTGGCCACATTCATATAGCCCAGATTTTATTAATGGATAATGCTCCAGACCAGATTATAGTTGGAAACGGTGGTGCATTATTACACGCTCAAGATCAAGAGCCTGTTTATCAAAATGTAGAATTTGACTATTCAAATGGTAGAAACTACTTAGCACACGAGGTTAGAAACTTTTTCGGTTTTGGCTTTGCAATACTAAACTTAGATGATCACAAATTTACCTTCTATAATCAACACAATAAGGAAATGTATTCTGCGAAGCTAACAGAAGATTTTAAACTTAAACGGATTAAAACTATAGTCGATTCATTTTAGGACTTGTTATTAGCTATTTTAAAAACGCTACTTAAACATTTTTTTTAATCGATTGATTTCATCAGCAAATTTTGAGTCGGTCTTTATAAAATTTTCTACTTGTTTTACTGCATGTATAACAGTAGCATGGTCTCTGCCACCAAAGTTTCTCCCAATATCTGGTAGGCTTTTTTGCGTAAATTTTTTGGCAAAATACATAGCTATTTGTCTTGGCCTTGCAAGACTGCGAAGCCTTCTATTGGATTGCATATCTGCAACCTTTATATTGAAAAATTCAGCTACTTTCTTTTGTATTTCTTCTATTGTGACTGACCTATGATTTGACCTAAGAAGATCGATTAGGGTTTCACTAGCTGATTCTACCGTCATACTTCTTCCAATTAATGAGGTATGGGTAATCTTATTTAATGCTCCTTCTAATTCTCTTATATTAGATTTTATGTTCCTTGCTAAAAACTCTAGGACATCTTTCGGAACATACATATTCATCTGCTCCACTTTTGCCTGCAATATACCAAGCCTTAATTCAAAAGTTGTTTCATTAATATCTGCCACCAACCCCCAACCGAGTCGTGATCTTATTCTTTCTTCCACTCCATCAAGATCACTAGGAGACCTATCAGCTGATATAACCAATTGTTTATTTTGGTCTATCAATGCATTGAAAGTGTGAAAAAATTCTTCTTGTGTACTATCTTTACCACTGATAAATTGCACATCATCTACCATCAATACATCTACTGATCTAAATTGCTCTTTAAACAACATAATATCTTTGCTTCGCAGCGCTGTAATATATTGGTACATGAATTTCTCTGCTGATAAATATACTACTTTTCTTTTTTCTGATGGGGAATTGACTATGTGCCAAGCTATAGCATGCATTAGATGTGTTTTACCAAGTCCCACTCCACCATATAGAAACAAAGGATTGCTGCCTAATATTGGATCTATAGATTCTGCCACACGCTTTGCCGCCGTAAATGCTAATTCATTTGACTTTCCTACCACAAAATTATCAAAAGTGAATCTGGGATCCAGTGGTGAACCAAGATTATGATTACTTTCCTCTCTGTTTTTTAGTATAACATTAGAATTTGAATTCCTTTCCTCAATTACTTGAATATCAATAGAACATATACTTTTATCTTCGCTTTGCCATAATGATAGTATTTTTTTCATGTAATGAACTGTAATCCACTCTTTTATAAACCTTGTTGACACGGATAAAAGAACTTCCTCATTTCTGCTACTGATAAATTTTAGCGAACTCAGCCAGCTGTTATATGTTGCTTCTCCATAAAGATTATAAAGACAATTTTGGATTTTTTCCCAAGTAACATTGTGATCCGTTACTGTAATAATCTGATCAAAAAACATAGTAGAAACCTTAGGGCTAGTTAAGTTCATATACCACACCAAGAAAAAAGCAATAATTAGAAAAATATAAGACAATCAATAGCTTACTGCAAAATGAAAAGCTAATACTACTTAATACATACTAAAAATTATGGTGATTTTTTGATGGGTTGTAAAGGGTATAAAAACACTAAAATTGATCATTTTTATTTCAAAGAAATGAAAAATTTGTAAATGTCGCTTGTATCGAGGATTAGAAGCATGCTATTAAAAATAGTAATACATTATGTATAAATAAGATGTTAAATTTACTGGCAAATAAGTAAAGTATTCATATAAATATAGCTAACCTAATATAGATTTACTGAAGCAAATTTATGATTATATTAAGTAATTTGAGTTGTTATGCTGTATTCGGTATTGAACTAGAGTTTTACATTGAAGGAATAGAAAAAGAATATTTATTTCTGAATAGCATCAAAAATAAAATAGCATTTCTTGAATTTTCTTGCGAGAAGGAGAATTCTACACATCAATATGAGATAAAAAGTGGTTGTTATACGAACTCCGACAATTTAATTAAGCATTTTGAGTTAGCAAAACAATTACTTACTGAAGTAGCACAAAAACTTGGTGGGAACGTTTCTTTTAAAGCAAAGCCTTATTTGGATAGAGCAGGCAGTGCATTAAATGTGCATGTTAATCTCGTGAATTCAAATAACGATAACTTATTTTATAGCAATGAGCAAAAGTATAGTGATTATTTGATTCATAGTATTGGCGGATTATGTGCAATGATGAAAAAACATATGTTGTTTTTTGCTCCAAATGATGATTCATATTTAAGATTTCAGTACCCGGATATTCACACTCCAACTACGATTAGTTGGGGAGTAAATAACAGAACTGCTGCGATAAGAATTCCCTATTTTGGCAACGATTCCAAAAGATGCCGCCTAGAGCACCGTGTTCCTGGAGCAGACTGTAACCTTGAAAAAGTGCTTACAGCAATAATTGAAGGTATAGTTTTTGGTATAGAGAACAAAATTACTCCGCCAAATAGAGTGTATGGCATTGCATCTGATCCTCAATATAAGATGGAGAGTTTGATATAAACCCTAACCACGTTGGTTAACAATATCTTCCATAGTTAGCCGCTCTGGCATTCTCATTGAATTATTGGTTATACTCCCATACTGTGATAGCCACTTTGCAGCAGATAGTTTCTGCGTGCTTTTAGACTTAAGCCCTACATTGGTAAGGTCTCTCGATGGCTGCCCAGGAAGTGGATTATCAGATACATCCATGTGTTCAGGGGGAGATTTCATCTGATTCTTTATAGAGCTAGAGCTATTTTGTGTAAGAGTTTTATCATCTGGCATGCCAAGAATAATTTTCTCAGGCACTACCATAGTTTTTGTATAATCAACAGGATTACTATTTCCAGTATCTATAATTTCAACAATAATTGGTTTGCTAAACGCATTTATAGAGTCACCAAGTAATCTTTTCTCCATGCGTTCTTGTGCTCTTTTATTTTTTAATTCTTCTTCTAGCTCAGTTTCAGTTCTTTTTGGTTCTTTTTTTGGTTCTTTTTCGGATATTTCCATATCTTTTTCTTCACCTTCATCAACACTGCTATACCCTTCATCTTCTGAAACACCAGTAATTTCAGCAGGCCGTTCTTTTTTAGTTCTTATTTTATGAATCAGCGAAAGTAATAAGTAAGTAACCACAGCAGCAGAAATGATAATGGCTATCTTTGCGGCAATGTGGATTGCTGTTAAAAATATTAAAGCTGATAAAGCTCCAGCTAATCCAGACACAATAACTTTTCTCTTGCCTTTTGTTACATTTAAAATTGCCACCATAATAACCTCTCAAATACTGTTCTAGAATTATTATACAGAAATTTTCTTATACTTGCAATTTTGCGAAAATTTTAATTATTTGCGTAAAGTTTTAAAGCTATACAAGGATTAATTAATATGCAATGTATCTCGACTATAATATTGTACAAACGCACATATTCAGTTAACATTCAACATGCAGAGCTTACTCATAGAGCGAAACAGGACGGTGGTATTATTACTTATAGTAATTTTTATCTTCGGTTCATACGTTTATGTAAAAATGCCAAGGGAAAGTAACCCTGATATACAGATTCCTATAATCAGCGTGTTTGTTGGACTTCCTGGGATTTCTGCTCAAGATAGTGAAAAGCTATTAGTGCTTCCTATAGAAAACGAACTAAGATCCATCGAAGGTGTAAGAGAACTAAAGGCATTCGCGACTAATGATGGTGCTCACATGATACTCGAATTTGGAACAGAGTATGATAATAAAGAAGTGCTCGATAATGTCCGTTCAAAGCTTTCAAACATAAAATCGAAGTTACCTGTTGAAGCAGAATCTGCGATAATCAATGAAATAAACTTGAGCTTATTTCCGATACTCAATGTCGGCTTAATTGGTAATTTGCCAGAAAGAGCCTTAACTGAAATAGCACGCAAGCTAAAGAAAGAAATAGAGTCTCTGCCAAATGTTCTCAAAGTTGAAGTAGCGGGTATGCGTAAAGAAACAGTAGAAGTGATAGTTGAGCCCACAGTTCTAACAAAATATAACATTCAATCAAACGAAATATTCCAAGCTATATCAAGCAATAATAGACTAGTGGGAGCTGGGTCACTGGAAAATGATACCGGTAAATATTCGATTAAAATATCAGGGTTATTAAAAGATATAGAAGATATTATGAATATTCCTATTAGATCTCAAGGCGATGCAGTTTTGAGAATCAAAGATATAGCAAAAGTATACCCTAGGTTTGAGGATCACCAAGGATTTGCTCGCATTAATGGATTACCTAGTGTCGTGCTAGAAATTTCAAAACGTAACGGAAAAAACATAATAGACACAGTAAATCAAGTAAAATACTTAATGGATAAGGCAAAAGATCAATTACCTGAAAATTTAAAAGTGGTGTACTTAAATGACCAGTCAAAAAACGTCCGCGATGTGCTTGATGACTTGGAAAACGGCATAATATTTGCTGTGTTGTTAATATTGATCATAATGATGCTTTCTATGGGAACAAGGATTGCTATTCTTGTGGCACTCTCGATACCCGGTTCCTTTCTCATTGGGATAATAGCTCTTTACTTTATGGGCATAACCTTAAATATCGTTGTGCTCTTCAGTTTAATCATGGCTGTTGGCATGCTGGTTGATGATGCAATTGTGATCAGCGAATATGCCGATAGAAAGATGATCTGCGGAATGGACAAAGTAGAAGCCTTTCACACTTCAGTTCGTGATATGTTTTATCCGGTTCTATCATCGACGTTAACTAAATTAGCAGTGTTTTTTCCTCTATTATTCTGGCCTGATACTGTTGGTAAATTCATGCAGTACATACCAATTACAATAATTCTAACTTTGACTGGATCGCTCATTATGGCTTTGGTTTTTATACCAACACTTGGTGCAATATTTGGTAAGCCTTCAATAACTTCAAAAAAAGAAATAAAAAAAATGAGTGCTATAGAAAGTGGTGAGATAAAAAATGCTGGGCCTATAATAAGAGCTTACATACGCATGCTAGAGAAGGTTTTAGATCATCCTAAAAAATTCATATGTGCTACTGTATTCGTCCTGTTTTCATTTAGTGTGCTGTACTTTACCTTTGGTCCTGGAGTGAAGTTTTTTCCGAAAGTGGATTCAGATAATATTTTAATCAGTGTTAAAGCAAAAGAAAGCTTATCAGCCAAAGAACGAGATTTGATACTAAAAGAAGTGGAAGAACGCATTTTGAGCGTTGAAAAAGAAATTCATGTTTCTTATGCCAGATCAGGAGCATTTTCAGACAACGTTATCGCCAGAATTCAACTAGAACTTATGGATTGGCGCTTCAGGCGCAAAGCTAAGCACATATTAAACGATATAAGAAGCAGTGTGCAAGACATGAAAGGAATAATAATTAATGTTCAAGAGGAAAAGTCAGGACCGTCGGCTGACAAGCCAATACAAATTAACCTCAGCGGAAGTGCATCCAATCTGAATTTAGCAGCAGAGAAAATTCTAAAAATTATGGACCAACCTTCATCCGGGTTTATAAATATTCAAGATAGCAGATCAGCACCTGAAATAGAGTGGAATATGAGTGTTGATAAGAGTAAAGCTACAAGTTCTGGAGTAAGTGTTGCAACCATTGGCGATTTTATAAAGATGGTTACAAATGGAGTGTTGATTGGAAAATATAGACCAAATAACACGGATGAAGAAATCGATATTGTACTCCGTTTCCCCAGAAGGGACCGCAACATGAAGACTATAGATAATCTTTTTATCAATACAGTTAATGGCCCGTATCCTATGAGCAACATAGTAAAATATGCTCCCGAAAAAAAGGTAAACAAACTAAATAGGATTGATGGATTACGTACAGTGACAATTTCCGCTGATGTGGATACTAGCTATCTTGTTGATGAAAGAGTAAAGTTCATTCAGAATTCTATTGCCCAGGATTGGGACAAGGGAGTAAAAATTGATTTTAAAGGCGACAAAGAAGATCAACAAAAATCAGGAGCATTTTTGTTAAAGGCTTTTATATTAGCGATTACACTAATGATATTGGTATTAGTGACACAGTTTAATAATGTATACCATACATTTATCGTAATGACAGCAGTGTTTTTATCCACCACATGTGTGTTTTTTGTTTTCTTTCTTATCCAACAAGTTTTCGTAGTTGTTATGTGTGGAGTGGGGATAATTGCTTTGGCAGGAATTATAGTGAATAATAACATACTATTGCTTGATGCCTTTCGTCACCAAATTAAGGTACACAAAAATGACATCAAGCGATGTGTAATAAACGCTGCAATTTCTCGCGTTAGGCCAATATTGCTTACCGTTGCAACCACAGTTCTTGGTTTAATACCGATGATTACCAGGTTAAATATCAATTTTTTTACGCTACAAATCACATATGATGCTCCATCAAGCCAGTGGTGGGTTGACATTTCAACAACCATAGCAAGTGGAATATTGGCTGCAACGGTTTTAACTTTATTCTTTACTCCTGCGTTGCTTGTCATACAAAGACATGAAAAAACTTGACTTAAATTAGCAATCATTTAACATTTAAGATAGCGTTCTTTGCCCGTTGAAGCTATAATTATAACTAATTACATTGGATTTATTTATTATGATTGCTAATCGTAAAAGCAGTGTTAAGCAGAAAAGTAACAAGAATAACATAGTTGGAAGCCTTGATGTAATAAAAACAGCAGGAGAGCTTTCACTTCAAAAAGGTTTGGATTTTGATGTTGTAATAAAGGCACTAGAAAGTGCTATAGAAGCAGTGGCTTATCAAAAATATGGTAGCAAAAGTAAAATTGTAGTTAATATAGATAGAAATACAGGCAAAGTTACTTCATACAGAAAACTAAAAGTTATTGATGACGAATCAAATGAAGAAGAGAACACTGAGTATGAATCAATTACGCTTACACAAGCTAAATTAATAAAAGGAGATGCAAAAGTTGGAGATACTGTTAGTGAATTGCTCTCTCTTAACACTGATCTTGCTTCAGCAAGAATTGCCCAGCAAAAGATTGCTCAAATAATTAAAGATGAAGAGTCAAAAAAGCAATATGAGGAATTTAAAGATAAGGCGGGAGAAATAAGGTATGGTATTGTTAAACAAGTAGAATATTCAGATCTTATTATAGACATAAATGGCACTAGGGCATACCTTCCTTTGCGAAATTTGACCGGTGGTGAATCATTTCGTGAAGGCGATAAGGTTAAAGCTTACATACAGACTGTTAAGCGCTCTGATGATGGACGTCAAATTATTCTTTCTAGGACTCATGAAGGCTTTTTAGAGGCATTATTAAATCAAGAAATACCAGAAATTGCTGACAGGTTAGTAACAATTAAAGGTATAGCTAGAGACGCCGGCTCAAGGTCTAAGGTCGCTGTTTTCTCTCCTGACAAGAACATTGATCCAGTAGGTGCTTGTGTTGGAGTTAAGGGAGATAGAATAAAAACTATTATACACGAATTAAATGGTGAAAAAATTGACGTTATAAATTACTCCTCAGATTTGGGTCAATTTGTTATTAAAGCCATTACTCCTGCAGAAGTATCGAAGGTTATTATTGATGAAAATGAAAATTGCATAGAGTTAATAGTTGCTGAAGACCAATTGAGTTTAGCTATAGGAAAAAAGGGCCAGAATGTAAGATTAGCTTCAGAGCTTGTTGGATGGAAAATTGAGATATTAAGCACTCAGCAAGAATCAGAAAGGCGAAGTAAAGAACTTAGTCAATGTTCAGCTTTATTTGCTGAAGCTTTAAACTTAGAAGAGATTATGGGTCAGCTATTGGTAACAGAAGGTTTTTCAAGCGTAGAAGATATATCCAGCGCTTCAATTAAAGAGCTTGCTTCAATAGAGGGCTTTAATGAAGATATTGCAAACGAACTTCATAATAGAGCAAACAAGTACCTGAAAACAGAAAATGATAGAAAAATAGAAGAGCTAAAAAGTTTAGGTATGGAAGATGATGTAATCAATTTAACTTTATCAATAGACAATAAAATTGCTCTTAGTAAACATGATATTAAGACTTTAGAGGACATAGCAGATTTATCAAGTTATGAGTTTTGCAGCATGCTCTCTTCCTCAGCTGATAGCAAAGAAAATCTAAAAGATACAGTAGATTCAATAATCATAGAAGCACGTAAAAAGCTTGGATTAATATAATAAAATAATATGAATAATGAAGATATCAGTAATAAAAAATTAACGCTCCAAGGCTTAAGCAAGCTTAAATTAGACCTCAATTTAAACTCTTCAGCTAGCCCAAGTACTGGAGCTACAGTAGTAAAAAAAAGAAGAAAAAAATCTCATGATGCAGAAGAACATAATTTATTTGACGAGAGTAAATTAGGTTCTTTAACAGAGAAAGAACAAATTTTCCGCATTAATGCTGTGCAGAATGCTGCTTTGCTGAAAGAAAGAAATCAGAGAGAAGAAAAAGAGAAAACAGCAAAAGAAGACAGCAATAAAGAGATTGACGAGAAAAATGAAGCGGACGCTTTATCTAAAGAAATAAATAAGAAAGTTTTAAGTGATACTCACTTAGTTGAACTAAGAGAAGATAATATTGACTATGAGGGCGACGATAAAAAGTCTTCTAAAGTCAACAAAGATATATATTCTAAGCATTCTAAACTGGTAATTGCACAGGCAATAGATGAAAAAACTGAACAACCCCCTGTATTTAAGCAAAGATTTGGTATAAGAGGTAGAAAGTCAAAGTTTACTAAGGGTAAAAATATATCAAGAGAAGTTATTGTACTAGACAAAATAACTATCAGGGAGTTATCTATTCGTATGGCAGAAGATAGCAAGAGTGTGCTAAAAATGTTCAAAGAAGAAGTTGGTGAGAGTTATAGAGTAGATGATCTGGTGGATCCAGATATAGCATGTGAAATAGTGAAAAAATTTAATCATACGGCCAAACGAGTGAGCGATGCCAACAAAGAAAAGGATTTATTTTTTATAGAAGGCAGAGAAAGCCTGCTTAAAAAACTTAAACCACCAATCGTCACTTTTATGGGCCACGTGGATCATGGTAAAACCTCATTGCTCGATGCATTTCGTGAATCTAATGTTGCAGAAAGAGAGTCAGGTGGCATAACTCAACACATAGGTGCTTATCAAATAACGACAAAAGATAAGCAAAAAATTACTTTCATTGATACACCAGGACATGAAGCGTTCACTGCGATGCGTGCATGTGGTGCCAATATTACTAATATAGTTGTAATAGTAGTTGCAGCTGACGATGGAATCATGAAACAAACAGTTGAAGCAATAAATCATGCAAAAGCAGCAAATGTTTCTATTATAGTTGCTATTAATAAAATTGATAAATCTGAGCCTGGTGATGTGGAGAAAGTAATGAGTAGCTTACCTCAATATGATCTCATTCCTGAAGAGCTCGGTGGTGATGTTATAATTGTGCCAGTATCAGCAAAAAAGAAAACTAATTTAGATAAACTAGAAGAGGCAATTTTGTTAATCGCTGAATTAATGAAGCTAGAAGCAATAGAAGATTGTCGAGCACTTGGATGGGTAATAGAATCCAAAATAGATAAAGCAAAAGGAATATCAGCTACGTTGATAGTTGAGGAAGGAACGTTAAAGGTTGGTGATATATTGGTAGTTGGTACAACATACAGTAAAGTACGTAGTATGGTTAATCACCTTGGTCAAAGAGAAAAAGCAGCACTACCCTCCGCTCCAATTGAAATTACTGGTCTAAATGGTGTGCCAAATGCTGGAGATAAATTTGTTGTTGTAAATTCTGAAAAGCAGGCGCGTGAAATTGTTGAATACAGGCTAGAGTTGATCAAGAAAAAGAAAGAAGATTTGGGCGACAATAATTTAGATATATTCAGTCGTAATGACAGTAAAACAGAAGAACTATCTGTAGTTTTAAAGTGCGATGTAACTGGTTCTATTGAAGCAATATCAAGTTCAATTGATAAACTCGGTAAAGACCAAGTGAAATTAAATATCCTACACAAAGCAGTAGGAGGGATAACAGATTCAGATGTGCTGCTTGCAGAAGCATCAAGTGCAGTAATTTTAGCTTTTAATGTAAAAGTGGACTCAAAAATAAGGGATTTGGCAAAACAAAAAGGTATAGAAATACATACTTATAACATAATATACGAGCTCATTGACGACATGAGAATGTATTTAACTAAAATGTTAAAGCCTATTACACGAGAGGTTCGTGTTGGTTCTGCATCTGTAAGGCAAATATTTAATGTATCTAAAGCTGGTAATATCATTGGATGTTATGTAAGTGATGGAGTCATAAAAAAAGATTCTTTAATTAAGGTAGTGCGTGGTGGCAAATTGGTGCATGAAGGAAAGTTAAAAGCACTACGTAGATTTAAAGATGATGTTAAAGAAGTAGGTGTAAACTTTGAATGCGGAGTATCACTAGAGGGTAATATCGATATTAAAGTTGGAGATATTTTAGAAGCTTATCAATTAGTGCAAGAAGAAAGGGTGTTATAGTAGCTGGATATGAAAAAGGAAATTAGAAACCTAAAAATAGCATCGGTATTGCATAGAGCAATATCAAGAGTCCTAATGGAAGGGAAGGTGTTCAATAAAAATGTAGCGGTATCTGACGTAAAATTAAGTAAAGATTTGAAAAAAGCAGATGTATATATTGTGTTATCTTCATTGAATATTCAAGTAGCTGACTACTCAGATTCAGAAAAAAGACGCACTGGAGATCCTTCTGAGAATAATTGTGATATTAACACTGTTGTTAATGAAATGAACCAATCTGCATGGTCAATACGTAAATCTATATTGTGTTATGTTGATTTGCGATTTATACCTGAGTTAGTTTTCAAGCCTGATTTAGCGTTCGATAATTTTGTCAATGTAAGCAAAATATTACATAATCACACTTAATTAATGCATTTCAATCGTTACTTTTCATTAATGAGATTGCACAGTTTAACAGGTTTGTGGCTTGTGCTATTTCCCAGTTTGAGCGGTATTCTTTTAGCCTCAACTTCTCTATCGTATCAGGCTCTTTTTCTCCTTGTTTTGTTTACTATAGGTGCATTTTTAATGAGACCTGCAGGGTGCATAATCAATGACATTTTCGATAGAGAAATAGATGCGCACGTTGAACGAACAAAATATAGGCCACTTGCAAGTGGTGCATTAAACATAAAGCAGGCTTTAGCTTTACTTTCACTGTTACTGTCTATTGCCCTGGTAATCTTATTATTAACTAATAAAACTACACTCATACTTGGAATAATTTCAATGTGCATGATAGTTATCTACCCCTTGCTAAAGCGTTACGTTTGGTGGCCACAATTGTTTTTAGGGTTTACTTTTAATATGGGGTCGCTCATGGGCTGGACAGCAATAAAGAACCAGATTAGTATAGAACCTATACTCTTTTATGTAGGATACATTTTTTGGACACTTAGTTATGACACCATATACGCCCATCAAGATAAAAAAGATGATGAAAAACTCGGAATGAAATCTACCGCATTATATTTTGGTGATACAACAAAATCTTGGTTGAAAAGATTTTATTTAATATCTCTTATGGCGTGGTCATATGCTGGTATCTTATCATCATTAAATAACATTTTTTATATTGCTCTACTTGCTGTAGGGTTCATATTTCACCGCCAATACAAAAATTTCAATCCTGACGATCCCAGTCAATGCATGTCCATATTTAAAAATAATTCCTACGTAGGGTTGCTTCTCTTTTTTGGCATCCTTTTAGATAGAATTATCACCTAGGTCCCAAGAGTTTTGGCTCTAATGAAGTCAATAAACTCAGGTAGCCCGCAGAAACGAAAAAACTTGCTTGACACCCTTTGCCAGCCCTCTTATCATGAAACTGAAGCTA
Source organism: Wolbachia endosymbiont (group A) of Beris morrisii (assembly GCF_964028185.1). Taxonomy (NCBI): domain Bacteria; kingdom Pseudomonadati; phylum Pseudomonadota; class Alphaproteobacteria; order Rickettsiales; family Anaplasmataceae; genus Wolbachia; species Wolbachia endosymbiont (group A) of Beris morrisii. The sequence continues at coordinate 1,011,081 of NZ_OZ034760.1, forward strand.
TTGTATTTGCTTTCGCCAATCTGCAGATTAAAAGGTAAGGATTACTTAATGTATCGGCGTCTTATGTTCAATTTTTTGCAGTATATAGATACTGTATGTCTTTACAAAACTTCATCTACATCTAGATTTTTATCTAAATAAGCTGAACGCGCTTATAAAGCGTTACAAGACATCAAAAAATGCCAATACTCGACAGAGATAGTAAAAGACTAGCTAACTCGGGGATTCTTTGTCTTTTTTTCTGCTTAGTAAATTTCTTAAACATTTGCAGCGTAGGTTAGTTGCAATTAAAAGCAGCTGAATTTCGCTTGTCAAGCGTTTAAAACATAAAAAACGCCAATATTTTAAAGCGGATAATAACCACGGGGCTTCTTTTGCCTTTTTTTCGTTTGGTAAATTTCTTAATATTTATAGCTAACATGAAGCTAAGTGCAAACTTTGTTAAACACAACAAATGATGTCATCCCAGTGCTCCTTTTTTTGTCATCCCAGTGCCCAGACACTGGGATCCAGGAAAGTTTGCTTGTGAGTAAGCAAACTATCATAGAAAGTGGTTACAGCGTTTTCGATGAGATTGCAGAAAGGCTGGATCCCAGTGTCTGGGCACTGGGATGACACCGTCTTGGATGGAAATCAGTGTCGGAGCACTGGGATGACACCCTGACAATCGTCATCCCGCTACGTGTTAGCGGGATCTATGCTTTGAGATACCGCGAATGAATCGCGGTATGACGGTGTAGATGATGGTTAAGTATCCCGCTGCTTGTTAGCGGGATCTAGAGATACCGTGACGGTATGACGTAGGACTGCTGTCATGCCAGTGCTTGACACTGGCATCCAGTCTTTATTATGCAGCCACTTGGTTAGAATTAAGTTTTCTGGATCCCAGTGTCTGGGCACTGGGATGACACCTCTGGGCACTGCCGTCATAAAGGAACCAGTGTCAGCTACTTGAATGACAGCTAGCCTGACAATCGTCATCCCGCTGCTTGTTAGCGGATGAGATACCGTGGCGGTATGACGTAGGGAAATCTTACTTATGTAGCTATAGTTCTACATGAATTACAAAAGTAATATTTACTAGATCTTAATATTTTAGATCTATATTTTAACAAATAATGAGCTGTAATTAGTATGAATGATCCATTTAAAAGTGAGAACTATAAAAAAAATCTCGACTCCTTGATAGAAGCTATAAAGCTGAAAAACATTGGTGAACAATATAATAAAACAGTGAGGGATTTATCCCAAACATTAGAGAGTTTTACAGATAAGGCAGAAGATGTAGCTAAGTTTGTTATATGTAGTGACTTGAATAATTATATAGAACCGGTGAACAAAAAGCCATCAGGTTTTTTTGGAATATTCAAGAAAACATTTAATAAAATCTTGGGAAAAGATACTTCAATTCAGGATAACGATATAAGAAATTTTGCTAATGATAAATTGCCCAGTCTTGCTGAAAAAATAACATTCGAATACCTAAATGTTTTAAAGAAAATTTCAGATTTAGAGCAAAGTAAAAAAAATCAGGAGGAACATAGATTGTATGGAGTGAACTTAGAGGATAGAACAGCGTCAAAGCAAGAAGAAAATCCTTTATATGAGCAGAGAGAAGATTTAGGCTATGGAAGTTCATTAGATAAAGAGCATGAATATGAAGACATATCAAATTATCAAGAGAAAAAGCAAAAGGAAAATCCTTTATATGAGCAGAGAGAAGATTTAGGCTATGGAAGTTCATTAGATAAAGAGCATGAATATGAAGACATATCAAATTATCAAGAGAAAAAGCAAAAGGAAAATCCTTTATATGAGCAGAGAGAAGATTTAGGCTATGGAAGTTCATTAAATGAAGAGTCTGTATACGAAGAGATATCAAATTATCAAGAGAAGAAAAGTAAAATTTTAATAGAAAATTCGCAGAGTTCAAAATCGCCCAAAGAAGAGCCAATTTATGCAACAGTTTCTAAAGAACATACAGAAGCAAAAAGAGAACGTAAGCAGAAACAACAATCTCAATCCCTCGTACCACCAAAACCACCAAGAGCACCGCAAGTACCAAAAAAAATGTTTACTACTGGTCAAGAAGTTAGACAAAAATCGAAAGTGGTAGTCAAAGATAAACCTGCAGTACCGCCAAAGCCTAAAAATCTAAGCCAAAAAGTAAACACAGAGCCAAAAGTAGTAGGGAAAAAATCAGTTGAAAGTAAACCTACAGTACCACTAAAATCTGAAAATCAAGACAATAGGAAATCAGCACAAAAAGCTGCTGGTAAGGCGATACCAAAAGTAGCAGCAGCTACTATGAAAGGAGGAGCTAATCGCGAGATGGGCAGTAAAGTAAAGGCATTAAAAGAAAAATTTGAGCAAAATCAAGTAAAAGGAAATGCTAATGTACGGCTTGCTGAAAGCAAAACCACCCCAGCAGCACAAGCGGATATCGGTGTGAAGAAAAAACAATCTCATTCATTTCCAACAGGAAATAAAAGATCTGCAATGAATCACCTAACAGCAGCAAAATCTCATGTCAGCAAAAATTCCCTTCTCACGCATGCAAATGTAAAGGAAATGGTTGCACAAATTGAGAAAGGAAAAGGAGGAAGATAGTAACATTTGGGAATGTTTAAAAAAAACATATGTGTCAAGTCAAGAGATTGTGAGCAAACTTAGGAAATTATAGCTAAACTGACTTAGATTTACTGACAATTTGAAAAACCGTCATTCCGCTGCTTGTTAGCGGCCGAGATACCGCGATGAATCGCGGTATGACGTAGAGCTCGCGTTAGCTATACTTTTATACTCACCAACTCAGTTTGCTTGCTCATAAGCAAACTTTCCTGGATCCCAGTGTCAGCTACTTTCATGACACCATTCTTTCTTCTGGATTCCAGACTGGAATGACACCGTCTTGGATGGAAAGGCTGGATCCAAGTAGTCAGCTACTCGGATGACAAAGGAGAGCTACTCGGATGATACCTTTTTTCTACTTAGTTTGGGTTATGCAAGAAGTTTATTATAATCAGGCTTTAAGTATGCGGAAGTAATTTTTTGCGTTAGAGTAAAAAATTTTTTCTATAGCTAATCAAAGTGGATCAAGAGAAACTTACCACTTTCTTTACAAAGGGTTTGATGTTACCATTTTACTGCCTATTCTGAATTTATTGAATGAACATTAACATAAAAAATCTAGTTCATGCTTTCTCTAAATTGCCAAGTTTAGGGCCATCATCATCACGCAGGTTAGTTATACATTTACTCCAAAATAAAGAAAAAGTTATGCTACCACTTGCATCTTTGATTAAAGAGCTAGCAGATCTTATAATAGAGTGTGAAGTTTGCGGAAATCTAGATACTAAGTCACCTTGTTCTATTTGTATTAACCCAAAACGTGACACTAAGTTACTGTGTGTAGTAGAAGAATTGGGTGATCTATGGGCGTTTGAAAAAGGAAATATATATTCAGGTTTATACCATGTTTTGGGTGGCAGATTGTCTGCAATAAACGGCATAGGTCCAAAAGAACTTAACCTTGATACTATTCTGGAAAGAGTGACGGAGTCTAAAATTGAAGAGATAATTATCGCAATTAATCCGACATTAGAGGGCCAAGTTACTGCACAATATATAATTGAATTGCTAAAAAACTTGAATGTGAAAATATCACGTCTTGCTTGCGGCATACCAATGGGCGGAGAAATTGACTACCTAGATGAAGGAACGCTGAGGATAGCACTTACTTCAAGACAAGAATATGAGTTAAATATAAAATAAGGTATGTGCTTTAAAAAACTTGTATCGTTAATAACGTTCAAGAAGAAAGAAACAGCACCACCACTTAAAGTGGTGGCTTGGGAAAATGACCGTCTAAACTATAAGCAATTTTCAGGTAAATTCAACACTATAATTAAAACAATTGATAAGTCTTTTACAATAATATCTTTAGAAGGATATGATGGATGGGGCAAGACGTTTTTTTTGAAAGAATGGGTAAAAGAGCTAAAGCAACAAAATGAAATTGCAGCTTATTATAGCGCATGGGATATCAATGCACTGGATCAACCGCTTCCTTCTTTTTTAAATTTCCTATTTGAAGATTTATTTGCATCGTATAAAGTAAAAAGAAGCGTTATACAACAGTTCAAGAACATAAACAAAGAACTGTTTTCTCTAAACACAATAGGAAAGCTGATCAGTAAATCTCCACTTGCTATGCTTTCAGTATTTCTTGATGCTGCAAAAGAGGCTGATAAAAAAGACATAGGTTTTGTCTTGAGTGAATTAAGTCTTCTCCAAAGAAGAAAAGAGAGTACTAGAGATTTTAAAACACAGTTAGCGGATGTGGTTAATAAAATCAGAAAAGACAAAAACATTTATATAATGGTGGATAATCTTGATGTGTGCCGTCCTAAATTCGTTGTCGATTTTTTGGAATCTATAAAGCATATGCTTGATGTGGAGGGGCTGGTTTTCATTATTTCTGTAAGTAAAGATAAGAGTAATGTACAGAGAGCAATCAGCACAATACTTGGACCGAATTTTGACCTAAAATCTTTTACTAATCTCTTTTTACATTTACCAAAACAACCGATAGAAAAATTTACAAAAGAACTATTTGAAAATATTAAATTACCGAAAAAATCAAAAAATTTGATTATAGATAGTTTTATACTTTATGCAGAAAGCCTATCACTATCGCTGAAAACAATAGAATATTGCGCAAAAAAAATAAAACTATGTCTTCTGAATTATATAAAGGAAGAACTACCTGATCCGAATTTGTTTGCATTTTTGGTAATACTGCAATCAATAAATATTGATATATATGAGGAACTAGATTCCTCATGTCAAAGATCCTTGGAAAAAATTGAAAATGAATATAAATCTTTAATTTTAACCCACATAAATGGTCAAGAGGAATGGGAAAAACTTAAAACCTCTCTAGAAGCTGCTTTTGCAGAGAAGGAGTCAAAAATTAACAAAGCTATAAAGGACATAATATTTTAAAAAGATACCCTACCTTTGCATATACAAGGATAGGGTAACATTTGATTAACGCCCTTTTACTATGTCACTACCTTGTTCAAACTTTCTGATTAATTCGCTTACATTGACATTAGATAATTTTTTACCTGCAGATTTGTCATTATGTGAAGCATCAGGTTTATGAAGGTCCTCCTTACTGTTACTCCTAGTAATATTACATCTAACAATGTTTGAATTATTAGACTTATCGCTTATATCTGAAATATTACTTTTTTCACTGTACGAAGACGAGTTGCTCGACATATTGTCTAAACTAAAACGCTTTTTACCTTGATAGATTGGATTCCAATCAAGAGGATTATAAGCTTTAGCTTTTTTATCAAGAGTACTGCTACTAACATCACTGATACCACTATCCCCTGAATCGCGGCGTTGTTTGTTAGAAGTGCTATGAATGTTGTCTTCCATGAGTTTTTGCATTGTTGGGCCAAATGTTCTTCCAAGATTGCTACTCACTGTTTTATTACTATCATTTGCTTGGAAATGAGATGCATTTTGCTCAAAAATTGCTCTTATTCCAGCAAATTTAGCTTGGGAAGATTTCGGAGGAACAGGTGGAGCAACCATGCCTTTTGAATTAACCTTTCCTTCATTTTTAGGAAAAATTTTTGGATTATTTTTTTCTACTGTAGTATTCATTTTTTTACCTCTAAGCCTATTAACTAGTAGAATTATAAACTTAGAGGTATTAATTTTGTAATAACAATGCTAATAGGTTACCGCAGTTTCAATAAACATCACCAGAGGATTCTCTATATAATGCTTAAAGGCATTTAAAAATTTTGCTCCTAATGCTCCATCAACTGCTCTATGGTCAACAGAAAGTGTTACTGTCATTATCTCAGCTATCTCTATTTTTTCATTTATAACTATTGGTTGTTTTTTGGATGCACCAACTGCCATAATGCAAGATTGCGGCGGATTGATTATAGCACTGAAGGCTTTTATACCAAACATTCCTAAATTAGAAATAGTAAACCCACCTCCTTGAAACTCTTCAGGTTTCAATTTTCCAGATCTTGCTCTGCTTACTAAATCTTTCACTTCTTTTGATATAGATAAAATACCCTTTTTATCAGCATTTTTTACTATAGGGGTAATTAGTCCATCTTCAAGTGCTACTGCGATTGAAATATCTACATTCGAGTATTTAAGTATTTTATTATCTATCCACGAAGAATTTATATCAGGAAATTTTTTCATACTGAAGGCCACAGCTTTTATTACTAAGTCATTGATTGTTACTTTATTGTTTTCATCTGCTGAGTTAATCTCGTTTTTTAACGATATTAACTTATCAACCTGGCAGTCTATAGTTAAATAAAAATGTGGAACATTCTGTTTTGATTCAGTCAGGCGCTGCGCTATCACTTGGCGTATGTTGCTTACTTCAACTATGGTATCTTTCTCAGGACTTTCAGTGCGTATACCACTGCCTAAAGACTCCAACACATCAGCCTTAATTATGCGACCATATGGTCCTGTACCTTTTAATTGCTGCACATTAACCCCTTCATTTTGAGCTATTTTCTTAGCTAATGGGCTTATTTTTATTCTACCTTCTACATAACCCTCTGTCATCCCAGTGCTTGACACTGGGATCCATGCTTCTTTTCTAGATCCCAGTGTCAAGCACTGGGATGACATTGAGGAGTTGGATCCCAGTGTCAAGCACTGGGATGACACCGAAGAATGACTTGTTGGCTTTCCGTTTAAATCTTGGTGTTCTGATTTTTGATTATCAACAGCACTTTTTGTCACTTCCTTTTTAACTGCACTATTGATGGAAGTTGAGGTATAGTTATTAAGCACACTGCTATCTTCTCCTTCTTCCAGCATTAGAGCTATCGGTTGATTTACAGGCACGCCACTTGTTCCTTCTGTTACTAAAATTTTTGCTAAAACTCCTTCATCTACAGATTCAAACTCCATTATGGCTTTATCAGTCTCTATCTCAGCAATTACATCGCCTACTTCAACTTTGTCTTGTTCTTTTTTATGCCACTTTACAATTTTTCCTCCAGTTTTGCTCATTGTCGGTGAAAGAGCAGGCATTAATATTTCTATAGGCATTGATTTTGCATTTAAAGATCTATTCAATTTTTAATTTACTCTTTATCTTATGTCAATCTAATCGTGAATTATGATGAATAAGTCTGTTACACTATCCTTCACGTCATCCCAGTGCGTGACACTGGGCAGTACTATTATCCTATTGTTTTTATTATTTAGCCATAGCTTGTTTGCTAGCAACTTTGTTTCAACCAAATCAAATAAGATCAACATGAGGACGGGGCCAGGGTTTCACTATCCTGTAAAATGGATATACACTTGCAAAAATCTGCCCCTGAAAGTGATAGAAGAGTTTGAGAGTTGGAAAAAGGTCTGTGATATACATGAAGACTGCGGATGGATAAAAGGCAATCTTCTTAGTGATAAGCACCACGCAATGATAAAAGAAGATACTTATGGATATCAAAAACAGAGTGTAGACAGCAAGATTACTATGAAAATAGACAAGTTTGTAGTAATGAAAATAGAAAAGTGCAACAAAGAGTGGTGTTTTCTTTCTACCCCAAAACGTAAAGCATGGGTACAAAAAAAACATATATACGGGGTTGATTAGGTTGGCAAAAGATCTGGATTAACAGTAATTTCTGAGCCTTCTGTAGCAGGTGAAGCAGAGGATGCACTGACTTCTTCATGCTCTGGAGACTGTACAGGGCTATCACAGAAACTTTTTAACATCTCCTCAGCGGATGAATCTAAAATTTGTACAATAGACTTTTCACTCTGCTCTTTTAGCGATTGATCCATTCTAAAAATCAACTTAAGAAACTCGCTACCTGATTTTTCAGCTTCGCTTTTTATTTTACTTTCTATGCTTGCAATATTACCTTGATCAATTTCTTCTTTTGTTATGTTGAATGAATTTGCAACATCTTGATATCCAATCTTGCAATTTCCACAACCAATTATGCAAAAAGCAATAGAATTAGATATTTCACTTGCAGCCCACTTATGTATAGTGTAAGCCAAATAATTGTCATGGTATTTAATGCTAAATTGTTGTTCTATTAACTCAGAAATTTTATTCTTTAGAGACATAAAGCACCCTCCTCTTACATTCGTTATACCTTTTTGTTAAGATACAGCAATTACACCATTTACTACACACTTTACTTTAATTAATTATTAAAACAAGAGCATAATTTTCAGAGCTATATCTTTTTACCTTAACAATTCTTTTTTGAGTTCCTCTTCAATCATCTTAGTTAAACTCGTGTCAAACTCACTCCTCGAGAAATCCCTAACCTCCCCGGGATCATATTGATTTCCTATTCTTTTTTCAATAGCATCCTTTATTATGTTTTTGTCAAATCCCTTTATAATAGGCGTTATCTTCACCTGCCCTGCAGAGCCTTTACCATAAATTCTTTTGCTTTTATCAATGCAACCACCTGCACCAGGTTTACTGCTTCTAAAACCCTCTCTACATTCTACTGTTTCATACTTGATTTCACCATTTTCTATATATGCTATCCTATTATCTTCAGTATCCCGCAATCCTGTTGTTGTGGTTTTTTCTTTTAATTTTACACTATCATCAATTATTGTTTCCATATAATCCCTATACCGACCTTTATACTCATACTCTTTATAGATACCTCCACCTCCCATAGTGATTAAATCCTTGCACTCTTGTTTGCCTACACGACACTTTCTTATAAAAATAGGACCCCCATCCTTATCTGTGTATCTCTTTTCTCTGTTACCTCCTCCCTCTGAAGCTTCAATGTCAAAGATAGGATAATCAAGATCAATTTCCAATTCAGCTTTAATATAATCTCCTGGCATTCCTGCTCTAGTTTCAGTGGAACAGGCATTCTTCTTGGTGGCATCATCTACATAAGATCCGCAGAAACTGGGCGTATCTTTTATGTGACCTGCTTCACCACATCCCCACACTTCTATTTCAACACGGCTAGATGTTATTTGTGAGCCATCCACATCATGATTTCCACTTCCAAAATCGTGGGACTTTTCGCTCTTTTTTTCCGGTTCTTTCTCGATTATCTCTTTTGATTTCTCTTTTAATTTTTCTTTTAACTTCTCTTTGAGACCTTCTAAATCTAACCTACACAATTTATCAGCGTAAAAGACCTCTGTTCTATCTGCTTTAATCAGTTGATCTTTTAATTGTGTACACTTTTGTACTTCATTTTTTTCATCTCTTAATACTTTACCATCCTTATCTTTACAATCCACTTCCTCGTGCTCTAAGTAAAATGGACTATTATCTTTTTTATCGAAATATTGCTCTACATCCGTCAATTTGTATACTACTTTGACTTTATTGTTTATAAATTTTTCATCTATGTCTTTATCATAATCCACGCAGTAACTGCATTTTCCCTTTTCCTGCTCATTTTCATCAGGGAAGAAAACATACCCTTGCTTATTAAATATTATTTTATCCAACCAACCTTGAGGTTTTTTCAAAAGTTCAACTATTTCCCTTTCCTTGCTTGGAAGATAATAGAACCGATTTGATTCCTTGGAGTAAACAGCATTGTATTTAGTATATCTTGTTCCCTTTAATTTTAGTGGTATTATTTTATTTTCTCTTTTAAGAACAAACTCCTCTGGTTCTGGCTGCCATCCAGAAAGACAAAGCATTTTACTGTTAGAATTTCCTTTATACTTTACTTCTATTTCTAGTTGTCCTAAGTTGTTCAATTTGCACTTATCCCCCTGAAACTCTTCACATTCCGTTTCAATATCAGGAACATAGCCATATTCTTTCAGAACTTTAAATTGTTGCGGATTACTTTCTAATATACCTTCTATAATATTATCAATATTACTATCAGTTGTTTTTGCTACTATTGCTGGTTTTACTACTTTTAAAGATAGAGGACCAATATTTATAGGATAGTTGAGGTCGGTATTAACATTAAAAGTACAGGAACCATTACTGTAGATTCCACGTGCTTCATAAGTACAAGTGCTCTCGCTCATCTTCATTTCTATTTCTAACGTATTTCCATTTACTACCTTCACTACCTTAGGTTCTGGAGCAGGTGGTGCCGGGAAGCAGCGGACGAACTGTGGATTTTTTTCATCTATACCAAGGTATTCAGCACAGAGCTTATCTTTTTCTCTATAGGTCTTGAAGTCATACGTGGTGCCATATTTGTCTTTAATAGGGCGCTCCTTAGCTTTATCTTTTCCATACTCTTTAGGAAAATCTAATTTTTCTCCAATCTCTCCGTCTCTTCCTTTCAGATCACCAATGATTACCTTAACCTTAGGATTAAAGTAATCATTGTCTTTATCTGTTATAGGAACAATTCTAACTTGTGGAGGTGACATCGCAAGTTGTTCACAGAACGGAGGTGGGCCAGGTGCAAGTAGTATAGGAGCACATTTTATCTTTTGCTTTCCTTCACTCCATGATGAACAAGTATCACAAACGTCTTCCATATCCCCTGGACGGAAAATATTTTCTCCCTGAACCACTCTTGAAAACCATGCAGAACCACCGCTCATACAAGCACCTTTTTGGCTACAAGCACATATTTTAGGAGACTTAGCAAACTTCGTTTTTTCTTCATCAGTAACATTGTCTGCCCATTCCCACTCAAGACTATCTGCTATTTTTGCATTAACAGATGTTTTATCTCCTTCCCAATCGATAAACACTGCTGCGGAGACTCCACCTCCTGTATCTTGTGTACCATATATCTGGCGGCAGGATGTTCCACTAGGTAATATATAACAATTTTCTTCTTCTTCGTAATCACAGACTTGAATTTTTGGATTAAAATAACCATCAATTCCTTGGTCTTTTACTTGTCTTACTGTAATATATTGGTATAGCTTTTCATCAACTTTAAAACTACCTTTAGTACCAAAAGTAAAAATTGCTAAAAAACCCTCCAAAGCTTTTTTGCCTCCAGCTTCAAGTGTAGTATTACTCTCTACAAGAGGCGGACAATCAGCATATCCTTGATACGAAAGACCAAGTATCAAAAAGAATATCAATAAGAAATTAAGCTTTACACTTCTCATAAAACACCGGTAACCACTCATTAACTTCTTCTCCTTTTTCCTTTATTGCCTCGTACATATACTTTATAGTCTCTTTGTTAGCTGAAAGTACATGTATTTCTTGCATATTCTTTAAATCTAAATTTAAAGTTACTAATCCTTTGTACTGCTTTATCAAAAATAAACCTTCCTGTGTTGGCGTCTGCAGAATTATATTCAGCTCCTCTTTTGATAAAGAAAATGCCTTCATGTATAATCTATTTGCATTGATGTTCGGCATCAAGATTCTTGTATCAACATGTTTATCTAAATATTGAGTAAATTTGCTAGCAAATGCGAGATTTAAATTTTCAGTACTTAAGATTACCACAACATTTAGTTCCGTCATTCTTTGCATCCAGTTATCAAACTCTTTCTCTGTAGGAAAAACATTACTTATCTCCCATGCTTCATCCAAAACAAGTATTGCAGGCGAGCCATCACATTTTGCCTCAAAAGAATATAAAAAATAGTAAAGTATCACGGACATACATTCCTTTTGTTTTGTAAGGTTTGCGGTGTTGAGAGATATAATTTTTGTTTCCCAGTCAATATCTGATTCATCACCATCTTGAAATAAGTAAGCAAACTCACCACCGTCACACCATCTACTTACCTTACCCCCCAAGAGCAAAAGCACCTCAGAAATTTGTGAAATAGAACGTGATTCCTTGGGTATAGCAAATATAGAATCCACAATTTTTCTTATCTTTTCTTCTACGTCCACCAAGCTCGTATCGGCTACCATTCTTCTGATCAGTTCAACCAACATATTGCGATTGGAAGCACTATCTTCAATGTTTAGTGGATTAAATTTTAGGCTTTTGTCCTTATATTTTGGATCGATTATGTAATATTTACCACTCACTGCTTTAGTAAAAATTATCGACTTTCCAGTGTTATCCAATATGACAGTTCTTGGGTTAAACTTTCTTGATTCTGATAATAGGAAATTAATGAGTGAAGTTCTGCCTGAATTTGGAGCTCCAAGTATCGTAGTATGGCCATTATTTCTTTTTCCATGGAAATTAAAGAAGTAAGGATTTCTTTCTCTTGAGAAAAAAACTGTTACCGCTTCTTTCCACCTTCCTCCTTTTAATGTACCTGACGTAAAATCATGCAGCATAGCAAAACTGCAAGCATACTTTGCTAATATATTTTTCGGTTGTGTAATAAAAGTAAAATTGCCCGGAAGTTGTGCCCAAAAATGACTTTCCATATGTAAATCAGTTCTAAATATCATGAAGCCAATTAATGACATTATAGAAGATAAATCACTAATATTTTCGGCTAACTTATTCCTATCGTCTGCAAATATTGTAAAAATAATTTTCTGTTGGCAAAAGTCTATACTAGAGGTCTTTTCAAGCTCTATTATTTCTTCAATTCCTGAATTTTTAAGTAAGGTATTATCCTCACTAATTTGCAGCATGTTAATTTGTTTGTTAAATTCTTTTATTGCCTTACTATTACTAGTAAATATCATTATTTCTGTAATGATAAATTCAGATTCAAGCTGCAAGCATCTATCTATATTGCCTAAAGAGATTTCCCGGTATTCCTTTATGCTGAAAATAGAGCCAAATTTCTGTTGACTTTCAAATATTGTTTGAAACGTATTAAAACCAAAAGCTATTTTAAAATTTCTAATATATTGCGACAGGTCCCCTTCATGTATTGGATAATCTTTGTGCGTTAATGTAACAATATAGTGGAGAAATTCTATCATTTCAGAATATATTTTACCTTCACTAAATCTTAGACCCAGTTTTTTAGCTCCAAAAGGTCCTAAATCACTGTGAATTAAGTCAGTTATCTTTTGCAACTCCTGGTGGCTTCCTTGTAAAGACAGCTTATGCTTATTCTTTATTCTATTAAAAAAAAATGAATTATTAGTATGCTTGCCAAAATCGCTAAACAATATTACAATATATAATTCATTTATATACTGTAATTTACTATCAGTAAGTTTATCAAACCGCGCTGAATGTAGCTTATCAGAGAAGTCTTCAGTTTTATTCCATTTTAAGCTCAACTTATTGCGCTTTCTAACGGTATGAATCCAAACGGTAAAATATAGGCTATTAATATTTTTTGATATGCTTTTTCTAATTTCAGTTCTAAGGTCGCTGTAGTTATCAACAGAAGAATAATCTTCTAACTTGATTATTTTTAACAATTCTCCCTGTTTTGTTAGTATGGTTTCTTCATCGTAATGACAAGCATACGGAATGAAATCTAAATCAATGCTTTCTAGTAATGCTAAGTTGTTCTTTTTTTCAAACTTAGAGTTAATTGCTGGTACTTTTAGCTGCATATGCGTATTCAATAAAGATAATTAAAAAAGATAAAAATACTATCTTAATTTTTATCTTTTTTTTCGCTATCGGATTGTAATTTTATATCTTTTGCAAAGTTAAATTTTTCTTTTAAGTAGTCTGTTGCCTTTTCTGTACTACCGAACATCAGGACCAGTACACCAAACATTATCATAAAAAAGATTAGACCTCTGAACACTACTGCAAGTATCACCGCAGCTATACACAACCCTATGATTGTTGAAGGACTCATATTTTCTACAGTATCTTTAATTGAAAATGAAGAAATAAAATTTTTTACCGTTTCTTGTACATCCTTTAACTCATCACTCACCGAACTTGCTTCGCTAGAATATGATGCAAAAATGAAACTTAATAAGGCTATAAAAACCAAAACTTTATTCAATTGAATGCGCATCAACTAAACACCTTTTAAACATTCCTCAAATATAACAACTTTTATATCAATAGGCAAGAACTGAATTCACTTATCCACTACAAGTAACACATATTTAATTTTTACCGCTGTGAACATGCTGTAAGCTCTTTATCATCAACAAGAGGACTCACATTAATGGATATTAATTTACTTGATAGGAAGTTTGAATGCAATTCAGCTACTGCTGCTATAGCAAACACTGCAGCCATAGCAAGTAGTCCTGCTCCTATCAATCCTGATGTCATTGCTCCTGCAACAATGCACCCTATTGTGGAGAGAGCACAACCTGCTACAAATGCAACGTGAAGATTTCTGTTATTGGGTTGTTTAAGTGGAATATCTTCACCCTTTTTCTCATTCACAGGAAGTTTCTGCACAGTTGTAATGGTATTTTTTTTGTCCTTTTTTTCTTCGGATTGCGTTGAATCTTGTATCCGACTGCCTGTCATCTGAGTAGTTTGACTATTTGGATCCATACTTTCTTTTTCTCTGGATCCCAGTGTCAAGCACTGGGATGACACCTGTGGCTCTTCTGGTGCAGCTTGCTCTGGTTGCATTTGATTCTCATTCTCTTTTTGCGGATCGTTATTTTCTCCAGCAGAGCTTAATATTGAGCTCATACTGCTCCTTCTACTACTTATTGGTGATTCTAAACTTTCTTCACTCGGTTTGCGTGAACTTACTCCACTATCTGAGTCACTAGCACATACTTCTTCTTTAGTTGGACTTTCTACATTATTTTCTGTCATCCCAGTGCTTGACACTGGGATCTCTTTTTTTATGGAATTAATAGGTTGTTCTTCTATTTTTGAATCTTTATTGCTGCTCCTTTTAATAATCCCTGAAATTATTTCTAATATTTTCCCTCTTCTTGTTGGTGATCTTTGTGATTGTTCTATTTTATTGTTAAATACTGGAAGTTTGACCTCTAATTCCATTACTCCTGTTTCCAACACTGGAAGAAAGTTTTTGGTGTAATAATTATAAGATTCTTCTTGCTCTTTCAGTGATTTTTCTAATTCAATTAATACATTAGGATTAGCCTCTTTCTTGAACAACTCTATGCATTTTTTGATAGTTCCATCTCCATTTTTTTTTGGGCTTTCATGATTATGTGTTTTTTTTGTTACCTTTTTGTATATAGTGTTGTGCAATTGTCGGTTAATATCTCCTGTATTATTCTGAGATTTTTTTAAAGGACTTAGCATAACATTCCTCCATACATAATAAAATGTATAGATACCTCTTTAGCGTTAATTTTACATTAAAACTGGGCAATTATGCCATATATGGATAATTTGCTTATTGGAAAGTCACTTAACCATTTGCTTTCTAATTACTGGGTTTTCTACTTCTACAGATTTGCTATCAATATAATTACTTGCCTGTTGAACTAACATATTCACTACTTCTTTTACAGGCTTTTCCTTATCAACCATGCCAACACTTTGGCCAGCCATTAAAGATCCCGTTTCAACATCTCCATCAATTACTGCTCTTCTTAAAGCTCCAGCCCAGAATTTTTCTATTTCAAGCTGCCCATCTTCTTTTGAGATCTGTCCCTTTTGGTATTCATCAATAACTTCTTTTTGACGCTTCATAAAGTCATCGCTTGCTTTGTTGGCTATAGCTCTTACTGGAATTACAGGAAAATCAGCACTTATCTGTACAGAAGGTATTGCATTACGTGCGGCTGATTTAATAAATACTTCCTTAAAATTTTTGTGGGCAATCGACTCATTAGTGCAGACAAATAATGTGCCTATTTGACAGCCACTTGCTCCCATTTCTAAGTAATTAACTATCACTTCGCCTCTGCCTATTCCACCTGCAACAAACACTGGTATTTGTTCATTTTTAAAATGAGGCAATATTTCTTGTGCAAGAACAGAAGTGCTAACTGGCCCTATGTGCCCACCTGCTTCCATTCCTTCTATTATTAACGCATCTACTCCCATTTTTACTAACCTTTTCGCAAGGCTTAATGCTGGTGCAAAGCACATAACTTCAATGCCTGCACTCTTAATTTTTTCTATATTAGGCTTCGTTGGTAATCCGCCAGCAAGCACTATATGGCTTACTTTCGTTTCAATACACACATCTATCAACTCACTCAACTTTGGGTGCATAGTAATTAGGTTTACACCAAATGGTTTGTTAGTTAATTTTTGTGTCTCTATGATTTCCTTTTCCAGTAAGTCTGGAAACATTGCACCACATGCAATCACACCAAAACCGCCAGCGTTTGAGATTGCTGAAACCAAGTTTCTCTCTGAAACCCAGCTCATAGCACCACCCATTATCGCAAACTCACTGCCAAGAAAATCTGTTCCTTTTTTCCAGAGGCTACTTAACATACAACCTATATCATACGTTTAAAAATGTTTTGTTTATCTATAAATGTGTGCTTTAAGGCGCCAAGTATATGTAAGATTATAAAGAGTACCATAAAATATGCAAGCATCGAATGTAGCTCATTAGCCGTGTTAGCTAGGTCTTTGTTTTGATTAATCAACAAAGGGATATGAAAAAAATACTTGATCTTTTTGCCAGAAGCAGAAGACATAACATAGCCAGATAGTGGCATTAGCACCATCAAAGAATACAAACCAAAGTGTACTGTTTTGCTTACATTGATTACAAACCGAGAAAAATTTGCTGGAAGTGGTGGAACATAAGTAAAGACGCGAAAAAATATGCATACTATGATTAATCCAAGAATAGTGATACCGCAAGCCTTATGAATAACGTATATGTTGAACTTAATTTCATTGCTAAGTGGTAAGCTTTTCATATAAAGTCCAGAACAAAGCATACCGATAATAAAAACAGCCATCAACCAATGGATAACTCTTAAACCTAGGCTATATTTATCGTTTTCCATTTTGATTACCCTAAAGTAGCATTTATATAATAGAAAAACTATTTTTCAATCAAAA
This sequence comes from Wolbachia endosymbiont (group A) of Beris morrisii, assembly GCF_964028185.1. Lineage (NCBI taxonomy): Bacteria > Pseudomonadati > Pseudomonadota > Alphaproteobacteria > Rickettsiales > Anaplasmataceae > Wolbachia > Wolbachia endosymbiont (group A) of Beris morrisii. Next base: position 1,027,916 of record NZ_OZ034760.1, read on the forward strand.
TTATTAAAGCAATTTAGATTTACCGACAATGTAGCTATACAAATTCAAGAGCAATCCTGTCATCTAGGTAGCTGATAGAAACGAAAAACTTCCTTGACACATTTCGCCAGCCCCCTTATCATGAAACTGAAGGTATTCAGTTATCTTCATCTGTGCAGATTAAACAGCAAAAAAACAACGTAGTTGGCGTCTTATTTTTAATTTTTCGCACTATGTGCACCTTATGTCTTCACAATATTTCTGGGTTTTTACCCATATAAGCTGAAACGCGCTTATAAGTCGTTTAAGACAGTATAGTACGCCAATTTGAAGGATTAGAGAGTGAACACTAATTACCACGGGGTTTCTTTTGCCTTTTTTTCTGCTTAGTAAATTTCTTAAACATTTTAGCTAAGGTTAGTTGCACTTAAAAGCAGCTAAATTGCAGTGTTTAAGACTTAAAAAACGCCAATACTGAAAATAGACAATGACCAGGGTTTCTTTTGCCTTTTTTTTCATTTGGTAAGTTTCTTAAATATTTATAGCTAACATGAAGCTAAGTACGAACTTTGTTAAACACAACAAATGGTGTCATTCCAGTGCTCCTTTTTTTGTCATCCCAGTGCCCAGACACTGGGATCCAGGAAAGTTTGCTTGTGAGCAAGCAAACTATCATAGAAAGTGGTTACAACGTTTTCGATGAGATTGCAGAAAGGCTGGATTCCAGTGTCAAGCACTGGAATGACATCATAGGGGCGCTGGAATGACGCCATTATAGAGGAAACCAGTGTCACACTACTAGGATGACACCCTGACAACCGTCATCCCGCTACGTGTTAGCGGGATCTAGAGATACCGCGAATGAATCTACAACTGTACGAACATTGTCTAGCAGGAGGGTGTCATCCCAGCGCCTCTATGATGTCATCCCAGTGCTTGACACTGGGATCCAGGAATTTTATTAAGTTGGTAAGCATAAAAGTAGCCGTTTTATGTTAAAATACAACGTTTTGATGATTATGAAAAGGCTGGATCCCAGTGTCAAGCACTGGGATGACATCATAGGGGCACTGGGATGACACCATCTGCCACGCAAATTGCCTGCAAATTGCAATGTTCGTACAGTTGTGGAATGAATCGCGGTATGACGGTTCGTGGCAGCATGACGGTTCGCGGCGGGATGACGATAAGCTCGTCATCCCGCTACTTGTTAGCGGCTAAGAGCTTATCCGCAAACGAAAAAAAGTATAGTATATGAGTTTTAAAAATGGGGTTAGAAATGAGAAAAAAGTATCCTACAGATCTTAGTGAAAGAGAGTGGTCGCTAATAGAGAAACACTTTAGAGTATCATACAAGAAAGGAGGAAGGCCGCTAAAACATAGCAAAAGATAAGTATTATCAGCAATTTTTTATGTACTACGTACAGGATGTCAATGGCGCTATTTACCGCACGCCATGGAATACAGTATATGAACAATTTAGGAGGTGGAAAAAGCAAGGAATTTTCGAAAAAATGAACTACGATATCACTAAATATAGTAGGTCAAAAATGGGAAGAAACGAGGAGCCAAGTGCTTGCATAGTAATCTGTAAAAACGACAGAAAAAGGGGGGTCAAAGGTTATGATGGGAGTAAAAAAGTAAAAGGTAGAAAAAGGCACATAATCTCAGGGTTTTATATTAGGCTGTTATGTGGGTGCTGCTAGTGAAAATGACAGAGATGGTAGCATTGGATAATATGAGGAAAAAATATACTAACGTTAAGAAAATGTGGTCTGATATGGGGTATCAAGGAAGAAATTTAAAGGAGTACATAGAAAAAGAGTACGGAATAGACATTGAAATTGTTAAAAGGCCTCCATGTAGGTTTTGGGTATACAAAGACACACCACCTGAACTACTACCAATGAGGGAACAGGGGTTTAAAGTACAGTCAAGAAGATGGGTTGTAGAAAGGACTTTTGCTTGAGGAATAGAAGGCTATCAAAGGAATATTTACAACATCCACTGAAAATTTCATATACTTGGCTATGAGTAGGGTTATGTTAAGGAGGGAATATGCTTGAGTTTACCAGTTTCCGGACAAGCTCTGAGAAGGATTCTATCCATAAGCAATAAAACGCCAATAACAGCACATCCAAATAGCGGGATCATAGAGCCAATCATTCCCCCTGCAATCAAGGGCGATAAATTAGAACAATACTTAAAAGCTATGGTATTGGCTATAAGCCCTACGGACCCTATGGTTATTAATGCATACGATGCAAACTTTTTTTGATCAGGCATGATAATCCTCTTCATTGATGTAATCCTTCATTATTACATAATGTTGCAACCAATGTCAATTATATAACTGAGGGTTTTTAATTGACTTTCAACGTACTTCAGTCTATACAATTCTAATATCTTAAACTATCGGATATGCCTGATCTAAAGACAATGATGTTAAATTTTGGCCCTCAGCATCCGGCTGCACATGGAGTGTTGCGTCTTGTTTTGGAGATGGATGGTGAAGTAATCGAGAGGGCAGATCCCCATATTGGGCTTTTGCACCGCGGTACTGAAAAATTAATAGAACATAAAACGTACCTTCAAGCTTTGCCTTATTTTGATCGCCTTGATTATGTATCACCAATGTCACAAGAGCATGCATATTCACTGTGTGTGGAGAAATTGTTGCAATGCGAAATTCCAATTAGGGCAAAGTATTTACGTGTCTTGTTTTGTGAACTGACGAGAATACTAAATCATTTACTGAACGTTTCTTCTCAAGCGCTTGATGTTGGAGCAATGACCCCTCTTTTATGGCTCTTTGAAGAAAGAGAAAAAATACTGGAATTTTACGAAAGAGCTTCAGGTGCAAGGTTTCACGCAGCTTACATCAGGCCAGGTGGAATTGCAGCAGATGTTCCAGAAGGTTTGATTGAGGATATTGCAAAGTTTATAGAGCAATTTCCAAAGTATATAGACGATGTTGATGAACTTTTAACAGAAAATAGAATATGGAAGCAACGCACTGTAGGAATTAGTGAAATATCAATTAAACAGGCACTTGATTGGGGCTTTAGTGGCCCAATGCTGCGCGCTGCTGGGCTTGCTTGGGATTTGCGAAAAAGCCAGCCATATGAAATATATGATCAGCTAGATTTTGATATACCGATCGGCCAAAATGGCGACTGTTATGACCGTTATCTAGTTAGAATGGCAGAGATCAGGCAGTCTGTTAGCTTAGTGAAGCAGTGTATAGAGAAAATGCCTGAAGGGCCAGTAAAAACTGAAGATAGAAAAATTTCTCCACCGCCAAGAGCGGAGATGAAAAAATCTATGGAAGCTCTCATCCACCATTTTAAACTTTATTCGGAAGGGTATCATGTACCAAAAGGTGAGGCTTACACAGCTGTTGAGGCACCAAAAGGCGAGTTTGGAGTGTATATAGTTTCAGATGGTACCAATAGACCTTACAGATGCCGAATAAGAGCACCTGGCTTTGCGCATTTACAAGCTTTGGATTTTATGGCAAAAGGACACATGCTTGCCGACGTTGCAGCAATTATTGGCTCACTCGATATAGTTTTTGGTGAGGTTGATAGGTAATTATTGGTATCCGTTCAGGATAGCGGCAAGGTAGTATAACCATAGAGTAAAAGTGAGTTTACAACAAATGGTGTCATGCAAGTAGCTGACACATAACTGTACGAACATTTGTTTGCAAAGGCAGTATGTTAAGTGTTATAGCCGATTTTGCCTCAAACACAAAGGCAGTGCCTTGACTACTTGGATCCAGAAAAATTGATTGTGCACTATACAACATTTTCGTGTCCGTTCAGGATAGCGGCAAGGTAGTATAACCATAGAGTAAAAGTGAGTTTACAACAAATGGTGTCATCCCAGTGCTTGACACTGGGATCCAGGAATTTTATTAAGTTGGTAAGCATAAAAGTAGCCGTTTTATGTTAAAATACAACGTTTTGATGATTATGAAAAGCTGGATTCCAGTGTCAAGCACTGGAATGACATCGTTTACTATGTGCCATATTGCAATGTTCGTACAGCTGTGTGTCACGCACTTTGCTTCAATATTTGCACATTAGCTACTCCTCTGAACAGATACACATTTTCGATCAAAAGCTGGATTCCAGTGTCAAGCACTGGAATGACACCATTTGTTGTACACTCACTTTTTCTTGATTTTTTGGTTTATCTTGTCTACCTATTTTGCCACTCTGCTGAACAGATACACTCAACTAATGGTCAACACATCTTCTATTAAAAATTGTACAAATTCATTGCCATTCCAGTAATTCATAGAGATTTTACCCAAAATGGCTTTAACATTACCCTGCATGATAGCAGAGCCAAGGTGAGTATTTGCAGAGCGAAATGCAATAGCTCTTACCATAACATTATCATCAGCAATAAAACATTTTATATGGTCAACTCCTATAACTTCAGGCTTTCTTATCTTTGCTCCTTGGATAATAAACCTTGGTTCAGGATTCCCAACTCCAAATGGTCCCAAGCGTTGCAATTGATTCCATAAAGACAAGTTTATTGCTTTAGCAGTTACTATACTATCAGCTTTTAAAGTTTTCTCATTTATAGAGTTTGAAAATCTTTCAGTAAAAAAATCATGCAAATCATTTATTTTGTCTTCTTTAATTGAAAATCCTGCCGCCATACTATGGCCACCACCTTCAATAATCAAATTTATAAACTTTGCGGAAAGGACTGCAGCACCGATATCAACTCCCAAAATTGATCTACAGCTTGCTTTTCCTATTCCATTGTTTAAAGACATCACTATCGTTGGTAAGTGAAACTGCTCCTTTAGCCTTGATGCAATTATACCGATTATCCCCTGGTGCCAATTGCCACTTACCATTATAAAATTTACACCTAATTGGGCAAATTTTTCCGCTTGTGCTGTGGCTTCTAAGAGAGCCTCATTTTCTAACACTTTCCTTGCATTATTCAAATCTATTAATTTTAGCACGATTGAATGTGCCTCTTCTTCATCATCCGTAGAAAGTAGCCGTGCACCAAGCGATGCTTCTCCGATTCTTCCTCCAGCATTTATGCATGGCCCAATACTAAACCCTAACCGCGAAACACTTGGTTTTTCAAGGATTCCCAAAGCATCAAATAAAACACGCAAGCCAACGTTTTTTCTTGCTGACATCACTTTTAATCCTTGTGAGACAAATGCTCTATTTAGGCCGGTAATCTGCATAACATCACAGACAGTTCCCAGGGCAACCAAATCCAGCAGATCAAATAAATCTGGTTCTTTTTTGTTGGTAAAAAATCCTTGCTCACGTAGGCTTTTATTAAGAGCAACAATTAGCAGAAATGACACTCCAACTGCTGCTAAGTTATTATAAGGAGAGCTCTCATCAAGGCGGTTTGGGTTAACAACTGCTACGGCGCTTGGTAATTTTTCCGTACCAAGATGATGATCGACAACTATAATATCAAGACCAAAGACCTTTGCATCTTCTATTGGTTGATATGCAAGCGTACCACAATCAACGGAAATACATAAATCGATCCCGTTTTTTTTAAGTTGTAATAAAGCATCTGTGTTTAATCCATAGCCCTCATCAACACGATCTGGAATGTAGATTATAGAGTGTATACCGATTGCTCTTAGGTACCTGTTGATCAATGCTGACGACGTTGCACCATCAACATCATAGTCACCAAATATTGCAATGTTTTCATTATTTTTTATTGCCCGTATTATACGAGAAACAGCTTTATCCATATCAAGAAGGTGAAAGGGATCTGGTAATAGCAATCTGATTAGTGGATATAAGAAGTCGCTTGCATTTTCTATGTTAACACCACGAGTAACCAATATTCTTGCTAGTACTTCTGGCAACTCAAATCTCTGTATAAGAGTTAAGATTTCCCTTTGATCTGCTTCTTGTAACTTCCACAATGCATTTGTTATGCTGCGCTTTTCAATTTCAAGTAGCATATTCTTTGTAAATAAAACTACTTTACCAGAATTTTTAAGCTTGTTCTATAATTGTATTAGACTTCTGCATAACCTAAACTAAGCAGAAAAAAGGTGTCATCAAAGTAGCTTGACACTGGTTCCTTTATGACGGTGTCATGAAAGTAGCTGACACTGGAATGGCTTTGTTGCATCGCTACTTATGAAAGGCTAACTATAGTTAGGATTATAAGCAACCTATTGAAAATCTTGTTTTTTTGCAATCAATCTGATCAAATTTAAGAATAGTAATTTATTATTTATATTAATAAACTTAATTCTATTGAAAATAGCTAAAGCATTGAAATTCTTGAATTTTAGCCGGATTAGTGAGTGGTAGTGAAATTTCTTTTACTCAAATTTAGGTATTCACTGACCGTTCTTGTTATAAATACCAGAATAATAAGCTACTGATATTCTCCATCTTTTTTATCTTTAATCCATCATAGCTAGCGATGCAACAAAGCCATTCCAGCGTCAAGCTACTTGCATGACACCATCACAGAGTGAACCAGCGTCATACACACATCCCTTTGGTGACAACGTTTGTTGATGCAAGATTATATCTTGAAAAAATTAAGTTTTAATGCTATAAAATAATTGTAAATTTTGTCTCTGTGGTAGCTTTATGAATGTTGAAAGTAAAAAAATACATGATGCTAAAATAAAATTACCAATATTTCTTGATTATCAATCTACTACTAAAGTAGATCCCCGTGTTTTAGAGGTGATGATACCTTACTTTGGTGAGTTCAGTAATGCACACTCTCGCAGCCATTCATTTGGTTGGACTGCTGAAGAAGCAGTGGAAAAAGCAAGGAAACATATCGCTGATCTGGTGAACGCAGATAGCAAAGAAATTATCTTTACCTCAGGTGCAACTGAGTCAAATAATACGGCAATCAAGGGCGTTGCTCACTTTTATAAAAATAAAGGAAATCATATAATAACTGTCTGCACGGAGCATAAGTGTGTTCTGGATTCTTGTCGGCATCTGGAAAATGAAGGCTTTAAAGTTACATATTTGCCTGTTAAGCAAAACGGAATTATAGATTTATTAAAGCTTGAGGAAGCAATTACTGATAAAACAATCCTGGTTTCAGTGATGATGGTAAATAATGAAATCGGAGTAATTCAGCCTGTAAAGGAGATTGGTAAAATATGCAGAAAGCATAATATATTTTTCCACACAGATGCAGCTCAAAGCTTTGGAAAAGTTCCAATTGATGTTAATGAGATGTGCATTGATCTTATGAGTCTCTCTAGCCACAAAATTTATGGACCTATGGGAATAGGTGCATTATATGTCCGTAGAAAGAATCCTCGTGTTAGGCTGATACCACTAATTAGTGGTGGTGGACAAGAAAGAGGTATGCGTTCTGGAACAGTTCCAACACCTCTTGCAGTTGGTTTTGGTGAAGCGGCACGTATTGCTAGAGAAGAAATGAAAAAAGAAACAACTAGAGTGGAAGAATTAAGGGATATTTTGTATAACAAGATAAAAGAAGCGTTTCCTGATATCGTTTTAAATGGTGATTATGAAAATAGAATTCCTGGCAACCTAAACTTGAGCTTTCCCTATGTTGAGGGTGAGTCTCTCATCATGGCAATCAAGGATTTAGCAGTAAGTTCTGGTTCTGCGTGCACGTCTGCGTCTCTTGAGCCTTCCTATGTCGTACGGTCGCTAAATAATGGCCATGACCTTGAGCATTCATCAATTAGATTTGGCCTAGGCCGATTTACAACTAAAGAAGAAGTTTTGTACGCAGCAGATCTTGTTGCTAAAAATGTTGGCCGACTGAGAGAAATGAGCCCACTTTGGGAGATGGTACAAGAAGGAGTAGATTTGAACACCGTGAAATGGGACTCTCATTAAATGTATCCGTTCCAACTGCAAATGCACTTTGAAAGTATCTGTTCAGGGGAGTGGCTAATGTGCAAATATTGAAGCAAAGTGCGTGACACACAGCTGTACGAACATTTGTTTGCAAAGGTAATTTGCACAACAAATGGTGTCATTCCAGTGCTTGACACTGGAATCCAGATACGATTTCATCATATAAATCTTTCCATTCTTGATTTGTTTTTTCAATTAAGTTTATTTTCCATTTTCTCTGCCAGCTTTTTAGAAGCTTTTCTTTACTAATTGCTAAATTTATGTCTTGAAACTCCTCAAAGTAGACTAATTTACTAACATTGTACTTTGACGTGAAACCGGAAATGGCTTTGCTTTTATGCTCCCAAATTCGTTTGATTAAATTTGATGTTATACCTATATACAGGGTTCCATTTCGTTCACTTGCAAGTATATAAACATAATAACTTTTCATATATAGTAACCTGGATCCCAGTGTCTGGGCACTGGGATGACACCATTTATTGTAACTCACATTTACTCTATGATTATCTTTTTAGATCACCTTGTCTACCTATTTTGCCACTCTGCTGAACGGATACCTTTGAAATTACTCTGTAACCGTTCACACTTAGTTCTTCAATCTCACTAATAGAAAGGCCAGTAAACTTGACAATAGTGTTGACATCAACATTATTAGCCAGCATTGCTTTTGCGACTTCAATTTTTCCTTCCTCTTTACCGATTTTGATGCCTCTTTCTTCGCCAATTTGTATACCTTTCTCTTCAGCAAGGTCAAGTCTGTATTCAAGGATGGCTTCTTCCTTACGTAGATCCATTATTCTTTCTTCATACGCTATTAGATCTTTTTCATTCCAGCTAAACCTGTCTAATTCATCGTAGGCTAACTTTATTATTGGTGCTTTTTCTGCTATTTTCCTTAAGTCTTCTTCCGTAGTTTCATCTGCATATTTGAAGAAAAACAACCAACGATCCACTATACTTTCTAGCTGTTCTTCCTTATTCTTTGGAAATTTTGGCAACTCAATAAATATAAAATAGAAATCTTTTAGATCATGCTCATTAGTGTCTTCATCTCGAATAGTATGCTTTGATTTGTACTCAGATTTATTAGGAAACAGTACACAATCTGCTATAGCAATAAAGATAATTTCCTTAAGGTTATGATACTGGTCACCTTTATCAGCTTGCCTTGAGTAAGCTTTAGCAGCATAGTATTGAGCACGGTTTTCAAAGCCGAGATTATGTGCCTTTTTCTACCTTTTACTTTTTTACTCCCATCATAACCTTTGATCCCCCTTTTTCTGTCGTTTTTACAGATTACTATGCAAGCACTTGGCTCCTCGTTTCTTCCCATTTTTGACCTACTATATTTAGTGATATCGTAGTTCATTTTTTCGAAAATTCCTTGCTTTTTCCACCTCCTAAATTGTTCATATACTGTCTTCCATGGCGTGCGGTAAATAGCGCCATTGACATCCTGTACGTAGTACATAAAAAATTGCCGATAATACTTCTCTTTTGCTATGTTTTAGCAGCCTTCCTCCTTTCTTGTATGATACTCTAAAGTGTTTCTCTATTAGCGACCACTCTCTTTCACTAAGATCTGTAGGATACTTTTTTCTCATTTCTAACCCCATTTTTAAAACTCATATACTATACTTTTTTTCGTTTGCGGATAAGCTCTTAGCCGCTAACAAGTAGCGGGATGACGAGCTTATCGTCATCCCGCTGCGAACCGTCATGCTGCCACGAACCGTCATACCGCGATCCATTCCACAACTGTACGAACATTGCAATTTGCAGGCAATTTGCGTGGCAGATGGTGTCATCCCAGTGCCCAGACACTGGGATCCAGTTTTCCATATAATCCCATCAAGAACGTTGTGTTTTAACATAACACTTTTATGCTTACCAACTTAGTGCCCAATCTGGATCCAAGTAGTCAAGGCACTGGGATGACAAAGGAGGGCATTACTCCAGTGTCAGCTACTCAGATGACACCTTTTTTCTACTTAGTTTGGGTTATGCAAGAAGTCTAATGAAGTGAAAATAAATTTATTTACCAAAATAGAGTTGCCTTGGTCTACAGATCTTAGTTTCTTTATCATTTATCATTTCATACCACTGAGTAACCCAACCAGTGGTTCTTGCAAGTGCAAAAATAGGCGTGAACATATTTGAGGGAATATCGATAGCATTCATTATTATACCTGAGTAAAAATCAACATTTGGATATAACTTACGCACAATAAAATATTCATCCTTTAAAGCTATTTCTTCAAGTTTTTTTGCAATTTTGAGCAATTCATTATTTTGTTCTAGTTTACTTAGAACCTCATGGCAAGCGTCTTTCAATATGCGCGCGCGCGGATCATAATTTTTATAAACACGATGTCCAAATCCCATCAATTTAAATGGATCTTTATCATCTTTAGCTTTTTCGATGAATTTATCTATATCTCCACTTTGCTCTATCTCTTTTAGCATATTTATAACTGCCTCATTAGCTCCACCATGTGCTGGTCCCCAAAGTGTAGCAACTCCTGCAGAGAGGCTTGCAAACAGATTAGAACCAGCCGATCCCACCAGTCTGACAGTTGCTGTAGAAGCATTTTGCTCATGGTCAGCATGGAGAGTAAATATTTTATCCAGAGCTTTTGCAAAAAGGGCGCTTTTATCATTATCAACAGCATCGCCAAATATCATCTTTAAGAAATTTTCACTGTAACTTAATTCATTGTTAGCATTTATGAATTCCTGATTGTTGATATGCCTATAAATCATTGCAACAATTGCAGGAACTTGTGCTATTGCAGAAATTCCAAAATCTAGATCTTCACCATTGATATTGTTGCCATGCTTTTCATGGTAAGATGCTGACAAACTTGCAAAACATGCAATTAAAATCGACATAGGGTGAGCAGTTTTTGGAAATGCTTTGATTACATTTGTAACTTGCTCTGATACTTTGGATAATTTTTGTATTTTGAGAAGAAATTTTTTGTGTTGCTCTGAACTGGGTAATTCACCATAGAGCAATAAATAAATCACAGCAGTAAAACTATTATTCTCTGCCAAATCAGCTATATCATGTCCCCTATATTTAAGAACTCCTTCATCTCCATCAATGAATGTAACTGTGGAAGAGCATGAAGCTGTAGAAACAAACCCCGGATCATAAGTGAATAATCCTGTCGTCTTATATAAATCCTTGATATTTAACACGTCAGGACCTATTGTTCCACTTAATACAGGTAGCTCGATTTTTAATCCATTACTTAGTTCTAATAGCACTTTTTTATCCATCACTTAAGCTACTTAAATTTTATACAGAATATACAAACTGAAGAGTATATATTAATACAGTTAACTTTACATTAACCGTATTAAGCGGTCATCAATGCTTTTACTTTTGCATTTAAGCGACTTATTTTACGCGCAGCAGTATTCCTATGAATAACACCTTTATTTACACACTTGTGTAAATTAGATTCAGCATTCCGAAATGCCAGAACAACATTTTCTTTGTCGCCAGACTTGATTATATCAACCAATTTTCTAATAGAGGTGCGAGTTTTACTTTTCCGCATCTTATTTATTAAAGTGCGCTTTGCTATTACCTTTATCATTTTTTTAGCACTCTTATGATTTGCCATATATTAATACCTAAAATACTATACTTTTCTTTTAATTATAAAGTTTTTTTGTTAATTTGCAATATCAGTTTTTTCTATGGTTAATCTACTGCTTCTCTCTTCAATAATTTTTTCTAAACTTTGCAAGAATTCATTTTTGTTTAACCCAGGATATATTGGGGGCAATATTTCTATTACTGCTTTTCCGGGATTCTTTCTCAGAGAAAGTATGCTTTTTGGCCAAAACAAACCAGTGTTTAAAGCAACCGGTAACACAGGAACAGATAATACGCTATATAAAGCAGCAATACCTGGTTGATATTTTATATTTTGGTTTATAGTCGTTCTTGTACCTTCAGGAAATATTATTATGCTTCTATTTTCTTTTATACGCATTTTTGCTAGTTTGATTATATGGCGTATAGAACTGATACCATCTGAACGGTTAATAAAAATCATTTTCAGCGCTATGAGGTGCAAACCAATGAATGGAATCCATTTCAATTCACGTTTTAAAATAAAAACCGCTTTTCTAAATAGTAGTATAAAAATAAATGTTTCAAATGGAGATTGGTGTTTGGATGCAATTATAAAAGGTTGCTTAGGAATGTTTTCCATTCCCCTCACTTCATATTTAATGCCACATAATAAACGCAGCATGAACAATACAACTCTCACCGAGCAGACGAGGAAAATGGTTATTACACACTCAGGAAAGAAAATTACAGGGAGAGTAATTAAAGTATAGAATACTTCCCATAATATAAGGAAGAAGTTAAACAATAAACTTGAAATCACAAACTCACATAAATTTATTTAAATTTAACTTTACTACAAATTAAAAGCAATGAGTTTAATTATTGATCATCTGAGTAATAGGATGCGAATCAGCTAATTTGTCCTTTAACTTTTCGTTAGCAATATGAGTATATATTTGTGTTGTAGAAAGGTTAGTATGGCCAAGAACTTTCTGTATCAACACAATATTTGCTCCGCTATCCAGTAGATGGGTAGCAAAAGAATGCCTAATCACGTGTGGAGAGATCTTATTTTCATCAATATTGCATTTTCTTGCTAACTCCTTCATTAATTGACCGACCCTCTGCCTTGTAATTGGTTTATTAGGTTTATCACCTGGGAATAGCCAATCGGATTCCTTTCCGTTAGGGATCAGATTGTCACGAACTGATAAATAATTTCTAAGGCTCTGCAATGCTTGTTCATTAAAAAGAATTTGCCTCTCTCTACCACTTTTTCCTTTTATTATTATATAGCATTCTTTGTTATTACTGTTTATTAAATGTGACACTTCATATAACTTCATATTAATTAGTTCAGAAACACGCATTCCAGAAGAGTAAAGGATATCTAAAATCGCACATAGCCTTTTACTGCTTATCTCTTTATTCGATTCGCTTGCTGATTTTCTCACTGTGTCCATTAGCAAAAATATTTCTTCGACACTTAAATACTTAGGCAAAGGACGAGAAACTTTTGGATTCTTTAATTCAGCATCATTAGCCGGCGCTGGATTAAAATCTATTATTCCGTCATTAAATAGACACTTGTAGAAATTTTTCATAGCGGATATTTTTCTTGATATAGAGCTACTTTTATATTTTTTTTGTGTACATAGAGATTTCACATAATCTTTAATATTGGTTTTGTTTACACCAACCAAGGTAGTGCTGCTTTCTAATAAAAATTCTTCAAACTGGTGTAAATCCGAACGATAACTTTCCAGAGTATTTTGTGTAGCGGACCTCTCTGAAGCCAAAGCATCTATGTAATATGTTATGTAAAGATTTTCTTTTTTATTTTGCGACTGTTTATTTTTCATTATCAGCTCCTATATTTATTTCTTTGGCTATAATTTGATTAGAAGTGTTCCCTGTGTTTCTTATGAGAAAATATGAGACAAATAAAGCATTTATCAATAGAGTGAACATCACAAACTTTTGCTTTAACCTTTTTCTTAAATTTAATCTTACTCTTATCATAGTTAAATTATAACGTTAAATCTATAAAAAACACCTTATAAAGTGAGCTCTACTATAAATATAGAATACTTCTTAGCTGTATCTATCTATATTTATTATAACATAACATTTATTATAATTCTAACATGGACAGATAGAGATTTCAATTACGTTAGTGTTATGGGTATTAATAAATTTTTAATATATACCTTTACAAAGGAAGAAATCAAATGGCATCTTTTTTTAATAAAGTGCTAATAAAAGGAACGGTCACATTTGACCCTATAGATTCATTATCTATCTTCTCTATAATTTTATCAATGCTATAGAAAGAACGTTCTATTCTTGCTAAAATATAATTAATCACTTTTAAATCAATTTTTAACTGTTTATCTGAAAATCGTTTTATTAGCATAATTCTTAATAATTCCTCGCTTGCAGGCAAAATTTTTACGCTGATAGTTGACAATATTCGAGAGCTTAAATCTCTTAGTTTGAAGTTAAGCTTTTTTGGTGAAATTGAAGAAGTGATTAGCAGCCTCTTGTCACTTTCTTTCATGTAATTGTAACAATGTAATAACATTGCTTCATCTTTAATGTTTTGTACGTCTTCTAAAATAAAAGCATCGCTATACCTAATCTCGCTTACAAAGTTATTCACATTGATAAAAATTGCATCGTTTATTGACTGCCAAATATGAGCAAGATGAGTTTTACCGGAGCTTTTAGGTCCAAAAAGAATCAGACATTTCCAAGATAAATCATTAACTACCGAATTATATACGTGCTTATTTTCATCTAAGATGATGTAATTTTGCCGACTATAATCAGCTTGATTGTTGTTAAATAAATTTAATTGCACGTTAAACCTCTTACGTAACCTCTTTCTGGTAGTAATTTTTGCGCAGAAATTTACTTACGCTCCTCAAATATCTCAGGTATTCTGGGCTCATTTCTCCTCTTACCATAAATTGATTATGCAAAAGGTCTGTTAGCCGTTTTTATAAAGCTCACTTTTAAAATATTTATTGATTGCATATTCTACTGATACATTGAACATTGCTATTATTGGAATAAAAAGTAATATACCTGTAAATCCAAAATATGAAGCGCATATAGTAATTCCCAGAATAATTACAGTTGGATGTATATGAACTTTTTTTCCTATTAATAAAGGAACTAATATGTTTGAATCTATTAATTGTCCAACACCAAATAATAGCAAAACAGCAGCACTTTCAAACCATCCACTAAATTGAGTAATAGCGCTCAAAAACCCAATAATGGTATATAATAATGGCCCTACGTAAGGTATGAACGTTAACATTCCTGATAAAATTCCAATAACAATAGAGTGTTCCAATCCGATTATGCTCAGGCTCACAGAATAAAAGACCATCATGACAATACATACATTTACCTGCCCCTTTAAATAATTAGATATGATGAAATCCACTTTGGAAAAATAATTTGCAACTTTTTCTCTATAAGGAATAGGAATTAATTTATTAGCTTTTTCTATAATTAAAGGCCAATCACGTAATATATAGAAAAACACTACAGGAGTAATCACCATTAATGATACCGTGTTAAAGCTTGAACTTAACACTTGGATTATAAAGTTACTAGCAATATCAAGAGCATTCATGAAATAAGATACATAGTCGCTGTAATTTTCTGCTAGATTTTTAGATAAGTGATCAAATAAGCTATCCTCGATTTTTATATTAAGAAATTCTAATACAGAGGGGATTACTTTAAGCTTTAATGAAGGCACT
This sequence comes from Wolbachia endosymbiont (group A) of Beris morrisii, assembly GCF_964028185.1. Taxonomy (NCBI): domain Bacteria; kingdom Pseudomonadati; phylum Pseudomonadota; class Alphaproteobacteria; order Rickettsiales; family Anaplasmataceae; genus Wolbachia; species Wolbachia endosymbiont (group A) of Beris morrisii. Next base: position 1,043,164 of record NZ_OZ034760.1, read on the forward strand.
TTACTCACTAAGAAATTTAATATTGAGGTAATTTGAACATATATAATAGGTAAAACATATGTTATAACTAGTATAAAAGCTATTAATAAAACAAGTATTATAAAAATTACAGAACATAAACGCGGTATTCTATACTTTTCAAACTTGACTACTAGCGGATTAAACAAATATGCAATAACAATAGATATTAAACATGGAAAAATCATAGGACGCATCAGGAATAACATCCCTATTATAAAAAGCAGTATAAAACAAATAGTTATATGGCGTTTTTGCATGGGTTTAGCATAACTAATTTACTGAAAAATATACAGTTTATTGTAAATACTATCTATTCATTGTTTTATCAATTTTATTAAGTATTAGATCAGTAAAATTTTCACCCAATTCTTGACTGAATAAAACTTCGTTATGTGAACTGTCTCTAGATTTTTGCAAATTAACAGTTTTGATAAATTTTTCACATATCAATTTATCATTTTCTATTGCATGTGCCAATTGTGCAGGTTGCGGTATTAAGTCATCTCCTTCGCTATTAATAACTATTATTGGCATATTCAATTTTCCCTCATCTCGCAACTTTCGTATATCGTTCACTAGATCAAAATCTAGATCTAAAGCCTTTAGCAATTTTTTAAAAATGGATGAGGGCAACATACTTAAAATTTTTGCTTGAGGGATCGGAAAATGCCCTATTGCTGTATGAAAAGAGCTGAAAGTGCTAGTAAAAATAACACCTCCAAGTTTAACGTTTTTGTCTGCAAAGTGTTTCAAAACTGCCGATGCAACTGCTCCTCCAAAGGAATGGCCAAAAAGTATAATATTTTCAGGCCTCACACCCTTGTCCATTAATTCATTGATTTTTTCTATCGAGGGCTTAAGCAAACTTTGATCTCTATTTATAAAGGGAATAAAAATAAGCACCACGGATAAAAAAATGCAAGTTAGAGCAGCTAAGCTTGCTAAACCAACTACTCCAGCTGTTATGGGGCTTATAAGTAGTAATATTGCAATGGGCGCTGATACAGATGCCACGAGGAATAAAAAGCTAACTGCAGCATAAGTTATGTAGTTCTGAAATGCTCTTGGATATTTATGTGCATGGCTATTATTTGATCCATTTAAACCTTGTACATAATTGTGAGCACTTTTATAGTTATCCCCTATTCCATGAAAGAATATAAGGTGTATCTCATTTTCTTTATTACACTTAGTAATGTGCATTCTAGCATCGTATTATATCTTAATTAATATAATACACTCTTTTTTTAAAAATGTAAATAACCTGTTACTATACACTTACGCTGAAAATGATAAATATGCACACTAACAGACTTAAGAAATACAAAATAGCAGCATTAATAGTTGCAGCGGGAGTAGGCAGTAGATGCAATTCTACGATTCCTAAGCAGTATACAAAACTGGCAGGTAAATCTGTTTTATTTCATACAATTAAAAGATTTCTGACTAACCAATATATAGATTACATAAGAATAGCAATTAATAGAGATCATGAAAATTTCTATGAGAAAGCTATATCACTAATTACAGACACTAAATTACTAAGCCCTGTATACGGAGGAGAAAGTAGGCAAAGTTCAGTTAAACTAGGGCTTGAAAGCTTACAAAAAATTAACCCAGATTTTGTAGTTATACACGATGCTTGTAGGCCTTTTGTGTCAAATGTTCTGATAGATAACTTGGCTCAATTCATGATTAATGATCAATATACAGGAGTAGTTCCAGCAATAGAAGTTGAAGATACTATGTCATTGGTGGGTAATAATTTCGTTGAATCTACGATTTCAAGAGGAAAACTCAGAGCCATACAAACTCCTCAAATTTTTAATTTCAAAGAATTATTATCGTGCCATCAATCAGACAAAGAATTTACTGACGATTCATCACTAATGGTAGAGCACAAAAAACATGTTGCAATTATTAAAGGTGAGAAAAGCAATTTTAAGTTAACCACAAAAGAGGATATCAATATGGCAAAGCTTCTTTTTGAAGAGCCAAAATTTCGTGTCGGAACTGGTTATGATATACATAAGTTCATTAAAGTTCAAAATGGTGCTGAGAGCTTTATAAAAATTTGCGGTGTGAAAATTGAGCACAACATGGCAATAGAAGCACATTCCGATGGTGATGTTGCAATACATGCAATCGTTGATGCAATACTCGGAGCACTGGGATGTGGCGACATAGGAGAACATTTCCCTCCTAGTTCCTCTGAATGGAAAGATTGCAATTCATCTCACTTTCTTGACTTTGCTGCTAAAAAAGCACAGGAAAAAGGGTACAGCGTGTCTAATTTAGATATTACTATAGTTTGTGAGGAGCCTAAAATATCGCCTTACAAAGTAGAAATGAAGAAATTCATATCAAAAGCATTAGAAATTGATGATGAATTTGTAAATATCAAAGCAACCACTGCAGAAAAATTAGGTTCTATTGGAAGAAATGAAGGAATAGCAGCATATGCTTCTGTGTTATTGCATACAAACTTTTATTGGAAATAGAAACAAAAACTTGCTTGACACCCTCCGCCAGCCCCCTTATCATGAAACTGAAGGTATTCAGTTATCTTCATCTGTGCAGATTAAACAGCAAGAAAACAACGTAGTTGGCGTCTTATTTTTAATTTTTTGCACTATGTGCACCTTATGTCTTCACAATATTTCTAGGTTTTTACCTATATAAGCTGAAACGCGCTTATAAGTCGTTTAAGACAGTATAGTACGCCAATTTGCAGGATTAGAGAGTGACAACTAGCTAACACGGGATTTCTTTTGCCTTTTTTTCTGCTTAGTAAATTTCTTAAACATTTAAACTAAGGTGAGTTGCATTTAAAAGCAGCTAAATTGCAGTGTTTAAGACTTTAAAAAACGCCAATACTGAAAATAGACAATGACTAGGGCTTCTTTTGCCTTTTTTTTCATTTGGTAAATTTCTTAATGTTTATAGCTAAAAGAGCCCAAGAGAGGTGTCATTCCAGTGCCCCTGTGATGTCATTCCAGTGCTTGACACTGGAATCCAGTTTTCCATATAATCTCATCGAAAACGTTGTAACCACTTTCTATGCTAGTTTTCTTGTTTACAAGCAAACTTTCCTGGATCCCAGTGTCTGGGCACTGGGATGACACCATTCTTTTTCCTGGATTCCAAACTGGGATGACAGCTAGCCTGACAATCGTCATCCCGCTACGTGTTAGCGGGATCTAGAGATACTGTGACGGTATGACGTAGGACTGCTGTCATCCCGCTACTTGTTAGCGGCTGAGATACCGCGGCGGTATGACGGTTCGTGGCAGCATGACGTAGGACTGCTGTCATGCAAGTAGCTGACACTGGCATCCAGTCTTTATTATGCAGCCACTTGGTTAGAATCAAGTCTTCTGGATCCCAGTGTCTGGGCACTGGGATGACAAAAAAAGGAGCACTGAGATGACACCTCTGGGCACTGGGATGACACCATTCTTTTTCCTGGATTCCAAACTGGGATGACAGCTAGCCTGACAATCGTCATCCCGCTACGTGTTAGCGGGATCTAGAGATACTGTGACGGTATGACGTAGGACTGCTGTCATCCCGCTGCTTGTTAGCGGCTGAGATACCGCGGCGGTATGACGGTTCGCGGCGGCATGACGTAGGACTGCTGTCATGCAAGTAGCTGACACTGGCATCCAGTCTTTATTATGCAGCCACTTGGTTAGAATCAAGTCTTCTGGATCCCAGTGTCTGGGCACTGGGATGACAAAAAAAGGAGCACTGAGATGACACCTCTGGGCACTGGGATGACACCATTATAGAGTGAACCAGTGTCAGCTACTTACATGACACCATTTACAACCACTCCCCTACCCTTTCTAGCTGTTTATAGCTGTTAAATCTCAGGAATTTATCAAAATATGGAGAGGCAATAAAGGGTGTGGAATTACTTAAATAATTAGATAAAAAACCAGGCAGATCATTTTTTAATTCTTGCATTTTGTATCTATAATTTTGTATAGAAATAACTTTTATTTTATCATAATCAAGTTTCCAATAAGCAAGTTCTGAGACTTCCCTTCCGGTCACATACTCTACCGCTAAGGCTTGTAAAATTAATTGCGGAAAAAACCCCGACATCACTTCTTCATTGGAAGGTGGTGAACCAAGCTTATAGTCTATAATTGCTACTTGCCCACTTGGTAGATACTCAACTCTATCACATCTTGCTGTCAGTGAAATTTCTTGTGGCCTATTTGTCATCCAAGCCCTTTCTTTTGTCATTCCAGTGCTTGACACTGGAATCCAGTTTCCATTATACAATTGTTTGAAGTTTTCTGGATCCCAGTGTCTGGGCACTGGGATGACACCCTTCTTAGTGGAGGTTGTACAGCATCCGTACAGTTGTGTGTCACGCGCTGGAATATGGAATATCGGACAGGAAAAGCTCTTTTCTAGCTCAATATGGTTGCTTCGAGTCTCATCAAATTCGACAAAAGATTGAATCACCCTCTGTAGTCTTACCCACCACATATTTGAAAAATTAAACTGACTAGTCGAGAATGCTTCTCGTGCAATGCTCATCAGCGATTTTTTGTTGCGTAAATATCTTGCAAGAATGTTGTGTACCATAGTGCCAAATTCCAATATCGATGGCTTAAAATTCAAGTCTCTTAATTGTTTAAGGCCCAGTATATATTCAACGTAAAATGAATAAGGATTACGAATTAGCTTTTCTATTGCACTGCAAGACATCACCTGCATTTTTTCTTTTCTAACTTCGGTTTGAGGTTTTGGCATAGGTTGAGTACATGGAACAGTACATTCAGGCGTATTTAATACCCTCAGCCAATCACGATACGGCTGTTTCCCCTCCTTGAGCAGAATTTCCAAACGCTGCAATAGAATTGGTTTTCTATGGCTTAGCGATCTTGTAATATAAACCTTACTTGCGCAAAACAAATTGTGTAAAGTATAAAAAAAATACCCCTGCTCTTCTTGCGCAGAAGGAAGATTAAATTTTTCTCTCGTAAGTGCATTCAAAAGCGGACTTTGAAAGCTTGGCGCTTCATTAAATCCAGCAAGTATTACAACTTTGTTGTGATATAAGCTGAATTTATTCAAGTCACTTGCTACAGAGAAAAACTCTTTCTCTAAAAATAAAGTCAGAATTTGGCTATATAACTCTAAGGAGCACTTAATTTCTATACCCTCACATGCATTTGAGAAATTACAGGTAAAATTACCTATTTCACTATTTAGCTCTGAAAAATTTATACCAGATAGCATATTAATACACTGCAAATGAGTTGCCACCACATCAGAAATAGGGCAATTTATAGAATTAAATAAAAGATTAAATATAACCTCTAACCTATTGATAATAAGCAATATATTCTCTTTATATTTTAGCTTTTTATGGGCATTGATAGCATTTATAATATCGCTCAGGCCATTTGTACTAAAGTTGCGTAATATCTCTATTTCAAATTCAGATAAAATCCGAGAGTACTCTTCTTGAGTGTAACCAAAAGTCACTAGCCTATGTTTAAGGAGCGAAAGTAATGACACACTGCTCCAATTTGAGGTCAAAACTTCGATACTATAAAGCAGAAGCATTATATAAGGATAATTTTCCGGTATGGCACTGTGTTGCCTTGATAAACATGCTATACGAGCTGCAAGTAATTTATCAAAGACAACCAAAGAAACGTTTTCATAACCTTCATTCTCTATAATTAATGATGTCACTTGTGCTTCTTCCTCTCTGGAATCACAAGTGATGACTTCAATATTGCCAATATGTCCATTACTAACTTTGCTTAGATCGGCAGTTGTATCAAAGACGTAATCTAGATATTCCTCAGGACTTCCTGTTATCCCAGCCCTTTCTTCTGTCATCCCAGTGCTTGACACTGGGATCCAGTTTTCATTATACAGCCACCTGGTGCGCTCATTTAAAGTTAAGTTTTCTGGATCCCAGTGTCGGAGCACTGGGATGACACCAGAACACGCTTCTGGCAGAAAACTCACATCCCTTCTATCCACTTTTAAATAATCGAGCAGATCTTTCAGGCAATATTGATAATGTTTTTTATCAAGTGATTGCCAATCTTTCTCTTTAATTTTCAAATTCAGATTAGGCAAAATTATTTTTCCAAACGGCAGGTCATATATAGCCTTAATTAACGACTTATCCTTTCCAATTCCAACAAAGATTATATGTTGGTCTTTTTGTAAAGAGATTATCATATTGTTTATGTAATCACTCTTATGTTCTAATATATCTACTACTCCTAAATCTTTTAAAATTTTATTCCAACTCTCAATGAGTAAGCTTATGAAATTCTCTATTTTTTTTGAATGTTCATCGAATTGATAACAATCCGTTGTTTGGGTAGATTGAATTTTATCAAGCAATGATGGCAGGCTATAAGCTAAATCAATGGGGAAATTATCATTATTTTTTCTATTCCACTCCAATATGAATTGAATGAGTAGCAGCGTCCTCTTTGTTGGATTGATAACTTTAACTCTATCAAGATTTAATATTAAATCCTCCTCATCGATGTTCTCTAGCGAAACTATCTCTGGCAAAATTATGCATTTTTTAGCGTTATGATTCTTGAATGCACTCAGCAGCGCTATCACATCCCTCTTGCAAGGAAGTATGATCTTTACTTCAGGAATTTTTTCTCTTTCATATTCAGAAAATATGTGCTGAACCAGCACATCAAAAAGAGATTCATCCACATTAACAGTAAAAACTCTTCCCACTAACAGTAACAATTAATACAATATTTTATTGTATAGAAATTATTTAAAATATAAATGTGCTTGTATGCTATTATATATTAAAATCTTTTATATGACAAACATTAGAATAGAAGTTTTAAATAAATGTGAGCAAGTTGGCCGCAGATGGTTAGTCAACGTTTACTCGATTTACATACGCAAAGGATTACCACCCAAATTATATGAAGAAATTTGCAGGCTATTTTATAATAAAGTCATACAAGACTGCCGTTATTATTCCTACAATAAAAACCTTGAAGAAGTTCAATATGATTTTATAGAGCCACAAGCAAAGTGGGGCTTGGAGATAAGCTTTTTACCTGGCATGACCGATAATGTAGGCAACACAGTGAAACAAATTGTTAGAGAATATTTAATAAACAAGAACTACATTGATGAAAATGTTTGTATAAAAGCAAGAAGTTCAAAATTGATTCTAGGGCAAGGGAATTTGCCAACTGAAGATGATATAAAACAAGAATTCAACCCTATCACTGAGTATTGCATTCTTGTTTATAAAGAAAACGGCAATTGCTATTGGAGGCATTACGGTAAATTAAAAGGTGTCATCCCAGTGCCCAGACACTGGGATCCAGAAAATTTCAAGCAATTGTATAATGAAAACTGGATTCCAGTGTCAAGCACTGGAATGACAGAGGGGGAAACAGGAATGACAGAAGGGAGAGCTGGAGATACCCACTCCGGTGTCATTCCAGCGCGTGACCAGGAAAAAAAAGAATGGATCCCAGTGTCAAGCACTGGGATGACAGGAGAGAGAGCTGGGATGACATCAGGTAGTAATGGGGCTAAGTCTGTTGACCTCAATCCAAAGGATGTCATCCCAGTGCCCATACACTGGGATCCAGGAAACTTCAAGCAATTGTATAATGAAAACTGGATTCCAGTGTCAAGCACTGGAATGACAAAAGAAGGGGCTGGGATGACAAAAGAGAGTACTGGGATGACATCAAGTAGTAATGGGGCTAAGTCTGTTGACCTCAATGTAAGTGACCAAGAGCTTGAAAAGATCAGCAAAGATGGAATCGATGGCAATGGTACTTTAGGGCTCTCTCTGGCAGCAATGAAAGCTATAAAGGATTACTTTAAAAAACTTAATAGAAATCCATATGATATTGAACTTGAGTCCCTAGCACAAACTTGGTCCGAACATTGTAAACACAATATTTTTTGCTCTCCTATTGATGAAATAAAAGACGGTCTATATGCTCATTATATTAAGCGTGCAACGCGTGAGATAAATTCTGACATATGCGTGTCAGTTTTCTCCGACAACGCAGGGGGAATAATTTTTGATGACGATTACTTGATTGTAGATAAAGTTGAAACTCACAATAGCCCTTCAGCTCTTGATCCATTTGGTGGAGCAATGACCGGAGTGCTTGGAGTTAATCGTGATATAGTGGGTTTCGGGAAAGGCGCGGAACCTATAATGAATACCTATTACTTTTGCTTTGCCAAAGAAGCAAAAGGCAAATTTTATAGGGATAAAGAGCGCACTGATGAGATCTTACCGCCGAAATATATAATGAAAGAAGTGATTCATGGCGTTAATGTTGCTGGTAATTGCTCTGGTATTCCAACACAACTTGGATCGGTATATTTTGACGATAGATTTTGTGGGAAGCCGCTGGTCTTTGTTGGAAGTGTCGGAATTATTCCGCGCAGTATAAATAATGCACCTTCACACATAAAAGGACCTAAAAACGGCGATAAAATTGTAATTATTGGTGGAAGAGTTGGAAGAGATGGAATTCACGGTGCGACATTTTCTTCAGAGGCATTGTCGGGAAACAGCCCTTCAACAATTGTGCAAATTGGTGACCCTATAACACAAAAAAAATTATCCAATGCCGCCTTGGAAGCAAGAGATCTTGATCTTTATAATGCAATAACGGATAATGGAGCAGGCGGTCTATCATCGTCTATTGGTGAAATGGGAAAAGACGGATTTGAAGTTGATTTGAGCAAGGTTCTCCTTAAAAACGATGGTATGGCTCCGTGGGAAATATGGATATCAGAATCACAAGAGAGAATGACCTTAGCAGTGCCAGAAGAAAATCTTCCTATGTTTAAGCAAATCATGAAAAAACATGATGTGGAGGTTTGTATAATTGGAGAGTTTAATGAGAGTGGTAAAGCTGTTGTTAAATGTCCTGAAGGGACAGTAACAATGGACATCGAAACTGAATTTCTGCATGATGGTAATCCCAAAGTGCATTTACAGACAAAGCCGTGGTCTAAGGAGCCTGCTGTCATTCCGGAACCCTCTCCTGTCATCCCAACACTCTTCCCTGTCATCCCAGTGCTTGACACTGGGATCCAGCAGGCTGAGCCTGCAAACATTTTATGCAAAAACCCATCCAACGGTGGAATTGAATGTGAAATGGATTCCAGTGTCAAGCACTGGAATGACACCTTTGCATTAAAAAAAATGCTGAGCAGACCAAACATATGCAGCAAAGAGTTCATAGTGGTGCAATATGACCATGAAGTTCAAGGATCGTCAGTGCTAAAACCATTGCAGGGCAAGGGAAGAGTGTGCAGTGAAGCTATTGTTTCAAGGCCAATCTTTTCTTCAAACAAAGGTGTTGTGAAATCACAGGGGTTTGGCTCGAGTTATGGAGAAATTGACACCTACCACATGGCAGCATGTGCAATTGACACCGCGATACGCAACTATGTAGCCGCAGGAGGAAATATAAATCATCTAGCGTTGCTCGACAATTTTTGCTGGTGTGATGCTTATAATCCAGAAAGGCTGTGGCAACTAAAGAGAGCTGCAGAGGCTTGTTACGACTTTGCAACTGCATTTAAAACACCATTCATATCCGGAAAAGATAGTATGTTTAACGACTTTAAGGGATATGACGAAAATGGCGAGAAAGTGATGATATCTGCACCACCTTCATTACTCATCTCAGCAATTGGAGTTATAGAGAATATTGAAAGTGCGGTATCGCTTGATGTGAAAATGCCGGGGGACTTGATATATGTGCTTGGTACAACCCACGATGAGCTTGGTAGATCTGAATATCAGTTATATAGTGGAATAGGTAATGACAACGTACCAAAAGTTGATGCACAAAGTGCTAGAAAGTTGTATGAATGTTACAACCAGGCAATAAAAGATGGCATAATTGCCTCTGCAATTGCACCAAACTTGGGCGGATTAATTATTGCTCTGGCAAAATCGCTAATTGCAGGAGACCTTGGTGCTGAAATCGATCTTTCACTAGTGCCAATAGGAAAAATACAAAATACAGACATAATAAACAAGATAATAATGTTTTCTGAATCGCAAAGTAGAATTTTGGTTACTATTGCACCACAAAGCCAGAAGAGGTTTGAAGAATTGTTTAAAGGTGCGGTTTATTCATGTATTGGCAAAGTAACAGAGAAAAAGGTGCTAAACATAAAGGATGTTTTAAAAGTAGATCTGAAAGATTTGGGAAATAGTTATTATATAGCTAAAGTGACTTAGGTTTACAGACGATTTGATAAACGACAAACTCGTCATCCCGCTGCTTGTTAGCGGGATCTAGAGATACCGCGGTGGTATGATGTAGGGAAACCTTAGCTATAGCATGTCAGTTTAAAATATTTTTCTTATTATGCTAAATAACTCTTTTACTATATGTAATGTTTATTTAGAATGAATGTATGTTATTAATTTTGGGTAGGTAATTATGTCTATTTTATCGATACTCTTGCTTATCAGTCTTTCTTTACTCAACACTTCAAATAAATTGATGGTATGTGCTGCCTTATTTGTGGGAGCTGCTTTAGTTGTAAATTCAATGGTTGAATTTTATGGCAGAAGCAAAGCTACATACAACTTAATAGTGTGTACAGCGCTATGTTGTGTTTTTAAATGGCAAAGTTTTAATTTGATGATATTGATTTCATATACTGCAATTTTAGTCTCTCTTCTCTCAAGCATAATTATTTTTGAAAAATTGAAGTCCAAGTTGAATTTTCATATGGCAAATTTCATTACTTTAATTATAGCATCAGTTGTTGATAGTGCCGTTGTATGTGTTGGATTACTATACAAATTTTCTGCAGGTAAATGCTTATCAATATATATTAGAGATTTAATTTTTAAGTTTTCTTATGTGTCAGTATTGAGCATCTGCTTGTTTATAGGAATGTATTTATTTTGCTTGGCGAACAAGAAGTATTTTAAGATTTCCACATAACCTGTTTTCTGATATAGCTAAACTGACTTTGGGTCCTGGGTTGGTGGTCCTAATACGTAACAACAGTTTAGAATTTATAGGTAGCCTAAACCCACAACTGTACAAACATTGCAATTTGAGTCCACCAGTAAGATGTCACCCCAGTGCTTGACACACAGCTGTACGAACATTGCAATTTGCAGGTAATTTGCGTAGTAAGTGGTGTCATGAAAGTAGCCGACACTGGGATGGCTTTGTTGCATAGCAACGTAAGTTTTTTCCAGAGTAAATAATTTTATGCGACTATTTCAAATTTAGGCATACCAATTGCAGTAAATTTGTTCATTAAGTAGCATTTAATAAGTAGTTCCTTCTCTCTATTTGTCTCAGATTTATTCTTAAAACTAAACCCAAATATTCGCTTCAACCTTGAGAAAAATTCTTCAATATACGATCTTTTTCCGTAATTTACTTCTTCTTTCCATCTTTTTATACCATTCTCACCATGTAATTTCATTAACTGAATAGCGGCATTTCTATCAAGCATATAATCCAATTTTGGATGCTCTGCTGCGTTGTTTTTCGGAGGAATTTTCGTTTTTATGCCATATTGATTACACAGCTTATAGAGCTTTTTTCTATCATATGCCCTATCTGCATATAGTGCTTTTATAGCATATTTAACATCAAATTTCCCCAATGCTCCATAGTGATCAGAGTAAACGCCATTACTGTATTTTGTAGCTATGACTTGTTTGCTCAACATTATGTGCAATTTTCTTACTTGTTTATAGCCGCGATACTCTCTATCTTTGCTATTTTCTTTGCTGGTATCTGTTCAGGCAATGGCGTCAACTTAAGAGCCTTCATTAGCAAACCCTCCTATGGATTTTCTGAAAAGTTTTTGAGTATATTGTATTTTTAATTTGTAAAATAAGATTTTTTCCTTTCTGCACGTCTCGTCTAAAAAGGACACATTTTAAACTTTTTTGTTGAAATAAAATAGAAACAAAAGTGCTGTTTCTTGCACTCTTTGGATAATTTAATGATAAAAAATTTAGAGAGAAATTTTACACACAATCACTGATATTTTCCCTTAAGTTGACGCCATTGTCTGTTCAGGAGCATCGCAAATATTGAAGCAAAAGTGGTGTCATCCGAGTAGCTCCTTTTTTTGTCATCCCAGTGCGTGACACATAACTGTACGAACATTGCAATTTGCGGGCAATTTACGTGGCAGGTGGTGTCATTCCAGTGCTTGACACTGGAATCCAGCTTTTGATCGAAAATGTTGTATAGTGCACAATCAATTTTTCTGGATCCAAGTAGTCAAGACGCTAACTATGGATTAGCTGATGAAGAAAGTGTTGGAAATAGGAGGTTTTTTCCGTTTTAAAGAATATGAAATAAGGGTGGAAAAAATGTGAACTAAAAAATTAATAGGAGATCTATGGCGGATATCTAATCTGTTTTTTAGGTAACCAAAGACGGTTTCAATGATAGATCTTTTTCTCAGAAAAATCTTCTCATTTAGCGAGATTAATACATTTTTCATACCTTTTTTTATCTTGGTCACAAGCTTGAGATTTCTATCAAAAAAATAGATCTTTTTTAATATAGCCTTTATCTCCAAATAATAAACCCGCTAATTTTTTAGTCAGGTCTGGAACTGGTTTCCTATCGTCAACATTACCTTTTGTCAAAGTAACCCCTTACCTTTTTCATTGATTACCATATGTAATTTGAAACCATAAAACCAACCATAAGTGCTTTTTCCTATTTCAGCAATTCCGGAAAAAACTTTGTTTTTTGAGATTCGTTTCCTATAACATGTTGCGATAGGTGTTGAATCGATATACTGTCTCTTTTGCTTAACCATTGCAGCAGAATCGCTAAATACCATAAAACTCGCGGCTTTAACGCAATGAACCTATCATATGAAGGCAGTGTTGAAAAGTCTGACTTATGTAATAACTTTAGATAGTATTGATAAAATGATTTAAAATTTTCATATCTAGATTGCTGATATAGTAGAATTATTGTTATAATTTCAGAATACGTTATTTCTGGCACTCTGGTAGGTTTTTTGCCACTTGGCAGTAGTCTGCTTGCAAAATTTTCATCTATTATTTTACAATAATCATCTACAAAACAGTGTTATATTCTTATTCATTGGGTAACCTCATATTATCGCTAAAATACTGGAGTTTACCCTCTTTTTCCCTCCTCTCTTACTATTTTTCTAATCCATAGTTAGCGTCTAAAATACATAAAAGCTTTAGGCAAAAATTATAACATCAAAACAGTGCAAAGTGTTATGCAGGAAAATGGTATTCAAGCCCAACTTAGACGAAGGTTTAAGGTTAAAAAACGGCAAACAGACAATAGAGTTATAGCTCCGAACATATTGGATCAAAAATTCACTACTGATCAGCCAAATAAAGTGTGGGATTACTTACATAAAAACCAAGGGAGGCTGTTGGCAGCAATAATTCTCACGCATGGTAGTTAATGAGTAATACAATAATTAATTGTGAATTCTTTGCTTATGGCTGTTAACAAACGCAAACCCCCTGAAAATCTACTGTTACATAGCGATCAAGGCTCACAATATACTTCAAAGAATTATCAATATCTACTGGGTATAAAGAATATTGTATCTAGCATGAGTCATAAAGGTTGTTGTTATTGTTGCAGAAAAGCTCACTAAAAAGGGAGCTGCTTATTGATACTTCTCGCTCAACAAACTAGAACTGCCATATTTGAATACATAGAAATTTTTTATAACAAACAACGACGTCATTCTACTATTCACTATTGCATTCCTGAACATTTTGATTCATCGTTCTTTTTGTAAAAAATTTTCTTAACTTTCTCTTCACTTTTTCTCCTATGATTGTTGTCCAATAAAAAATTCAAATTTTGTGAAATCTTTAAAAACCCAGTCATTTTTAAGAGTATAGAAAATAGTTGTAAGAAATTTCCTGGCAGTAGCAATAATAGCCTTAGTAGAACCACGCTTTTTTTTTACATAAGCTGTTCAGATAAGCGTATAGCAACCCAAGTACACTGCACTAAAGAATATCACGTTTGTTCCGATCGTGCACTGTTGATTAGATTTGTGGCACAATTCCAAAATATGCAGTAAGTTTCTCAGGCCTATGAAAATCATTAATGTCTCCAATTGTTGCAATAAAAATAGCTGCAGAAATTGGGCCAATTCCTTTTATGCTGATAAGGTTCAGGAAGCTGTTCGGCAAAAGCTATAATTTCCTTCTCAAGTTTTTTAAGACTTTCCCGAATAGCTTCCAAATGATAGCTAATTACTTCAATTTCAACCTTTTCTAAAGGATCCCAAGTATACTTTCCAATAGCACCCACCTTAGTTGTAAGTGCTTCCTTTTTAATTTTTATCCCATGGTAATTAAAAAGACCATGCATTTTATTGATTAAAGATACCCGTAACTGGTCTCTTGTTTGAAGAAGAGAAGCTAACTGCTTGCATTGTTTGCTTTGCTTCAGGCAACATACCTTTGCTTAGAAAAAAAGCAATAGCTCGCGCATCGTGCTTGTCCGTTTTGTTCACAGAGCGACGAACAACTTCAAACTGTCCAGGAGACCACGCTCTTAACATAAGGTGACACTGCGTCATAAAAAAAACAGCTATTGCCTGTTAGCTATTTCATCTGTTTCTTGAAGATTTCTGATAAAATTATTTAAGTCTTTTAAGCGAAACGTTTGAATATACTCCGATTTTCCTTCTTGCAAGTAACAAACAGTAAAACTATTGGTATAATGCCTATGTGACGCATATTTTTCCTCCAATTGCACATTTCAATATATCAGAGTACTGGTTGGTCCAAACTCCTATACGAGGTCATCACATTTTGTGAGCCTCACCGGTGGCAGAATCTGAGTAACGAGGTCTTCTTTCATATACTTTATACAAGAACACTCAGAAAAAGTGCCAACCTGCCACCTATCCACTCTGAGAAGTGATTATCTTCTCTTGCTTCCAACCAAGCAATACCTAATTCATACCTTCTGGGTAAGGTCACAGAATTTTTTACTGGAAATCTTAATTTTGTTTTAGCAATAAATCAACTTAAGGTCATAATATCTTGACATTTATTTAATGTTGCTATATAATAGCTATGTATATTTTGTGTACTATAGCAATAAAATTACCTTGTAATAGGTGTATTGGACCCGAGGGCAGTACTCGGCGCCTCCACCATGTTTTTTAATTTATATGGGGGCGAATAAGGATCGACATGCATAGTAAAGATGGTAGCTTTGCTCGGTTAGACACCACCGCTAAGAGTTCATAATTTAAATGCAAACGATAATTTTGCTGCTGAAGACGATGTTGCAATAGCTGCTTAATTTAAGCACTATAACTTCATTGCTATAAGCACGGTTTAGGGAACGCCGGGTAACAGAAGTTCCCCCAAAATTTACGTATGTGGAAGTTATATGGAGCAAACAGATTACAAAAAATTGCTTAATTCTGCCAAGTTTCAAGTTATCAAAAAGACTTTAGATGTTATATCAGGTAATGGTTTTATCCCTCATTTAGAAATATTATTTTTCACATATTTTAATGGTGTGACCATGCCAGATCGTTTGAAAAAGTCATACCCCACTCAAATGCTTATTATATTACAGCATCAATTCTATGATTTAAAAGTTTCTGAGGATAAATTTAGCGTCAGTTTGAGTTTTCAAGGAAAACAAGAGCGAATTACTATACCGTTTTTTGCTATTAGTGAGTTTCGTGATAAAATTTCAGGAGATGTTTTAATATTTGACAAAATCAGTATCGATTCTGATAAAGAATACAAAAGTGAAAAATGTACTGAAAAATTATCAAATGGTAGTATTATATCCATAGATCAACTGCGTGATAAATAGTTACTCATAAGAGGCTTAAAAGTCTTTTCTCTCGCTTTGACAAAACCTCTGAAGTTTTTATGGGCTTTTTAAATTTCGTGTAGGCTCTCATTTGGCTTCTCTAAAATTTTGTCCACAGAGTCTAGCGAATAGTCTATTTTAGTCAACCACTTCAAAGGTTCTTCTTTGAACGTTTCTACTACATCTTTTAAAGAAAAAGAAACTGGCTGAACACTCTGCAAATACCCTTCAGGCTTGCTCGACTCTATTGTTATATATCACCAAAAAAAGAGCTCTCAAACCTATATCAAAATGGCCATAGAGGAATTCATACCATCTTTGTTTCATTCTATAGCTAAACTGACTTAGATTTACCGACAATTTGAAAAACGACAAATTCGTCATTCCGCTACTATAGTATTTCCTAAAACAAATGATAAAGGTATAATATGGAATTAATGAAATATGAGGTAAGTAATGGCATACAGTGTAGACTTAAGGGAGAAAGCTATCTCTTTGGTGGAAAGAGGGAAGTCAAAATCTGAAGTAGCAGATCTTCTAGAAATAGGAATTGCAACCTTGTACAGATGGCTGAAAAAGAAAGGAAACGGTGAAAGCCTGGAGGCAGGAAAGAATGGAAGTTTTATTCGAAAAATAGATCCAGAAGTACTCAAAGAATATGTCAAAAAACACCCAGCTAGCAGAAATGAAACAAAATCTAGGATTTGGAATAAATTCAATTTGGTATAGGTTAAAACAGCTAAAAATAACCTTAAAAAAAAGTCACAGAACGTAGTCAAGAAGATAGGCAGCGCTTTACCGATAAAATCTCAAAAATAGACCACTCTAGCATTTTATATATAGATGAAGCAGGAGTTGATAATAGATTATACCGAGAATATGGACGAGCTCCAAAAGGAGAAAAAATATATGCTCTGGAAAAAAGCGAGAGAGAGTAAGTATAATAGGCGGATGAGAAGTTCATTGCACCAATAACTTTCACGGGAGAAAGAAGTATTTAATGCGTGAGATATTACTGCCACAGTTAAAGCGTGGTACAACTATAGTTATGGATAATGCTACATTTCATAAGACTCCTAAAACAAGGAGAGTAGACCAGGAAAACTTCCTTCCTGGCCCCTCGCAGAACCCTACGTGAGGTAGAGTGGGCAGCCAGCGAGTTACTTGTTAAGTACTTTTCCAACAACCCCTCTCCGAACCACGCATGATCGTTTCCGTATCACGTGGCTCTCCAATAATCTAACGTTTTAAGGAGTCACCATCATATTTTCCATATTGGATTTTCTTATGGCATTCATGACAAACAACAAGAGTTTTCCTCTGTCGTTCAATCATTCTCTTTTTCCATTCCGGTAGTTCAGTATTACGTTTACCTAGCAAATCAGCAAGTTTACGTACGTGATGTACTTCAATCTGCTCTTGTGATTTACATAATTCACAAGTTTGTGCCAATAGTCTTTGCTCTATTTCACTACGCTTATTCCATATTGGTATAAGGTTATCACTTATGCTTACCCATTTATTCCATTTTAGCGACACAGCACCAAAGTGTGTAATTAATGGTATCTTTGATGGTAAACGATCTACTCTGATTTGGATGACTTTTCGTTTTTCACCTTCATCGTTTTCAATCGTCGCACCAAATTTTCTATAAATTTTCCTGCAAGTTGTTTTGTATTTAGATGCTAAAGTCTTTACTAATGATACTTCCATCACATATTTCAGATAACTTAGTGTGTGAAGGTTGTAGGCCATTTTATAGTATTGTACAATTCCTCGATATTCAGTTTGATACTGAGCAACAATACTGTAAGCTGTATCAATTGTACGTTGAGGTAAATGTATCGGTTTACCACAACGCATATATTCAGAACACTTTTTCTGCTTTATATGATGTGGTACACGTAACCCAATACTACCGTTAATACATCGTTGTGTCCGATGATCATGTTTGTCATCTGCATGCAAAACATGTATTTCATAACCCAAAAAATTGGCTTTGCTATCACACGCATGTGTAATAAACGTTTTATCTTCATTAAGCATAAGTTTGAGCTCCTCATTGAGAAACCCAGCAATCTCATTCTTAATTTGTTCAGCTTCATTCTTTGGTCCTGCAAACCCTACCAGAAAATCATCAGCATACCTAACATACCAAAGACGTCGATAATTTAGATCGCAAGAATCCTTAGATGGCATACCCTGCACTAATTGACGCAGTTGTTTTGCTTGATCCCAGTTCCCTTGTTTTCTCATCATCGATACTTGCATGGTTAACCTTAAATATTTTGGATTTGTCCTTCTTCGCTTACCTCGGTTATTTGCTGGTATTAGTATATGCTCCACATGTTTATCTAACCGATCGAGTAATATGTTACTCAGAATTGGACCAATAATAGAACCTTGTGGTACCCCACTATGACTCTTATTGTACTTCCAATTTTCCATATATCCTGCTTTTAGCAGTCGATTGATTAGCTGAATAAAACGGTTATCTTGGAAGCTTTCACTCAGTATTTTCAACAACATAGTATGATCAATTGAGTCATAACATGCACTGAGATCTCCCTCTATAAACCATTTTGTACCTCTGCCTTTTTGCATTACTGCTCTTAATGCAGTGTGGCATCCACGCTTTGGTCGAAATCCATGTGAACATTCACTAAATTTAGGCTCATAGTAGGCTTCCAATATTAATCGGATTACTTCTTGAAGTAACTTATTTGACCATGTTGGCAACCCTAACGGCCTGCGTTTACCACTCTTCTTTAAAATATAGATACGTTTTACTGGTGTCCACCGATATCGCTCATAGCGTAAATCCTCTATGATTTTATCGATTTTCTCCAAAGACATACCATCAACTGTTTCAGTTGTCACACCTTCTGTCATAGCACCTTTATTACGACAAAGTTTGCCATACGCTCGAAGGTAAAGATCACTCTGATAAAGTAGGCGATATACGTTTTTAACCGGCAAATTTCTTTGTCCACGTTCACGTATAATGTTAAGTATTGTTTCAGCTTTCCGCATCTTGCGTACCTCCCAATTTCAACATTCAATTATCTGTCACCCTTTGCCCTGTATGTGGCTTTCCCACACTCCCCGGTGATTCGTTACTTTCACGACTACTACGATGACTCCGTAACCATAGAACTCGCGTTCCTTAGGTCATCCCATGTTCCGTCACTAAGAACTGTTCTAGATCAACTTAGGTTTTCCATTCATCCTCTTAAATAAGTTCACTACTTATCGTTCTACAGCCAGAATGTCACACAAACGAAAGTTTAATCTGTGCTTACCGTAGACATGGGGTTTTAAATGCGATACCCATGGATGTGAAGTCCCACCCCTGAAGATTAGAATTCAAGCAGTTTAGCTTTAACCATATTGATCAGGTGTTGCAAGCCGTTATCTTATACATCTTCAGATAACTCTCGCTTTACATACATGCTCTTGTCCTCCTTCCCTTTCGGGTTAAAGTTAGTTGTTCACCTCGAGGCCATTTATTCTGAACCCCGCTTAGCTCCGCTAAGTATTTCTTAATGCGTACCACGGCGCACACTCGCATCTCATAAAGCTCCCACTAATCATTGCCCTAGTCCTATACTTAATTTCCAGTGTACAAAAAGATTTGGTCTACTCTTTGCGATTCTTTCTAGTAACTTAGCTGCTTTGGTTTTATGCCCACTCAGCTTCTTATACTTTGTCTGAAACCACTTCCTGAGTTTTCTATTAAACATTCTTATTATGTCCTCTAGCGCAGTTATGTGATACTTCCCGTAATAGTTAAACCAACCCCTTAGAATTGGATTACATATTCGTGATATATCTTCTATTTCCAAGTTTGTTCTTCTAGCAAATTTCCAGCCTCTAATTTCTTTTCTCATCTTTTTCAAACTTTCTTTACTTACAGTCGGAGTAAAACTTACAAATAAACTACCATCTTTTCTATTTCGTACAAGTCTTTTTCGAAATTCGTACCCAAGGAATGTGAATGATACATTCTCATGATTCTCCTTCCGCTTTCCATCTTGACAATAGATAATTTTGGTCTTTGTATGTTTTATTTCCAATTTACAAATCTTCAGTCTCTGTTCAAGTTGACTCAAAATTAGTTGTGCTTGGTTCTTGCTTACACAATGTATAACACCATCATCAGCATATCTTGCCCACTTTATACTTGGATATTCTCTCCTCATCCATACATCAAAACTATAGTGCATAAATAGGTTGCTTAAGATAGGACTCACTACACCTCCCTGCGGTACTCCGCTGAGACGCTTTATCTTTGTTCCATCTTCAAGCTGTATATCTGCATCTAGCCATCTTTGTATGTATAAGAGAACCCATTTGTTTGCAGTGTGTTTTCTGACTGCTTTCATCAGTAGATTGTGGTCTATGTTATCAAACATTCCCTTGATATCAAACTCTATTAACCAATTTTGGTCGAAGCATCGCTTCCTGGTTTGTCCTATGGCATCTAATGCCGATTTATTTGGCCTATAACCATATGAATCTTCATCAAATACCTTCTCAAGCTCTGGTTCTAAAACACTTCTTACAACTTCCTGTGCTATACGATCGGAGACAGTTGGTATTCCAAGTGTCCTTGTCCCTCCATCTGTCTTAGTTATATCACAAGCCTTCACTGCGGGTGGAAAATAACTACCAGATGATAGCCTATTCCATAGCTTGTAAAGGTTCTTGCTTAAGTCTTGATCAAACTTTTCAATTGTTAGATCATCAATACCTGCTCCTCCTCTGTTTTCTTTAACTCTTTTATAAGCCAAAAACACTAGAGATTTTGGTATGTCAAAAGGCTTTGTTCGTTCAATCACTTTCATCCTCCTACAAGTTGAATGATTTACTAAAGTCGACTAGCTTAACCCCTTCGCTCCATGGTCATTACAACCACTTCTTCACTACTACGAGTTAATCCGCCCCAGTGATTTGTATCGCTACTCTAAAACTTGAGGATTAGCCTCTTGCTTATCTCGCTTTGCATCAAATCGACTGGTTCCTGCAGTTCCTTATCAAAGCCCAGATCAGACTCACGCCACCTTTATGCCGAACACCGCCTACACAGTAGTCAGGTTCCCTGTACGCTTTTAAGAGGAGAACGACTCACTCCCCCTTTCGATGTTCACTTCCCTTTTCGACACGTTCATCAGTGGTTCACTCACGTTCGTCTTTCTGATCCACACCTTCCAGCTTATATGCTGATTTTTCCTTAACGCTTATGACCCTATCTCTTGAATAGAGCCACTTAAGGTGGCTGCTCCTGAAAACCGATTTCGAAGGACCTTCCTTCATCTTCAATAAAGCTTCTCACAAACATTACTTTGTTTGTTACTGCAGCACACCGTCATTAATAGAGTCTTTTGGCTGTCATTTGTTGTACCTTCCAGCATATTTACCAGATTTGAATCCTATAGAACACTATTGGCATACCATCAAAAGTCGCCTCAGACCTCTAATGCACCACTATACAGACTTGCAGCTTTTAGTTGGTAATACCATAATGGAAATTTATCATTCATTTTAGAAACTACTATAGTTAGCGGAATCTATGCCGAGATACCGCGGCGGTGTGACGTAGAGCTGTACTAGCTATAGAAAATTTCTATGGTCAAACCTTCAGTTAGAAAAAACAAAAAAGGATGTTACTCGTTGAGTAACATCCTTTTAGAGAAAGTAAGTAGTTTTATTTATTTCGTTTTCACACTTGCAGGATGATGAACGCTATTTTCACCTACTTTCGTAGAAGGCTGTCCCACCAGTTCATTCAGATAACCTGTCTTTTTTAAGTCAGCTTGGGTTTTTGCCTTGCCATCTTCGTTAGTAAACATTGTGTGTGTTGGAGAGGAAGTTGGTGAATTGAATCCACTATCAGAACCATTACGATTACTCAAAGAACTCTGTGTAGATTCAGTTTTAGCACTTGAACTAAATTCTTCTAAGTTTTTCTCCATTGCTGCCCTAATTCCATCATTTAAAGAGTTCAGAGAGGGAATTCCAGGCACCTTTGGTGGATCAACTGGAGTAAGCTTAGAAGAACTACCACCTAAGCTACTAGATGAACTGCTTCTTCTAAGAAGATTAGGCTTGACTGTTGCAAAGTCCTGAGAATCTGAATAAGAGACAGTAGCAGTACTTCCAGTTCCTATAGAATTTAGTGAATTGCTTCTTGGTAGCTTCGGTGGAGCAACAGATAACGTGCCTAATTCAGAAAGAACTTGATATTTAACGTCAGTAGTTTCTTTCGGTGCTTTTTTACCCCCAAGCCATGATGGCATTTTTTCTCTAAATGAAGAAGGTGCTTTTACTTCTTTATGCTCCGCAGGATTTAACAATTCCGCTTCGCTGCTAGCAGTACTTTCAGTTCTTACAGAGTCTAGTGAACTGCTTTTTGACAAGCTGTTTTCAATAGATTGCGTTGAACCTTTTCTGATACCATACTTTCCTGCTACTTCATTAAGGTTCTCTATAGAGTTAGAAAGTTTATGCTCTGCTCTGCACTCTTTAACAATCCTCTTGATTTCATCGTGATGGTCAGAGAAAATTTCATAGAGATTGTTATCATCTTGAGCCAACAAATTTTGCAACTTCTTAGCGTCTAATTTATTGACAAAATCTGCTTGCTGTTTCAACTGATTGATCAACTGGTCCTTTTGGAAACCTGATTGACCATCAACAGAATAAGCTTTCTCTAATATTTTTTCTCCCAGCTTAGAAAATATTTCCTTAGTTAAAGCAGAGCTATTCATGGCTTTGTCTTCAAGAACTTCCTTAATAAACATCTCCTTTACACTATTGAAATTCCTTGTTTTTTCTTCTGTTTTCAAAACAACAGTTTGACCTTCGTTACCTATTGAATATGGGATGGCATCTAAACTAGACATACTTCCACTTAAATTACTTAAACTGCGCCCCATTTTTCCTAACGCAGCACCAGTTCCCTCTTTTGTTGCTCGTCCCACAGAACTTATAGCTCCTTTTACTGAATAATAACCTTCTCTTGCTTTTTCTGCAGAATATTCTGCTGCCTTTCTAATTTTTCCTGCAGTATATTCCGCCCCATCAACTGTTTTTTCTGCTGACCATTTGAGCCCTTTGAATGTGTATTCAACTGCTTTATAAGCAAAAAATAGAGTTAGGGCAACTATTGCACCTGGTACAGCAAGTGGTAAGGCAACTGCCACAATTGGAAGTGCTGAAGCAAATATCGCACCTGCTACACTTACTGCTAATATTTTTTCCTTTGAAGACAAATCAGAAGAGAATCTATCAAACATGTTGCTCTCTTTATTCTCAAATAACTTACTAAAAGTTCCAGCAAATATACTTTGTTGCTTCCCCTTAGAAACTAAATTTGTTTGTTTATCAGGTAACATTTTAAACCTCACTATTAATTAAATATATTATATTGTACACCTTCGATTCTTAAGTTAGTGTTAATTTGGCTGCCAGTATTTATTTGTCTTTGAATAATTCTGCTTGACATGTTTTTCGGAAGCGTAGAAAATTAGGTTAAGGGCTCTTCGAGCTAGAGTATTTATGAGGTGCACAAAAAGGATACCCACCCTTTTAATTATTGCAGTTTTAATAATAATGGTTTTGTTATCTCATTATTGTTCTCACCTTCACGAAGACGTAGTGCACTTAAAGAGTGACAATAAAGAATTCAAAAAAAAGCCAGAAAATTCCATAGAATCGACCATATTACATAGAGAAAAGGAAGTGTATGATCATGTTTTCCATCCTGATAATTAATTTATAAATAAAATAGTTTTGCATTTTCTTATAAGATGAGTAATATTAGCGTATTAATTATAGAATCAATCATTATGTTTGATGAGAATAATCCTTGGAATCCGGGAAAGAAATCGATAGGGAACAAAACTCCTAATAATGAAGATATTTTAAGTAAAGCTGTATCTGATATAAGGTTCTTTCTTAATGGATTAACCAGAAACAGGGGCAAAAAACCTTATTTCATCATTTTCATTATTTTGCTGTTCTATGCTTGCACTGGCTTTTATATTGTTCACCCCAGTGAAGAAGGCATAGAACTTACCTTTGGTAAATACTCTAACACAGAGATGTCCGGTTTGCGCTATCACTCCCCCTATCCTATTGGTAAGGTTTTTAAAGTAAACGTTAAGGAAGTAAATCGTGAAGAAATTGGTGTAAGCGGTTCTTATGGACGAGATACAGACCGTGGTGAAGGTGTGATGCTAACTGGAGATGAAAATATAGTCAACGTTAACTTCGAAATTCAGTGGCGCGTTAGAGATGCTAAGGACTATTTATTCAAAGTGCGGGATCATCAACCTGGTTTAAGCGTTAAAAACGCTGCTGAAAGTGCTATGAGGGAGATAATAGGTAAGAATACAATTTCTTTTGCACTGGAAGGTCAAGGGAGAGCCGAAATTTCCAGAGATACTAGAATTCTATTGCAGCAGATTCTTGATGGATACCAAATGGGCATAGAGATTTTATCTGTTCAAATGAAAAAAATCGATCCACCAGAAAAAGTAATTAGCTCATTTAGAGATGTGCAAAGTGCTCGTGCAGATAAAGAGCGTACTATAAACGAAGCATATTCTTATAGTAATGATATCATACCTCGAGCAAAAGGTGAAGCGATAAAGATAAAATTAGATGCAGAGGCATATGAGAATGAAGTAATAAATGAAGCAAAAGGTAATGCAAATCGCTTTTTATCTCTTTATGAGGAATATAGACAGAATCCTTCTCTCGTTAAGAATCGTATTTATCTTGAAACTATGGAAAATATTTTCAGTAAGGTAGACAAAGTTGTTGTAACTGATGATCTGAAAGGTATGTTTTCTTATTTACCTCTTACAAATTTAGGGAAATAACCATGAGTAGTAATATTAAAATCATTTTTGTTTCTGTATTTGTTGTTTTATTGATTGTTTTATCTAATTCAATATTTGTTGTACAAGAAACAAAGCAAGCTATAGTTATACAACTGGGTAAAGTTGTAAGGGATGTTAGGGAAAGTGGCTTATATTTTAAGTTACCATTCATAAATAGTGTAGAGTTTCTTGATAAAAGAGTTTTAGATCTAAGTCCTGATAAAACCCCAAGGGAAGTGATAACAGCGGATCAAAAACGTATTATAGTAGATGCGTATGCAAAATATAAAATAACGAATCCTGTTACTTTTTACCAGGCTGTGAGGAATGAATCAGGGCTGGTTAGAAGATTATATCCGGTTATAGAAGCACACATAAGAGAAAATATAGGCAGATTTTCGTTGATTAGTTTGCTGAATGAAAAAAGGTCAGAAGTCATGCAGTTAATTCAGCACGGAGTTTACTCTGAAGCTGAAAAATTTGGCATAGAAATAATAGATGTAAGAATTAAGAGAGCAGATTTACCAGAAGAAAATAGTTCTGCAATATTTCGCCGTATGCAAACTGAAAGGGAAAAAGAAGCAAAAGAAATTAGAGCAGAAGGAGAGCAAGCGGGGCAGGAAATTAGATCAAAAGCTGATAAATTAAAAAGGGAAATTATCTCCAGTGCAGTAAAAGAATCATATGAAACAAGGGGCCGTGGTTATGCTGAAGCAACTAGAATTTATAATGAGGCATTTAAGATTGATGAAGAGTTCTTTAACTTTTATCGCTCCATGAGCGCTTACAGTAAATCATTTGCCGAAAATAATACTAAATTTGTACTTTCACCAAACAATACCTTTTTAGATATTTTAAATAAAGGATGGAAATAATTTATGAAAAGTAAGGCATTTATTTTATCTATATTTGCATATTTTCTAATTGCGTTTTCTTCGCATGCTAATATGTTTGATTGGAATGCAAAAAAGGTCGTTGATGCTAGCACTACTGCATGCAACTGTAATCAAGGACTTGCCGATTTAGTGGAAGAACTCATTCCTGCGGTTGTAAATATTTCAAGCGAACAAATCATCAAACAAGAAAATAACAGCAGAACTAGAGTTCCATCTATGCCAGGAAATAATTTTTTTGATGATTTTAGAGAGTTTTTTGAGCACTTTGATCAGTTTTTTATGGATAGGGGCCCTAGTGTTAACAGAGAGGTGGTGTTGCTTGGTTCTGGGTTTATTATAGATAAAGGTGGAACTATAGTAACCAATTATCACGTTATTAAAAATGCCAAAGATATCACAGTTACTATGAACGATAATACTTATTTCAAAGCAGAAGTTTTAGGCTATGATGCAAGAACTGATCTTGCTGTGCTTAAGATTAATTCTGATAAAGATCTTTCTTCTGTTGCATTTGGTGATTCTGATAAAGCAAGGGTTGGTGATACGGTTATGGCAATAGGTAACCCATTTGGTTTGGGTGGCTCTGTAAGCACAGGAATTATATCTGCAAGGTCCAGAGACATTAGTATCGGCACTATGAATGAATTTATTCAAACTGATGCTGCAATTAATAGAGGCAACTCTGGAGGGCCATTATTTGATTTAAATGGAAAAGTTATAGGCATTAACACCGCTATCTATTCCCCATCTGAGTCTGGCGGTAACGTGGGTATAGGCTTTGCTATACCATCTAATTTAGCTATGTCAATTATTGACACATTAAAAAGTGGCAAAAAAATAAAACATGGTTGGCTTGGTGTGCAAGTTCAGCCTATAACGAAAGAATTTGCTGAGTCTTTGGGTTTAAAAGATACAAAAGGTGCACTGGTTGCAAGTATAGTAAAGGATAGCCCTGCAGAAAAAGGTGGAATTAAGGTGGGTGACATATTATTAGAATTTGATGATAAAAAAATTGATAGAATGACACAATTGCCTCAAATGGTTTCAAGAACTGAACCTGGAAAAAAAGTACAAATTAAGTTACTTAGAAAGGGCAAAGAGGTCAATATTAAGGTTGTGATTGAAGAATCTGCAAATGATGGTCAAGGTAATAATCAAGAAGAAAATAAATCAACATCCGATTACATAACTGGTTTAACTGTTTCAAACCTGCCAAAAGAATCAAAAGAAAGTAATCCTACAAAAGGTGTGATAGTTACTAATGTAGATAGTAACAGTAATGCCACGCTGCGTGGTATTAAAAAAGGGGACATCATTATCCAATTAGATGGAACCGATATAGAAAATATTAATGATTTTCAAAAACAAGTTGATTCAGCAGTAAAGAAAAACGGTAAAGATTCAATAATGTTGCTTATTTACCGCAATGGAAATCAATTCTTTACTTCGATAAAGTTGAAGAAATAGTTGACTCATAGCTACCTGCAGGGTGTCGGTTTGCTGCCGTAATATTTACTTTCGACATTGAACTTGTACAGCCAGAAAAATCTTCATAAAATTTACTTTTTCTAAACTCTTCAACTTTCTCTTCGCTGTTTAGTGAGCCACATTCAGCAAAGTATGAATCTGTCTTTTGAATATATAAACTGATTAATTCAGGAAAAGTGTAACTAACTTTGTTGGAAGATTTTAAACACTTAATAGGCAAGCCATGAATGCCCTTGTTAGTCCTTTTAGGATCAATACATTCATTATTTTTTATTAACATTGTATGTTGCTTGAAAAATTTCTCATTCTCTTCAAAACCTTCGAAGACTTCTTTTTTTTGGTAATTTTTCTTTCTACCATTTTTTTCTATTCTTTCTATTTTTGTTGCAAGTTGCGCTGATTGTTTGATTGTCTTATCTCCTTCGCGATTAAAGTACATCGTATAAGGAGTAATTGAATTTATGATTTTATGTGTCTTCCAATGACAACCAAAAATCTTTAGTACTAATTTGATTATCGGAGCAAGAAGAATTTTTAATTTTGCTATAAAACCAAAGTAGTAAAGAGAGGCTTGTTTGAGTGAACTAGCAGCGTTGCTAACAACACACCTCAAATGTATATCATTATTTTTAAAATTTTTATGAACCTCTGCAGCTACATGTCCGCCAAAGCAATCCCCAAATAATATTATATTATCCGGCTTTATACCATTTTTTAACAAATCAGTGACAACTACAATGCCTGATTCAACTCTATCGTTACGAAACGTAAAAGAGTTTTTGCTCTTGCCCAAGCCAGGATAGTTAAAGAGATGTACAGTAATTCCTCGGTCTGTTGCCCATTGCCAATTTTGCAAATCCAACTCTTTGGATTTTACAATACGATTCCCTCCACCTACAAAATAGACTAGATGCTTTCCATTCCGTTGATCTACATCTTTACTAGGCATTATTATCTTTTGGATTTTCATCCCATTTTGAGTTCTTACAAACTCTTCCTTAGTTTGTATTTTAATTTCTCTTGTTTCTTTCACGTCTTAACTCTCACTACATCAATTTCATAATACATAAAATCTTTAAAAGAGTCAATCCTCATGAATAAAATCAACTTTCTAAAATTCATTGAACTGTGCTTTCAAACGGTGGTGCCGGGATGTGAGTATAATGATTATCAGTACATAAAAGTCATAGAAGACAGGCTGAAAGCAGCGAATGCTGGCGAAGTAAGGCGCATAATATTCAATATGCCTCCGCGTTCAATGAAGTCCATATGTGCTAGTGTTGCGTGGCCCGCGTGGATACTGGGAAATCAGCCGACTGCAAGAATAATAGTTGCAAGTTATTCTCAATTGCTCAGCGAAAAGCACTCGCTTGACACCAGGTGCATAATGCAATCTGATTGGTATAAAGAACTATTTCCAGAGGTAAAATTATCCAAAGACCAGAACACTAAATATAAATTCCAAACAGTGCAGAGAGGATTTAGAATCGCAACATCAGTTGGAGGGACGTTAACCGGTGAAGGTGGAGATTTCATCATCGTGGATGATCCGCTTAACCCTGCTCAAGCTTTGAGTGAAACGTTTAGAAAGCGTGCCACAAACTGGTTCGATCAGACTTTGGTAACGAGGCTCAACGATAGAAAAAAAGGAGTAATTGTGCTTGTTATGCACAGGCTGCACCTGGAAGACTTAACTGGGCACCTCTTATCCAAGCCAAAAAACATATGGCATCACATTTGTTTGCCAATGATTTCTGAAAAAGTGGAGATAATCGACTCAATTACGACACAAGAAAAAGGTTTATATTCAAGAGAAGAGAATGAGTTATTATATCCCCTCGAGGGAGGAAGAGAAGAAGTTGAGATGATAAAAGTTGAACTCGGGAGTTACGCTTTTGCTGCTCAATATCAACAAAACCCCCTGCCGCTTTCAAGTGGTATAATAAAACAAGAGTGGCTAAAGCGCTATAAAAATTTCCCTGATAATCTCTCACATGTAACTCAAAGCTGGGACACTGCAGTTTCAACAAACGATTCCAGCGACTTTAGTGTCTGCACCACCTGGGCAAAAATAGATAATAAATTCTATTTACTTGATGTATATCGAGCAAAGCTTGAGTACCCAAAGCTTAAAGAGCAAGTTCTGTCACTAGCTGCAAGATGGGCACCACATGCAATTTTGATTGAAGCAAAAACGAGTGGTCAGCAATTAACACAAGAGCTAAAGGCAAATAGCGATCTACCGATTATTGAAATTGTGCCACACAATGACAAACTCACTCAAAATTGTTCCGGTGATAGAGTCTGGCAGGGTTTTTTTGCCACAGCAAGCGGTATGGCTCAGCGATTTTGAGTACGAAATTTTAATGTTCCCAGAAACTCGCCATGACGATCAAGTGGATAGTACCGTACAATATCTGCAATGGATGAGAAAAACTAACACCAGTGCTTTCAGGGTCAGGGACTTTGGCCCCAACCCTAATAAAACGCTTAGATGGCTTAGAACGGTGGATTAGATCAAATTATAAGCTTAAATTACCTTCTTGAGGGCTATCTTTTTTGCAAGTGGGAAGAAGAGCACTCAACCATCGCATCATCCATGCTGCTCATTGGATTAGCGTTAACACTACTGAAGTTCGATAAGACCGAATTATTCGAGTTTTGCGAAAGTGAAAAAACACCACTATCTTCAGAACTTGTAGAAACGTTACGACTAATTTCTTGTTTATCACCAAAGAACTTAAAAAGTAAGCCTTTTTTTGCCTCCAAAGATAAATTTGGGTGTAGTTGCTTCCTCTCCTCAGGAGGAAGAACTGAGCACACTTGCTCTACTTTTCCAGGAGAAGAAAGAAGCAAACGCAGCTCCCTCTTATCAACATAAAGTAAGTATAGTAACTTCTTGTACCCAGGAGGAAAAAAGCCGAAGTCTAGCTTCTCCTTCATCTCAGGAGAAAGAACTTTGTATAGTTCATCCTTCTGGCTAGAGGTAAGAGGTTGCAAATTTAGTCCACTACTAGATTCTACCAATGCTCGTATTTTTGGTCTATTGGAAAATCCACCATCCTTTAATTCAGTAGCCCCTGGCTTGTTTTTGATACATGCTTCAGTAACAGGAGAAGTCACTCCTGAGGGTGGATTATTTGTTGCTCTTCTTTCTGAGGCAAATCGTTTAGACAAAAGTGGTTTTTCAGTTACATAATGTACAGGACCACTTCTACTTGAAGATATCGTATCACGCTCTACGCTACATCGCTTAAAAGGTGATAACTTTGCTGGTCTTTCTTTACAGAAAAAACCACCCCTATGTTTCTTCGGAGATTCATTCTTTTGTGGCTTCGCTTTAGAACACTCATCACTACTTTTTCGATCACTTTCATCAGTAACTTGCTGTTTTTCAGGTTTCATGCTACGAATGTTCTCCGTATCTTCTGGAGGATCTGCAAAAATCCCAAGATTTGAGGATATTGAATCATTCCTTGTCGTAAGAGAAGAAGTCGATGGTGGCAAACACCAAGAACTACTCCCTGTTAGCATATTTTTACCAGCGCCTCTCGATGATGAAGCTCCACTCTGTGACAATGACCATAATCCTGCACTTGAAGCCGGTGATGACCAATGGTTCATTGGCTGACTAGTCCATGTTGACATACCTTTATTAGCATCTTTCGATGATGAAGCTCCACTCTGTGACCATGATAAACCACTAGGTCCTGGTTTAGTAAATTGCATTGACGATATCCATTTATTTTCGGACGTGCCTTGTGATAAACAAGGGTTCGTTTGCTGAGCCCAAGGGTTAGCCCCTACTGGATTAGCACCTTTCCATGATGAAGGTTCACTCTGTGAACATAACGAGGGTCCTGGGATACTACCACTAGCTGCTGCAGCACCTAGATTTCCCCCTTTAGATGGCCCTGAAACACCATAACTAACTGCAATAGAATTCAGCTGCGGCAATGGCGGAAATCCTTTACTCGTTCCAGCTGAATTTACATGATTGTGCAGCAGCCGTCCTTCTTTTTCCGTTTCTGATCCTTGCTCTGACCCTCGCCTGGGAGAATCATTTAATGCTTCATCCTGACTCCGCGTGGGAAACCCCTGTACCTGTGATTGCTCAAACAATGATCCTGGACCACCACTTGAAGAACCAGAATCCTTAGGTTTCGGAGGTGACTCACCAATACCACTATCTCTGTTTCCTTTAGATCCAAAAAACTTATCTCCAGTTTGTTCAGGCGGTGTTCTTGGTGGCTCAGGCGACAATGCTCGAAAATGAAGCTCAGGGTCAATGGCCAGTTCATGCCTTTCATTGATTAAAGAGCTTTCCATGATTTTAGTTATCACACAGTGAGAAATGTATGGATTGGAAAAGTCTATGCCATATATTTCACTGCTTCCATTTACTGATAATTCTCCCTGAGCTTTACCATCAATATCATTAAGTACAGCACCACTAAATGCATAATTTAGTTTAAGAGCTTCTTCTTTTGTCAATACCCGCCTTCTTCCGCTATCTAATATAAGAGGTATAAGAACTGAGGCCTCTTTTCTATCTAAAGGGGAAGCACATACAAAGCCATATATTGTCACTCCTGTCAATTGACCAATAGATTCTACTATCATATCTTTAAATAACTTCACTTTATGATTAGCACTACTGTCAACTCCAAGATACATACCTTCAAGCCATGTCTTATACCTTATTACACTATCAATAAAACGAGCGTC
Organism: Wolbachia endosymbiont (group A) of Beris morrisii; assembly: GCF_964028185.1. Classification (NCBI taxonomy): domain Bacteria; kingdom Pseudomonadati; phylum Pseudomonadota; class Alphaproteobacteria; order Rickettsiales; family Anaplasmataceae; genus Wolbachia; species Wolbachia endosymbiont (group A) of Beris morrisii. The sequence continues at coordinate 1,075,063 of NZ_OZ034760.1, forward strand.
ATCAAAAACGTCCTTGATATATACACTATTGCCTTCAACCTTCAGAGGGTTCTTAAAAACATTCCTATACCCATATCTATTCTCCATCCTTGATAAAAACATACTCTCAAATTTCTTGCTTAATCCTTTATTATCAAATTTAGAATGACATAAATACTTTTCCTTGTTAAATGGTACAGTTGTGCTGCTAACCTGCATATCTTCTCGAATATCCTTTTCAAGTGAAGAAGCCAAATGAGACTTCAAATTAAAAATTACACCTTTATCTACAGGTGTTACAAACTTAAACCCATGCTGTTTATCCCAAGACCAGTCTCTATCACTGATATAAAACGGGAAAGAATTAACATCAAAAATTAGCTTAGCTGTATCCAATATTTCTGCATCATTACTTTCCTCAATGCCGTAGAATTCACGTATTATCTTCCTTTTTATACTGTCCAGATATCTTCTACACTGATACTTATCCATACTCTTATCAAATGAGACTACAATATAGTCCTTCTTGCCCTCGCTTTGCAGCGTAAAATTAGTTTCAACTGTGTTAGAAAAATGATTATTAACATTAAAAGCACTAACCAATGCTCTTACTGTTTCTGTATTAGGCATACCAACCTCCCCATTTTTAAATTACAATAACTACCCTTTACTTAACGTTTCATAGAACTACCAGGATTGTTTTTCTGCTCAGATTGACGCCTCCTTTCTTCTACTCTTCTGGCTGCGTCACTATGATCATCATACCTCATTCCTTTTGCTCCCTGCACTATACCACCACCTTGTCCTGGATTCTCACGTTTCCACTTTTCAGCATCAAAACCTTTTTTATCATTACCACTATGCATATTGCCTCCTAAGTAAAAATATTATGTAATTAATATACTAAAAATAAATTGTAGTGCAAGCACTTTTTTTATATTTTTTAGTATAAAATTTTATTCACTCTTTTTTCATAAAACTCAGTTTTCTAGATTCCAGCGTCACGCGCTACCCTTTCTTGTCATCCCAGTGCCCAGACACTGGGATCCAGTCTTTTTTGCAATTCATCAAAAACGCTCCCTTTTAACATAAAACCCTACATTTATCAAACCTAATGTACAATTAAGTTTCCTGGATTCCAGTGTCAAGCACTGGAATGACAAAAGGAAGCACTGGCCCCTGGATTCCAGTGTCACGCACTACCCTTTTTTGTCATCTAAGTACTAGCCATCCCAACTATGGTGTCTTTCCTGCTGACTGACCTTCTACACATTTCTCAACTTTTACATCATCAGTCAATCCTTTTGGTGGTTGAGCATTACTTACAGAACCTTCATTCTCAGCACCATTCCAAGTACCTATGTTAAAATTAAATCCACAATCAGCAACAGAACTTTTAACAGGTTGTTCGAGAGCATCTTTGCTAGGAACAACAGAGCCTTGAGTATTCGAAGCTTTTCCGTTAGGGACAGGACTCTTAGCAGATTGATTCGAAGCTTTTTTGTCAGAAACAAAGCTTTGAGCAGATTGGCTTGAAGCTTGATAGGTATTATTGTTATCTTGCTCTGTCTTTTTTTTCTTATCACTATCGCATCCATAACCCTTTTTTCTCCCCTGCTCCGTCCCAGTTGCAGGTTGCCCTGTAGGTTTCGGTGGACACACCTCTTTCTTCGGTTCCTCCGGCTTCGCTTTTTTCTCTCCTTTCACTTTTGTTTCTTTTATCTCACGATTCTCATTAACCTCTTTAAATATAGGAGGCATTATAGGTTTTTGTAAAAGATCAAGTTCTGGTTTGCTCAGAACAACCAGCCTTACAAATCCGGGTGAAACTTCAAAAAGGGAAACTGGCACTTTAGGTTTTTCTCTTTCATCCACTTTCATTTCTACGTTTTCGCAAACTTCTTTATTTTCTTCCTTTAATGATGTTTTTTCTGCTTTTTTATCTTCTTTTTCTTTAGATGCCTCTGCCGCAGCCGCCAACTCAACTCCAAAAATCTCTGCGAACATTGTAACAATCCATCCGACAACGGCCAGCTGTAACTTGAGTTTCAGGAACCCTAGGACAATGTTGCATATTTTGATTTTGCCCATTCTGAGCAACAAATTCCTTTATTCGAAATACTATAGTTATATCATCAACATTTACCTCTATTCTTTTAACTAACTTTCTTATTACACCACGCTTTTCTAACCAATCATATTGATTAATCTCTGACTCGATTCCGGAAGAAAACTTCTTTATGCTGCTTATGATAATTGCAAACTCTTGCTGTGTCTCTTTCTGATCTTTCATCCTTTCTTTTTCCTCTTCCACTTCTTTTAAGTGTCCTTTCATTTCTGTGATTCTTGACTCAAATTCCTCTCGATTTATGTACTCGTTAGTATAACTATCAATCAGCCTTGAAATGCCTCGTTTTAATTTGCTTTCTTGCCTCTCAAGATCTTGCTCCAATGGTGACTCTTTGCTTCCCTCCAGTCTTTGTTGGTATTCATTCATCATCCCTTCCGGCTCATTCAATATGCTTTTTACTTTTTCCCATATAGCCATCTCTAATACATCTGCATGGACCGGTTTACTGTTACATATTCCCCTAACACTACTGCTAAAAGCATATATGGTGCTACAACGATAATAGTAGTTAATCCCTCCTTTTTTTTTACTCCCACCACGCACACCGCAATAAGCATATCTACAGTGTTGACACACAATTAAACCTTGTAGCAGGTACGCTGCTTTCCTTTTCTGTATTCTCGCTCTTTCTCTATTTTCAGCCAGTTGTTCTTCCACTGCATTAAATAATGCCTCATCTACTATCCTTGGTATTGGAATGTAAATCCAATTCTCTTTACTTGGATAAGTAAGAGAACACCTTTGCTGGCTGCCAGCATTTCTTTGTGGTCTTACTCTTGGTTTTGCTGGATTTGACTTAGTTTTACCAAATGCTGCTTGCCCTTTATACGCAGGATTTTTTAATATCTGCTGGATGGTGCTTCGGTTCCACATCTCTCTTCCTTTTTGTGTCCTTACTGACCTTTCTTTTAGCCTACGTATTGTTTCATTAATGCTTACTCTTTCTTCACCTATCCACATGAACAGTTTTTTTACTATTCTCGCCTCTTCTTCATTAATTTCAAATCTCCTTTCTTCACCTGTTGTGCCACTCTTTATGTATCGATAACCATAAGGCGCTACAGCCATTACACTTACACAGCCTTTTCTTGCTGCATGCAGTCTTCCTCGGCGATTCCTCTCCATAATCTTTGCTCGTTCATACTCTGCTATTGCTCCTTGCATTTGTAGTAGTAAATTAGATTCTGGACTATTACCAACCTGATGGTTTAAAAAGATCACCTCTGCTCCTGCTTTTTGAAATTCTTCCAGCAATATCATCTGATGTACGTAATTACGTGATAACCTATCTGGTGAGTGAATATAAATTTTATCAATTTTTCCTTCTGCTACTTTATCACGTAATTCATCTAAACCAGGGCGCTCTAATTTTGATCCACTATACCCATTATCTATGAATTTATGCTCATTTAGTAGCTCGTGCTTATCCTCATTAATTCTACTTGCCAACTCAGCTACTTGACTTTCTATTGTTCCTTCTTGTGCTTGCCTCTTCGATGAAACTCTTGCATATAAGCTCACTACTTTCATTTGTCCCTTTCTTTCCTCCTTTAACTTCTCACACTAGACTCATAACAGCTTTTGACGGTTTGTTGTTCTTACAGTTAGGAGCTTTTCTGTGAAAAACTGACTATTCTAATTCTGTCTTACAATTTTTCCTACAAATGCAACTTTTGTTTTCCCCATCTACTATATCAATTCTTTTTTATTGACCTTGCCTATTTCTATCATAAATTGCTGCGCCGTACTCGCTTTTTGGTCGTGCAATTCTTTCTCTGATAGCTTGTATATCTTGATTTTGTTTATTTTGGGTAACAAATTCTTTTATTCGAAATACTATAGTTACATTATCAACGTTAATCTCTATTCTCTCAACTAACTTCCTTACTACACTACGTTTATCTAACCAATCCAATTGATCAAGCTCTAATTTTATCCCAGAAGAAAACTCCTTTATGTTACCTATTATAGTAGTCAACTCTTCCTGTACCTCTTTCTTATCTTTTATCCTTTTCTTTTCCTCTTCCTTTTCTTTTAAACGCTGTTTCATTCCTTTGATTCTTAACTCGAATTCCTCTTGATTTATATATCCACTTGCATAACTATCAATCAGTCCAGAAATACCTCGTTTTAATTTGCTTTCTTCCCTCTCAAGACCTTCCTCCAATAGCAACTCTTTACTTCCTAGCAGGTGCCGTTGATATTTATTTATCAACCTTTCTGGTTTCTTCAATATACCTTTTACTTTTTTCCATATAGTTGTTTCTAATGCATCTGCTTGCACCGGTCTATTGCCGCATGCTTCCTTATAACTTGGAGCAATACAACGATAATAATAATGATAGTAGGTTCCCCTCCTATTTATAGTAGATGCACCGCAATAAGCATATCTACAGCGTTGACACACAGTTAAACCTTGTAGCAGGTACGCTGCTCTCCTTTTCTGTCTTTTCACTCTTTCTCCATTTTCAGCCAGTTGTTCTTGTACTGCATTAAACAATCCTTCATCAACTATTCTTGGTACTGCAATATAAATCCAATTCTCTTTATCTTGAGAGTACATAGAATAACTTTTCTGCCTACCAGCATTCCGTTGTGGCCTTACTTTTGGTTTTACTTGGCCTACCTTAGTCCTGCCATACACTGCTTGCCCTTTGTATACAGGATTTTTTAATATCTGCTGGATGGTGCTTCGGTTCCACCTCTCTTTTCCTGTTTGTGTTCTTATTGACCTTTCTTTTAGTCTACATATTGCCTCTATAGTTCTTATTCTTTCTTCCCCTACCCACATGAACAATTCTCTCACTACTTTTGCTTCCTCTTCATTAATTTCAAATTTCCCTTCTTCGCCTATTCCACCCTTTTTTATGTACCGATAACCATAAGATGCTTTGCCTATTACACTGACACTGCCTTTTTTTGCCGTACTGATCCTCCCTCGTCTATACCGTTCTATCATCTTCGCTCGTTCATATTCCGCTATTGCTCCTTGCATTTGTAATAGTAGGCTTGACTCTGGGCTCTTATCTGTCCTGTGATTTAAAAAGATCACCTCTACTTCTGTTTTCTCAAACTCTTCCAGCAGTATCATCTGGTATACATAGTTACGTGATAACCTATCTGGTGAATGAATATAAATTTTATCAATTTCTCCTTTTCCTATTTTATCGCGTAACCTATCTAAACCGGGACGCTCTAAATCTGATCCACTATACCCATTGTCTATGAATCTATACTCATTTAGTAGCTTGTGCTCATCTTCACTAATTCTACGCTCCAACTCCGCTATTTGACTCTCTATTGTTCCCTTCTGTGCTTGCTTTTCTGATGATACTCTCGCATATAAACTCACTACTTTCATTTGTTTCTTTCTCTCTATTTTCTTTTTTTCTCTTTATTAATCTCTCTATCAGTTGCCCGTATACATCCGATAAGCGTTTATCTGCTAACTCATCAGGCTCATATCGACAGGTCACAGTTAACGTTCTTTTTCTCATAGTTTCTCCTGTAAATGTTTTTGTAGTTCAGGAGCCTGACCACTCCCTTTTTCCATAAATCCATTTATCAGCTACTCTTGCGAAAAAGACGCAACTGTTAACCTTCGTTTTGTTTTACTTTTATGCAAAATTTTAGAAACACATAGCTGCACTCCGCTATCTTTCATCAATTAAGCACTCTCCCAAATTATCAAGCTTCTTTTTTACATCCATAAGCTCTTTCTTGTGCCTTTTCCCCCAAACAACTCCTTCCATATTTTCCTCAGTTCTACCAACTTTTTTCCCTCCAATGATAAAACTTCCCTTTTTCCCATAATTACCTCTTTCTTAGCCACAGCCCTTCTAAATTTTTTCATCCACAAGCTCCTCCTTTGCCACTATCACACCTGCTGCCGTACTTTCCGATACAACTCTTACTCTTTCTATAAATTCCCTCTGTTTATTTGCCATTTTTACGTTCTCTAACACTTCTTTTATCTCTTTATTATTTCTCGCATAATACATTGCTGTTTTGCCAAATTTATCCTTTTGTTCTATATTCGCTCCGGCTTTTACTAGCTCTTCTACTATTTTTATCTCTGCTACCATGCACGCAAGGTGTAACGGGGCAAATTTGCTACTTCGTTCCACTGCGTTTACATCGGCTCCTGCCTTTATCAGCTCTTTTGTATTTTCTACACGTTGCCCCATCACTGCTAGGTGTAGTGGTCTATATTTCCCGGCATCTGCTGCATCTACATCTCCTCCCTTTTTGATTAATAAACTCACTTTTTTTGGATCTGGCATTCCCACCGCGTAATGTAGTATCGTCCTCCCTTTTGTGTCTTTTTTATTAATATTTTCTATTGAGTTATCTAATACCTCTTTCCACGATTTATTAAATTCTTCTCTTTCTTTCTTACTAAATTTTACCATAACGTTCCTCAGCTATTAATGCAATATAAAGTGGCTCCAATTTGGCTCACTTCAGCGCTTAGCAAATCTTGTTTGTTTACTAGCTACTTTTTCACTTAGGGCTGTTTTAGCATAAAAAGCAAGTTTTTTTTTGCAAAATATACAAATTTTTTCCACATATTATATTAAGATATAAATCTATATACTTAATCTATTAAATCTACCTCCTGCTGTTGTCAGCTTTTCTCTATCATTTAGCTTCTTTCCACCATTTACCACCTGCTTTTCCGATACCTTACTTATTTTTTCCATTAACTCCCTCTGTTTATTCACTATTTTTCCTCCATTTTTCTTTAACACCTTGCTTATCTCTTCATCACTTGCGTAATACATTGGGCTAAATCCTGATATACTTACCCGGTTTATTTCTGCCCCTGCTTTTATTAACTCTTCTACTATCTTTTTTCCACCTACCATACACGCTAGATGTAGTGCCGTATTTCCATCTTCTTCGGTTGCGTTTATATCTGCTCTGGCTTCTATTAATTCTTTTACGTTTTCCAGACGCATTCCAAGCGCTGCTGAGTGCAGTGGTATATAACCTTCGTTATCTCTTGCATCTACATCTGCTCCTTCCCATATCAGCCAGTTTGCTTTTTTTCTCGTCGACATTTTTGCTGCTCGGTGCAACATTGTTTCACCGTTTTCATTTTTTCTATTTATATGCTTTTTAGACAATTTGCCTGCAAGCAACTCTTGAAATAATTCATTAAAATCATCCCTTTCTTCTTGACTAATCCACATAATCTACCTCATTATAAAACTTCCTAACTTCTAGCGTTTGGTAAATCTTTTTTGTTTACCTACACCTACCTAATTTATAGCTGTTTTGGCATGGAAAAGCAACTTCTTTTTTTTCAAAATACACACATTTTTACCGAATGTTAATGTAGTATATGAAGATATAAATATATATATTTAGTATATTAAGCATATGGGCTGTTTTTCTTCCCAAGACCTGTTCAAATGTCGATGTTCGTGCCACGTTAGTACACCTGGGTAAAACACTAAAATGTAATTTTCCGGTTCATGTATTGAATCCTTTTGCTCTGAATTTAAATCGCTTTCAAAATGAACATTGTGTTCTGCTAAACCAAATCTTATAACTTTCTGGTTGGTAAAATCTTCTACCTTGTAGTGGTGAGTAACGCTAAACCTTTCTAAAATTGGCTTGTATTTTAAATTCCACAGTTGTTCAGATAGTTTATCACTTCCTAGTAAAAACTTGCTCCCTTCTTCTTCTGCACTCGTAACCGGAAAACACGCGTTTATTTCTCCTAAACTCCAACTGTCCGATAATACTATCTGCGCTTTAGCAAACTTAATTGCCGGTAATAAGCTCTGTGGTAGCGGATATAGCGCTTTGAAATTATACCACAAATGATTTCTTTCATAAATACCGTTATAGTTCTTAGTATGAGGCTCTGTTTCTCCAAGTATTGCTACATCCAAGCGATATATGTCATTGCTTAAAGCTCGTTCATAATGATCGCGTAGATAGTTTTCTACAATCCTAATAACTGGACCACTAGACCTGAAAAAATTTACTCTCCCAAATGATAACACTGGTCCATCTTTTTCGATCTTTGTACCAGAGTAGTCTGATAATAAGCTGCCAAAAAAACTCTCATCTAAAATGAACCTACCAATATTGTAGTGATCGTTAAAAATTCTCATTAGCCGCGATCTTGCTGGCAATGATAGTTTTGCAAGCTCTACTACTGCATCTACAAAGAAATCATTTGGTACGTTTCTTATCCCTATCTGTAATTCAAAAAAGTGTTCTCCAGGTGGCTCTTCAATAATTGTAATATCTTCATTTATATTTGCCCACTTCAGTGCTATTTTCAGTGAGGCAGGTGTTCCTCTTAAACGCTGAAATTCTACCCCTTCTTTTATCGCTCTTCTTTTGTCTTTTGCCCAACACAGAATCTCTTCTAGACCATATTCCTCTACTATCCATGGCAATATTTCATCTTTAGGATTAAACTTAAATCCCCTTATCCTGCTTGGATCAACTTTGTAATCGATAGCCTCTACTATGGCTCTTTCTTCTTTTGTGCTATTAGGTGGAAGTAACATTAGCTTTTGCCCATTAATTCGATTTCTAGCTTGCCTAAACAAACGCACTCATTCCCCAGTACCACAACATCCTCTCTTGGCTCGATTAATTCTACGTTTTCTACTCCTTCCATAAACAAATTGGCTATAATCCACGATCTTGTCACCTTCCATCCTAATCTTTTTGTTGATTCAAATTTTTCTATAAATCTCTTCTTCACTGTTTCAACAATATCTGGTCTTTTAATGCTAATTCTGCTGTGGATATTTATTTCAATAATATTGCAACCAACTACTGTTATCGTATCTGTCAATACCCTTATATCATCCCTGGTGACTCGCTTTCTTACAATATCAAGTAGTTCTTCAGACGCTATGCCATTTGTGGATAACTTTGTTGATAAAATCGAGATCTCCACACTTCCTGGCACTTTTGATTCAACCAGCGCATCCTTTACTCTACTATCTGCTGAGAGTGCTTGAAACCGATAATGCTCTTTACTTCCTCCTGTGCTCCATCCTATTATTTTTGCTTTGATTCTTTTCCTAAAACGTTCATCTTTTTCCCCGTTCTCTCTTTCCCTTTCGACTCCATAAAACTCAGCTAAATTATCAAGTTCTTCTCCACTTGCAAACTTCAGTAAGTTGCTCCTTGCTGCTTCGTTTATTCTTTCTCTGAGCAAAAGTTCTCGCCATGCTGCTACCTCTAAAATCTTTATTGCTGGATCACTTTCTACTAATGCCGTAAAACTTTCATCACGACTTACTAATTCTTCTTTCATCCGAGAAAAAATCTCCTCAAAGTTCAGTGGTTCGATAATATTTGGCTGCTCCATCTTTATACCACAACCCCGTCAAAGCGAATATTTTTTCCACTTGGCAAGTACAATCCTTCTAGATCAATCGTTACTTTCCCTTCTTTTACTTCTGTGATTTTTACTTTTTCTAACTTAAATCTCTTTTCCCATTTTTCCAAAGCTTCCGCTGTTGCTGCGTAAATTTCTAGTGTAAAATCACGATTTACTGGCTTATCCACTAATTCAAACAATCTCGATCCATATTTCCTACGCATGATTCTGCTGCCTATCGGAGTGGTCAGTATATCAATTATTGATTGTTTCAGATGGTCTAAACCTTCCAGTTCCTTCCCACTAGTAGCACTCATACCACGCATCTTTTTTACCCTGCAAATACATTTTTGCTATCACCCATCACATGAAAACCACACGATACCAAGTCACCTGTTCTCGTTACCCCAATACCATTCACAAATACGCTGTTTGAACCTTGTGTTAGTTTCTCACCTAGAGTTAAGATATCTCCTTTTCGACAAACAGATCTACCATTTACAAATACGTTTTCACTTCCACTCATACAAACATGTGCTGGTATTCCACTGCAATAATCTCCTACACAAACGATTGCTTTACCCATATGCTAGTTTAGATCTATTCTTTTTGCTTTGAGTTTTATTCCCTTTTTTGTCATTTCTATACTTGATTCCCCAACTTTTAGCGTTATTTTATCTACTACATCTATCTCTAAATGATGTTTATCTTTATCGTATGTAAACTTTGTTCCATCTTGAAATTTTACACTATTTATTTCCTTTTTATTCTCCGGAGGCGGATATTTCTCCTGATATATTGCCGGTAACACCACCCCTAATGACAACTCTCCATATGGCGATAATACCATCACCTGCTCATCAATATCTGGGGAAAACCAACTTCTATCTTCTCCTGCTCTTGCCGTTATCCACGGAAGCCAATCAGTTAAAAATTCTCCTACTTTTACCCTTACTCTTGCTTTTTCATAGTCTACTTCTTTAACTAGACCTATACGAATAATATTCGCTAGCCTTCTATTTAGCTCTGCAATGGCAAAATTATGGTCCAACATACACTTTTCCTATCTCGATAGTATGTGGCGTAACTCCGCCTGAAAATATTGACTTGCCTACATGGACTTCATGCACCCATTCAACCATCCACACTAGATATGCATCTAATTCTGGTCTAAAATCATCTCCTCCTGCTGATATAAATTCACCTGCTGAAACATTTTCCACGTCCCAAGTATTTTTATTCACAACTCTTGCAACTTCTGTTGCTAATTCTCTCACAACTATCGAGGAATCCTCGACTGTTCCATCAACTACTATTCTCGCTTCAAATCTTGCTCTCAGTGCTAATTCCTCTGTTCCCGGATCTTTCCCTGGCTCTAAACTCACAAGCTCTACAAACACTGCTGGGGCTATTATTTCCCGACGTATCGTTGGATACACTTCACATGTCTGTATCGCTGGTATCTCTTCCTTTAACTTATTACAGATTGCTGTATGTAAATTACTCCAAAACATCTATCTGCTGCTGAAAATATTTCTCAAATACTCTTTCTACTTCATTATCAACTAACTCTTTCATTGTTTCCCGAGCATGGGTGTTTATTTTAATTTCATCTATTGGCAAAGACGTGGTATACCTTCTTCTGAATATTCCTATATGACCATTTTTCATTGTTGCTATAAATGCTCCTTCATACGTACGGCTTCCTACCTTTGCTCCCATCTTTGTCTGTTTTATACTCCCAAGTTTTGCTACTCCTATCCACTGCGAACTAAGCTTTATTATAGACCACAAACGCTTTCTATTTGCTTTATCCACACTTAACTTTTTTCTCATTGCTTTTTTTGGTATTTGTTTTTCTTCGCTAACTTGTTTGACAGTTTGCGACCTTACCCATAGTGCTGTTTTGTTTAATGCCCTCACCGTCGCTTTTTCCACTTTCTCTTTCTCTGCATCTATGCTTTGCATAACTTTTTCTATGCTACCGGTCACTTCGATGTTAATACGCATCTACACCCCTGACGCTTGAATTTTCCAGATCATCCCAGAGTTATCTCTGAGTGGCGGTGTGTGTACTCTGTATCTACAACTACCTATAGAAAAAGTATCTCCCACCATTGGCTTTAATACATCAAACACACTTACTTCTAAAGTCAAAGTTTCTCCTACAAATTGTCCTTCACCAATCCCGTATAATTTATCTGGTTGTTGCTTTAATATCTGCACCAGGTATGACTTATCCTTTGACTCATACAACGCTTGCTGCCCTAAATGTGTAAAACAATCTGCAAATAATCTTTTTATTTTTTCTTGCATACTTTACCTTTATGCACTAATCTCTACATGCACGCTAAGAAGGGGCATACTGGTAGAGCAGTTTCATGCCTCACCACTTTTGTAGTTGCTCTACCAGTATTGTTATGCTGCAACGACTTTGATTAATATTCCTGGACGATGGCACATTGGTAAAGGATTTGACTGAGTATGTAAATCGGTCCCTCTATCAAATCTTCTTGGCTCTTGTTTTGCATATAACGGTTGCCCTAGTGTATTTACCGTCTCATTAAAGTCCGCTGGCGCAAAGTAAGTAGTAAATGTATTAGCTGTACCAAGTGGAAAACAGTGTCCCGCATCTTTTTCTATAAATCTTCTCACAATTCCTTCAGGATCAGTTGCTTGCCCTCTGTACTCCTCAAATGTTATTCCACAGAACGTAAATCCTGATCTCATGTCGTTCCTTAGCGCTGCTCCTTCTTGCCATCTCTCGTATGCTTCTTTTACTTTAGCGTGGGAAGTTAAAGCATCGAAAAACTCAGGACTTACCAGCGCATGAATCCCGGTCATATATTCACCACTTAAGTTGTCCTCAATATGCCTCAATACTTCCAGACACCTACGCTTTACATCGGTGGTTGCTGTTCCTAGCGCAAAATTTACTACCTTTGGCGTAATTTCAAATTCGTTGTAAAGATTTAACAATTCACTGCCATCTGCGTCTAAAATTATTCCTTTGAGCGCACCCATTCGCAGATGCTCTAACGTTATCGCGTGTTTGTTTCTCATCAATTCCAGATGATCTGTTACTACATTAGCCAGTGCTGTAAGTTCGCTTTCTGACCCAAATGCCCTTATCCCTTGCACTTCCTCAGGTAACACTACGTCATCATGGGGAATATGTGGTATCGTAAATGTTCTTATTTTTCGTTTTCCGCGTTTTCCCACTGTTGCTGGTGCTCCGGGAACTTGCGTTGGTAATAAACTCAATACTCCGTTTTGCTCTTCTATCGTGATATGTCGAAATCTTACCGATCTACTTGGAAACAAATTTAAGCTTTCTGTTCGACCATAATTTATCGGCAATATGTTCATTGCTTTAGTTAATTCCGTCATACTAAATGCTGGATTTGTAAATGGATTTTGCATGTTTTTCCCCTTGTTTTCCCTATTAATTTAAGTTGAGTTGAAGTTTAAACTCCCTTGCGGATGATGATTCCTCGGCCTTGTGCTTCAAGTTGTTTTATTGCTGTAGCTTTCTGCTCTTCGGTGATATTTCCTGGCCATACAACTGCATGATCTGCTAGCATCGCTATACGTGTAATGATTACTGCTTTGGTGGTTTCCGTTGCGTTTACATCACTTGTTATCACACCTATCGCCGTTTGTGTGCCATCTGTGGCCGTTGCATTTATAATTTTAATTAGATCATCTTTATCACGACCAACAACCGTACCAAGCTTTAGGTTTTGCCCCTTTGCTACTGTTATTTGGTCTCTTGAATATAGATTAGACACTTCATATTTTAGAAGATCGCCTAAATTATTTCCTTCTGTTATACTTGTCATGTTTTTCTCCCTGTTTTAGTTTATTCCGCTGTCTTTATAATTGTTATATTCCGCGGCTTATAATTGTGGCGCGTTTTAACTACCGCCGCGTATGTTAGCGCTATATACGGCGGTTATAAGATGATCAACTTTATTTTACCGCGGTGTTTAAAGTTGCTATACGCCGCGGTAAAAGATACACAACCTTATAGTTGGCTATTCTGGCGTGTTTTTGCCACTTGCATCATTAAATCTTCTGACGAATTTTGTGGTATTGTGCTCAGTATCTCTGTCTTCTTCGTTCTCTCCGCCAGTATCGACATTAATATCTCTTGTGCTTGTTTTGCATTTACATCCTGCTCGATAAATTCTCCTATTTTCTCTGGCATCTTTGATAAATTACATAATCTTATTACCTCTAATACTTCCTTGCGGCACCTCTCATAACCTATTCGTTTTGATTCTTCCATTAACTCATCAGCATCGATGGTGTGGCCCTTATAGTTAAATTCAGCTTTACTCATATTGTTTCTCCTATCTATAAATTCAGAATATGTTATTACCTCATCAGCAAGACCTATCTCTATTGCTTTCTCACCAAAATATAGCCCTGCTTCCGTTGATTTGATTTTTTCCGTGGATAAATTTCTGTTTCGTGCGATGAGCTGGACAAACATCTCATATAGGCGATCTACTTCCTCTTGTAAGCTTTCCACACTTTCTGATGTTATCGGCTCATGCGGATTTAAATCGTTTTTTCTCTTTCCTGCAAATACTGTGGTATATTTTATCCCCTGTTTTTCATCAAACCCACTTTGATCTATATGACTTGCTATTACTCCTATACTTCCAACTCCTGAAGTTCTCGTTACCAATACTTTTTCAGCACTTGACGCTATCGCATACGCTGCAGAATATGCATCATCATTTGCTATCGCCACAATTCTCTTTTTTGTCCTTGCTTCGTAAATAAAGTCAGAAAGGTCGAATAAACCGTTTACTTCTCCTCCAGGGCTGTCTATATCCAAAATTATTGTTTCTACTTCTTCATCTATTAAAGCTTCTTCTATCTCTTCACGTATCTTCTCATATGATGTCATTCCTAAAATATCGTCAAAAGCTTCTGAATTCTTCGTTAAGATTCCATGTATTGGTATGACTGCTATTCCCTTTTTATTATTTCTTACTGCGTGTTTTATGTTTTTAAACGTGGGATGCTTTCCGGCATGTAATGACAATAGATCAAAACTTCTTTGCTCCATCATTACCGGTCTATTCAGCCACATTGCTTGTTGTTTCATGTCATTTCCGCAAAACTACTTTGTACATCAGAATCAAAACTTAAGCCCAATTCACTCGCACGTCTTTGATCTTCAGCAATTTCTTGGTCTATTTCTTCTACATCATAACCAAGTTCCGAAACCACCTCCGACCTGCTCTTAAACCCATTCCTTACTGCCATTTGCTGTGCTTGCTGGTCTTTTAGTGGATCTACGTAAGCACACCCTTGCGGTATCCATTTTACCTCTTTTGCTGTTTCTTTTGCCCAATTTTCACCTATGTCCAGTTCTCCAGAGAGTATTGCTAATTCTAGCCACCTATCCCATACTGGACGGCAAAGCTGAAATACTACCACGTTATGCTGTAACATTGCACACCTCCGGCGAAACTCTATTAACCCTGCTCGTATCGATGAATAATTGACACCACTTAGATCTCCTGTTAGCTGCTCGTAAGTTATTCCCATGCCTACTGCTATTGCTCTGAGCTGCTGTTTCATGAATGCTTCATAACTTCCCCCAACATCTGATGGTTCTGAAAATTTTATATCCTCTCCCGGGTCTAAAAGTTGCATAGTCCCAGGTTCAAGACCAGATAATGCTACCCCTTGTTCATTACTCTCTCCTTCTCCCATGATGTTCGCTTCAGGATCAAGTCTCGTAATAAATCCCGCAAACATCGCTGCTGTCTTCTTTCTTACCAGCTCCGCATCATCGTATTGATCAAGTTCATAGAGCTTTAACAGTACACTGGACAACCATGGTACTCCTCGAATCTGCCCAGGTCTCAGTAGCCTATAGATATGTAAAACATCATTTGCTGGTACTCTCACTGACTCTCCAAATGATCCTTCACCCGGATGTTCTCTAAATAGGTAGTATGCTTCCCTCTGCCCAAGTCTATTGAACTCAATGCCGTTTCTAATTACATTACCGTTGGCAAGGGTTTGATTGCTCTTATTATCTAAATGCTCTGATTCAAGTACTTGCAGTTGCAACGGCACACAAAGTCCATCTTCTCGTTTTCTTGTTCGGAGTCTTACAAAACATTCTCCTCCTTCTATCATGCTTCTACATACTAGAGCTTGTAATCCATAAAAATCACTTACTCCGCTACTGTCTGCTTCATCTGTCCATCTTAGCCATAACTCTTGCACTTTTTTCCGAAACTCTCCATCCTTTGCTTTTGACTGCGGCTTTATTCCTGTCCCAACGCAATTACTCACTATCGTATCGATGATGTTTGCTGCATAGGAGTTCTTTCTTACCATGTCACGTGATCGACTTCTTAAAGTTTCAAGACTATGCGAGAGTAAGCTATTTATACTTCCTGTCTCTGGTTGAAAGTGCAATAATCTCCTTCCTGAGCCTGACGCATCCCATGCTGAACTTTTTGGTTTTGTTGGTTTCCGAAATAATTGTTTGAATGATTTCAATAACATTTAGCCTCTGATTGTTTTAATTATGCAGCAGGTTGTTGCACAAATTTATAGTTTAATATTGAGAAATTTCAGCAAGCTGCTGGAGAATTTGGTCATTGACTTTTTATAGTGCATTTACCTCTTAATAAATGGTACTTCTGTGTCCTATTTCTGTGATGATTACTGTGTTCTCTAATTTATCTACTTTATAAATAATCCGATAATCGCCTACTCTTAATCTTTTACTTCCTACTAATCTACCACTTAATGGTTTACCAAGATTAATTGGATCAATTGTAAGCCGCTCGTCTATAGCTCTTCTAATTCTTGATCTTATTGTTGGTGGTAAAGTAAGGAAATCTCTCTCAAGAACCTTTTCTGAATAGATAATATTGTATTTCACTCATCTTTAATTGTCTTTGCAGATAATATTTTATCCCAATCGACATCCTCACTTCTGACCGTCTTTGCATCTGGCACATCACGTTCTTTTATAATTTCAGCCATCTCTTTCTCTGCTTCAAATTCTTCTTTCACAAGACACACTAAAACTTCTGGTATAGTTTTATTCCATGCTTTTGCGACCTCTGTAAGATACTGAGCAAATTCACCCTCGAAACTTACATTAATATTGAGCTTTTTTTGACTTTGAGCCATATGATTAACCAGAAAACATCAACTATAGACTATAACATTTTTACACAATTTTGTCAATCCCCTCACTCGTTGAAATAACAATCTTTCTCTTCGGCTTCACACCTGCAACTTTTAACTCTGCTTTGATTCGTTGCCTGAGCTCCAATAAATCCTTTATTTGAACTTCCCCATACCGAACTACATGGTCACCATATGCAATTGAGACAACCCTTTCCCCGCTCTGTAGCTTCTTTATCGCTTCTTCTACTTGTGCTAAGTATTCTTCACTATACATTTTGCTCACTCAGCCACTTACTTTTTCTCACTCTTTTTGACTTTTTAGCTTTTTCACCTACTAAACTTTCCCATTTACTCTCTGGCCATCTATCTATTCCCAGTGCTATCGATGCTGCTCTTGCATAAACTCTGCAATCTAGTACTTCATTTCGGTCTCTTATCTTTTGCCATTCTTGTTTGGTATACCCTTTTACTACCTTGGTAATTAGTTGCTCTGCGGTTAGCTGCTTAAAATATTCAGGTGGATATTCGGGAAAATGACAATACCCAGGTAGCCCTTCTTTTAAAACATTAAGTAATTGGAAAAGCTCTGACTTTAATATCGATACCCCAACTGGCCACAGCTTTATTCCTCTTTTTAGTTTTTGTCCTCCAACTGTTACATCAACTCTACTTGGGCTGTTAAGCGGCACTAGGGCTTTGTTTACTCCCTTTACTGCCATTACTCTTCCAGACCCTTGATGACTTCTTACCCAATTGTATACCTCCTGCGTTGCGTACCCAGCATCTACCGCCATCATGCTTATCATGTATTCAAGACCATTTTCACCGATAAAATGATGATTCAAGAGCTCTGAAAGTTTTTCCCATACTTCTCCACTGCCAGTATCACCTTCTAATACCTGGTAGTCTATTGACCAATTTTCTCGGTTTCTTCCCCATGCTACAATTTCTGCCTCTAAACGATCTTTTTGCACATCAACCCCTGCCGTCAGTATCACTTTGCCTTTTGGTACCGTACCAACCGTAAAGGATTCTCTTCGGTTAAATAGTTGCTTCCAGTCTGGTACTTCTCCTTTATCTACCCAGGTTTCTCCCAGTGTGGTGTTGATCCAAACTTTTAATAATTGCTCATTCTCTTTGCTATGTAGAAAATCTTCTACTGCTTGATTCCAGCTATACCAACCAACTGGGCTATATAAGCTTGAAAGGTGGAATCCTATTGTTTTTCCCTCTTTTGCTTTTTCTTCCCCTGTAGCTCTCCATTTACCTCTAGCTAGCATCTCTGTTTTCTGATGATTTTTTATTTCTCCCCTACACTCTATGCAAACGTAGTGGGCTGTTGAGGGTTCTTTATCTTTCCACTTTATCTGTGGCCATTTCAGCACCTGATAGTGATCACAATGTGGACAAGGTACAAAAAAGTATCGTTTGTCTGAACTCTCAAATTCCTTCTCTATTCTGCTTATTCCGTGAACTGTTGGTGTCGATACCAAAAAAATCTTTCGACGAGCAAAAGTATTAGTTCGGGCTATGCTGAGTAAAACCGGATCTCCTTCTCCTCCTGAATCTCCTGGATATGCATCAACCTCATCTAAAAAAAGATATTTTACCGGCATTGAACGTAAACCCACTGGACTATTTGCTCCAGTTACTACTACCGTTCCTCCCGGAAACTCTTTGCTCTGCACAGTATTGCCTGAATCTCTCGACCTTGGATCTTTTATTTTACTCCTTAAACATGATGTATCTTCTATTAACGGCGCAAATCTTCCCTTTGACCAACGCTTGCCCATTTCTACTGTTGGCTGTACTACCAGCATTGGCCCTGGTGTTTGGTCGATTATATATCCTATCCAGTTATTCCCTGCTTCTGTTCCGCCAATTTGTGCTCCTTTCATGAATATTACTTTTTCAGCCGATGAAGATGGCGACAGTGAATCCATTATTTCTCTGAGGTATGGCGTTCTCTCTGTTCTCCATTTTCCTGGCTCTGATGACGCTATCGTTGAAAGTTGACGATTCTTATCTGCCCACTCTGATACTTTAAGTGGTGAATCTGGCTTCAGCCCTATACAAAAGCTATTGCTATAAATCATAGTGTTATTTGCTGCTGAAATTTTGCTACTTTCACATCGGTCAGAATAGAACGTTTGCAGTAGACATCAGTTGCATCTTTAGCAAAACAACTTAGAATAATGACTGCAATTATTCCTGCATACGCTGTAGAAATAGAGATGCTTATAGCTATTGAGCCTATTATTATAAGGCGTCTACTAATTTTCTTTAATAATTTTAAATTATTTGAATATAAATTAACAGCAGTCATTAAAATGTATTTTTCGATAATTCTTCGAGGGCATTGGTAATCTCTTCTGTTAACGTCTCATGGATCTTCTCTGTGTCATTCATCGATGCCAGTAATGCTGATACTCTGTCTGGGATATTCAAAAGATTATTTCTCACTACTCTTGCCACGTTAAATGCTTCAGTCTTTACTTCTTCTACTGAGATAAGTTCACCAATTTCAGCTTTTGCCTTTGCCTCGAGCAGTTTTCCCCGCTCCATCTCATTTTTTATCCGCGTTTTTAGCAACATCGTGGAAAGTTTATTATTTCCCCTTTCTTCACCTTCTGGATTTTTTCTCCTCAGTGGTTGACTTGGATCTCGTATTGCTGCCACCGCTTCATTTGCTTGTTCTCGGTCAATCAAACCATCCTCCAGCTCAACTATTCCTTTTTTTACTAAATAACAGACGTATTGCTTTGAAACTCCTAGTTCTCTTGCCCATTCTGTCTGCGTGATTTTCCCTCTTTCCACCTTTCTTTCCCCTCTTTTTTTCCTTATTTCGCCCCTTGCTGTCTTGATTCTTGAATTTGCGCAAAAGTTTTACCAGAACCGAAAAGGGTGGAATCTCTTCCCGTATACACCTGCCAACGCTTTATCGTTACATCTACGAAGGCGGGATCAAGTTCTATGGTTCTACAGATTCTTCCTGTCCTCTCACACGCAATCAACGTACTCCCAGACCCGCTAAATGGATCAAGAACTATGTCCCCTGGTCTACTGCTGTTTACTATCGCTCTCTCCATTAACTCCACTGGTTTCATCGTTGGGTGCAGTGAGTTGTATGTTGGCTTATCGTAAAACCAGAGATCACTTTGATTACGTCCTCCATGCCACTCACGTTTATTGCCGTTTTTCCAACCGTAGAGTATTGTTTCGTATTGTCTTTGATAATCAGATCTCCCCAGTGTAAAATGATTCTTTGCCCAAATTATGAACGTTGACCACCTTCCTCCTGCTTCTTCAAATACCTTCTGCAAGGTCGAAAGCTCTGATGATGATGCACAGATGTAAATTGCCCCTTTGGTGTTTGCTAAAACATGAGTACAAATGTCATACAGAAAAAGTTCGTATTTTTCACCTTGATCATCGTTTAGTATTTTTTTGTCTTCCCTTTCCTGACTGTCACCATATGCTACGTTATACGGAGGGTCACACACGGTAATATCTGCCATTTTATCGTCTAATACCGCTTTAAATGATTCAACCAGACAACTATCGCCACAGTAGATTCGATGACCACCTAAAATCCATAGATCCCCTGGTTTCGACACTACTGACTTTTTATCAACCAATTCCACTCCCTCTTTTTCTCCTCTTTCTACTTCTTTTTTTCCATCAATGTCGTCGAGAAAGCGTTGGACTTTTTCCAGCTCAAATCCAGTCATTTTAAGGTCAAACTCCAAGTCTTCTAACTCTTGAATTTCCAACTTCAAAAGATCATCGTCCCACTTTGCCCAGTTAGCTGATTGATTTGCTAGTAACCGAAAAGCTTTGGTTTGGGCATCACTTAAGTTATCACTTAACACCACTGGAATACTCTCCATGCCCAGTTTTCTTGCTGCTTTGAGGCGTAAATGACCATCAACCACAGTTCCATCGCTTTTTGCAACTATCGGAATACGAAAACCAAATTCCCGAATTGAAGCACACATTCTGTTTACTACCTTGTCATTATCACGAGGATTGCGCTCATATTCGACAAGATTTTCAATAGGATAGTAGTGTATTGCTAAGTTCATATTCTTATTAAATTACTAGTGGAGATTCTTAACGACTTGTTAAAAAGTTAATAATTAAAATACGTCTGACGCTAGAGAGGGACCGGGCTTTTCGCCACCAAATCAGCCTGGCTGGCGGGAAGGACCCACATTTCACCCCGTTTCTATATTATTAAAATCGTTACTTATATCAGAAGTGTCATTAAAACTCATTATGTAAAATATTAACATCACAGCATTCGCCAAAACTCATTATGTAAAACATCAATGCCAAAGCATCGGCTTCATTATCGTCTTGAGGGAAAAAACCTTTGCCCCTTACAGCTTCAATAACTTCACTTTTACTTGCATTGCCCTTGCCAGTGATAAAACGTTTTATGGTCCCCACAGGTACACCTTTGTAAGGTATATGATGCTTTTCACACCAAGCAGTTAAAACGGCAAAGAAACCACCATAACAATGCGCAACGTCTGTTCCTAGATGTCTTCTTACCTCCTCAAAGTACACCGCAGAAATGTCTTTCAAGGAATTAAGCCAATTACTAAAACTTAAGAAGCACATGCCACCTCCGCTGAAACGGCTAGAGTGAAAACTCTCACTGCCACTTTGGATTACTCCGTCTTTGAGAATAGCCCAACCTGTTTGTTTGCCGAGGTCTAGTGTTAAGATTGACATTTGCTATAATTTAAAACTGCAAGTAGCACTAAATATCATTTGGTCCCTTCAAAATACGCTATGAATGGGTTTTTGTTGGCCAATGACAAGAATCTTATGCTACCTACCTTAGTTAGGAGTTAATTCCTTGCTATTATATATATTCACCGATTTTACAAAAACTGTTCACTTTTTTTTAATTTTTCTTTGCAAAGCGTAAAAAACGTGCTAAACTCACTTGTGAGTTTACTATACAGCAATAGAATTGCTAAGAATACCATTTATTCGAGTTCTAAGGGGCATTATATGCATTCTTTGGTAATAGTAGTATTTTTGTACCCTAAAGTTGCATCTGGCCTTAAAACAAAGTTTTTGCCTCATCTAAAAAAATACAAAGCTGTTTCTTCTCAATTACGTAACTTACCAAAAGCCTAAATTACTTTATTTCTTTTGCTTTCTTCAATCTTTTCTACTCTGTTTATTTGCCGAGATCGAGTGTTAGATAAGCTATTTTACCCCTAATAGTTATATACCACTTTTAGTTCAGTGTTATTTTTTTCTTTTTTCGTTTAAATTATTGCTACTCCCCCTAATAGTTATATACAGTAAATGTAACTTTTTGTTCAGTATTAATTATCATTTTATTGCACAATTTGGTAAAGGTGTTTGAGATAATCTAAATCTTGATAGTTGCTCCACTACCTTATTTCTTTTATCCATTGTTTCTTTTTCAATCTTTTCCACTTCATTTCTACATTTTTCAATCTCCTCTAAGTTTCCTTCAAATTCTTTTAACCTTTTATCCATTATATCAATGAAGGCACTGATGTCAGATTTTAAGTTTTCCACTTCTTTTTTGTCTTTACTTTCTTCTATCCTTTTTTTTATCCGGTTTTTGATATCAGAATCTAAGTTCTCTTCTATTTCTCTTCTCTCTATACTTTTTTCCAGCAAGTTGATTAAGATATTAATATCAGATTCTAAGCTTTCTACCTCTTTTCCAAAAACTTTTATATAATCCAAAATAAGATCTAGTATAAATTTATCTCCTCTATAATTCAGCTCAGGTTGTATTGTCAATAGCCTTATGAGCTCAATCGTTGCTTCTTTTCTTTTTTCTACAGAGCCATAGATTTCAGCATCTTCTAAAGGTCTAAAGACATCAATATTATCACGCAAAAAATTGCTGAACCTAAGTTCTTTCTCTGCATGATTTCTCATGGGCGTATCATTTGTTAGTCTCAGCTTTAGTTTTTCATACATCTTAGGCAAAAGCTTGTCTAAGTTGCTTTAAATCTTTATCATAAGCTGAAGAGTGCATAATGAACATAAGACGCCTAAGCAAAGAAACCTGTTATTGCTTTTGCATTAAAAGGGTTGTTGTTATCATCGAAATATTCCATGAGCCTCTCATCCGGTGTTTCTTCTTCTATGGCAGTAGCTAGTTTAGTTAATTCTCCCAGCTCTACTAACTTCTTTCCTTTAGCTTCATCTATAAGTTGCTTATAAAGGTTGTTTCGTTACTGAGAGTTTTGCAATATTCTTTTAACTGCTCAGAGTTTTGCAATAAAAGTTGTTGTATTTTCATAAAGTCTCCATTAACCCCTTGCTATATATACTCAAGAAATTACGAAAACTGTTCAATTTTTTTTAATTTTTCTTTGCAAAGCGTAAAAAACGTGCTAAACTCACCTATGGGTTTGCTATACAGTAATAGAATTGCTAAGAATGCCATTTATTCGAGTTCTAAGGGGTATTACGTGCGTTCTTTGGCAATGGTAGTAATTTTGTACCCTAAAGTTATATCTAGTCTTAAAACAAAGTTTTTGTCTCATCTAAAAAAATACAAATTCTCAATTATGTAACTTACCAAAAGCCTAAATTACTTTATTTCTTTTGCTTTCTTCAATCTTTTCTACTCTGTTTTTGTTTGCCGACTTTTGTGTTTGAAGCGCATCTACAAACTACCTCAATACCCTTCCATAATATATATACCGGATTTCTCATCACTTTTTCCGGGATTTTCTAAAAAAAAGTTAAAATAATTTTAAGGCAGCTAAGGAATTAAAGAGCTTTGAAAACCAGCTATATCTTTTACAGCAGCTTCTTCGCTATTTGAGATCTTTCCATTTTGGAAACAACTGGTTATTTAGATTTAAAAGAGGTTACATGAGTTTTTGATAAAAACAGCTATCTAACAACACTATAATAGCCCTCTAAAACGTTTTTAAGAATGGTGTTGCAGTAGAGAGATTGTTTTGGCTCCTTTTTTCTCACAATGAAAATATGCTACCCCACTTCAATCTTTAATCTTCTTCAGAAAGTTATCCGGAGAAACGACTTTCACACCTCTCGCTTGTTCAAATGCTTCTCTTGCTATACCTGCATTTTTACCGCCTCCCTTTGCCGCTTCTAAGTTTTCATTATAACCATGAGCATCTTTATCCTTTATCTCATCAATGGTAGCTTGTTCTCCTAGCATGTTAAAAATTCGGTGTCATATGGTCTCTTAGAGGCTGCTTCTTTAAGCCTTTTATTTCCTTATGTTTTTTGGTCTTTATTCCAAAAGTCTCTTGAGAGATTGCATCTGTCAATATTGCATACTCCTTGCCTTCAAGGTGCTTATTATTATGATCAGAGATCTTTCTGCTATCCCACTCTTTTGTTAGCTGATTTCTGATAGATATCGATTGTATCCTTTTTTGTATCCACTCTTCAGGGTATCCTTTTGCAACATAATCAGCATAGGCTCGCTTAAATGCCAGTTCTGGGTTTTCATATTCTTGTAATCTTTCATACCCAACCTTTGCAAGCCAACGTTTAAATTGTTCAACCTTTTTAGAAGGAATAGACTGCGCGATACGAAATAACCCCTCAACATTTGTACAATTAACATTCTGTTTACCACCTTTTGTTTTAATTTCAAGGGGGGTGTCCCCATCCTTCAGAGAGCCCTATATCTCTGCTTTTTATCTTTTTTAGGTAATCAGATGGGTTTTTACTACCTGTAAGAGAAGCTATTACCTCTGTTATCACATACCACCACTCTCCATTGTGTAATACTCTAGTCATATTGCTATTATCAAATGCAGTAGTCTCAATATCTCCTTCTTTTAAAGTTAAAGTGTCAATCATGTTGAAAATAAGTTTATTCTAAAAACCAAATATAAACTAAGTTGCTTTTTATTACTAATAAATAGTGGAAATTTTGTCTCCGTTATGTATGATAAAATTGGAGACGTAAATTTTGCTCTTTGTCTCCATTTTAAGCGGCAATCAAATTTTACGAGCTTCTGTTTCTTCTTCTACGGCAGCAACTTCAAACTTTTTTTTCTTTAGCTTCATCTACAACCTGTTTATAGAGATTTTTTCATCAAAAGACTCACAACATTCCCTCAGGAGTTTGAGATAAAAGTCGTTGTATTTCCATAAGACCTCCAGTGTACCAACTTAACCAGCTTTTGTTATACCAAAATTACAAAAACTGTTCACTTTTTTGAAAAAATATTTTACAACGAATAAAAAACGTGATAAACTAAAATAAGGGTTTTTTTATAACAAGTAAAAGTTTAAAGTAAAAAATAATTTAGAAATGCCTCGTAATCAAGTTTTAAGCTACCCTACATGAGTAATTTAGGTCTTGGTGGTACAATTTATACCCTGAAGTCGTAGAATCGTTTTAAAACCGCGCTAATTGTATCTTTCATTAAATGTAAATATCTTAATAATGTTTTGTGGCAACCTTTCTGGACTTCTTTTTTTTTGCTGTTTAAGTTATTGTACTCTATTTGTGTTTTACTATTATTTTATATTATCTATTATTATTTATTACTATTATATATATATAATATATAAGGGTTTTAGGAAGCTAGAATCCGCCTCACTGGCTGACTTTAGACATGTAGTTTCTAGGAACGCTTTTAGGAACGTAGGTAAAAAAGCTAGCTCTCACGCAGAATTTAGATTCCTGATTTCTAATTACTGATTTAGGAACCTAGGAATTAGGAATGTAATACAATCATTGGCGGTGCTATTTCTTATATATTCTACCTATCTTTAGTTGAAAATTATATTGAGTGCTAAGATTAGCGTTTTAGTTGAGTGGATGTAAATTGATAGTAGCTATAGATTGAAAGGGCAATAGAGAAAACTGGGTAAACTCTAAAATATTTTTACCCATAAAAAAAGACTTATCCTAACATTAAATTTTGCCTATAGCTAAAATCTTCAGCTCCAAGAGTGAACTTTCCTATACCACAAGCAAATGGTCCAGTTGGAATGTCAAGCCACTTATCCTCTTTTGAACCTGTAGACATCACTTTAACTAACTGCTTTACCTGTAAAAGTTCCTGAACTATACGCTCTAGTCGATCTCTTCCCATGCTGTGAAAAACTTCAGGTAGTCTATGCCGTTGCTTATATACTCCTGTGCTTCCTGTGTGAGTAAATGGATGTCCTGCAACAGCAGATCGTGTAATTGCATCAGTAAGACATATTTTAAGGTCTTTTTCACTAGCATTTTTAACTGTTAGTTGTATTGTTATATCTTCTAGTAGCCCTGTTTCCTGATTTCTTAGGTAAGTTCTTACAGTGCGATCAGCTAAACCATTGGCCTTCACAACTGCCCCATGAAACAAAGCATTCTGTCTTGGTGTTTCTCCTACTGCCTTAAAGATTTCTAGCCTAGCTGTATTTTCTATTGGCCAAAAAGCGTATGAGCATCTAACACCATTAACAAGAGCAGAGGTACCTCTAATTGCATCGCGTGCTTGTTCAGCAGTTAATATCGGTTTTTCTCCTTTTGGCTTTCTCATGTGATGAGCAGTAATTATCGAAGCTCCAGTACTACATGCTAAATCAGATAATAAGCACATTAGATAATCCCCTACAGCTGGATCAGCATTTATATCTGCATGGATAAATGAAGCAAGTGGATCAAATACTATCAATTTCAGATCTTTTATTTCCTCGAGCTGTTTCATTACGGATTCGAATTCAGGAGAAACTTCGACGATTTTACCACGAACATTTCTGAGTATTGTAAGTGATCCTCTGACGTTTGGCAGTGGTACAATAAATAATTTATCTTTATGTTTCAACCTTTCACACTTAGGGTCGAGTCGTTCTAAGCGGCGGTGTATCTCACTTGCATCATCTTCTGCTGAAAAAATCACTACTGATCCATGTTCAGTAACAAGTGAACCAAAGCCACACATCTGATCCTTATCACTTGCAACCTTAAGCGCTAGGTCAAGAAGAAGCATACCTTTGCCTGTATCTCCCATTGCTGCTATTATTGAAGTAACACCTAAAGGAAATAGACCTTCAACAAGAAACTTTTGCTCTGGTACCGGACCTACAAAGCGCTCTGCACTCCAATCTAAAATGTTAAGTGGCTGTTTTGTGGATCTTTCTAAACTTTTCATATTTGAAGTATCAGTAGCTGGAGTATCAATAGTAAGTAACGGAGTTGAAGCTAAAAACTCTTTGACATCTATACCTTCCTCTACACAATCAGCAGCATCCCATTTCTCAGGTTTACCTTGCGGAATCTCAAGAACAGCAAGTGATGCAACTCCGATCTCTAAAAGCTTTTTTTCAGCTTTTTTTGCGTATTTATTACCTGCTTCATCATTATCTGGCCAAATAATAATATTTTTACCCTTAAGCGGTGTCCAATCTGTTTTATCAATAGGTGCATTTGCTCCAAACATTGCTGTCGTTGCAGTAATTCCTTTCTCTATGAGCGCTTCTGCACATTTTTCTCCTTCAACCAGAATAATCTTATCAGATTTTAGAATACCTGGAATGTTGTAGAGTGGCCTTATATCCGGTTCGCCAAAACTCAGCTTCTTAACATCAAATGGACGATATTCTTTCTTTCCTTCAGGTGGATCATATCGGTAAACTATAACAATAACTTGGTTGTTTTCATCGTAATAATTCCAGCTACAAGTCAGGTGCTGTTCTAGATCTTTGATACTCTTTTTTTCTCTAGTGTGTTGTTTGCCAAGCCATTCACCTATAGAAGCCATTACTTCAGAAAACTCTGTTCTGGCGTTTTTTCTATGCACGGCTGCCCAAAGATCGATAATGTCACCACCGTCCCCGGTTGCGAAATCATTCCATAACCCGGCTTTACTGCCACTTAGCTCTACTCTTAAACTTTTTCCTCTATTACCCCAGATATCCCCTACTTGAAACTCATTTCTGCAAAAAGTGCCATTAGGTAGTAAATACGAAAGACACGATCTTATCTGCAACAATAGTTCTGCTTTTAATTCTTCACTGCTTAAACCGAAATTCATAGTTCAAAACCTTTAAATGTTCCCTATGTGCTCTATACCGTAATTGCTGCTTGTTGTGCGCCATCACCATTATTTAAATTGCTATCGCCATTATTCTCAGAAAAAAAGCATAGAATATCAGTAAGTTAAAAATCGCATCGCAATTATTTAATTTTGCTCCGCAATTACAATCAGTCTCCAAAAACGATCACTCTTGAAGAAGTTAATTATTCAAGAAAAATTATGAAATCACAGAACTCTTACTCGGGAATTAATCCTATAGTTGTTAAGTACGTAAAGTATTATGCAAAATGTCTTAAACGCCTTAAATGTTTTGCCGATGAAAGCATTGAAGATATTGAACAAGAACTTTTTTTACTTGTTTGGCCAACAATTATTCAATATGACGAGAGTAAAAGTTGTTTTGTTGCTTTTGTTAAACAACTCGTTAAGTGCCGTGCCATTAACTTAGTGTATAGGCAATCATGCGAAAAGCGTGGTGGCAAACAAGGTATATTATATATAGATCATACTATTTTAGATAACATTGCTGATGAAAGGTGCCGTTTTGAAGATGAAATAGCAGACCGTAGTGATCTTGATTACATTGTCTCAACACTACCTCAAGAATGGCAAGTTCTATGCAGACAGCTAGAAATCTTCAGTGTTCCAGAAGTAGCTGAAATACGTGGAATAGCAAGGACAACAGTCTATGACATTCTCAGAAGAATAAGACGACATACAAAAAAAGTTTTCTAGAACCTCCGACAACAGAGAACCATTCCGGTATATAAAACATAGGGGGAGATTATGACTCTAAAAATAATAAGTAACGAAGAAAGAGTAAAAACAGTAACAGGTGTAAAAATGGTAATCTTTGGACCTTATGGAATCGGCAAAACTAGTCTACTTAAAACTCTCGATGAGTCGACAACACTCTGTCTTGATTTTGAAGCAGGGCTTTTAGCAGTTCAGGACTGGAAAGGAGATTCAATCAGCGTTCGTACTTGGAATGAGGCAAGAGATATAGCTTGTCTTATTGGTGGGCTAAATCCTGCATTAAAATCTGATCAAGCATATAGTCAAAGGCACTATGAGCATGTATCTGGCAAGTACAAAGATCTTTCTTCGGAGTTTTTTAAATATCATTGCATTTTTATCGATAGTATCACTGTAGCATCACGTTTATGCTTTTTATGGGCAAGGATGCAACCTGAAGCTTTTTCTGATAGATCAGGAAGAGAAGATAAAAGAGCTGCTTACGGCACACTTGCTCAGGAGATGATGGCTTGGCTCAATCAGTTTCAACATATTCGGGATAAAGACATCATCATAGTTGGCACTTTAGGTCAGTATCTTGATGATTGTAATCGTTCGACCTGGCTGCCTCAATGTGAAGGGGCTAAAACTGCCAGTGAAATTCCTGGAATTGTTGATGAAGTAATCAGCATGGTTGGAATCAAGAAAGATGATGGCACAGAAGTACGTTCATTTGTCTGTCAGACGATTAATTCCTGGGGATACCCTGCTAAAGATCGAAGTGGTTGCCTTAATATGGTTGAAGAACCGCATCTGGGAAAACTACTTGCGAAAATTAAAGCTAAAGCCTTTTCTACTGCTACTTAATGGAGAATAACTATGCTACAAAACATTTTCACTATTGGTCAAAAAATCCCTTTTTTCAGCGTAAAAGAGTATTTAAGTGACCCAACACCAATCCCAGAAGACATCATCTACCCGAGGATATTAACTCCAAGGGGTTTGTTGGTATTTGGTGGGCCACCTAAAATTGGTAAAAGCGATTTTCTAATTTCATGGCTCATGCACATGGCTGCTGGTGTTTCATTTCTTGGCATGATTCCCAATCAGCCTATGAAAGTTCTCTGTCTGCAGACTGAAATTGATGATGGATATTTAAAAGAGCGTCTACAGGAGTTAAAACTTGATAAAGAGCTTTTGGATATTGGTGCAAACAACTTCATGATCACGCCAAGAGTACAACTATCGTTTAGTAGTGAAGAGATAGATGAAATAAAAAACTCTCTGGAGGAAAAAAGTTTCAAGCCAGATATTATCGCCATAGATCCTCTACGAAATATCTTTAATTCAGGTGAATATGGTAATGAGAACGATAACAGCGCTATGCTATTCTTCCTGCAAAAAACGCTTGAAAGACTGAGAAATGTTATTAATCCAGATGCCGGTATAATACTTACCCACCACACTAAAAAATTATCCAAAAAAATGCTGGAAGAAGATCCATTTCAAGGTTTAAGTGGTGCTGGGTCTTTAAGGGGATTCTACACTACAGGTATGGTGATGTTTCGGAAGGATGAAGAAAACAGAGAAGAAAACGGAAAAGAACAAACCGCATGTCAAATAGTTTTTGAGTTACGCAATGGAAAACATATCCTGCGCAAGACTGTCGACAAGATAGATGGTCGCTGGCAGTTTGTGGACCAATGGAATAGCTGATTTCAACTTTATTATGGAGACATTTATGTTACAGGATTTAACTGATTTTAACACGGCAAAGTCGCAAAGTAATTTAATACCTAAAGGTACAACGGTAAAAGTCAAAATGGCTATTAAACCTGGGGGTTATGAATGCTGGCTCACTAAAAGTCCCACTACCGGTAGTATCTATTTAAATGCAGAATTTACCGTCATTGAAGGGTCATATGCAAGGCATAAGATTTATCAAGCAATTGGTATTAAAAGTGGCAAAGCAAACGTTGAAAGAGAAGATGTTTGGGGAGAAATGGGTCGTTCTATGATTCGCAGTATTTTAGAGTCAGCACGCAATATTCATCCACATGATAATTCAGAAAAGGCGGTACTTGCTCGTAAGCTGAACTCTATTGCAGACTTAAATGGTTTAGAATTCAGAGCAAAGGTAGGTATTGAAGCTGATCGGTATGGAGAAAAGAACAAGATTGCTACAGTTATTACTTCAGAAAATACTGAAAATGATTGGGTACCGTTTTGAAGTACGACGAGGAGAAGCTCTGGATTGCTGTCATTAAGAGAGCTATCAAAGATGCAGCAGGAAAAAATGCAGAGCTAAAAAAAGAAGCAATTGAATGGTTCAATTTGGAGTCTTTTGAAACTGTTTGTGAGCTGGCTAATCTCAGCTTTAAACGTATGAAAAACATGTTGTTAGGTTATGGAGGTTTTATGTCTAAAAAGGAAATAAAGGCGTCATTAATTGATAATATTAAGGAATGTGTGTCTCATCTAATTCCAGACGGTAAGTTTTACCAAGAGAAGACTTATGTTGGCAGCTTAAATGGAGATACCATTATGGTTAAAATAGTAGGTAAAAAAGCCGGTAATTGGCGTAATTTTACCACAGGGACTAGTGGTGACATTATTGATCTTTGGACTTTAATTAAAGGTAATATAGATTCTGCCAAGGAGTGGTTAAATACTAAAAATACTGAGAAATTACAAAATAAAGAAGCAAAGGGGGCAATAAAAAAAGGGGAAAAGGCGTTTTCTGTAGGACAGTATTTAAGCGACCAATCTCCAATGCCGAAAGATGTCATAGGCCCAAGAATTCTAACACCAGGTGGGCTTTTAGTTATAGGTGGTACTCCAAAGGTTGGAAAAAGTAGTTTTCTGCTTTCTTTATTAGCACATATGGCAGCAGGAGTATCATTTCTTAAGATGACACCTACAAAACCGCTTAGGATACTCTATCTACAGGACGAAATGGGATATGACGACATGAGAAGGCGCTTACAGCAACTCAAAATCGACCAAAAGCTTATAGATTTAATGAAAGAAAACTTGGTTATTGCTTCAGAAGCAAAAATAACGTTGAATGATGAAGGAGTGGAGAGGATCAAAGACATCATCGTGAAAGACTTTGGTACAAAGATGGTTGATCTTATTGCAATAGACTCTCTTACGACGCATCTGATGCCACTTTCTCTTTTACGTAGTGGGATTGAAAAATTACGCTCTATCGGCATTGGAATAATCATGACCCATCACACTAAGAAAGTATCCACAGCTACACTGGAAAAAAATCCATTTCAGGCTCTGGTTGGAGCTAATGCACTCAGAAGTTTCTATACGTCTGGTATAGTAATGTTTCAACCCAGTAGAAGCAAAAATATTCTGCAGGTAGTGTATGAGCTTGGGAACAGAAAACCTATACCAGCAAAATTCATTAGCAGAGCTAACGGATGTTGGAAAGCTTCTAAGGTTAGCTTGATTACTTTGTCAACACAAGTGTGAAGGGATTAAGGCGATAACCATGTTCCTTACAAATTAATTCTGGCCAACCAATGGTTTGAATAACATCATCACGTTCGATGCTCAATCCTGATTGGTTAGCCAGTTTTTCTTTTATTTGTCTTTGCATTTTATTCAGAGGATATCTTATTTGTTGTTCTAAATCTGTAATTTCTGAATGAAAAATTAAACTGTCTGCTATTTTTTCGGTGCTAAGAGGTACATGATGTTTTAATGGTATACCATTTTCAAAATCATCGAGAAATTGTTTGAGTAAAACGCGAAAGATACTAATACACAATATAGCTCTTTTATTTACTACTTCAATGTCATTTACGTAGACCGCACCATGTGAGAACCCAAGTTGTAGAGTTTTCTTTGGTGATTTAGGTTTAACTTGTTTTAATGAAATAACAGGGAAAATTTGTGTAGAGACATTAGCAATTAATTCTGGTATAGCTACTTCAAGAAGTATTTCACGTAAACTCCTATTCTCACAAAAAAGATCAGACATTTTTACGATGG
Source organism: Wolbachia endosymbiont (group A) of Beris morrisii (assembly GCF_964028185.1). Taxonomy (NCBI): domain Bacteria; kingdom Pseudomonadati; phylum Pseudomonadota; class Alphaproteobacteria; order Rickettsiales; family Anaplasmataceae; genus Wolbachia; species Wolbachia endosymbiont (group A) of Beris morrisii. Next base: position 1,107,485 of record NZ_OZ034760.1, read on the forward strand.
GCAAAACAATTGGCAAGTCCGGTATATTCTCTCTTACGGTAATTAAAACAGTGGGCTGGATTCTAAGCTTATCTATGGTTAAATATACTGCATCAGAGCAAAGATCAAGAATGATTATGCTAACAATACTGCCTTGGCTACTTATGTGATAAACTCCTTCTGCTGCTTTTTGCCAGATGAACTTTGAGTTGTTCAATAGACTCTCAAACCAATGTGCAATTTTTTCTAGGTTAAGATTGGTTGATAGTAGGTGAAATCGTTGCTTTTGATGAGTATTGGGTAGAATGTAGCGACAACAATCTTCACAAAGCATGTCATCACATTCTTCATCAAAGTCTGGACTAATAGGAATTTCATTAGTGCAATCTGGATCAAATACGTGAGGCCAATCCAAATGATCCTCTTTACGAGAACAAATAACAAAATCAACTGCTTTTAGCTTAATAAAGCCAAGACTAGATAAATAGATTGCAGTTTTCAAGTAAGCTTTGCTCGGGTCAATACAGGGTTCATTGGATTCCAGAACATCTGCAATAGTTTGCTTTTGGTAGGATTGTAAGTCCATAGTTCTCCTTCATTAATGACTTGAAATCTTCACGCTCTTTTTTATTGAGTACATGCTCTGAGTAATAAATAATGGTATAATGCTGATTTCTTTTAAAAAATAAAGTTACTTTTTTATTCTGAAACAAAACGCGAATGGACTCAACAACAGAATTATCTTGTGTTAATTTTAACATCTGTAATTCGCGAGCAAGTGAGTTAAATGGATTAGTGGCTACAACTAAGTATGTATCTTTCTTGAGCTGAGTTGAACGGAACCTTATTTCAAAAGGGCAAATATGAGGGTCAGCCCCTTCTATGGAAGACTTTAAGAATGCTGCAACAAGAAGTGTACAATTTTGGTCTTGCATATCGATAAATAAGCATTCACGTTGAAAGTAACGACTTAAGATACTATTTGCTATTTTTAGACTTTCATCAGAGTTTTTGGCAGAAAGATTTAATTGATTACCATGTAGAGAAAAATCGAGAATAATCCGATCTGGTCTATATCCATGGATAATACGGTTTGAATTAAAGAGTAAGTCCTTATCGCTAGCACGACGTATAAACACGTATATACGATCATGATGATAGAAAAAACATTGTAGTTGAGTTTCAAAGCCATCATTTTTTGCAGCATCATATTTTTGCAGTAGTTCGTGAACAATTTGCTTTGATAAAAAGTTTTTAAAAGGAGTTTTCATCTGTCTAGGGGAATTTTGTAGAATAAAGGGAGAAAACCCTCTCTTTTGTACTCTGTCAAAATGGTAAACATACTTGATTAACTCTGGATTATGATGAAACATAACAAAGATCAAGGACTTTTTATCATATTTATTGCTCTTACATAAAAACTGAGCAATGAGCGCTTTGTCCAAGGTGGATTTTGCTACTTCAACAACAGCAGACTGAAATTTAGAATAGTTAAAACAACTAAGTAGATAATAGTTGAGCAAAGAATCTGAACAATCCGTGAGAATGGCACGTTTTTGTTGAATTGGAATATCATCGTTATGCTTAAAAAGTTGCAGAAAAATGACATTTAATTGTCTACCTGAGAGGGAAGAAAGCCAATTTTTACGTATTTTCTCATTTTGAAAGCTAGGTAACCAATGATCTATTGGCATCTCTAAATCACTCTCCCAGAAATCTCTGCTGGGATAAAGATCAACCATATAATGTGTATAATATAATGAGCTATATTTTACATAAGTAAAAAATTAATCAACAAAAAAACTTCAATAAAAAATATTTTTCAAAATAGCCTGAACAAATTTCTACAAAAAATGTATATCTTAAATAGGGGGAGTAGAAAACATGTCAATCCTAACGCAAACGGGAAGAGCAGCAATAGCAGCAAGCATAAAAGAGCAACCGATACATCTTGCTTGGGGAAGTGGTGACTCAAACTGGGAAAGTCGCCATAAAGTAGAGAAAACTTTTACCAATGGCGAAATAACCCTAGATCACCATACTATTAAAGATGTAAAAGTTTTTACCGGGCAAATAACTTATCAGCCAAGTATAGACTATACAGTTGCTGGTGTAATTAAACGTACGGAAAATGGTTCTATTGCAAATGGTGGTGGAGTTACCATAGAGTATACTCAAGACACACCACCAGAACCCATTACTTCTGCAACATTACTCAAGGAAGTTGGACGTCGTGTTGTTGATGAGATACTCTTCTGTGTTGGTGATGAGGATGGAGAACTTTTGACCCCTTCTGGGAGGTTTAAATCTTCCGCTGTACCAACCAATAATCTTTATCTCAAATTTACTTTTGATTTCACGGACGCAGCAAATCAAGTAATAAGGGAACTAGGGGTTATGGTTGGTACAAGGGTAAAGGCGCCAGGACAGAGATATTTTGAACCACAAGATATAGAAGACCCTGGAATTTTGTTAGTTTTAGAGCACACTGTGCCACTTATCAGAACCGCAGCTACAAGAGAAACTTTTTCCTTTGTTGTAACATTTTGACATATGACAATAGTCTATTTTTTGAAAGAAAAATACTTCGATCAGAAGAATCAACAAAATCTAAGTTTATTATTCAACATCCTTGTAACTTTTTTATTGACATGCAAGACGGTATCTGCGGCAACCCGTGAAACTTTTTCATTTGTTGTGACGTTTTAGAAAAAGGGGAAAAAGATGACGTTAAATAGCTATTATAATCGCTCTGACAAAGAATACGAGAAAAGTTTATTCTTAGCAGGAAGAGGTTTGCAGTCAGCAGAATTAAATGAGATTCAAGATTATGCTCTTTTGAGTCTCAAAGGCATAGGTGATGCGATATTCCGTGATGGTGACGTTATAACGGGAAGCGATTGTATCATAGACGGGGAAAAAGTTACACTTGAAGCAGGAAAAATCTATCTTCGTGGAGCAGTTAGAAAAGTCGAAAAAGAAAAATTTACTATTCCACTTAATACTACAGTTCGCATAGGTGTTTATTATGTAGAATCTACCATTACAGAACTTGAGGATGAAAATCTTCGTGATCCTGCAGTTGGTACGCGTAATTACCAAGAAGTAGGAGCAGCAAGGCTTAAAGTTTCCACCATTTGGGGTTATCAAGCAGAGAGTGTTACTGTTAACTCCGCAAATGGGGAATTCTATCCAATTTATAACATTGAAAACGGAGTTCTTGTTCAGTATTCACCGCCACCACAAGCAAACATAGTAACCACAGCTCTTGCTCGTTACGATAAAGAAGCAAATGGATCTTATGTAGTAAATGGCCTAGAAGTAATGTTCCTGCAAAAGGAAGAGGGCAAAAAAGGGGCACAAATATTTGTGATTAATGAGGGAAAAGCTCATGTTGATGGCTACGAAATTGAATTATCCCACGGTATTCGTGTTTATTTTGATGAAGATCCAGATATAAAAGCAGTTAAATCAGAATTTCACACCTTTCAGCCAAATAGCCAAAGAGTAATGGAGCTTAAAGTTCATGATTTTCCGGTTAGTGAGATAAAAAGGGTAGATATAACTGTTCAGAAAACTATTACCATGACGCATGGTTCATACTCTGGAGTTGTTGATCCGATACCTGACTCTGCAGTTCAGGAGATCATTCAAGTTAAGCAAGGTGATGTAATCTATGAAAATAGTGCAGATTGCAAGCTCAGTGGAGGAAATGTTGATTGGTCATTGGCAGGAAAAGAACCAGCACCAGGAAGTAGTTACCTGATAACCTACCGCTTTCGCACTCATGTAAGCCCTGAAGATGTGGATGAACAAGGGTGTAAAATAAGAGGAGCAGTGGATGGCAGTTTAGTTTCAGTTGATTACACTTGGAAAATGCCCCGCTTTGATTTAATCACTCTAGATGCAAAAGGGGTGGTAAGAAGAATAAAGGGAATTGCTCATCCATGGCGACCATCGATGCCTAAAGCACCTAGCGGACAATTGCTACTTTGCTACATTCACCAAACGTGGAAAGAAGGGGAAGAGGGGAAAATAAAAATAGTGAATAATGCTATCCACGCTGTACCGATGAACGAATTGGAAGCAATGAAAAAAGGAATAAATGATCTTTATGCATTAGTTGCCGAAGAACGTCTGCGTAATGATGCAAATTCAAGAGAGCCTACCACTAAAAAAGGAGTATTTGTTGATCCGTTCTTTGATGATGATATGCGTGATCAGGGAATTTTGCAGTCTGCAGCAATAGTAAACAAGGAACTAGTATTACCGATAGATGTAGAAGTTGTTGATGTTGAAAGGGGAAAAAAACCGTATCTTTTGCCGTATGAACTTGAGCCGGTATTGGAACAGCTTTTACAGACTAAAAGTGAAAGGATTAATCCTTATCAAGCTTTCGATCCAGTACCGGCAAAAGTTACCATGAACAAAAACATCGATCACTGGACAGAGGTAAAGACAAATTGGTCAAGTCCAGTGACAAGAGAATTTAATACTAGAGAAACAACAGAGCTTCTGTCAAGTAGTACGTATGAAGCTGAATTTATGAGAGAAGCAGTACAAGATTTTGAGATCGAAGGTTTTTCGGTCGGTGAGAAACTTAAAGAAATAAAATTCGATGGAATCAGCATTCAACCTATAGAGGAAGGAAATGTCTACAATTAGCAACCAGGGGAAAAAAGGACGAATAAGTGGAAAAATAAAAATCCCAGCAAATATTCCAGCCGGTACTAAATTAGTGCAGTTTTACGGGGATAAGGGAAGTTATGGAGAAGCAACGTATACTGGTAAAAAAACTATTACCATAGAAGAGCGAAGAAGAGTTTTTTCCAGCAAACGTGTTGATCCTTTAGCGCAAACATTTACCTTGGATGAGAGTAGGCATATAGGAGGTATAGACTTATGGTTTACAAATAGCGGCAAAAGACGTGTTGTTGTGCAGATTCGGGAAACAACAGTTGGAGTGCCCTCGCAAACAGTTATCGCTGAAAATTCCATCGAGCCAACCAAGATCAATACCAATGGCACAGCAACACGTATAACTTGGTCACCTGTGTTTTGTCATGGAGGGCAAGAGTATGCAATAGTTTTACTTACCGATGACGGGGAAAATGCGGTCAAAGTAGCAGAACTTGGCAAATACGATGCAGTAAACAGCCGTTGGGTAACCAGTCAACCTTATCAAGTAGGGGTATTACTCTCATCAAGCAATGCAAGTACGTGGACACCGCATCAAAATTTAGACCTAACTTTTAGGCTTTTAGCAGCAAAATTTACCGAAAGTTCTCACGTTATTGATCTTGGTAAAGTTACTGCAAATAATACATCAGACTTAATCGCTCTAACCAACATAGAAAAAGTAGGTTTTGATACTAATGTAGAATTTATCTTAACAGATGAGAAAGGAGAAGAAAATTTTCTATCTGATAATCTGCCGTTAGCACTGCGCGCAAGAATAAGTGGGGAATTAACGGTAAAAGTAGCGCTCAAAGGATCGGGGGAAAAAAGTCCAGTTCTCTACCCTGGGTTGCAGCTAGTTATGGGGAATATTTCAGCGTCCGGAGATTATGTCACGAGGAGCATTACAGCAGGATCCAACACTAAGATAACAATTACCTATGATGCATTGATACCTGGTACTGCAGATGTTAAAGCATATGTGCAGAAAAGCGTGGAAGGGGAATGGCAATTAGTAGATTTAACAGCGGGAAAACCAATCGGAGAAAATTGGGTAGAGAGAGTCCACGTGCTGACGAACTTTAATGCAAATGAGACGAGGGTAAAATTAGTCTTGAGTGGAACGGTTGTCTATCGACCAAAGGTAAAAAACTTACGAGTTATTATAACATAAAAAAATGCCAGATGATGAAACTAAACGTGGATATCCTTTACCACATCCAGAGAATATTGCTGCTCAAGATGTAGTACGTATTCGCAGAGCCATAGAAAAAATAGATGAAGATATGAGTGAAAGAGATAACAATCTTAAAAAAGCATTTGAACGACTGAATTTTGAAACTTTTTTGAATTTTTGGGGATGAAAGAAGCAATCGATGCATTGCATCAAAGAATTAAAGATTTAGCAGCAAACAGCACACCAGAGCAGCTTGCATATCTTGCTAAGTCATTGGAATTGATAATAGATAAAAAAGCAATCTCCAATATTGTGCAGATGACCACAATAAAAGAAATAATCGATGCACTACAAAAAAGACTTAAGGATTTAGCAGCAAATAGTACACCAGATCAACTAGCATATCTTGCTAAAGCATTGGAATCAATAGTAGGTAAGAGTGCAGTGTCTGAAATTGTATACATGACAGATGAAAAGTTGAAAGAACTTCTAAACGCTGCAAGATCACATTTGAATGACATAAATACCAATAAGGAAAATTCAATATCGGCGATAACTGGAGCAAAGACAGAGTCTGTAAATGAGATCAATACGCTAAAAACTAACACCTTGGATACTTTAAAAGCGTCATCAGATTCATACGTATCGCTACTTGACACGAGAAAAGATGCGAATATTGCGGCAATAAACAGTATTAGCAACAATCATAAAGATGGTCTTAAAGGTTTAGTAGAAGATTTTCGTGCTATTAATAATGTACCACCTGGCTCATCAATTATAGGAGAAATAGAAACTCGAGATAATCAACTAAAAACATCCCTTATAAATGAGGTAAAAACTCGAGATGATCAATTAAAAACGTCTCTTACAAATGAGGTAAAAACTCGAGATGATCAACTAAAAGTGTCGCTTACAAACGAAATAAGAAAGCGCAATATGGTTGAACCAGGGTCATTACCTTTCTTGTTTGGTGTGCTCAGTAGAAAAAATAATTACTATGGTGACGGAGCTTTCACAACTGAATTAGGTCAATGGAGCAGCGATATAACAAAAACCGACTACATGTTACAACTACTTGCGGGTAGTCATACATACGATACAAGTTACGTTAGCTTTTATCGGCCAAGACAATTGAGTTTTATAGAGGGAAACAAAGGTACATTTATTTACGGAGAGTCATATACAAGCAGTGACTCCGTGAGTCGTGATCAGATATATTACTACCCGTATGCTGCACTTGGAGTAATGTTTGTAAAAAACACCACAAGTAGGGATATAACAAGAACATTAAACTTTGTTGGTACATCTTTTTGGAGTTCAGGATACGAAGGAGCAGGAGCATTTGTGGGAACACCTGATAATACCAATAAATCGAGGATTTCAAAAATAACATGGAAAAATGTTTACCAATACACGAGTTCGAGTAGCAGATTTGCTGCATCTGGTAATGTAGAAATTCCAGCAGGAAAAACAGTTGCAGTGTTACTGTATACATCATCTTATCTAGATAGCAGAGGAAAAGTTAGTGAAGGTATGCTTTCAGGTAATGTATATATCTATGGTCAATTTATACAGTGGGGGATTTATAACATACGTAACAATTTTCTAACCACAGGACTTGAGATCGATGTAGAGAGGACACTAAGAGCGTGGCAATGTCCAGGATTAGATGCGACGTATAAAATTTGGCAATAAATCAAAATTAGGGGAAAAATTGTGACTATTTACATTCGCTTTGAAAATAACAAACAAGTAGAAACAACAACGCTTGAAAGCAAGCCAACTGGGAATGATTGGTATGAAGCGCCAAAGAATTTCAATTGGCAAAAGAGTTATCGTTTAATAGAAGGAGGAAAAATTGTTGAAAGGAGTAAAGAGGATATTGAGTTGGAATTATTGGAAAATGCGAAATTTTCTGCACTTGATAGTGTGCGTTTTTATTTTAATGACTGTACTCACAAATACGCAGGAGCTTCTCATCAGAAGTCTAAGTCGTATGAGATACAAGCGAAAGCCGCAGAGAACATTCTAGCAGCACCAGAATCTATAGACGAAAAAGATGCAGAAATCATAGAACCTTTAGCAAAAGTCCGTGATATCCCGGTTATTGAAATGGCAAGAATAATTCAGGAAAAAGCAAAAAAAGCAGTAAAAGCAATAATCAAATGTGAAGAGCTTGAAGACTTAGCCAAGAAGAAAATTAAGGAAGTCAGGGATAAAGAAGAGCTGCAGAGTTTACTCAACGATTTTAAGCAAAAAATGCAAAAGGTTTTAGAAAGCTAAAAAAGAAACCTTTTCTCTATCCACTTTCCGAAATTCAACATTACAAGGAGAAAAATGACAGAACAGTTTTTGCATGGGGTAAATGTTATTGAGATTACCTCTGGAGCAAGGACAGTACGCACAGCTAAATCATCAGTGATAGGTGTAATTGGTACTGCTCCGGAAGCTGACGGGCAAAAGTTTCCACTCAATAGTCCAGTATTAATAGTAGGAAGCTTAAAAGAGGCAGCAAAACTTGGAAAAAGAGGAACTCTGCCTTCTGCAGTGAATGGAATATTTTCCCAGGTTGGTGCAACAGTAGTAGTTATTCGAGTTGAAAATGCTGATCAAGAAGAAGAAATATTGAGAAATATCATTGGAGGAGTTGATGAAGAAACTGGGGAATATCAAGGCATTCAAGCATTCTTAAGCAGTGAAAGTATAGTCCATGTTGCCCCAAGAATACTAATTGCACCTCAGTTTACTCATCAATTGCCTGAAGATGCTGGAAACCCAGTGGTCAGCGCTTTAATTCCTATAGCAGAAAAGCTAAGGGCGATAATAGTAGCAGATGGTCCAAATACCAATGATGAAGAAGCAATAAAGTGGAGAAAAAGTGTAGGTAGTGCAAGAGTTTACGTAGTTGATCCTTGGGTTATTGATGGAAAAGAAGAAACTTTGCCGTCTAGCCCATTTGTAGCCGGTTTAATAGCCAAAGTAGATAGTGAACAAGGCTTTTGGCAATCACCTTCAAATAAAGAGATAAATGGTATTGTTGGGACAAGTAGGGCTATTGATTTTACCTTAGGTGATACAAGTTGTAGAGCAAACCACTTAAATGAAAATGAAGTAACAACGATAATTCATCAAAATGGCTACAGACTATGGGGAAATAGAACATGTTCAAACGATGAAAGGTGGGCTTTTCTGCCGGTTAGGCGTACTGCAGATCTAATCAATGATAGTCTACTGCGAGCTCATCTATGGGCAGTTGATCGAAATATTACCAAAACTTATATAGATGATGTGATTGAGGGGGTGAATTCTTATCTGGCCCATTTAAAAGCACAGGGGGCAATTACCAGTGGAAGATGTTATGAAACACCAGAGCTCAATACACCGGCAAATATTGCAAATGGGAAAGTGTATTTTGACTTTGAATTTAATACATCTTATCCAGCCGAACACGTTACTTTTAGATCTCATTTAGTGAACAACCAAATACTTTAAAAGGCAACCTGCCTTCTAGACAAAATCTAGCAACATTAAAACAGGAGAAAAAATGCTGCCAAAAATCTTAAAGAATTTTAACGTATTTGTTGATGGTAGAGGTTACGCAGGAAAAATAGATGAAGTAACCTTGCCAAAACTTACCATAAAAACAGAAGAATATCGTGCAGGTGGTATGGATATTCCAATAAATATTGATATGGGCATGGAAAAGCTGGAAGCAGATTTCACTTTTTCTGAATACGATACAGAGCTATTTAGGCTTTTTGGCCTCATAGATGGTAATTCGGTTTCTTTGACGCTAAGGGGCGGATTACAAGGCAGTGGAAGTAATGATATCGAAGGAGTAATTATCAATCTCAGAGGAATATTCAGAGAATTTGATTTTGGTAGCTGGAAACCGGCTGAGAAAGCAACACTAAAATGTACCGTAGCTGCCCATTATTATAAACTTACTATAGGTGGCAATGAACTGATAGAAATCGATGCTGAGAATATGATTCGCAGAATTAACGGTGTTGATCAAATGGCTTTGTTACAAACGATTTTAGGGATTTAATTTATTTATAGGAGAAAAAAATATGAAAACAGTAAAACTTGATAACCCAATAACAGTAGAAGGAATTGAGGTTTCAGAATTAACTTTTAGACCAGTCAAAGTAAGAGACTGCCTAACAATGGAACGTGCCGGTAGTAGTGATTTTGAAAAAGAAGTTGGATTAATAGCAAACCTAGCATCTGTAACAAAGGAAACAATTTGGGAATTATATTTTGCAGACTACATGAAAATACAGGAAGCGTTGAAGGATTTTTTTCCATCGGTTACACAAAGGACTTAAGGCTAAATGTGTTAATGCTCTGTTCTGTCGTAGGTGGCGGAATTGAGCAGGTACTTGAGATGGAAATAAACGAATTTATTTTATGGGCCAAAGCTGCGGGGGAATTTAAATGTCAACATTATCAGTAAAAATAGGTGCCATACTAGATGGTAGCTTTAATAGCGTAATGGCAGGAAGTAATGCTCAACTTTCCCGTCTTGGGAGTACAATAGAGCAACTTGATGCATCGATGAAATCGGGATCTAAATTCAAGGAATTAAGACATGGAGCTCTAGCTGCTAAGGTATCTTTGAACAAATTGGAAAAGAAATTAGAGTTCTTGTCGGGAGCACCTTTAAAGGCTGCTTTTGATAAAGCAAAGGCGTCAGTAGTAAAGGCGAAAGAAGCTTATTTACAGAAAAAAGACGAAACTTCAAAGGTTGCTCTTGACAAAGCTAGGAAGTTAGCGGCAGAGGCAAAAAAAGCTTATTCACAACATAAGAAAGACAAAACTTTAAAGGCTGAGTTTGATAAAGCTAGGGCAGAAGTAAAGAAGGAAAAAGCAGCATACTTACAAAAGAGAAATACTCTACATGCATTCAGTGAAGAAGTAAGAAAAAGTGGAAAGAACGTTCAGTCCTTGATAAGGGATCAACATAAACTTGGTGCTTCTGCAGACAGGCTGAGAGGTCAATACAGTAAGTTGAATACTGCCATCAAAAAACGGGACATGTTTTTGGGGAGAAAAGCGTACTTTAGATCACAAATGTTGGAGACGGCTGGGCTTGCATTAACGCTTGCAGCTCCAATTAAAGTTGCAATTGACTTTGAAAGTGCTATGGCTGATGTTAAGAAGGTAGTGAAATTTGCTGAGGATGATGCAGCTCATAACCAAGGAGCCGCAGAATTTGGCCAGAAATTAAAGGAATTATCCCGTACAATACCACTATCAGCTGCAGAATTAGCACAAATAGCTGCAAGTGGTGGACAACTTGGTATTAAAAAAGAGAAACTGCTTTCATTCACAGAAACAGTAGCTAAAATGTCTACAGCATTCGATATGTCTGCAGAAGAAGCAGGTGATTCCATAGCTAAACTTGCTAATGTTTATGGAATTGAAGTAGCAGGCATGGAAAGGGTAGGTAATATTATAAATCACCTTTCAGATAATAGTGCTGCTAAAGCAGGAGATATGGTTAAAGCATTAGCTATAGTTGGTGGTAGTGCAAAACAGTTTGGTCTTGATATTAAGGAAACAAGTAGTTTAGTAAATGCCTTCATTAGTTTAGGAAAACAACCAGCAAAAGCTGCTACTGCAATAAACGCTCTACTTAGTAAACTCCAGACCGCTGAGGGACAGAGCAAAGAGTTCAAAGCAGCATTGGAAGACATGGGAATCACTGCAGAAGAGATGACACAAAGGATTAGCGAAAATGGCCAAGACGCACTACTTTATTTTTTTGAAACTCTGGAGAAAGTAGATAAACAGGAACGTTCGCAAATTCTTCTCAATCTCTTTGGTCAAGAATATCAGGATGATATTGCATTACTAGTTGGAAGCTTAAAGAATTATAAAGATGCCATAAATCAGTTAGCTGACGAGAAAAAATTTGAAAAGTCCATGCAAGAAGAGTTTAACAATCGTGCAGCAACTACAGCAAATAATTTGAGACTACTGAGAAATGCGATAGCGGAAGTAGGAATGAACTTGGGCTCAGTAATGCTACCTCCTTTAAAGTGGGTAAGTAGTCTTTTAAGAGAGATAACTAACCCCATAGCTTGGTTTGCAGAAAAGTTTCCAGTTATTACTACAGGAATAATGAGTGTCATAGCAGCACTAATAGGTCTTAAAGTTCTAGCAGTAAGTGGTGGTTATGCATGGAATCTGATTAGAGGTGGAATGTTAACTTTTTCGGTTATTTTGCATGGGGTAGTTAAGCCAGCACTGATATCATTATCGTCATATGCTATTCCAGCGGTAATTACTGGGCTGAGTGTTTTAAAAGCTACAACTTTGAGCTTAGCAACGAAAGCTTTTCCTCTACTATCATCAGCTCTACCTGCAGTAGCAGCAGGAGTGAGATTTTTGACAGCAGCAATTGTGAGCAACCCTATAGGGGCTATTATTGCCTTACTTGCATCTGGTGCGATACTTGTTATATCTAACTGGCAAAAGGTAAAGAACTTTTTTTCTAGCATCTGGGAGTATATAAAATCGATAATAAAACCCATTGGAGAGATGTTTTCATGGCTGGGAAATACTGTCGGTAGTATATTTGGAAAAGTTGCTGAAAATAGTCCATTGAAGGAATTTGAAAAAAGAAAAAGTATTGTTACTGAAATAAAAGCAGTCCATACTCCCCTGAGGAGCAGCACTTTCAGCAATGGGAATCCTTTGTTGAATAACAGTATAATTAAAGAAATATCTGAGAGAAGAAAGAATAATATAAAAGTCAAAAGCCTTATTGAGGAGAAAAAGTCCACAGAGAGCGATAATGATAAGATATTTGCAGACTTTGCAAGGAGTAAGTTTGAAAATAAAGAACAAAAAACTATGAATAAAACTCAGAACATCACTAATAATTACACTATCAGCATTAAAGCAGAGCCAAATCAAGATGTTCGTAGTCTTGCAGATGAAGTAATAAAAAGAATAAGAGAAAAATCACGAGATGTTATGTTTGATACCGTAGACTCCATTTACTAATGTTATCCTTCGGTCCATATAAATTTTCTCCAACGAGTTTAAAGTATAGCAAAGAGAAACGCTGGAGTGTAGTTGAGTGTATTGGTAAGCAATTACTACAGAATATTGGCCAAGGGGCAGAAAATGTAGATTTAGAAGGGATAATCTATCTTCATAATGGGTTAGATCAATTAAAGAACATGAAAGAAACAGAAGAAAACCAAATACCTCACACTTTAGTTGATAGCATGGGAAATGTTTTAGGACAATTTGTAATCACTCGCTTTGAAGAAAAGCAAACGTCGTTTTTTCCTTGTGGGTTGCCGAAAAAAGTTGAATTTAATTTAAGTTTAAGGCGTTACTTATGACTATATATTACTCGACAAAAGAGAATGACATGTTGGACTATATTTGTTGGAAACACTACGGATTTACTTCAGGAGCAGTAGAAATAGTATTAGAGGAAAACCCTGGACTTGCAGAACATGGAAGTTTTTTACCGGCAGGACTAAAAATTAAATTGCCTGTAATAGAAAAGCCTCTACAAAAGTCAACTTTAAAGGTTTGGGAATAAAATGCAACCAGAGTTTATCATTGAAGGGTATGAATTAGCAAAAGATCACTTGGTGTCAATGCATGTTACTGATGAATCAGGGACTATAGAGGATGTAGTTGAAATATGTGTTGATTACAGGGATGATAACATAAAAGTTCCAAAAGAGCTAAAGATTGCTTTGGGATATAGAGAAACAGGAGTACTACCCATAGGTGTATATACAGTCAATGAAATTACAGTACAAAGTCCACCAAAAACCCTAACAATCAAAGCTCATGCAACAAACTTGATGATATCGCTAAAGGAAAAAGTATCTAGGGCATGGGACCAGATTACACTTGGTGATTTAGTCAAAGAAATAGCAAATAAGCATGGATATGGGTACAAAGTTGCTGAAGAATTTAAAGATATATTGATGCCACACATTGATCAGACTGAAGAAAGTGATATAAATTTGTTAACTAGAATAGCCATAGAGCGAGAAGCAATGGCAAAATTAGCAGGAGGATATGTATTGTTTATTCCAAAAGGCGCAGCAAAATCAGCAACAGGAAAAGCTTTAGGAACAACGACTATTAGACCTCAAAATACAATCAATTGGAAAGTGCATTTTACTGTACGTGATAAATATAATTCAGTGATAGCAAAATGGTATAGCTATGAGAAGGGAGAACCAATATCAGAAACAGTAGGTAGCGGTGAACCAAGTTACCCTATACAAACAATTTATCCGAATGCAGAATCAGCATTAAGTGCAGCAAATGCCAAATTTAAACAACTACAGCGTAACAATGAAACTTTAGAAATGACAATACCAGGTAATCCAGAGTTATTTGCAGAGGCAAAACTTAACCTTGTAGGGTTCAATCAAGATATAGATGGTGAATGGGTAATTGATAGAGCAGAACATACTTTAAATAGTTCGGGATATCGTACTGCATTATCGGCATCTTTGAGTAAGTGAGATTTATGTTAAGAGAAAGTAAATAAATTGCTGATTTAATGTGAAAAAAATGCTAAATATGAGCAAAATGTTCAAGAAACAAGCTACACTGTGGTTTATAGTGGCAATAGTATGTATTGTTATTACGTATTACTATCAAAAATCCAAGGCTGCTGAGGAGTATCAGAAAATGTTGGAAGTAGCAGCTAAGAACTGTGACTTAGAAACTGTGAAATCATTAGTAAAAAAAAGTAGAGATGATTCAAGTATTAGTAAAAAGGCATTATATTATGCGGCAGAGAAAGGATGCTTAGAAATTGTCAAATTTCTGTTAGATGAAGGAGTAGACATAAACACTATGAGTTTAGCACTGCTTGATGCTGCTGACGGTGGTCAATTAGAGGTTGTAAAACTTTTGTTGGAGAGAGGAGCTAACCCTCATGTTGGAGACTGGAAAGGGAGAACTGCAAAAACTATAGCAATTAGGTCATCTTATCATGAAAGTAATAAGCCTTACAGAGAGATTGTAGATCTACTTGCTGAGGCAGAAAAACAATATAAGTCAGAGCAATAAATCGTACGTACAACACGCAGTACAAATTCTCAATAACACAAATTAACATTTCAAATCATTATGCCAAACCAGAAAATCCCATTAGCAGTAATTATCACTATGGTAATACAGACCGTAGCAGCGATATGGTGGCTCGCTAAGCTAGATTTACGGGTTCACATGCATGATAAATTTGTAGAACAAAACCAAGGACTAACAGAAATAGTCTATCGACTTGAAGAGAGAGTGAAAAACCTCACTGAAGAAGTCAATGAACTTGAAGCCATTCACAAACACAAATAACGACTAAATTTCACAATGACTAAATATATCTTGTCCGTTGACGGCGGAGGCATAAGAGGCATAATACCAGCCATAATACTAGCAGAAATAGAAAAGAGAGCAAGAAAACCTATTTCCCAAATCTTTGACCTAATGGCAGGTACTTCAACCGGTGGCATTGTTGTGGCTGGGTTATGCAAGAAAGATGATCAAGGCAAACCTCAATACTCTGCAAATGATTTAGTTGAGCTTTACCAAGAGTATGGGGCATGTATTTTCAAGTCTTCATTTTTTAGGCGATCAATATTATCTTGGTTTAACTGCGCACAATACCCATATGAAAACATCGAGTCGATATTGGACAAGTATTTTGGTGAAGATATTCTAAAAAACACTTTAAGTAAGGTACTAATTACAAGTTATGATATTCACAATAACTGCCCATTTTTCTTTAAGAGCTGGAAAGAGGACAGAAATTTTATCAGACTAAAAGACGCACTCAGAGCCACAACAGCAGCACCAACATACTTTGCACCTAAGTATTTAGAAGTTAGCCAAACAGAAAGAGTGTTAGTAGATGGGGGAGTATTTGCCAATAACCCGGCGGCTTGTGCATATGCAAATAGCAAAAAACTTTTCCCTAATGAAGAAATAGTGCTGGTGTCAATTGGCACAGGTCGGCTATCTAATCGAATCAAGTACAGGAAATTAGGAAAAATAGCCTGGATAAAGCCTCTATTAAATGTGATGTTTGCGTCGAGCCTTGATGTAGTGAATTATCAACGTGTGTCCAGAGAAGGTGAGTATGTTCAGTAGGAGTTAAACCTACCGGGATAAAAGTCGGAGTCCCGTAGCTTGGGTAGCAGCATGTAGGGAGACCAAAGTGTTGAAGCCTACCGACAACGTTATCGTAGGATAATGGCGAATTACCAGGCCGTAGCGAAAGCGAACACATAGGTGGCCTCGAAAATTACAAGTCCTAAAGGCTGAGCCCACGTTGGTAGGGTGAAGGCAATAGGGATAGCTGAAAACCCGAATGATACGGCATATCTACTTTAGCGTGGTGATAGTGATGGCATGGTAATGAGGACATATGAAGCAACTGGAGAAGCCCTACTCATCCCAGGGAGAAATACCTTGGAGCGGTAAGTTCTATAACTGGAAAACAGGAAATGAACCGAAGATGAGAGGGTGGCGGATGGGTGCGTAGTAGCGAAGAAATGAGGTAACTCTCACGGAGCAAAGGCACCCTACTAGTAGGAATTCTTTTAACAAAAGGAAGGTAAAGGTAAAAATGATAAAAATGCCAACAAAATTACAAGACCTGAGAAGAAAGATATATACCAAAGCGAAGGCAGAACCGGAATGGCGATTCTGGGGAATCTATGTTCACGTCTGTAAGATGGAGACACTAGAAGAAGCATATAAGCTAACAAAGAAAAGTAATGGGGCACCAGGAATTGATGGGGTGACATTCAAATCAATAGAGGCAGAAAGCTTAGAAAAGTATCTTCAGCAAATAAGACACGAACTAACAACCAAAACCTATAGCCCAAATAGGAACCGGAGAAAGGAAATACCAAAAGTTGGGGGAAAACTCAGAACGTTGAACATACCCTGCATCCGGGATAGAATAGTGCAAAGTGCACTAAAGCTAATAATTGAACCAATATTTGAATCTGACTTTCAGGACGGATCATATGGGTACAGACCTAAGAAAAAAGCGCATGAAGCAATAAACAGAGTAGAGAAAGCAGCAATCAAAGGCAACACAAAATGTATTGACGTAGATCTGAAATCCTACTTTGATAACGTGCGACATCATATTCTTATGGAGAAAATTGCCAGAAGGATAAATGATAAAGGAATCATGCACTTAATCAAGCTAATCCTTAAAGTAGGAGGAAAACGAGGAATAGCACAAGGGTCGCCGATCTCGCCGTTACTAAGCAATATATACCTGAATGAGGTAGATAAAATGCTAGAAAAGGCTAAAGAGGTGACTAAAGAGGGGAAATACCAACATATAGAATACGCCAGGTGGGCAGATGATCTAGTGATACTGATAGATGGACACCAGAAATGGGAATGGCTTGAGAAATCAGTGCACAAAAGGTTACAAGAAGAATTAGCAAAACTAGAAGTAGAAGTAAATAAAGAAAAGACAAAGGTAGTCAATCTAAAAGAAAAAGAGACATTCAGTTTTCTAGGATTTGATTTTCGAGAGAAAATTACAAAACAAGGAAAGTGGAGGGTACAAATAACACCAAAGATGAAAACACGGACAAGCTTACTTCAAAAACTGAAGGAAGTATTCCGTAGCTATAAATCACAACCAATAGGAAAGGTGATCCAAATCATTAATCCAATATTGAGAGGGTGGACAAACTACTTTAGGATAGGAAACTCAGGTCGAAGCTTTAAATACATAAAACAATGGGTAGAGAAGAAAGCAAGACGCAATCTGATGCAAGCCAGAAAAGCAAAAGGATTTGGCTGGAAAAGGTGGAGTAGCAAATGGATATACGAGACTCTTGGTCTATATTCGGACTATAGAATAAGATATTACGTCCCGAAAGCCTTACCAGCACAATATGCTATAAACTTTGGTAAAGAATCTACTAGGAAAGCGTAGTGCGGGAAAACCGCATGCTGCGTTTGATGAGGCGGGAGCTGGAAACGTAAACACGGGAATTTTGGATTGAGGCCCAGGATGAAAATAATGGATCAGTCGCCAAACCCTAAAGAGGCGCGCCAGTTCTCGACCCTACTAGGTAATGTAATGGACGACAGATACATCAGGATACAATCACAACTGACAATAGCGTCGGCTGAGATGGATAATGTAACACCTAAAAATATTAAATGTCTTCAGCAAGAAGCAAATGCGATGATAGAGGACAACCAGAAAGTAATAGATAAATTTTTGAAATGCCAAGCAAGATAAAGAACTTATATAAAAAAGCAAAGAAGGGCTTAAAGAATCTAGTTTTGCCGAAAAAACATAAAGCTAAGGATCAAGAAGCTAAGCCAAAACCGCCACATGAGCAACCTCTGAAGTTGATGGAGAAGACCTCTAAAGTAGAAAATGTCAAAAAAGATAAGAAGGGATTTAAAGAAATAAAAGAAAAAATAAAAAGCTTAAAAACGAAGAAAGCAAAACCCGTAGAAAAAGAGCTGAAAAGAGGTAACGTGTTCAAAAAAGGCTTCAAAAAGCTAAAAGGGAAGCTGAAGAGCCTAAACCCCATAAAAGCTAAGAAAAATAAGATAATCGGGAGCAAGAAGTTAGCATTTTTACTGACATCTGCTACAATTGTGGCAATTTTACCAACATTCAGTTTAGCTCCCTTGCCAGCACTAGCAATAACTTCGGCATGTGTTTTCAGTATTAATTTTATTGCAGTCAAAACATTAAAGAAGTTTATCAAACAACGCAAATTAGCAGCAGAATCTAAAGAAGAGTCAACTCTAGCCGAACCAAACAAGCCGGAAGAAGAAATTCAAGATGTATCGTTCGAATCAATAAAAGAAGAATCTAAGCAAATTTCCAGAGAATAGACTTAGCTATTTATTACCGCATTTGTTACAGCAGACAAACCACCCAAGAAAAGGAAATAAATTTTGCTTGTAAAGTCTCCTCTTCGCTACCCTGGAGGTAAGAGTCGCGCCGTTTCTCAAATTATTAATAAATATATTCCAAAAGACGCTGTGCTCTCCTTTTATAGGTAATAGAGTTAGCGTTAGCCAGCAGAGGAACAAAAGTTTATGGCTATGACGCCTTTGAACCATTAGTAAGATTTTGGCAGGTGCTTTTAGAAGATGCTTCTTACCTTGCAGAGGTAGTTAGGAAATACCAAAATATGACATCTACCATACTTACAAAAAACATTTTTCACCTTGCAAGATAGAATTGAAATTGCTGCAGCATTTTTTGCATTAAATCGCTCATCTTTCAGCGGTACAACATTGTCGGGCGGTATGTCTCCAGGCCACCCACGTTTTACACCAAGTTCAATAGAAAGATTAGCAAAGTTCTCAATTAAAAATCTTACTGTGGATTTAGCTGACTTTAAAAAAAGTATTCCTAAACACGCAAATGATTTCTTATATTGTGATCCTCCTTATTTAATTGATCAAAAACTATACGGAAGAAGAGGTACAGATTTTGACCATGAAGGACTTGCCAAACTTTTGTCGACTCGCGATGGATGGGTTTTATCGTATAATGATTGTGAGGAAATACGGGACATGTATACAGAGCATCGTATCATTACACCCAAATGGACGTATGGAATGGGTAACTCTAAAAAATCGAATGAGATTTTAATCTTGAGTAAGGACTATAGGAATTTCAGTATCGCGGTCAAAACACACTAAAGAAATTAACGCAAATTAGCAGCAGAATCTAAAGAAGAGTCAACTCTAGCTGAACCAAACAAGCCGGAAGAAGAAATTCAAGATATATCAGTCGAATCAATAAAAGAAGAATCCAAGCAAGTTTCCAAAGAATAGATTTCTATATTAATATATTTGCTTAAATATCTCTCTATTTTCATTTAAATATTATATATTTAATAAAAAACACTAGCAAAGCGGAAATTTTGTTCGTAAAATAACACAAAAGTGAGTGCGCAAGTTAATAATTTAAAAATGTTTGTCGCTGCATACTTATATACAAACACATTTTTTGTGAGGTTGTTATGACAATAGAAAAGATGTTAAAAGAGACTGCAAAGAAAATTTATCACTTCAGACATCCTAGTCTCCTTTCATTGATCGTTTTCGAGACTATCAAAACTATTATTAATACTAGACTTGGTACTAAAATCTTACTTTTCTCTGCAAAACACAATCTTTACAACTTATTTCTATCCTTCGTTAGATACGATGCTAATGTTGATGCTGCAGATAGAAAAGGTAATACAGTACTACACGTTGCCTCTCAATATGGATCCACAGCAATAGCAGAGGTTATTATAGCAATAAGCAAAAATGTTAATGCTCAGAATATCGATGGCGACACTCCTTTGCATTATTCAGTAAAGTATGGATGTATGGACGTTATGCAAAAGTTATTACAATCTGGTGCAGACATCAATTGCCAAAATCATCTAGGTAAATCACCGCTACATATCGCAGCTCAATGCTCTGATGGTGTAATATTGGGATTACTAGCAAAAGGAGGATCTTATATCAACATCGAAAATAAAGATGGACATACACCTTTGCACCTTGCAGTTTCATCCAATTGTAAAGATTTTGTGGAGATTTTGCTGCAAAACGGGGCAAATGTTAATGCAATAGGGAAAGATGGTTGTACTTCTCTGCACCTTGCTGTTATGAAAGGCAATAAAGAAATTGTTGAGTTATTACTAGACAAAAAGGCAAACGCTCATCTGGAATGTTCTTATAACTCTAATGAAGGTTACACAGCACTGGAAATCGCTGTAGCAAATCGAAACAAAAAAATTGTAGCATTGTTTCTGCTTCATGGAATAACCTTAGAATAGTTGGAGTGCAACAATGTCTTACGAGCAGATTTCTATATGTGGCATAATACTAATCATTGCTATTAAAATACTTTCCTTTTTTAGGAAACGAGCGTATAAAAGTCTTATCAGAAAGGTGTCACTAAAAGAGAGTGAAGAGAAATTTGAACATAACCTTCAAGTTTATAAAGAAAATCTAAAAATAGTTGGTGTTGCAAAACCGATAGGTAAATGGACAAAGATGGCTATACTCAATAATGAATTGATGCAGCGTTTGGCACAATTGATAACGGAAGAAGGCGATGAGAAGGGATACTGGCAGCTATTTGTGAAAGCTCAAGCTTCAACTCAAGGTAAGTATAAGGGAAGAGGGCGGTAGCTCCGTTTGTAGGAAACTGCGAAAAAACGGCAACTTGATGCAACAGTCTAACGGTTATGGGGATTTAGAATAGAACGCTTTTCATATGTCAGCCCCTGTACCCCAACCTGTCGTCTAATTTCTTTATCACTTGCAAATAGGTCCTGAACCAAGGGTTTGTTTTGAGATATGTCGTATGCTGTTTCGCCTTTTTTATTCTTTATAAAAAGTTTTGCACAGTTGGATAGTAATAATCTCACAACAGGTATATTTTCCAACATGATAGCTTTGTGCAAAGGTGTATTGCCATTACTGCTGCGTTCGTTGAGATCAATACCGTTTTCTATCAATGACTTTACTTTATCCACATCACAGTTTGAAACAGCTTGGTATAATTCAGGTTCACAAAATAACGTATCGCTGAATCTGCCTATGAAGACACCCTTTATAGCCTTTATTATTTTCCATAGCTTCCTCATCTTTACCCCCTCTCTATTTACAGAAAAAAGTTTCCTTAAATTTAAGGCATATATATAAAGTTTTTGTTAAAAATGCTACATATAATGCTTATAAAGGTATACCTTGTCTATAAAAATATTGAATAAAGTTTCAAGCTAGCTATCCTTCTCTTCACTAATCTTTACAACCTCAGACAAAAACGAATACCATAAATCTTTTAACTTTTGATTATCAATTTTTTGGTATTCCCTCATTATACTCAATATCTTCTTTTCTCCTTCACCATCCTCATCTTCACAATACCTCTCTGCTTTTGATGTAGGCAGTAGAACTCCATAATGCAATGATAATCCATCTGCCATTTTGGGTACTATTTTGAACGATACCTCCCCTTTCTCATACCTGACTACTTGTCCATGGGGCATTCCACTTTTATCCGCTACTTCCATCTGTGTACGCCCTCTTGCAAACCGCCAATCTTTTGCCTTTTGCACCATTTGGTAGCTTATAGATCTTATCTCTTCTGTAACCTTACTAATTTGAATTCCTTCTGACAAAAATCTAGTTAGTACACACACCGCATCACGAACCTTCCAGTCCTTAATTCTTTTTAGGGTTTGCACTAAATCAAATGACTTCTTGTCCTCACTGTTAATACAATTAATTGGCTCGGGAAAGAAATATTCAATATCACGCGATGATTTGTTTGCTATCTTCTCGAGAGTATCAGGTAGAATACTGTGTATTCCTCGCTCATACTTTCCTATTAGTGACTTTGCTACATCAGTTTTTTCTGCGAACTCTGCTTGAGTGGAGTTTAGCTCAAATCTAACATTTTTAACCTTTTGAGTTATGTAGTAACATAAAGAATCAGTATCTATCTTCTTTTCGGTACTCATGTTTTTATTCAATTGCAGTACAAATATATATACCCTTTTATAAAATTTTATTAAAGATAAAACGTTTTTTAGCTAGCCAAGCGGCAAAGTTAAATACTTTTCTATTTTTATTTAAATGTTATATCTTTAATAAAAAACACTAGCAAAGCGGGAATTTTATTTGCAAAATAACACGAAAGTGAGTGCATAAGTTAATAATTGATTTACCATTGACGCTGTATACTGAAACAGTGGTTGAGGTAAATTATTATGAGTGAAAATGCATTACAAGAAGAAATAAAACGCTACAATGAGTTGTACTATCGGGAAAATATATCAGAAATAACCGATGCAGAATACGATGAGCTGGTGAAAAAAGCAGATGTGCAAATTGTAGGTGCTGCACCTGATGATAGGTTTTCCAAGGTAGAACATATTGTGCCCATGCTCTCGTTAATCAAAGTTTACAGCCAAGAAGACATTGAAGAATTTATTGCTAAGTCCAGAGAACTCCTAAATACAGATGAGCTGGAGATAATGTGCGAGCTGAAAATTGATGGCTTAAGTTTCACTGCAATTTATGAAAATGGCTTACTCGTTAAAGCTGCAACGCGCGGTGATGGTAATTTAGGCGAAGATGTCACTGATAACACAAAAACCATAAAGGATTTTCCTCAAGCTTTACCTGGTATAAAGGGTAGATTGGAGGTGAGAGGGGAAGTATACATAAGAAATGATGATTTTTTAAAATTAAATAAGGATGATCAATTTTCAAATCCGCGCAATTTAGCATCTGGTTCACTAAGACAACTAAATCCAGAGGTTACTACTAGCAGACCACTCAGGTACTTTGCCTATTCTTTAATTGGTGGAGCAGAAAAAACTCAATTTGAAGTATTAAACAAGTTGAAGGAACTTGGATTCTGTGTAAATGAACATCAATGCTTAGCAAAAAATGTGGACGAAATGCTGGGGTTTTATAACAGAATCTATAATGACCGTTATAGTTTAGGGTATGATATTGACGGAATTGTCTTGAAGGTAAATAATTTAACATCACAAAGTCGTCTTGGGAATACCAACAAGGCTCCAAAATGGGCAATAGCACACAAGTTTCCAGCAGCTCATGCAAAAACTAAGATAGTTGAAATATTAATACAAGTAGGCAAAACGGGCAAATTGAATCCTGTTGCTAAATTAGCTCCGATAAATGTAGGTGGGGTGATCATTACTAGAGCAAATCTGTATAATAAAGATGAAATTAAGCACAAGGACATAAGAGTAGGAGATATTGTAACAATCAAAAGGGCAGGAGATGTGATTCCTCAAATTTTAGAAGTAGACAAAAATGCTCGTTCTCGAAAAGCACCAAGGTTTGTATTTCCTAATATTTGCCCAGAATGCGGAAGTGCAATAGATAAATTTGAAGATGAAGCTGCAGTTAGGTGTTCAGGTGAAAACGTTTGCCCAGCACAGCAAATAGAAAAGCTGAAATATTTTGTTTCTCAGTTGGACATTACCGGCTTTGGTGATAAGCAAATAGAGTTCTTTTATGACCTTGGTTTGATAAGGAAAATATCTGACATTTTTGCTCTCGAAGAAAAACTCAAAAATTTCAACTTAAGTGAGCTGAAGGGATGGGATGAAAAATCAATATCTAATTTGCTCAATTCCATCAACAGCAGAAGAGTTGTGAGTTTGGATAAATTTATATGTTCTCTAGGGATTCGATACGTCGGACCACATGTAGCAAAATTACTAGCAAAACATTATGGCTCATATGAAAATTGGTATTCTGCTGATGAAGAAGAATTAATGAGCATAATAGGTGTAGGAGAAAAGATTATAGATTCATTAATATCTTTCTTCTCTGAAAAGGATAATGTTGAAATGGTAAAGAATCTCGCTTCTCAACTAAAGATTGAGCCTGTAAGTGCTAATGTTAGTAATTCCCCTCTTAGCGGAAAAATAGTGGTTTTTACTGGGACCCTCTTGACAATGGACAGGAAAACAGCGCAAGCAGAAGCAGAATCTTTAGGCACGATTGTGAGTTCAAGTGTATCAAATAAAACGGACTTCTTGGTTGTTGGCGAAAAACCTGGGTCGAAATATAAAAAAGCTGTGGAACTTGGTATTAAAATTTTAACTGAGGAGGAATTTAATAAACTAATCATGAGAGAAAAATAAACGCTATTATTTCCTATACCTTCTTCATCACTGAAAGCCTCAAATCAACAAGTAGCAATTTTCTTTTCGTTAGCCATTCACAGGCATTGCAGTTCAACTGCGAGAAAAATGTACATAAAAAAGAGGCTTACAGCAGATGCCCAAAACTCTACAACAATCCGTTTTGTCGAAAGCTAAAATAATCGCTGCCTGTAATGATAATATGATCGAGAAACTTGATACCCACGCTATGACAAGCTAAAGCTAAATTCTTGGTCATAGTTTTATCAGCTTCAGATGGTTTTGCACTTCCGCATGGGTGGTTGTGTGAAATTACGATTGATGTTGAATTTTTTAATAATGCTTTTTTTATTATTTCCCTTGTATAGACAGGCGCCTGGTCCACTGTACCAGAAAATACTTCTTCCCCTATCAAATGGCACCCTTGATTCAAATATATTATTGTAATATTCTCCTTATCTGAATAGCCAATACTCACCCTTAAATATTCTATAAGCTTGCCTAGGTTATCTAGTATCGGCACTTTTTTTAGCTCTTCCTTTAATACCCTAGTTAAAGTTTCCTTAACACAAAAAATCATTGAAATCGTAGAGTCTGTTACACCTTCTATGCTTTTCAGCTCATCCATTTCGCGACCTAAAATCCTTCCTATTCCTGTACAAGTGGTTACTAGATTTTTAGCAATAGCTCGAGCCTGAGCCCTATCATGCACTGCACTTAGAAACGTTTCAATTATTTCATGATCTAGTAAAGCATTTCCTTTGCTTGCCAATATTCTGAACTCTATTTCTTTTTTACGTTTATTTTCATCTTTACTTTTATTCTTATTGTTCATATAATATACCCTTCACTAATAATAAATTATTTTTAAATGTTTACTGTTATTTTCTTAGCAGTATTGGCATAAAGCCATAGGTTACGGGTGAAGTCAAATCAATTTTTCAATTTTTTTTATTTATTTTTTTATGAAAAGGTAGAAGATATTAATAGCTGCTAATTTCTTTAAACGATGTCGTTGTAGATTCGTATTTTTATACACCAAAAAGCGTATCTTTGATGTCTCCACAGCTCTAAATTCATGATATCCATTTGCCGGGGTTTTTAGGCGCTTTATGAGGGGGGTATAAAAAGATCTAAAAGGACGTCTAAGGTGCGTAGTAGCATTCTAGGGCCATCTATGGGAGACATTTTTTTCATCAACACATTCAAAACTTAAAAAATAAACTAAAAATAAAGAAGTTGAATATTTCTTCAGAATTGTGTATAATTATTAATGCTTTTTAGGTTAATTTCTCATGGCTCTTTCAAAATTTCTCAATGTGCGAAATGATTATGCATTTAAGAGAATATTTGGTACTGAAAAGAACAAAGACATTCTTATTCACTTTCTTAATGATATATTAGATCTTACTGATGACAACCAGATTAAAGATGTCTCCTTTCTCAGTCCCATTCAAGACCCTGTTATTGCCTCTCAAAAGCAAAGTATTGTTGATGTTCTCTGTGTTGATTCTACAGGGGTCAAAACCATCATTGAGATGCAAGTCGCTAAAACAAGGGGCTTTGAAAAACGTGCCCAATACTACGCTGCCAAAGCTTATTCAAGTCAAGCTGATGTAGGTGACCAGTATCATGATCTTAAAGGGGTTATCTTTATTGCTATTGCTGATTTTATCCTATTTCCTAATAAGCTGGCTTATAAGTCTGATCACGTTACTTTTGATAAGATGACCTTTGAACATGATCTCAAAGACTTTAGTTTCACTTTCGTAGAGCTACCAAAGTTTAATAAGACAAAAGAAGATCAATTAGAAAATATTGTTGAAAAATGGATCTATTTTTTTAAGCACGCAGATGAAACGAGCGAAGAGGATCTAAAAAAAATAATAGGTAGTGATGTAATTATTGGTAGGGCTTATGATGAGTTAAATCAATATAATTGGAGTAAAGAAGAACGTTTTGCATATGATCAAGCTAAGAAACGTACCGATGATTATTTATCTACCCTTGAAGAAAAACTTCATGAAGGCATCCTCATAGGCAAAGAAAAAGGCATCCTAATCGGACATGAAAAAGGCAGAAAAGCAGAGAAAATTGAGGTCGCAAAGAATCTACTAAAAGCAGGTGTTTCTATTGATATTATAGCTCAAACTACTGGTCTTACAGCTAATGAAATTAAAGACTTAAGCTGATTCTATCTTTGGATGTTTAGATGAACATCTTTGTACTAGATGAAAACCCAGAGATTGCGGCAAAAATGTTATGTGATAAGCATATAGTAAAAATGCCATTAGAAACTGCTCAGTTATTAAGTAATGTTTTTTCAATAGCATTAAAAGTGCCAAATCCTTTAGTCAGCATCACAGACCAGAATATAGAAGTTCCATATAAACTTACTCACAAAAACCACCCTTGTTCTCTATGGGCTAGACACTCAAAAGGAAACTTTAATTGGTTGATAAAGCATGGAAAAGAATTGTGCATAGAGTATAGCTTGCGATACAAAAGAACGCATAAATCCGAAGAAGTTATAGATTGGTGTGATAATAATAAGGATTTGCTAATTTTTCAATCAGCTGATATACAAATTTTTACACAAGCGTTACCTGATCGATATAAATGTAGTAATCCAATAGAAGCCTATAGAGAATATTACCTAAAAGAAAAGATGAGGTTTGCTAAGTGGGAAAAAGGTAGAGAAGCACCAGGTTGGATAATCTGCTACACAATACCACAGCTAATATAGCTCATAAATAAAGAAGCCATCCAAATCGGACATGAAAAAAGCAGGGAAGAGGGCGAAAAACAGGCTAAAATAGCTGTGGCTAAAAATTCACTCAAGGCGGGTGTTTCTATTGATGTTATTGCTGAAATAACAGGGTTTTCTGTTGATTATATTGAGAAAATTCAAGAAAAGAAGTTTTAGCCATAACGTTTTTTTTATTAAACCCTCTATTCTAGTAATTTTAATATTGCAATCCATTCTAATGTCTGTACAATGCCTTTTTTATATAAATACTTAATAGGAGGGGTTAATGCCAACACAGAAAGAGCTTCAGGCTACGATGTCCAAAAAATTACAGGAAGCTATTAAACATCCAGATCCAACAGTTGCTGCCGGGAGGAAGTCAGCTATCAAGAGATGGGTGGGAGTCCTTCAAGATAACTTTATGGAGCACATAAAATACTTTAAGGGTGATAAGTTGAAGTTTTTGCACAATGTATTCCAAGATGAAGGTTGCTGGTCAGGTGTAAGGTTGGATAATGCTGCTTTAGGTCAAAGGTTTACTGAAGAGAAAATAGGTGGAATAGATAATCCACTTCGCAAATATGAGATGGCTTGTAGTTACTGTGTAGTAGATAAAATTCATCCACTCTTTCAAAAAAGATTTGAATCTTATAGGAACAATTTTCCTCCTAGTGCATTTGATGGTAAAACTGAAACTGAAATTGGCAAATACGTACGAAACTCGTTACTAGATAGCATAAAGAGGAAAGGTCCTGTGTTTGATTTCTGGATCGATAGAGAATCTGGGGGATTAAAGCAACCAAGTAACGCGTCAGAAGGTTTTGACAGTGCTGTAAAACTTAAGTGGAGCGAAGGAGTAGAGTATTTTTATAATCATTTAAAAGAAGAAGATAAGGAAAAGAAACTTACAGAAGCTGTTATTGCTCTGTCTCGCGTTCAATCTGTTGAGAAAGACGCTCCTATTTTAGATTTTTGTGTAAGGAATATAGCTGACAAAGATACTCTTTTACAGAAATTATTGCAGAAGGATAGAGGGGTATATTTCCTTTTTAGTAGATTAATACGTTCATGTTTTTTTGATACGGTTCATGATTTGGTACAGTATTGGTGCTATAAAGGAATTTCAGCACGTGGAGATCATTCAGAGAAAATATTCTCACAGCAAAACTATGAGATTCTTCTTTCTTCACTTTCAGATACAATGTTGAACAATCCTGAATCAAATGTTCAAGCTAGATCTCTCATTATGGAGATTTGGCAGTGTGGTAGTTTTAGTGAATATAAAAAGGCTGCTATTATTGATACTTCAAATGATAGAATTCCTATAAAGGGTGTACTTGCAGAATTGATAGTTAACTGGAAACGAGAAGACATTTATAAGTCTGATGAGGAAAAAGAAATAGAGAAAAAAGAAATACTAGATATGATGTTATTTGCTAAAAATAGCTTTCCTGAAAGGTTTGAGTTCTTTAAGGGAAGGATAATAAAAAGTCTTAGATTATGTGGTAGAGAAGGTAAAAGAGTAAATGTAGATTACGGTCTGTTTGCGGAAGAATTATTCTCTGAGTTAGAGAAAACAATTTTACCACCTGTAGGTGATGGTCCTTGGAATAATTTACGGTCACGATCTAAAGCTCATGGTAGTAAGGAAACAACTTTGCCAGTTGATGATGGTCCACAGTCTGAGCTTGGAACTCCTAGTGTAAGTGGTGTTTCTTCTTATAAGAAAAAAAGCGTCTTTACGCTTAGTGGTAATAAGTAATCCACTTATGAACTCTTGGTGTTTCTGGTCGTAGTAAATAAGGGGTATTTTGTATGAGTAATGGTGATGGATTTATTAGGAGTTTGGTGGATGGAGATCTTGAAGGATTCAGACAAGGATTTGAATCTTTTTTAGATCAATGTCCATCTTTTTTGTATCATGTGAGTGCAGGTCGTTTCCTTCCTGTATTCTTTTTTAGTATGTTTGCTACTGCACATGATGCTGGTATCTTAACTGCAAATGAGAGAGTCTATTTTCGTTTTGATAATCATGGTATTGATACAGGTGGTAGGAATAGAAATACAGGAAACTTAAAGGTTGCTGTTTCAACTCGTAGTCGTGACGGACAGCGAGTTGTCAAGTGTTACAGCATTTCTGATCGCCCTAACAGTAATGGGTTAAGGTTTAGTACAAGGGAGAGAAATGCTCTAGTGCAAGAGATTAGACGGCAAAATCCGAATTTACGGGAAGAAGACCTAAATTTTTAGCAGTACAAAGTATGCATGCATGGAAAGGGCAAGAGTCAGGGAGAGGCAATTGCAACAGTATTCGAGGCGATTCGTGAAAAGGATTTTAGAGGTAGAGATAAATTTGCCAAATATTCAGCATCTGAGGTTCATTTCTTGAGGCAACTCTTTAGAAATCGCAGATTAACAATTAAGGAAATAGAAGGAAGACAACTTAATCAAAATCAGCTCAGACAACTTGATAGATCAGTCAATTTTGCACAGGTAGCACAAGGTCAACAAAGGATTGACAACTTTATGGAAATACTAACAAGTGATGACGAAGAAAATGTAAGAGATCCTCTCCGAGAAGATATTTTAGAATATATAACTGATACCTATAATAATTATAGAGCGCAGATAGAAAATAATATTGAAAATCGCAGTCAAAAATTTGAGAGTCACGGGTTTTTATTAGGTTTCTTAGCAAATTTTAGTCATCGCTACACAATAGGCATCGATCTTGACTTATCTCCTAGAAACTCACATGTTGCTTTTCTTGTACGTCACCAAGCAGAAAGAGAAAATATTCCTATTGTTGTTAATCTTGCTACAAGGGCACCGTCCAATATCGCATTAAACCGCGCCAGAAGTCACGCTGAAAGATTGCATGTTTTTTCATTTATACCTATCCATACTGAATCAAGAAATACTGTCTGTGTTGGATTAAATTTTAATTTAAATCTAGATCCTTTTAGTGTTGATACAGTAGGGCTTCAATAGGATAGATTTCCTTTAGTACAAAGATTGTTTGAGTATATAGAAGATGAAGAGGTTGGAGAGAATATTAGAGATTTCTTGCTTCAACATCTTCCTGGTGAAATACCAAGAAATGCAGATAATTATAACAGAGTATTTGATTGTATAACTGGTTTTACTTTTGGAAGTAGTGCTTTTGATAGGCACCCTTTAGAACTAGAAGAGGAAGACGAAGCACCTATAACAAAATACATATTTAGACATGGTGATGAGGGTTTAAGATGTTTAACTATGGTCTTTCATGCTGAAGGTTCTGATATAGTTATACTTCATATTAGAGCTCACGATGCGCAACAACAAGGAGCAATCAATTTAGAAAATCTTAATATTAATGGAAATAATGTTCATGTATGGGAAGTTTCATGCACACTTAATGACCAATTTAAGCTAGATATTGATCAACCAAATGACCTTGGTTTATATCACGATTACCAAAATAATAATGCAAATAATTTTCTTGATGGTGATCTTATACAAGTGCCTAATGTTGAAAATGTACATGGTATTTCAGAAAGAGTTATGGATGATGGCTGGCAAGATGTAGGTCAGCATGGAGAGCTGTTTCAAGAGATCTCTGGAATATTGATGCCACTTAGGGACGCAATAAATGTTAATAGTGAGGATAAGTTTCGTTCTATACTACATGGTACATTTTATGCTAGTGATAATCCTTATAAAGTGCTTGCTATGTATAAAGTTGGTCAAACATATAGTTTGAAAAGGGGTCAGGAAGAAGAAGGAGAAAGGGCAATACTCACAAGAATTACAGAACAGAGATTAGACCTTTTATTATTAAGACAATCTACGGAGAATGCTCCAGATACTCATCCGATTGTATATGTATTAGGATTTGCTAATAATGCAGAAGAAGTAGCACAAAAGGAGAATAACGCAAAAGATCGAATAAAAGAACTTATGAACAAGCAAAGAGGATATTTGCTTATTACTTCTGGAAATGAGGTGGTTTTATTTCCTCTTATATTTAATGCAGGTGCAGGGAGAGTAGAAGGTCTTATATCTATTCCAGAAGGAATAGGAAGAGAAGAGTATGTACATAGACTTGATCGTGGTGGTCGTGACTCAAGACCAGGAGTATTAGTGGGACCTGAAAGTGTTATTGATGAAAATCCACCAGAGGGTCTATTATCAGATCAGACTCGTGAAAATTTAATAAATTATATTCGAGAAAATCCCGGACGGAACCGGATTTTACCGTTTGATCTAGGTGATAATCGATGTGTTAGTATTATTACCTTCGAAGGTAGTATACAACAACTCCTAGAAATACTAAGGTCAAGAATAAGGGGAGGTGATAATTCCATTCCTACAGCACAAGAGATAAGAAGACAAATAAGAGATATTCTTAGAAATCAAGGGATAGAAGTAAATGATCTACTTACACTAGAATTTGCGACGAGAAATGGACATTATGATTACTGGCTTCAACAAATTGATATAGCTCACGCTGGAAGATTGCGATATCAGCTTCGTACTGAAGGTAATCACACTTTTGAAGTAGCTAATTTGGCAAGGAATGACGGTAACGAGCACATTGTTAGAGTATTAAATCAATTTAGGGAAAATGAAGAACAACAGCGTTTAACTTTAATCATTACTTTAAATAATACTCATTGGGTTACACTAGTGATTGAACGTCAAAATGGGAACTATGTTGGGTACTATGCTGATTCAACTGCTACTGCTGTTCCAGGTGGTATTACTGATATCATTCAAAATAACTTAGGAAATAATATCAGGATTAATAATGTTTCTGTTAGTCAGCAAACAGATGGTTGGAATTGTGGTTTATGGGCATTAGAAAATGCTAGTGATATTAATCGAGTTCTAAACGAAAATCCTGTTGGGCAAGTGCAGAATATCATAAATATAATACGCGATTTTCTTGGAAGAGGCCACCCAAACAGAGATAGAAATTACTTTCAGAACATAAGAGTGGGCATTTCACAATTATTCAGGAATGATCCGGGATTTCAAGATGTGCAATTGCAAGCATACATTCAAAATAGAGAACAAATTGATCCATTACTACGTACTTATCTAGAATTAGGATATCACAGAGTAGGAGGAGGGTATGGATTAGTAGAAGCACCTATATCGCTTGGTGTTAGTGATTCCAGTAATTTTGGTGACCTGCCACAGTCAAGTTTAGAAGGTCCTGAAGCTAGTCGTGTTTCTGACCTTAGCAAAGGTAAAGGCGGTAAGTAGAGGTAATCGGTAGATGAAAGGAGTGTAACAAAAACCTTATGCATCAAGTAAAGATTGTGAGCAAATTTAAAGAAGTTAAGGTGGGTAACCTGTTTTTTTCTACTTGCAGCAATGTTTCAAAAAGTATATGTGTCGAGTTGGGTAAAGTTGAAGGAGGTTCTTAAATGAGCAACTATTAATTTGGTAGTGTATAACATTAATAAATTTAAATGATGCAACCATTTCCAGCAACAAAAATCAGCTAGCGTGAGAAGATTTTTTCTTGGAATCGTGTGGTCTAGAGTTAAGATCTTGGATGTTTTGGAGCATCTTTAGTGAATAAGCATTTCCTCCATTTTCAAGTTTTCGGATCGAGGTTTAGAGAGTTTTTTACTATTTGTATTGCTCTGCCTCTGTTGCTCTGATAGTTTCTCCTTCTGAATATAATATGTTGAAAATATTATGCCAGAGAGTATAATAAAATCTATATCAAATACTTTACAAGAAAAAGTGGTGGTAGAGGCAAAAGTGAACACTAATAAGAACCAATTTAAGGAAAGCGCATGCTAGAGTTTGAAAAAGCAGCAAGAATATTATTGAAAGGTTAAATGGCGTATGATATAATATATATAGTGTAAAGATGTAAATAATCTTATTGACATCTTTACATTAATAGTTCTTAAATGTTTAGTGCTGTAAAATTAAATTATTAAGTTTTATGAAGGGAGTAAAAATGGTGGAAAGCTTTCTAGGTAAGAACAAAGGCAGTAATTTTATTGAGGGGACAAAAATAATGAAAAATTTTTCAGATAATAACAAAAACGGTAGCTCAATCTTCCAAGGAAAAATCAGGGAGCAAGATTTCTCTGCGGAGCAGAAGTTAAATGAACTAAAAGCAGCCGTAGAGGAGCTTGCCAGACAAGATTTACTCAGAAGGCTCGAGTGTGAGCGTCAGGCCTCTAGTTGTATCGATGAAATATCATCTCAAGCAGAGCTACATATCGAAGAAGATGATGAAGATTACTTCAATGGTGAAAGAGAAAGAGTACTCGGAGATTTCTGGAGTTTCTTTGAACCTCTCTTCAACCTCTTTGAAGTAGATGTAGATCCGAAAATCTACCAAATGCTCAAGGAGAAGAAAGAAAAAAATTGGCTTCTTTCGATAATGAAGTTTTTGCGTGACAAGCTTAAGGAGTTAATCAAGAAGATTTTTGCACGCGATTTAAGTTTCGATCAGAGGTTGGACAAAGAGATAAAAGAATTGCAGGAGAAATTAGGCAGTGGTGAGTTATCAGAAGAAGAGTTTGCAAGGGCGTTAGAAAGGTTAACTGCATTGCAAGATCTGAAACTCAAGTTACAGCTGGCCGTTGTCGGATGGATTGTTACAATGTTCGCAGAGATTTTTGGAGTTGAGTTGGCGGCTGCGGCAGAGGCATCTAAAGAAAAAGAAGATAAAAAAGCAGAAAAAACATCATTAAAGGAAGAAAATAAAGAAGTTTGCGAAAACGTAGAAATGAAAGTGGATGAAAGAGAAAAACCTAAAGTGCCAGTTTCCCTTTTTGACGTCTCATCTGGGTTTGTAAGGCCAGTTGTTCTGAGCAAACCAGAACTTGATCTTTTACCAAAACCTATAATGCCTCCTATATTTAAAGAGGTTAATGAGAATCGCGAGATAAAAGAAACAAAACCAAAAGTGGAAGAAGAGAAAAAAGCGAAGCCTGAGAAACCGAAGGTGGCTGTGTGTCCACCGAAACCTGCGGAGAAGAAGCCCGTGGTGAGTGGGATAAAATTTTATTCTATAGACAAGGATATTAATTTCGAAAAATGGGATACGAATACTAGTGTTAATGGAAGAGGCACCACGTCTACCAATAAATGTGGTACTACTAATGATTTTAAGGAAAAGGAACTCAAGCCTACTAATGAGCAAAAATTTGATGGGAAAGAATCTAAGTCTACTGATAAGCAGAAAACGGATGACCCTTACGCTAAGCTTGCAAAAAAAGTTGCTGAAAGGAACACTCAAAGAAAAGAATCTGCCACTATTAAACACGATTATCCAATTGATACTTGGCAGGCTCCATCAGGAACTACTGATAATGGAAAGTCTAGTGCTAGTTCTGCAAGTGATGCTAAAGAAAATCCTAAGTCAAAATTTACTGATGTATTGAAGGAACGTGCAGCAAGAGGGAATGGTAATACACCATCGAGATAGCTAGTGTTAGCTACTTATTGGATGACGAGAAAGGGTGTCATTCCAGTGCTTGACACTGGAATCCAGGATGTGCATTGGGTTTGATAAGTGTAGGGTTTTATGTTAAGAGGGAGTGTTTTTGATGAAATTGTGAAGAACCAGTGTTAGCTACTTGGATGACAAAAAGACTGGATCCCAGTGTCTGGGCACTGGGATGACATTAAAAGAGTAGGAGTTGATGGCAAAAAGAAACACAGGCGTCATTCAGCGTCTTTTTTTTGCCATTCCAGCGCGTGACAATGGAATCTCTAAGCTCGAGTTTTATGAAAAAAAGAGTGAATAAAATTTATACTAAAAAATATAAAAAAAGTGCTTGCACTATAATTTATTTTTAGTATATTAGTTACATAATATTTTTACTGGAGGTTAATATGCATGGTAGTAATGATAATGGTGGTGGTAATAAGTGGATTTCAGATAAAAATGTTGAGTGGATTGGTCCTGATAAGTATAAAAACTACGAGCGACTACGTGAAAGCAGTAAGCCTAACACACAACTGGGTAGTAGTAGTGCTACTGGTGCCGGTAGTAGTAAAGATAAAGGAAAAAGCAAGTAGTGAGGTTTCTTAACAATTTTTAATAGAGGTAGTTATGGGTATAAAAGAGTTGGTTAATGCGTTTAACTTAAATAATTATGCTTGTGATAAGATCGATACTAATTTTACTGTAGAAGGTAAAAAGATTGTTGGTTTATTTGCTAGTGGTACTAATACAAAAGAATATCTGCGAAGAATGGAAAAGGAGATAATAGGGCGGCACTATGGCACTAGAGAGATAGCAAATGAATATTATAACTTAGACTGTTTTCCATTTGTTTTAGGTGCTAATCATGATGAAGAGTATTTAGGTAATGGCATAGTGAAAGTGAAGCTTGCAGATTCTACGGATCCTGCAGTAATTCATAACTTGAAGGTTCATTTTGCTAGTGAGTTTAAGAGAGCTGTGAGATCCAAAGTGGCTGCATGTCTACAAAAAGAAGTAGGGATATCTGAGGAAGAAGCATATGAATGGGTCAATGAAACTGTTGGAACAGGAGCGATAGGCAAGCCTTATTTGTACTGTATAGCTTTTAGCAACGAATACCTTAAGAGGGAATATGATTTAGAGACTTTTGAATTTTTTAAGCAGGCATATATTAAAGAATTTAACTCAAGGTTAGAAAACTGTGGCCTTAAGAGTTCAAACTTTTATGAATATAAAGATGATGTGTTATATATTAAAGATGTGAGTGATAAGGTAGTCAGGAGTGTGGCAGAATATGTTAAAGGGCGAGTAGCGCTTTATTTGCGAACTCCAGGCACAGAAGATTCTAAAGTCGAAAATTTTAAAGATGTTCTTGGCGATTTTATTTTTAAATTGACAGGGAAATCAATTAATGCTTATGAGTATGATATTTTTACGGATAAAAAGAAAATAGAGAATGGTAATGATTTTGTCCTTATACCTTTAACAAAAAGATATAGTGGTCAGCTTGAATCTTTAAAGCATAAGGATGCATACAAAATTAATACAATACATAAAGATTTTGTAAGTGATATTAGAGGTAAGACTGCAAAACCAGATGTTGCCAGTTATGAAAGCCCAGTTTATGCTATCTCTAACAAAAGAATTGCTCAGTTACTTCCTGAAATTATGCAGTCTCCAATTGCATATAATCAAATACACGGACGTTTTGAATTTGCAGTTGATCTTGAGAATTTTAAGAGACGTGGCTCGAGTCGATCCTCCTCAACAGTAACTTCTCCATTCAATTCTCCTACACATGCAGGACAGAGTGG
Organism: Wolbachia endosymbiont (group A) of Beris morrisii; assembly: GCF_964028185.1. Taxonomy (NCBI): domain Bacteria; kingdom Pseudomonadati; phylum Pseudomonadota; class Alphaproteobacteria; order Rickettsiales; family Anaplasmataceae; genus Wolbachia; species Wolbachia endosymbiont (group A) of Beris morrisii. The sequence goes on from NZ_OZ034760.1 coordinate 1,144,032, forward strand.
ACTAAGAACACCGCCCAACCAAAGGAAAGCAGACACAGATAGTGGTTATGATAGTAATTCACCTCCGAAACCTAAGGATTCTGGTTCTTCAAGTGGCGGTCCAGGGCCATCGACTGAACTGTCAGATATGGAATGGGAGTCTCCCACGCGGAGTCAGGATGGAGCATTAGAGGATTCTCCCAGGCGAGGGTCAGAGCAAGGATCAGAAACGGAAAAAGAAGGACGGCTGCTGCACAATCATGTAAATTTAGCTGGAACGAGTAAAGGATTTCCGCCATTGCCGCAGCTGAATTCTATTGCAGTTAGTTATGGTGTTTCAGGGCCATCTTCATTATCGCAATCTGTAAGTACTGCTCAAAATCGTTGGTCATCACAAGGCACGTCCGGAAATAAATGGATGCCGTCACGGCAATTTACTGAACCAGGACCTAGTGGTTTATCATGGTCACAGAGTGGACCTTCATCATGGAAAGGTGCTAATCCAGTAGGGGCTAACCCTTGGGCTCAGCAAACGAACCCTTGTTTATCACAAGGCACGTCCGAAAATAAATGGATATCGTCAATGCAATTTACTAAACCAGGACCTAGTGGTTTATCATGCTCACAGAGTGGAGCTTCATCATCGAGAGGCGCTGGTAAAAATATGCCAACAGGGAGTAGTTCTTGGTGTTTGCCACCATCGACTTCTTCTCTTACGACAAGGAATGATCCAATATCCTCAAATCTTGGGATTTTTGCAGATCCTCCAGAAGATACGGAGAACATTTGTAGCATGAAAGAAAAACAGCAAGTTACTAAGGAAAAGGAAGAAGAAAAGTTGTCTAAAGCATTGCTTTATACATTCAACCTAATGAATTATACTCTTGATGGTGTTTATACTAACTTTTTTGCAAAAGATGGGAAAATTGTTAGTTTACTCCATGATAATGTTGATAGAGAGGAATATTTACAGGCGGTAATAGATTATGTAGTAGAAGAGTATTATGAAACTGAGAAAGAAGCAAGAGAATCTTGCGATTTTGATGAGTTTCCATTTAAATTTCTTCCTGATCCTGATTATGAAAAAAATCAAAATGATTGTGAGAAAAATTCAAGAAAGACAGTTGTTGCTAATATAAGTAGTGGTGCTTTATCTAACTTAGAAAAACTTTTTAGGCAGAAGTTTGGGAAAAACGTAGGTGCTATCGACACTAATTGGGTCAAAAAGGTAGAGAAACGTGAAAAGGACGAATGGGTAGATCGCCAGCGATCTTATGGCGCTTCTCTTCAAGACGCATGTGAGAGTTGTTTTCCTGATGAAGGGCCAATGAAAATAATTCCAATTGCACTTGAAGGAGATGAATACGTGCTTGACCGTAGTCGTGAAGAGTGTGAAGTAAAATTGTTGCTCAGAGAGCAAAAACTACGGCTTAGAGGTACATTAGTTAACGAGGAAGAAAAAGAGTTGTTTAAAGCATTGCTTTATGCGTTTAACTACAGTAATAATAATTTCGACCTTCCTGATACTAACTTTATTGTAAAAAATGGGAAGATTGCTAGTTTAATTCCTGATAGTGTTAATGTAGAAGAATATTTACAGGAGGTAATAGATAAGACGAAAGAAGAGTATTGTGAAGATAAGAAAGAAGCCTATGATCTAGATGAGTTTCCATTTGAACTTAATTGTGAGAAAAACCAAGAAACAACAGTTGTTGCTAATATAAGTCGTGGTGCCTTATTTAACTTAAAAAAACTTTTTATTTATGGGTATAAGAAAAAAGCGGAAACAGGAGATATCGACATTAAAATAGGAGATATCGACATTAACACTGTCGAAGAGGCAGTGAAATCTAAAAAGGACGAATTGGTAAATTCCAAGGTGAAAGGAATAGAAAGAGAAGGAGGATATTACAGTAGGATAAAACCTGACGAAGCAGCTACAGCCTCTTATCCCGATGGAAACGCATTAGAAGGTATTCCAATTATAAAAGGCAAAGGTGGATACTGCCTTGACCGTACTTTTAACGATTGGGAAACAAAGTTGTTTGTGGAAGATTCAGAGTATACTAAAGGTACATCAAAAGCTAAAAAGATGAAGTCCGAAGATAATAAAGACAGCGGTATCTCTTCAGGGGAGGCGACTGATGCTGAAAACGTAAGCTCTAAAGCTGAGGGGAAAACAAGTGGAACAAGTGGTTATGAGTCTATGGATTGTGAGAATACTAGAGGAGGATCGCCAAAACATACTCTAGAATTAAGTGTGGAAAATTTGAGAATATCCACAAAACTGGATGCTACTAAGGCCGAGCAGCACTCTCCCATAAAAAAATTTAGAAGCAATTGATCTAATCCACTGCTCTCAGCCACCTAAGCGTTTTATTAGGGTTGGGGCCAAAGCCCCTGACCCTGGGGATGCTGTCGGTGGTTTTTCTTGTCCATTGTAAATATTGTACTGTACTGTCCACCTGATCATCATAACGGGCTTCTGGGAACATTAAAATCTCATACTCAAAATCATTGAGCCATACCGCTTGCTGTGGCAGAAAAACCCTGCCAGACTCTATCACTGGAACAATTTGATAAAATCGAGTGAGTTTGTCATTGTGTGGCACTATTTCAATAATCGGTAGATCGCTATTTGCCTTTAGCTCTTGTGTTAATTGTTGCTTTTTATACCATCTGCTCTAATTTAACACGTATGAACATTCATGATTAATTTTTTAAAATCTTATCCTGAAAAATACATTAACTTAACCTGGTGGAGCCATTGCTGTTTTCTTTTGCTGCAAACAAGCTTGCGTGAGATCAGTAGATGGAACATCCTTAGTAGTCTCGATTGACTCTGTAGACACACTACCATTTTTCTTAAAACCTTTATCTTCTATAGCTTTCAGAACGTTTTCTCCTCCCAAAAGACAATTTTCTCCTAAACTTTTCTTCTTAGCTTTTAACTCGTCAAACCTTGTTCTGCTCTCCTCACAAATCTTTACCTCTATTTTATTACTATCTTCCTTACTAGGACTTAGATAAATACTAATCTCTCCTACCTCAGTGGTAAAAGACATTTCAATGCTACCTTTTAAGATATCTGTATAATTTCTTTTTCCATCTTTTGTGCCTTTAACTCTCACTATACTTTCCCCAATTTGAAGTATGCCGACTTTTAATTTTAACTCTTTAGCTTTTTCATTGTTTAAGATTTTTACAGGTTCAATAATACTATCTTGTGAATATTTCATATAAAAATATTGATTATCTATCTCCACTGTCTCTAGCTCCTCCTTTTGAGCTTGCCTATCTCTGTTTACGATACCTTCATATGCTATACTTATTAGCTTGCTTTCAATTTCTTTATATTTTTTATTGCGAGCATTCATATAAGAATAGTTATAATTTTGTGCTAGCTCAGTACCGGTGAAGAAAGATTCTTTTGCTTTCCCACCTTTTAACAATAAATCATCCATGATGCTTTCCATGATGTCTGAAGCTTCATCTTTATCTTTACCTTTATCTTCTTGTTCGGGAATATCATTAACCCTTCCTCTATACTCTCTGGTTTCATCGCGTGGTTTCACACGACTAATAAGAACATCTTCTATTTCTTTAAATATTAAATTTGTTACAGTTTCTTTATCACCTTTTTCACTGCCATTTTTATTATCATTACTACAACTTGAATTTAACCTTATTCCTTTCTCCAAGTACTCATTTACTATTTTCTTAATACTTTTTAGAATACTTTCTTCAGGTTCTTGTTTGTTTTTTGTTATATCTATTATCTCCTTATAAAAACCTTTAATTAGCCCCTCTTCACTTGTAGTTAATGGTATTTCTAACTTCATCAAAAGTGAGTCTTCTAGAAAAAGATCATCACTTGAACTACAGCTCGAATCCTCGTCTTCTGAGTCACAATCACTCAATTTAACAGACTTTACCTGACTATCATCACCAGAGTTATTTGAACAATCATTACTTTCATCTACCGAACCATCAGGTGTTGTCGGATTACCTTCATTTTCACGAGAATTATCTGAATAATAGTCCGAATCCTCTTCTGTGTTACAATTACTCAATTCAGCAGGCTTTACCTGACTATCATCACCAGAGCTATTTGAACAATCGTTTCTTTCACCTACCGAACTATCAGGTGTTGCCGGATTCCCTTTATTTTCATGAGAATCATCTGAACTATGGCTCGAATCCTCAATAGCTTGACGGCACTCATCTTCAGTAGCATATTCAGATGGAGTCTTTCCACTTTGATCTTGCACATTTGGATTAGCACCCGCTCCTAAAAGAAGTTCTCTAGCTTGAAGGCAGTTATTTTTAGCAGCATAATCTAACGGAGTCTTTCCACTTTGATCTCGCACATTTGGATTAGCTTTTATTACTTCTAAAAGAAACCTTATACCGCCAGTATCGTTACATTCAGCAACGTAATGTAACAGAGTTTTTCCATCTTCTTGGTTTTGTACATTTGGATTAGCTCCTGCTTCTAGAAGAAGAATTATATGTTGAATATTATTTAATATATCTCCATTGCTTTCTAACGCATTTAAAATGTTAAGTAATGGTTCATTTGAGTAATGTGACAGAGTTTTTCCATATTGGTTTTGTGTATTTCGATCAGCTCCTGCTTGTAGAAGAAGACTTATATGTTTAGCATAATAATATAATAGACCTCTATCGCTTTCTAACTGATCTAAAATATCACGTAATTTTTCATCTAAGTAACATGACAGAGTTTTTCCATCTGGGCTCCGTATATTTGGATCAGCTCCTGCTTGTAGAAGAGACATTATACGTTGAATATCATTGGGATTATCTAATAGACCTCTATTGCTTTCTAACTGATCTAAAATGTCACCTAATTTTTCATCTTGGTTCTGTATATTTGGATCAGCTTCTGCTCCTGAAAGAGACGTTATATTTTGAATATTACTATCGTTTTCTGGCTGACCTAAAATGTTAAGTGAACTTTCATTTAATTCCTTGCTTGATACCCCACCACTCATATTTTATAACCATTACTCACTAATTCTTCAGTGATTACCGTAATATATGGGTAAGTCAATAAAAAAATACACCTTTCCTTCTTCAGTTCTAAGAAATTGTCAAAAATCTCAAAAAGATGAGTTAAAAAGGGTTCTGCTTCCAACTTTTTTGCTGTAAATTTTTGCAAAATTTTAAAACTCACATCTACTCTATTATAGTATTCTTGGCAACTAATTTTATGTCAATATTAAAAATCTTACTATTACCCACAAATAAAGACATGGTATTGTATTTACTCAAATAATTTTATTAACTTGAAAGATTATTAGATTAAAATTATTAAATTAAGAGTTATAATTTTAGCAACTAAAAGCTGTAAGTTATACCATATAAACAGTTATTTCAAGCAAAAGTTATGCCATTAAGAGCTATGCAACAAACGTTCATATTTGTGGGTAATAGTAAGGGGGAAGTTATAGAATGACACTCAATCGCGAGGACTATGACTTCTACCAACCAGACTTTTCGTATAGCTTCTAGGTTCAAGCTTTCAATTTGCCTTTGAGCGCAGAAACTCCCTAGAAATCACGCTTTTGAACTCTATATTATTTTTTGTAACATTGTCGTAGGCGTTAGATCTTGCAATGCAGTTAACCTTTCTAACGCCCTTGCAAACTCTTCTTCTGATAACTCACCACTGCCTAATTTCTCCTGCAATTCTTTTATCTCTTTGTCCAACCTCTGATCGAAACTTAAATCGCGTGCAAAAATCTTCTTGATTAACTCCTTAAGCTTGTCACGCAAAAACTTAATTATCGAAAGAAGCCAATTTTTTTCTTTCTTCTCCTTGAGCATTTGGTAGATTTTCGGATCATCTACATTTACTTCAAAAAGGTTGAAGAGAGGTTCAAAGAAACTCCAGAAATCTCCGAGTACTCTTTCTCTTTCACCATTGAAGTAATCTTCATCATCTTCTTCGATATGTAGCTCTGCTTGAGATGATATTTCATCGATACAACTAGAGGCCTGACGCTCACACTCGAGCCTTCTGAGCAAATCTTGTCTGGCAAGCTCCTCTACGGCTGCTTTTAGTTCATTTAACTTCTGCTCCGCAGAGAAATCTTGCTCCCTGATTTTTCCTTGGAAGATTGAGCTACCGTTTTTATTATTATCTGAAAAATTTTTCATTGTTTTTGTCCCCTCAATAAAATTACTGCCTTTGTTCTTACCTAGAAAGCTTTCTACCATTTTTACTCCCTTCATAAAACTTAATAATTTAATTTTACAGCACTAAACATTTAAGAACTATTAATGTAAAGATGTCAATAAGATTATTTACATCTTTACACTATATATATTATATCATACGCCATTTAACCTTTCAATAATATTCTTGCTGCTTTTTCAAGCTCTAGCATGCGCTTTCCTTAAATTGGTTCTTATTAGTGTTCACTTTTGCCTCTACCACCACTTTTTCTTGTAAAGTATTTGATATAGATTTTATTATACTCTCTGGCATAATATTTTCAACATATTATATTCAGAGTGTATTGAACGAGCCTGAAAGGCTGATAAACGAGTATCAACAAAGACTGTCAGAAAGCAAAGATAAAGCTACATTAGATATATCTTAGCCACTTAAGTAGGCTGACCCTGAAAGCACTGGTGTTAATTTTTTACCCATTGTAAATACTGTACTATCCACTGTGGCGAGTTTCTGGGAACATTAAAACTCATACTTAAAGCCATACCGCTTGGTGCGGCAAAACAACCCTGCCAAATCGGAACAATTTTGAGTGAGCTTATTATTGTGTGGCACTATTTCAATAATCACTGTCTGCCTTTAACACTTGTGTTAATTTGCTGCGAACAAGCTTGCGTAAGATCAGTAAATGGAACATCCTTAGTAATCTCGATTGACTCTGTAGGTACATTACCATTTTTCTTAAAACCTTTATCTTCTATAGCTTCCAGAACACTTTTTTCTCCCAAAAGACAGTTTTCTCCTAAACTTTTCTTCTCAGCTTTTAACTTGTTAAGCCTTGCTTCGCTCTCATCATCAATTTCTACTTCTATTTTATTACCACCTTCCTTACCAGGACTTAGATAAATATTAATCTCTCCTACCTCAGTGGTAAAAGACATTTTAATGCTACCTTTTAAGACATCTGTGTAATTTCTTTTTCCATCTTTTGTACCTTCAACTCTCACTATACTTTCCCCAATTTGAAGTATGCCGACTTTTAAATTTAAAGCTTTATCTTTTAAAGCTTCAGCTTTGTTAAAAATTTTTACAGGTTCAATAATACTATCTTGTGGATATTTCATATAAAAATATTGATTATCTATTCCTGCTTTAAAGTCATACTCATGAGTTTGCTTACTTTTGTTTACAATACCTTCACATGCTATACTCTTTAGCTCTTCTTTCCTATCCTTATATTGCTTATTGAGATCATCTAAATAATCAAAGTCATAATGTTTATTTGTAAGCTCGGTATCACCGAAGAGAAATTCTTGTCCCATTCCACCTTTTAACAACAAATTACTTGTGATCCTTTTTATGATGATGTCTGAAGCTTTATATTCGTCAGCTTTACATTCGTCAGCTTTACATTCATCAGCTTTACATTCGTCAGCTTTACATTCGTCAGCTTTATATTCGCCGCCATCACTTTCATCGGTATAATCATGTGTATTAAGCATTGCAGTTGAAGAACGTGGATTCACACGAAGCTGAGCAATAACTTCTTCCATTTCTTTAAATATTAAATTTGTTACAGTTTCTTTATCACCTTTTTCATTACCATTACTCCAACTTGAATTTAACCTTATTCCTTCCTTCAAGTACTCATCTACTATTTTCTCAATACTTTCTAGAATATTTTCTTCAGATTCTTGTTTATTTTGTGCTGTCATACCTCTTATCTTCTCACAAAACTTATCAATTAGCTCCTGTTCATCTGTAGTTAATGGTATTTCTAGCTTCGCTAACAGTGAGTCTTCTAGAAAAAGATAATCACTTGAACTACAGCTCTAATCCTCGTCTTCTGGGTCACAATCACTCGGTTCAGTAGAAATTATCTGATTATCGTCACCGGAGCTATTTGAACAATCATCTACCGAACCATCAGGTGTTGTTGAATTCCCTTCATTTTCACGAGAATCATCTGAATAATAGTCCGAATCCTCTTCTGTGTTACAATCACTCAATTTAACAGACTCTATCTGACTATCATCACCAGAGCTATTTGAACAATCGTTTCTTTCACCTACCGAACTATCAGGTGTTGCCGGATTCCCTTCATTTTCATAAGAATCATCTAAATCATAACCCAAATCCTTCAAAGCTTGACGGCACTCATGTTCAGTAACATATTCAAATGGAGTCTTTTCACTTCGATCTTGCACATTTGAATCAGCTCCTGCTTTTAAAAGAAATCCTATACCGTTAGTATCGTTACGTTCAGCAACGTAATGTAACAGAGTTTTTCCATTTTGGTTCTGTATATTTGGATCAGCTCCTGCTTCTAGAAGAAACATTATATGTTGAATATTATTGGGAGGATCTAATAGATTGCTATTGCTTGCTAACTGACCTAAAATGTTACGTAATTTTTCATTTAATTCCTTGTTTGGTACCCCACCATGCATATTCTATAACCATTACTCACTAATTCTTCAGTGATTACTGTAATATATAGATAAGTCAATAAAAAAATACACCTTTCCTTCTTCAGTTCTAAAATATTGTCAAAAGGCTCAAAAAGATGAGTTAAAATAAAAAGAAGAATAGTGGAAGTTTAGTTGTTTACACTTTCATGCTATGCCCATAACATCATATATTACTTAACCTTGCAATAATTTTTTTATTCTTGCTGCTTCTTCAAACTCTAAATTTTCAGCATGCTCTATCATTTGCTTTCTCAAATCATCCTTATTAGTATTTACTTTTGGTTCTGCTATTGCCCTCTCCTGTAAGGTGTTTGATATAGGTTTTATTATAGTCTTTGGGACAATATTGTGCAATATATTATGTTCTTCTTGTTTTTTTCTTCTTCTTTCGGTCTCTCTTAATGCACGATCTAAAGAACCAGTGATTTTATCTGCATATAAAATTACTCTACCTTCAGCATTACGTGCAGCACGACCGATCGTTTGAATTAATGAAGTTGCCGATCGCAAAAATCCTTCTTTATCAGCATCCAAAATTGCAACTAACCCACACTCTGGAATATCAAGACCTTCCCTAAGCAAGTTAACACCTACTAGAACATCGATTTCTTTAGATCTTAATTTACATATAATTTCTATTCTCTCCAGCGCACCAATATCCGAATGCAAATAACTCACTCTCATATTCAATTCACTCATATATTCAGCTAAATTTTCAGCCATTTTTTTCGTCAATGTAGTGATTAAAACACAAAATCCCTTCCCTATTGTCACTTGTGCCTCATGAATTACATCATCAATTTGACTCTCTATTGGTTTCACAATGCAGATTGGGTCTGTAAGCCCTGTTGGACGGATAACTTGCTCTATAAATACATTATTGGTCTTTGCCAACTCATACTTTCCGGGAGTGGCTGAAATGTAAACAGTCTGCGGCCTAACTTCCTCCCATTCTTCAAATTTTAATGGACGATTATCAAAAGCGGAAGGGAGCCTGAAGCCATAGTCAATCAATTTCTTTTTACGCGCCTCATTACCACTGTACATCGCACCAACCTGAGGAACGGTGACATGACTCTCATCAACAAATAAAATTACGTCTTTGGGTAAATATTCAAACAAAGTAGGCGGTGGATCCCCAGCTTCCATTCCATAGAGATAACGCGAATAATTTTCAATACCTTTACATATTCCTGTTGTTCTCATCATTTCGATATCAAAATTAGTGCGTTGCTCGAGGCGCTTTGCTTCAATAATCTTGTTTTGCGAGTAGTAATAATCCAAGCGTTCATGCAGCTCTTTTTTGATTAGCTGAGCTGCCTGCAACAAGGTCTCACGTGATGTAATGTGATAGCTATTTGGAAAAATGGTGATTTTATCTATGCGTTTGATAACATTGCCGGTCATAGCATCAATTTCAAAAATTTCTTCTACTTCATCGCCAAATAACGATAAACGCCAAGCTTTACTTTCATAATGGGAAGGAAATATATCAACAATATCGCCGCGCACTCTAAAATATCCTCTCTCAAACCTGGCATCAGAGCGCTTGTATTGGAGATCAGTTAAGTTGCTCAGGAAATCATTAATACGAATTTCATTTCCAACACTAAGCGTTATGGTCATGCTGAGGTAGCTTTCAGGCGAGCCAAGACCGTATATACAGGAAACACTGGCAACTACGATCGTATCCCTGCGCTCCAAAAGGGAGCAAACGGCAGAATAACGCAGCATGTCAATTCTTTCGTTGATTGCGGAGTCTTTTTCGATATAAGTATCAGTTTGTGGCAAATAGGCTTCGGGCTGGTAGTAATCATAATAAGAAATGAAGTATCCAACAGCATTATTGGGAAACAATCCTTTCATTTCCTCATAAAGCTGTGCTGCTAAAGTTTTATTGTGTGCCATAATTAATGCAGGCCTATTTGTTCTTGCAATAACATTTGCCATAGTAAAAGTTTTCCCAGAACCAGTAACTCCAAGCAAAACCTGATCTCTTTTATTGCTATTTAGCCCTGCAATTAAGCCATCGATTGCTTGTGGTTGATCTCCATCTGGTTGAAAATGTGTAGTGATTTGAAATTCCATGAGTTCTACCTACTATGTTTTCATAATGTGTTTATTATTGTATAATACACTTGCTAGTGTAAATAAGGTATGAAAGTGAATGTAAATAGATGTAAGAAATTCTATTTTTTCCTTTTATAGAGTTTGCTCCAAACTTTATTGTTAGTTAATACAAAAAACACTGTTAAAATTATAAAATACGCCACTACTTTTAATCCAAGTTTATGCCTGCGCTCTAATTCTGGCTCTCCTGCCCATTGTAAAAAATTTACCACGTCATATGCCATATTTTCAACTGTGGCTTGTCTTGCACCATCATATTCCACCATTCCTTCAGAAAGTGGTGGCGCCATAGCTAATCTGCCTGTTGGAAAATACGAATTAAAATATAAATCATTTTCATCGTGTTCGCCGTTTTGATAGCCTGTTAACAGTGAATAGACATAATTTGCACCATCATGCCTTGCTTTAATAATTAACGATAAGTCTGGTGGAACAGCACCATTATTGCTTGCTGCAGCTGCTTCTTTTGAATCAAAAGGCGCAATAAAATAGTCTGAAGGTACTCCAGGTCTGTCAAACATTTCACCCATATCATTTGGGCCATCTTTAACTTGGTAAGAAGCCGCAATCTGTTTTACATCTTCTTCAGAAAAACCGATGTCTTGCAAATTACGAAATGCTACTCTATTCATTGAATGACAAGCAGCACAGACTTCCTTATATACCTTGTAGCCACGTTGAATTGATTCTCTATCGAAAGACCCAGTAATTCCATCACATTTCCAGTCCATTTTTTTATTTGGTGATGGTTTAAAATCTTCTGCATACACAAAATTAGTAAGGAATAATGCACAAAACACAGCCAATATATTTTTAACCAGCATTATTTCATCTCCGGCACAGAATCACTTAAGGTTTTTGGTGGTTCTTCTGGCTTTTCATATTTACTAAGCAGTGGTAAAATTATTACAAAGTATGCAAAATAATAAAGAGTGGATAGCCTACTCATAGTGATGTAAGGCTCTTTCACCTCTTGTCCTCCAAGCCAGGCAAGAAGTGCAAAATTTATTGCAAAAACCCAAAAAAATTTCTTGAATACCGGGCGGTAAGCACCACTTTTAACTTTTGATCTATCAAGCCAAGGTAACAGAAACCAAACTAAAATAGATGCAAACATAGTAAGCACACCAGTAAGTTTATCTGGAATTGAACGTAGCATTGCATAAAAAGGTAAAAAATACCACTCTGGCACTATATGTACCGGAGTTACCATAGAGTCAGCTTCTATATAATTGTCTGGATGCCCAAGATAATTGGGAGCATAAAAAACAAATGCAAACAAAGCTACAAAAAACAGACCAAAAGTTATGCAATCCTTGACTATATAATAAGGATAGAGAGGAATGGTATCCTTATCTGATTTTACCTCCACTCCACTTGGGTTACCAGAGCCAAACCTATGCAGAGCTATCACATGAAGCATAGCTAAAGCAATAATAACAAAAGGCAGAAGATAATGCAGAGCGAAAAAACGGTTAAGTGTTGGGTTATCCACTGAAAAACCACCCCATAACCATATAACTATTTTATTGCCAATTAAAGGTATAGCAGAAAATAAGTTGGTTATAACTGTTGCACCCCAGAAACTCATTTGCCCCCAAGGCAATACATATCCCATAAAGGCAGTTGCCATCATTGCAAAAAATATAAATATACCAACAAACCACACCATCTCCCGTGGCTTCTTGTAAGATCCGTAATATAACCCACGCATTATATGAACATAGACTACCATAAAGAAGAGCGATGCCCCGACAGCATGAGTGTAGCGTATCAGCCATCCATAGTTCACGTCACGCATTATACGCTCCACGCTATTAAACGCATAATCAACATGCGGAGTGTAGTGCATAGCAAGAAATATACCTGTTATTATTTGTAAAATTAGCGCTATACCAGCCAAAGAGCCAAAATTCCAAGCATAATTTAAGTTTTTTGGCACTTGGTAAGAAGCAGTGTGCCTTAGAAAAGAAAATATAGGCAGTCTATATTCTATCCACCCTAATATGCCTTTTTCTTCTTTTATTGTTTCTTTTTTGTTATCTTCCTGCATAACTTAAAGTTTTTTGAATATTGCTATCTTTAACTCATTTTATTGTAGCAGCTTATCCTCTACGCACAATAAAAAGTTTAAAGTAATACTAATTACTACTTCTTTAGCAACCTATCACGTGCTGCGTTTAATTTTTGTGCAAAATACTCTGAGCCTCCCTTATCTGGGTGAACTAATTTCATTAAATTTTGATATGCTTTATTGATTTCATTTTGACTGGCCTCAGGATTCAGCCCCAGTATCTTTAATGCTTCATCTTTGGACATGTTATCACCAGTGTAATTTTCAGTATAACTTCTACTGCTATCAAATTCGTTCAAAAACTTACTCAATATAGAGTTCATCATGAAACTTACGTTATTTTTTTTTGTCAGGAAGAGAAAAAATACAAAAACACTAGGCAGAATAAATGTAATCACTATGAATATCAGAAAAAGGAAAAAGATGAATGACATGTATATTTTTTTATCATTTTATGATTAAATAGTAACAATTATAATCGTCATGGTAAATAACATGTTCATTCAGATTGAAGAAACACCTAATCCAAACACACTGAAATTTCTTCCTGGATTTGCAATTCTAAACGAAGGAGAAACGGCTGATTTTTCAAATGCAGATGAAATAAAAAACTCCAAGTTAGCAGCAAATCTTTTTCAAATAGAACATGTGGTAAGAGTGTTTTTTGGCCATGATTTTATTTCAGTAACAAAATTGGGTGGAATTAATTGGGATACATTAAAAGTAGAAATTTTAACTACAATCATGGATCACTTTACTTCAGGTGGAAAAGCGCTAGATAAAGAAGGAGTGAATGATCCAGATGAAGAATTTTTTGATAAAAATGATATAGAAATTGTAAATAGAATAAAAGAATTGATGGAAAGTTACATCAAACCTGCAGTTGCTCAAGATGGTGGCGATATCAAATTTCGTGGCTATAAAGATGGAATAGTTTATGTTGAGTTACAAGGAGCTTGCTCTGGATGCCCAAGTGCTGCAATTACCCTCAAGCAAGGAGTGCAGAATATGCTGAGCTACCACATACCAGAGGTTGCAGGTATAGAGACCACACTATGACTAATCAAACGGTTAGAGGAACAAAAGATCTCCTGTTTGATGAATGGTACAAGTTTAAACACATAGAGCAAATAGCAAGCAGAATCTCAAGTCTATATGGCTTTTTGCCTGCTCAAACTCCGATATTTGAATATACGGAAGTTTTCACAAAGACTTTAGGTGATAGCTCAGACATCATCAATAAAGAGATGTACACCTTTAATGATAAAGGAGGAAAGAGCATAACTTTACGTCCTGAGTTCACTGCAGCGATTGTCAGGCTACTCATTGAAAAAAAACTGCAAACACCGATAAAATTATTCTCAACAGGACCTGCATTTCGCTATGAAAGACCGCAAAAGGGAAGACAAAGGCAATTTCATCAGATAAATTTTGAGATTTTTGGCATAGAAGATCCAAAAGCTGATATTGAATTGATATCACTCGCTCAGCACTTACTAACTAAATTTGGCATCAATAAAAATGTAAAGCTGGAAATCAACTCTTTAGGTGATGGTGAAACAATAACTAAATATAGAGAAGCTTTGATCTTATACTTTACAAAGTACCAAAATGATCTATCAGAAGATAGCAAAAATAGGTTGATCAAAAATCCACTCAGAATACTAGATTCTAAGGATGAGAAAGATAGATTAATAATCTCTGGTGCACCTAAAATCAGCAATTATTATACGAAAGAGTCCTCAGATTTCTTTGAACAAATACTAAATGGATTAACAATTCTTGATACACCTTATACCGTAAACAATAAACTAGTTCGAGGTTTGGATTATTATTGCCACACAGTGTTTGAGTTTGTCACAGAAGATTTAGGTGCACAAGGGGCAGTTTTTGCCGGTGGAAGATACGATAATCTAGTATCTTCAGTAGGTGGAAAACACACTCCAGCAATAGGATTTGCAGGAGGTATTGAACGCATAATGGAGTTAATCAATTATTCTCCGAAAGAAGAGCGACCTATTTACCTAATTCCGATCGGCAGAGAGGCTGATGAACATGCTCTAACACTTGCAAATGAATTGCGCAGAAATGGTTTATATGTAATCTATGAATATAGCGGAGCGCTTAAAACCCGAATGAAAAAAGCAAATCAAGCAAATGCTAAAGCTGCCTTAATTTTTGGTGATGAAGAATTGAGTAGTAAAACTTTAAAGATTAAAAACATGGATACAGGTGAAGAAAAAATAATTGCTCGCGATAACACAATAGAAAACATCTAATTAGGAGCAATGCAAATGTTTTTCTCAGTCAGCTATAGAAGAAAATTCGTCTGCACAAGAATTTTTCATAGCATTCAATGTATCATAATCTGTAAAATCTAATTTTACTGGTGTGATAGTAATAAATCCTTCTTTTATTTTATTTACACTACCACTGCCTGAGTGCTCTCGAGACCAATTTAAGCTAAAAGAGCCATTCGAATTTTCAGTAAAAGTTAAATCCCCATCAATGTTATATTCACCTTGTTCAGCAAATTCTACTCCTTTTACTTTTTCCGTAGCAGGAAAATTTACACTCATCACTATGTTTTTAGGCCAACCAACCTTAACTAGCTTGGCAATAACCTTTGGTGCAAAAACCTTTGTATTGTGCCAGTCTATTTTATCATGATAAACTTGGCTCAGCGCAATAGAAGGTATAGACCTTGCAGCACCTTCCATTACAGCACCAATTGTTCCTGAATAACAAATATCGTCCCCGACATTTGATCCAATATTTACTCCGGACAATATTAAGTCTGGTTTTTTATTCATAACTTTATTTAGCGCAATAATGACACAATCTGCAGGAGTACCAGACACACTAAATTCCCTTTCACTATGTTGGTTTATTCCAATAGATTGTTTCACTGGATAATCAAGAGATCTTGCAGCCCCGCTTCTATCAGTATCTGGTGCCACTATCCATATTTCTGACGCAAAATTCCGTGCAATCTCTTTGAGTAATTTTATTCCTTCACTTCCAAAACCATCATCGTTTGTTATTAATATTATCATATACAATACTCAGCTATACAGTTCCAAATTATGTAAATCACTGGCTGTAAATAAACTCATGAGGCTTTAAGTTTCTTTGCATAACTATGAACTGTAACAAAGAACCTGCTGTTAATCAATAGATTTCTTGCACAGGCCATAACTGTCATTACAATAGAAACGAAAAAACTTGCTTGACACCCTTTGCCAGCCCTCTTATCATGAAACTGAAGCTATTGTATTTGCTTTCGCCAATCTGCAGATTAAAAGGTAAGGATTACTTAATGTATCGGCGTCTTATGTTCAATTTTTTGCAGTATATAGATACTGTATGTCTTTACAAAACTTCATCTACATCTAGATTTTTATCTAAATAAGCTGAACGCGCTTATAAAGCGTTACAAGACATCAAAAAATGCCAATACTCGACAGAGATAGTAAAAGACTAGCTAACTCGGGGATTCTTTGTCTTTTTTTCTGCTTAGTAAATTTCTTAAACATTTGCAGCGTAGGTTAGTTGCAATTAAAAGCAGCTGAATCTCGCTTGTCAAGCGTTTAAAACATAAAAAACGCCAATATTTTAAAGCGGATAATAACCACGGGGCTTCTTTTGCCTTTTTTTTCGTTTGGTAAATTTCTTAACGTTTGTAGCTAACATGAAGCTAAGTACGAACTTTGTTAAACACAACAAATGGTGTCATCCCAGTGCTCCTTTTTTTGTCATCCCAGTGCCCAGACACTGGGATCCAGGAAAGTTTGCTTGTGAGCAAGCAAACTATCATAGAAAGTGGTTACAACGTTTTCGATGAGATTGCAGAAAGGCTGGATCCCAGTGTCTGGGCACTGGGATGACACCGTCTTGGATGGAAATCAGTGTCGGAGCACTGGGATGACACCCTGACAATCGTCATCCCGCTGCTTGTTAGCGGGATCTCTTGTTAGCGGCTGAGATACCGCGAATGAATCGCGGTATGACATGTTGCTTGGGTCAGCTATAGTATTTCTTAAAATTAATAATAAATTTCTTGGCTAGCAAGAAGCTGTAAATTTTTTTGCGAGACCTAAGCCGCTTTTGATATAGCTAAAGGTTTACTGACAATCGTCTCATTCCACTACCTGCTGACTTACTTTCTGCTTAGCATATCCATCAAATCAGATTCTTTGAGTTTACTATGGTCAACTTTACTGAACTTATTCACTATAGAGCTCATTTGATTATACTGCTTAATTAGAAGATTAACGTCAGTTACACTTGTTCCGGACCCCTTAGAAATTCTAAGTCTTCTTTTGCCATTTAAAATATCTGGATTTTGCCTTTCCTTTTCAGTCATTGAGTTTATGATGGCTATATATTTTTTCACTTTATTGTCATCTGGCACACCGCTGCTTAGCTTTTTTGTGAATGAACTAGGAATGAATTTCATTATGTTGCTAATACCATCCATTTTATTGAGAGTTTTTAACATTCCCACTAGGTCATTTAGGTCGAATTTACCCTTTTTTACTTTCTTTTGTAACTTATCAATTTCTTCCTGACCAACAATCTCAGCAGCTTTTTCAACCAATGATACAACATCACCCATGCTAAGTATCCTTTTTGCAATTCTATCGGGATAAAAATCATCGAGGTCACTTAATTTTTCACCACAAGCAATAAATTTAATTGGACAATCGGTGATCATTTTCATAGAAAGAGCAGCACCACCACGTGCATCACCATCAACGCGGGTGAGAATAATGCCGGTTACACCTATTACCTCATTGAATGATTTGGCAATGTTGACCGCATCCTGGCCTATCATTGCGTCGGCTACTAAAATAACTTCTGCAGGTGAAGCTATTTCCTTTACGGCTTTCAACTCATTCATCATATTATTGTCAATATGAAGCCTGCCTGCGGTGTCTAGTATTAATACATCATAATTATCGTTCTTTGCTGCTGCCAGTGCCCTTTTTGTAATTGCAATAGGCCCCTCATTTATTACTGTAGGTAAAGTTTGTACGTCTATCTGTTTACCCAGCACCTCAAGTTGTTTTTGGGCAGCCGGCCTATAAATGTCTAAAGAGGCAAGCATCACTTTTTTCTTTTGCTTTTTTAGCTTGAAAGCAAGCTTTCCTGAGGTAGTTGTTTTACCTGCACCTTGTAAGCCCACCATCATAATCACAGCAGGGGGTTTAACTGCTAGATTTAAGTCACTTTTCTCTGATCCGAGAACTGCAACTAAATTATCCTGCACAATTTTAATTATCATTTGTGCTGGAGAAACACTTTTTATGACTTTTTCCCCAATCACTTTATCTTTAATGTCGTTGATGAATTTTTTTGCAACTTCAAGTGAAACGTCAGCTTCAATTAAGGCTATGCGTATTTCACGCATGGCAAGATTAAAATCATCTTCAGAAATGATCGACTTTCCTCTTAGTTTACTAAATACAGAATTTAAACTTTCAGTTAACGATTTAAACATAATAGCGTTAGTAGAATACTCATTAAAAAGAGAGAAGAAGCTGAAACAAAACTCACTGAGTTATAACCCAGCACTTCTTTAAGTTTAGTAATATTATTAAAGTATAAACTAGTAAGTGAATTAGTCAAGTTTTGCACTACGCTGGCAAATATTTCTCTAGTTTTAGAGACTAACTGATTGAACAGCAAGATAATATAGGATATGAAAGCTCTAAAAATCCAATCAACATCCATTTTAAAATTTACTCTCGGGTAAAATAACTTGCGTAAAGGAATAAACAATAAAGTGGTACATAGTAACAAATTAAATTGCGACAAAATATTTTTTGTGTTGTACACAAAATCGAAAATCGAAGGTTTATTGTAAATAGGTAAGTAAGGATTGCCAGCGATTACGCATATAAATGCTAAAATGATCATAGTCATTTTGCCCCCCCTCTCTGCTAACGGTTTTGACTTACTTTTTGCAATAAATAAGTAATAAAGAAACTTTAGCCCCACGCTTAAATGAAGCAGCAAATTTAGAACCTTATATAAATTTTTATACCCTTTTAAGGCAACAGTGTTCATTTCAATTTCAGCTGTGATATATGATTTACTGATAAATCCAGCGGTTCCAGGAAATGCAGCCATTGTAAGTATTGCGATTATAGCACACATGCCTTCCACTGACATCAGTTCACCTACTCCATTAAAACTAATTGTTTTTGTTCGTGAAATAATCGAATTGCTGACCACAAACAATAATGATTGATAAACAAGAGAGAAGATTATATGCAGTATCAAAATTGGTATTGCCTTTTCCGAAGGGCTAAGTAAACCTCCTGCAATAATCAGCAAGCCCATTTGTCCTACAACGTTATAGCATAAAAATCTACGAATATTTTGCTCAAGAGAAGCAAATATAATGCTGTAAATTGCAGTGATGGCGCCTACAAGCGCTAATATTTCAGTACAATCTTGCCATAGGTTATAAGTGTGTAAAAGCATCACTAAAAAAGAGACTTTAGTGGTAAATAAAGAGAGATATGTAGTGCCATGTAGCGATGCAGCAGGATATGCATCAACAACCCAAAACGAAAAAGGAAAACAAGCGCAGTTTATCAATAAACCCAAAATTATCAGGTTAGTGCTTTGAAGTGCCAATCCTGCTATTAATATAACTCCAACGAAAAAGTGTACACAGGCGTACCTTATTGCAGGTCCACTATCTCTACAGCCAGCTGCGATAGTAAAAAATGCACTGACGGTCATTAATTCACAGAATATTATAACCAATATCATATGTTCAGATAAAACTGCATAAAGTGAACTAATAGTGTAAGCAGCAAAAGATAGCATCTCTGAAAAAGTCAAATTTTGTGCTGGTAGAACAGCTAAAAATGCAACTGATAAAAAAGATATTAGTATGATACGAAAAGATAAATCAAAATCTAGAATTGGGAGAGACCAATTTACTGCAATGCTCAAATTTTCAGGTAATTTTAGGACTATAACTATTAATATAGTCAGTAGGAGTAACAGTGACGATTTACAAAGTTGCACAATAATTTAAACCAATATGGTTTATGCTATCTCAATATATGAATAAAATCAATTTGCATATTAACCACTAATTAAACTAATTATCATATAATTATATCAGAGTTTAGAGGGTTATAGAGAAACCGGTCAGATTAGGTTTTTAATCTAATCTGACCGATAGCTTTAATAGTGAGGTAAGCTTTAATATAGCATTCTTAATTCATAATGCTACACTCGTGCATAATTTATTTTTAATTTGTGCACGAGCGTTAGTAAATTATTTACTTTTTGAAATAAAATTTGGCATCACTTTAATATCCAGACTTAGTAAACCTCAGTAGGGCATCCAGTTGGGCCCATAAGAATTATTTGCTCGCCTTCTCTTAAGTGTCTGCATAAACCAGTGGAACCGCCGATTTCCAGCACAATAGTGGAAATAATTCCTTTTTTTTTGTCTACTTCAGTGCCAGTTACAGCTATACCTTCCATAGCGAGGTTAGTTTTTTTGCTATTGGTTTCAAAATTTTGCAACCTAAAGAATTGTCCAGGTTTAAAATTCTTTGCCGCAAGTGGTGCTTTGATCACTATTTCCACAACTTTGTCTGTTAAATATTGAACTTTTATAACCTTTGCAGTGAATTGCTCTTTGATTTTATTGAAAAATTCTTTGTTAGCCAGATCTTCAACGCTTGACCACGCATTTTTTTTCTGGATCTCAGTGTCAGCTACTTGGATGACATCTTTTTTGGTAAAAGTTACTCTTACATTACAACATTCATACAATTGTGCATATGACTCCGAGATTCTAGCTGGAGTGACAGAAACGAAGCTATTAACTCTATTCAAAAGCTGGGAAATAATAGGGTAGCCGTTCTTAGCACTTGCCATAGCTTTCACGACGCTGCCGCTATACGAAGGATGAAGATCACCAAAAAAGCTAATTGTTTTATTGCCTTGCTTATACACTAATATTCTATCTTTATTTTGCATTTTAGGAGAAAATATTGGATCTATTTCTTTTCCTGATGAATTCAAATGAGTAAAATACCCATTACTTAATTTAAAATGCTTTTTATCTTCTGTTGCAATAACCGTATTTGGCTCAGTACCTGCTGCTATAAAAATAGAACGTGCTTTCATGCATTTGATTTCGCCGGATTTTGTGTCTATCAGTTTTATTGATTCAGCATGGTTATATTTATCCGTCACAACTTCAACTGGCTCTAAGTTTTCAATAAAGTAAATCCCTTCTGATAATGCGTTTTGCACCTCTTCGCTATTTAATCGATAACTTGGCGAGTCTTTCAGCTCTTTTCTATATACAACTTTCACTCCCCCAAGACTCTGCATTAACTCTAATATTTTTATTTCTCTACTCTCTTTTTTTGCTAACTCTTGCTCTGCTTGGATCAACTTTGCGTGCGATATAAATTCATTCGCAATTTCATGTTCTTCTTCTGTCCAATCTTTTTCAACATAGTCTTTTCCATATTTACCAACTAATATCTCATAACGAAGAAGAAATTTTTTTACTTGAATTGGATAATACGCTAAAGCTTCAGTGGCAGTGTCAATCGCAGTAAGCCCCGCACCTATGACAACTATCGGCATGCGAACTTGCAGATTTGCTATAGAATCGAATTTAAGAGCGCCAGTCAGTTGTAACGACATAAGAAAGTCAGATGCCATACGCACTCCTCGAGCTAGTATATTCTTTATTTTGATCATTCGTGGCTTGCCAGAGCCAAGTGCTAGGGCAATGTGATCAAAACCCAAGTTGAAAGCATCATCAACATTAATCGTGCCACCAAAACGAATGCCTCCATAAAGTGCGAAATTCTCACGTCTTTCCAGCAGTAATCTAATAATCTTTAAGTAATTCTTATCCCACCGAGAAGTAATGCCATATTCTGCCACCCCACCAAACCCTCCTGCCATGCGTTCACTCAATTTTTCGTGTTTGAAATCTTTAATTAGCTGGAAATTATCGATCAAAGGCTCAATTTTTAGTCCATCAATGGCAATAACGTTATGCCCATCATTCAACAAATGATGAGCTAAATTAAAACCAGCAGGACCAAGGCCTACAACTAGAACGTTTTTTCCAGTGTTTACTCTTGGCAATGGACGCTGAAAATTTAAAGGATTCCAACGGCTGAGCAGAGAATATATTTCAAGTCCGTACGGTAAACTGAGCACATCATCCAGAATCTTTGTTTCAACCATTGGCACATTTACAGGCTCTTGTTTCTGATATATGCACGAGTTCATGCAGTCATTGCATATTCTGTGCCCAGTGGCTGCACATAGCGGATTATCTATCATCACAATTGCAAGACTTGCTATGCTGTACCCTTCGCTTTTCACCAGATTCATTTCTGATATTTTCTGCTCTAGTGGGCAGCCGTGCAGCTCAACTCTAAGTGGAGACTTTTTGAAAGTGTTGTCATCATTGATTAGCCCCTTTGAGCAGCTGTCCTTACTTTGCTTATGACAAAATATGCAGTAGTGAGCATTATCTAGTGCTTTATTCAAACTCACCTTTTTGCTTGTTAGATCAAAACCATATCGTCTTTTTACTTCATTTGAATGCAGCACTTCAACTTTGTCTACTTCTTTTTTAGAAAATGGTATGAGGTTTTCGTGGTCGATTTTTTTATGAATACTGAATAATATACTCTGTTTATTTTTTACTCTCCACACTGCATATTGTGCTGCAAGTTCTATTTCTTCTTTGTGATTTTCTTTATCTTCAAACCAATGCATCACCTGCTCAGCAAAATTTTTTTCTGTTGTTGGCAAAGTGAGAAAATGACTTAGTCTGTTAGTAATATCTATATTCGCCACATTAGTGTATTTCTTCAATGCGTAGCGTTGGACAAATAACCTTTTACATTTATATATTACAGCAAAGTCATTGTGTTTTTTCTTTAGCTCTTCTATTTCTTTTTCAATGTTGAAAAGTTTTGCAATAAACTCGTCAAATAAATATGAGAGGTCTATTATTAACTGGCTATCACCAATCTGATTTTTCCTTGCTTCAATTAATGAACAAAACAAGCTTTCATCACATGATTTAATATAATTCAAAAATGTCTCATCCAATTTTATTAATCCACTGCGAGTATATAGACTAGAAAATGAGATATTAAGCTGCATTATACAGTATGCACACTGTCTTTTGTATATTACGTATTTTGTAGCATAGCTAAAATCGTTGCCTCTGCAACCTTTTCTTCACCAACATACGCAATACACTCAAATTTACATGCACTTAAACGTGCGTTTTTAACATTAGCTTGAAGAATCAGTGTGTCCCCTGGAGTGACTGGCTTTCTGAATTTTGCATTTTCAATAGACATAAAGTAAATAGCTTTGTTTTCTATTGTACCTTGACTTTCTTTACCAAGAACACATATAGCAGATGCTTGAGCTAGAGATTCAATTATCAAGACTCCGGGCATTATTGGATGACCAGGGAAATGGCCAATAAAAAATGGCTCATTGAAAGTCACATTTTTGATTGCTTTTATACTTTTACCAGGATCACACTCTATAACCCTATCTACTAAGAGAAACGGATAAGAATGTGGTAGTATTTTTATAATATCACTGATATTAAATTGCATAAGCCTACTCAATGCCTTTTAAAGCAAATTCAGGTATTTCCTTGTTTATATTGTTTAATACCATATCCGATAAATCAACTTCATCCATAGAGTATAAAACTTGGTTCTTTTTTGAAATAAATAGTACCAAATCTATGTTGTTTTTTTCTGCCGTTTTTTTAGCAACTTCTTTTATCTTGTTAAAAACACTCTCTACTGCATCTCTATAACTTTCTTCTAAATACAACATTTTTTCAGCGTAAGCATCTCTAGCATTTACAGTATGCTTATTAAACTGTTCTGTCTTTTCCTTTTTTGCTTCTTCTGACAAAAGTTCAAATTCTTCTTTTGATGGCTTAAGTTTTTCTAACTCACTTTCAAATTCTTGTTGTAATCTAGAATTCTGCTCCTTTATTTGTTGTTGTATGTTTTGCAGAGCAAGAGATTCATTGATGACTTTGTCACTATCAATAATT
The DNA here is from genome assembly GCF_964028185.1 of Wolbachia endosymbiont (group A) of Beris morrisii. Taxonomy (NCBI): domain Bacteria; kingdom Pseudomonadati; phylum Pseudomonadota; class Alphaproteobacteria; order Rickettsiales; family Anaplasmataceae; genus Wolbachia; species Wolbachia endosymbiont (group A) of Beris morrisii. The sequence continues at coordinate 1,167,995 of NZ_OZ034760.1, forward strand.
GCAGCTTTTGTGTTCTGAGGCCGATATTCTATAAACTTATACCCCACAAATAAGGAAATAATTAAGGCAATAACTGATATAAATAACTGTATATATTTCATTCAAATCCCCGCTTCAATAGAAAATTTAACATTTGGTGATGGTATTATATCATAAGATTCCTTTACTAAAGGAAACCCAAAATCTAATCTAAGTCTACCAAAAGGAGAAGGCATTGAAAAGCCAAAACCTGGTGACACTCTTATAAGCTTACTATCATTATATGGATCTTTATATTTCCCATTTTTATCATCTAAGCCGAAAAGTGCTGCATAGTCAACAAATAATGAGCCTTTGATACCAGCATAGTCATATAGTTTTGGTAGTGGAAAATCTACTTGCTGTGTTAAATTAAAATAAGTTTTGCCTCCTAGTGAGCTTTTATTTTTGTTTTCTGTTCTTGGTCCAATACCGGAAAGGTCAAATCCTCTAATTTCATTACCACCTTTAAAAAAGTGCTGGCCAATGTTTAGATCTTCATCGGTATAAGAAAAAATATGACCTGCTGCCATCTTAAAGCGTAGTATTATGCTATCGTCAATTTTACTTAATATAGGATGCGTGTAAAAAGACAAGAACTCAGATTTTAGGAAGTTTACATTCCCTCCCAATCCTGAAATATCCTGACTTAAGCGCAGTAAATACCCTTCTTTTGGAGTATAGAGGTTATCCAGTTTATTATACGCTAATGTGTATCCTACTGATGAAATCTGATGTTCACCTTCTTGCCCCTTTATTATATCAGAGATGTCATTGTCTTTTCCATCCTTATTATCCATATGTATACGGTTATACTTGTAAGAGTAGCGAATGGAATTAGTTAAGTTTTCTATAACTTTGTATGATAATTTTGTTGAAAATCCCATGTCACAACTGTCGAAGCTAGTGTGTGGTTTATCTTGTTTTTCATAAAATACGCCCACACCTAGTGATGTATCAGAATCGTTAAAATTATTTTCAACAACCTCTACATTAGTAGAAAGTGAATATTGATTTTTCTCAAGAGCAAAAGAGAGCTCTTTACCACTACCAAATAAATTACGATCTGTGAAATCAGTTTTTACAAATGCTCCACCAGGAAAGGACATACCTCCTGCTAAAGATAATGAAGCAGTTCTTTTTTCTTTAACATTTAAGTCAAGATTTACTGCATTGTCATTAACTGCGTAACTATTTACTTTTACTGTTTCAAAAAAATCACTACTCATTAGTTTTTTACGTGATTTTTGAATCTCAGATATATTGTACGCATCACCTTCTGCTATACTTAGCTTACTTCTGATCACCTTATCTAAAGTGCGATCGTTACCATCAATTGTAATTTGATTTATATAAATCTTTTTACCCGGCAGCACTCTGTAGGTCACATCTACAACATTGTCACGTTGTACATACTCTGGATTAACTTTTGCAAATATATATCCTTTCTCATTTAAATACTTGTTTATTTTTTCTACTGTATTATTAATTTTAACTCTATTAAATATCTTATCGTTTTCCTCTGTTATAAAGTCCAATATTTCTTCTTTTAGGCTTAAATCCTGAATTTCAGTTTCAATATTAACCTCATTATTTCCAAACAAATATTGCTGTCCTTCGTCAATCAAAAAAGTCAACTCTATCTGATTGTTATTATCAACCTCAACAATCGGTTGAATATTATTTTGAATATATCCTTTAGATGAATAAAAACGATCGAGCAATTCTGTGTTAATCAATAAATATTGTGGTGAATAACGAGTTCCGCCCTTAAAAATGGCTCTAAATAACTTACTAAATATGTCATTACTATGCACTTTAATAGCTTGCTCTAGCTCGGTTTCAGAAAAGTTTTTGTTACCTATAAATCTTATATCCTTAATTTTAGAGGTTTTACCTTCTTTTATTTTGAAAATTAGATTGACCCTATTACCATCGAGCTTCTCCAACTCATATTCAATTTTAACGCCGACTTTGCCATTATTTCTATAAGTAGTAACTAAATTCATTAAATCGCTTTGCAATTTTGTTTCAGTGAAAATAGTTAGCGATTTTGACTGAATCACATTATTTAGTAACTCTTTGCTATTAAATAACTTATTACTCTTTAATATTATCTTGTTAATTAGTGGATTCTCTTGAATTTTTACTACTAAATTTTTTTCATCATCAACATAAGCGTTAACACTAGCAAACAACTTTGTTTTATATAGATCTTTTATAATTGAGTCTATATCATCGTCGTTTATATAATCGCCAGGTTTTAGTTTTATATAAAAACCTATTGTCTGGTTGCTTACCCTCTCATTACCAATACATTTGACATCTTTCACCTGCACTTTTTCCTTATTTTCTAAAGCAACAAGTAGAGCGGGAAAAATTACTATTAATAATATGTAAAGTAGCTTTTTCATGTTTATTTTAAAAAAGACTCCTAATATCATTCGAAATTGCAATTGCCATAAGCAAAAACAATACGGAAGCACCAAAAGTAGCTGCATATTTTTGATATTTCAAACTTAAATCCCTGCGTATAACTGCTTCTATAATATAGTGAAATAAATGCCCACCATCCAATAGTGGAATTGGCAGCAAGTTAATTGCAGCTAAATTAGCTGAAATAATTGCCATGAAATACACAACCATAATGACCCCCTTTTTAGCTGATTGCCCTGAATACTTTGCGATTTTTATTGGCCCACCTATTTCATTGATACTCCTTTTACCAACAATAATTTGAAAGAGAGCTTTGATCGTTAAGCACATAGTGTGGTAAGTTTCACTTACTGATAAGCTCACAGCCCCAAGAAAAGACGACTGCTTTAATGTATTGACTGAAGTAATCCCTATCATTTCTCTTTCTACTTTGTTACCAAAATCGTCCTTACCCTCTATTATTAACGGAGTGAGGCTAGTTCTGTGCTCTGCATTATTTCTAGTATACTCAATTTCCATTTTTGTCTTAGGGTTTGACATTATCACACGTGAAATATCTTCAAAGTATTTTATTTTATGCTCATTGATTTGTGTAATAGTGTCACCTGGCAACAAACCAGCTTGCTTGGCTGCACTGCCTTCGACTACATTTCCGATAATCGGTGGAGTGTGATAATAGCCTTTAATGCTGAAAAACATTGTAAAAGCGATAACAGCGAGTACCATGTTTGCAAATGGTCCTGCAAAAACCACTGCTGCCTTTTGATGACGCGGCTTTGTATGGAATGAATATAATCTTTCTTCGTTAGTCAATTTTTGCTGATCAGCTGGAACGCTTGCTGCATTAGTATCCCCTAGCATTTTAACGTAGCCACCCAGTGGAACAGCACTTAATTTCCATCTAGTTCCAGACTTATCGTTAAAACCAAAAATTTCAGGACCAAAGCCTATAGAAAAAGATTCAACTTTAACTTTGCATGCTTTAGCAACAATATAATGCCCATATTCATGCACAAACACTATAACAGAAATGATTAAGGCAAATGACAAAAAACAATATATTCCATCGCCAAACTGATGAATGAAATTCGAAATTAACTCCACCTGTATATTTAGATCTTAACAAAATGTTAAGTATATTAAAACGCGCCTCGCTTGACAAGTATTTAGTTTAACTTTTAAATTAAAAAAAGTTTAATTGTAATGACAGATACCTCACTACTCAGAAGAAAATTAATGTATAGAAGCTGGCATAGGGGTTGCAAAGAAACCGATATACTTTTAGGGCATTTCGCATTGAAATATCTTGATAAATTTTCCTTAAGCGAACTAATCGAATACGAAAAAATAGTTGATCTTGATGATTACGAATTATATTGTTACATAACTCGTAAGACAAACCTCCCTCCTGGCTTAAATAGTCAGATAGTCAATTTAATTGCTTGCTTTATTGAAGCTAATCCTTTATGCACTCAAGATTAGTGATAATCTTATTTACCTTATCTAGTACCTCAGTATATTCTATTCTTTTCTCGTTTCTATACTTTTCGCGCTCTTGATTTGCTTCATCCAACCGCTTTGTTAATTCTAAAATTTTATCCTCAAGAATTAGTGCTGCAAGTAAGAAATTTAATGCATCCGAACCCTTACCTCCAGTTTTTTGAGATACAGAACCAACTAGCTTGTCAAAACTATTAGCAAGGCGTAATAAATGGCTCTTCTTCCCACTTTCGCAAGATATTTTATATGTGTTATTACGTATAACTATTTCTACTACTTGCATATGGTGCTAAAAATTTCTATCGTACAGTATAAACTCAAACCCCTACTTTCATCTTATTTATGGTATAAATTTTTATTCATTTATCAAATCAGATAATTTTTTACTGCTACGAAAATATGTTTTAAAGTATTGATTCTTTGTAAACTTCTGTAACATTAAATGGCTTGTTTCTTTCAAGTTATAACTTCTAACTGAAAAAGAACCAAATCCCCTAATTTCAACTCTATTATGATGTTTCAATGTGTTTGAAAGTATTCCAAAAAATCTATCAACTATAGCTGCTATAACAATCTTATCTAAAAAAGGATGTCTTTTTGCTACCCTCGCTATTATATCAGACTTTGTTGCCATTTATATGAAGCCAAAATAAGTAAACCTTATCACTTAGCAGATAATACTATGTTATATTCTTCAACACCCAATACTTCAACTTCTATTTTTTCTGATATAGAGAACTTTTTATTTTCCGGTAAATGTTCTTGATCTATTAGAAGGGTTACATCGTTCTCAACTTCAACGACTAGTCCATTATCTTCTCTCTTACCTACAATAACCTGTATTTTATCGCCTACCTTAACTTTCTTTATCAGTTCTTCAAGAGGATCATACTCTATTTGTTTTATTCCAAGATAAATTCTTGCCCGATTCACGTTAGCCCTTATCACTTTTGCTTCTATTTTATCACCTACATTATACTTCTTTATCTCATCTGAGCTATTTTTAGACCAACTTAAATCTTTCACATATATTGTCCCTTCTACGTTCTCATCTATTTCAGAACCATTGAAAGCAACAGATATATATGAGCCGGTATTATTCTTAATCTCACCAGAAACAATAGAACCAGGAGGATACTTATTGACAAATACTTGCCAAGGATTATCTATACACCTTTTCATGCTTAAACTCATCCTATTCTTAGCAATGTCAATACTGAGAATTTTTACATATACTTCTTGTCCCCTTGTTACGAGACTACTAACTGGTAAATTGCTCTTAACCCAAGTTATTTCCGATGAGTGCACTAAACCTTCAATCCCAGGTCTAAGCTCAACAAACAATCCATAATCTTCTATACTTGTTACATGACCCTTATGCACACTATCAACCGGATATTTTGACTCTGCATCTTGCCAAGGGCTATCTTCTAGCTGCTTTACACCTAAGGAAACTTTCGCATTTTCCTTATCTATTTTTATAATTTTAACTTTTATAGCCTGGCCATAAGCAAAAACTGCAGATGGATGACTTACTCTACTCCAAGAGATATCTGTAATATGTAGCAACCCATCTATAACTCCCACTGCATCTGATTCATGAATACCAACAAATACACCGTAATGAGTGATGCTTTTTATTTTTCCTTCTATTATATCGCCTTCATTTAAAGATTCTAAAAATTTAATTTTTTCACCAGCGTGCAATTTTTCTAACACCAGCTTTCTTGATACTACAATATTACCTTGCTTCTTATCCATTTTAAGCACGATGAACTTTTGTTCAGTTTCAATAAGGTGCTTCGCATCTTTTACTTGCTTCAAATCCACATGACTCAGCGGTAAAAAAGCGCTTATTCCGTCACCAAGATCAACAATAAAACCACATTTAATTGAGCGTTTAATAACTCCGTTTACTTCAGCTCTTGTAACTGTATCTTCTTCCAACTTATTCCATTTTTCGTCCCTAATTGCTTTTTCACGGCTAAGAACAACATTACCATGATAATCTTCAATTCTTTCCACATAAACTCTAATTTTCGAGCCAATAATGACCTCATCATTACAACCGAGTTCCTTGATCAGAATTCTCCCGTCAGACTTTAAACCAATATCAATCACAACGTCGTTAGGGTTTATTCTTGTAATTACACCTTCTACCACATCTCCTTCTTTAATTTTGTTAACAAAAGAATCTTCAAACAAGGCATTATCTTGATCCTCAAATTGGCCTTGACATATCTCTTCTATAAACTTGTTTGATGATAGCTTTCTGATAGTAACCGGTAGATTTACAACTGGATTATTATTATTCATACCTTTAATTTAAACTTTATTAGAACTCATATATTATATAATATTAATAATTATTGACAAGTAATTTTTCATTAATTCATTTCGAGAATTGTTTAAGCTATGTAAAATATAGTGAGAAAATTATATATGTATCAAGAATATGCTATTTAAGAATAGCAAGTGGATTAGATCGTTCTCCAGAAGGTCCAGGCTAAAACCGGATGTTGATGAAATATTGGAAAGATATTCTATTCAAAACAGCAAGGAATCTATAGAGAAGATTGTAAATTCACAAAAAAGAATATGGGTAGAAATAGGCTTTGGCAACGGTGAAAATATGCTTCACCAGATGCTCAATGAACCTGATCTATTGTTTATAGGATGTGAGCCCTACTTAAAGGGGGTTTCTCGCTTGCTAACAAACATAGAAATACAAAACATAAAAAACATTTTAATATGGACAGAAGATGCAAGAGAATTGATTGCAAATTTTCCGGACAACAGTGTTGAAAGACTCTTTATTCTCTTTCCAGATCCATGGCCAAAAAGAAGTCACAATAAAAGACGATTAATTAATACGGAATTTTTAAATTTATTAGCAAAAAAAATACTTATAACAGGGGAAATATTCATTGCAACCGATCATCAGGACTATGCAGAGTGGATAGCATCACATATAAAGCAGTGTAACTCTTTAATCTATAGGGAAGACGATTTCACAAGTTATACTCTTACAAAATACCACAGAAGAGCGCTCAAAGATCAGCGTAAAGTGAGGTTCTTTAAAGTAAGTGTTATTAATAATTTGCAGACTATGGATCAATAGAGTTTTTGCATATCTCTTTTACGTTAACTATAGATTAAAAATAATAAAAAAAGAGGGAGAAATAGAGTAAATTCCTTTAACTACTTCTCCTTATGAAGGAATAGACTTCTTGCATAACCCAAACTAAGTAGAAAAAAGGTACAAGGATGATGTCATTCCAGTGCTTGACACTGGAATCCAGGAAAGTTTGCTTATGAGCAAGCAAACTGATTTGGTGAGTATAAAAGTATAGCTTCTACGTCATGCCGCCACGGTATCTCAGCCGCTAACAAGCAGCGGGATGACAGCAGTCCTACGTCATACCGCCGCGGCGCTAACACGTAGCGGGATGACGGTTGTCAGGGTGTCATCCCAGTGCCTTGACACATAGCTGTACAAACGTTTTCGGCTTGACTCACCAGTGGGTGTCATTCCAGTGCTTGACACTGGGATGACACCCTTCACTACCCTTCACGGGCTCTTTTAGCTACAAGTATTAAGAAATTTACCAAACGAAAAAAAAGGCAAAAGAAGCCCCGATTAATATCTATTTTAGAACATTGGCGTTTTTTAAGTCTTAAACACTGCAATTTAGCTGCTTTTAAATGCAACTCACCTTAGTTTGAATGTTTAAGAAATTTACTAAGCAGAAAAAAAGGCAAAAGATATCCCGTATTAGCTAGTTGTCACTCTCTAATCCTGCAAATTGGCGTGCTATACTGTCTTAAACGCTTTATAAGCGCGTTTCAGCTTATATAGGTAAAAACCCAGAAATGTTGTGAAGACGTAGGGTGCGCATAGTGCAAAAAATTAAAAATAAGACGCCAATTACGTAATACTGTTGTCGTTTAATCTGCACAGATTGAAGATAAATGAATACCTTCAGTATCATGATAAGGGGGCTGGCGAAGCTTGTCAAGGAAGTTTTTCGTTTCTATTCCCAATAAAAGTTCGTTACATGGTTATGCAAGAAGTTTAATAGCAAATTTTTAAGTTTCTCTTTAACTCTTTAACCAGCGGGCTCCCATGAGGAGAGGAGAATAAAGGTCTTTTTTCATAGATATCTTAACACTTTTTTCTTTTTCTGTAGTTGGCGGACGAGTAAGAAAGTGAACCTTTGGTGCACCACTAATTATTGCCATTGGTGTTTGCTCTGCCCCTTCTCCCATAACTAAAACAGCAGATGTTGCCAGTGCATCAAGAAGATTGACTTGTGTTACTTGCAGTGGTTGATTATAAAGATCTGGCTTGCCTATATAGGAATAAAGTGGTTCAAATCCACACCAACCAAGAGCAACGCCCGTAACCCCACGACGCATAGGTGTTACATTACTATCTGTAATCAAAATACCAAGATGTTTTATGCAGTGTTTTGTCTTGAGATAGTTCCATATCGACAGAGCTGTTTTCTGAACATCTTTTGGATATAGAATATACACCTCATTACCATTTGATTCATCAATACCAGCAGATGGAATTAAGATATTATCTTTAATCGTTAAACAGATACTATGAGCCACATCAACAATTGCATCAGCTTCTCTTTTGATTAGCTCTTCTTTAGAACAAGCAGTTTTGCAAACCACCTGTTTTTGACAAACAGAAATGATTTTTGATGTGATAGCAAGAACAACTTCCTCTCTTAGCAACTCTGAAACATAGCGATCAAGAACCTGCTCTAATACTTCTCCACATTCAATGCGGTGGGTATAAATTGCTTTAACATACATACTATTACATCAAAAAGTTTCTCATAAAAGCCCTCTTACCTGTTGTTTTAGTTGGCATAATTTATAGTTAAGAGACTTAATGAGCTTCACAATTTTTTCTTCCATCTTTATCACGTGTTAATCTACATATAGTATAATCTTTTGTTTTGGTGAGAATAGTTTTATTCCATCCACTAAGAAGTGTTAAGTTGAAATATGTATCACCCTTATAAGTTTTGTAAATTTCAGTCATAATAAACTCTGAGATTAGATTATATTCTAAAAAAAGGTGCGCTATTTGTGCTCCACCAATCATGAAGACTTTAGAACTACTTTGGATTGACAAAAACTCTTGCATAGAAGAAACAATAGTGCATTTTATGCCTTTATTAAAACAAGGACTTAATTTGTTACGAGAAAAAACAATAGGCTTTAATATGTTTTGGGGTATTATCTCAAACGTTTTTCTTCCCATAACAATAACTTGTTTGTCAGTTACCTGACGAAAATGATCTAACTCACTTGGATAATGCCAGGGCAATCCATTATTTATTCCAATTACCCCCTTGGGATCAACAGCCATAATTCCGATAACTATCATCCCTGTAAAGCAGCTTGAGCTACAAAAAATCGCATGTGATCACGCACATTATGCACTCGAAGGAAATCAACCTTGTTGTGCAATGCAGATGATAAAGCAATTGTTTCTAAATCTCGGTTAAAGACAGGTTCTGTAGAAAAAGAAGAAATAAATGACTTTCTAGAATGACCAACCAGAACTTTGCAGCCAAAACTTTGCAATGCTTCTATATTGCGTAAAATCTGGATATTCTGGTACATAGATTTTCCAAAACCAATACCAGGGTCAATAATTATTGAATTTTTATCAAAACTTAGGGCAAATAACCTGCTAATGCTCTTCTCTGCCCAATTATTTATGGTATCAATTGGATCAGTGTCACTTGGGATAATGTTGTCTCTATGTGGTGGTATGGAGAGTGAGTGCATAATAACGATGCCACATCCACTGCTAGCGATTGCTTTTAAGGTATTATCATCTAGATCTCCCTTCTGATCGTTTACCCAGGCAATGTTGTAGTGCTCCAAAACGTTCAAAATAACATCTGGCCAGAAACTATCGATGCTGACTTTAATATCACCAGCTTCCATATAATGACTAAGATTATCAAGCACTGGTTTTAAGCGTGCATATTCTGCTTTTGGAGTTTGTATTGAGGAGCCAGATCTTGTTGATTGAGCACCAAGTTCAACTATGCTTGCACCATCTGATAACAGCCGCAGTGCCTGCTTGGTTGCTTGATCTGCATCATAATAAAGACCACCATCTGAAAATGAATCAGGAGTAATATTGACAATACCTACAAGCTCTGGTGAAAGCGTAAAACTCCTTAAAAAGCAATCCTTAATGTTATGGTTAGTAGTACCAAACGTTTTGTTAACTACTGCCATGGGGCTCAGCATTGCCATCAAGTGAAGCAAAAATGGTCTGTTTATCAATTCTGGGTGAGGAATCTTAAGGTAGGATGTATCAAGTGTCAGGTCATCCCATAACAAAATATCCAAATCAATAACGCGAGGTGCCCATTTTTCATAGACCTGCAGACGGCCAATGTCACATTCAATTTGTTTAAGGCCCTTTAACAGCTCTTCAGGAGAAGAAGAACAACTTCCATACACAACCATATTTAGAAATGGCTTATTCCACTGAGGTGGAGCATCATTTGGTAAAATAGCCTTAGTCTCCAGAATAATTGAAGATTTTAAATTTTTAAAATAGCGCTCCTTTAGTAACTGAGCAGCCTTTTGTAAATGGGAAAAGCGATTCCCCATATTTGAGCCAATAGAGATGTAAATCATTAGTCAGCTTCCTGTTCTTGTAATGTATTACAATAAGTAAAGAGAACACCTCCATGCACATCGGGAACGGGTGGTGCAACTTTGTGAGTAGTCACTCTCATGGAAGAAATAGTATGTTTTTTTTGCACCAAAAGATTATTAATGGCTCTGTATATATCATGGGTTAAGTGCTCGATTAAATTGAATTGCTTGCTCTGAACAAGAGATTGAATATTTTGTACTATCTCTAGATAGCAGACAGTATCTTCAAGCCGGTCAGTCATAAGCCCTAAAGGAGGAGATTTAAAAATAAAATCAACATCAATACTAACTAATTGGGAATGAGACTTCTCTTCTGCACTATAGCCTAAATGAACCCAAAGCCGTAAATCAGATATAAGAAGATTACATGTAGACATTGCATTCCAACACCACTAAGTTTTAATTCTTAAGCTACTTACAACTACTAACACACGCTAGCATTCATCATTCCATCAAGAAAACCCCACAAGAGTTTTGCTCCCTTTTGAGCACCCTGCATAACTTTATCTTGCTCTTTTTCATCTAGATCTTCAATAAGATTTGCACACTCCTCAGAATGCCATTCATCAGCATGCATATGAACCGTAAAAAATTGAAGAGAACGCTCATCACTTATTGAATAGTGTTTTTTTAAACCTTCAATTTTAGACTTAGAAACCTCTGGAGTTTGACGTTCGTAAGCGTACAAGGCTCCAAGACCTGCCGCAAAACCTGATCTTACAATGTCAAAGTAACCGTCAACTAATTCTTGCGTCTCCTTAATCTGTGCATCTTCAAGAAGTTCAGATCGTGCTACTCCTAGTCCTTCAGCAAAACGCTGCCATAACTCTGGATGATTTTCATCACCTTGTTCTTCTTCTATCAAATTACCAAGCAAAACCTGTCGCATTTTTAGATCTGGGCACAAAAAATGTATACCACTGATATAACGAGGAAACGCAGCAACGTGGTGATAATATTCTTTAGCATAGGTCTGTAAAGCTTGCAAGCTTAAGCTTCCTGTATTCCATGATTGGTAGAATGGATGATTTAGTAAGTGCAACTCATCTAACTTATTATTCAAAGATTTAGTAAATTCCATTATTTCCTCTATTATATCAACATATAGTTCATATATTATAGTTTTCTCATTGTTACGATCATGCTAAGATCAATACAACGGTGGGATTGGTAGGACTCGAACCTACGACCAATTCGTTATGAGCGAACTGCTCTAACCGACTGAGCTACAATCCCTTTTATCAATATTTATAATACACACAAAAGCAAATTTGTCTATTAGCTTATTTCACTATCAACCCAACTTAGCAAATCATTTGTTGCACCAATTTTGCGTGCAATTTCCTTACCATCTTGAAATATGATTAAAGTGGGTATAGATTGCACTCCATACTTACTTGGCACTTCAGTTTCTCCATCTATATCGAATTTGCAGATCTTGATCTTGCCTTTTCTATCCTTAGCCAATTGTTCGATACGTGGCATTAGACTTTTGCATGGCCCGCACCATTCTGCCCAAAAATCTACCAGCACGAACCCTTTATAGTCAATGACTTCAGATTTGAAATTTTGATCATTTACCGATGTAATATCATCACTCATAAAATACCTAAATTTTTGTAAAATATAGCGCATCAATTAGCAACTAATCAACTAAATTCTTACCGCAGAGCCTGAAAAATTGCCCTAAAGTGTTTTGCACAAACAAAAAACTTCTCACAAATGATTACATCTGGTGGTTAAAGATATCCACGTTTTCCCACCCCATTAAATCCAACTCAATACGAGTAGGAAGAAATTCAAAACACTTTTGGGCCAATTCTTTTCTATTTTCACGTTCCAGCATTAAGTCTAGCTTTTCCTTTATCTTATGAAGATACAAAACATCAGATGCAGCATAACTTTTTTGTTTGTCTGTCAAATTTTCATTTCCCCAATCAGAAGATTGCTGCTGCTTATTTAGTTTGGTATCAAGCAGCTCTAAGCATAACTCTTTTAAGCTATGATTATCTGTGTAAGTGCGAACTAACCGTGAAGCTATTTTTGTGCAATAGCACGGAAGTGCCCAAGTTTCCAAGTAACAACGTATTATGCTTACATCAAATCGCGCGAAGTGAAATATTTTAGTTATATTTTTATCCTCTAATATTTTTCTCAAATTTGGCGCTGTATAATCGTTCTTGAGTTGAACTAAGTGAGCGTTGCCATCATTAAAAGAGAGCTGCACAAGGCATAATCTATCTCTGCTATGAAGTAGCCCCATTGCCTCGGTATCAACAGCTATAGACCTTACATCATCTGGTATTGAACTAGCTGGCAAGTCGTCTTTATATAAAAATATTCCCATAAAATTAATACATTTTTTGGCACAATTGAAAACCTATGATAATCAAAAATGAGCCTTAAGTATACGAAAAGATCATAGAAGGAACCACACAAATTTATGGGCTCTCACATTTTTCGTGTACACGGGGTTTACAAATCGCTGTATATGCCTATAATTAAGTAAATTTAGGTTAATTTAATTGCGGGAGTAGCTCAGTTGGTAGAGCGCAACCTTGCCAAGGTTGAGGTCGAGGGTTCGAACCCCTTCTCCCGCTCTTTACTTTTAAAATCATTTCGTCAAAGATTCCTTGACAAACTCCGCCAGCGCCCTTATCATGGTACTGAAGGTATTCAGTTATCTTCATCTGTGCAGATTAAACAGCAAAAAAAACAACGTACTTGGCGTCTTATTTTTAATTTTTCGCACTATGTGCACCTTATGTCTTTATAAAACTTTTAGGTTTCTACCTATACAAGCCGAAACGCGCTTATAAAGCGTTTAAGACAGTATAGTACGCCAATTTGAAGGATTAGAGAGTGAACACTAATTACCACGGGATTTCTTTGCCTTTTTTTCTGCTTAGTAAATTTCTTAAACATTTAAGCTAAGGTGAGTTGCATTTAAAAGCAGCTAAATTGCAGTGTTTAAGACTTAAAAAACGCCAATACTGAAAATAGATAGTAATCGGGGCTTCTTTTGCCTTTTTTTTCGTTTGGTAAATTTCTTAATGTTTATAGCTAAACGACAACCGTCATTCCCCTACGTGTTAGCGGCTGAGATACCGCGAATGAATCCACAACTGTACGAACATTGTGATTTGAGAACAATCTCCGCCAGGAAGGGTGTCATCCCAGTGCCCAGACACTGGGATCCAGGAAACTTAATTGCAAGTAATGCATTGGGTTTGGTGAGTATGGGTTTTGCGTTATAGAATGAAGCACTTTTGATGAATTTGTAAAGAAAACTAGATTCCAGTGTCAAGCACTGGAATGACACCGAAGGAGCTACTGGGATGACAGGGGAAGTTGACAATCATCATCCCGCTGCTTGTTAGCGGGATCTAGAGATACCGCGGCGGGATGACGTAGAGCTCGCATTAGCTATACTTTTATGCTCACCAACTTAGCTGGATCCAAGTATTCAAGCTACTCCGATGACAAAAGGTGATACTGGAGTAATAGAAGGTAATAGAGTGACAGGGAGTAGTGCAAAAAGTTTCGTTATCCCCATTGAATCGGCTTTAAAATCGATGTTCAAAGTTGAAATTTCCCTAGAAGATGCGGGGAAAATCAGAAAAGGTCAGGAAATTGTATTAAATAACTTGCGTAATTTAAAGAATTATGATACTTGTTATACGATAGTGGGTAGTGTACCTATTGCAATCTGCAGTTTTATTTATGGTTGTGTGAAACCTATTCGTGTTTTTAATATTTAAAATGAGGTTTAGATGTCGATAACATCAGAAAAGAAAAAGAGTTTGATAAATATATATGCAATTAAAGAAGATGATACAGGTTCATCTTTTGTACAATGTGCAATTTTGACCGAGAGGATCAGTAATTTAACTGAGCATTTTAAAGTGCACAAGCATGACCATCACTCTAAGCGTGGTTTACTTATATTGATAGGTAGAAGACGCAAGCACTTAAATTATATAAAGCGTAAATTTGGTAATGAAGCCTATCAGGAATTAATAGAGAAGTTAGGCATTAGAAAATAATCGAGGAATTTAGTATGTTTAAAATTATAAAAAAATCTATAGAGTGGGGTGGTCGTGCCTTATCTTTAGAAACAGGAAAAATAGCACGCCAAGCTCATGGTTCAGTAGTTGTAAATTACGGTGATACTTCTGTTTTAGTAACCGTTGTAAGTAAGAAGAAGGAAGAAAATGTTGATTTCCTACCTTTAAATGTACAGTTTATCGCAAAAAGCTATGCCATGGGTAAGATCCCTGGTGGCTTTTTTAAAAGAGAAGGCAAGCCATCTGATAGAGAAACTTTAATCTCAAGAGTAATAGATAGAAGTATAAGACCACTATTTCCAGAAGGATTTAATGATGAAGTTAGTGTGGTGTGCAATCTATTAACTTATGATACAGTCAATCCTCCTGAAGTGCCAGCATTGATTGGTACTGTTGCAGCTCTTGCAATTTCTGGTGTTCCTTTTTACTTTACTATAGCTGGAGTGATGGTTGGTTGTGATGAAAATAATAACTATATACTCAACCCTTCTGTTCAAGAGATGAAAGCAAGCAGCTTGGATCTATTTTTGTCTGGTGATGAAAATTCAATTTTAATGGTTGAATCAGAAGTGAAAGAGCTCTCTGAAGAAAATGTTTTTAATGCAATAAAATTTGGCCATGAACACCTTAAGCCTGTCATTGAGCTCATAAAAGAGTTTGCTGATACAGTTGGCAATAAACCTGAAAGCTTTGCTCCTGTTGATATATCAGATATAACACAAGAGCTTGAAAAACACGGTAAAGATTTTGAGAAAGCATATTCACAAACAGTAAAACAAGAGCGAGTTCAAGCTCTAGAAGCGATCAGAGATAATATATTGAATGCTCTTAAGGAAGCTGGAAAAGACGAAAAGTTAATTACGTATGCAGTAAAAAACTTTGAAAGATCTTTAGTACGTGAAATAATTAGAAAGAAAGGTGTAAGGATAGACGGTCGTAAGCATGATGAAATACGTCAGATAGAAATTGAAGTTGATGTTCTATCCAAGACTCACGGTTCTGCGTTGTTTACCAGAGGTAACACTCAGGCGCTGGTTGTTACTGCTCTTGGCACTACGCAAGATGAGCAAATCGTGGATGATATTGAAGGGAATAGACGTGAGCACTTTATGTTACATTATAATTTTCCTCCTTTTTCTGTTGGAGAAATTTCTACTGGACGTCCACCTGGAAGAAGAGAAATTGGTCACGGTAAACTTGCTTGGAAAGCAATTCATCCTGTTTTACCCGATAAATCTGAATTTCCTTATACAATAAGAGTAGTGTCCGAAATTTTGGAGTCTGATGGTTCTTCTTCTATGGCAACAGTTTGTGGGACTTCTCTTGCTTTAATGGATACGGGTGTGCCAATAAAGGCCCCTGTTGCTGGAGTTGCTATGGGCCTTATTAAAGATAAAGACGAGTATGTGATACTTTCCGATATATTGGGTGATGAAGATTATCTTGGTGATATGGACTTTAAAGTAGCAGGAACTAGTGAAGGGGTTACGGCACTACAAATGGACATGAAAATTTCTGGTATAAGCTTTGAAATTGTTGAAAAATCTTTAGAACAGGCAAAAGCTGGAAGGTTACATATTTTAGAAAAAATGAATGCAGTGATTTCAGAACACAGTGATGATGTCAAAGACCATGCACCAAGAATGTTATCATTTTACATAGATAAAGATAAAATTTCTGCAGCTATTGGTGCTAAAGGAAAAAATATACGCAGTGTGTGTGAAAGAAGTAATGCAAAAATTGAAATAGGAGATGATGGTAAAGTTTCTGTTTTTGCCACGAGTGGCACTGAAGCTGAAATTGCAAAGAGTATGATGATTGATTCAATAACAGAACTAGAACAAGGTTCTATAGTTGATGTCAAGGTTGTAAGAATAGAGAAGTCTATTGTAGAGCTTGAATTTCTTAATGGCAGAAAAGGAAAAATGCACATAAGTGAAGTAGCTAATGAACACATAGATTCTATAGAGAGCATACTTAAACAAGATGATACTTTCAAAGCACTAGTAATTGACTTCGAAAAAGGTGGATGTCCAAAGTTGTCAAGACGTCGGGTTGATCAAGAGACGGGAGAGTTTTTTGAAGGTGAGCTTTACAACGAGGAAAGGAAAGATGGTCCAAATGACAGGGATAATTATTACAATAATTCATTTAATAGAAAACCTGGAGGAAGTCACCATAAGAGGCCTCCTCGTCCTCGTTCTGGTTTCAGCAACAGAAACAGGCCGAAATTTGGTAATAATGATTCATCATCAGGTTTTTATTAAGAGTAAACTTCTTGCGTTACCTCTCGTCATCCAAGTAGCTTGACTACTTGGACCAGAGACTTTTTCAAATTGGTAGATAATAGAAATGGGTATCTGTTCAGGGGAGTGGCTAATGTGCAAATATTGAGTATCTGTTCAGGGAAGTGGCTAATGTGCAAATATTGAAGCAAAAATTCCAGTGCTCCCTTTCTTGTCATCCCAGTGCTTGACACTGGGATCCAGATTGGGCACTAAGTTGGTAAACACGAAAGCCTTTACAACGTTTTTGATGGAACTGCGCGAAAAGACTGGATGCCAGTGTCACGCACTGGCATGACACCCATTTGTTCCTATAGTTGTCTTTTCTCGTCTACCTTATTCTGCCACTCTGCTGAACGGATACAATATTGAAGCAAAGTGCGTGACACACAGCTGTACGAACATTTGTTTGCAAAGGTAATTTACACAACAAATGGTGTCATTCCAGTGCTTGACACTGGAATCCAGATACGATTTCATCATATAAATCTTTCCATTCTTGATTTGTTTTTTCAATTAAGTTTATTTTCCATTTTCTCTGCCAGCTTTTTAGAAGCTTTTCTTTACTAATTGCTAAATTTATGTCTTGAAACTCCTCAAAGTAGACTAATTTACTAACATTGTACTTTGACGTGAAACCGGAAATGGCTTTGCTTTTATGCTCCCAAATTCGTTTGATTAAATTTGATGTTATACCTATATACAGGGTTCCATTTCGTTCACTTGCAAGTATATAAACATAATAATTTTTCATATATAGTAACCTGGATCCCAGTGGGCTTTGTTGCATAGCACCTTAAGCAGTGATGGTTTACGACAAATTTATGTAATGATTTCAAATTTAGCCATACCAATATCAGTGAATTTGTTGAGCAAATAGCACTTAATTAGTAATTCTTTTTCACGATTTACTTCAGATTTATTCCTAAAGCTAAATCCAAATACTTGCTTCAACCTTGAGAAAAATCCTTCTATGTAAGATCTCTTTCCATAAATTGCTTCCTTTTTCCACTCTTTTACACCATCTTGTCCATATAATTTTATTAACCTAATAGCAGCATTTCTGTCAGACATATAATCTATTTTTGAATGTTCTGCTGCATCCTTTTTTGGTAGAACTTTTGTCTTTATATCGTATTTCTTACACAATTTATAAAGTTTGTGCCTATCGTATGCCCTATCTGCATATAATTTTGTGCTGAAAATTAACTTCTTCAAGCAAATCGCAAGCTCCATAGTGGTCAGAGTAGACGCCATTACTGTATCTTGCAGCTATAGCTTTTTTACTATTCACACTTAACATAACATGTAACTTTCTTACTTGCTCGTAGCTTCGGTACTTTCTATCTGCACTGTTTTCCTTACTGTGGCCAGGAGTGTTACTGTAAATGCTGATACTTGTGCTATCTATGATAATTTCAATATTTTCCATGTTGCTTTTATCAACCCTGCAATCATTTATCTTAATATTAAGTTTTTTAAACCTTCTTGATGCTTGTGAATAGCTGATAACTGCCAATTTTTTTCCTATTTGTTGCAGATATCCTTTTATAAACCCCACCGTTTGTCTTAAACCAATTCTAAAAAGATTGACAATTATATGCACCAAAATTACGACTTTATCACTGTAAATATAGTTGCCGCCCTGCATTTTTGGACTATTTTCATACCAATTTTCGATAGCTTCATCGATGTAACGAAAAATATTTCCCCTTTTTTCAAGGAATTTGTTATATTCGTTTTGGTTACTGACTTTCATTTTCTGTGGCATATTTTTTCTTCAACAGTTAAATGGTTATTTATAATGAATTTTGTCAGTAGCCACCAGATTTTTTCGGTTGCTATGCAACAAAGCCATCCCAGTGTCTGGGCACTGGGATGACACCATTTATTGTAACTCACATTTACTCTATGATTATCTTTTTAGATCACCTTGTCTACCTATTTTGCCACTCTGCTGAACGGATACAGAAATGGTTTGTGTTAACTAGCTAAAGATCTTAGGTTTGCCAACATTCCGCTACGTGTTAGCGCCGCGGCGGTATGACGTAGCTAGCTATATAGGGTCACAACGATGGATTTTTAAGATCGTTTACGGCCTTCTTAATATCTTCAGCCTTGAATATCGCCGATCCCGCAACTAAAATATCTGCACCTGCTTTTATTATATCAGCTGCGTTAGAAAAGTTAATTCCACCATCTACTGAAATTTGTGTTTTAAGATTATGCTCCTGTATCATTTTTTTTATAGTAGATATCTTGTTCAACTGTGAATGAATAAATTCCTGCCCTCCAAAGCCAGGGTTGACTGTCATAATCAGTACAATATCTAGCTCATGTATTATGTATTCAAGCACACTTGGGGAAGTTGAAGGAACAATTGAAACTCCAACTTGAATCGGTTTTTTTGCATCGTTTACAT
Organism: Wolbachia endosymbiont (group A) of Beris morrisii; assembly: GCF_964028185.1. Classification (NCBI taxonomy): domain Bacteria; kingdom Pseudomonadati; phylum Pseudomonadota; class Alphaproteobacteria; order Rickettsiales; family Anaplasmataceae; genus Wolbachia; species Wolbachia endosymbiont (group A) of Beris morrisii. Next base: position 1,187,431 of record NZ_OZ034760.1, read on the forward strand.
TTTTGTATGACTTTATCTTTCTTATCAACCTCTCAAGATGTATCTCTGCTTCTGCATGTACAGTGATAATATCAGCACCAGCATTTATAAAGCTTTCAATGTGGTTACCAGGAGATTTGACCATTAAATGCACATCAAAAGGAAGATTGCTATATTTACGTATTGCAGAAACAACGCTAGGACCAATTGTAATATTTGGAACGAAATTCCCATCCATAACGTCTATGTGTATGTAATCCACACCTAAATCGCTAATTTTTCTTACTTCTTCCCCTAGTTTTGCAAAGTCTGCTGAAAGTATAGAAGGTGCAATTTTAATACTCATGAGCTGCCTTTTTTGCTAAAAAATAACTTATTTTTAAAACTCTGTCACCCTAATACTATGCGCACCATCTGAGTAGCTAGAGACCGATATCGGTATGCCTATTTAACTAGATCTTAAATTAGATAAAAAAAGGTAGTCTTGATAAAACTTATTTACAGCAAGTTTTTTTACATTTGGACTTTCTGTTTGTTCTTTTTTGTACCCTAATTTATAGCTTATTGAATCCTTATATGAACTGATCGTTTTGTATGCTTTGTTCATCTCTCTAGGAAAGATGCCATTAGCAATTACAACGCATAACCCTGTAGCTGTTGCAAAAGCTAGAGTGGTAAATGCTAGATTTTGTAAAAAATTCCTTCCACTAACTTTTTTTTCCTGTATATTAGCAAAGTGCGGTTTGTTTGACACTTCTTCTAGATATTCATGCCATATGTGATTGCAGTTCGTACACTTCACTTTTCTTCCGGATGCACCAATTTGCTCGGGGGATACTAAGTAAGTTTTAGTACAACTATTACATTGTATTTTCATAACACTTACATATAAAGTAGTAACAAGCTCAAATGATACAGAGCTACAAATTTAATATCAATATATATATAACAAATGGAAGGTTTGCAACTAAAAAAAACACAGAGTGAGATAGAAGATATTTGGAAAAATAAAGAAAAATTTAATGACTGTAATCTAAAGAAAACAGCAAGAATAGCAATTAAAGAGGTAATTGAGCTCCTTGATAGTGGCAAAATTAGAGTAGCAGAAAAGCTATCAAGTGGAGAATGGGTAGTACATAAGTGGATAAAGCAGGCAATATTATTACATTTTCTCACCGAAGAAAATAAAATAATAGATAATACTAATTGCTGGTTTGACAAGATCGGTAACAAGTTTAGTGAATGGAATGAGGAGAAATTTCGCCGGTTAAAAATTAGAGCAGTTCCTGGGTGTTTTGTTCGCCGATCTGCTTATATAGGTACAAATGTTGTTCTAATGCCAAGTTTTATCAACGTTGGTGCATATGTTGATTCAGGAACAATGATAGATACCTGGTCAACAATTGGTAGCTGTGCACAAATAGGGAAAAACTGTCATATTTCCGGTGGAGTGGGAATAGGTGGAGTTCTTGAGCCTATTCAAGCTTCACCTGTCATTATAGAAGATAATTGCTTTATTGGAGCACGTAGCGAAGTGGCCGAGGGTGTGGTAGTGAGAGAAGGATCAGTCCTTGGCATGGGTGTGTTTATTGGGGCATCAACAAAAATTATTGATAGAGAAACTGGCAAGGTATTTTATGGCAAAGTGCCGCCTTATTCTGTAGTGATACCAGGGTCTATTCCATCTAAAAATAATATTTCAACCTATTGTGCAGTCATAGTAAAAAAAGTGGATGAAAAGACGAGATCGAAAGTCTCTATAAATGAAATATTGAGGGATTAAACTATCTCACTGCTTGTCGTCACTTTTTTTATCATTATTACTAACCACAGTAATGGCATACGCGCATAGCTCTGAGAAAGAGACTCCATTTTCTTGAGATAATTTATATAATTTTTGTAGACTTTCTTTTACTTTATTAGGGATATTCCCTCCACGTTCTTTTACAAGCCAGGAATCTTGATGATGAATTGGATGAGCATCACTTTTTGGATTTCCTATATATATTGCAAAAGGTGAACTTTGCCCTTTGAAGTCACATTGTACAGTAAATTTTTTTATAGATTCAGCCATCTAAAGACCTCTACTTTTCTTTTTGGTCGATTTTATAGCAGGTGGAAGAGGTGGTTTCTTTATAAAATCTTGTCTATTGACAACACTTTCTTTACCTTCCAAAGCTCGGCGAACATCAGCTCTGCTTAATTGCGACTCTTTTGCTACCTTCATTCCATGCTTTGCCATAATATTAGCATATGCTAGTACTTTTTTTACCAATTCTAGATCACCATTTAGCATTTGAACTAGCACTTGAAATACCTCTGCTAAAGTTAACCCGTCAGCATTTATAACCTTGTTTTCTATAAAATTGACAGCTTCTTCAAATTTGTATTCAATACTATCATCTTGAGGTATAAGGGCAACATAATCGGTGTTTTTGTCGTCCATAACTGAAGCACTATTACTCACAAACTTAAGTTTATACTATATATATAAATACTCTACTATTTTATATTATGGCACACTATAGTTAAACATTTATTAATAACATGCTCACTTATATACACGAATTAATTGACAAAAGTCAAGGATCAATATCCATCAGTGATTTCATGAATGCCGTTTTGTACCATGAAAAATACGGCTATTATATGAGTAAATTACCACTTGGTAAGGATGGTGATTTTACTACCGCACCTGAGATCAGCCAATTATTTGGTGAAGTAATTGCAGTTTGGATAATGCATACATGGGAAAAATTAGGAAAGCCATCAAAATTTTCTCTAGTTGAACTTGGGCCAGGCAAAGGAACACTCATTCACGATATAATAAGAGTCACTAAAAAATACAGCAGCTTTTTTAATTCAATGTCTATCTACTTAGTTGAAATAAGCCCTACTTTACGGAAGATACAAAAGGAAAAATTAAAAGGCTTAGATGTTAATTGGCACAAAAATATTGACAACCTACCAGAACAACCAACCATTTTTTTAGCAAATGAGTTCTTTGACGCTCTTCCGATAGATCAGTTTGTATATCGTAATGAGGGGTGGTATGAAAATAGGGTGACAAAACAAGATGATGGCAGTCTCTTGGTGTCATGCCAGTGCGTAGTGCCCCTTCCTCGTCATCCCAGCGTCCCCTCTTTGTCATCCCAGTGCGTGACACTGGGATCCAGCAAAATTGATTGTAAACAAGCGCACTATACAACATTTTCGATCAAGAAACTGGACTCCAGTGTCAGTTACTTTCATGACACCATCTGCAAGTCGTGCAGTTGTATACCAAGCGCTAGAATGACAAGTGGAAAACTTTTTGATGGAGCAGTGGTGGAAATATGTTCAACTGGGGTTGAAATATTAAAAAAACTTAAGAAGAAGATATATAATCATAAAGGAGCTGCTTTGATTATAGATTACGGTTATGTATACCCCGCGTATAAGAGCACTTTGCAATCGATAAAACAACATAAGTATGCTAATTTTCTTGAGAATGTTGGTAATAGTGATATTACCGCACTTGTAAATTTTCAAGCATTAAAAGATTCATTAAAACACGTAGATTGCGAGATTTTAACTCAAAGGGAATTTTTATATCTTTTTGGCATAAAAGAAAGAACCCAGGCTTTAATGAAAAGCGCAAGTGATGAACAAAGGAATAGGATCTTTAGTGAATTCCTAAGGTTGACTGAAAATATGGGCACTCTTTTTAAAGCAATGCTATTGATAGCATAGCTAAAGTAATTTATGTTATTGGGTAAGTTAAAAATATGATATAAATGAGATAAGAGGGAGCTACTCACTATAGGAATAGAGTTGCACGCGCGACCGAGGGTTTTATACCATTCTAGAAGTAATATACGGAAAAGGGGGGATTCGAACCCCCGACATATTTTCATATGTGCACGCTTTCCAAGCGTGTGCTTTAGACCACTCAGCCACCTTTCCATGTATTCATAATATTGAAAATTGTACTGCTAAACAATATAAAAACCTGGTATATAGGGTTCACCACGAAAATTTACAGTATTGTTAAACTTGCTTCTGCAAGTTGGAAATGTTTTATCGCAACCTGCGAGTATTGAATATTTATCCCCAGCAGAAATTTGGTATGGAGGCGAAGTAAACAACGTAACTACTTTATTTTTATATTCTTTTACTATACCTTCAAACGCTGTTGAGCCAAAGAATTTCACTACTCCGTGCTTATAATATTCATCACTCTCAGTTAAATTCGTGTCTTCAAATCTTCTTTCATCTATTACTTTAGTGATTGTACTTATTTTACTAAATTTTTTAGTATCGGCTTTACACTTATCATCGCAAAATTGTGCTCTGCATGCAGGAGAGTATAATTCTGCTATACTTCTCTCAAGCTTTGCTGAGAGCCCTCTAATTTCAACAATAAATCTTCCACTACTTAATGTCACTTTACCAAAAGTTCCTGAATGTAGATTCATTGTCCCCTGGGTCAAGTCTTTATAATTCACAAGAAATATTTCAATATTTGCAAAGTCGTACTTTCCTGATAAAACATCTTCTTCTTTAATATCAACACTATTTAATATCCCTTCAATTTCTAGATTATCAGTTTTTAAATCGCTGTTTAATATTATACTACTGGCTGTAAATCCACTTGAAGATTTATAGAGTATATTATCAATATTTAAATCTTCATCATAGTCAGTGAATCCCATTACTTCTCCACCTGCGAGCTTTAATTTCCAGCACGTAGCAGTGGTAAGTAATTCTCCAGCTAAATGATTTTTTAGTGTGGTTTGCATAGGGGCTTCCTATAAATAATGGTAGAGAAAAATAAGTAATAGCCACAATAATTGCTTTGTCTATAACTGTTTCTTCAAATCCCTATAAAAATTCTCATGTGGAGCAAGGGCAAAACTCATTATTTTGTTCATTATAAAGATAAGCCAACAAAGTAAGTTGATTAAAAATGGAAAACTTATACACACGAACATTTGCAAGGTCGCCTGACTTTAGCTCTCCAATATGTGGATTGCCTTGGACTTGCTTGATAGCTTCTTCAAGTTTAGGTAGTTGATTGTTATGCAGCTTTTTCATTGACCGCTTAAAAGTATTGGTAAGAAGAATTTTCAAAGCTTTATAGGCTTATACTCTTCAATATTTCCTAATTTAGCATCCTCAATACCTGATAGAATCTCTTTAATGATGTTATAGCTTAGCTCAGGGTTATCTTCAACAACTTGACCAACTTTAGCCCAATGCTCGATTTGTTGTGGTACGGAACGATTTTGTAACATGGAATGAGACTGTACTATTTTCTCAAATTCTCCATCAAGATTTACTGTTATACCCATGATATTGTTACTTCTACTTTAAGCTATTATACCATACATTGAAAATTTTTTCAATATAAATAATTTTCATCTGGAAATACACACCACATTCAAGCTGTGGTGTGTACTGGCTGGTTAGAAAGAAAATTTCACACCAGTAAGAAGGAGAATTCCTTGGTTAGAAGGTACAGCATCATTAGGCTTACCTTTCAGCTTAATATCATTACCTTTCTCATTAGTCATAAAATAATGGAGAGCTGCGTAAGGAACAAATTTGCTCTTACTACATGCAGGAGACAGATCATATTGAACGCCAAGTGCGCCATCGTGAAGCATATCTTTGTCATTCATTCTGCTGCCAAAGTACGTCAAACTTGTGTAGATATTCTCATGTTGATAACCAGCCCCTGCAGTCCAATACATGGTATTGTTATTGAATTGAGCTAAGCCTGCAATTCTTTTATACTCCTCATTGTTTTGACCTTGAGAATCCTTTGCAGGAATTTTTTCATAGTCATCATTACCTTTTATTTTAATATCCTTTGGTTGAGCAGATTTGCCCAAGTATGCAAAAGAAGCAGCAAATTTTACGCCTTGGTCTTCATTAATCTTATAATCAGCGCTTACACCCAAATTAACGCCCATCAGGTCATTGTACTCCACATATTCATTATAAACATGCTTATCTTTATTTGATTGTTTTGGCCAACCATATTCACCAACTGCAGAAGTTTTAACTTTCACCTTGTATTTATCAAAGTCATATTCATATGATGCACCAGCACTTACTATATGCTCATAATCTGGACCGACATGTTTTATGTCATCATCATCCTTTATAACAAATAAACTACTATCATAGCGAGGTGAATAGCTAACACCAAACCTTGCGCCCATATAATTTGGTGAGTAGTAAGCAACTCTAAACGGCAGTGTAGTCATAACGCCTTTGTTATATTTCCCTGCCATGCGGAAAGAGAATTTTTCACTTTCACTCGAAAAACTTTCAGTGTAAAGACGCGGTGTTACATAAAATGGAAAGCTCGCAGCGCTTCCTTCTAAGTTCACTTTTCTGAACCAGTCACTATCTGCAGCTCCGTCAACAGTTGCAATTCTTGTTGCATCAAGTCTCATTAGAGCCTCAGGACCAAATTGGTAACCAAGCTTCACGTCACCATATTTTGAGTTAACAAACACATGCGCACTTCTGCCTTTTGCAGCATAAACACCCTGTGAAGCTCCCTTACCTTCGGTCACTGGAACATGAAACTGCACGTCAGCACCATAGAGAAGACCTAAATCTTCATTCTTATTTTCTGCTCTGAGGTGCAATATCGCATCAGCAATCATACCCATATTATCGCTATAGTCACCGATATTTCCTATTCCCTCAGGGAACACTGGATTTGCTCCTTTTACCTTATCCGTAGCATCCTCATAATAATTTATAGATTTGCCAGGCATAACGTCGTAGCGTTTATAATCTGTGCTACTTGGCCCTGCTTTGCCATAGCCTTGAGCATCAACAACACCGCCAAAAGTTATTCTTAAATTACTTTGCCCTTGGTTGGTATCGATAACATCAACTCCACCAACTGAAACAACAGGACTTGCCTTACCTTTTTTCTCTGTATTTTGATTAACAACTTTTACATCCTTCTTTACATCTTTAGCTTCAACTTTAGCATTCTTAGTTTTAGAACGCTTAGTTTTTGAAACTTTACCTTTTTCTATATTAGAATTCTTAGCGCTTAGAGCTTTCGCTTTTGAATCCTCTATAAGCTTTGCTTTTTTCTCATTTGCTAGCCTGATCTCCTCTTTTTTCTTCTGCTCGGCTGCTAATCTCATCTCCTCCTTTTTCTTAAGCTCTTCAGCTTTTTTTCTTGGATCAGCATTACATATTCTGTCCATCTTTTCTTTCAGTTTTTTATTTGATGTTTTCATAACTTCTGTTTTTCCAGAAGTTTTTGTGCTCTCTTGCTTTTTTATTTCCTTCATACTCTCATCAGGAAAGTCAGCTGCAAAGCCGCTGAAAGAATATAAAGTTAATAGAGAAGCTAGAGCAGTTCTAGTATAAATAGATTTTTTCATGAAGTGCCCCCAAAAAATTTCGAAATCATATCTTAAATGTAAATAGTATAAAAATGTTGAAAATTCAACTTAAAGCAACCTTATAACGAAAATAAAAGTAAAATGCAATACCTTAAAAGCAACTTTCTTAATACGCTCAACGTGTATATTAACCAAAATTTAGTACAGAGGTTCGCTTGTTAGTGCATTATAACTCTATATTTATTCTATGGAAGTAAAATTTTTTTATTCTAGCAATAGAAAGATTATAGAAAATACTATTGACAATAATATCAATCTACATTATAGTTAAATAAATTGTTTAGCTGATAGTAGATTAAGGTAGTTATGGATTTTAGTTTTTTACGCAATTGGTTTAGCACCACAGGTACTAGTGCAAGTAGTATAGATTCACAATTAGGTGATGTTGAACAATCAAGCTCCATCTTAGCAGATAACGGCAAATATAAGGTGGATGATGAGTTTGAGATCATTGAAGATTATGAATTTATAAATCCTGCTGACCCAAATGAACCACATTCTTTACCTTCTTCTTACCAAATAGATGAAAGTATTGCAGAAATTGCAGGATTTAATAAAGAGAAATTATTGGAAATGAGTAATTTCTGTAAAATAAGCTATGGCGATGACGACAATAAGCTAAGTGAAAAAAGATGTCACAACTTAGCTGAAGGAGTATACAAAACTGAATTTAAAGTTGTAGAAGATTTTGAAATTATTCCATCCACTGAAAAAATGTATAAAACTAGAGCTGAACTTATTAGTGAAGGTTATGAAATTATTCCATTTGGTAATGGATTCGAAAAAGATGCTGGTCATGTTTTTATAAAAGATAAAGAAATAACAATAGCTTACCATGGTACTCGTTTGAAAAATCCATTAGAATATGGCTTATCGGGCTTAAACGATGGAATCACTGATCTCAATTTGTTTTTTACTCCCTCAGAACTTTTACCTGAAGGTGGAAGAATGCATCGTGGCTTTAATAATTCGTTTCAAGATTCATGGCCTAATCTTTATGGCATTTTGAAATCTCATGCTGAAAAACAAAAATCAGAAATAAAAGATTTTAGAATTAATCTCACAGGTCATAGCATGGGAGGAGCTATTGCTAAGATAGCTGCTTTATGCCTCAACAAAAAAGAAGGCGCTGAAGATGTTCATGTTGCAACTTTTGCTGATCCAAGGGTTTTTGACCTTACTGCTAGTGAAATTTATAATGACGCTCTTCAGGAAAAAACCATAAGGGTCACTCACCACAGGCAAGATCCAGTGCCAGCAGTATTACCTGGTTCGTTTGGTTATGCTCACGTAGGTGCACAATTAAGAGTACCAACACCAGAAGGATATTCTGGTATAGATTATTTTCATGGAATAGATGGTTATCATGAAGCTATTAAGATGATGGATGAAAGTGATTTCAAGTCAAATAATAACGTATCTCTCTTTTACTATCCTGCTAGAGCATTAAGTCGAATTAGCTGTGTGCTTGGAGGTAATGCTCAACATTATTTTGCCAATTTCCAAAATTATATTTTTGGCGAATCAAATTTTTTTGAGAAAGTAAAAAAGGAATATCAAGATAATAAATTAAAAAGTTCTTCTCAGGTTGAACAAGTAGAAGTTGAGCAGATAGCACATGAAAGTTTCCCAGCAATAGGTGGATAGCTACTGTTATGGAGCAATTGTTAGATTGCTCCATAATATCTGTTCATTTAAATTCAATACAAAACTTTCCACCACAAGTTATTTGCCACTCTTCTGTATCCGTTCAGCAGAGTGGCAAAATAGGTAGACAAGGTGATCTAAAAAGATAATCATAGAGTAAATGTGAGGTAAGTCCTTACAATAAATGGTGTCATCCCAGTGCCCAGACACTGGGATCCAGGTTACTATATATGAAAAATTATTATGTTTATATACTTGCAAGTGAACGAAATGGAACCCTGTATATAGGTATAACATCAAATTTAATCAAACGAATTTGGGAGCATAAAAGCAAAGCCATTTCCGGTTTCACGTCAAAGTACAATGTTAGTAAATTAGTCTACTTTGAGGAGTTTCAAGACATAAATTTAGCAATTAGTAAAGAAAAGCTTCTAAAAAGCTGGCAGAGAAAATGGAAAATAAACTTAATTGAAAAAACAAATCAAGAATGGAAAAATTTATATGATGAAATCGTATCTGGATTCCAGTGTCAAGCACTGGAATGACACCATTTGTTGTGCAAATTACCTTTGCAAACAAATGTTCGTACAGCTGTGTGTCACGCACTTTGCTTCAATATTTGCACATTAGCCACTCCTCTGAACAGATACACTCTTCTTTAAATTTTTTTAGATGTTCTTTTTTTTCGCACTCTAAAAGCAGCTCTTCCACACTTTTGTTGTAGCTTTCAGTAGTAATCCTTCCCTGATGATGCATGAACCTTAAGTAAATTAAATAAGTGTTAATTACATCTGTTTCGCAATAATCTCGAATCTCTTGCATCTTGCCGCTATCGTATAAGCCCATAACTTGTGACCCATCAACTCCAATCTTACCAGGAAGATTAAATGCTGCACAAACTTCGTTCATTTTTACTCTCGCAGAAGCTCCAAAATCAGAGAGGGTTTCAAGCAAATCACAATGCCAATCACTGCTATATCTCTGATTGTAACTATTCCACTTATCGCCAGCTTTATGAAAATATTCTGCTTGAATGCCATGGACCATAGCACGATACTTCAGTACCGGTATATCAAAAGTGCGTCCGTTGAACGAAACTAATCTTGGCTTTTTCTCTGATATGTAGTTAAAAAATCCTTTCACTAGCTCCTTTTCACTGGAATTTAGTGTACCTCCAGATCTTATTTCTTGCAGTGTGAACACCTCATAACCGCTCTGGTAGCTTATATTGCAAAGTAAAAAACTAATAACTACAATTTGGTGGAAGGGCTGACGCAAAAAAGAGTTTTGCCCGTTTGTTATTTCAAGATGATATTTTGTTAATGCATCCCTCTTCTCTTCTACACTACTATCATCACTAATATTGAGTAAATTTTTGCAGGAATTTACATCTGGTATAGTTTCAATATCAAATACCAATAAAGAATTAAGCATTGCCTATATACTCCTCAGGACGGTCAATCCAAGGTCGCACTTTCACAAATAAAAAGAGGTGTACCTTGCACTCAAATAATTTTTCTAGTTCAGCACGCGCTTCGATATTAATTTTTTTAATATTACTGCCATCTTTTCCTAGCACTATTTTTTTATGACTATCTTTCAACACGAATATGATCTGTTTTATGACTAAACTCTTATCTTTTTTTTCCTCAAATTGTTCAGTTATAACAGCTGTAGAGTATGGCAATTCTTCACGCAAGTTCAAGAATAATTTTTCTCTCGTAATTTCTGCTGATAAAAAATTTGTCGAGGAATCGGTTATTTGATCTTCTTCATAAAACCAAGGGCTCACCGGTGCAACTTCAGATAAGTAATTCACCAAATCAGAAAGTCCATCATTCTTTAATGCGGATATTGTAAAAACCTTTTCAAATTTATAAAGCAAATTCAGATGCTCATGCGCCATCTTTAATTCAGGCCTTTTTACCAAATCAGTTTTATTGATAACCAAAATGCATCTGCCTTTTGTGCGCTGCAGTCGTGCAAATATAGTCTTAATTCTTTCTATATTTTTCAAATAATTGCTTACATCAACAAGCAACAAAGTGATGTCATCACCCTTGATTGCTGACCATGCAGACTTGACTAAAGCTTTTTCAAGTTTTGTTTCTGCTGAGAAAATTCCTGGGGAGTCAGTAAAGACAATTTGTGTGTTGTTGCATGTTGCAATACCCCTTATTTGCGTCCTTGTTGTTTGCACTTTAGGGGTGACAATTGCAATCTTCTTGCCTATGATGCTGTTAATTAATGTAGACTTCCCAGCATTTGGTAAGCCAGCTATGGTTACAAATAAGCACTTTTGTTCTTTCACAAAGGAAATTATAAAGAAAACTGGATGCGAGCGTCAAGCTACTTGTATGACATCATTCTCCTGTCATCCAAGTAGCTGACACTAGTTCACTCTATAATGGTATCACAGCAGTCCTACGTCATACCGTCACGGTATCTCTAGATCCCGCTAACAAGTAGCGGGATGACGAGCTTATCGTCATGCCGCCGCGAACCGTCATACCGCGATTCATTCGTGGTATCTCGGCATAGATTCCGCTAACAAGCAGCGGGATGACGGTTGTCGTTTAGCCACAAATATTTAAGAAATTTACCAAACGAAAAAAAAGGCAAAAGAAACCCTAGTCATTGTCTATTTTCAGTATTGGCGTTTTTTAAGTCTTAAACACTGCAATTTAGCTGCTTTTAATTGCAACTCACCTTAGCTTAAATGTTTAAGAAATTTACTAAGCAGAAAAAAAGGCAAAAGAAATCCCGTGTTAGCTAGTTGTCACTCTCTAATCCTGCAAATTGGCGTACTATACTGTCTTAAACGACTTATAAGCGCGTTTCAGCTTATATAGGTAAAAACCTAGAAATGTTGTGAAGACATAAGGTGCACATAGTGCAAAAAATTAAAAATAAGACGCCAACTACGTTGTTTTCTTGCTGTTTAATCTGCACAGATGAAGATAACTGAATACCTTCAGTTTCATGATACGGGGGCTGGCGAAGGGTGTCAAGCAAGTTTTATGACTTAGATTCTAACGTTACGCGCTGCCATGTAGTATACAAATTTCCTTCGAATTACAACGTACGTGCACTCTATATGCACTTGATTGACAAATGCTCTCTTATCAAAATCTCAAGAATCTGCACTATATTTAGTGCTGCACCTTTGCGCAGGTTATCAGCCACTATCCACATATTTAATCCGTGCTCAACAGTATTGTCTCGTCTAATACGCGATACATATACAGCATTCTCCTGTACAACATCAATTTGAGTTATGTATTCACTGTCTTCACGCCTGTTGTATACTAAAACTCCACTATCTTCGGCTTCACTTAGCACTTCACGAGCTTGTTCTTCAGTGATATGTTGATCAAATTCCACATTTACTGCCATAGCGTGGCCGATAAAGACGGGTACCCTTACACAAGTTGCAGTAACTTTTATATCTTCCTCTAAAATTTTTTTTGTCTCCTCTTGCATTTTCCATTCCTCTTCTGTAGAACCATTCTCCATGAATTCTCCTACATGGGGAATGCAATTAAACGCTATTTGCTTAGGGAATATCTCAGGCTTTTTAGTCTCATTCATGAAGATTTTTTTTGTCTGATTATAAAGTTCATCCATTGCTGCTTTACCTGCACCAGAAGTTGATTGATAAGTTGAAGCAACGATTCTCTTTATTTTTGCTTTCTGGTGTAATAGATGTAGTACTAGCAACATCTGTATTGTAGTACAGTTTGGGTTGGATATTATGTTGTGGTTTTTATATTCCATAATTTTTTCTTTATTAATCTCTGGAATAATGAGCGGCACACCTTCTTTCATTCTAAAATGGGAAGTGTTATCTATTACGATGCACCCAGCCTTAATTGCAGTCGGTACGTGTTTCTCAGAAACATGAGATCCGGCACAGAAAATGGCTACATTAGTTCCAATGAAGTCATAATCCTCAAGGCATAAAACTGTTAACTCTTTGTCACCAAAACTCACCTTCTTCCCTTCTGATTTTTTCGACGCAAGTGCAATAACAGAATCTATCGCCTCATCTTGAAACTCAGCAAGCGTGCTTAACACCTCACGCCCTACTCTTCCGGTTGCTCCAATAACAGCAATTTTGTATCTCATATAGATAAACCTCTAACTTTAAAGTTATATTATATTTTTACTGACAAAATTTACAATTGTTTTAATATTTTCACCTTGCAATTAATTGTAATTTAGCTATTATTATGCAATATTAGTAATATTACATAATAAAATGAAAGATGAGTAAAGAATACGATGAAACTAAGGTTAAACCTGCAATGTCTACACCTCAAGAGCCTGAAAGAACCAATGGATTAAAGGCTCAAAATGTTCTTTCGAAAAAAAGAAAGCCTGCAATAAATTTTGATGATAAAAAGTATGGTGTAAAAAACCTTAAAATAGACCAACAGTTCCTAAATAAAAGACAAGAACCTTCAAAGCTAAGAGATTTCTTAAGATCAATACCAATAATAGGGAGATTTTTAGCAAGGATTTTCACACCTGAAAAAATAGAAATCATCAGTAACCCTATATATGACAACATGGAAGCATATGAAAAATCGCAAGCAGGTCACTCCAGTAAGATAAAAGATGAGACTAGTATAGATGATGAACACGCAAAAGAAGTAGATAGTAAACTTGAGAAGGGTAATGTCGAACAAGTGGACAATAAGAAAAGTCGTTATTAAATAAAAGGCCTTAAACTCTATTTTATTGTGCAGGAGCTCTGCGATACCAAAATAAATAAAGAGGTACGCCACTTGCGGTGAATAAGCTTGCGATCAGCAAAGTATTCACAGAAGTTTCAAATATTACCCAGCAGCAAAAGGTTGTTGCTATACTGCCAATTAAAAATTTGTAACAACTCTTTTCTTGCACAATAACTTTGAGAAAAGCAAGGCTGCATGCAAGGTAAACAAATAAAAATGAAACTACAGAAAAGTCGATAATTGATGTGATCTGTTTAGCAAAATTGTTGCTTGAAGTGAGAATTAGTAGAACTGAAGTGCCAACAGAGCTGATTATTATGCCCCAGAAAGGAGAACCGTGCTTATTTCTTTTAGCAAAGAACTGTGGCATTAGTTTATCTTCTGCAAGGCCAAGAGCCACTTGTCCACTAGCTAGTACCCAAGCATTTAAACTGCCAACACAAACAATAAAAGCAACAATAGAAATGATCAAATGCCAATTACCTGGAAACATAATTTTTATTGCGTCAACATACGGCGCTTTTGAATTAACTAGATCATTGCCGTTTATCAATCCCATGATTGCAAGGCTATTAATGAAATATATAACTGCAACAGAGATTGTGCCAAGCACTATGGCTCTTGGTATAGTCTTGGCTGGATCGTTGACTGATCCTGCAGGTGCTGTTGCTGATTCAAGTCCAATAAAACACCATAGAGTGAGTAGTGTAGAGCGAGCAAGGACTTGAGACATCGTGAGGCTTGATATTTCCTCACTTATGATAAAATTATTCCTATCAAAGAAAAACAACGCTGTTACCGGTATAGCAAGCAGTGCGGTAATTTTGACAGTCATCAATAAAAGCTCAACACATCCAGCAGCAGTGACACCTCTTAAATTTATTAGTGTAATGATCGTAAATAATAGTATTTCTAAAAATAAGCGTATATTTTGAATATCTCCATGAAAAAGCGAAGTAAGATAGCCAATACTTGCAACGATTACTGCTGTCGTGCTAACCCATGAAATCACCCAATATGTCCAACCAACAAAGAAAGCTGCAGCAGGACCAAAAGCATGTTTTACATAAACGTGAGGGCCACCCGTTTCTGGGAATTTTGCACATAGCATAGCAAAAACCAAAGCAAGAGATATAGCACCAAGCCCTGATATTACCCAGCTTATGAGGCTATACATGCCATATGGAGCAAGGCTGATTGGAAGCATAAAAATTCCAGAGCCAATTTGGCTGCTAATCACTAAGGCAAAAATAGCCCAAAAACCTATTTTGTTTGACACAATAACTTTTATCTGAATAGATTAACAATATAACTGAAGCTCAGAAATTTCAATTGATCTTTATAAAAACTTGCATTTTTCTCAATTTATTCCTAAAATAGATTATATTAACAGATTATTAAGAGGTGGTTATGAATCCGAGGTTAAAAAGATTTTTGGTTGTTTGTGGGTATGTTTTATTAATTGGTGCTGCTATTGGAACATTATTTCATCATGATTCTCTGCTTAAGATCTTTATTAATGCGCTTTATGCATTCCTTCTTGCCAAAACTTCAAGTGAGGTATTAGCTGCTTTTGGAACACTTGCAATTTCTCTTGCTGCCTGTGTTGCATGCTATGGCATACATAGGCTCTGTTCTATCTTTACAGAAAAAATTACAAGCAACTATCAGTCTTTCAAAAATAAAAACAGTGATGATAGTATTTTTTCTGAAGTATATAACGACCCAACAATAGGGTTGAAAGATAAGATTCTATTTTTCTCTATATATTTAATATATTACATTCAATTACCATTTTTGTACTGTGCATCGAAAATATCTGCCCTTAATGGGTGGCTGCTACTGAGTACTAGAAGAGAAATACCAAGTAATCACATATTTCTTGTGCTTATAAATGCTGTATTATTAATTCCAGTAGCACTTCTTGAATTGATAAAGTATCCATTAGTGAGGCTTTTCTCACCTTTGGGTTTGAATGTAAAGCAGCTAAGCTTTTTGTTTAATGTAAGTGATGTGGGCACTGGCAGTCAAAGTGTTCACACGAGTAGTTTTGAACATAGTATTTTCCAATGCGCTCAAGAGTTAAAACAGAAATTTGGAGCTCAACCAAATGTACTCAATAAAGAGTTTGAAGACTACATAAATAATTCAGATGAGCTTACAACTGAGCAAAAAGAGCAATTAAAACTTTATCTTAACTTTAATGGTTCCAATGGAGCAGCTTATAGAGAATCAAAAACTAGCCTTACTCTCACACAAGCTGCAAATCTAGTTTTGACTGCAGCTAAGGATCAAAAGTTAGATACAGATTTTCTAAAGTGCATGTTACTGATGCGTTTAAAAGAAGGAAATGGTGCATGTCATCTTGGAATGTTTAATCGTATTATTTATTCACTTAGTTGTCTTGAAGCTAAAAATAACTTTACAGTTGAGGTAAACGCTCAAGTGTACGAGAGAATGCCAAGCATTACAGAAAAATTCCTTAGAAGCTGTAACAATAAAAAAATTACAATTTTAAAGGACAATTTTGATAATTTTTATTCTGATGGTGATATGGATCCTCAAATAAAAAGCAACATCAGTAAACTGATAGAAGAAGCAAAACAATCTGTCTTTAATGAATTATATGTGGATTATTACAATAGGTATGGGCAAGATGTTGGAAGAGGCCCTATAAAGCATAAATTAAAAGAGTTAATTACAAGCGATGATGTAAAAGAAGCAATAAGCGCTGTTATAGATGGTATAGAAATTCCTCCAGTACCACCTACTTATCTTGAAAGAATAAAAGTATTTTTTGGAGGTCATGCAAGGTCTCCTGCTGCTTAGTGGTTTGATTCGTGCTATATAGCTAAAGTGGCTTAGATTTACCTACAATTTGAAAAACAACAAATTCGTCATTCCGCTATTAGTTAGCGGAATCTATACCGCGAATGAATCCATAGCTGTACGAACATTGTGATTTGAGAGCAATTTCCACAAGGGAGGATGTCATTCCAGTGCTTGGCACTGGAATCCAGCCTTTATTATGCAGCCACTTGGTTGAAATTAAGTCTTCTGGATCCCAGTGTCTAGGCACTGGGATGACACCATTTGCTGTGCAATTTACCTTCAAAAATGAATGTTCGTACAGCTATGGAATGAATCGTGGTATGACGCGTTAGCTATAGCTTTGTCTTCCCTTTTCTGAATGGCTTGCAAGCTGCTATCTCTACAAAAACTATATTTTTCTTCAGAAGAGAGCTATATTGTAACTATGGACAAAATAATCATAAAAAAATTTGGTGGGACTTCGCTAACTGATTTAAACCGAGTTGCAAATTTGATAAAAAACGATATTGAGAAAGGTTGTAATGTAATCGTTGTTGTATCTGCTGTTGCAGGATTTACTGACCAAATGGCTTTTCAGGCTAGAAAAATCTCAAATTTAAGTTGCAGACAAGAGTTATCAGAGTATGACGTTATGCTTTCAGCAGGAGAACAAATCTCTTGCGGTCTATTAGCTATCACTCTCCAATCGATCGGAGTTAATGCTAAATCGTGGCTTGCCTGGCAGTTACCAATTGTAACTGATGATTTTTATTCTGAGTCTAAAATAAAAACAATAAAGATTGACCGTGTGAAAAGATCTTTTGCTGAGGGTTATACTGCTGCGATCATCGCTGGTTTTCAAGGTATAAATGATGATAGAATCACTACTTTTGGAAGAGGAGGCTCTGATATATCAGCAGTTGCCTTCGCGATAGCCTTTGGTGTTAGAGCTTGCGAAATTTTTACTGATATTGATGGAATATATACAGCAGACCCGAAAATTGTTCCAATGGCACGCAAGCTTAAATTTATCTCTTACGATGAAATGTTGGAAATGTCGTCATCTGGTGCTAAAATACTGCATAATCGTTCAGTACAACTTGCAATGAAACATAACATTAAAGTGCAAGTGCTATCCACTTTTAAGGAAGTAGAAGGCACCGCAGTACTACACAAAAGGGATGTACTAGAGAGATACTTAATTACTGGAATAACTTATAGCACTAATGAAGCTCTTGTAACTCTCACTAACCTTGCAAATAACTTGCGTACTTTAAGAGATATAGTAGGGGCAAACGTTAAAATCGATATGATACATGGGTCAAGTTTTGTTATCTCCAAATTTGATATTGATTTAATGGAAAAGTTACTGAATAAGAATGAAAATTATGCTATAAATGGTAATGTAGCTAAAATTTCAATAATTGGTATTGGTGTTATGTCTAACACTGAAGTGATGCACCGCACACTCAAGGTTTTAAGCGAAAAAAAGATAGAAATACTTGCTATCACAACATCTGAAATCAAAATCAGTATAATTGTTCAAAAAGAATGCGCTGTAGCTTTAGTCAAAGATTTACATACTGAGTATGAGCTTGATATGCAGCACTAGGATAGGCTTGACGTCCACAACTGGTATCCGTTCAGCCAATGGCGTCAACTTAAGAGTCCTCATTAGCAAACCCTCCTATGGATCTTCTGAAAAGTTTTTGAGTATATTGTATTTTTAATTTGTAAAATAAGATTTTTTCCTTTCTGCATGTCTCCTTATAGAAAGGACACATTTTAAACTTTTTTATAGAAACAACAGCGTTTTTTTTCACTCTTTGGATAATTTTATGATAAAAAATTTAGAGAGAAATTTTACACACTATCGCTTATATTTTTCCTTAAGTTGACGCCATTGAGTGTACGGACATTGTGATTTGAGTCCACCAGGGAAGGGTGTCATCTGAGTAGCTGACACTGGTTCTTTTTTTCTGGATTCCAGCGTCACGCGCTGGAATGACACCAAAAAGCGAGTTTTTTCAATAAGTTGCTCAATTGTCACTGATTCATTTTCTCTAAAGTCACCTACCATAGTTCTTCTTAATTTTATAACATGTCCAAAACAATTTAATACAATTCCAAGATCACGAGCAATTGATCTCACATATACACCACTACCGCACATCATAGAAAAATTTGCACTATTATTTATGGTGTCCACAGATATCAATTTCAGTTCATGTATTTTGACTTGTCGGGGCTTTATATTCACCTTTTGCCCACTTCTTGCCAATTTATACGCCCTTGCTCCTTTGATTTTTATTGCTGAAAATTGAGGAGGAGTCTGCTTGATCTCACCAATAAAATTTTTAATTGCACAATTTATTTGATTATATTGAGGTTCTATAGTGCTAGTTCTAATAATATCACCACCCAAATCGTCCGTTGTTCTTTGTTCACCCCATTTTATTGTGAAATCGTATGCTTTTAAGTCGCAAGATAAATACGGTATAGTTTTTGTTGCCTCGCCAAGAGCAATTGGCAGCACACCTGAAGCTAAAGGATCAAGTGTTCCCAGATGACCAGCCTTTTTTATCCCAAAAATCCTTTTAATTTGAGTTACAGCTTGTGCAGAACTAATTCCTATTGGTTTATCGAGATTCAGCCAACCATGTTTCATAGTTAATTATATACAATTGGTAACAGTTTAGCTTGAAATATATACTTTATGTAAAAAATGGCTTGACTAACATGTATTATTAACGCATACTTAATTTTTTTATTAGCCTTATAAGGGGACTATTATGACTACAGATAAAGATCAAAGTATATGGAAGTGGGGAAATACTGCACACATCACAAAAATGAGTATTGAAGGTACAGTTGCACTTGCATCTTTAGCAGCAGCAATAGCAACAATATTAATTGCTACTAAAGTGATTGCTGGACCTGCATCTTTAGCACTTATTGCTAGCCCTGCTGGAATTGCAGTTCTATTTATTGCCGCTATATATTTTGCCGCAGCAGCTTATGCTTCATGTCAGCAAATGCAGAAGAATGAAGAAATAGGAGTGAACGGCACAAATGGTAAGGATGGTAAAGACGCAAACTTTGCTGCTCTTGTTGGTGATGTGGTAAAGAGTGGTACAATTGTTGAAGAAACAGTTAAAGACACAAATCAGCAGGATGTTAAGCAATTATTCCTGACACTTCCAATTGCTGATTACACAGAACTAGCAAAAAATAATGAACCAGTTCACATATTATTAGCAGATGGAAAAGTTGTTAAACTTGATCACAAAGCTCCTGATGCTAATGCTACCGAATATAAAGTACAATTAACTGGCGTAGGTGGTAAAGATCAGCCTGCTGACATGAGAGCAGAGTTAGGTATGGCTGCTGATTCTAAGTCATTAAAAGTTGCGGTAAGTGATAAAGATCTTGAAGCTTTAAAAAATGGAGTTTCAACTAAATTAGGAGAGGTTGCAGTAAATGCAGCTCTATCAAAAATTGCTAAGTAAGTAAGCAGTTTTAAATCGAGAGAAAAAGAGGTAGAGTTATCTCTGCTTCTTTTCTCTATCATTTAGGTACGTAAGTTATGGTAATCTATCCCACACCTCAACTACATCCTTACTAAACTCTATTATTTCTGTTTTTTTGAACTGGTAACATTTGTTAATAGACTGAATTCCTAAATCTCCTACAAAAGGGATGGCATCGTTACCTAAAATTTTACCACTACGGCAGATTATCAGCCTGTCGATTAAATTATGCTTCAGTACCTCTGTGATTAACACTCCTCCACCTTCAACTAGTAACCTTGTTATGCCAATTTCTGAAACAAGTTTTGATGCCATATCCTTTAGGCAGACTTTATCGATAATATCAGGCTCCGATGTCATTCCAGCGCGTGACGCTGGAATCCAGTTTTCATTATGCAATTGCTTGAAGTTTTCTGGATCCCAGTGTCTGGGCACTGGGATGACAGGAGAAGGTGTTGGAATGACAGGAGAGTGTGTTGGGGTGACATCTGGAATGACAGGAGGTTTGTGGTTTGAATTGACTATCAAATAATTAATGTTTTTTATTTTTCTCTCTACTTCCTTATTTGTGATTACCCAAGTTATTACTTTGTCTGCAGTCTTTGCAATATTATGCTCTTCCTGCAATTTTTCCTGGCTATCTATAATTAGCCTTATTGGCGATCTACTTCCGAGTTCTGGTAATCTGCAAGTTAAGAGTGGATTATCGTTAATAAGAGTATTGCTGCCAATCATAATCGCATCATATTTTGTTCTAAGCTTCTGTACCCAATTTCTCGTATCTTCACTTGTTATCCATTTGCTATCGCCTATAAATGTTGCAATTTTCCCGTCAAGAGTTGTTGCGATTTTACAGGCTATAAATGGCCTGTGTAGTTTTTTAGTGGTGAAAAAGCCGACATTCAGTTCTTCTGCCTCTTTTTGCATAATTCCTTGTTTCACTTCAATTCCTGCTTCTTTCAGAGCTTTAATGCCTCCACCTAAAACTCTACTATCTGGGTCAATAGTTGCAATTACTACCCTTTTGACTCCAGCTCTTATAATTCCTGCGGTGCAAGGTTCTGTAACTCCAAAGTGGCAACATGGCTCGAGCGTGATATACATAGTTGCATCTTGAGTTGAATCTTTCGCGTTTTGCAAAGCGACTACCTCCGCATGCGGACGCCCACCGATCCCTGTATATCCCTCACTAATAATTGTACCATCCTTTACAATAACACACCCGACAGCAGGATTTGGTGCAACATTTCCAAGATTTTTTTCTGCAAGTCTTAATGCAATTGACATGAAATGATCATCAGTCATTAGAAAGAAGTCATTTCATATGAGGTATCAAAAATTCTTCTGTGCTCGTGTATGGCAAATCTATCTGTCATACCCGAGATATAGTCACATATTATTACTGAACGCTGAGATTCACAAGCGAGTTTGCTCCACTCTGTGGGAAGTAATCCTGGGTTTTCATAAAAACATTGAAAAAGTTCCTGTATTATGCGTTTTGCTTTGTTCATCGTTCTACTCAGTTTATAGCTTCTGTATATTTTCTCCATGTTGAATCTTTTCATTTCTTTTGTAGCATTCGCAACTTCTGGTGAAAATGTGACTAGCATTTTATTTAGACTTCTTACGTCTTCTACGCTTTTTATTTTGTGATCTTCAATATTTCTTTCAGTCTGAGAAACAACATCGCTTATCATAGTTCCTATAGTTCCACTCAGTGATTCATGTATGAGTTTGCTCTGAGGCAATTCTGAATATCCGCTCCTTACGTCTTTAAACATTTTTCCAATTAAAGGGACATTCAGCAAATCTTCGATGGTTACTAAATTTGCCCTGAGTGCATCATCAAGATCGTGAACACTGTAAGCAATATCATCGGCAATTGAGGCAACTTGCGCTTCAATGCTTGAAAATTCCTCAAGTTTTAGATCATATTTTTCATTATATTCTAATAACAGCTGATTATTTGTAGAAGACTCCGCGTTTTGACCAAGCAAGGGACCGTTATGTTTTGCAACCCCTTCAACCACCTCCCAACTTAGATTCATACCATCAAAATCAGCATGTTTTTGTTCAAGATAAGTTAAAATTCTTATAGCTTGAACATTATGATCAAACTCATACTTCTCATTATTAACTTGAACTAGAGCATCCTCACCTGTGTGACCAAATGGGGGATGACCAAGGTCATGTGCAAGCGCTATGCATTCAGTGATGTCCTCATCTAAGCTGAGCCTGCGTGCGATGGATCTTGCAATTTGTGCAACTTCAAGGCTATGAGTCAGCCGAGTGCGATAGTAATCGTGCTCGTAATTGATAAAAACTTGTGTTTTGTATCCCAATTTCCTAAACGCATTAGAGTGAACAATGCGATCCCTATCACGCTGAAAGCAGCTGCGATTTTCATCTTCTGGCTCCTTGAAGTATCTCCCTTTTGTTTTGCTTGGAAAACATGCATAACTTAATAGAAAATTATTGTTTGACATGTAAAATTTCTACTATAATAAGTTATCAATAATAAACGGTGGTTACTATGTCAACAAATTACAACATCAACTTAACTGATAATGCACTAAAAAAAATCCACTCTCTTGCAGAGGAGGAAGGGGATAAGAGTTCCGTTTTGCGGGTTGCAGTTTCAGGTGGTGGATGTTCTGGTTTCAAATACAATTTTCTTATGGATCAAATGAATAAAAATCTATCTTTGGATGATGAAGATGATGATTACGATGATGAATTTGATGACGAAGACGAAGATGATGATTATGAAGAAAGCGAGGACTATAGAAGCCACTCCAGTTTCAGCAAAAAAGGTAAAGATATAGTAATTAATGATGAAAATGGCAATCCTGTATTAATGGTTGATAATTGTTCAGCAAAATTTTTAAATAACTCAGTTATAGATTATACTGAGAATCTCAGTGGTTCTGGTTTTCAAATAAAGAATACCCTTGCTAAGTCTCAATGTGGTTGTGGTAACAGTTTTTCGGTTTCCAAAACTTAGATGCCTTCTGGGTCTTTTAAACATGGGTGGTAATGTAGCACTAGAACTAACTTCTGTAGATAAAAGCTTCAAGGACAATTCTGCTGTTGTAAAGGATATCAACTTAAGTGTCACAAGAGGGCAAGTAGTAGCGCTGATTGGCGATTCAGGTGCAGGGAAAACAACTATATTGCAAATCGCAGGCTTGTTGGATAAGCCAACTTCAGGTATAGTTACGATAGATGGAATAAATTGCACACAAGCCAGTAATAAGCATAAAACCCATGTAAGAAGAAATTTTCTTAGTTTTGTTTATCAATTTCACTATTTGTTACAAGAGTTATCGGTGTTGGAAAATATTATGCTTCCTCAACTCATTGCAGGAAAAAGCAAAGCTGAAGCAAAAAAAAATTCGCAAGCAACATTGGAAAAATTTGGTCTGGAAAACAAAGCAAGTAGTATGATATCTGAAGTTTCAGGTGGGGAAAGGCAGAGAGTTGCAATTGCAAGAAGCATTGTAAATTCTCCAAAGCTTTTACTTGCAGATGAGCCAACAGGAAATTTAGATCCAACAAATTCTTTTAACGTGTTTTTACTGCTACATTCATACGTAAAGGAAAATAACAGCTCTATGCTTATAGTAACGCACAATCATCTCCTTGCAGAAAAGGCAGACTGCATTTTCCAATTGAGAGATCGATCATTAGTGAAGTTGTGAATAGGAAAAATAGCACAATTTAAAACTACCTATGCCTTATACTTATCTAACCAATGATCATTAACAGAGTACAACTCGCATGAAATGCTTTCATTGCTTTTTATACACGGACTTTTTAACTTACGCTGTTTACTTAGGGAACACCCCGATAACATAAACACAGCTAAAACAAAAAATAATAGCTTTTTAAACATAACAAAACCTTTTCATTTATATTACTACACTCATTTCTCTTGTTTGTAAAGATTAGGCATATTCTTTTACCCTTACCTCTTTTTTGACCTTTTGAGAAGAAATAGTTGCACTATTCAAGCGCAGTTTTATATAATCGTCTACGATTTGAGTCACTTCCTCTTCTTTATCCCTTAGAAAGTGATTAGTCTCATCTATTATATGGTATTTCATGTGATCACTTTTTACTGAATTTATCAACCTTTTTGCTAATTCTGTTACATCGCTTTCTTCTGAGATTGTATCATTACTGCTTTGTATTATAAGCCCAGAAACTGGACAGGGAGAAAGAAAAGAAAAATCGTACTTAGTTACCGGAAGAGAAAGAGCAATAAAACCCACTATCTCAGGGCGGCGCATTGTTAGCTGCATAGCCACCCATGCTCCAAAAGAAAAACCAGCGATCCAAATTGGAACGTTGCTAGAATTATGTTCCTGAAGCCAATCAATAGCTACTGCAGCGTCAGTTAACTCTCCTATACCCTTATCAAAAGTTCCAGTAGATTTTCCCACACCCCGAAAGTTAATTTTCAATGCAGAAAAATTGTTATCGATAAAAGACGTATATGTACTATGTACAATTTTACTATCCATATTACCACCATATTGAGGATGATGATGTAAAACCAGCACAACCGGCGCGTTGGCATCTTTGCTTTGGTGGTATTCACCTTCTATCTTTTTTGTTGCATTATTCAAAAAAACTTCAACCATGGTAACCCCTAATAAGAACCTGCTTGACAGGTATTGATGACGTGAGTTATTAATTATGTATTAATTTCGCTGTTTTTGCAATAAATTTTTTATCGTATTAAAGCTAACGTACATAGTTATGGTTATAGTTGATGGTAAACTTATTTAAGTGACAGATGAGTCCATTCTCTTTAGAAAATAGTGGTTGCGTATATGCTGATTACAATGCAACTGCTCCAATTAGTGAAAATGTAAAAAAAAGTATATTTGAGGTCTTGTTAAAACAAACGCTCAATCCATCATCACTACATAAAAGAGGACAAGAAGCGAGGAAGATTCTTCAGGAGGCAAGAGATAACGTACGTGGTGCTATTGGCGTCTCAAGTGATAAAGAAATAGTTTTTACGTCTGGTGCAACTGAAGCGAATAACCTTGTTATGAGAGGAATAGCAGGCTACCTGCATGTAATTTCAGCTATAGAGCATCCTTCAATTCTTAATTCTGCATGTAATCCATATATAATACCCGTTGATCAGGAGGGCATTGTTGACTTTTTAGAGCTAAAAAAAATTCTAAGCGAACTTAAAGGAAACAAAGCAATAGTTTCAGTTATGATGGCAAATAACGAAACCGGAGTTATTCAACCTATTGAGGAAATAGCTGAAATAGCACACAAATTTGGAGCAATTTGCCACACTGACACTGCTCAAAGTGTTGGGAAAATTAAAGTTAATATGGAAGATTTAGGAGTGGATTTACTCACTTTATCCGCCCATAAATTTGGCGGTGTAGCAGGCAGTGGAGTTTTAATATTCAATAAAGAACTTGCGATAGAACCTATTATAATAGGTGGTGGACAAGAGAAGGGATTTCGTGGTGGTACGGAAAATATTGTTGCAATTGCAGGCCTTTCTGCTGCACTGCAAAATATTCCAGATCTTCTATCAAAAATGGATGAAGTAAAGGAGCTACGTGATCAATTAGAGTGTGAATTATTAAATCTTGCCAGTGACATAAGAATCTTCGGTAAAAACTCTAAGAGGCTGCCAAACACAAGTTTTATTTATATGCCAGGAGTAAAGAGTGATGTGCAGCTCATGCATTTTGACTTGAATCATATTGCAGTTAGTAATGGTTCTGCATGTTCTTCTGGAAAAGTTGAGCCTTCCCATGTTTTGCTTGCAATGGGGGCAACAAAAGAGCAAGCAGAGTGTTCAATTAGAATCAGCATAGGTCCAGAAACTAAACCACAAGACATAAAAAAAATAGTGGATTGTTGGTATAATATCTACAAGCAGAACACCTTGGTATAGATAATACGTGGTACCATGCAGGGAGCTATAAATTAAATGTAAAAAATTACTTTACAAACTC
Organism: Wolbachia endosymbiont (group A) of Beris morrisii; assembly: GCF_964028185.1. NCBI lineage: Bacteria > Pseudomonadati > Pseudomonadota > Alphaproteobacteria > Rickettsiales > Anaplasmataceae > Wolbachia > Wolbachia endosymbiont (group A) of Beris morrisii. Next base: position 1,213,560 of record NZ_OZ034760.1, read on the forward strand.
CGCCAGCCCCCTTATCATGAAACTGAAGGTATTCAGTTATCTTCATCTGTGCAGATTAAACAGCAAAAAAACAACGTACTTGGCGTCTTATTTTTAATTTTTCGCACTATGTGCACCTTATGTCTTCACAATATTTCTGGGTTTTTACCCATATAAGCTGAAACGCGCTTATAAGTCGTTTAAGACAGTATAGTACGCCAATTTGAAGGATTAGAGAGTGAACATTAATTACCACGGGGTTTCTTTTGCCTTTTTTTCTGCTTAGTAAATTTCTTAAACATTTAAACAAAGGTGAGTTGCATTTAAAAGCAGCTAAATTGCAGTATTTAAGACTTAAAAAACGCCAATACTGAAAATAGACAATGACTAGGGCTTCTTTTGCCTTTTTTTTCGTTTGGTAAATTTCTTAAATATTTATGGCTAAACGACAACCGTCATCCCGCTGCTTGTTAGCGGGATCTATGTTAAGGTATGACGGTTAAGTATCCCGCTACTTGTTAGCGGCTAAGAGATACCGTGACGGTATGACGGTTCGCGGCGGGATGACGATAAAGCCTCGTCACCCCGCTACGTGTTAGCGCCGCGGCGGTATGACGGTTCGTGGTGGCATGACGATAACTTCGTCATCCCGCTACTTGTTAGCGGGATCTAGAGATACCGCGGCGGTATGACGGTTCGCGGTGGCATGACGATAAGGTTTATACCTTGTCATGCCAGTGCTTGACACTGGCATCCAGTTTTCTTTACAAATTCACCAAAAGTGCTTCATTCTATAACGCAAAACCCATACTCACCAAACCCAATGCATTACTTGCAATTAAGTTTCCTGGATCCCAGTGGGCTTTGTTGCATCGCTAGCTATGATGGATTAAAGATAAAAAAGATAGAGAATATCAGTAGCTTATTATTCTGGTATTTATAACAAGAACGGTCAGTGAATACCTAAATTTGAGTAAAAGAAATTTCACTACCACTCACTAATCCGGCTAAAATTCAAGAATTTCAATGCTTTAGCTATTTTCAATAGAATTAAATTTATTAATATAAATAATAAATTACTATTCTTAAATTTGATCAGATTGATTGCAAAAAAACAAGATTTTTAATAGGTTGCTTATAATCCTAACTATAGTTAGCCTTTCATAAATAGCGATGCAACAAAGCCATCCCAGTGCCCCTATGATGTCATTCCAGCACTTGATGCTGGAATCCAGTTTTCTTTACAAATTCACCAAAAGTGCTTCATTCTATAACGCAAAACCCATACTCACCAAACCCAATGCATTACTTGCAATTAAGTTTCCTGGATCCCAGTGGGCTTTGTTGCATAGCAACTGAAAAAATCTTGCAGTTACTGACAGAATTCATTATAAAACAGCTATTTAACCGACAAAGGAAAAATATGCCACAAAAAATGAAAGTCAGTAACCAAAATGAATATAACAAATTTCTCCAGGAAAGAGGAAATATTTTTCGTTACATCGATAAAGCTATCGAAAATTGGTATGAAATTGGGCCAAAATGCAGGGTGGCAACAATATTTACAGCAATAAAGTGGTGATTTTGATACATATAATAACCCATCTATTCAGAATAGGTTTGAGTGGGATTTTTAGAGGGATACATTGAACAAATAGGAAAAAATTTGCAGGTTATCAGCTATTCACAAGCATCAAAAGAAACTTGATATTAAGATCAATGATTGCAGAGTTGATAAAAATAACATGGAAGATATCGAAATTGCTATAGACAGTATAGGAATTAGTATATACAACAACACACAGCAAAGAAAATAGCAAAGATAGAGAGTATCGCGGCTATAAACAAGTAAGAAAATTGCACATAATGTTGAGCAAACAAGTCATAGCTACAAAATACAGTAATGGCGTTTACTCTGATCACTATGGAGCATTGGGGAAATTTGATGTTAAATATGCTATAAAAGCACTATATGCAGATAGGGCATATGATAGAAAAAAGCTTTATAAGCTGTGTAATCAATATGGCATAAAAACGAAAATTCCTCTGAAAAACAACGCAGCAGAGCATCCAAAATTGGATTATATGCTTGATAGAAATGCCGCTATTCAGTTAATGAAATTACATGGTGAGAATGGTATAAAAAGATGGAAAGAAGAAGTAAATTACGGAAAAAGATCGTATATTGAAGGATTTTTCTCAAGGTTGAAGCGAATATTTGGGTTTAGTTTTAAGAATAAATCTGAGACAAATAGAGAGAAGGAACTACTTATTAAATGCTACTTAATGAACAAATTTACTGCAATTGGTATGCCTAAATTTGAAATAGTCGCATAAAATTATTTACTCTGGAAAAAACTTACGTTGCTATGCAACAAAGCCATTCCAGTGTCAGCTACTTTCATGACACCACTTACTACGCAAATTACCTGCAAATTGCAATGTTCGTACAGCTGTGTGTCAAGCACTGACCACTTTTGCTTCAATATTTGCGATGCCCCTGAACAGATACACTCGGATTTTTTATATAACTATATTTACTATCTTATTTGGTACAGCATATACAGTGCGAACTTTGCTTTGATCGATCTTACTGGACACAGAGTCTATCGCTATTTTCTTCAATTCTTCTTGAGGTAAGTTAATTGCCACCTTTATTGTTGTACGTAATTTTCCATTGATTTGCACTGCTATAGTTACCGTATCGTCAACTAATAATGATTCATCAGCTTTTGGCCAAGGTTGACCTCCTATTTCTTGCCATAGGCTTTCAGCTAGATGTGGTATGAATGGTTCGATTACTCTGATTAGTATGCATATACCTTCATCAATAAGAGATTTTCCAGCTTCTACGTCTATTTCAGCTATTAAATTCGTCATTTCGCGAAATTTTGCCACTACACAGTTTAATCTGCAGTTTTCCAAGTCATCTGTCAGTCCGTGTAAGAGTTTATGAATTTTTTTTCTGTACTCTAGAAGTCCACCCGTAACACTTTCATTATCATAGTGTATATTTACAGGTCTCAGCTGCATTACCATACGCCACAATTTGTTTATATAGCGAGAACAGCCTTCCACGCCATCATCGGACCATTCCATATCTTTTTCTGGAGGAGTGTCGGATAACACAAACAAGCGAGCAGTATCAGCACCATACTTTCCTATGATAAAGTTTGGGTCAATTGTGTTCTTTTTCGATTTGCTCATTTTCTCGACTTTTCCAACCTGAACCTTAGCTCCTTGTGCAATCAACTCTTTTGCTTCTTCGGGAAACAGCCATTTGCCATTCTCGTCTTTGTAAGTTATATGGCAGACCATTCCTTGAGTGATTAAAGTAGAGAAAGGCTCTTTAATAGCAAAATAGCCACATTTGGTTAAAGCACGGCAGAAAAATCTTGAATAAAGCAAATGCAAAATTGCATGTTCTATTCCACCTATATAATAATCAACAGGCATAAAACGATTACATGCATCTTTGTCTATTGATTTATCTTCACTACAGAATGCAGCAAAATACCAGGAAGACTCAAAAAAGGTGTCGAATGTATCAGTTTCACGCTCTGCTTGCTTTCCGCATTTTGGGCAGTCAACAAATTTCCAAGTTGGGTGTTTATCAAGCGGATTACCACCACTTGCAAATTCCACATCTGTTGGTAGAACTACAGGAAGGTCTTTTTCTGGTACTGGAACAGTACCACAGTCTTTGCAATATATGATAGGTATAGGGCATCCCCAATAACGCTGTCTTGAAACTCCCCAATCGTGCAAACGATAGTTTGTTGTTTTCTCACCTATCCCTTTTTCTTTGAGCTTTTTAATGATTACTTCCTTTGCTCTACTTACCGTTAATCCGTTTAAGAATTCAGAATTGAACATTACCCCATCGCCAGTATACGCCTCCTTTGTCATCCCAGTGCTTCGACACTGGGATCCATTGTAAGAATTCTGGATTCCAGCGTCACGCGCTGGAATGACACCTAAGTGGGCTGAAGAAATAACGGAAATAATCGGCAAATTGTACCTCTGCGCAAATTCAAAATCACGCTGATCGTGTGCAGGGCAACCAAAAATCGCGCCTTCTCCATATTCCATCAACACAAAATTCGCTATGTAAAGTGGCAATTCCTTATCAAGAAATGGATGTTTTACGTTTAATCCGGTGTAAACTCCTATTTTTTCGTCACTCCCTCTCTTCGATTCTATTTCCTGGATCCAAGTAGTCAAGCACTGGGATGACAAAACTTCAGGAGCATTTGGAAGCCTGATATCTTGCACAATAGGGTGCTCTGCTGCCACTGCACAAAAAGAAGCCCCAAACAAAGTATGAGGATAAGTCGTAAAAACTTTTAATTTCTTATTCAGGCCAACGATTTCAAACTCTATAGTTGCTCCTTCAGATTTTCCTATCCAACGCTCCTGCATTGTTTTGACTTTTTCTGGCCAATTTTTCAAACTTTGCAGGCACTTGAGTAAATCTTCAGCGAAATCAGTAATCTTTAAAAACCATTGGGACAACTTACGTTTTTCAACAACTGCACCTGATCGCCATCCTTTTCCATCAACCACCTGTTCATTTGCAAGCACTGTTTGGTCCACTGGATCCCAGTTAACCCATGACTCTTTTCGATAGGCAAGCCCATGCTTTAAAAAATCCAGGAAAAATTTTTGTTCGTGTTTGTAATAATCAGGCTCACATGTGGAGAGTTCACGCTCCCAATTATAAGAAAGGCCTATAGATTTCAACTGTGTACGCATATTATCTATATTCTCTTTTGTCCATGTTTCAGGGCTAATATTGTTGTCCCTTGCTGCATTTTCAGCTGGTAATCCAAACGCATCCCAGCCAATTGGATGCAAAACCTCAAATCCATTAGCTCTCTTGTAACGTGCTATCACATCCCCTATTGCATAGTTACGTAAGTGTCCCATATGAATTTTACCAGATGGATATGGAAACATTTCCAACACGTAACACTTTTTTTGTTTACTATTCTTGCTTACAGAAAAATCCCATTTATCTTGATAAAATTTTTCAACACTTTTAAAATCATATTTCATATAAATCCAAATTCAATTACAGTTCACATGCATCAAAGGATCAACCGCTTGGCCATTATGCCGTATTGTGAAACACATCTGTGGATCTTTATCTTGTGTGCTTGATTTACCTGCAGATCCAATTACTTGACCTTGCTTTACTTTATCGCCAATTTCAACATGTATGTTTTTTAAATAGGAGTACACAGTCATGTAATTATCTTTGTGTTCCACTATAATTAAATTCCCATACCATCTCAGCCCTTTGCCTACATATACCACTTTGCCGGGTGCAGAGGCAACTACGTTCGTTCCATTTTGAGCAGCAATTTTTATGCCATCCTTACACATTTCATCAGAAGAGGTAGCTGAAATAACTGTACCTTTAACTGGCATTACAAATTTACAATTTACCCCATTAATTTCCACGTTTTGTGCATTATTGTTATCTTTGTATATCCTGTTTATGATGGCTTTTCTACTTTCTTTTTGCACTGAAGGCTCCCTAGTTAAATGGTACTCTCTTGTATATTCCAGCTCTCTTTTTCCGTAAAATCCTTCGCCTTTAAGCAGCACAGGTGCAGGTTTTTGCAGGCCACAGCCTATTAATATTGCTAATAACATAAGAAATGAGGCTATATGCCACATTTTAGATATATCAACTCTCACAAAACTCCAAAATTTTAGCGAGACGTAGTGTTTCACGCCTGTTCGTTACTTTCCTCGTTATTTATTTTACTAGTTAAATAGTCCCTCAAATCGGTAAGTTCTTGCAACAAATTCTTTGTGACTTTTATATCATTACCAAATTCTTTTTGCACTCCTTTTATTGTATATCCTTTATCATATAGCATGTACTTTACTTTCTTTATGGCCTCTATACACTTACGATCATATAGCCTTCTTCCTTTACGCTTTGTAGGCTTAATTTGATGAAATTGACCTTCCCAGAATCTCAGAACATGCTGTTCCAAATGTAGCTCTTCAGCTACTTCCCTAATCGTATAAAATAATTTTTCCTTATTCATTAATTATTTATTGATTTTTTTATAGTTTTTGAAGGCCTAAAAGAAACTGAGTTTCTTGCTTGAATCATCACTTTCTCTGATGTATTTGGTATATTTCCTGGTCTTTCCTTCTTTTTTTTGACCAAGAATGTTCCAAATGACGATATTTTCACTATTCCATCCTTTGCCAAGCTCGTCTTCATTTCGTCCAATATATCGTCTATTATCGAAGCAGAGTCTTCCTTTGATAATCCTATTTCTTGGTTTATATTTTCAGCTATCATTGCCTTAGTTACTGTTGTGTCTTTTGTTGTAACGTGATCCATAATTGAGTAAGTATTGCAATATGTAAACACAATATAGCAACTGACTTAAGGTTCAGCTACTTTATTTTTTAGGGTATGTCTCTTTTGTAGCATAATTTAAAATACTGGCAGTTGCCAACGTTACGAATATTGCAAAAAGCGCCATTTGATAATCTGTAAAAAGTGCTAACATTGACACTATAACTCCACTGCCAATAAACATAAATCCATTGATAATGGATGATGATGTGCTAATGTATTTTCGTTTCACAATCTCGCTGCCGACAGTAAAATTAAGCATATGTCCTCCCGCAAAAAACCCGAACATTAACATACAAAAGTACACAACGTGGACTGTTAAATGGCTGCATAGTAAAATAATAATTGAGACGCCTTGCAATAAAGCAAAAGCAGAAATTACATGTTTCCTATTTTTAAATAAGTTTGAGATTCGATCTGCAATTGGAGCACCAACTGCAAGACCAAGCCATAGTATTGCGGTTGCTATACCTGACTCCATTGCATTGAGTTCTGAGTTGCTCAGTAACCTTGGAGCCCACAAGGTATTAAGTGCTAAAAATGTTCCAAAAGTAATAGCACCCACCACTGAAGTTATCCAGATATCTCTTAATTTTAGCACCGTTAGTACAGAGCACATTACTGTTCTTATAGAGCTTTTTATTGTGCACTTTTCTGAGCTGCTTTCTGGAAGTGTGTTTGGATAAAAAAGCGTAAGTACAAATATCAACACACCAAACAGTATTATGCATACAATCAGATTCTTCCAATCTGCACCTTCAGCAAGCAAGCTAGAGAACAATATTTGAATTATCAGTGCAGAAAGACTTGAAATCGTTTGCACTAGTGAAAACATCAATCCAAATTGGGCAACAGGAAAACATATGCTACTTGTATGAGCAGCACCAATAAAACCAAATGATGCTCCAGTTGCAATAAACACTTGAGATAAAATTAAATGGGAAAAATTGTTACCGTTAACAAGGACAAGAAACCCGAGGATTATAGTTGATGATGAGAAAGAATAAATTTTTTTACTGGAAAAAACATTAAACATTGCCCCACTAAAAAATTGTAAGATGGCAAAAGTCCAAGTATATGCTGAATTAGCCAGTGCAACTTGCGTGATTGTGAGCCCAAGTTCTTTTTCAAGATGCACACTTATAAAGGTGTAGATTATCTGCATGTTGCTGAATATAACAACCAAGTTACTAATCAGCCAAATGAACCAAGCCTTAGTTCTACTTTCCATAAGATTTATTTTTATAAGTAATTTTCTAATAATTTAACACTAAACCTTTTTCGAAGCTATAGGTCCTGATGATAGACATAAGTGTTGAAAGCAAGAACCCTTGATTTCCTTTAGCTTTACTGTATACTTAAAGGGTTTTATTCTAGAGGTTAGTAGTATGCCACCACAAGATATGTTTCAGCTTGGAAAATTCAATAATATGCTTGCAAAAGTAAGTGATAGTATTGACTCCGGTCAGGGCGACCCAACTAAATTTATTGATGAAGTAAAGCATAGGTTGCAGTTGCAAGAAGAACTTAAGGCAGTATATGAAGAATGGGAAAGAAGCGGATTTGATATAAATTTTAGGTTCAGGCTAACTGATTGTAGTCCAATTAGAGAAACAACGCTACTGCACATTGCCATTCTATGCAGAAAAAATAACGTTTGTGTACCAATAGTTCGATGCTTGTTGGATAAGGGGGCTAATCCCAATGATATTCTTGAATTTACTAGTTTTCGGACAACCTCTAAAATCATTCTAAACTGATACAGTTAAATAGCTTTATTAATGTTCACTTTTAGTTTCTTGCAAATTTATAAATTTGTTAAGTGGAATTTTTATATTGAGTAATTGTATTTATAATATATTATTTTGTATAATTGATTTTTTGAATTATTATATTAACTCTAATATTTTTGGTTTAATGAAAGATAATATTATTTATCACTCTCACTTAGGCGTATACGGTTTAATTTTAAAACCTAAAAGTATAGTTTTGGTGAAAAAAAGTCGAGGTCCTTATAAAGGGTTGTTTGATTTACCAGGTAGAAATTGCTGAAACGCTTGAAGAGGCGCTTGTAAGAGAAATTAGAGAAGAAACAGGTTGTTTAGTGAAACAATACGACCAAATCCGAACAGTTACTAGCCTATATCATTATAATGAAGACAATGTAAATAAATGTCTAAAACATATAGCAGTTTTATACAAAATTGAAATCATAGGAGAAATAAAGCGAGAATCTGATGGAAAAGATTCTGATGGTTGTATATGGCAAAATATAGATACTATAAACTATAAAAAAATTTCTCCGATGGTTCATATAGCAAGTAAATTCATAAAATGAAGACTATTATTTTTATTACAGGTGTATCCACGGTTGAAAAATCAAGTTTAGCTCATATATTAGGTTCAAAGCTTTTTGTGCCTAGAAACTTTGCGATTCCACTAACTGCTTGTAGAGAAAAAAGAATAGATGATGATCCTAAATATTTAATAAATTTGACTACTGAGGAATTTCAAAAATCTCAATTTTTTATTAATTGTGAGATGTCTATCTTCATACAGCTTTCCTCTTCATACCTCAACTAATAAAATTAGAAGCATCAACTCCCTTCTGTAAGCAAGCAGCAATGGCAGTGTTCATCATTAGAAATGCAATGGTCATTGGGCCAACGCCCCCGGGTACTGGAGTAATAGCTTTGGCTTTCCCTTTTATTCCCTCAAAGTCAACATCACCTACAAGCTCTCCTACGTTAACGCTATTTATGCCAACATCGATCACTATTGCACCTTTCTTTATCCAGTCTGCTTGAACAAAATTTGGCTTTCCGACTGCTGCAACTACTATATCCGCTTTAGAGCAATATTCAGCTAAATCCTTGCTTTGTGAATGCAAGATGGTAACAGTGCAGTTTTCTTGCAATAGCAGGTGAAACATTGGTTTACCCACGATATTTGACCTACCAATTACCACTGCGTTTTTACCGGAAAGGTTCTCTTCAATTGATTTAATTAAATGCAAAGAACCTTTAGGAGTGCAAGGTATAAGGCAGTTTTTTTCACCTTTAACTAATTTGCCAACGTTTTCATCATGGAAGCCATCTACATCTTTTTCAATACTTACTGCGTTAATTACTCTGCTTGCACTAATATGATTTGGTAAAGGCAACTGTACTAAAATGCCATGCACAGATGGATCTTCATTTAATTCATTAATTTTTCCAATTAACTCATCTTCTGATGTCTCACAAGATAAAAGAATTGTTTCAGAACTTATGCCTATTGATTCTGCTTTTTTCTGTTTGTTGCGAACATAAACCTGACTTGCTGGATTGCTACCAACGAGAATTACTTTTAGGCAAGGAAAAATATTATGCTCCCTCTTTAGGGCATAAATCTTTTGTGATAGCCTCTCACACAGGTCGTTCGCTATTTTTTTACCATCAATAATAATTGTCACTTCCTTGCCACTCCTTAAAGTCAGGTAATTTGATATCAAATAAATCCAATACTTTGCCAACAGAATGATTAATAATATCATCCAACGATTTCGGTTTAATATAAAAAGCAGGCACTGGTGGAGCAATAATCGCTCCCATCTCCGTTAATTTTAACATATTTTGTAAATGCCCAAGATGCAGTGGTGACTCTCGCACCATAAGAACTAACTTTCTTCTTTCTTTTAGTGTTACATCTGCAGCTCTTGTCAATAGATTGGAAGTAACACCTGATGCGATTTCAGACATTGTCTTCATAGAGCATGGTGCTACAATCATTCCTGAAGTTTTAAATGAGCCGCTTGCTATTTTTTCTCCTATTTTTTCTTCAGAATAGTAAAAATCTGCAAGTGATGTAATATCTTCAAGTTTTTCTTTAATCTCATGAGCTAGAGTTATTTTCCCAGCACGGCTTATCACTAAATGAGTTTCATAACCAGGTTTGGTGCCATTTGAGTAGCTGACATTGGAATCTATACACTTTTTCTGGATCCCAGTGTCAGCTACTCGGATAAGAGATCTATTAATATTTCTTAACGCCTCTAAAATACGTACACCGTAAATAGAACCAGATGCTCCACTTATTCCAATTACAATTCTGCTATTCACTTAACTCTTCTTCGTAGCTCATTCCCAATGCACGTTTATAGGTATCAAGCAATATTTCCTGTTCCTCTCTGTCATCATCATCCATCTTCCTCAGCCTAATAATTTGTTTCATCACTTTTGTATCCCAACCTTCATCTGCGGCTTTTGCATATACATCACGAATGTGATCTTGCACATCCCTCTTTTCTTGTTCAAGTTTTTCGACTCTCTCTATGTAACCCTTCAACTCTTCAGCCGTTATTTTTACTGTATCTTCCATGAAACTCCACTAATTAATTGCTACTAGTATTACCAGTTTTTACTTGCACTTCAACAACAGTAATAATATTTTTATCTTTTTTTAAAATCTTAAAGCGAAAACCATACATGGAAAACTCCTCGCCTTCGTCAGGAATGCGCTCTATTTCATTCACAATCATACCTGCTAGAGTTGTAGCTTCTTCATCAGGAAGATTCCAGTGTAACTGCCTGTTAATGTCCCTAATAGTAGATTTTCCTTCTATGTGATACATATTATCAGATATTTTCTTTATGAAATTCTCCGTGATCAAATCATGTTCATCCGAAATTTCTCCAACTATTTCTTCCAGTATATCCTCAAGAGTTACAATTCCCTGCAGTGCTCCATACTCATCAATAACAAATGCAAGGTGTTTCCTGTTCTTACGGAAGTTGTGAAGTTGCACGCTGAGCGGTGTACTTTCTGGTATGAACCAAGGCTTTGACATAACTTGGGTAATGTCAACTTCTTCCGCTTTATTATTCTTTTCACGCAAGGCATTTATTAGACCTTTCACGTGAATTACACCTACAATTTTTTCTGATTCTTCTTGCCACAAAGGAATTCTACTGTGACTGCTGGTTAAAATCTTCCTTATCAGCTCTTCTTTATTTTGATTTATATCAAGAGAGAACAAATTTTTCCTGTGAGTCATGATTTGTGATATCTCTGTTTCAGCTAAATCAAGTATGCTGCTTAGCATATCTAAATCCTGTTGTAACATAGTTCCTTCACTGCGGTGAAGAGTAATCATATTACGCATTGCATCCGCTGCAGATATCACTTCCTTATCTTTATGCAGCCCACATAATTTCAGGATGAGGTTAACAATAAATTGAATACCTAGCGTCAATGGAGAAAAAATCTTTACAAAAAACAATACAAAATAAGCAGAAAATGATGCAAATTTTTCAGGATTTTGAATAGCATAAGTTTTTGGTAGAACTTCGCAGAACAATAAAATACAAAATGTCATTATAATTGTTGATAGGAGAATGCCCTCATTTCCAAAAAGATTGATAAATATTGCTGTAAATAAAGCAGAGCAAGTAATATTAATAATTGTATTGCCGAGCAATACCGTTCCTATTGTCAATTCTTTCTTATTTAATAAGCGGTCTATTACCCTGGCTCTTTTGTTACCGTCTAGCTTTAGCTTATTAACTCGAGAACGGCTAATTGAGGTTAAGCCTATTTCTGCTCCTGAGAACAAAAACGATAAAATTAACAAAATAAAAATTGCTGATGATACTAAGACCAATAACCAATCCATTAAAGTACGATGTTATTGTGATAAAAAACAAAGTTAATTTTACATGTTATGAAAGGCATTTGCAAGCTTGAATTTATATTACCGAATTTTATATATCTTTAATCTTAAAAAACAAATCATAAAGCATATTACAAGCTGCGTTCACATGCTCATCCTCAATGATAAGTGGTGGGGTTATCCTTACTACTTTGTTGTTTAAAACCCTAGTTATTATTAAACCTTTATCAAGAGATCGACTAATAATTTTATCGGCTACAGGAGTTGCTAGTTCTATTCCCATTAGTAACCCTTCTCCACGAACTTCTGAAATCATCTCAGGAAATTCTTTAGCTAAAGGCAACAGCTTTTCTTTTAAATATTTACTAATTCTCTTAACATGGTCAAAAAAGCCTTCTTTTAGCATTATATCGAGTACCGCATTACCAACAGTCATGGCAAGTGGATTGCCACCATAGGTTGATCCATGAGTTCCTGGAGTGATTGCTTCTGCTATGTAATCTTTTACTAAACATGCAGCTAGAGGAAAACCGTTACCCATAGCTTTTGCACAGGTTAGCATATCAGGTTCAATGCCGACATTTTGATAATAAAATAAAGAACCGATGCGTCCATATCCGCATTGCACTTCATCAAAGCACAAAATTATCCCTTGAGCTTTTGTTATTTCCCTTACTTTTTGAAGATATTTTACGTCTAGTGGATATACTCCACCTTCGCTTTGTATGGGCTCTAGAAACACAGCGGCTGTTTCATTGCTGATTTTTTTCTCCAAAGCTTTAATGTCATTTCTTGGCACTTTATCAAAACCAGAAAGGAGCGGAGCAAAACCTTCGCGTGATTTTTCATTGCCTCCAGCAGAAATTGCAGCAATACTGCGGCCATGAAACCCTCCTTCAATTGTAATAATACGATTACGTTTTGCTTGCCCCTTTGAATAAAAGTAACGACGAATAAACTTAATTGCAGCTTCTGTTGCTTCAAGCCCACTTGAGCAGAAAAAAACTTTATCTGCAAAAGTAAGGGTTGTTAAACGCTCGGCAAGTCTTTCTTGCTCGGGAATAGTGAAAATGTTAGAGCAGTGCCATAATGAGCTCAATTGCTCTTTCAGCTTATCTGTAATGTATGGATGACAATGCCCTAAAGAAGTTGTAGAAATACCTGCAGCAAAATCTAAATATTTTTTACCATCTTTATCAAAAAGATATGCCCCTTCTCCCCTGACTATAGGAGTGTCAAGTCTATTATACGCATTAACAACATGATCCATTTTATAAGTATTGTGGTATTATCTATACTATACCTGAAATGAATCCATTAACACAAAGCTTTTCCTTTAACCTCTTATGCTACTTCAACTAAAAATTTAGCCAATGCAAACCTTTTTTGTCATTCTATAGCTAAAGTGACTTAGTTTTACCAACGATTCGCCACTTATTAGCGAAATCCAGAGATATCGAAAATAAGCACAGTATGGCGTCTGTGTCATCCTGTAAAGGTCATCCTTCTTGGCGAAAATTACTCTTAAATATTACAACGTTCGTACAATTGTGTATTAAGAGAGAGCTTATTGTTCAAGAAGTTCTAGGCTCTGCGGACAAAAAATAAGGGAGGGAAGAAAAAAAGTGGTAGTTTAACCTAATAGATATAAAAATGGAGAAACTACCGAATGGAATATTATAAAAAAGAAAGGAATTGGAAACAAGTTTTAGAGTTTATAAAAGGCGTAAAAGGAATGCATAGTAAAGACGAAAAACGTCTAAGAATAGCACTTTTGCATGATATTGGGCTCATAGAACACAAAACTGTCCGGTTACCACTCAGCACAGAAGACTTGCCTTCTATTGAAATGCTAAGGCAAGTGAATGCTTGGGTGGGAGGAATTGATTAGTGACTAGGACAAAAACTGGGAATGTTCAAAAAAGTGTGTCAAACCGCATTTTTAGTTCAACTCAATTTTCAATCTATCTGGAAAGAAAATATCAAGTTGAGACATAGTTAAAGCCCAATTAGGCAGAGCCATAGTCCATTTTTGCTCTACTTTTTTTATAGCACAATATACCTGTTTATACAAGGCATTTGTGCTGGTAAATGAGCCCTTGGTTTTAGTGAATTTTCTGATCTGTCTGTGCAGCCCCTCAATTGGATTTGTGGTCCCTCCTAACTGGGCTAGAATACTTGAAATAACCAGATAAATTTTCCCAATTGTTCTGCCACGATTTTATAACCAAAGGATACTTTTCTCCCCATTTTTCTTCCAGTTCACGCAAGTAATTTTCAGCAATTTCTTTACTTGTAGCACGATATATTTTTTTCAAATCATTCATGAAAACTTTCACATCTTTGCTGGATACATATTTTAGTGAATTTCTTATCTGATGCACTATACATAGCTGTACTTCTGCTTTAGGAAACGCACTATTTATAGCTGCAGGAAAGCTTTTTAGCCCATCTACACATGCAATCAGAATATCTTCTACTCCTCTTTCTTTGAGGTCATTTAGCACTCCCAACCAAAAGTTAGCTCCTTCACTTTCAGCCAAATAAAAGCCCAAGACTTCTTTTCTGCCATTTTGGTCTATTCCTAATATGTTGTACATACATTTACTCACGCAATGCCGGTCTTCCTTAACCTTAAAAAATATGCCATCCATGAACACTATTGGATATACAGATTGCAGCGGGCGACTACGCCATTCGTTGATTACCGGTAGCAGTTTGTCAGTAATACTTGATATCTCTGCCACCAATATTTTGTGATCGTAAATTTCTTCTACATGTGATGCTATATCTCTATAGCTCATACCACTGGCAAATGTGCTCAAAATCTTTGTTTCAAGCTCTGGATGTAGGCTTGTTTGCCTTTTTTTGACTATTTGTGGTTCGAAACTTCCCTCCCTGTCTCTTGGTGTTAATAGCTCAAATGAGCCTGCACTGGTACGTAAAGTCTTTCCATTTCTTCGATTATTCTCTTCACTTTCAGCTAATAAGTGATTTTCTATTTCACCTTCCAAACTTGCCTCCAGCAGCTTTTTTATAAATGGTGTTAATGCTCCGTCCCTTCCTGTCAGCAGCCTTCCTTCTCGTATAGACGACAGGTTTCTAATTCTTTATAATCTACCAATCCGGTAGTTCTGTTTACTACTTTCTGACTCATTGTCAAACCTCCATTTTTTTATATCAATTTATTACTTTTTTTTCGGTTTGACACACTTTTTTGAACATTCCCCAAAAACTACGCTTATTAACACCATCAACGTTCTCTGGAGTTTCTATTTTCAAATTACGTATTTCTTCTAGATCGGATTTTACCTTTTCTAATAACGTTTTTTTTGTGTTTTTTTCTAAAAGGCTATGATAATCCTTTAAGAGCTTGTCCGGAAACTGGTAAACTCAAGCATATTCCCTCCTTAACATAACCCTACTCATAGCCAGGTATATGAAATTTTCAGTGGATGTTGTAAATATTCCTTTGATAGCCTTCTATTCCTCAAGCAAAAGTCCTTTCTACAACCCATCTTCTTGACTGTACTTTAAACCCCTGTTCCCTCATTGGTAGTAGTTCAGGTGGTGTGTCTTTGTGTACCCAAAACCTACATGGAGGCCTTTTAACAATTTTAATGTCTATTCCGTACTCTTTTTCTATGTACTCCTTTAAATTTCTTCCTTGATACCCCATATCAGACCACATTTTCTTAACGTTAGTATATTTTTTCCTTATATTATCCAATGCTACCATCTCTGTCATTTTCACTAGCAGCACCCACATAACAGCCTAATATAAAACCCTGAGATTATGTACCTTTTTCTACCTTTTACTTTTTTACCCCCATCATAACCTTTGACCCCCCTTTTTCTGTCGTTTTTACAGATTACTATGCAAGCACTTGGCTCCTCGTTTCTTCCCATTTTTGACCTACTATATTTAGTGATATCGTAGTTCATTTTTTCGAAAATTCCTTGCTTTTTCCACCTCCTAAATTGTTCATATACTTTCTTCCATGGCGTGCGGTAAATAGCGCCATTGACATCCTGTACGTAGTACATAAAAAATTGCCGATAATACTTCTCTTTTGCTATGTTTTAGCGGCCTTCCTCCTTTCTTGTATGATACTCTAAAGTGTTTCTCTATTAGCGACCACTCTCTTTCACTAAGATCTGTAGGATACTTTTTTCTCATTTCTAACCCCATTTTTAAAACTCATATACTATACTTTTTTTCGTTTGCGGATAAGCTCTAACTATTGCATTCCTGAACTTTTTGATTCATCATTTTCATGACAAAATCGTCTTAACTTTCTCTCCACTTCTTCTGGGTAAGGTCACTAACTCTTTAGTAAGAGACGGTAGACTGTTTACTGAGGAATATAGTCCTAAGACTGCTTCTATATAGTAATAGCGTAGCTGTGAATAAGTACACCCACACAAATTTTAAGTACTTATTCACAGCTACATCAATTTTTCTATTGACTTTTAACACAACTGCTCCACCTAATGCTTAAGCTTAAAAACACTAGATGCTTTTTTCAAGATACAAGATCCTTTTTCATAGCTATACTACGTTATACCAATTCCAGCGTCTGGGTACTGGTTTCTTGGTACTTATTCCGCAATAATTTTTTTTTCTTTTAATAAGCTTTGCAATTCACCTTTTTCGTACATCTCGCGGGTTATGTCGCAGCCACCGATAAACTCTCCCTTTATATATAATTGTGGAATTGTTGGCCAATCAGAAAACTTTTTTATAGATTCACGTATTTCATCATTCTCCAATACGTTAATACACTTAAACTTCACGTTCAATTTTTTTAGGATTGACACGACGAGTCCAGAGAATCCGCATTGAGGAAAATCAGAAGTGCCTTTCATATACAATACCACATCATTTTCTGCTATATTTTTTTTTATTTGTTCAAAATTGTTCATAAATTCACCTTATTTTTAAGTATTAGTTTCTAGCTGCAAGGCATGTATAGACTGACCTTCTAGTGCTTTATATACCATTTTATGCTGTTCTATTTTTGTCTTTCCGAGAAAGCGCTTGGAGGTTATTTTTAAATAATAATGATCATTATCTCCAGCAAGATCATGAATCTTTATATCAGCGTCGGGGAACGATTGTTTGACGATTCTTTCTAGTTCATGAATTGCAATAACCATTGATTTACTTTAAATTACAATACTTTTATTATAAATCTAAAACGATTGAGCACAATTGAATTATTGATTGTATAGTTACTAATATCGTGAAGACAGTAAATTCAGCATGTTAAGAGCACTAGCAAGGCGAGATTTTAATTGATTTTCATATTTGCTCCAATCTTGTATTGCCTTTCTTGCAACACCTGAGTAAACTGCAGCTTTTGCAACAGCAGGAGATACTATAGAAATTAATCTTGGGTCAAATGGAGTAGGTATTATATATTCACGTCCATAGCTCATTTTACGACCGCCATAGGCTGCAGATATCTCACCTGGTACTGGCTCACGGGCAAGCTTTGCTATTGCATCTGCAGCTGCAATTTTCATTTCATCATTTATTGTTGTTGCATATACATCAAGCGCCCCTCTAAATATATAAGGAAAACCCATTACGTTGTTGACTTGGTTGTTGTAATCTGACCTACCAGTTGCGATTATTGCATCTGGCCTCACAGATTTTGCAAACTCAGGCCTTACTTCTGGATCGGGGTTAGCGAGAGCGAAAATAATCGGGTCTTTGCCCATACTCTTTAACATCTCTTCATTTAACACATCTTTTGCAGATAGTCCGATGAATACATCAGCGCCTTTTATTGTATCAAGTAGAGAACGTTCGGAAGTATCAATTGCATACTTTTCCTTCCACTCATTCATGTCCTCGTTTCTACCTTTGTATATTACTCCTTGCTTATCACACAGCACTATATTTTTAGCGCCCATGGACTTTAGTATTTCTAAACATGCAATACCGGCTGCTCCAGCTCCATTCATGATGATCTTAACATCCTCTAATTTCTTTCCGGCAATATCAAGAGCATTTTCTATACCAGCTGCAACAACCACCGCAGTTCCATGCTGATCATCATGGAATACTGGAATGTCCATCAATTCACTCAGACGTTTCTCTATTATGAAACAATCGGGAGATCTTATATCTTCTAAATTTATTCCTCCCCAACTTGGTCCAAGATACCTTACTGCATTGATGAAATCTTCTATATTTTCTGTATCAACTTCTATATCAACTGCATCAATATCAGCAAAACGCTTAAATAAAACAGCTTTGCCTTCCATGACAGGTTTTGCAGCAAGAGGACCGATATTACCAAGTCCAAGCACTGCAGTGCCATTTGAAATGACAGCAACACAGTTGCTTTTTGCAGTATAATCATAAACTGCTTCAGGATTTTTAACTATTTCAAGGCACGGAGCTGCAACGCCAGGAGAATAAGCAAGTGACAAATCATACTGGGTAGATAAAGGTTTTGTTGGCATGATTGAAATTTTACCAGGGTTACCACCTCTACTGTGATACTTAAGTGCTTCTTGTTTTGTGGTACTATCTAAATCATCGTTCATCATTACATCCTTATATTTTAAGCTTGTATTTTTTAAGTATATGGAGTTTTTATGAATGTTCAATTGTAAACTATTAGCTTGTGAACTCTGTTGTACTTCTGTATAAGTTTACCTATTACGTAAGATGATATTACATGCTTAAGAAAAACGTGCCTAATTTGCTTACAATTTCTCGTGCACTTGCAATACCAGCAATAATATTAAGTTTTTATATAGAAAATAAATATGCAGGCCTGATAACAATATCAATCTTTGTGTTTGCGTGCATTACGGATTTTTTTGATGGTTACCTGGCGCGTGCGTGGAAAGTACAATCAAAGTTTGGCAAGCTATTTGATCCAATTGCTGATAAATTAATAGTGGTTTCAACGATAATTATGCTAATTTATAAGCAAAAGATAAATGATTTTACAATAGTACCGTCGATTATCATCATCTGTCGGGAGATATTAGTCTCGGGTTTACGGGAGTTTCTGATAGCTACAAATGTTAGTCTACCTGTAAGCAAAGCTGGAAAAATTAAAACATTTCTACAGATGGTTGCTGTAGTAGCGCTAATAATGAACGATTATTATATGATTCAATATACAGGTGTGATTTGTTTATGGGTTGCAGCTATTATAACTGTGTGGTCAGGCTATAATTATATCCTAGCCGGCATCAAATAGATTGATTAAATCTCCTAGGAAATAGTTAATAGACAAGAGTAGTTAATATCTTAGTGATATTGACTCAGAAAGCAAAAAGGTGTATAATTGTATTAACTTACAACTAATTAGGTTAATATTATGAAAACACCTAGTGGCAAATTTTCTTCTACCAAAAAGGTTCCAGGAAAGAATAAGAAAAAAAGAGATTTTGAACCATTAGAAGAGTTTTTTTGGGATTTTTGGCCAACAGTTGATAAAGAAGTCAAAAGAGAAAGGCTAGAACAAGAGCTATTAACACTAAAAAAAAGAGAGCTATATAGACAATGTGCATCATTGGTAACAATGGTTCCATTTGCATTATTTATGGCTATTGAACTGGAAAAAATATGTAGCGATCAGGTATTACTTGGCGTGATAAGTGGCACGCTAAGCCACACTATATTACCTTTCATGGTCCTATCTCTTATTTGTACACTATATTTAATTTACAATAATAGGAAAATAGCACAAAAAGAACGAGAGTTGAAAAATATTGAAAATGAAGAGGAAGTAAAGGAAAAAGAGCACAATATTTCTGATATAGGTCAGTGTTTGATCTATATTGAGGCTATAACAACTGCACTGGTCATTGTAGGTATGATAATGGGTGAAACATCTTCACTTGAAGCAGCAGAGGATGCAATTTTATTTCTTGCCAATGCAATTGCTTTTCTTGTAACTATTGTTTCTTATATTGATAAGCATGAAAAAAATAAGAAAAAGGAAACAGAAAAGTCTGATCTTGATGAGAAATCTAGCAAGAAAACTAGCAATATGTCTGTAGCCGGATTGGCGCTTGCTGGTTCTTCTATATTTTTAATAAGAAGGATAATGTTAATGGCATTAGCATCGTCCTTAAATCCTGCTGTTGGACCTACTTTAGGCTTGATAGGTATTGCAATTTTTATGGCTGTACAGGTCTTAACTATACATTCCTACAGCAAGACGCTGAAAGATCCAAAAGTGGAAGGACGAGGTGAATCAAGAAATGCAGGTAGTTCTGACCGTAGTTATAAAGAAGAAGGGCCGGCTATTGCCTAAGAAATTTATTTATTTAAGTAATATTTAGGTCTATACTTTATTTTGATCGAAAAAAATCTTATGTATAAGACTTTAATCACGTGCTTTATTTTCCTAATTTGCTCCTTTACACAATCGTATGCGAATGATCTTGAAAAAACTGAAACTGAACTATATGAAGAAGCAGTTGAACTTTTTGACCAGAAAAAATATAAACAAGCTATTAGGGCATTTCATAAGATAGAGGATTTGTATCCTTTGTCTTATTGGGCAATGAAAGCGAAATTATTATCTGGGGTTTCTCACTATAATATGGGTAACTATAGCAGTGCTGCAAGTGATATGGATGATTATATATATGTTTATTCAAATGGTGAAGATTTACCATATGTATACTACTTAAGAGTATTATCTTATTACATGCAAATTAATAAAGTGCAACTTGGACAGCAAACTGCATATAAAACTTTAGAGCTGGCTACAGAGTACATTAATCTCTTTCCAGGCAGCGAATATGTAGACGAGATAAAGGAAAAAGCAAAGCTAATCACAGAGCATATATCAACAAAAGAGTATTTTATCGGTAAATTTTATCTTAGGCGTGGTGAATATTTGGCAGCAATTAAGCGTTTCCAGAATATGGCAAGCTATAAGGATTCTAAATATTTTTCTAAGTCTATTAACCATTTAATAGCAGCCCATTCAGCTATTGGCCTTGACTTAGAAGCTAAGCAGTATGAAAGTATGTTATTAGCAGAAAACCTGCAAGATGCCAAGCCGGAGGCTTGAAAATTTGCTTTAGTTTTTTCTATGCTTTGATATATAATTAGGTTTTTAACTATTTGAATATGGCTGGTCATTCACAATTTTCAAATATCAAACACCGAAAAGGTGCTCAGGATGCAAAGCGCTCTCAAAAATTTACGAAGCTGATTAGAGAAATAACAGTTGCTGCAAAGCAAGGGCTACCCGATCACGAACTCAACCCGCGCCTTCGCTCTGCTATATTTGCTGCACGCAAGGAAAATCTACCAAAAGATAAAATAGAAACAGCAATAAAAAATGCAACTGGTAACGTTGCTGGAGAAAATTATGAGGAAATCCAATATGAAGGTCATGGGCCTTCTGGCACTGCACTCATTGTCCATGCCTTGACTAATAACCGCAACCGCACTGCTTCTGAGGTGCGTTATATTTTTTCTCGCAAAGGTGGAAATTTAGGAGAAACAGGAAGCGTTAGTTATCTTTTTGATCATGTAGGTTTAATTGTCTATAAAGCAGAGGGTGTGAATTTTGACGATTTATTCAGTCATGGAATCGAATTAGAAGTATTGAATGTTGAAGAAAATGACAAAGAAGGGTTACACGTTATAACTTGTGAAATAAAAGATTTTGGTAAAGTACGCGATGCCTTTTATGCAAAATTCGGAGAACCAGAACTTGCTCGTCTTTCATGGCAGCCAAAAGATCTGATTGAAATTAGCGATAAAGAGTTGATTGATAAATTATCTGCATTGGTTGAAGAGCTAGAAGATAATGATGATGTACAGTATGTGGAAGGTAATTTTACTTTTGTTGATAAGCTATGAGGCTGGTAATATTTGTATTGCTTTGTATTTTACCAGCATATGCTACTGAAACATCAACAGATCTTGCAGTGCTGTTCCAGTGTGTAGGGTGTCATCCCAGTGCCCAGACACTGGGATCCAGAAAAATTCAAGCACACTATGCAGCATTGTCAGTCAAAGAGCTGGATTCCAGTGTCAAGCACTGGAATGACACCACCCGCAAATTGCAATGTTCGTACAGTTGTGTGCCTAGACACTGGGATCCAGAAAATTCAATTACAAATGGACACACCAACTGGATTCCAGCGTCAAGCGCTGGAATGACAGGAGAGGATTTTGAGGTGACAGAAAGTAACCATGATAGAAAATTATTATTCATATCCAGTACCATAAAGTCTTCCTTTTTTGCCACGGGAATTGAGCAAGGATTGGCGCCAAATACAGTGGTAAAATTGATCAACATATATAAAGATTTTGGTGTTGATTTTAAAAAAGACATTGTGCCAAAGAGTAAATTGGAGGTTCTTTTTGAGAGATTGCCTAATAATCAGAAGACTGAAGAAAAAATTTTATATTCTTCACTGACAATAAACAAGAAAGCTATTAGTTTATATCATTATAAATCGCAAGACGGCAAAGAAAGGTATTTTAATAATGAAGGAATAAGCTTTAAAAATGGCGAAATTTTTGCAAATCCTTTGAATGGAGATTATCGCATATCCTCAAAATTTGGTAATAGAAAGCATCCTGTTCGCGGTAAAATTGCTTTTCACAAAGGAGTGGATTATGCAGCTAAGCTTGGCACTCCCATATACGCTGCTGCAGAGGGTGTGGTAGAATATATAGGAAAGAATGGTGGCTATGGAAATTACATAAAAATAAAACATAAAAATGAGTATTCAACCTGTTACGCGCATATAAGTAGATTTAGTGGCGATATAAAGTTAGGCTCTAAAGTAAAGCAGGGGCAGGTCATCGCCTATGTTGGTAGCACTGGTGTTGCAACAGGACCCCATTTACATTACGAAGTTATATATAACGGCAAACACATCGATCCGCTTACGATAGCGCATAAAACTGAAGTAAAATTGCCTGATCATGAATTAAGAGAGTTTAAACTATTTGTAAATAAGATAAATAAAACGATCAACAGAGAGGGTTCAAGTGGAAAAGAAGTTTAAAGACAATATGGATAAGAATACGATAAACGATAGAAATTTGAGTCAAATTCGGGCTTTTCCTGTATTAATAGCGCTAGGATTAATTTTATCGCTGCTTTTTTTGGCATATGACAGCACAATTGCACTTGGAGTTGTTGTTGTTTCAATTTTGACTTTTCTTCAAGGATTTTTTATTAATGACCCTAATGAAGCAAGAGTGATAGAGTTTTTTGGTCATTATATTGGAACTTATTTTAAGTCTGGAATATGTGTAACGCTTCCCTTTTCAAGCAAATATATAGTTTCCCTAAAATTTCAGAATATTAACACAGAAAAAATAAAAGTTAATGATGCAAATGGAAGTCCAATAGAGATTTCTGCAGTAATTGTTTGGAGAGTGAGCAGTCCTGCAAAGGCGTATTATAATGTTAACAACTATCACGAATTTGTTTTTGTACAAAGTGACTCGGTAATTAGAGAATTGGCGAGCAATTATCCGTATGATAGCGAAAGCGATGAGGAATCTTTACGTAAAAATTCTGATAAAATTTCAGATGAATTGCGGTCAATGTTACAACAAAGATTAGATATTGCAGGAATTGAGATTACAGAAGCAAGAATATCGCATTTGGCGTATTCGTCCGAGATTGCACAAGCAATGTTAAGGCGTCAACAAGCACATGCTATCACTTCGGCAAGAAGGCATATAGTGCAAAATGCAATAGGAATTGTCGAGGAAGTAATAGCTCATTTTGAAAAAAACAAAAGCTTACAATTAGATGGCAAGCAAAAGGTTCAATTGATAAATAATTTGTTGGTTGCCCTAATCTCTGAGCAAGATGCACAACCGACGATTAGTTTAGATAATAATTAGCTTAGGTATACTTTTAATTCTTTTTGGTTGATAGGCCAAACTATGTTATTATTATAATTTAGTAAAGAAATTTAAGATTATCAACATTTTAAGCTTGATATAGCTAATGCAAGTCAGGTTTCCCTCGTCATACCGCCACGAACCGTCATACCGCCGCGGTATCTCATCCGCTAACAAGCAGCGGGACGATAGCAGTCCTACGTCATACCACCGCGGTATCTCTTAGCCGCTAACACGTAGCGGGATGACTTAACCGTCATACCTTAACATAGATCCCGCTAACAAGCAGCGGGATGACGGTTGTCAGGCTAGCTGTCATCCCAGTTTGGAATCCAGGAAAAAGAATGGTGTCATCCCAGTGCCCAGACACTGGGATCCAGAAAACTTAACTCTACCAAGTAAATGTACAATCAATGGCGTCAATTTAAGGGAAAATATCAGTGATTGTGTATAAAATTTCTCTCTAAATTTTTTATCATTAAATTATCCAAAGAGTGCAATAAACAGCACTTTTGTTTCTGTTTTATTTCAACAAAGAAGTCTAAAATGTGTCCTTAAGTTGACGCCATTGAATGTACAATAAGAACTAGATTCCAGTGTCAAGCACTGGAATGACATCATAGGGGCACTGGAATAACACCTCTCTTGGGCTCTTTTAGCTATAAACATTAAGAAATTTACCAAATAAAAAAAAGGCAAAAGAAACCCCGTTGGTGGTTGGCTATTTACTATGTACTAAAATATCGGCGTTTTTTTATTCTAAAACGCTTGATTAAGAGCGATTTAGTTACTTTTAACTTGCAACTAACCTACACCGCAAGTGTTTAAGAAATTTACTAAGCAGGAAAAAAGGCAAAGAAACCCCGTAGTAGCTAGCATTCAAATTCTCCCTTGTCAATTTGACGTTTTTTGCTGTCTTAAACGCTTTGTAAGCGCGTTTCGGCTTATATAGGTAAAAACCCAGAAATTTTTAAAGACATGCGATGCACGTAGTGCGAAAAATTAAACATGAGACGCCAAATACCCTAAGTTTTTTGTCATTAACCTGCACAGATTGCGAAGATAAATAAATAGCTTCAGTCTCATGATAAGGGGACTGGCGAAGGGTGTCAAGTAAGTTTTTTGTTTCTATTCCCAATAAAAGTTTGTTATATGGTTATGCAAGAAGTCTAATGTTAGAAGGGTTAGTAATTCTTAACTACCACGAACATGTCCATTGCTGTGAGCAAAAGGTTCTACATTTTTCAAACAACTGCCTACTTTCAGTGAGTTGTTCAGATTATGCTCTATTTGTGTTTTTGTTTCGAACTTAAATCCTAACTTTTCGCAGAATTTTTGGAAATATTCTTTAATAATGTCAAACAAACTCTTTTCACCCTCTTGATAGTTTTTTAGCTCTTCAGGAGCAGTAAGTGACAATTTGCCGTCTTTATATGTTACACCATCTTTACTATCTTGAGACTCAAGTGTGAATTCTAATGAGCTGGATAGATCACATATTTTTTCTTCTGGATTGTCAAATGTGGTTATAGGTATTGCCATATCAGACTTAATTTTTATGTGATTGTGGTCAATGTAGTAGATATTTAGTGCTTTTTCAGGATCATGTGGAGTTAAGCTGTAACTGCTGAGCGCAGCGTGATACTCATTAAATATACCAGCTCCATACCCTGCTTGATTACAATTAGTGACTAGCTCTTCTAAAATGGGGTCACTTGGAACTTCTGCTCCAGCATATCCAAACATTTCCTTAAAAACTTCTTTTGCAAATGGGCGGTGATTTTTATCTCCCTTTTTTGGTAGTAGGTGATTATGCTCCTTTCCTATGTTGTAAAATCTTTCAAACTCTTTTCTATATGAATCAGTTTTCTGATGATCAGTAGTTTCAGGATTATTGAAGTGGTTCTCCCAAATTTTAGGTAATCTATTCTGATTAAGCTCTTTTAACACTGAATCAACAAAAACTCTACCCTGATCTGTATCTATTTCTCTTTCACCAACTAGAGAATCACTATAAATATCATTCTCACTAAGAAGCTTACTCTCATAGTCCTTCGCTCCTTCTTTCAGCGCAATAATAAGACTTTTATCTATTTTTTTTTCATTAATAACGAAATTCATCCTGTGGAAATCTAAGTACATTGTTTCGCCAGAGTTTGCTTCTTTATTATCCTCTGCAGCTCTTAATTTACTGAAGTCAAATTCTTTAGCTTGAGCGTTTAATGTAACGATTGGATTTTTCTTTGCTTCTGCCATAATCTTGCTCCCCATTAACATTCTGAAATTAATTGTATTACTGAATTATTAATAATCTAGTAATAGTGCCTGCTATGTAGCTAAAATTTTCCTTTAACTTAAGCTACATGTAGCTAAAATAACTTGGGTTTACCGACGATTTGACAAACGACAAATTCGTCATCCCGCTGCTTGTTAGCGGTATCTAGAGATACCGCGGCGGTATGACGTGGGGAAACCTGACTTGCATTAGCCATGTATAATAAAGGGAATCTATGACGAAAGAATCATTGGTAAAAACTGATATAGTGAAAGTTGAAGACAAAAAAGCGGTAAGGAGCTTTTTTAAAATACTAGGTGGAGTGGCAGATGCTGTAAGATCATGGATTGGTAACATCGGTCCTGATTTAAGTAACAGTCGCGATATCGATAGTTTAGTCTTGAAGATGAACGAGTGCTTAAATCCAAAGGGAGGGGAGGTTTCAGCACGTAAGAATGCTGTATCTCTTGGTAATTTGTACTTAAGCTTATCAGAGAAAGGTAAAATAAAATTTCTGGAAACCCTGGCAGAAAAATTTAATCCGAATAAAGAGGAAATAGACGAGAAAATAAAAGAGTATCAAAAGAATCAAAATCCTGAGTTAGGCTATAAGTTTGAGCAAGATTTGATAAAAATTCTTGAATCACCGCGTTCTAAAATATTGAAGCAATTTATTTCTTTACCAGAAGGCCTTAAGTTTATTGTTGATATGCGTTCTGATGTGCTTAAGCTAAAGAACCAACATAGAAGCTTGAACCCACTAGAGAACGAATTAAAAAATATACTCTATACTTGGGTTGATGTTGATCTACTCGATCTTCGTCAAATCACTTGGGATTCACCTGCATCATTGCTAGAAAAACTTATAAAATATGAAGCTGTGCATAAAATTTCCTCTTGGGATGACTTAAAAAACAGGCTGGGTCTCTGTTTTGCTTTTTTTCATTACAAGATACCAAACGAACCTTTGATTTTTGTAGAAGTTGCATTAATGGATAAGATTGCAGATAACATTCAACACCTTTTAGATGAGTCGGTACCTTCAAATGATCCAAGTAATGCAAGCACTGCTATATTCTATTCAATATCAAATACTCAAGCAGGGTTATCTGGAATCAGCCTTGGTAATTTTTTGATCAAAAGGGTTGTAGAAAAGCTGTCACAAGAGTTTAAAAGTATAAAAACATACGCAACTCTTTCTCCAATACCTGGCTTTACGAAATGGCTAAAAAACAATCTAAACCAAGATGTCACTTTATTGGGCAAACTAAATATAAAACAATCTAGTGCAGAAATTTTAGAAAGTGCAGAGCAATTAAAAACTAACGTTGAATGTACAAATGAAACTAAACAATGCATGCTTAAACTATGTGCACATTACTTGCTCAAGGTTAAGAGCAATAATGGAAGTGCCTATGATCCAGTGGCGCATTTTCATTTAAGCAATGGTGCATCGATAAAACAATTAAACTGGATGGCGGATACTTCTGAAAAGGGTATTAGTCAGTCGGCTGGGATGATGGTAAATTATCTGTATGAGTTGCCTAAAATAGATAATAATCATGAAAACTATATGGTTAATAAAGTGATTTCCTGCTCGAAAAAAGTGTCGTCTATGTTGAAGGAGTAAATAGTCTCTTAATAAATAATTGCCCTCACAACACTTAAAATGTAAAATGGTTCTACTTAAATAAAATAGCCATAAATGAACAACATAAGAAATTTTGCAATAATAGCGCATATAGACCACGGTAAGTCAACGCTTGCTGACCGTTTAATAGAGAAATGTAACGGCCTTGAAGCAAGAGAAATGATCAATCAAATACTCGATTCAATGGATATAGAGCGTGAACGTGGCATTACAATTAAAGCACAGACGGTAAAACTCAATTATACGGCAAACGACGGTAATCAATATTGCCTAAATCTCATGGACACCCCAGGTCACGTTGATTTTTCTTATGAGGTAAGTCGAAGCTTAGCTGCATGTGAAGGTTCGCTTTTAGTGGTAGATAGTAGCCAGGGCGTTGAAGCACAAACCCTTGCAAATGTATATAAAGCTATTGACAACAACCATGAAATAATAGTTGTGCTCAATAAAGTTGATCTTCCTGCTGCAGATCCAGAAAGGGTAAAACTCCAGGTTGAGGAAATAATTGGTATTGACGCAAGTGAGTCAGTTTTAATATCAGCCAAGACTGGTCTTGGAATAAAAGATGTACTGGAAGCAATAGTGGCAAAACTTCCAGCTCCTCAAGGTGATGTAAATGCTCCATTGCAAGCAATTTTAGTTGATAGTTGGTATGACACTTACTTAGGAGTAGTAATTTTAGTGCGAGTTAAAAATGGAGTGCTAAAAAAAGGCATGAGAATTGTTATGATGTCTAATAATGCTACATATCAAGTGGACAATATTGGTATTTTCACCCCTAAAAAAGTTATGACGAGTGAGCTTTCAGCGGGTGAAGTTGGTTTTATAACTGCTTCAATGAAGGAAGTAGCAGACTGCAAGGTAGGGAACACTATCACTGAGGAAAAGAGACCTTGTAGTGAAGCACTTCCTGGATTTAAAGAAGTGCATCCTGTGGTATTTTGTAGCATTTTCCCTCACAAAACGGATGATTTTAAATATCTAAGGGAAGCTCTAGAAAAGTTACATTTAAATGATGCAAGTTTTACCTTTGAAGCTGAAACTTCAAATGCACTAGGCTATGGATTTCGTTGTGGTTTTTTGGGAATGTTGCATCTTGAAGTTATTCAAGAAAGACTCGAAAGAGAGTTTGATTTAGATCTAACAGCAACTGCGCCGAGTGTTATATATAGGGTTACAACACAAAGTGGTGAAGTTTTGAATATTCATAACCCAAGTGATATGCCAGATCCAATAAAGATTGAAATGGTAGAGGAACCGTGGATTACTGCAACAATAATGGTCCCCGACCAATACTTGGGAGAGATTCTATCTCTATGTGAAGAAAGGAGGGGAGAACAGGAAGATTTATCTTACATTGGTAACACAACAACAGCATTATTAAGATATAAATTACCACTGTCTGAGGTTGTTTTTGACTTTTATGATCGATTAAAATCAATTTCCAAAGGATATGCAAGCTTGGATTGGGAAATTTCCAGCTATCTGGTAAGTCAAATAGATAAATTAAGCTTTTTAATTAATGGAGAGCCCGTAGATGCATTAGCCTGTATTGTTCACAAAAGTAGGGCAGAAAAAAGGGGGCGTGAAATATGTGCACGCTTGAAGGATCTAATACCACGTCAGCAATATAAAATCGCGATTCAAGCGGCAGTGGGCGGAAAAATTATTGCCAGAGAAACGATTAACCCATACAGAAAAGATGTAACAGCTAAACTCTATGGTGGAGATGTAACGCGAAGAATGAAACTACTTGAAAAGCAAAAAAAGGGTAAAAAAAGGTTACATTCTATAGGGAACGTAAATATTCCACAGAATGCTTTTATTCAAGCCTTGAAGATAAGTGATTGATCTTAAAAGACTTCTTGTATAGTTTTTGGCAACAACCGTTAGAAACAAAAAACTTACTTGACACCCTTTGCCAGCCCCCTTATCATGAGACTGAAGCTATTGTATTTGCTTTCGCCAATCTGCAGATTAAAAGGTAAGGATTACTTAATGTATCGGCGTCTTATGTTCAATTTTTTGCAGTATATAGATACTGTATGTCTTTACAAAACTTCATCTACATCTAGATTTTTATCTAAATAAGCTGAACGCGCTTATAAAGCGTTACAAGACATCAAAAAATGCCAATACTCGACAGAGATAGTAAAAGACTAGCTAACTCGGGGATTCTTTGTCTTTTTTTCTGCTTAGTAAATTTCTTAAACATTTGCAGCGTAAGTTAGTTGCAATTAAAAGCAGCTAAATCTTGCTTGTCAAGCGTTTAAAACATAAAAAACGCCAATATTTTAAAGCGGATAATAACCACGGGGCTTCTTTTGCCTTTTTTTTCGTTTGGTAAATTTCTTAAATATTTATGACTAAAAGAGCCCGTGAAGGGTGTCATTCCAGTCCTTGACACTGGAATCCAGCTTTTTCATAATCATCAAAACGTTGTACTTTAACATAAAACGGCTACTTTTATGCTTACCAACTTAATAAAATTCCTGGATCCCAGTGGGCTTTGTTGCATAGCAACCGAAAAAATCTGGTGGCTACTGACAAAATTCATTATAAATAACCATTTAACTGTTGAAGAAAAAATATGCCACAGAAAATGAAAGTCAGTAACCAAAACGAATATAACAAATTCCTTGAAAAAAGGGGAAATATTTTTCGTTACATCGATGAAGCTATCGAAAATTGGTATGAAAATAGTCCAAAAATGCAGGGCGGCAACTATATTTACAGTGATAAAGTCGTAATTTTGGTGCATATAATTGTCAATCTTTTTAGAATTGGTTTAAGACAAACGGTGGGGTTTATAAAAGGATATCTGCAACAAATAGGAAAAAATTTGGCAGTTATCAGCTATTCACAAGCATCAAGAAGGTTTAAAAAACTTAATATTAAGATAAATGATTGCAGGGTTGATAAAAGCAACATGGAAAATATTGAAATTATCATAGATAGCACAAGTATCAGCATTTACAGTAACACTCCTGGCCACAGTAAGGAAAACAGTGCAGATAGAAAGTACCGAAGCTACGAGCAAGTAAGAAAGTTACATGTTATGTTAAGTGTGAATAGTAAAAAAGCTATAGCTGCAAGATACAGTAATGGCGTCTACTCTGACCACTATGGAGCTTGCGATTTGCTTGAAGAAGTTAATTTTCAGCACAAAATTATATGCAGATAGGGCATACGATAGGCACAAACTTTATAAATTGTGTAAGAAATACGATATAAAGACAAAAGTTCTACCAAAAAAGGATGCAGCAGAACATTCAAAAATAGATTATATGTCTGACAGAAATGCTGCTATTAGGTTAATAAAATTATATGGACAAGATGGTGTAAAAGAGTGGAAAAAGGAAGCAATTTATGGAAAGAGATCTTACATAGAAGGATTTTTCTCAAGGTTGAAGCAAGTATTTGGATTTAGCTTTAGGAATAAATCTGAAGTAAATCGTGAAAAAGAATTACTAATTAAGTGCTATTTGCTCAACAAATTCACTGATATTGGTATGGCTAAATTTGAAATCATTACATAAATTTGTCGTAAACCATCACTGCTTAAGGTGCTATGCAACAAAGCCATCCCAGTGTCTGGGCACTGGGATGACAAGAGAAGGTACTGGATGACACCCTGACAACCGTCATCCCGCTACGTGTTAGCGGCTAAGAGATACCACGGCGGCATGACGTAGAGCTCGCATTAGCTATACTTTTATACTCACCAACTCAGCTGGATCCAAGTAGTCAAAGCACTGGAATGACAATGTGGAGTGTCTGCTTCTGTCATCCTATGATAGGATCCAGTCTAAAAAAAAAGACCTGGATTGTATCTTAAAAAAAGTCAAAAGACTATGATAAGCAAAGGAGTGATACTGTGTCTGGGTAAAAACCGTTGCTGGCTTAAAGCAAAATGTAGTACGAACGGTAGGTGGATCTAAAAGATCGAATTACAATCCTGTATACAACATTTGCATTGATTATATTTATAGGTAAAAAAATGGCTAGAATAAATTTTATGGGAGTAGATGTTTCCAAGGGAACATTGAATTAATGGCAAGCATAAGCGCATAGCAAACATGAATGATGCTATATCTAAGTTTATAGAAACAAATATAGTCGATTTACCCATCAAGTTATGTGTAAACCGGCGGCTACGAAAAACTCGTTGCAAAATTGTTACAAGATAACTGTCCATAAAGCTCACCCGAATCGGGTATATGCATTTGCCAAAGCTTGCAATCACTTCGCAAAAACTGACAAATTGGATGCTAAATTACTGGAAAAATACGCTGAATTTATCAGTAAAGACGGTGAAGTAAAAGGATGTACAAAAGCAAGAAGAATTAAAGGAGCTAGGAGCAGTTGAGCGTAATTTAAATCATGCAAATAAGTGTCGTCTGCAAAATGCAACGGGAAAAGCTAGAGAATATATAGAAAGACAGATAGAGTTTGCTGAAAAACAATTGAAGGAAATTAGGCAAGACATAGAAGACGTGATAGCTGAATTGAAAGGAAAAAATGAGCTTTTAATCAGCTATAAAGGTATTGGGTCAAAGACGGCGAGCGTTCTACTGACAGAGGTTTGGTAGATTAGAGAATAGAGAAATTGCATGCTTGGTTGGAGTTGCACCTAAAACTAGCGAAAGTGGAAGAAAAGTTGGCAAAGCTCAAATCAAAGGAGATGCAAGGAAAGCACTATACATGTCAGCTCTTGTTGCTATGCGCCACAACAGAAAAATGAAAGCAGCGTTTGGTTGATTCTGGCAAAGCTGCTAAGGTTGCATTAGTTGCTGTCATGAGAAAAATTATCGTTTGTTTAAATGCCATGATAAAAAATAACAATTTTTATCTTGACTCTTAAGACGGTAGATTCCAGTGCCCACTTTCTTGTCATCCAAGTAGCTCCTTTCTCGTCATTCAAGTAGCTGACACTGGTTTCCATCCAAGACGGCAGTGCCCAGACATTGGAATCCAGAAAAATTGATTGTGCACTATACAACATTTTCGATCAAAAGCTGGATTCCAGACTGGAATGACAGCAGTCCTACGTCATGCCACCGCGAACCGTCATCCCACCACGAACCGTCATACCGCCGCGGTATCTCTTAGCATAGATCCCGCTAACAAGCAGCGGGATGACGGTTGTCGTTTAGCTATAAATGTTTAAGAAATTTACCAAACAAAAAAAAAGGCAAAGGAAGCCCTGGTCATTGTCTATTTTCAGTATTTGGCGTTTTTTAAGTCTTAAACACTGCAATTTAGCTGCTTTTAAGTGCAACTAACCTTAGCTAAAATGTTTAAGAAATTTACTAAGCAGAAAAAAAGGCAAAAGAAACCCCGTGGTAATTAGTGTTCACTCTCTAATCCTTCAAATTGGCGTACTATACTGTCTTAAACGACTTATAAGCGCGTTTCAGCTTATATAGGTAAAAACCTAGAAATGTTGTGAAGACATAAGGTGCACATAGTGCAAAAAATTAAAAATAAGACGCCAACTACGTTGTTTTTTTGCTGTTTAATCTGCACAGATGAAGATAACTGAATACCTTCAGTTTTATGATAAGGGGGCTGGCAAAGGGTGTCAAGTAAGTTTTTTCGTTTCTATTCCCAATAAAAGTTTGTTATATGGTTATGCAAGAAGTCTATTGACAGGTGATTAAATTATGATGTAGCCTATCGCCGTATATCCTGGGGTGGGTTGTTGTGAGGCTTTTTCACTTTTTATTCTTGTTAATGTGTTTTTCTCTGTATTACTATGCGGGTTTTATATTTTCGCCCTGCCCAAAAGCTACGGTTTGCTTTTCACCTGGAGAAGATTGTGCTATGCCGATAATCAGCGTAATAGATCAGTCTAAAAAATCTATCCTAGTTCAAGAATATACATTTACTCTTGGAACAATTGCAAAATCTTTGATCAATGCTAAAGAACGTGGCGTTGATGTTAAAGTCATTTTAGATAAATCGCAACTCTACTCAAAATATAGTGTTATAAATGAATTATTTTCAGGTGGAGTACCAGTTTGGATCGATGATAAGCCAAAAATTGCTCATAATAAGATAATGATTGTTGATAATCAAAAAGTTATCACAGGGTCGTTTAACCTGAGTAAGACAGCTAAAAAAGGAAATGCTGAAAATTTATTAATTATTACAGATTATCCTGAATTGATTCAGCAGTATGTGAAAAACTGGGAGGCACGAATGTCACAATCTTATAAATATGCTCCCAACTAATCAAGAGCACTTGCTTAAAATCAGCTCTAAAAACAGCAAGGAAGAGCTTTTTTGATTGATTGGCATAATGATTATGATATAATAAACCAAAAGTTTAAGGAATAAAGTAATGGATTACATAAATGATGCTGCCGGTAGCTACACTGCCATTCACGATTTTTTTCAAAACAACGGTGTTGGAGATTATAAAGTTCAATGCAGTTATGGTGGTGTACCGTATGCTACTGACGAATACGTACATTCTGGCGATAAATTTTGGAGCAATAATTTCATAGACTCACATTTTGGCAGGGAAATAAAAATGTATCCTCAAAGTGAACTTTTAGCTAAAGAATACGCTGGAAATACGCTGCCAGTTTCAATATCACTAGATAAGGATTTAATAAAAATAAAGGAATGTCAGAAAAAAACGAAATTTGTGGAACTAGAAAGGGAGTCAGGCGATTTAGTGTATGATAAGCAAAAGCATGTAAAGTGTTACACAACAAAGCTATCATATGATGATGTGCATATTTACAATAACGATAAAGTTTCAACATTTAGCATAAAATACGACGTGCCAAATGATCCGAAATACAGTTTAAATATAACATTTACAAAGGTTAATGATAATAAACCAGGATTTTGGCAAAAATTTAAAAACATGTTTTAACCTGACCGTTCACTGGTTTTTACTCAATCAACCAACTACATTCTGTAATATTTGGGACGTCAAAAATTGTATCTGTTCAGATGCATGGCTAATGTACAAATACTGAAACAAAAATCCAGTGCTCCCTTTCTTGTCATCCCAGTGCTTGACACTGGGATCCAGATTGGGCACTAAGTTGGTAAACACGAAAGCGGTTAATCCTTTACAACGTTTTTGATGGAACTGTGCGAAAGGACTGGATGCCAGTGTCACGCACTGGCATGACACCCATTTGTTCCTATAGTTGTCTTTTCTCGTCTACCTTATTTTGCCACTCTGCTGAACAGATACCAAAAATTGACTTTATTTTTCTTGAGCTTTTTTTAATTTAAAATAAATACAGAAGCTTGTATCTTGAAATTTGCTGCAAGTGCAATTGCTTTCTAGCTATCTTTTATGGTATCTGTTCAGCTAAGCAGTGTGAGAGATAATATAGCTAAACTGACTTAGATTTACCGATAATTTGAAAAACAAAAATTCGTCATTCCGCTACTTGTTAGCGGAATCTATGCTGAGATACCGCGGCGGTATGACGTAGGAAAACCTTTCTTGGGTTAGCTATATCAGTTAATATTAAATTTTATAATTAAAAAATATGCTATTTTTTAAAACTTTCATTCTCCTTGACTCTGTCAACTTCACAAAACAACTCTTGGACCAAATGTATCTGGCATAACACCTTTTGGTAACTTGCTACTTCTTTTTTTTCCGCATCTCCAACAACGGCCATTGATATTCCACCACATAAGGCTTAATTTTTGGTAGATCAACTTTTTTATGAATAATACTATGCTTCTCCTTAAATTGACCATTTCCCCTAAACGCTATTAGCTTCCTTAAAACTTACATTAATGCCTATTTTGCCTAAACTGAAGCGTTTTTTCCAATTTTTTCTAGCATCAACTCAGCAGCTTTTTGTTCAGCAATCTTCTTACTAGAAGCGCATGCAGAAACTTTACCATAATCTTCTATGCAAACTGATATAGTAAATTCAGGATTGTGTGCTGGTCCAGTTTGTTTTACAAGCTCATATTCTGGTAAAGGCAATTTGCTTTTCTGAGTCCACTCTTGCAGTGAGGTTTTAGGATCTTGAGGGGGGTCAAGCATACTTTTAGCTAGCTTTTCCCAATATTGGATAATAAATTTTTCAACATTTTCAAGCCCGCCATCAATATAAATTGCACCTATTAGTGCTTCAAGCGAGTTTTCTAAATTTTTTAGGTTACATCTTCCTCCATTGCAGCGTTCACTATTATTCATAATGATAAAGCTGCCTAATTTTATTTCTTTAGCAACATTAGCAATGGTGTTGCCACAAACTAAATCCGTCTTTCTTTTTGCCAATGCTCCTTCTTTTTCTTCAGGAAATAGTTTAAACAGTGTGGCAGATACGACCATATTCAAAACACTATCGCCCAAAAACTCTAGTCTTTCGTAGCTTACAATCTGGTTTTTGCTATTCCTTTTATTTACGCTTGGGTGAGTTAGTGCCTCTTCTAATATTGCATAATTTGTAAATTTATAATCAATGATTTTAGATATTGCATCATTCAAATTTTTCATACCCATTGTTTAAAAGAAAAGCACTTCCTACCACACCTTTATATCAGAGAATTAGTTTAGTTTTACTAAAATAATATCAACAACTTTCAAAATTAATGTATACAACCCACCACCTCACTAATGTTACTAAATCCATCCCTTCTTACTAATTCTGCAAGTTCCAGATTGATTTTATCCACAACTTGAGGCCCTTGGTATATGAGAGCAGTGTACAGTTGCACTAAAGAGGCTCCTGCCTTTATTTTTTTATATGCATCAGCACCACTTGAGATTCCTCCGCACCCTATCAATAATATTTTGCCCTTAGTAAATTTGTACATATCGCCCAATAACTCGGTTGAAAGTTTGAACAGTGGTTTGCCACTCAATCCGCCACTTTCGTTGTGGTGGGAATGCAGATTATCTCTACTTACCGTAGTGTTGCTTACTGTTAATCCGTCAATCTTATATTCCAACGCAAGCTCAGCGATATTTTCTTTCGTTTGCTGATCTATATCTGGTGAGATTTTTAATATTATTGGTATGGATTTAGAATTATCAATTGATTTCCGGATGGATTTCAACAATTCCGATAATTCTTGCTTATTGTGCAGATTGCGTAAATTAGGCGTGTTTGGGGATGAGATGTTCAGCACTATATAATTGCTTTTTCCATATACCATCTTTATTAAATCAACATAATCACGGATTTGGTCTTTCGATGCACTATTTTTTCCTATATTTATACCAAAAATGCAGTCATCAAGCTTGGTTTCATCTATTTGTTTAAGAAAATAGTCTATTCCTTTATTGTTAAATCCCAATCTGTTAATTACCCCTTGATCTTTAATTAACCGAAAAATTCTTGGTTTTTTGTTTCCATATTGTGGATTACGAGTTACAGTACCAGTTTCAATAAACCCAAAACCAAATGAAAGCATAGGCTTTATAACTTCTGCATTTTTGTCAAAACCTGCAGCCAAGCCTACGGGGCTTCTGAGCTTATTACCAAAAAAATTCACACTCAAAGATTCTGGTAGCTCTATAGGATTCTTATAAGGTATTTTCTTTAATGCCATGATTGCCAAAGAGTGAGCAACTTCAGGCGGCAGTAAAAACAATAAATTACGTAATATCATTTTGTAAAACACTTTGCTTATTTTTAGTTTATTTTTTACCATGAAACGCTATAAGAGTATAACCATAACTTAAAAAGAATTGATTTTACTTATGAATAATTTTCTCTATAGGTTACACACTTAAAGCTACTGTTGAATTGAGCAACTTTTACAAGATATAGAAAATGAAAGAGGCCGGGACCGGAATTGAACCGGTATAAAAGGATTTGCAGTCCTCCGCATAAGCCATTCTGCCACCCAGCCGTTTTTTATGTGTAGATATCCATTATATCTTTTAGCATAGATAAAGCTTCCTCCCTTTTGCGTTGAAAAGTGTTACGTCCAATGATTGAACCATTACCACCTCCCTGCTTAATTTCTTTCGCTTCATTGCATATGTCATCTACTTCCTTCGATTCGCCACCAGAAAAAACTACTATTCTTTTCCCTGCAAAGCAAGATTTTTTAATATATTCAATTCTTTTAGATAATGATTCAATATTTTCTGTTTCTATCTTTTCTTTTTCCAAATATCTAGTTGGAAGCTTTACTTTGATTATATTAGCGCCAAGTAAAGCTGCTATGTGCGCAGCATAGGCAATAACATCAACTGCTGTTTCACCTTCTTTGGAAATTCCTTCACCACGTGGATAAGACCATAGCACTACTGCAAGCCCATAAGATTTGGCTTCAGCTACGATTTCACGAGCTTCTTCCATCATATCAAAACACTTGGCAGAACCAGGATATATAGTAAATCCAACAGCCAAGCAGCCCAAACGCAGCGCATCTTTCACAGAAGAGGTTATTGCTTGATCAGAAGTCAGATTTTTTGAATGTAAGGAGTTGGAACTATTAAGTTTCAAAATAAGTGGGAGCATTCCAGCATAAGTCGAAGCACCAGCTTCAATCATACCAAGTGGAGCAGCATATGCACTTACTCCCGAATCAACCGCAAGCTGAAAATGATAATGTGGGTCATAAGCATCGGGATTAACTTCAAAGCTTTTTATTGGCCCGTGCTCAAACCCTTGGTCTACAGGCAGAATCACTAACTTGCCAGTGCCACCAAGCTTTCCATGCATGAGAATACGAGTAAGGTTTGCTTTTACCCCGGGGTTTTCACTTTCGTAGTAGCTTAGAACTTGTTTTACTTTATCACTTATCACTATAATTCAAATTAAATTTAAGTTATAAATTGTAACAAAGATGAAGTTCAATACAAGGATTTTAAACTATATCAAAAGCAATTTTATTTGCTACTTTA
Organism: Wolbachia endosymbiont (group A) of Beris morrisii; assembly: GCF_964028185.1. Taxonomy (NCBI): domain Bacteria; kingdom Pseudomonadati; phylum Pseudomonadota; class Alphaproteobacteria; order Rickettsiales; family Anaplasmataceae; genus Wolbachia; species Wolbachia endosymbiont (group A) of Beris morrisii. The sequence goes on from NZ_OZ034760.1 coordinate 1,252,230, forward strand.
TTCATATAAATTCTTAATTTCTTTCCTTTTGTTAATTTACGATTCAGTATTTCTTCCGCTAAGTAACTTTTTATCTCTTTTTCAATAAGTCTCTCTATCGGACGTGCTCCCATTTCTTTACTATAACCCATTTGTACAAGATAAGATTTCACTTCATCCTCTACCAAGCAGTTTATGCCTTTTTGCGTCAGTTGCTTTTTCAGTTCTAGGACAAATTTGTCCACAATATGCAAAATCACATCCGTACTTAAGTCAGAAAAAGAAATAATCGCATCAAGACGATTACGAAATTCAGGGCTAAAAACCTGTTCTATCGCTTTTTCACTATCACCAATGTTAAAATTTTTATGCCCAAAGCCAACAAAACTTTTGCTGCGTTCAACTGCTCCTGCATTAGTTGTCATAATTAAAATTATATTGGAAAAGTTAACTTTACGTCCGTAAGTGTCTGTAACACAACCATAATCCATAATTTGTAGCAATATATTATAGATATCGCTATGGGCCTTTTCAATTTCATCAAGCAACACAACACTATATTGATTGTTAGATACAGACTCTGTGAGTAATCCACCCTGATCATAACCTACATATCCAGGAGGAGAACCAATCATCCTTGATATCGTATGAGATTCAATGTATTCGGACATATCAAAGCGTATAAGATTCATGCCCATGCTTTCTGCTAATTGTTTTGCTAGCTCGGTTTTACCAACACCGGTTGGCCCTGCAAAAAGATAATTTGCTAAAGGCTTATTGTAATTTCTCAACCCAGATTTAGCAATTTTAATAGAACTAACAAGAGATTCTATTGCCTGCTCTTGGCCAAAAATCACCTTCTCTAGATTAGCTTTTAAAGACTTTACTTTCTGCAAATCATCAGATTCAGATCCGCAAGGCACATTTGTAATTCTAGTAATGGTATTCTTAATATCTCTACTATTTACAATTTTACCCCTGTTTCTTAGCAATTTACAATATGCTCCTGCCTCATCAATAACATCAACCGCTTTATCAGGTAATATTCGCCCAGTAATATACTTATGCGAAAGTTCAGCCGCAGACCTAATGGCATTCTTTGTATAATATACTCCATGATACCCTTCATAGTAGTGCTTTATACCATCTAGTATCTTTATCGTTTCATTAACAGAAGATTCTTTAACATTAATTTTTTGAAACCTTCTCGCTAGTGCTTTATCTTTTTCAAAACTAGTGCTGTATTCTCTATATGTAGTTGCACCTATACAACGCAGTGTACCTCTTGCAAGCGCAGGTTTGAGTAGGTTACCTGCATCAAGAAAGCTACCACTTGTAGAACCTGCTCCAATGATAGTGTGTATTTCGTCAATAAAAAGGATAGCACCTGGTTTTGCCTCAATCGCTTTTATTATAGATTTTATTCTCTCTTCAAAATCACCTCTGTAGCGTGTCCCTGCAAGGAGTGATCCTAAATCCAAAGCATAAATTACACTGGACCTGAGCGCACTCGGAACACTGCCTTCAATGATCTTCAATACCAAACCCTCAACTATTGTTGTTTTGCCAACACCTGGGTCTCCAACATATAAAGGGTTGTTTTTTCTACGCCTCAATAATATTTCTATAGTGCGATTTAATTCATAATCACGACCAATAACATAATCTATTTTTTTGCTTCTTGCATAGTCATTTAAATTTTTACAATAACTTTGTAGAATTTCCTCATCTTTTAGTAGCTCACCTTTATTTACTGTAGTAGGAGCGTCATTATTTTTATCAAGTTTTACTTTATGATTGGTGGTGTATTCATCTATATCGTTAGAGTATTTCATATTAGATATATGGTAAATCAAATTGGAATCTTTCGCACTTTGTTTCTGCAATAGATCTTCAACGTAGAAATCTTGCCCAGACAAAATTTCTACTAGAACACTTGCTCCATTTATTTCTTTTTTCCCCAAGCTATGAGCCCGTATTATTGCTCTGTGTATTATGCATTGAAACATTGAGCTAGGTTTAACTCCACTGATAATCAATTCAGAACTGCTTTGTAAAAACCCTTTTATATTATTATTATAATCATTAGCCTTAATATTGCATCTTGATAGAATGTTATCCATATTGATGATTTCATCGGCTCTGATATTACATCTTGATAAAACGTAATTTACGTCCACGTCTTTAGTTAACGCCAGCAATAAATGTTCTACTTTCGCATATTTTAGATTAAAATTAGAAGCAATGAGTAGCGCTCTATTCAAACTTGCCTCTAAGTTTTTGGAAATCATCTTCTATTCTCTTTAAAAGTGGGAACTCATATATAATGAATAGCACACAATTATTAAAAAAATTGAAATCCAGGAGTTCGCTGTAGCCAATTTGAATCCCCACTATGGATCTACGTCATAGCACCGCGATATCTCAGCATAGATTCCGCTAATGAGTAGCGGAATGACGAGTTTTACGCTTATCAAGTTGTAGGTAAATCCTATTTAATACGCTTTTTCTAGTACTCTGCTTTTCTTCTTAAATGCATTGATCTTTTTTCTACCGTATTTAGTCTTTAACGTACTTGGCCTTTTAAAGACCTTTTTGCTGTTACGTTTTTTAAATTGCACACTACAATCAAAATTTGGCTCTCCTTCTTTGTCTGCCAGTGCAGGCAGTCTTCTCTTATCTTGAGGTGTAACAAAAGATAGCGCATACCCTTCAGCTCCAGCGCGTGCAGTTCTACCTATACGATGAATATAGTCAGCTTGCGATTGTGGTGCATCATAATTGATAACATGTTGAATGTGGGGAATATCAAGGCCGCGAGAAGCAACATCTGTTGCAACCATGATTTGATTATGGCCACGACGAAAAGAATTAATGACCCTTTCGCGCTTGTGCTGCCTTAAATCACCATGAATTGCTAAAGCGCTATAGTCATCTTTGTGCAATCTGCTAGCTAGCTGATCCGCTCCTTGCTTTGTTTTGACAAAGATAATGATTGATCCTTCGCGCTGACATAGTTGTGTAACAAGCTTTTCATATTTTTCTGATTCTGATGCATAAACAATTTCTTGCTTAATTTTTACAGAAGTTGTAGTCTCACAATCAACAGAAATACGTTCTGGTCGATTAAGGTACTTCTCAGTAAGTTTAACTATATCACTAGGAAGAGTTGCAGAAAACATAAGAGTCTGCCGTATTTTTGGCAGATATTTCATGATCCCTTCAATTTGAATTCCAAAGCCCATATCAAACATACGATCCGTTTCATCAAGCACAAGAACGCTAACATTGCGAGTAATCAAAGTTTTACGCTCAATATGGTCTATAATACGACCAGGAGTACCTATTACAATTTGTGGTTTTTTCTGAAGCTGATTTAGCTGCCTAAAAATAGGCTCACCACCTATCAGCAAAGCGACCCTTAGTGCAGAATTTTGAAATAAGAGTTTTTTTATCTCATTTGTTACCTGATGCGCAAGCTCCCTGGTTGGCACAATGACTAAAGCTGAACCAGCGTTAGGCTCATTCAGCAACTTAGCAACCAACGGAATAGCAAATGCCAAAGTTTTTCCAGTTCCCGTTTGAGCAGATCCGAGAATATCTTTACCTTGTAGCGCTAAGGGAATCGCTTGTATTTGAATCGGAGTTGGGACGAAAAGATTATTTTTATCTAGAGCTTGTGTAAGCGAAGCTGGTAGACCCATCTCATGAAAATTATTCACAATACGTTAATCCTGTTAAAAGATTTCATAATAGATTAATCTTCCAATCTTAAATTTATTGCAGATTTTTTATCTTCTCCGTTTCTACCGCGCTCCTCTTTAACCTCATAACTCACCCTTTCTCCTTTTATTCCCTTCTCTTTATTCTCTCCTTTAAGTGTCTCAGGTCTTATTCCTGAACGTTCCAATGTGCTAATATGTACAAAAACATCACCCCCTTTACCTTCTGGCTTGATGAAACCATAGCCTTTTTCGGCATTAAACCATTTTACATTACCAAATTCCATTTAAACAACTCCTAAATTATTAACTAATATTACTAATGTGATGAAAAACTTTGAAATTACGATTGAGAATGCTTTAAGCTTAGCTATTGAAACTAAACCTTTATACTCCATAGTCTATTCTTAACATTACATGACAATAATACACAATTGTTGTACTTGATGCAAATAAATTTTTTAATCGTTAAGCGAACCTGCAACCGTCATTTCGCTAACTTTAATTGTCGGTGAATTAAATTGCCCACAAAAAGTTAGATCATCTGCAACGACTAAATTGCTAAACATATCCTTCAAATTGCTAGCAATGGTAATCTCATGTATTGGATACGTTATTTTTCCATCTTCTATAAAAAATCCGGAAGCGCCTTGGCTGTAATCACCATTGATTAAATTGATACCAAAACCAAATAAATCAGTTACATATACTCCCTTTTTCACTTCCTGAATTAATTCTTCAAACGATACATTACCATTCTCAATATAGAAGTTACTAGCTGCAGGAATAACTGCAGCATTACTTGCACGAGTTGCACTTCCGGTTGTTTCTGAGTCTAATTTTTTAGCCGAGTATAAGTCTAAAATCCAATTTTGTAATATTCCGTTTTTTACAAATATATTTTTTTTGCTAGTTATCCCTTCTCCATCAAATGGTCTCGATGCTATGCCTCTTGGCAACAACGGGTCATCGATAATATTAATTCTATCGTTGAAAATCTGAGCGTTTAAACTACCCCTCAAGAAAGAACTGTTGCTTATAATACTGCTCCCATTTATAGCAGAAGCAAAACTTTTTACTAGCCCTTTTGCTGCTCTTTTTCCAAAAATAACTGGAAATTTACCAGTTTTAATTGTACGTGAATTCAATTGATCAACTGCTCTTTTTGCTGCTTCTTTTCCTATTAACTCTGGCAACTTTAAATCACTAAAATTACATGCTATATCATAATCGTAACCAACCTTCATTTCACTTTCTCTTCCAGCAACAACAGAGACCTGATTAGCAAAGGTTGATTTACTAAACGAGCCAATAAAACCAGAAACAGTCGATAATACTGTATTCACTAAAGCGTATGAAGAAGAGGCTCCTTCAGAATTAGTGATACTCTTATGTGCAAGGGCTGAATTTTCTGCAGCTTCAGCAATTTCTTTTAGGTTATCAACGGTTACAACATTATTATCTGAGATACTTAAATCTGCAGAAGAGATATAATTACTACCATTTACAGCAAAATTAATGCAAGGATCTTCTGGCGCATTCTTTGCCATTTCTACCACTTGGCTTACCGTATCACTAAGATTATTCAAATCGTTTGTAGAAATATACGCAGCTTTGTTTTTACCTGCTATAGCTCTGATTCCTACAGTGCAATTTTTAGATTGTGATATTTGCTCAATTTTTGATAGACGCTGAGAAACTGAAGTTTTATTAGTCTCATATATTGTAACTTCCGCGTCTTGATTCTGCTTTTTTATTAATTTAGTGATATCTGCTGCAATATTTAATATATTCATTTTCTATTCCTTAGATTTTTATAAAGACTCTGCACCACCTATAACTTCAATTAAATCAGTTGTAATTGCTGCTTGACGAGAACGATTATAAAGCAATGCTAGTTTGTTCAGCATCTCTTTAGTGTTTCTGTTTGCTGATTCCATAGCAACCATTCTAGCACTATTCTCACTTGTTGCACTTTCAAGCAAAGCAGAGTAAAGAGCAATTACAACGTAATCTTGAACCAAAGATTTTAAAATAAATTCAATATTTTGTGGTTCATACTCATAGCCGTAATCTATTGTTGGACCAGCCAGAGAGTTGTCAATCAAGGATGAGTCTTCACTCCATGGTTTTATTGTTTCCAACATTGGTTTTTGCGTGAAGGTATTATAGAATTTACTATAAAAAACTTTAACTTTATCGTATTTACTTAAATCTATACCATCAACCAAAGCTTCTACGTGCTTTAACGTGATTCCCTTACTATTTTCAATTTTTAAAATACTTTTAGAGTCAAATCTATTTTTACCTACATCAAAAGCTTTTTTACCAAGAAATACAATATCTACTTTTTTGCCATTTGCGATTAACTTATTTTGACTAAATTTGACAATAGAAGAGTTAAAGTTGCCGCATAAGCCACGATCAGACGCAACAATGAATACTAGATAAGAATTGTCGTTACTGACATTTAGAATTTTTGCCAGTAATTTTTGATCAACTGATAGCATTAATGAAGAAATAATGCTATGCAGCTTAGATATATATAATTTTGAATTTGATAATTTCTTTTGGCTTTGTAATAACTTTGCTGCAGAAACCATTTGCATTATTTTCGTGGTTTTCTGGACAGACCTAATATTCTTAATTCTTAAGGATAATTCCTTTAAGCTCTTCATTTTGTATACAACTCTATTTATTAAAAATATATAACTGTTAGTGTCTAAAAGCAAGTTTTTTTGACATTAAAACCAAGTCTAACTAAGAAACTTGCAGGTTTATTGTTTGAAGATAAGGATTATATTAAGAAAGTGTTCTAACTTCAGCAATATCAATGTGAAAGTAGCCTAATGGTAATTTCTATACCATCACACTTTGTGGAATCTTATAATACATAATAAATACAATTAAAACTATTACAACTTGAACACTTATGATCCCATTGCTTTAGTTCTCTGTTACAATTTTTACACTTCCAGCCTGGATCAGGCAAAGCTTCTGAGCCCATCTTGTTTAGCCAATAAATTACCTTGTCGTGTTCTTGCAATGTAACCTTGAGCTGTATTACAATAAAGTAGATTGACATGTAATTAGCTTTTTTGATAGCAGTGTCTAAATATTGACTTGCAAGATCATATTTACCTGAACTCATTGAGGACAAAGCAAGTAAACAGTAACTAAAATAATAATCAGGGCGTAAGTTGTATAGTCTTTCAGCACCTTTACTATTTAAATTGATGTACATTCTAGCTGACTGAGGAGTAGGATTTACTGCATATTCTATCTCTAGCACTGCAGAAGCTTTTCTGATTTTTCCAAGTTTAATATATAATTCTGCCTTTAAATAATTGATGGGCCGAAAAGTTGCATAATAACTTTGTGCTCTGAATAAAGACTTTATAGCCCCTTTAAAATCCCCTTTACTTTCATATTGTTTTGCCAAAGCACAATAAAAAACTGCAAACATTTCTTTATGGTCAAAGGGAAGAAAAATATTGAACTTAACTGCTTCCTTTAATCTCAAAATTGCATTAATCCAATCTTCTTTCAATATGCAATGCTCTATTTGAAAGGGAATAGATAGCATTTTATCGTTGATTGAGCTAGAGCAATATTCTATAAATTTTTGAAAGACTACCTTTTCTTGTTTGAGGTAAACAATTAGCTTATTGGCTAGAAGTAGAGCTAAGTTACGATTTTTATTTACAATGTCTGTTAAACCATTACTGAAAAAGCTGTAATTTCCCGTCTTACCTGAGTTAAAGAGCTTTATTAAAGACAACCTATCGCTCTTCTCATTTAGACTTTTAACTACCTTTTGGGCGTTCTCTATATTGTCTAAGTCTATGCTAAAGAAAGCTTCAAAGAGAAGCAATTCTTCCCTATCCCTTCTTCTATTTCTTATGTTGGCAAATGTTGATGAAATGGAGGAAAAAAAGCGTACAAGTGTAATTAATAAAAATAACAAAACTACACAAGTAAAAATAATGAAATATAGATCAATACTTATAGTGTAATTGCCTAATTCTAATTTTATTACTTCACCACTTACCTTGACCCATATGCCAAATAAAAACGAAAAAGCGAAAATTATAAAATAAATCATGAGATATATTGTAATAAGTGATGATATATTGTTGAAATATTCTTAGAAGCTACAATAAGACCATTCAATTTATTCAGCCATGGCTTGAATTCTGGGTGTGCTAAATCTCCTATTGTAGTAGCTATGCTCTGCCAATCATTATCGTTTATTGACTCCTCAATTTCTGCGAATTTTGCCCTTAATGGGTCATTTTTATCTTGTATTCTAATCCAGTTTGAAATGATTTTTTTAGACAATGTACTTTTATTGTAGTTAATAACAGCAATGGTCTTCTCAAAAGATAACTTCAACTCACGTAAAGTATCTACCTCTTTCAAACTTTCCAATTCATTTACTGCATTTTCTATCTCTGGATCATCAAGCTCTGATATCAAAGGCTTTATTGAATTTATATGGTTATCAAATTTTGCTTCTCGCAATAACGAATTCTTCATTTTAATCACAAGTAACAGCAATTTTGCAAGGTTCTTACATCTTGAATTATTATCACCTTGCTCACACTGAGTATGCTGACTTCTCTTTAAGTCAAATATCCTTTTTTCCGTTCTAGATTGATTAACTTCAAGTAACATTCTAAGCTCATCCATGCCTTCCATTAAAGTTTTCACGTTATTTTCACTCTCTTGCTGATTTATTTTTAAAAAGATTATGTTATTTATTGTGATGTAACCGGTAAATAACAATACAATTAAGAACCAACCTATGTACTTTTGCTGAGTATCATTCATAACGTAATATCTCCGCAGGATCTTGTGCAGCTGCCTGTAATGCAGGAGCAATTGTCGCTAAAAATGATAAGAATAATGCAAGTGCAGAAATGTTCACTACATCTTGAGGAACTAATATCATTGGTAAACTTGAAAAAAAGTATATCATAGGATCAAACAGCTTGACGTTAGTAATGTTTTCTAAAAACACTCTAATGCTTTCGATATTGAGAGAAAAAACGACACCTATAATACAGCCAAGACAAGTTCCCGTAAAACCGATTAATAGACCACAAGCACAAAATATGCGCATAATGCTTCCACTTGTTGCACCAAATGTACGCATAATTGCAATCGCGGATTTCTTTTCTTGCACTATCATCATTAAATTTGAGATAATATTAAACGCTGCTACAACTATAATCAAAGTAAGAATTAAAAACATCACATTTCTTTCAGTTTTTAAAGCACTAAAATAATGGCTTTGCTGTGATTGCCAACTTTCAGCTTCCATTCCTATTTCTTTTTCTATAGCATCTGCCAGCTTATCAGCTCTAGTAACGTCGTCTACAAGTACTTCTATATTTTTTATGCTATTTTCATAATTAAAAAAGGCTTGTGCTGATTTTAGAGGCATATATATCAAGGTATTATCATACTCAAACATACCCATATCAAATATTGCTATAACTTTATATTTTTTCATTCGCGGCATTTCACCAAGTAATGCATCAAATTCTTCAGATGATATAAACGTAATTTCGTCGCCATAGTCAATGTTCAAAGCTTCTGCCAATCGTGCTCCTATTATTATCCCTTCATCAAATTTTTTTACATCACCTATAATTACATTATTTGTAACGGCAGTACTATCAAGCAAGTCTTTAGTTGACACACCTCGCACTACGCTACCTGCAATTTTACCATTTGCTGCAATAATGACTTGATCATTGGTCATAGGAGTAGCTTTTAATATACCAGGAATTCTCTCAATAGATTTTGAAACTGCGTAGTAATCTGAATTTATGTTCCTATCAAAATAAACGTTAATATGGCCATCAATGCCAAGTATTGAGTCAAGCAACTTTGCTCTGAATCCGTTCATCACAGACATCACCACTATTAGTGTTGCAACTCCAAGGGCAATGCCGATAATAGAGAACAAAGTCATTATAGAGCAAAATCTGGCATTTTTCGCTCGCAAATAGCAAGCAGCCATAGTAATTTCAAAGGCAATGGACATTACAAAATATTTTGAGGTTAAACATTATATTTTTGAAACTTCGTATAATTGTAGACTTTTCTTTATTTGAAAACTAGAGATTTTTGCTTCCTTAAATTTAGTAGACTTATAGAGTATCTTTAACATTAGAATTTCAAAATCTTCCATATACATCATCCAACCTCACTATATCATTATCAGATAAATGCTCTCCTATCTGAAATTCAACTATTTCAAGTGGAGAGCTTGTGCTTCTATAACATAAAAGAAATCAAGAATATTATTGGGTTTATTCAATAAGTTATGATTCTTTCCTTCCATAATTTTCAAATTGTACAACTATTTGCTTTACATTTACATCTGTGAGAAGAGCTCTTTTGCTAACATGAGGTCTCGGATCAGATTTTGCTGATAAGAGATTCATCTGAGATATTTCATCCCCCATTGGAAATAAGCGAGATTGGGAAGCAACTTTTGGTGATGGCCTAGTTTTTTTCTCCACATCTATATTCACTTGTGCAACAGGAGTAGTCCTGCTTTCAATAGTTTGCGCATTAGGATTTTCTTTTGCTTGATTTTGTTTGAATTTTTTTCTTATCTCTTGTACTTTAATATCGATATTATAATTAATTTCTTTTTCCATAGAAGATACTACCATTCCTAGCTTTGTGCTTGATTTTTGATCAGCATGACCTAAATTTTTAAGTTTTGGTGGTAATTTAGGTTTATCTTTTTCCATAGAAGATACTACCATTTCTAGCTTTGTGCTTGATTTTTGATCAGTATGACCTAAATTTTTAAGTTTTGGTGGTAATTCAGGTTTATCTTTAGTTGATTTAGGAACAGTTCCTACTACTTTTGGTTTTTGTCTAACTTCTTGACCAGCAGCAAACATTTTTTTTGGCAATGGGAGTGCTATTGATGGTTTTGGCAATATTGGAGGTTTAGATTGTTGTTTTTGTTTAAGTTCTCTTTTTGCTTCTATATGTTTTTTAGGAACTGTTGCATAAATTGGCTCTTCTTTAGACGATTTTGAACTTTGTGAATTTTCTGTCAAAATTTTACTCTTCTTCTCTTGATAATTTGATATCTCTTTGTATCCAGGCTTTTCATCTAATGAATTTCCATGGCCTGAATCATTATAATTAACATCCACTTGTCTATCTTCTTTTAGAAAACTGCGTTCTGGCTTTTCTGGAGCTATTGCAATATTTCCTCTTTCAACTTGCTCCAAACCTGAAATTTTACGACAAGCCTCTAGATATTCAAAGATTGTCATTGAAGTAGGAGGAGGTAATTTATCAATAAAACTACTTATATTCTTAACTGGAACATTTCTTCCAAAGATTCTATTCAATATTCCCTTTAATATCTTAAGAATTGATGGCCTTCCATTCATCGATTTTACATAATCAATTGAGTCACCACGTATAACAAACTTAGCTACATCTTCTGCCTTATCTGTAAAACGCTTTAATGCCTGAGATAAATCCCTTACCGTTTTATTATAATGTCTAATAGTTACTAACTCATCTCTTGCTTTTATAGCTTCTTTAAGGAAACCGAGATTTTCTCTATAATTGTCACTTTTAAATGGATCCTTCATATTAATTACAACTCATTATTTATTAAAATATGGGTATAGGTTTAAAATATTAAGATTTAGTAAATATTATTTTTTACATAAAGAAGCTATACCCATATTATAAATTGCCAACAAATGCATTTATGGCGTTACCATATTCTTCCATATACATCATCCAATCTCACTATATCATTATCAGATAAATGCTCTCCTATCTGAAATTCAACTATTTCAAGTGGAGAGCTTGTGCTTCTATTTTCAATCCTATGGGAAACTTCCCTTGGGATTTCTATCATATGGTCTTTTGCTATAGCATATTCTTTGTCTTCTAAACTAACATACCCAACTCCTGATAGCACTATATGGCATTCATCTCTATAGTGATGAAATTGCTTAGAAGTGCAGCTTAATGGATTTATAAAAAGATATTTTATAAGAAAATTTTCGCTCATTAAAATTATACTACAAAATCCCCATGGTTTAACTTCTTTTCTTATCGCCTTTACTTCCTTAACTTTATGAATAAATGAAATTAGGCTTTTGTTTAGTTGCTTACAAGCTCCACTTAATAAATTCTTTGCATTACTTTCTGCCACCCAAGTAACTGACACTGGTTCTTTTTTTCTGGTTACTTGCTGAAATGATGCCGGTTCTTTACTAAACTTCTCACTCAATTCTAAAACTGAATTCCAAGTTCCAACATCCAACCAATCGAAATTAGCTTCTATCATTGCAACGTTTTTTGCTTTTTCCATTACCAAGTAATCAATAGATATGCCTTCAATTCCTGCAAAATCTCGTTGTTTTAAATATAGAAATCTCTCTTGCGGTGTGAAATGTTTCACACTTGCAAAACATGAATTGTAAAGATTCGGGGCAGATTTTTTGATCTCATCTATGTAGCGTTTTGCTTTAAATACAAATATTCCAGAGTTCCAATAATGATCGTTACTTAACTTACGCTCGGGTTTTTCTGTAAAATCTTTCACTATATGACATTTTTCTTTCTGATCATATACTGCATTTATATAGCCGTATTCAGAATTGAATTCATGAGGCTTAACCCCAAAAGTTACTATAGAGTTAGTTTCAGAGGCTAACTTAGACGCTTTCTCAATAGAAGCATAAAAATTATTTAAATCGCCTATGAAATGATCTGAAGGCAGAATTAACATTGTCTCGTTTTCATTGCAGAGAAGTGCAGCAATTAATATCGCCGCTGCTGTTCCAATTTTCACTGGTTCGAAAATCACTTTATATTCTCGCAGCGCATGCAACTCCTTCTTCACTAACGACTCGTACTGTATATTTGTGGTAATTATGGGTGGCATATAACTACTTTTTAGCCTCAACAAAGTGTTGTGAAACATAGTGTTCTGACTAAATATTTTCTGAAATTGCTTTGGCTTAGATAAAGGCCAAAGTCTACTGCCACTACCACCACACAATATTACAGGACGCATTTAGTTAAGATATTAATTATTTAATTAATATCTTATACCGAGGGCAAAATGCATGCAAGTTTTTGTTGTGGAATAGTTAAGATAGAGAGTAGATATTCAGCAGAGTAATGGCTAACTAGCGAGAAGATGATTGAATTCTTTCATCTTGCAATGAATTTCGTTTGCTTAGTACTTTATCAGCATGGTTGCTCAATTTCTCCTGAGCAATAGCCTTTTTTCTAGACTCAGCTATGCTTTCATTATTTAAGCTTTTTCCAACACCTGGTTCTCTAGATTTATCTATACTTTCACTACTTTTATTTGACGGCTTCTCCAAGCCTTTTTCAATACCTGGCCTTCTAGCGTCAAGCTCATCCCATGTACCTATAATTGTATCGAGATTAGGGCGCTTTTCTTTTTGTTCTGCTTCTCTTTCTCCACCTTTAATAACATTAAAGTCACTTTTTGCTTCTTCCCAACATCCTTTCAATTGGTGTTTCCACATAGTAAAGTAAGCATCACCATATTTTTTCTCATTTGCTACAAACAATAAAATTGGAGCCTTAAGTATTGTAGCTACCATATTTACTGAATTCTTCACTGCCATCGCAGGGGTGAACAAAAGATAGCCAAAAGACTTTGCAATTGGGTTTTGTTTGCTTATTAAATGCTCCCCTAACTTTATAGGAAGAGAAGTCAACAATTTAGTACAAACTTTAGCCAAGCTTGCAACGAAAATAATAGGAACAGATATAAGACTTTTATCTAGCTCCAAGTTATTATTCTGATCTCTAATTTCTGAAAAATGGGTGCTTAGCTTCTTGTAATCACTAGTGTATAGTAATTTTCCATTTCTTCCTTTTTCATCAACAACTTCCTGAACTTTACCTTCTTTATTTTTTACCTCTTTAGTTAGCACAGAAGAGTTAGTTAATTCAAACGGATATTGAGAATCCTTAGTTTTTTCAGCTTCAAAAATTGGAATATGTTTTTCAAGATCGATTTTTAAAAACCCAAATGGTTTATAATATTTACTATAATAACTACGATTGCTACTGCGAAACTCGCGTGCATCTTTATCTGGGTCAACTAAAAAGTTAATAGTGAAGTAGTGAAATTTTACACTTTTCTCTTTACTTCCAGTGCTTTCAACAGGAGCTAAATCAAAACTTGGTTGTCTTCCATCTTTGTCTTCCTCGCCATATAAAAGTTTATATATAGTCTCATCCTTGCTATTCTTAGCTTCTATAATTTTCCCAGATTTTACAATTTCATCGTAATTTTTTGGGTACTGACATTTCCTTCTATCATACGTAATTACCTTTCTAAGGTCTTTTACATAAGTTGTGCTAGGCTCAGATGAAGTAAATAGGCTCCTTACTCCTAGCGTAAGACTTGCAAGCATATTGTTAAACCAGAATCACTATAACTTAATAATAAAATGAGTACGTTAATAATATGTTAACACAGAACCGGTGATTTTACAAGAAAATATGCCTGTAGAAGATAAAGATTGTAAAAGCAAGGACTATATAAGTAATGCTTGATAAGTACTTTATGCATGTAATTGTAAAAATCCTTAGAGATACGCTGTGTATATAATCTTCACACACTACCTGCATTCCAAGAACTGCGTGCCAAAAAATGCAATACAACAATACAACAAAAAATAAAAGCTCTAAAGGGTGATTAATAAATTTTTCACTAAAAGACAAAGAGCTATCAGTATAAAATGCGCAAGAAAATGAATAGATAAACCAAGGAAACAGGAATAGTAAAATTACCGCAGAAACACGCTGGACCCACCAATGATGTACTGAATTTCCAGATTGACTCATATAAACATAAATAAAAAAGCCATAGTAGAAAGAAGTAGCGTTACTGTCAGCAGTATAGCACTCCTTGAAACGCCAGTAATTTCTAAATTAAGCCCAACATCCCACAATAAATGACGAATACCATTAAGAAAATGATATACAAAACTTATAAAACATAAGACATAAGCTAATTTAGCAACAGGAGTGAATAATAATGCATTTAAGTACCTTACTATAAGTAACTCAGGAAAGTAAACATGTAATATGAAATACCAAGAAAGTATCATTAATAAAAGGAATAGCAAGATACCAGTCAATCTGTGCATAATAGAGAAAAAACTAGTAACTTGTACTTTATATATTTGTAAATGTGGAGAAAGAGGTCTATCACTCATAAAATTCCGTTATCGGGAAATTAAAATAAAGTAGAAGTAAAGACAGCAGTATAGCACATAACAACACCATCATTAAAAATGGTAAGTTATGTGCAAAGCCTAAGGAGGTAATCCAGCTGCAGATTCCCCTACTGCTACCTTGTTACGACTTCACCCCAGTCACCGATCCCACTTTAAATAACTCCCTCCTTGCGGTTAGGTCGTTAGCTTCGAGTGAAACCAATTCCCATGGCGTGACGGGCAGTGTGTACAAGACCCGAGAACGTATTCACCGTGGCGTGCTGATCCACGATTACTAGCGATTCCAACTTCATGCACTCGAGTTGCAGAGTACAATTCGAACTGAGATGGCTTTTAAGGGATTGGCTTAGCCTCGCGACTTTGCAGCCCATTGTAGCCACCATTGTAGCACGTGTGTAGCCCACTCCATAAGGGCCATGATGACTTGACATCATCCCCACCTTCCTCCAGTTTATCACTGGCAGTTTCCTTAAAGTCCCCAGCATTACCTGATGGTAACTAAGGATGAGGGTTGCGCTCGTTGCGGGACTTAACCCAACATCTCACGACACGAGCTGACGACAGCCATGCAACACCTGTGTGAAACCCGGCCGAACCGACCCTATCCCTTCGAATAGGTATAATTTCCATGTCAAGGAGTGGTAAGGTTTTTCGCGTTGCATCGAATTAAACCACATGCTCCACCGCTTGTGCGGGTCCCCGTCAATTCCTTTGAGTTTTAATCTTGCGACCGTAGTCCCCAGGCGGAATGTTTAACGCGTTAGCTGTAATACAGAAAGTAAACTTCCCATATTTAACATTCATCGTTTACAGCGTGGACTACCAGGGTATCTAATCCTGTTTGCTCCCCACGCCTTCGCGCATCAGCGTCAGATTTGAACCAGATAGACGCCTTCGCCACTGGTGTTCCTCCTAATATTTACGAATTTCACCTCTACACTAGGAATTCCTCTATCCTCTTTCAATCTCTAGACTAGCAGTTTTAAAAGCAATTCCAAGGTTGAGCCTTGGGATTTCACTTTTAACTTACTAATCCGCCTACGCGCCCTTTACGCCCAATGATTCCGAATAACGCTAGCCCTCTCCGTATTACCGCGGCTGCTGGCACGGAGTTAGCCAGGACTTCTTCTGTGAGTACCGTCATTATCTTCCTCACTAAAAGAGCTTTACAACCCAAAGGCCTTCTTCACTCATGCGGCATGGCTGGATCAGGCTTTCGCCCATTGTCCAATATTCCCCACTGCTGCCTCCCGTAGGAGTCTGGACCGTATCTCAGTTCCAGTGTGGCTGATCATCCTCTCAGATCAGCTATAGATCATTGCCTTGGTAGGCCATTACCCTACCAACAAGCTAATCTAATATAGGCTCATCTAATAGCAATAAATTTTTCCCCCGTAGGGCGTATACGGTATTAGTTGCCGTTTCCAACAATTATTCCGTACTACTAGGTAGATTCCTATACATTACTCACCCGTCTGCCACTAAGTTATATCATAGCAAGCTACAATATAACTCCGTTCGACTTGCATGTGTTAGGCCTGCCGCCAGCGTTCATTCTGAGCCAGGATCAAACTCTCAAATTTAGACTTCAACCTATAAAAGGTTGAGGGTACATCGGATAAATCCGATAAAAAATAATTTAGCTTAATACTGCTGTCTTTATTTCTACTTTAGAAATATTTTAATCTCCAACTATTCAAACAACTTTGAGAATATTATTATGTGATATAATCACTATGTCAATATGTTTTTGCAAATCAAAAGCATTAATGTATAAATATATAACTATTTGGAATACTACCATGAAAAAATACATCTTTCTGCTTGCACTCGCACCAATGTTAATTGGCATCACATTATACTTATTGCGCAACATTGATAACACAAAACAATCTATAACTGCGGGTGACAAGTTTTACGAAGTATTATTCTTTAAAAAAGATAATAAGCCGCTGCTAGAAGAAATAGATTCAAATTGGGAGTATTTAGCAAATTTTGAACGCGCATTCAATCATATCTCAGATTCAATGCCAACAGACACAGCATCTATTTATAATGATTTGGCAGATAATAAAGATGCTCCTAATGTTTTGCGTGAGTTAGCACAATACTTAGAAGTAATGAGCTTACTTCACTCCAACGGTGAGAAAATAAATAAAGATAAAATTGATAATTTAGAATCAAGCACAGTGTATCCTTATTCAAGCCAAGAAGCTATCGCTGTAGTAAAGATACATAATAACGACATTAAAGGTGCAACTGAAATATTGCGTTCCCTATTAAATGACAGAAAATGCCCTATCCTAATCAAAGCTAATGCACAAGAGCTACTCAGGATATATGGGAGTTAACTCATTAGACTTTTTGCATAGCTTTTGGCAGCGTGTTGAGAAACGAAAAACTTGCTTTACAAGCTTCGCCAGTCCCCTTATCATAAGGATGAAGCTATTTATTTATCTTCTCTGTACAGATTAAATGACAAAAAAACTCAACGTATTTGGCGTCTCATGTTTAATTTTTTGCACTATGTGCATCTTATGTCTTTATCAAATTTCTGGGTTTTTACCTACACAAGCTGAAATACGCTTATAAAGCATTTAAAACATCAAAAAACGCCAACTTAAAAAATGGATAGTGAATAACTAGCTACCCTAGGGTTTCTTTTGCCTTTTTTTCTGTTTAGTAAATTTCTTAAACATTTATAGCTAAGATTAGTTGCATTTAAAAGCAGCTGAATCGCGGTTATTAAGCGTTTAGAATAAAAAAACGCCATACTTGAAAGTATAATGTAAGTAATTAGCCAACCACGGGGCTTCTTTTGCCCTTTTTTTATCTGGTAAATTTCTTAATATTTATAGCTAACATGAACAAACATTTGAGAGTAACTTCCGCTAGTAGGGTGTCATCCCAGTGCTTGACACTGGAATCCAGCCTTCCTGCAATCTCATCGAAAACGTTGTAACCACTTTCTATGCTAGTTTGCTTGTGAGCAACCTGGATTCCAGTGTCAAGCACTGGAATGACACCCACTGGTGAGTCAAGCCAAAAACGTTTGTACAGCTATGTGTCAAGGCACTGGGATGACACCCTGACAACCGTCATCCCGCTGCTTGTTAGCGGATGAGATACCGCGGCGGTATGACGGTTCGCGGCGGTATAGTAACTCGTCATCCCGCTACGTATTAGCGGCTGAGATACCGCGGCGGTATGACGGTCTGCGGCAGTATGACGTAGGACTGCTGTCATTCCAGTCTGGAATCTAGTTCTTATTGTACATTTACTTGGTGTAGAGTTAAGTTTCCTGGATCTAAGTAGTCAAGGTACTGGGATGACAGTGCGCCGTAGAAACACGGGAAGTGTTGAAGCTATGCAATAGATGAAGGTAGGTCCTTCAAAGCCGGTTTGCAAGAGCAGGCTTTAAACTACCATAAGCTGCTTTGGCAAGGTGGTGAGCGTTATGGAAAAGGCGCAATTATGCGTCATGTGTGAAATAGAGAGATGAACGTAAGTGAACCACTGATGAAGTGTCGAAACCTGTTGTATGGCGTCAAAACCAGGGGTTTGTTGTAACCTGGGATAAGGCTATCGGGAGCTTGCTTACTGGGTAGATAACGTCCGGCATAAAGGTGGCATGAATCTATTTTAGGCTATTGTGTGGAACTACGGGAACCTGTCGTTTCGATGATAAGGGAGAAGTCCAAGGAGCTGATCTCTGAGGATGAGAGTACCGATGCGGAAAACAGAGCTCGTAGTAGTGAAGAAGTTTCTGTAATGGAAATGGAGCAAAGGAGCTGAGTTATTCAGTTTTAATTATTTGTCAACTGAAAGGGAGGAGTAAATGAATAAAACAAAGTCTTTTGATATACCGAAGCGACTTATTTGGAGAGCTTATAAACAAGTATCGAAAAATAAAGGTGCTGCTGGTGTGGATGAGGTTTCGATAACAAAGTTTGAAGAAAATCTAAAAGATAATCTGTACAAGCCATGGAATCGGATGTCATCCGGAACCAGAGCCAGTAAAAGCTGTAGCAATACCGAAAGATACGGGAGGAGGACAAAGAATTTTAGGTGTTCCTTCAGTATTCGACAGGATAGGGCAAACGGCTGCTTCTATGTATCTTGAGCCGCTAGTAGAGCCAAAATTCCACGAAGATTCATATGGTTATAGACTAAATAAATCAGCACTGGATGCGGTAGATACAGCACGCAAAAGATGCTGGAAGTACGATTGGACGATAGATCTTGATATATCCGGATTTTTCGACAATCTGGATCACGAATTAGTTTTGCAAGCTATCAAGAAACATACAAACTGCAAATGGGTCACACTGTACATTGAAAGGTGGATGAAAGCCCCTATTCAACAAGCAGATGGCACTAGGGAAGTGAGGGATAAGGGAGTTCCGCAAGGAGGTTCTGTAAGCCCAATCATTTCTAACATATTTATGCATCATGCATTTGATATGTGGATGAGGCAAAACTACCCCACAATACCATTTGAGAGGTATGTAGATGATGCGATAGTGCACTGCAAAGCTAGGAGACAGGCAGACTTTATGAGAGTAACGATCGAAGAAAGATTGGCACAATGTAAGCTAAAACTGCATCCTGAAAAGACACAAATTGTGTACTGCAAGGATGACAATAGGAGAGATGAGTTTCCAATACAAAGTTTTGATTTCCTGGGTTACACATTTAGACCCAGGTTAGCAAGAAATAAAATAGGAAAGCATTTTGTTTCATTTCTTCCTGCGATTAGCAACAAGGCCAAGAAAAATATCACTACAACCATAAGGTCATGGAAAATACTACGCAATACACACAAAACATTAGAGGAAATATCAAAGATAGTGAATCCAATAGTCAGAGGCTGGCTATGGCAAATTCTATAAAATTGAGATATACAAACCTCTAAAGAACATAGAGCGGCATCTAGAAAAGTGGGTCAAAAAGAAATATAAGAGACTCAAGAGTTACGGAAGACTAGCAAGAAAATTTCTAGGAAAGGTGAGAAAGAGGTCTACGAATATTTTCTATCACTGGACACTAGGGTTAGGTCAAAAGGCTGAATAATGGAAGCTGTATAAATCGAGAGAGTGCGCCGTGGTACGCATTAAGAAATACTTAGCGGAGCTAAGCGGGGTTCAGAATAAATGGCCTCGAGGTGAACAACTAACTTTAACCCGAAAGGGAAGGAGGACAAGAGCATGTATGTAAAGCGAGAGTTATCTGAAGATGTATAAGATAACGGCTTGCAACACCTGATCAATATGGTTAAAGCTAAACTGCTTGAATTCTAATCTTCAGGGGTGGGACTTCACATCCATGGGTATCGCATTTAAAACCCCATGTCTACGGTAAGCACAGATTAAACTTTCGTTTGTGTGACATTCTGGCTGTAGAACGATAAGTAGTGAACTTATTTAAGAGGATGAATGGAAAACCTAAGTTGATCTAGAACAGTTCTTAGTGACGGAACATGGGATGACCTAAGGAACGCGAGTTCTATGGTTACGGAGTCATCGTAGTAGTCGTGAAAGTAACGAATCACCGGGGAGTGTGGGAAAGCCACATACAGGGCAAAGGGTGACAGATAATTGAATGTTGAAATTGGGAGGTACGCAAGATGCGGAAAGCTGAAACAATACTTAACATTATACGTGAACGTGGACAAAGAAATTTGCCGGTTAAAAACGTATATCGCCTACTTTATCAGAGTGATCTTTACCTTCGAGCGTATGGCAAACTTTGTCGTAATAAAGGTGCTATGACAGAAGGTGTGACAACTGAAACAGTTGATGGTATGTCTTTGGAGAAAATCGATAAAATCATAGAGGATTTACGCTATGAGCGATATCGGTGGACACCAGTAAAACGTATCTATATTTTAAAGAAGAGTGGTAAACGCAGGCCGTTAGGGTTGCCAACATGGTCAAATAAGTTACTTCAAGAAGTAATCCGATTAATATTGGAAGCCTACTATGAGCCTAAATTTAGTGAATGTTCACATGGATTTCGACCAAAGCGTGGATGCCACACTGCATTAAGAGCAGTAATGCAAAAAGGCAGAGGTACAAAATGGTTTATAGAGGGAGATCTCAGTGCATGTTATGACTCAATTGATCATACTATGTTGTTGAAAATACTGAGTGAAAGCTTCCAAGATAACCGTTTTATTCAGCTAATCAATCGACTGCTAAAAGCAGGATATATGGAAAATTGGAAGTACAATAAGAGTCATAGTGGGGTACCACAAGGTTCTATTATTGGTCCAATTCTGAGTAACATATTACTCGATCGGTTAGATAAACATGTGGAGCATATACTAATACCAGCAAATAACCGAGGTAAGCGAAGAAGGACAAATCCAAAATATTTAAGGTTAACCATGCAAGTATCGATGATGAGAAAACAAGGGAACTGGGATCAAGCAAAACAACTGCGTCAATTAGTGCAGGGTATGCCATCTAAGGATTCTTGCGATCTAAATTATCGACGTCTTTGGTATGTTAGGTATGCTGATGATTTTCTGGTAGGGTTTGCAGGACCAAAGAATGAAGCTGAACAAATTAAGAATGAGATTGCTGGGTTTCTCAATGAGGAGCTCAAACTTATGCTTAATGAAGATAAAACGTTTATTACACATGCGTGTGATAGCAAAGCCAATTTTTTGGGTTATGAAATACATGTTTTGCATGCAGATGACAAACATGATCATCGGACACAACGATGTATTAACGGTAGTATTGGGTTACGTGTACCACATCATATAAAGCAGAAAAAGTGTTCTGAATATATGCGTTGTGGTAAACCGATACATTTACCTCAACGTACAATTGATACAGCTTACAGTATTGTTGCTCAGTATCAAACTGAATATCGAGGAATTGTACAATACTATAAAATGGCCTACAACCTTCACACACTAAGTTATCTGAAATATGTGATGGAAGTATCATTAGTAAAGACTTTAGCATCTAAATACAAAACAACTTGCAGGAAAATTTATAGAAAATTTGGTGCGACGATTGAAAACGATGAAGGTGAAAAACGAAAAGTCATCCAAATCAGAGTAGATCGTTTACCATCAAAGATACCATTAATTACACACTTTGGTGCTGTGTCGCTAAAATGGAATAAATGGGTAAGCATAAGTGATAACCTTATACCAATATGGAATAAGCGTAGTGAAATAGAGCAAAGACTATTGGCACAAACTTGTGAATTATGTAAATCACAAGAGCAGATTGAAGTACATCACGTACGTAAACTTGCTGATTTGCTAGGTAAACGTAATACTGAACTACCGGAATGGAAAAAGAGAATGATTGAACGACAGAGGAAAACTCTTGTTGTTTGTCATGAATGCCATAAGAAAATCCAATATGGAAAATATGATGGTGACTCCTTAAAACGTTAGATTATTGGAGAGCCACGTGATACGGAAACGATCATGCGTGGTTCGGAGAGGGGTTGTTGGAAAAGTACTTAACAAGTAACTCGCTGGCTGCCCACTCTACTTTATGTACAGTTTTGCAAGGAACTGGTGGGGAAGTTCTGCCGGTCTACTCTCCTGCCAATAAAGCCTAAACTTACCAAATACATTTCTGTAGATTCAGATCTACTTGACTTTGGTTTAAAGTATTTTACTGTTTTAAACATTTTTTTTAGCTCGTTACAAAAATCTTTATCAGATTCCCCTTGGAAAATTTTTACTACAAACGTGCCACCATGGCTCAAGAAATGCTTTGCAAAATTGAGCGCTGCTTCGCATAAAAGCATAATTCTGATATGATCCAACGATTTCAAACCACAAGATTCGGGGGCCATATCAGATAAAATTACATCAAATTTTTGATCCTTGAATTTTTCTCTTAAAATTTCAAGCTCATTGATAATATCGCATTGTATAAACTCTACTCCATTAATTGCATTCATTGGTTTTACGTCAAGAGCAACTACATTTGCACCTTTCTGAGATGTAACTTGTGACCATCCACCAGGAGAAGCACCAAGATCAATAATTTTTTGCCCTTCTTGGAATAATTTAAATTTATTATCCATTTCTACCAGCTTATATGCTGAGCGTGACCTATAACCATCCTTGCTAGTTTTTCGCACATACTGATCATTCAAATGACGATGTAGCCACCTTGTTGAAGATAATTTTCTACCCCTTGCCGTCTTTACTCTAATTTTTATTGCTAATACCCTACTTATTATTGATTATATCTTTGAGCTCTTTTTCAACTACTTCTTTTACCAGTGCATGTAGATATTTATTTAGCCATTCTGAGAGCTGAGGTTTTAAAAGAGATGTAACTAATTCTTCAACAGTAAGGTTGGCTCTTTTTTGTTGTTTATGCTGCAATTCGTTTTGCATTTTTCCAAGCAACGCTTTGATCTCTTCCATATTCTCTTTTAAAATTAGATGATCGTTATTTTGCGCTTGTAAGCCGCTATTACTCGCTTTGTTATTACTCATTTGGATATCATCGTACAAATAAATATCTTTTTTTTCTTCTGAATTGTAGCTATGGCCATTAAATTGGTTATTGTTGCAAGCCATTTCCTCACTTTGGTCATCATTATCAATGTCCTCTTTTTCACTATTTTCTTTTTTGCCATCTTCTTCCATGTCTTCTGGATACTCTTCCTCAAGGTATAGCACATCATCACTTTCATCCTTTATTTCTGCTTTATCGTTACTTGCGTTTTTACCCGATATAGCTTTTTTTATATCTTCTAGGATATCTTTTACAGATTGATTGCCTTGTTCATCATACATAGTGCTAATACCATTAAATTTAGAGATTTATACTATTTATCATAAAAAGCAAATGATAAATACTCGTTACATAATTGCTTTTTGCTTCAACTAAGTCTGAACGTGCTTTAAATAATGCATCTTCAGTGTCCAAAAGGTCAGATGTACTCTTTAAATTTAAGTTTACCTCTTGCTCAACCCCTTCCAATGCTAGAGCTGCTGCTTTTTCCGCTTCTTGACTTGCTTTGATAATGGCCTTTGCTGTCAGCACATTATTCCAAGCATTTACAACTGCTTGTTCTATATTTTTTACCGTTTCATAATAATCATAGGTAGATTTTTTTGCATCCATTTTAGCTTTACTGACACCAAAAGCATTAACTCCTCTTTTAAAGATTGGAACATCAAGAGTAAAAACTACATGAACATCTTCTAATAGATTGTTTAACTGTGTACCATTATTCCCAAAATTTTTGCTTGCGCTTAGATTTAAAGAAGGAAGCCACTTGGAGCTTTCAGCGATCACTTCCATTCCGGCTGCTCTTTTTTGATAAACTGCTGCTTTTAGAGATAAATTATTGGTTTTTGCTAATTGTAAACATTCATTTAGCTCTGGAACAGAAGGTAGTTTATCATTAGCTTCAGAAAGGTCATCAGCATCTTCGCCAATCAAATGATAATAAGCAATATTTGCCAACTTTAATTTACCTTCAGCATCAACTCTTTCGGATATAGAAGACGAAAATTTTGCTTTTGCTAACAAAACTTCAGCATTGGTTACCTCTCCAAGAGAAAAGCGTTTTTTCATAGCTGACAAATGTTCCAAAGAAACGCGTTCTTTATGTTCTCTGAGCTTTAATATTTCTGTCTTTTGTAAAACACTAACATATGCTTTCACAGCATTAAGTGCAAGCTCTTGTTTTGATTGCTGAAATCGTATTTTTTCTGCTTTGAGAAGATGACTTGATCGACTAAATGTGGCAAAGGTGCCGCCGCCATCTATTATCTTTTGGGTTAATATCAGGCGTTTTCCAGATAAATTAGGTTGATTATAAAGATTAAAATTACTATCAAAATTGTACTGCAAACTAATGTCAGGTAAAAATCCAGCTAACCCAGAGGATTTATAGTGTTTTTCTGCGCTTTTATATTGGTAAAATTGAGACTTTATTTTTGAGCTATTTTTGATGGCTTTGCTTATAACTTCTCCCACATCGGTTGCATAGCAACTTATAGTACTAAAAATGATCGCAAGTGTGATAATCAATCGAAACATTCTACTTCCTATGCATATTGGTTGCGCAGCTCAATTACTAACATAAATTACTTTAATAATCAATAACTAATATTGTTGACACTATTGAGAAATTAAGTATATCATAGCTTACTATTGTTTAGTTAAATTACAATGAAGACTTTTTTCTTAAAAGAGAAACAAATCGACAAAAAGTGGTTTGTCATAGATGCAGAAGGATTAGTAGTAGGAAGGCTTGCAGCATTTGTAGCGACACTATTACGTGGAAAGCATAAACCTGAGTATACACCTCATATGGATTGTGGCGATAATGTAATTATTATCAACGCAGAAAAGGTGCATTTTACCGGGAAGAAACTGAAAGATAAAATTTACTATAAGCATACAGGTTATTCTGGTGGTTTGAAAGAAACTACTCCAGATAACATTTTAAATGGCAAATTTCCTGAGCGTGTAATAGAAATGGCAGTGAAAAGGATGCTTGATGATGGCCCTATGGCACGTAGACGCTTTGAAAATTTGTATGTTTATTCTGGTTCAGAGCATAAGCATCAAGGGCAGCAACCTGAAAAGATAGATTTTGCCTCTTTGAATCGTAAAAATAAAAAGTAATGGAGTAAAAATGAAGAGTTCTACAATAAATAACAATGATTGGTCAGAAGAGACAATTAAATCAGCAGTTGATTCGCTTGGTCGTTTATATGCTACAGGCCGAAGAAAAGAATCTGTAGCAAGAGTATGGATAAAGCCAGGAAGTGGAAAATTTAGTGTTAATAAAAAAGGCGATCTAATTTCTTATTTTAAAAGAGAGTCGGTGTGCCAAATAGTGAAAATGCCATTTATAGCAACTTCTATGTTAGACAAATATGATGTATTTGCAACTGTAAAAGGTGGAGGGCTATCTGGTCAAGCAGGTGCTCTAGCTCATGGAATAAGCAGAGCTTTAAGTAGCGTAAGCCAAGATTTGCATTCTATATTACGTAATGGTGAGTTCTTAACTAGAGATTCACGTGTTGTTGAACGTAAGAAATATGGTCAACATAAAGCTCGGAAAAAGTGTCAATTTTCTAAGAGATAGTTATTTCATAGTGGTGTTTTTTTGTAAGTATTATACAAATATTTGCAAAAGTGTATGATATCCTCTATTTTTGTGATGAATTTAGTTGACTATCGGTGTCAACATAATATGCTATTTGTGTGATTTTTTCAATATTAAGGTAATTTATGAGTAAAGAAGATATAATAAAACAATTAAAGGAAGATTGTTCTGGTCAGAATATAGATATAACAAAATCTGATTTGAGCAAGATTCATGATGCGTTTATTAAAATAATAAAGGATGAGCTGCATGGGAAAGGTGAAATACGTTTGCATGGAATAGGAACATTTTCTACTGCTATAAGTCAGGAGAAACAATGTCGTAACCCCCAAAATGGTGAGATCATGACTGTTCCTAAAAAGACAAGGGTAAAATTTAAAGCAAGCCAAACTCTTTTAAGTATTTTAAATGAGAAGGAAGAAGCAGCAGTTAGTTAGACATTATCATTTTCATTGTTTTTACTACGCTGTGTAAGCCATAAAATACAGCTTCGCTAATTAAATAGTGGCCTATGTTAAAAGCTGAGATGTGAGGTATTCTTGTCATCTTCTTAGCGTGTTTATAAGTTATGCCATGTCCTGCGTGGCATTCTATTCCTAATTTATTGACGTACTCTGCAGCATTAGTAATTAACTGTAACTTTTTCTCTGATGGATTATCACAGTAATCCCCTGTGTGAATTTCTATTATGTCAGGTTTTATCTCTAGCTTCTCAAGATATTTTAGTTGATTAATATTTGGATCGATAAACAGTGAGACTTTTATGCTAGAGCTATGCATTTTCTCTATTATATTAGAAAGTTTACTGTGCATATTCACGATATCCAGGCCACCTTCGGTTGTTAATTCTTCTCTTTTTTCTGGTACTATACTAATCGAATAGGGTTTTACCTTTTTTGCTATTTCAAGCATTTCTTCCGTGGCTGCAATTTCAAGATTTAGCTCAGTGCTAATGCTTTTTTTTAGGTTAAATACATCTTCATCTCTAATATGCCTTCTATCTTCTCGTAAGTGTACAGTAATAAAGTCTGCTCCAGCGTCAATGGCTATTTCTGCTGCTTTCAATGGATCTGGGTAGGAAGTTCCGCGTGCGTTGCGGAGGGTTGCAACGTGATCAATATTAACACCTAGTTTCACAATCTACCTCAAAAATTATTTATGGATTATACATGTTATTAGGTCGTTTGCATAGTCATTGTTTGATTAGCAATACCATAGCCGAGAGAAGGGGCTGGCGAAATTTGTCAAGATGGCCTAGCGTCACGCGCTGGAATGACATTTGGGAGTATGTTATCCGTTTGTCACTTCTAAATGATAAGAGCCTCAATGAATTTATTAGTTTATTACATGTCTCTTTTCATGTATAAATCTATAGAAAGTTTTATACGGAAGTTGTTTTATGAGCAAAATTATAGAAATCAGAGCGCCAAAAACTCTTGGTGGTGAGTCAGTTACGGAAGGTATAGTAAAAATAAAGAAAAATATTGGCGAGGCAGTAAAAGTAGATGATCTGATTTTTGAAATTGAAACTGACAAAACAGCACTCGAATTAACTGCAGAAACTTCGGGGCAAATAACTGAATTTCTTGTAAAGGAAGATGATGTGATAAGTCCTGATCAATTATTAGCGAAGCTTTCCGTGGGAGAAGTAAAAGAGGAAGCGAGAAAAGAAGATAAAAGCGAAAGTTCTGCTAAAAAAGATGCTCCATCAGCTCGTAAAATTATGGAAGAAAATGCAATTAATGCAGAAAGTGTCAAAGGAACTGGCATGGGAGGCAGAGTAACAAAAGCAGATGTGATAGGCCATATAAACAAAGATGTAAACGTTGCACAACCCTCAACAAGACAATACGAATTGCCAAAAAGTATAGCAAGTGGAGAGCAAAGAGAGGAACGAGTAAAAATGAGTAAAATAAGGCAAGTAATTGCCGCTCGTTTGAAAGCATCACAAAATACTGCCGCAATACTGACCACGTTCAATGAAATCGACATGAAAAATGTCATGGATCTAAGAGCAAAATATAAGGACGCCTTTGAAAAAAAATATGGAATAAAACTTGGTTTTATGTCGTTTTTTATAAAGGCAGCGGTGCAAGCACTGAAAGAAATTCCTGAAATTAATGCTGAAATCTCAGGCGATGAAATCATATATAAACATTACTATGACATAGGTGTTGCTGTTGGCACTGACAAAGGCCTTGTTGTGCCAGTTATTCGGAGTGCCGATCAGATGTCATTTGCAGAAATCGAGTTGACTTTAGTTGCTCTTGGCAAAAAAGCTCGCGAGGGTAAATTACAAGTATCAGAAATGGAAGGTGCAACATTTACCATCTCAAACGGCGGAGTATACGGTTCGCTTCTTTCTACTCCCATAATAAACCCTCCGCAATCTGGAATACTGGGAATGCATTCAATACAAAACAGGCCAGTTGCTGTGGGCAACTCAATTGAAATCAGACCTATGATGTACATTGCCCTCTCTTACGACCACAGAATAGTTGATGGCAAAGGAGCAGTTACTTTCCTCGTTAAAATAAAAAATTATATAGAAGATCCAAATAGATTAGTTTTGGAAGTGTAGCTCAAATGAGTTGTTGCTAATCTAGTATTGCTAAAAACCTAAACATCATCTAGCTCTGCCAATAGTTTAGCAACTTCTGGATGATCAGGACCGTAATGTTTCGTAAAGATAGATGAAGCCCGTTCAAACAACTCCTTTTGTTTCTTATGGTTACCTAGAGCACCATAGGCGTCGCTTAGGTTTATCAGTAGTGTAGCAACTTCAGGGTGATCAGGGCCATAATGTTTCTCAACAATAGGCAAGGCCTGTTCAAACAGCTCCTTTTGTTTCTCGTGGTCACCTAAGTCCCCATGAGAGATGCCGAGGCTTATTAGTATAATAGCAATTTCTGGATGATCAGGGCCATAATGTTTCTTAAAAACAGGTAAAGCCCGTTTAAGCAACTCTTGATTTTTCTGATGGTTACTTAAAACACCATAAGTAATGCCAAGGATTACCAGTAGTTTAGCAACTTCAGGATGGTCATAACCATAATGTTTCTCAAAAATAGATAAAGCCCGTTCGAACAACTCTTTTGCTTTTTGAGGATTATCTAAAGCATTATGAGTAATACCAAGATTTACCAGCAGTATAGCAACTTCGAAATGGTCAGACCTGTAATGTTTCCTTTTGATTGCTAAAGCCCATTCAAGTAACCTCTTTCTTTTCTTATGATAACCTAGACCCCCATAAATGACACCTAAGTTTGACAACAGTTTAGCAACTTCAAGATGGTCAGGACCGTAATGTTTCTCAAAAATAGGTAAAGCCCGTTCAGACAGCTCCTTTGCTTTCTGAAGATCACCCAAAGCATAACAAACAAGACCGAGGTTTGCCCGTAGTTTAGCAACTTCGAAATGATCAAGTCCATAATGTTTCTCTTGAATTGCTAAAGCTTGCTCAAACAACTTTTTTGCTCTCCGGGGACTATTTAAATTCTCATAAGCGTGGCCAAGGTTTGTCAGTATGACAGCAACTTTAGGATGATCAGAGCCATAATGTTTCTCAAGAATAGGTAAAGCCCATTCAAACAACTTTTTTGCTCTCCGGGGACTATCTAAATTCTCATAAGCGTGGCTAAGGTTTGCCCGTAGTTTAGCAACTTCGAAATGATCAAGTCCATAATGTTTCTCAAGAATAGGTAAAGCCCATTCAAACAACTCTTTTGCGTTCCGAGGATTGTCTAAAGCATTATAAGCAATACCAAGACTTACCAGCAGTGTAGCAATTTCATAATCAGGGATAAAATGCCTCTGAAGAATAGGTAAAATCCATTCGATCAACTCCTTTTGTCTTTTAGGGTTACCTAAATCAGAGTATCCATCATTAATCCACATTAACAAATCTAAAAGATAATCCTTTTCTATTGTTTGCTTTTCTGAAGAATTTTTTTCTAGCAAATTATCCATGTGTGATAAAAATGCTTCTAAATGTGGTAATAATTGTCGTTTCTTAGCATAATCTTCTAATTTATCACTGGCGTAAGGAAAACCCTCTTGTAATAGTTGAAAAACAGTTTTTATTTCTTCTTTGGTTTTACCACTTTTCTCTGACTTTAGCCTTGTAACCTCTTGAACCAAGTTGTGTACTAACATGCTATGATCTTTTTTGACAGTTAACATAGAATAACTTATTAATATTCCAAACGCTTCATGGAAAGTTTCTAAGGAAGGATTATTCTCTTGATTATCAGCAAAGACTTCTAGTAGAAATTTAGGAATAGAGCTACCGCCTAAGTAAGCACAAGCAGTAAGCCAGTTAGCCGCCAATGAAGATTCTCTTTTGATTGCTTCTACTGTAATGTCCCATGTAACATACACTATTGCTGCAGTCTCTCTATTAGCACCAGGTGGAAATGTTTCGAGCAATGTTTTATCAGATAATAAAGTTCGTTTTCTATCATTATATAATTTCAAATAGTCTGAAATACTTATAACTGTTTTCTTTATATAAGTGCTTGCTTGGGCTAAAGCTAAAGGTAAATGACCTAATGTCTTTGCTAATGTATCCACTTGAGTTATGTCTAGTTTTTTTCCTTTTACTTCTAGTATCTTACAGATATAGTCCCTTGATTCTCTAGATTCAAAAACATCAACAGAAATAGTGTTCTGTGGTTGTGGCCAGCCAAATGTATAACGAGAAGTTAATAATATCTTTCCTCCTTTTATAGGAAGTAAATCTGCTATATCTTTGTAGTTAGGAGCGTTATCGCATATCAGTAGCCATCCAGCACGTTCAGGGTGTTCTAGCCAATACTTAACATGCTTGGCGTGATCTTCTTCACGAACGTTTTCTCTGTAACCATGAATAACGTTTAGTCCACGTCCTAACTTGATGTACTCGTTAATTAAAGTATTTCTATCTCGTGTATCAAGCCAAATTATCCATCTATATTTTTGGAGCTTACTCCAAATAAATTCTAATGCTAATTGTGTTTTACCTATTCCACCTATTCCATGACAAGCAACTAGTGTTGCTGTATCATTAGCTTTCAGGCATTCTTCTATTTTATCTAGCAGCGCTTCTCTGCCGACAAAGTTATAATTTCGAAGAGGGACTTGCCAAAATTCAGGTAGATCTTCTTTAAGTTTGAGACTATAAAGATGTTCTATAGCTTTCTTAAAATAATTGTCTTTTCTTGTTAGATAAGGAACTTTGCTACCTTTTGCCAAGCATTTCTTTACATCTTGATATACAGAACCAAAAACCATATCAGCGTCTTTTTTTTCTGATGTTTCGTATTTTTTTTCTATTTCTACTTCTATTTCTCTCTTAATAATACTCTCTAGTTTTGGTTGACTAGGTTGATTAACTACAAACCTTATTCTAAGTAAAAAATCTTCTATTTCATCTTCACTGCCGCAACTGAAGTATTTTTTCAGTTCAAGATGATTTTTTATTTTGTAGCACGTTCCTTTTTGACCTTCATAAATACTTAAAATGTTATCATCTGTTAACTTTGACTCTTCCAGATACTTCTCTAATGTTTCTACTTTGCCTTGCTTTTCTGTACCTTTTTTTAAGTTCACATTAACATTAGCATGAATGACAAATGTAATATTACTGTTCTTATACTCAGGGTTTTGATTAATCTTGAGATAATATTCAACAAAATATTTGTTTAACCCGAAATTCTTTTTTTGTCGCTTTCTATCGTTTCCATCAACAAACAAATCTCCAAATGTAATATTCTTTGAAAGTCTAGGCTTATTACAATGCTTAACTTGAACCAAAACAATTCTCGACTTGTTTTGATCTTCATGTTCAAAAAAAATATCGTCAAAGGCTCCAAAACCTTCTATATTTGATGCTAACCAAAAGTCACTTTCACCTCTTAACCCATGAAGTAGGTACAACATTGATAATGTTATTTCGTAATCATAACCACAAATGCCTTCTGATGCACCATCTCTCTTCTTAAATGTACGATTACTAAGTACTTCAGACTGTTTGTTTTCTACATTCATACCATAACTTCTTTCTATAAAAAATTATAGGTCACCAAGTGCCTAAGATAATGCAACAGATTCTTTAACATTTCAATAACAGTGCCGAACAGGGTCGATTTTGTTTGCTGTTTTAAGCATAAAGATTTCCCGAATCTAATATGTAATTGCTGTAGGCTGCATTTAGTAATATAATCTCATATTAAATAAGACTTTACTTAAGTTTATGCTAGATTCTCCGCTAATTTTGACAGCCATTCTTATATTTTTCATTTTTACGTTGTCATTCTTTTTTATAAGAAAGATATTTGGGTCAACAAATAAGAAGATAATAAAATCCTTTAGGAAAATTGTTCAGCAAATAAATGCATTAGAAACAGAAATGCAGAGCTTATCTGATGAGGAGCTTGCTGGTAAAACTCAAGAATTCAAACAGGAATTGAAAAATGGGAAAACGTTAAATGATCTTCTCGTACCTGCATTTGCAGTTGTGCGTGAAGTCTCCCGAAGGTTTCTTAACATGAGACATTTTGATGTTCAGCTAATTGGTGGAATGGTGCTCCATAATGGCATGATATCAGAAATGAAAACAGGAGAGGGAAAGACACTCGTTGCAACTTTAGCAGCATATCTAAATTCCTTAGAAGGGAAAGGCGTGCACGTCGTAACTGTTAACGACTACCTTGCAAAACGAGACACAGAATGGATGAGCAAATTATATAATTCTCTTGGGGTTTCTGTTGCGTTTATTACGAATAACTTGACAGACGAAGAGAGGAAAGAGGCTTACAGCGCAGATATCGTGTATTCCACAAATAACGAGCTTGCCTTTGATTACCTGCGAGACAATATGAAATTTTCTCAAGAAGACATGGTTCAGAGAGGCTTTCACTACGGAATAGTTGATGAAGTGGACTCAATACTCATTGATGAAGCTCGCACTCCGCTTATTATTTCTGGCCCGGTTGAGGAAAACAATCAGATATATAAGCACATCAATAAAATAGTGACCAAATTAGTTGACTCTGATTATGAAGTAGATGAAAAAGGTAGAACGGTATTCTTGACTGAAGATGGTATTTCACGAGTGGAGGAACTACTCAGGTCATACAATCTCATTCCTGAAAATTCCTCGCTCTATGATACTGACAGCATGATAATGACTCATTATATAGACCAAGCATTACGTGCACATAAGCTGTTCACTGCTGATAAAGATTATATAGTGAAAGATGGAAAGGTAGTGATTATTGATGAATTTACTGGGCGTATGATGGAGGGCAGGAGATATTCCGATGGTCTTCACCAGGCGCTTGAAGCGAAGGAGAATCTTGAAATTCAGCATGAAAACCAAACTTTAGCATCGGTCACATTTCAGAATTACTTTCGTATGTACAATAAACTTTCTGGAATGACTGGAACAGCAGCAACAGAGGCAGAAGAGTTTCATGATATATACAGACTAAATGTAGTAAAAATTCCAACCAATGTACCTGTAAAAAGAGTTGATATTGATGATGAAATTTACGGTACAGAAAAGGAAAAGTTTAATGCTGTGTTGAAGTTTATAGAAGAATGCTACAAACGCCTTCAACCGGTCCTTGTTGGCACGGTGAGCATCGAAAACTCTGAGAAGCTTTCTGCGCTTTTGCAAAGCCATTCTCTTAAGCATTCAGTATTGAATGCTCGTTATCATGAACAAGAGGCGTACATAATAGCACAAGCTGGAGTGCCAGGTAGTATCACTATAGCAACTAACATGGCAGGACGTGGAACTGACATTCAACTCGGTGGAAACGCTGAAATGATCGCAAAGGTAGAGCTAAAGAAGATAAAAAATGCTGATGAAAGAGAAAAAAAATACCAAGAAATAGTCGAAAGAGTAAAAAAAGATAAGGAAATTGCTATAAAAGCTGGTGGTTTATGTGTGGTTGGAACCGAAAGACATGAAAGCAGGAGAATAGATGATCAATTACGCGGCCGTTCTGGCCGTCAGGGTGATCCTGGACTTTCTAAGTTCTTTTTATCACTTGAAGATGACCTGATGAGAATAT
The DNA here is from genome assembly GCF_964028185.1 of Wolbachia endosymbiont (group A) of Beris morrisii. Taxonomy (NCBI): domain Bacteria; kingdom Pseudomonadati; phylum Pseudomonadota; class Alphaproteobacteria; order Rickettsiales; family Anaplasmataceae; genus Wolbachia; species Wolbachia endosymbiont (group A) of Beris morrisii. The sequence goes on from NZ_OZ034760.1 coordinate 1,286,406, forward strand.
TTGGTTCTGATAGAATGAGAAGCTTTTTACAAAAAGTAGGGTTAAAGAATAACGAAGCTATTCATCATCCATGGATCAATAAGGCACTCGAGAAAGCGCAAAAGAAAGTTGAAGCTAGAAATTATGATGTGCGGAAGTCTTTGCTTAAGTTTGATGACGTAATCAATAACCAACGTAAAGTTATTTTTAAGCAGAGAAACAATATCTTAGGCAATGAAATCAATGATTTGTTTGAAGTGTATAGCGAAGTAAATGAGAGCGTAGTAGAAGGTATAATCCAAAGTGGCTATTATGAGGATTATATTGAAGATATAGCCAAAGAATTTCATACAAGGTATGGAATAACACTTGATAAAGAAGATTTAGCAAAGTTTTTAAACAAACAAGAAGCTTTGAATTATATAAATGATAAGATACAAGAATTTTTTACTGAGAAAGAAAAATATTTCAACAGTCAGCACACTACAGATTTGTGGAATACGATCGTGAAGCAAATGATGATAATGACACTTGATCATTTATGGAGGGAACACCTTTCAACTTTAGAAAGCTTAAGACAGAGCATAAGCTTACGTGCCATGGGGCAGAAAGATCCACTGAATGAATTTAAACGCGAAGCTTTCTTGATGTTTGAGTCAATGCTTGAAAAATGGAAGGAGCTCACCATTCACCGCTTAGCACACTTTAAGTTGGCAGACAACCAAGAGATAGGCAATAGGTTACATTCTGCTAGAAATAGCAGACTTTCCAAAGTCTCAAGAAACGACAAATGTCCTTGCAACTCCGGAAAGAAATACAAGCACTGCCACGGCGCGGTTACTGTGGTGAATTAGCTGTGGTCTTACGTACTTTATTACAGCTAATCTCTTTTAACTCGTTCGATAAATTCTGTAACTCCTCTTCTGTTAGTCGAGAAGGCTCTTTCTCTGATGACTTCATTAGTCTTTTAATTTTATCCAATGCAATAGCTATTCCAATTGCAGCTACAATTGGCAGTACTGGTGCTGTCACTCCTATCATCAGTAAAGAATTCATCGTAGTTGATAAAGACGATAAAGAATTTACTTTAACTATTGGAGCGACACTACCAAGGCCAACTCCAACTGCAACACTTCCAATAAACAAACCAGCTAGACATGCAATTTCTTTTAATGTTAAATCACTTACACGACGATCATTGTTGGATAAGGGCGCTTTTATGAAAGTTACAATTAATGGCGCTACAGAAATAGCACCAACAATTCCACCTATCATCAGAGGTGAAAGACTAGTCAAGGTACTGAGTGCAAGACCTGTTAAAATACTTACTATAGCCCCTATTACTACAGCTATTCCCAGAATTGCTAAATAAATTATCCCTAGCATTTTGCTCCTTTTTATACTTGCAGTCTTTCCAGACTTCAGAATTTTATCATGGCGTATGAAGTGGATTATGTCAATCTAGACGTTGTTTCTCTAAGAGCCTGTTCATAATCTTTTCAGAAGTAAGGCAGTGAAAGCCAGAACGACCATTTGTAGGCTAGTATTGAGTTTTCGCTCACAATTTTTCCACAATCTTCTACATTTTTCTAACCAAGCAAAAGATCGCTCCACAACCCATCTTTTGGGCAATACAACAAAGGAATGTAATTCATTTCTTTTTATCACTTCAACGGTTGCACCAATAATCGTTTTTATTTGAGTTGCAAAATTCTCTCCAGTATAGCCTGCATCAACCAGTACATTTTTAACTCCCGAGAGGTTTTCTTTTGCATTTTCGACCATTCTCACAGCACTGCTACGGTCAGTTATCTCTGCTGTTGTTATATAAATTGCATGCTTGCGTATCTACTGCAATATGGCGTTTTATTCCTGAAATCTTTTTGCCTGCATCATAGCCTTTTTCTTCAGCAGTATCTGCATTTTTTACACTCTGTGCATCAATTATGCAGAAGCTGGTTTTTTCTTTCCGACCATTGTTTTGTCGGACCACGCCAACTATTTTTTTTTAACACCAGCTCCAGAACACTTTCTTTATCTGCATCTGGTTTTTCACTCCACTTCTTAAAATAGTCGTAACAATTGCGCCATTTTGGAAACTCTTTTGGTAGCATTCTCCACTGACAACCGCTTTTCAGAACGTATAACACTCCACAAAATACATCATACAAATCAAGTTTTCTTGGTTTTGTTTTTTTTCTACAGGACTCTAGATCTGGTAACATAATCTCAAATCTTTCCCGACTTATATCACTTGGGTATAAACTCCTCATATATCCTAACTTATATACATTATCTCTTAGTTTATTCCTTTCTTGAGATCATGTACAGGTTCTAAGAAAAATACAAACACTGCCATGGCGCGGTTACTGTGGTGAATTAGCTGTGGTCTGTTCACCTACATTACTGCAGCTAACCTCACTTAACTTGCTATTTAACGAATGCTCTGACGACTTATACGCAACACCATAGGTAATACCACCAACTATCAGTACAGATGCCACAGTAATTCCAACTATTGCTAGTGCAGGTAATGCAGTAGCATAAATGAGTGCTAATGGAGCAACAATGGCAGCTAATATACCCACAGTAATTCCTGCTTTTGTAGCTTTAGGTCTATGAATAAATGATGGGTCTGCACCATAATTTAGCAGAAGTTTTGCCATTTCTGGATATTTACTATGCCAAGCACAACTCAAAGGGGTATATCTATTTTTATTTTGTAGATTGATATTAGCTCCATTTTTTAGTAGAAGTTTCACTGTCTTTATATGCCCGTGCTCAGCAGCATAATGCAAAGGAGTTCTTCCACCTTCATCTTGTAGATTGATATTAGCTCCATTTTTTAGTAGAAGTTTCACTGTCTTTGTATGCCCGTGTTTGGCAGCATAATGCAAAGGAGTCCCTTTATCTTCATCTTGTGCATTAACGCCTGCTCCTTCTTCTAGCAAAACTTCTACTACTTGTGTATGCCCATGCTGAGCAGAATAATGTAAGGAGGTTTTTTCCCATTCATCTTGTACATTAACATTAGCTCCGTTTTTTGTTAAGTATCTTACTACTTTTTCATAGCCATTTTCAGCTGCTATAAGTAATAAATTGCACTTGAGTATTATAAACGTGTAATTTATATCAAATTCGCTTTTTTTCCACTCATCATATATAAGTTGATTTTCCTGCTGCAGCTTATCTTTAATTCTATCAATTAAATTTTCCTTACTCAGATCTGGACTACTGTTGACTTCTTGTAGTATTAACCTTAATGTCATTTCCTTCTCCAAGATATAAAATTTTATTATGGCATATGAAGTGGATTATGTCAATGAAGAACTAAGAAACTGGTTCTTCTTTTTTTCTATAGCTTTAGGTTTACCTACAATTTGAAAAACAACAAATTCGTCATTCCGCTACTTGTTAGCGGCGCGGTGGTATCTACTTGGATGACAGATAGTAGTGCGAAAGCCTCTTATAGCTTACTTTTAATTAGTCTAACCCATGCGTGCCAATCTCTCTCACCAAGATTGCTTTCAAAAGATAGGAGATCCTTTACAGCTTTTGAACAAATTTCTTCACTTGGAACTGATAACTCCTTATTCATTGCTAACGTTAAACATTGAGTTTTGCACGCTCGTTCTAAATGATACGTGTAAAACATTGCTTCTTGTATAGTCCGACCACACGTTATAGATCCATGATTACGCATTAACATGACAAAATTTTCTTTCAGATCAGCTATTAACCTCTTTCCTTCTGTATCGTTAAGTGCTAGGGAATTATAATTATGGTAAGAGATTTTATTGTAAAGGTGCAGTGCCCATTGACTTATAGGAAGCAGCCCATCTTTGAGAGAAGAAACCGCTACAATAGAAGGTGTATGCAAGTGAAAAATTGCTTGAATATCTTTCCTTGCTTGATAAACAAAACCATGAATTATATAGCCAGTTCTATTATATTGATATTCTTTGCCTTCAATTACATCCCCATCAAGTGATACTTTCATTAACGAACGTTCATCTACTTCATCAAAACGCATACCAAACGGATAAATATAAAACGACTTTTGATCTTCAGAACGCACTGAAAGGTGAGTATATGTATGATCATCGAACTTAAGGTAGGACAAAATCTGATAGGCATAGACTAGATCCTTTTTTACTCTGCTCTTTGTTAACAACACAATCCTCCGTTAGAATATCTTCTGAAGGTTTATACGCGAAAAGAGACTTGTAGTAAACTAATAAGTCTATGCCACTCTGTCTTGCTTTCTGAATACCAAACACTTTTGTGTTGTAGCTTGCTTAAAAATAGTTATCGTTATTATAGAGTTTATATACAGAATTTATGTTTCTAAATTACATAATATCTTAACTATAAAAATAATTTTCTATATAATATTTCATATGTTTTAAAGCTTCATTTTTATGTTATTATAAATGTAGGTTTTAAGATTGAAAATAATATGGTAAATATTAACACAAAAAAGCAGCCAGCAGGATTTTTCATATATCTCTCTGGTCTTTCAGGAAGTGGTAAACTTTCCACAGCAATAGAATTATCCTATATGATAAACGCATTAATTGTAAATAGTAAGTTCTATAACAATATTCAAGTTTGCTCTATATACAATGGTGTCTTTGAACGTGATCAAATACCTAAAGAAGTTCAAGATAGAATATATGGCATTATGCAAATTATGCTTCAGGTAATAGAAAATTATCCAATTCACTCAAAAAATTACATATTTATTGATGAGTTGATGGAAAATAATGACCAGAACATGAGGATGTATGATTCAATAGTAAGGCTTAGTAAAAAAATGAACACAGAAATCCTTCCTGTGGTACTTAGGTGTGATCTGCCGACATTACAAAAGCGTATTGCATTAAAAAGGCAAAGAAAAAATAGGAAGGCGATTAATGTAAATAGCATGATAGAGCAATGTAGAATTAACAATTTATTTATACCACTGAGTGCCATAGAGATAGAAAATTCAGATATGAGTATAAAAGAAGTAGCTCAAGAGATAGTAAACCAGATGCACAGGCTTTACGCAAAAGAATAGTCTATAGCAATTTCATATACTGAGGCTCATTTAAATATAGAGCTTCAACTTCTTTTAATTTTTGCTTGTTCTTCAGTCTATAATGAACTAATAGTCCTGCATGGCTAGCATTTAAATTGTAGTCCATATATGTAATGCAGTCACTGCTTGTAGCGTGACACTGGGATCCAGGGTCACGTGCTGCAGTTGGACCAGATAGCGGCAATAAATTGAAATCAAATAACTGCGTATAAAACCCTTGAGCATTTTTGATTATAGCTCTGATATTTTTTTTGCTATTCGTACAAAGCAAAGATATTGTGTAAGCTTGAACTTCCAGCGCATTAACTCCGTATAATGGCTTATCTGTAGCAAGATTTATACCTTGTGCAGCTGATATACCAACTCTAATTCCAGTGAAACTTCCTGGTCCAACTACTACCGCCAAATGATCTATTTTATCATAATTATAGTTGTGCTTATCAAACAAAGTATTCAGTATTTGAAAAAATGATTCTGCATGACTATTGCTGGCGGAATTGCGCTCTACAAAACAGTTACCATCATAATCAACTATTGCTATTGAACTACCAATACCTACAGTATCAATCGCCAAAATAGACATTACTTAAGCTTATCATGGAGTTTTGAAAATATTATAGCAAAGGCACCATTACCCATAACATTTGCTGAAGTGATTATTGGATCAAACACTATATACAATGCTGTGATTAACGAAAGCATTTCTGGAGAGAATTTAAGATATTTCTCAAGAATAGGTAGCATTACCATAATTCCTCCTGCCGGCACTGCAACAATAGCAAACTTAAATAACAAAAAACAGAGAAGGAAAGTCACATAGTCTGTTGTGCACAATGAATAACCGGAGGCAATTATCATCGATAATATTATGATAAAAAAGCAATCACCTACTAAATGAAAGCTAGCAGTTATTGGTACAACAGACGATGCTATGTCAGGTTGCTTTACATTTTTTTTGCTTCCTTCAAGAGTAAGCGGCATAGTTGCATTACTAGACATTGTGCTCATTGCAGTAATAAATGCCGGTATCATATTGCCTATACTAGCTATCCAGCTTGTGATCTTGAATGAATTTGCTGCTCCATATAAGAGAAAAACATAAAGGTAGGTTGCAGATGCTATAATAATGAAAATTATTGAGTAATCCTTAAATATTATAGATAAAACTTGATCATGCTGCATTTTTAAAGCAAGCCCAAGTACGAATATTGGAATAATCGGCGTCAAAAACGTCTTCAAAATAAAGAGAGTTAAATCTAACATTTTGTTCGAAAGCTCTTTGCTTTTCTTAGGTAGCAGTATAGACACTACTATGCTGGACACAAATCCACAAGCAAGGGCATAAAAATTAGAAAGGAGTAGCGGCAGCCTAAATGACCATAAAGGAACAATTGTTTCTTCATACGTTATATCTTGTATTGAATAAGTGTTTTGTATGATAAAATGCCCAACAGAATAAGCTATTAAACTTGAAGCCAGATTCGATAAGAAGATCATTATAATAAGTAACAATATAAACTTTATAGCTGACTGCTTAAGATTGTTAACACTGCTAAAGATTAACGCAAAAACAATAAAAGGCATTATAAATAGCAAAACCTCTTTTATACTCAGGCTCGTTGAGTACAAAAAGGTTTTTACTTCCATTGGAACTAAATGACCAAAGAATGCAACTGAAGTGATGACCGTGAGTAAGATTAATAGTTGTAGCACGTTCTTATATACCAATGTCCTATGGACATATATATGGTAAGTTAGTTGTTAAGTAAAGCACAACTGTCTAAACTGCTGTGGAACACTATGAAAAACCAGCTGCTTTTGTTGCTCCCGCGCGTACTGTACGAATATTGTCTATCAGATCCCAGTGCCCTCTTCTTGTCATTCCAGTGCTTGACACTGGAATGACAAAGAAGAGTGAAATTAGCACTCACTTATTATTCGTGTCGTTTTCAGTAAAAGCCTCCTCCCATGTGCCTTGAGTTGCTGCACGGCTATACTCTGTTACTCTATTTTCAAAGAAATTCGTATGTTCCACGCCATTTAGTATTTCATCGAGCCATGGAATAGGATTATCATTGACATCATATATGGATTCAAGACCTAATTGCATTAACCGTCTGTTTGCTACGTAGCGTATGTAATTGCGCACTTCTTCTGCAGACAGTCCTTCAACGTCTCCGAAATCAAAAGCAAGCTTTATAAACTCATCCTCAAGCTCAACAATAGTGCGGCATGCAGAATATAATTCCTCTTTAAACTCATCGTTCCAAATTTCATTATTCTCTTTAATAAATGTATTAAATAACATAATAATTGAATTGGTGTGCAAAGTTTCGTCACGTGCTGACCAGGCGATTATCTGCCCCATTCCTTTCATTTTTCCAAAGCGTTGGAAATTGAGCAAAATTGCAAACGATGCGAATAACTGCAACCCCTCGGTAAATGCACCAAACACTGCTAGGGTTTTAGCTACATGTTTTTTATCGTGTTTTTTACTTTCCTCAAATTCTAGCATATACTCATACTTCTTTCTCATAGCATCATACTTTAAGAATGCTTGATACTCGCTTTCTGGCATGCCAATTGTGTCTAAAAGATAAGAATAAGCTGCAATATGTATAGTTTCCATATTGGAAAAGCTTGCAAGCATCATGCATATTTCTGTTGGCTTAAATATATTTGAATAATGCCTCATGTAGCAGTTATTTACTTCAATGTCCGCTTGAGTAAAGAATCTAAAAATCTGAGTTAGTAGATTTTTCTCTACGTTTGAAAGTTTAGTTTTCCAATCTTTCACGTCATCAGCAAGCGGAACTTCTTCAGGTATCCAATGGATTCTTTGTTGCTGCAGCCACGCATCATACGCCCAAGGGTAATTAAAAGGTTTGTATATTGGATCTGCTTCTAACAATGACATAAGACACCTATTATTTTCTAAAGTAAATATTATATTAAGTGATATTGAGAACTAGTCAATTTAACTTTTTGAAATTTGACGTCAGGTAGTTTATTAGTGTATTATAGCTTCAAGTAATTTATCAACAGAAATGCGAGTATTAATATCTTTTATTTTATTATTTACAGTGAGCTGTACTCACACTATTCACAATCACGGAGCTCCTGGCATTAGTGTTGAATTGTGGAGCAAGATAAAAGTAGGTGACGATAAAGAAAAAGTGGTTCACACTTTAGGATCACCAACATTAGTATCAAAGTTCGATGGTAACGTTTGGTACTATGTCTCATATAAAATTAAACAAGCTAACTTCTTAGGAAAAAGGAAGTATAGCAGTAAGTCTCTGCAAATTTCATTCGATCAGAACGGTAAAGTTGCAGATACAAAAGAAACTGACATCTTAGAGAGATCTTTGGCTGTTCCTGATTGAAAATCTGTTCAGATCTTCCTACGTCATACCGCGGTTCATTCCATAACTGTACGAACATTGCGATTTGGGCCTACCAGAAGGGTGTCATGAAAGTAGCTGACACTGGTTCCTTTATGACGGTGTCATCCCAGTGCCCAGACACTGGGATCCAGGAAACTTAATTGCAAGTAATGCATTGGGTTTGGTGAGTATGGGTTTTGCGTTATAGAATGAAGCACTTTTGGTGAATTTGTAAAGAAAACTGGATTCCAGTGGGCTTTGTTGCATAGCAACCGAAAAAATCTGGTGGCTACTGACAAAATTCATTATAAATAACCATTTAACTGTTGAAGAAAAAATATGCCACAGAAAATGAAAGTCAGTAACCAAAACGAATATAACAAATTCCTTGAAAAAAGGGGAAATATTTTTCGTTACATCGATGAAGCTATCGAAAATTGGTATGAAAATAGTCCAAAAATGCAGGGCGGCAACTATATTTACAGTGATAAAGTCGTAATTTTGGTGCATATAATTGTCAATCTTTTTAGAATTGGTTTAAGACAAACGGTGGGGTTTATAAAAGGATATCTGCAACAAATAGGAAAAAATTTGGCAGTTATCAGCTATTCACAAGCATCAAGAAGGTTTAAAAAACTTAATATTAAGATAAATGATTGCAGGGTTGATAAAAGCAACATGGAAAATATTGAAATTATCATAGATAGCACAAGTATCAGCATTTACAGTAACACTCCTGGCCACAGTAAGGAAAACAGTGCAGATAGAAAGTACCGAAGCTACGAGCAAGTAAGAAAGTTACATGTTATGTTAAGTGTGAATAGTAAAAAAGCTATAGCTGCAAGATACAGTAATGGCGTCTACTCTGACCACTATGGAGCTTGCGATTTGCTTGAAGAAGTTAATTTTCAGCACAAAATTATATGCAGATAGGGCATACGATAGGCACAAACTTTATAAATTGTGTAAGAAATACGATATAAAGACAAAAGTTCTACCAAAAAAGGATGCAGCAGAACATTCAAAAATAGATTATATGTCTGACAGAAATGCTGCTATTAGGTTAATAAAATTATATGGACAAGATGGTGTAAAAGAGTGGAAAAAGGAAGCAATTTATGGAAAGAGATCTTACATAGAAGGATTTTTCTCAAGGTTGAAGCAAGTATTTGGATTTAGCTTTAGGAATAAATCTGAAGTAAATCGTGAAAAAGAATTACTAATTAAGTGCTATTTGCTCAACAAATTCACTGATATTGGTATGGCTAAATTTGAAATCATTACATAAATTTGTCGTAAACCATCACTGCTTAAGGTGCTATGCAACAAAGCCATTCCAGTGTCAAGCACTGGAATGACACCTTCCTAGTGGAAATTGCTCTCAAATCACAATGTTCGTACAGTTGTGGTCTGGACATTAGGATGACAGGAGGTAATATAAGAGGTCTATTGTAAGATTTTACCCATTTAGAATAAAGTCTAGTGTTACTTCACGCCAAATGTGGTGGTGCTGAGTAGGCAAGCCAGTCAATGGGCTACATTTATATACTGCACGCATTGCGTTATCTGCTATCGACCTGAAAAGTGGATTATTTCGATAGGAATCACTGTCTGCTACATCGGCCATAATTATCTCGCCTTGACTGGACAATAATAAGTTAATTTTTATATTAAAATTTTCTTTGTAAGCTATGCTTTCAGGAATGCTCCAGCATTTTGTGAGCTTGTCTCTTATAGAGTTAATAATTTCTGTTACAACTAATTCATCCTTTTGACTCTCAACGCTTTTTTCGTTTCCTATTTCATTTTTTGCCTCTCTAACATCCCTTCTTAGTTTTTTCTCTACACTTTTTTTTCTTTTTGGAATTGGAATGAACTCTTTACCCTCGTTAATAATGACTTCTTCTTGCATTTCGATAATTTGCCTCGGTTGTGCTGTTTTTTTCACAACAGTGTGCTCAACTATTTCTTTTTTCCTTTGTGGTATAGGAACAGCTGACGTATCATTCGTTTGGGCTTTTGTTGAAGATAACGAAAAAAGCAAAAAACAACATAAAGACAAAAAAAGAATATAATTAGAATAGAAAAAACGCATATGTTAAGCAGCTTGTTTTACTGGTTTAAAGCTAATATTGCACGTAAAGTCAATATATTTTAGTTGATGGACGAGTTTGAAGTAAATAAGGAATCCCTTCAAAGCTGAAGGCAAGCGAAAGATTGCCTTCTCGACAGACAAAGGAATTGTATAATGGATTAAAAGGAACCGTATGACAAAAATTATAGCAAAAGAATATACAGAACTTTTAGAGCAGTTGAAGGATCGTATTGCAACAAGCCGTTATAAGGCAGCAAGAACAGTAAATAAAGAACTGCTACTGCTTTATCATTATATTGGAACGCGGATTCTAGAAAAACAAAAGAGTCAGGGTTGGGGATCTAAAGTAATTGAGCAGTTAAGTAGAGACTTAAAGGCTGGATTCCCTGAAATGAAAGGTTTTAGCACGAGAAACTTGAAATATATGCGCCAATTTGCAGTGGAGTATCAAGATATTGAATTTGTGCAACAACTTGTTGCCCAATTGCCGTGGGGACATAATGTATTTCTAATGGACTTAGTTCAGGACAAAGAAGCGAGGCTATTCTACATAAAAGAAGCTATTGAACATGGCTGGTCACGTAACATTATGGTGATGCAGATAGAGCTTGGTCTACATAAACGTCAAGGGAAAGCTATTACTAATTTTGAAGAAAAATTACCATCTCCACAATCCGATCTAGCACATTACACATTAAAAGATCCATATATTTTTGATTTTTTAAGTATAGGTAAGGATGCTCACGAAAGAGAAGTAGAAAAGGGACTTGTAGGGCATATGGAAAAATTTCTGTTAGAACTCGGTGAGGGATTTGCATTTGTTGGTAGACAATTTCATTTAGATGTTGGTAATAAAGACTTTTATATTGATTTATTATTCTATCATTTAAAGTTACGTTGCTTTATAGTGATTGAGTTGAAAGATAATAAATTCAAACCAGAATACGCTGGAAAAATGAATTTTTATCTTTCTGCAGTTGATGACTTACTGAAGCATGAGACTGATCAACCATCTATAGGATTAATTTTATGTAAATCAAAAAATAATGTACTGGCCGAATATACACTGCGAGACATGACAAAGCCAATAGGTCTTGCAGAATACCGAATAACTGAAAATCTACCAGAAAACATAAAAACAGCTTTACCGACGATAGAAGAATTAGAAGCTGAATTATCCAAAATTTCAGATAAGAAAAAGTAATGTTACTAAAATCATTCAAACAATTATTTAGCAGACCAAAAACCAAAAGCTCAGCATGGAGGCTCAGGAAGAAGAGTGGCAGCCAATAACTTACTCTCTCATAGCCTTGAAACTTTGGAAGCAGACAGTGACGGAGTAAGTAATTTTTATGGATTACAAGCTCTAGGTGCACTATCCTATAATATCATACGGTCAATATACTCTAAATGAGATGGAAAGATGAAGGCATCATTATAGCTGCTAAAAAATACGGCGATAAAAACTTAATTCTTTCTCTGTTTACAAAAAATCATGGAAAGCGCAGGGGATTAACTAAGCTAACAAACAATAGCAATTATAAGTTTCAGATAAGTAATCTATTACATGCAGAATGGAGTGCTAAATTACCTGAAAATCTAGGTTTTTTTAAGTGCGAATTAATCGAATCTCCATTCCATCATTTCTTTCAAGATAGGTTAAAAAGCATTACTATTGTTTCTTTCTCCTCTATTTTAGAAAAAGTGCTTCCAGAGAGTGAACCTTGTGTTGTACTGTATGATAACTTTCGATATTTCATCGATATAATTAAGCACAATAATGAACTTTGGCAAGGCCATTACCTCAACTTAGAGCTTCTGCTTCTTACGCAATTGGGATTCAAGTTAGACTTATCCAAATGCGCTGTAACAGGTGTTAAGGAAAATCTACAATTTATTTCTCCAAAAACTGGCAGAGCAGTGTCAAAAAAAGCAGGAGATTATTATGCAGATAAACTCCTACCTTTTCCACAAATGTTGCATGATGTATACAATAATAACCTACAAAACAGCTACTCATTCCAAGAATTTCAGTTAGGACTGAAAGTCACAGGATATTTTTTAAATAAGTATCTATTTTTGCAGTTAAACGTGAAATTTCCAGAGCTGAGAAACCTCATGTTGTCGCTTTAACCTTAGTTATCATTTTTTTGAAATCATTTCAGAAATCTATAGCTAACCCAAGCAACACGTCATACCGCGATTCATTCGCGGTATCTCAGCATAGATTCCGCTAACGAGTAGCGGAATGACGGTTGTCGGTAAACTTAAGCCACTTTAGCTATAGCCAGTAATCACTCTATTTCTACCACTGTTTTTTGCTTTATATAAATATTTGTCGGCACGTACTATAAATTCTTTAATATTGTCAAGGTCAGATTCTTGCATTTCTGCAATTCCAATGCTCACAGTTACATTGTGGGTTGTATTTTTATCCGCAAGTATAAAAGGTTTTTTAGCAATAATTTTGCGTATTCTTTCCGCAATAGTATACGCATCCGATGTATCGGTATCTGGCATTACAACAACAAATTCCTCACCACCAAATCTAGCTAACAAATCTGTCACTCTAATATTTTCAGAAATTCTTCTCTGTATTTGCTTTAAAAGTTCATCTCCAGCACTATGTCCAAAATTGTCATTCACCATCTTAAAATAGTCTATATCAAGTATCATAAGAGACAACCTTCTATCTTTTTCTACAGAGTCCTTAACAATGTTTCTTAAGTGTGCATCAAAATATCTTCTATTATAACAGTTAGTTAATGGGTCCTTTATAGACATTTCCGCATTATTAAATAAATTCATTCTCAAGGCATCTTGATATCTTTTGCGTTTCACTTGCGAATTAACCCTTGCTATTAACTCACCCTCATCCAAAGGTACTGTTAAATAATCATTAGCACCTACATCAAGTGCTTTTACTAAATTGTTTTTATCATAATCCTCAGAAAGAATTAGAATTGGTGTATAACGTGTTTCCACCTTACTACGAAACCCAGAACACAAACGCAAGCCGTCAGTTTTTGAAAACTGCATATCAGAAATGATCAGGTCGTAATTATCCTTAATACCAACCTTTAATGCCTCTACTGGATCACTCAGTATTTTAATTGACCTAAAGCGGTGCTTTAGTACATTATATATCTGCTCTGCTTGAAAGACATCTTCATCTACAACAAGTATGTTAGCATCAAAAATCTGATTAGAATAATCCATAATACTGTTTCCTGCTACTCCGCCAATCTCAACGTTGGTTTCTCCTCTTAAACGCAATTCATCTATAATCATTTTTAAGCGCGTGAGAGACTTGATCCTTGCAGATAAAGCAGTTTCGTCTATTGGTTTAGTCAGAAAATCATCTGCACCAGCATTAATGCCCTGTACTCTATCATGAGCGTCATGCAGCGCAGTTACCATAATTATTGGAATATGAGTCGTTAAGGGATCACTCTTTAGCTTCTTACAGACTTCAAAGCCATTCATTTTTGGCATCATGATATCGAGCAATATAATATCAGGCTGCTGCTTTGCTACTAAATCCATGGCTTCCTCACCATCATAGGCTACGATAACCGTATAGTACTCTGCTTTTAGTCGAGCTTCTAAAAGCTTGACATTAGATAGTACATCATCTACTACCAGAATCTTCGCTGTCATTATCTTTAGATGTATTATCTATATCGTAAGTAGGATAAAGCTTACCATTTTTACCAACTATGTAATTTACTTTCTCAGTATTACACTCTTTATATAAGTCTTCAATTCCGGCATCCTTCAATAACCTTTTGGCTTTTGACTTTGCAATTATAAAATACCTATATATAGTCTTAATAAAATCAATAAATACAGGTACCTTATTTTTATCAAGAACAATTATGCTCACTAAAGCTACAACTAAAATCTCTGAAAAACCTATATTAAACATTTTCCCTATGAAGCAAGTACTTTAATTCTCCTGATTATAAATATTAATTTGCTTAAATCAAGTTTAGAAGCAACCATCTCATCTAAAAAACTATTATAACGTTCTATGTAGTCCTTATCATTACAAGCCCAGGTTTGAACCTTATCTTCGGGGTTATCAGTAGCTTTTATGACTTTAACAGCTAGCTTGTGATGGTAATTGCTTAAATCGTCCAATAAATCATTAACTAAGCTGCGATCCCAATAAGAGGAGCGGCTTTTCATCTTGATGACAATTGTTCTAATCAGATCGAATCTTAACAGCGACTTTAACTCAAAGTATATTTTACCAGCATCAAGAATGGACAAAGATGTCTGTTCAGCAACAGATATAATGTCCAGTGCATAAGCAAGAACGCATAGATCAGCAACTTTTTTTGCTAGATCTTTATTTATATTAAGTTCTACTAAAGAAGTTGATCCATGGCTATAGACCTTTAATAGGTGTTCATCTAAAACATCAGTTAAGTTCTGGCCTAAAGTTTCAATTGCATCTTTAAATTTTGTAACATCATCCAATTCTACAAAGCTAAGCTTGCCAAGATTTTTCACTAACCAAAATGATACCCTACCAATAAATTTCTGCACGTTCCTCACTATTTGTAAGTATGAGTTAACATCAATTTTTCCATCCAATTCATCAATTTTCTGCCACATACTATTTAAATCATATAGGTGGTTAACAACAATATATATGTTAACCGCTTCTTGTATCTTAATTCCAGTGTTCTCAGCCAAATTATTGATGAATATACAGCCCATTCTATTCACTACATCATTTGCAATACAAGTAGAGATAATTTCTCTACGAAGTTGGTGTTTTAATATGAAATCCTTAAATTTTGTTACCATCTTTTTAGGAAAATAACCTAGCAAGTAGTCATTAGATATAAGATCTTTTTCAGGCAGATCGGAATGTATAATTTCATTTTTTATTGCCGTTCTAGCATAAGACATTAGAACAGAGAGCTGAGGAGAACTGAAACCTTCTGCACCAGTTAACATCCTTGCTATCTCTTCTTCAGTTGGAAGAAATTCTACGCTTCGGTTTAACAGCCCAGATTTTTCTAAACTGAGCAGTAACCTGTGGTGCTGCTCCAATCTCTCTTTAGCTTGCAAACACTCAAGAAGTAATGCTTTTGTTTCAATTTTGTTGTGGTTCTCAAGCACTTTGGATGCAACTTCATCCACCATACTTGCCAGTATTTCATTCCTTTTTTCTAAAGAAATACCCCCTGCTTTCATAGCTGAAACAAATGCAATCTTGATGTTGACTTCAAGGTCCGAACATATCACTCCGGCTGAATTATCAACAAAATCTGCATTGATATATCCACCTCTTTCAGCATATTCTATTCTTCCAAGCTGTGTGCATCCCAAATTTCCGCCTTCTATAAACATAGAAGCTCTAATATCTTTACCATTTATTCTTAACTCATCGTTTGCTTTGTCACCGACCATGCTATGATTTTCACTCTTTGCCTTAACAAACGTGCCGATTCCTCCATTCCATATGAAGTCCACTTTTGCTTTCAACAGATATCTAATCAAATCACTTGGAGGTAGCATATCTTCTGTTATATCAAAGCATTTTTTTATTTCTTGAGAAATGTTTACTTGCTTGCTGCTACGCTCAAATACTCCTCCACCCTTAGAAATCAAATCTTTGTTATAATCCATCCAAGTTGAAAATGGTAACTCAAAGAGGCGTTTACGCTCTGTGAAACTCTTTTCTGCATCAGGGTTTGGGTCAACAAAAATATGCATATGGTTAAATGCGCCGATTAAATGTATATTTTTTGAAAGCAGCATACCATTTCCAAATAAGTCGCCAGCCATATCCCCAATTCCAATAACAGTTGCATCTTGGTAAATATCCTTATTCATTTTCCAAAAATGCCTCTGCGCTGCAATCCATGCACCTCTGGCTGTAATACCCATTTTTTTGTGATCATAACCTGCTGATCCACCAGATGCAAATGCATCGCCAAGCCAAAAATTGTATTCAGAGGCTATTTGGTTTGCATAGTCAGAAAAAGAAGCAGTGCCTTTATCTGCTGCAACTACCAAGTATGGATCATCCTCATCATACCTAATCACATTCTCTGGTGGAATTATTTTGCCATTAACTACATTATCAGTAATGTCAAGCATTCCCCTGATAAAACTCTTATAGCATTCAACACCTTTCTCTCTTAAAGTATCTTTGTCTTTATAAACTTGCTTAATTACAAACCCACCCTTTGCGCCAACAGGTACAATAACCGCATTTTTTGTCATCTGAGCTTTCATGAGCCCCAAAACTTCAGTGCGAAAATCTTCCGTCCTATCCGACCACCTTAAGCCACCACGGGCTAATTTCCCTCCTCTTAGATGTATTCCCTCAAAAAGGTTTGAATAAATATATAATTCACGATACGGACGAGGATCAGGCAAACCATTTATTTTACTTGAGTCAAATTTTGTAGATAAATATGGTTTATCGTCTTGATAATAACTGGTCCTTAAAATAGCCATTATCAAGTTAAATATCGAGCGCAAAATGTAATCATGTGAAACATTGCTGATCTCTTTTAGAAGTTCCTCAATTTTTTCTATGAAAATGTCTGTGGTTTCTGCTCTATCAATGTCTATGTTAGGATCAAATCTTGCATGAAATAGTTGTATCAAATACTTTACTATTTTTGGATACTCTGAGACTACCTTTTGAATATATTCTGGATTGTAGTTAAATGACGTCTGCTTTAGGTAAGCACTTAACGCTCTAACCAGAAGCACTTCTTTCCACTCCAGCCCAGCAATAATGACCAAACTGTTGAAATAATCATTTTTAATTTCCTTTCTAAACACTTTCGCAAGTGTTATTTCAAATTGCTCTTTTAGAGTAATGTTGTCTATTAATTCATCGACTCTTGACAACACAAAATGGTGTATCCATATTCCGCCGTTGATTTTTATGTAATAACCATTATGAGATAGGATCTTCGCTCCCAAATTCTTAGTAATTCTTAATATCTTCGATAATTCAAGACCTCCATTGCTCGAAGTGTAAACCTTTAATTGATAATTAAGATTGTCACGAGTAAGTCTTAAATCGACCTCGCTAACTCCTTTTTTCCTCACTATCTCCAATTTTTTCATATCGTAATATGCGTCATGAGGTTCGAAACTCTCTTGATAGCTTATTGGAAATGCCTTGCAATAACGGATGAATATATCCTCAACAGTGCTAAAAGTATTATATAAATTGTCTATAAAACGATCTTCCCATTTTTCCGTAATGTTCCTTAATTTGTTTTCGATACGCAAAACTTCATCATCAGGAACACTAGCGTTTTTAGCCTTTAGCACCACGTGCAATTTCATTAAGTCATATTCGTTTATAATGTGGTGGTTATAAATATCTGAACTTTCTGCATTTATCTCATCCTTCAATATATTGCTTATCTTGAGCATTAGCCTGGAGCTAGCATAACGCATCGGTATCAGCACTATACAACTAGTAAACACTCCCTTACTTCTTAAGCATAACTTGACTCTTGGTCTTATTGCAAGGGACATAATAGAAGTACAAATTTGAAATAATTCTTCCTCATTAGACTGGAACAATTCATCACATGAGAATGCTTGTAAAATATAAATTAGAGCTTTGTTATTGTGGCCCCCGGTTACAAACCCTGCATTTTTTTCTATAACTTTAACTTTATCTCTTATTATTGGAATAGTTCGAATATCTTGGACCTCCGCTATAGAAGTAAATAATCCAAAAAAACGCCGTTCCTTTACCACATTACCCTGGTCATCAAATTCTTTTACTCCTATACAATTCATGTATGTACGCCGATGGACTATTGAGATTAGATCTGATCTCAATATGTATAGGGAATCAAGGTTTGCAGAAGGAATCAACGTACTTTGACCTACTCTCATCAGGCCAAGGTCCTTTTTGCTATCACAGACGAGTTTTTCATCTTTACCAGCAATATATTCTTGATAACCTAGAAATACGAAGTTATTATTCTTTAACCAAACTAGAAAATCTTTTTGCTCTTGATTTCGGTCTGGTGTCATTCCAGTGCGTGACACTGGAATCCACGTGTCCTTTTCCTGGATCCCAGTATCAAGTACTGGGATGACAGAAAGACTTGCCTCATCAAGTTTCTTGAGCATTAAGTGCCAATCTTTCACAACGCAATTAACCGCTTTCAGCGTTTTCTGTAGAGATTCTTTTAATGTATCAACAAAGCTGTCACTTATACCTTTGATAATTACATATATGACTGACTCTTTGACTCCATTGCTTTCTTCCAAAGAGTAAATCTCGTCTATTAGGCCATCTTTTCTTTTAATGTTAATTATGCTGTTGCTGTAATAGCATATGGTTAAATCGTGCGACTTAATAGTTGCAATAACGGAGTCAACCAAAAATGGCATATCATCGTTTGTTATCTTAATCGTGGTAAAATCGCCTTCTATTCCTGGTATATCATCTATATTGCTTACTACTAACTTACTTTCATCTTTCTCTTTTTGAGAAACAAAATTGTAAGCATCGTTTACAATATATAGCAAAAACTTATCATTGGCTTTTAGGTCGCTTTTATAAACAAAACTATAAAAATACTTAATAAATTTTTTAATTTTTTCTTTATCTGGCTGATTTTCTTGATCAGCTAACTTAAATAAAGACTCAGTGTCAACATTATGATCTATACACATTTTTTTTAACAAAAATACACAGTGAACTTAAACCTTTTTAACTAAGATTTCATTATCAAGAGCGTACACTATTAGCTCATCATTTTCTACTACTTCCCCTGATAAAACTAATTTAGCTAAATTATTTTGAATACACTCTTGTATAACCCTTTTTAGGGGCCTTGCTCCATATTCAGGGTCATAGCCAGTTTGTGCTATTAGTTCTTTAGCTTCCTGTGACAAACTTATACTTAGTTTACGCTTAGCAAGTGTTTTTTGTAAATAAGAAAATTGAACATCTATAATTTTATAGATGTCATCTCTGGTTAAACTGTGAAATATAATAATTTCATCCAGTCTGTTTAAAAATTCTGGACGAAATGTTGATTTAATTATTTGCATTACCTCATCTTTTACAGACTCAGCAATCCCCTTTAGCATTATCTCAGCGCCAAGGTTAGAAGTTAAAATCAGTATGGTGTTGCGAAAATCAATTAATTTGCCATGACTATCAGTGAGTCTCCCCTCATCCAAGATTTGCAACAATAGATTAAATATATCTGGATTTGCCTTCTCTATTTCATCAAACAGAATAACCTGATATGGCCTTCTTCTTACCGCTTCAGTTAATCTGCCACCTTGTTCATAGCCAACATACCCTGGAGGCGCGCCAATTAGCTTTGAAACAGAATGTTTTTCCATATATTCTGACATATCAAAACGCAGAAGCGCTGATTGATCGTCAAACAGAAATTCAGCTAAGGCTTTCGCAAGTTCGGTTTTACCAACTCCAGTTGGACCTAAAAATAAAAATGAACCAAAAGGCCTGTTGGTATCTTGCACCCCAGAGCGGGAGCGCCTAACTGCATTACTTATCGCTTCTATTGCATCTTTCTGCCCTATTACTCTTCTTCCTATTTCATTCTCCATGTTAAGGAGTTTTTCCTTTTCACTGTGCATCATATTATCAACTGGAATTCCCGTCCACTTTGAAACAATGTTTGCAATGTCATCTCCAGTCACTTCTTTCTTTAAGAAACTATCAGTAACCTTTTCCTGATTTTTTAATTCATTCTCAAACTGAGGAATCACACCATACATCAATTCCCCTGCCCTTCCTAAATTTCCACTCCGCTGAGTTAATTCCAACTCTTTTCTAGCGTTATCTAATTTTTCGGCTGTTTCTTGTATTCTAGCTATTTTATTCTTTTCCATCTGCCATTTGCTGTTCAAGTCAGCAAATTTACTGTTTAGGTTTTCAATCTCTTCATTTATCTTTCTTAAACGCTGTTTAGAATTTTCATCACTTTCTTTTTTTAAAGCCTCTGCTTCAATCTTTAGCTGTATAACCTTTCTCTCAAGTTCATCAATAACTTCAGGCTTGCTATCCATTTCAATTCTCACCCTGCTTGCTGCTTCATCAATCAAATCAATCGCTTTATCAGGTAAAAACCTGTCTGTTATATATCTATTGGACAACGTTGCAGCAGCAATTATTGCACCGTCTGTAATTCTTATACCATGATGCACCTCATATCTTTCCTTCAAACCCCTGAGTATTGAAATGGTATCAGTTTCAGTTGGTTGAGAGATAAACACAGGCTGAAAACGCCTTGCAAGTGCAGGATCTTTTTCTATATGCTGACGATATTCATCTAAAGTTGTGGCTCCTATACAGCGAATTTCTCCACGCGCAAGAGCAGGCTTTAGCAAATTTGAAGCATCCATTGCACCACTTGTTGCTCCTGCTCCAACTAAAGTATGAAGCTCATCTATAAACAAGATAACTTTTCCCTCCGCTTTCGAAAGCTCATTAATAACTGCTTTTAACCTTTCTTCAAATTCTCCTCTAAATTTTGTTCCAGCAATTAATGCGCCAAGATCGAGGGCTAAAACTTTTGCATCACGCAAACCAAGTGGCACGTCATTTGCAACGATTCTATTTGCAAGCCCCTCAACTATTGCAGTTTTTCCAACGCCAGGTTCACCGATCAGCACTGGATTATTTTTTGTCCGCCTCAGTGACACCTGCATAGTTCTTCTGATCTCTTCATCACGACCAATTACAGGATCAAGCTTTCCTTGCATAGCAAGCTCTGTAACATCTTTTGTATATTTCTTTGCCGCGTTTAATTTTTCCTCACTGTTTGGCGAGTCCGCACTGCTGCCTTTTCTCATTTCTGCAATAACTGAGTTCAGTTTTTGTGGAGTAACACCATTCTCCGCCAGAATTTTGCCTACAGTATCATCTTTTTGTGCAGTGAGGCCCTGCAGTAAACGCTCAACGGCAACAAACGAATCTTTATTCCTCCGAGCAATACCAATTGAATCTTCAAAAACTTTTGCTATTTCTCTTGAAAGTTGAAGGCTCCCACTTCCTGGACCTTCAATTACTGGCAACTTTTTTATTGCGCTATCCACAGCATCGGAAATACTTTGCACATTTCCACCACAAGCGTTTATCAAATCCTGAACTAAACCTAATTCATCCTCAAGCATTACTTTTAGTAAATGCTCAGGCATAAAAATCTGATGCCCAGCTCCCAACGCTTTCATCTGAGCACTTTGAATTAGACTTTTTGCTTTTTCGGTAAATTTATTTAAGTCCATAACACCAGTTAAATTCGTATTTGCTGATGTATATAACAACTGATTTCATAAATTTAAACCTAAAGTTGTTTATTGTTAGGTATGAAATTTAAAACTTTTTTTTAAAAGAAACTATTATAGTAATTATAGCCCTACCCTTTACTTCATTAGACCATCTTATGGATAGTCTATACAGATCGACCTTTTTGTGAATCTGCGTTTCTGCTTTCTTCAACTTGTTTTGCAAAAGATGTTTCCTGTTTCTGAAGTGGTTTAGCAATTTCGCGCACAACGGCAGTAACTGCTGTTAAAAATGTTTTTAACAATGCACCTAAAACTCCACCAACTGCTTCCCTGCCATGTATATGAGCTTGCTTTTCATTACCGTCAGCAGTTTCCCCTGCCCTCCTTCTTGGATCCATCCTATGAGCAATCACCGAAAACAACACTCCCCTGATTGAAGACTTCACTTTTTCCTTTGCTTCGTGGACATCCCCATCTTTTGCTGTTTCATGTCCATGACTTAAGTGTTTAGCGTTCATTAGCTCCTTTTGTTGCTGGGCAAACATGCCACTTAATACTTCTTCTATCACTTGCTTTCTTCTCTTCTCTCTAACTCTTTTCATAGATTCTGATTTATCGCGAGTGTGTTTGGTAGTTTCAAATTCTGCATCAATATCTTCAGACGCAGCCTGACTATATAAAGTCTCTATGAGCCTGTCTATGCTTCGCTTTATTTGCATAGTCCTTTCGTAACTATCCGAATTATCGATTCCTTCGTCGATCTGATTTAGAATATCCTCAAAAACTTTTAAATAGTCTTGAATATATTGTATTATATATTGTTTATCTTCCTCTTTGTGTTGTTCTTCTTGATTTAACTGATTTTCATTTTCTAAACTTCTCTCTCTTTTATCATCGTTATTTTCTTCAATATTATCACCGTCTTCCTCGAAAAGGTTTTCGTCGTTCATGATTTTTTTTAATTTAGTTAAAATTCTCACCAGTTATTATTGTATATGAAAAAATTAAATTAACATTAATGAAAAGCGTTTACAACTTCAGCACTAGTTAAAACTACAGTAAAGCTGTCAAAAGTAACAGGATCATAATACCTCTCATACAATTCAACTGAACACCTAAGCCTTATCTTTTCCTTAGCATTAAAACTAATTTCATAATCATTATTAGAGTTTAGCATAGCAGAATTACGTAATAATTCATCAGCTAATACAGAGTCTAAAATTCCATTAATTTTTATCGTAATGTGTCTGCTTCCAGCACAATCGAGCACTTTCCTCCAGCCAAAAGAAGAAATATCTTTCACCTCTTCTCTGTTATTACGCAAAGTAAACCTTAGGTTTCTTATATTATTTAACACAATAAAATTATTGTCATGACCTTTAATTTTTAGCTGTAATTTGCTCATTATCACCTCCTTTTATTAAAATATCAAAATTAATTGTTGAATGTAAAATTTCATCGTGCTGATCCATAGCACAATTACTTTCTAAAATGACCTCACTACTAAAACCTTCAATGCTCTTAAGTATCAAGTTAATATGCCTTATAATGGCAAACATACTGTCTATATGATAAGTATATATGTCGCATGAAAATCTTGCCTTTGTAGCAAAATTGGACAGCATATGCAGGTTATTATAATTCACTACACGCAATCTCAGGTAAGGAATGGTGACCTGTTTAGGTAAGTAGTCATAAATGTTAGTAACATATTTCCTTAAATCAGAGTTTGCTTTTAGTGCTTCATAAATGCTACTGTACAACTCGTTTATAGCTTGAATTTTTTCCATGATTAATCCTCAGATTTACTCAGACGCGGCTGTACGGACATTGCAATTTGCAGGCAATTTGCGTAGCAGATTCCAGTCTGGAATCCAGCTTTTTCATCCAAGACGGTGTCATTCCAGTGCTTGACACTGGAATCCAGCCTTCCCGCAATCTCATCAAAAACGTTGTAACCATTTTCTATGCTAGTTTGCTTGTTAGCGACCTGGATCCCAGTGGGCTTTGTTGCATAGCAACCGAAAAAATCTGGTGGCTACTGACAAAATTCATTATAAATAACCATTTAACTGTTGAAGAAAAAATATGCCACAGAAAATGAAAGTCAGTAACCAAAACGAATATAACAAATTCCTTGAAAAAAGGGGAAATATTTTTCGTTACATCGATGAAGCTATCGAAAATTGGTATGAAAATAGTCCAAAAATGCAGGGCGGCAACTATATTTACAGTGATAAAGTCGTAATTTTGGTGCATATAATTGTCAATCTTTTTAGAATTGGTTTAAGACAAACGGTGGGGTTTATAAAAGGATATCTGCAACAAATAGGAAAAAATTTGGCAGTTATCAGCTATTCACAAGCATCAAGAAGGTTTAAAAAACTTAATATTAAGATAAATGATTGCAGGGTTGATAAAAGCAACATGGAAAATATTGAAATTATCATAGATAGCACAAGTATCAGCATTTACAGTAACACTCCTGGCCACAGTAAGGAAAACAGTGCAGATAGAAAGTACCGAAGCTACGAGCAAGTAAGAAAGTTACATGTTATGTTAAGTGTGAATAGTAAAAAAGCTATAGCTGCAAGATACAGTAATGGCGTCTACTCTGACCACTATGGAGCTTGCGATTTGCTTGAAGAAGTTAATTTTCAGCACAAAATTATATGCAGATAGGGCATACGATAGGCACAAACTTTATAAATTGTGTAAGAAATACGATATAAAGACAAAAGTTCTACCAAAAAAGGATGCAGCAGAACATTCAAAAATAGATTATATGTCTGACAGAAATGCTGCTATTAGGTTAATAAAATTATATGGACAAGATGGTGTAAAAGAGTGGAAAAAGGAAGCAATTTATGGAAAGAGATCTTACATAGAAGGATTTTTCTCAAGGTTGAAGCAAGTATTTGGATTTAGCTTTAGGAATAAATCTGAAGTAAATCGTGAAAAAGAATTACTAATTAAGTGCTATTTGCTCAACAAATTCACTGATATTGGTATGGCTAAATTTGAAATCATTACATAAATTTGTCGTAAACCATCACTGCTTAAGGTGCTATGCAACAAAGCCCACCGGATCTCACATTTATTCTACTACAACGCAGAAAATTCGTACAATTGTGCATGATGTAGGGTTTCTGGCTACATTTTTCTATTAAACTCACCTTTCCTCTATGTAACAGATTTCGTATTAAATTTTAAATTTAATGCGCCTAGATATACAAGCATTCCCAGCAAAACCATAGGTATAGAAAGCAACTGCCCCATAGTTAAATCAAGCCACAAATAGCCAATTTGATAGTCTGGTTCGCGAAAAAACTCAACGAAAAAACGTGCTATTCCATACCACATAACTGCAATACCAGTTAACGCACCGTGATACAGTCTTATTCTAGTCAAGAAAAACAGTGAATTTACAACTGCGAAAAGTAGCGGTCCTTCAAAAAATGCCTCATAAAGCTGGCTTGGATGACGCAGCAAATTATCACCACTCTCTGGAAATACCATACCCCATGGCATAGTTGTAACTCTGCCAAATAACTCTCCGTTTATAAAATTGCCTATGCGACCTAAAAATAAACCTATGGGAACTCCGCAAGAAATTAGGTCCAGTGCATAAAATGTAGGGATATTATGTCTTTTACACGAAATTATTACTGCAAGCAAAACTCCTATAGCACCACCATGAAATGACATCCCTCCTTCCCAGGTTTTCAATATCTCGATAGGGTTGCTTATATAAAGAACTGGATCATATATCAATACGTAGCCAAGTCTGCCTCCAAGGATAATACCTACAATAGTGGCTATTAATAACGAATCGTAAAAATTCTTAGTAAATATTTTTTGGTCGTCTAGCTTATGTAAATACCAATATGCAAACACTATACCCAAAACGTAGGCTAAGGAATACCAATATATAGAAACAGGACCGATGCTGAAAATTACTGGATTTAAAGACATATTTTGCTACAAATTATTCTTAGACAATCTACTTTTTTCACGATCCCACTCTCTCTGTTTTATGGTTGCTCTCTTATCGTAGAGTTTTTTTCCTTTTACAATGGCAATTTTAGTTTTTGCAAATCCTTTATCATTAAAATAGATCGAAAGCGGCACAACAGTTATCCCAGCAGTCTTGATTTGACCAATTAGTTTGTTTATCTCCTTTTTATGCAAGAGTAATTTACGTTCCCTTTTTGGCTTATGATTTTTTTTGTTCGCAGCTTTATATTCTGCAATGTGCATATTATGCAGCCATATTTCACTATTTCTTTCGATAACGTAAGCGTCGGAAATATTTACTTTTCTTTCTCTTAGCGATTTAACTTCACTGCTTAATAAGACCATACCCGCTTCAAATTCTTCTAAGATGAAATATTCAAACCTTGCTTTCCTATTTTCTGCAATAACTTCCATATCTAAAGATATCTTTAAGCTTCAATATATTACAGAATTTTTGACTTAATTCATAACAAAACAATTATTCCAATAAATATAAGGTGCCAGGCTAGTCTGATAGCAACAGGATAACAAAAATCAAGTAAGTGCTTTTTTTGCCTTTCCAGGTACAAGTTCCTGCTTTACTCCTTTCATTTCAGTTTTAGGCTTTGACATTATATATTGACCAGCACCAACTATGAGCGCAGATCCTGCAACTAGCCCAATTATTGCTAGCACAGATAGGGCGGTAGTAAGTGCAAGTGTAGCACCAACTATCACCGCAGTTACAAAACACACAATAACACCTTTTACAATTGCATTTTTTCCAACCTGTTTTTCTTCCTTTTTCTCTGGGAGCTGTATTGCATCTTTATTTTCAGTAAGATCCTTTGGCGTTTTTTTATTCTCATTTTTTAACGTTTGTTTTTTTTCCGCTTCCTCTACAAGCTGAATTATACCTTGATCTTTAGTAAGGTCTCTTGGCGTTTTTTCATCAACATCTTTTAATGAAGAGTCTGCTCCAGCTTCTAGCAGAGCTTCCACCACTTTTATCTTGCCATTTTTAGCAGCAAGATGTAAAGGAGTACGTCTATCACCATTGTTTGCATTAACCTCTGCTCTTTTTGCGATTAGAATGTTTACTACATCTTCGTGGCCCTTTTCAGCAGCATGATGTAAAGGAGTACATCTATCATTATCTTCTGCATTAACCTTTGCTCCTTTTGCAATTAGAGTTTCTACTACATCTTCGTGGCCCTTTTCAGCAGCAACATGCAAAGAAGTATATCCATCATTACTTTTTGCATTAACCTCTGCTCCTTCTGCGATTAGAATGCTTACTACATTTGTATGGCCATAGTAAGCAGCAAAATGCAAAGGAGTACGTTCATAATTATCTTCTGCATTAACCTTTGCTCCTTTTGCAATTAGAGTTTCTACTACATCTTTGCAGTCCTTTTTGGCAGCAAAATGTAAAGGAGTACACCCACCACTACCTTGTACATCAACATTTGCTTCTTCTGCGATTAGAATTTTTACTACATCTTCGTGGCCCTTTTCAGCAGCAAAATGCAAAGGAGTACACCCACCACTACCTTGTACATCAACATTTGCTTCTTCTGCGATTAGAATTTTTACTACACCTTCGTAGCCATTTGTAGCAGCAATATGTAAAGGAGCCCATCCATCACTATTTTTTTCATCAACGTTGATTCTTTCTGCTTTTAATAGAGCTTGTACTATCTTTTCGTGGCCCTTTTCAGCAGCAATATGTAAAGGGGCCCATCCTTTATCATCTTCTGCATTAACATTTGCTTTGTTTGCAATTAGAGTTTTTACTACATCTTCGTGGCCATTTTTAGCAGCAAAATGCAAAGGAGTATACTCACTACTACCTTGTACATCAACATTTGCTTCTTCTGCGATTAGAATTTTTACTACACCTTCGTAGCCATTTGTAGCAGCAATATGTAAAGGAGCCCATCCATTACTATTTTTTGCATCAACGTTGATTCCTTTTGCTTTTGATAGAGCTTGTACTATCTTTTCGTAGCCATGTGTAGCAGCAATATGTAAAGGAGTACATCCTTTATCATCTTCTGCATTAACCTTTGCTCCTTCTGCGATTAGAATGTCTACTATATCTTTGTGGCCATAGTGAACAGCAATATGTAAAGAAGTAATTTTATTATCATATTCTGTATTAACATCTGCCCCGTTTTCAATCAGAGCTTTTGCTACCTTTGCACAGTTCCCATAAGAAGCAAGATGCAACAATGTGACTTCCCCATAATTTTGATCACGAGATATAGTGAATTTGTGATCTATGTTAGGTCTACTATCGTTGTCAGGGTTACTCTTTTCCCACTCTTGACATAAACCTGAATCTTTTTTTTGTAACTCAGCTTTTATTTTTTTAACTATATTGTCCTTGCTCAAATCTAAAAGGCTATCTATTTCTTTTAATATTCCCATAAATTCGTCATATTTCATAACTTCCTCACTTAAAATGCATAACTTAGTTGTTATATCTTTTAACATAGAAGTCAAGAACCTAAATATTCGTTATTATCTTTCCTTAAAGAGTCATTTAAGTTATATTACAGACTATGAAAAACCTCAACTTTAGGAAGGAAATCAAATTTTTTTCTCTGTCGTTTATAACTTTATTTGTTCTATGGATTATACTGTCTGGTTATTTTGAGCCGTTCTTTATTTTTTGTGGAGTGTTTTCCTCTATATTCACATTGTTTATCTTTAGACGGTTGATAAACGCTGAAAGCGCTCTGAGTCAGATTTTAAATGGTACGAGTAGACTGTCGTTTTATAAGCTCGTGAGTTATATACCATGGTTAATTTACCAAATCATTTTATCAAGTGTTTATGTAACAAAAAAGGTGCTACAACTCAAATCTAAGCTTGAACCGATCATTATCCTAAGAAAATGCAAAGGGCATAATGATGAAAGCATTGCATTATTTGCTAGTTCAGTTACAATCACTCCCGGAACTTTAACTATCAATGTTGAAAGCAAGCAAAAAACGTATTTGTCTACCATGTGTTTGATAGATAAAGATCTTGAAAGTGGCATTTCTGAAATAGAAAGTAGAATCTTAAAAATACTACGTTCAGTTAAGTAATTGCTTTAAATAAGTTAACAGCATCCTTATATTCCCTTACAAGACTTTCAAGCATTTCTTTTGGGAGGCTATTATTAACAATAGAACATAAATAATTATATAAATCTTCTAACCTTAATATGTTATTTCTCTTCTTGCTGTTAAATTTATACGGAAAAATACCTTCCATAACTTCAATAGTAGTAGCCTTGTTTAAAAATACATTTTCACTTGTCACGCTTATTCTTGCTAAAACAGTGTTAATTTCAGGTTCGTCACTCGTATAAAAATCTGATAGCTGAGTTATTCTAATAACGTACAAAGTTACTATTTTTGACAAGCAATTATCAGCATATTCACAATTTTTTATTACCTCCCACTGAGTAACCTGAGATTTACCTATTTTTGCATTGTTCGGTAATTTACTCATTGAACTTTCTCCATTTAATCCAGTGTAATAAATTATACTAATACTTTGTTAAATAAATAATAACGCGATTACAAAAATATATACTTATAGTGGTATATTATACAAAAATAGCACAATATCTAAGCATTAAAGCTAGTTTTAGCTGGGTACATGGGGCTATTCGTTATTTTTGTGTTGTCCAGTGAGGTCCAAAATTAGAGGTCCACTTATATAAAGAGTTTAGTCTGCCTTCTTTGCTATAAAATAAGTTTTCCTTTTGAGCTGTTTTGTTAGTATTAACTAAATTTTAAATTAACTGTGCTACAATGAAAAAGATAAAACTCGGAATACTAATTTCAGGCAGGGGATCAAATATGCAGGCCTTGATAGAAGCATGTCAAGATCAGAATTTTCCCGCAGAAGTTGCATGTGTTATCACAAATAATAGCGAAGCTGCTGGTCTGAAAACAGCAGAGCAAGCAGGAATCCCAGCGTTTGTTGTTAATAATAAACCACTTGATGCTGATAAAATTCACAAAATACTTGTTCAACATAAGGTTGATTTAATTTGCCTTGCAGGGTTTATGAGAATTCTCAAAGCTGATTTTCTGAGTAAATGGCATAACAAGGTTATAAATATTCATCCCTCTTTACTTCCGTCTTTTAAAGGTCTAAACGCTCAAGAGCAAGCTCTAAAAGCAGGTGTAAAAATTACAGGTTGTACTGTACATTATGTCACTCCTGAAGTTGATGCTGGAGCCATAATTGCTCAAGCTGCTGTGCCAGTGTTACCAGCTGATGATATTCAAAGCCTTTCAGAACGCATTCTAGCTGAGGAGCATAAGTGTTATGTAGAAGCAGTAAGATCAATAGCAGAAAGTATTCATTATTGACTTTGAGTGTTTTTTCCAACTTCAACAAAAAATAAATTTTCGGGTTCCAGTAAAGAACTTGCCAGTTCGTTTACTTCCTCTAATTTAACATCATTAATGATATTCGCATAATTATTTATAAGGTTAACATCACGATCATTTATCTGCATATTATCGAGCAGCATTGCTGTATTTGTGTTATTGGACAGGAGAAGGACAAGATTATTTACCAAGCCAATTTTTGCATCCTTGAACAATTGTTCGTCAATTCCTTCTTTTCGAACCTTGCTCAGCGTATCTTTTATTGCTGATATTGATTGACTGGCAGTAGAACTATCAGTATTAATACTTCCAGCTATAACGTTCCCATGTTTATTGGTAAGAATACGTGCATTAACACCATAAGTAATACCTAAGTTCTGCCTCAGTTCTTTCATTAATATTGAATTCAATCCCATGCCACCAAGTGCATTAATCAAGACACTAGCGTTATAATAATTAGGATCTTCATAAGCTATACCTTTTTGAGCAAAAAGTATCACACTCTGTGGTATATCCATAAAAATATTTTTACTTTCTGCAGAACCAAAATTATTTTTTACAGGTATTTTTCTAACTTTCGATCTTTTTGATGGTAATTTAGATAAATATTTATCTAATAATGTAATAGTTTCTTCTTTTTTTATGCAACCAACAACACTGATAACTATGTTATCTTTAGCAAAATTGCGCTTTATGTATGTTAAAACATCGTCTCTAGTAATATTTGTTATAGTATCAAGAGTTCCATATTCACTTTTTGAGTAAGGGTGCTTTTTAAATAACAACGTTCCCAATTCTTTTTTAGCAACAAAAAAAGGATTTTTTTCAAGATTATTAAAATCAACTTTGGCTTTCTCGAAAACTCTATTCAACCCTTCAGAGTCAACTTTAGGACGCGTTATAGCGTCGCTAAGTAGTGAAACACCTTCTTCTAAATTCTCAGACAGAGTGTTCAACGAAACTCCAAACATTTCTAAACCAGCACTAAAACGTAGACTAATCCCTTTATCTTCAAGCTTTTTCACAAAACCTTTGGCATCATTTTTTCCTGCCCCTTCTTGAATTACAAGAGAAGTAAACCAAGTAAGTCCCTGTTTTTCTGCATTTTCATGTGCATAACCTGCATCTTTAAACGATATATTAAGTGAAACTTTTGGTAAATCGTGGCTTTCAACGAATAGAAACTTAAACCCTTTACGGGTAGTAACCTCTTCTATATTTAAGTTACCACTTGCTTGTAAATTAAAGCTTAGGCAGAAAAAAAATAGAAGTACAAATTTACTTATTCTCATTATCATCTCCTTTTGGTAATAAACGGCCAATTAACTTATTAGCAGAAAAGATAGTACGAATTTTGTTATTTACATCCTCTAAATTAACATCATTGATTTTGCTATATGAAATATCTATTTCATCAAGTGGAATACCAAGTGCGAGGCGTGGCACATAAAACATTGCTATATGAGTTAAGTCAGATAGATTATCAAATTGTGCTACTTTGTATCTATATTTCGAGCTTTGCAACTCCTCATCCGTTATTCCTTTAGACATGAAGTTATTAATAGCATTATCTAACTCTCTTTCAACAATATCTAAATTAACTCCGCTTTTTGGAATTATTTCAATATCAATGTAGCCATCACTAAAAGTTAAACTATTGTAATAAGCAGATACTGATACTGCCACATCTTTATCTAAAACCAAATCTTTATACAGTTTGCTGGATTTGCCGCCACCTAAAATGTCAATCGCTAAATGAGCAGCAGAGGCTTCATTTATGTGCTCAAATAAGGGAACACGATAACGAAAATATAAAACTGGTTCTTTTACTTCAGTGCTCTCTAAAATCACCGATAAACCTGCATTATGCACTGGATCTTGATTTGGGTAATGCCTAATTACTGCCTTAGACTTAATGTCACCATATTTTTCTTCTGCTAGCTTCACTACTTCATCAAATTCCACATCACCAACAATCAGTAATATTGCATTGCCGGGGTGATAATAGTTATCATGAAACCTCGTTATGTCATCTTGATTGTAAGTTTTGATATCGCTCTCCCAGCCGATAACAGATCTACCATAGCCAGTACGGTAAAATGCACTATTCATTTCTTCCCATAACAAGTTGTTAGGATGATTATCAAATATCATTTTTCTTTCTTCCAGTACAATGTTTTTTTCTCTATCTATTTTGTCTTGAGTAACATTAAAGCTGCCCATTCTATCTGCTTCAACTTCCATTGTAAGTGGTAAATCTTTTTTTGGGACCAACTCAAAATAACAAGTATATTCTTTAGTGGTAAATGCGTTAAATTGAGCCCCAATGCTACTCATAGTGGCTTCTATATCTGTGAACTTCCCTGTAGTTTCAAACATTAAATGTTCAAAGTAGTGAGCCAATCCTGCTTTGCCGATTGGATCATCCATTCCCCCAACTTTATATATCACTGCATGTAAAACCGCTGGAATCCGATGATTAGGAACAACATAGACATCTAGTCCGTTACTGAGTTTAGCATGTTTTATGTCGTGCTCTATGCTTAAAGCCTTCAAAGAAATTGGATAAGTAAAAAAAAGTGCAGGTAGTATAAGAAAACTAAAAAGCTTATGAAGCATTATTTCGACCTAATATAAAAACAATTATTTTATTCCTCATTGTTGTTTGAAAATAAACATATCATATGTATACCACTTATATAGCGATGTCAACATTATGTAAACATAATTATTTTATTCCTCATTTTGTTTAGAAATAAGCATATCGTATATATACCACTTATATAGCAATGTAAACATTCCACAAACTATAGATAAATCTGCTAAATTAAAGGCTGGCCAATACCAATCATCAATATGAAAATATATGAAATCATATACAGCTCCCCAGTAGATCCTGTCAACTACGTTTCCGATTGCTCCACCAATCATCAGAGAAAAACCAAGGTAAGTTGACTGATCATCAGACTTGTATATCAAGTATGCAAGTATACCAATTATTAGTATTGAAACTGCTGAAAAAAAGAAACCGCCATGTGGTAAAGCGCTACACATTCCAAAACTA
Source organism: Wolbachia endosymbiont (group A) of Beris morrisii (assembly GCF_964028185.1). Classification (NCBI taxonomy): domain Bacteria; kingdom Pseudomonadati; phylum Pseudomonadota; class Alphaproteobacteria; order Rickettsiales; family Anaplasmataceae; genus Wolbachia; species Wolbachia endosymbiont (group A) of Beris morrisii. The sequence goes on from NZ_OZ034760.1 coordinate 1,319,686, forward strand.
ATACCTGAATTCCAAACTTCAACTAGCTTTATAAAGCTAGTGATCTCAATTGATTCTCCTTCATCAATCAATGAGTTTATGTACGATTTGCTCGTTTGGTCAATCAATACTATAATTAATATAACAATTAAGCATAACTTTTTCATAAATTTGCCTTTAACCTACAAACTTTAAGTATATCATAATTTATCTGTTTTGTTAACTCCTCAATACTATGGAATTTTTTTTCTGACCTTATGAATTTTAAAAGTTGTATGTTGACTTTATGATTATATACGTCTTCATCAAAATCGAATATGTGCATTTCTATTATGGGCTTTTTCAGATCCTTAAATGTAGGTCTCATACCAATATTGACTACTCCATATAACCAATTTGGGTTATTATCAGAAAACATCACTTTAGCGTAATATGTACCAAATTTTGGTTTTATCATGCAATCTTCTATAGGAATATTTATGGTTGGAAATCCTATTTCTCTACCTCTACATGCACCTTTTGTCACAACACCAGAAACTTGATAAGGTCTGCCGAGCAATTTATTAGCAATTTCTGTTTCGCCCCTCTGTACATACTCCCTTATTGAAGAAGAAGAGCAAATTTTGCCGTCAATTATTAATGGCTCTAATTTAGTCAAAGAGTATCCATATGTTTCAGAATATTTCTCTAGAGTTAATATATCACCCAATCGTTTATGACCAAAAGTGCAATTTTCTCCGACAATTATGTGTTTAGCGCCATATTTATCTATTAAAATCTTACTGATAAAGTCATCGCAGCTAACCTCAGAAAAACCTCTATTAAAATTAATAATATACAAGTAATCTATACCATAGCTGCTGATCAGTTCCTTTTTTTGTTCTTGGTCTATTAACCTAAAATTGTTTCTACCAAATAAAACAGTTGATGGGTGAGGCTCAAAAGTTAAAACTGCGGAGGGTAATCCTCTTTCTTGTGCTACCTTCTTTAGAGTGGAAATTGCAAATTCATGTCCTAAATGAATGCCATCGAAATTTCCGAAGGTCAGTGCTATATTATTTTCTATCCCTTGCTCACAATTATAAATAATTTTCATACAATTTGATGTTTTTACATGTTTCTTATATATAATAACTATATTTTAGTAAGCTACGGAGATAAATTGTGAAAAATACTAAAGGAAAAGTTATAATATATGTAAAGCAGCACTGCCCATTCTGCAAAAAAGCAAAAGAGTTGCTGGATAAAAAAGGTGTGAAATATGAAGAAATCGATGTGCTCAAAAACTCAGATCTATTTAACGACATAAAATCAAAGTATAACGTTAGAACAGTTCCACAGATTTTTATCAACGATAAGCACATTGGGGGGTGTGACAAATTGATGGATCTTGAAAAAGAAGGAAAGTTGGATGATATGCTAAATAATAATGACAATCACATTGATGTCACAACCTACACAAGTAGCAATGACGAATATGAAGAAGGCGTTGTACTACGCGATGATTTTATATAATTTTTATCTCGCTTTCATTGTCATGTAATGCACGAGTGAAAAGCTAGTATGCTCACTTTAAACAATTCTTAATGAATTAAAAATACAATTCATTTAGTGAGTTTTTTTAGTGGGAAAAAATGACAAAAAATATTTCAATTATTAGCAGAAACTTAATTAGTATCGAATTAGTTAACAAACAAGATTTAGAGAATTTCATCAAGATTTTCACAGTGCTTGATAAACATATAGCAGCTAAAACACTTTTTACAGAAGAAGTGAGAATAGAGTATAAGCAGCACAACGGCATAGAAGTTGTTGAATTGCTAAAAGATACAGACTTTACATATCATGAGGTTGAAAATGTATTGAACCACCTGAGTAAACATGGAATGAAGGTGCCCAGCAATGTTATAGCACATACCCTTTTTTCTGCATGCAATCACGCACTTGAATCTAAGGATGTAGCATTTTCCTTTTCTGAAGGATTTTCACAATTTAACATCAGAGTAAATAAGAATACCTTTATAATAACTCCTATGAGTGAAGAGAATTTGGAATTGAATTCACAAAATAGCAGAACGCTTATAGAGTCATTAAAGAGCGAAAAAAGTATTTATGATTGTATAGTAGAGGAAAATACTATTAAAGTTATAGTGCATTCTGAAATACATCAAGCTATAAATTTGATTATAAAATCACTGATAAAGTCCCGCCTTTTAGCAAAAGAGGAAGAAGGAAAATTCAAAGAGAAATTGAGACAACTTGCTTTTAAGGATCAAGCTTTTGTTGAGTATTCTAGCATCAGAACCATCAATAGGTATCCACATAATCATCCTCTGAGGAAGCATGAAAGTGTTACTAAGGATATAGAAAATATTTTATGTGATTTCATAACAAATGAGAACAGCGAATTTGCTATAGAGCGGTTAAATAGGCTGAGCTCAGCAGTTTCTCCGGATACTCCAAGAATCATCACTAAAACTATAGATAAACTTGTTAAGTTTCACTAAGGTATACGAGAGCCAATAGATTTCTTGCATTACCTTTTGTTATCCAAGTAGCCAAGGCTACTTGGTTCTTTTTTTGGGTTTCAGCGCTATGTACATAGCTGTACAAACATTGTAGCCGTTATTCAGTAGCCCGCAGAAACGAAAAACTTCCTTGACAAACTCCGCCAGCCCCCTTATCATGAAACTGAAGCTATTGTATTTGCTTTCGCCAATCTGCAGATTAAAAGGTAAGGATTACTTAATGTATCGGCGTCTTATGTTCAATTTTTTGCAGTATATAGATACTGTATGTCTTTACAAAACTTCATCTACATCTAGATTTTTATCTAAATAAGCTGAACGCGCTTATAAAGCGTTACAAGACATCAAAAAATGCCAATACTCGACAAAGATAGTAAAGGACTAGCTAACTCGGGGTTTCTTTGCCTTTTTTTCTGCTTGGTAAATTTCTTAAACATTTGCAGCGTAGGTTAGTTGCAATTAAAAGCAGCTTAATCTCGCTTGTCAAGCGTTTAAAACATAAAAAACGCCAATATTTTAAAGCGGATAATAACCACGGGGCTTCTTTTGCCTTTTTTTTCATTTGGTAAATTTCTTAGTATTTATAGCTAACATGAACTGGGCAGGAAGGTGTCATCCCAGTGCCCCATAAGTGTTGAAAGTATCAAAAATAACGTGATATGAGATGATCAACGGCATGTAAATTACCTCCCGACAGTAAAACAATCGAACGTATAAAAGAGTCATTTAGATCCAATGTGAATTGCAGTAATGCTATTTTGAACCCATGTAGATTATTTTTGATTTTATAAACAAGAAATAACAAAGCAGATCATGTAAATATACACCTTCATGCCATTCATAGTATGGCTTAAAAAGTGCTTATATCCAAGATTTTGCTTTATAAATTTAAAGAACACTTCTATATCCCATCTGCGCCTATATAGCTCTGTTACTTCATAAGCTGGCATTTCAAACAAGTTTGTCAAAAACCATATTTCATCTCCAATTTTATTTCTGATTTTTATTAGCCGTAGATCATTGCCACTTTACCTCGTGCACGATAAAGATTAACTATTATATCTTCTAAAATCTCTGATCCATCCGATTTTTGTTCTCTTATAACTTTGTTCCTGCTTATAACATCATGTTTTCTTCCTACTTTAACTCTTGTGATAAATTTGTACTCCTTTTCATCAAATTCGGCAAAAGTTCCAACTTTTCTGATTCCTCTATCAAATAATAAAATATCCTCTTTTTCAACTTTAGCTTCATTAATTGCTCTCACTAATGCTATATCTTCACTACTTTCTTCTTGTCCTTTACAAAATCTTATACTTGTCGGCAATTGATCCTTTAATCCTACACTCACTTTAACTTGACTGTCGTTACTTTTACCGCCTATTTTTAGCCCATCTTTTATGAGATATCCCGATAAATTTATGATCGTCGAATCAAACTTATGTAAGTTATTTGATGTTTTTTGGGGTAATAGCTTTTTAATCTTGCTCATCAAATCAATATATACTCCCTTAAAATATTCTGGATTTATAACTTTTAACCTTTTTGACAAACCACTGTATGTTACTGTACTTTTATCGCTATTCTTATCCATTATACACCTGTTTATTACCATTTCTAGCGCTCTTAGGCTTGTTTTTTGCCCCATTAATATTAACTTCATTAGACCTTTAAATATAATCTTGCCCAACAATTTAGTATTACATTTATCTACTTCACTTAATTTTCCTAGCCTTTCTAAATCCTCATCTTTTATTAAATTTAGTACTCTTTCTATTTGATCCATTATTGCCTCCTTTTTCTTGCAATAATAGTTCTTTATGTCTTTTTTGTGTTACTTTCAACACTTATGCCATTTATCCCCTAAGCCATCTGTATATTGCACGCTTGTACTTGTTTCTATCATTTTGATCCTAAATTATTTAGCTTACTCACTTTTTATATTTGTGGGTAAAAGTAAGGATTCAAATCTGGTGAATATGCTGGAAGGTACAACAAATGACAGCCAAAAGACTCTATTAATGACTTTGTTTTAGGAGTCTTATGAAATATAGCATTATCCATAACTATCACGCTTTAACTGTGGCAGTAATATCTCACGCATTAAATACTTCTTTCTCCCGTGAAAGTTATTGGTGCAATGAACTTCTCATCCGCCTATTATACTTACTCTCTCTCGCTTTTTTCCAGAGCATATATTTTTTCTCCTTTTGGAGCTCGTCCATATTCTCGGTATAATCTATTATCAACTCCTGCTTCATCTATATATAAAATGCTAGAGTGGTCTATTTTTGAGATTTTATCGGTAAAGCGCTGCCTATCTTCTTGACTACGTTCTGTGACTTTTTTTTAAGGTTATTTTTAGCTGTTTTAACCTATACCAAATTGAATTTATTCCAAATCCTAGATTTTGTTTCATTTCTGCTAGCTGGGTGTTTTTTGACATATTCTTTGAGTACTTCTGGATCTATTTTTCGAATAAAACTTCCATTCTTTCCTGCCTCCAGGCTCTCACCGTTTCCTTTCTTTTTCAGCCATCTGTACAAGGTTGCAATTCCTATTTCTAGAAGATCTGCTACTTCAGATTTTGACTTCCCTCTTTCCACCAAAGAGATAGCTTTCTCCCTTAAGTCCACACTGTATGCCATTACTTACCTCATATTTCATTAATTCCATATTATACCTTTATCATTTGTTTTGGGAAATACTATAGTTAGTGTAACTCTGGATAAGTACGCCCACACAAACTGAAAGTACTTATCCAGAGTTACTAATTTATAGAAGATATCAGTCTAAATTAAAACTTTTTATTATTTTTTATTCTTTGTAGCTAAATAATTTGTTGACAATAAAGACGGTATCTTATGTCTTAAACCTTATCACCAGACTTAACAAATAGGTGGCCCAATACTATTAACTTTATGGGTTTATCTTCGTTATTTGCTACTATCCAAACCCCATCGCTCTCATGATCAACAATTTCTATTGGTGCAAATATTACATAATTATTGTCATCAATAATCTTTATTCCAAGAGCACCCTCGTCACTTAAGCTCAGGGCTGAAGAAGGAACTTTATATGCAAATCTTTCGCCTGAAGGTAGTCTTACGTTGGCAGTTAGTCCCTGCAAGGATATCATTTTATTATTAGTTACCTTTACCTCTACCCTATAAGACCCAGTTTTAGGCTCAGCAATTTTACTAATAAAACTTACTTCACCTGCCAATTCTTTTCCGTCCAGTAAATTAATTTGAGCTGTGCTGCCTAGCTCTATTTTACTTACTTCATTTTCCGAAACATATAACACTACAAGAATTTGATCGAAATCAACCACGTCAGCTATTTTTTGCCCAACATTAACAAAATCCCCTTCATTTGCATTGATTTTATCAATATAACCATCTATAGGAGATTTGACTGCAGTGTTTTCTAAATCCAATTCTAGCCTTTTTAGGTCAGCTTTTGCACTTTGTAACGCAGTAAAAGCTGCTTCTACTTTTATTTGTGCTCCATAGCCTTTTTTATTCAGTTTGTGAGAGGAATCATACTCAATTTCACGCTGCTTTAATAAAGCTTTAGCTTTCTGAGCTTGCTCAATCCTGTCATAATTTTCTATCTTTAACACTACATCATCTCTTTTTACCTTTTCACCATCAGGTAAATAAATAGCAATAATCTTACCACTTATTTTTGAGACAAGGCTAGCTCTATGTAAGGGATTTACTGTACCAGAAAAATTTAAATATATAGTGCGGTTTTGCGGCGCACATTCTTGAGTTTTTACTGAAAAGCTACTAGTTGCATTATCACTATGAACCGCCTGATCTTTTTTTAAAAATGCACTGCTGATAAAAAACAGTAGAATAAAAGCAATACTAGAAAGGATGATTGCTTTGTTTCTCACCTTTAAATAATAGAATTTGTTGACCAATCTTGTTAGAAACAACTGCATAAATTTTCGAATCAGAAACGTAAGTATAATACATGCACCATTGTCACTCCATAAATAGTTTTATGTGAGAACAAACACAAGAATATGTCATTTTCCTACTATAAGTAAGTTTTTTATTGCTAAGAGGCAGTATAAATTCCGTTAAAAAGCAGCAGAATGACAAACAATCTAAAAATAATTAACTGTAGCAGTCTACTTTTCAATAAACTTCATTTGCATTTCTTGTATACTACTTTCTATTTGCTTTATTTGTTCTATCAACCTTTCTTCTAAGTCAAGATTACCGCTCAGCCTCGCTTCGGTTCTTTCTTTTCGTAATGCATTTAATTCTTTTAGTAACACTATATTATTCCACACAATTTCTGCAGATTTTCTCTCGTTCAGTTGGCTACTTAGTATGCTAGTTTTTTCAAATACATACTTTATAACGTTAAACTGTTTCAATTCTTGTAACAAAGCCTCTTTACCAAGTTTGCTTTTGTTACTTATTACATCAATTATACGCTGTTGTAATCTTTTCATCTCATTAGTAAATTCAAAATGAGAAAATTGCTCAAAAAATATAGGACGGTTCAAGATTTCAGGAAATTCTACGGCTATACGTAAAATTACGGCCTGATTTTGCTCTGCTTCAATTAGCTCTGGAGATTTGCTATGAAGATACTCACCTTTTGTTGCTCTAGCTTTACTATTAAAAATCTGTTTTTTGAAGCTACTTCTTAGTTCACTAGCCTTATTGTAAAAATAATCTCTGTAATACCTTCTAATACTGCTGTTGCTAATAGTATTTACATATTCCATGAACTTGTGCTCAAGAATTGAATATTTTTCCGGAGCAAGTTTTTCATAATTTTGCAAATTGCTATCGATTATGTGATGCCATAAATATTCAGAATGCAGTTTTGTTGAATGGTCAAGAGCAGTCAATACGTCTTCTTTCTTGTATTCCAGTTCGTTACATATATCGTATGGATCTTTATTACTCGGCAAAGTCACAAACTTTAACGTGTATCCAGGCTCTAATATTGGCAGAGCAAGTTCTGCAACTCGGGTAGCAGCATGACGTCCAGCACTATCGCCATCCATACAGATGGAGATTTCTTTAGCAAATCTCCATAGATTTTTTATCTGTTCTGCAGAAATTGCGGTACCAAGTGGAGCAACTGCATTACTAATTCCCGCTTGATGTAGCGCTATAGTGTCCATATATCCTTCAACAACAAATATGTGCTGTTTTTTACGTATTTCGCTTAAAGCAAAGTTTAATCCGTATAAATTCTCCCTCTTCTTGAAGAGCTGACTCTCTGGGCTATTTAAATATTTCGGCTGTTGCTCAGAACTCAGCGCACGTCCGCCAAAACCAATAACTCTTCCTGCAATGTTGTATATAGGAAATATCAGCCGGTCATAAAAATAATCATGAAAATTTTTGTTTACTAATCCAATATCAATTAAAATTTTGTCTTCAATACCTGAAGAGTTTAAATACTCTTTCAAACCAGAGCTTGGTGCATAACCTATCTTAAATTTATCTATGATTTCAGGTAAAATCTTGCGCTGCTTTAAATAATCTACAACGCCCTGATTTTTTTGTGCAAACCAATTTGCAGCTAAGCTTAGTGTTGAAAATAGTTTATTGTCTTCTTTGGTAACATTAAGGTTTTTAGGTAACTCAACACCTGTAACTTGTGCTAATCTTTCCAATGCTTCTTTAAAGCTTAATCCTTCAGTTTGTGAAATAAATTCAAATGCGTCACCACTAGCTAAGCAACCAAAACAGTAATACAATCCTTTAGTATTACTTACCGAAAAAGATGGGGTTTTTTCGTTATGAAATGGACAGAGCCCAACAAAACTATCTCCTCTTTTTATTAGCCTGACTTTTTTACCTACTATTTCAGATAATAATAATTTTGATTTTATAATATCTATGTGATCCATCTTATTAAATTAGTAGTAGGATAAAAATTATATAGAATTTATACACATCTGACTCGAAATTTATTTCTATAACTAAAGCAATTTAGATTTACCGACAATGTAGCTATACAAATTCAAGAGCAATCCTGTCATCCAGGTAGCCCACAGAAACAAAAAACTTACTTGACACCCTTCACCAGCCCCCTTATCATGATATGTAGTACAATGATACAAATTAAGAATTCCCCCATCCTGCTCTGGTTCTTCGATCTGAAATCCTACTTCTACCTGATCACGACCAATGTTAATTTGTCCTATTAATGCTTTAATAATGCCGCGCTTAGTTTGCCAATCTAGCTGTTCCAGGTTCGATTTTACACTAGAATAAAAATTCTTTATACTATTTATAATAAGACTTCTTCCTTTTTCTACTGCCTTCTGATCAACTACCTTTTTTTTCTCTTCTTCTATCCCTTGTAAGCCTTCCTTCATTTTTTTCATTGTCTGTTTAAATTCTTCCTCGCTTATATATCCTTTCTCTCCTGCATTTTCTTGACTATAATAATCTTCCATTAATTTTTCGATACCTTCTTTTATTTGATTTTCTCTTCTTGCAAACTTTTTCTCTGATGATTCATCATTTTTATTTTCTAATACTCTACGTTGGTATTCCTTTTTTATCATCTCTGGGTTTTTTAGTACATCTTTCACCTTTTCCCATACAGCTATTTCTAACTGACCTTACCCAGAAAAAGTAGAGAGAAAGTTAAGACGATTTTGTCATGAGAATGATGCATCAAATTGTGCAGGAATGCAATAGTTAATAGTAGAATGTCTACGTTGTTTGTTATAAAAGATTTCTATGTATTCAAATATGGCAGTTCTAGTTTGTTGAGCAGAATGTTGAGAAATATCAATAAGCAGCTCCCTTTTGAGTGAACTGAAGAAGCTTTCTGCAACAGAATTATCGTAACAACAGCCCTTATGGCTCATGCTGGAAATGATGTTTTTTGTATTCAATAGAAATTGGTAATTTTGAGAGGTATACTGTGACCCTTGATCGCTATGTAACAGTAGATTTTCAGGGGGTTTGCGTTTGTTAACAGCCATAAGCAAAGAATCCACAATTAATTGTTTTGTCATTGTATGACTCATTAACTACCATGCGTGAGAATTATTGCTGCCAACAACCTTCCTTGGTTTTTATATAAGTAATCCCATACTTTATTTGGTTGCTCAGTGATAAAATTTTGATCTAATATATTAGGAGCAATAACCATATTATTTGGTTGTTTTTTAGTTTTAAATCTTCGTCTAAGTTTGGCTATAATGTCATTTTCCTGCATAACATTTTGCACTGTTTTGATGTTATAATTTTTGCCTAAAGCTTTTATGGATTTTAGGGGCTCCATATCTGCATTTAGATGCTTTTTTTGAATCTCTGCTAGAAGTCCTTCCCTTGCTAATTCTTTATTGCTTTTTTCTTTAGCAATCCATTTATAATAACCACCAGCACAAAACCCTGCATAGTTCCTGTATTTTATAGCAATTTCTATGCTCTTTTATAAAAGAATATTTTACTCTTTTTCTTTGGCAAAATATCCCAGGGCTTTTTTTAAAATGTCTCTTTCTCTTCTTACTCTTGCTAACTCTTTTTTTAGATCAAATCTTTCTTTGTCATAAGGAGCTAGTTTTCCTTTGCCTGGAAATGCGTATGCTCCAGACATTTTTCCATCATATTTTCTTACCCATTTACTTAACATACTGCCATCTATACCTAGATCTTTTGCTATTTTTGTACTTGTTTGACCTGTTTCTTTAACCAGCTTAACAGCTTCCAATTTAAATTCTGCTGTATATTCTCTTCTATTTGTCATATTACACCTCTTTGAAAAAACGTTTTATTTTACTCCAAAAACGTCTTAACTTTCTCTCTACTTTTTCTGGGTAAGGTCAGATCTATTTATAGTAGAAAGTTGAATTAGTAAAATAGCAGCTTTTTCACCATTTATAGATTTATGGGTAATAGTAAGGTTCGGAGAGGGGCTGTTGGAAAAGTACTTAACAAGTAACTCGCTGGCTGCCCACTCTACCACAAGTCCGGTTTTGAAGTCTAGTGGGGAGAGGTGACTTTCCTCACTTAGACGACTGGGATTATTGTATAATTAAATACTTTTTTAAACTAATGAAGCTTGAAAGCGGATCACCTTTCACGACCTGTGTTTACTTCATTCACTTTAGGAGTATGAATAGGCGTTATCATTGGGTTTTCAAGTTGTGTTGCTTGCTTTAAACCTTCACTTATGCTCCGATCTTGATCTAAAATCTTGTCAAAGTTTTTACTTTGTTGATGACCATTCACCACGCTAATTTCTAAGCCGGGACTTTTATGATTGAAAGACTCACCAGGTTGGACACTATATTCCTTACCATTAATATTTAAGTTAACCGCATTAGCAATATTGGGAGAAGTTGTATCTTGCTGCAGATTTTGCTTTGTCTCAGGACTATTGTATGTAATATTAATGTTGAGAGCTTTATCCTGATAATTAAAAGCCTTTTCCGGTTCTAAATTGAACTCTTTTCCATTTATATTTATGAAAGAGCTCTGATCCATACTTTTTTGTTGCATTTCATTATTTGATGTATTTTTTTGAGCCGCTTCTCTCATGTCATGAGTATTCTCCACACTCTTTTCATCCTCACCCAAAAGTTTTTCTAACATTTTCTTAACAAAGCGCTTCAGAAGACTCAAAAACCCTTCTTCTTTTTGATTTTCTTGTGGTTGAGGCATGTTATCTTTTTTGTTCTGTTCAGGCTTTTTATTGTTGAGCTTCTCTTTTACAGAACTCTTGCTCACTGAAGGACTAACGGTTTGTGAATCGTGCTTTGATGGCTGTGTATCTGTTTGCACAGAAGCTTCAGTAGTCTTTTTTTGTCCACTCTGTTCAATGCTTTTATCTTTTGCTGTAGTTTCTCTAAGAGTGTTAGCTGCTTCTTGAAATTCTGGATTACGTAACCCTCCAACTCTTGATGGCTGTGTATCTGTTTGTACAGAAGCCTCAGAAGTCTTTTTTTGTCCACTCTGTTCAACACTTTTACCTTCTGTTGTAGTTTCTCTAAGAGTGTTAGCTGCTTCTTGAAATTTTTTGTCATTTTTTAATTCTGCAACTTTTTCACTTGTGAAGATGCCCTTCCCTTTATATTGTTGGTCAAGCTCAGCAATTCTTTCAAAATCTTGACGTACTTTTTCATCTGCACGTCCTTTTTGACTTTCAAATTTCTGATTCAATTCTGCAACGTTTTTCATTTTGTTCTCAAGCTCCTTACTGTTCACAGCTTTTAGAGCCTCTGTTCCTTTTGCGATATAATTAACCTTCTCTTCTAATGAGGTACCTTCTGGAAAAGCACCTGGAGAACGTTCAAAAACATCTTTAAACTTTTTTTCAACACTTTCTTTAGATGTCTGAGCCATACCTATTACCTATTAAAATATATCATATAACCAGTATATTAGCTAATTATATAAAAAACAGTTAACATAACTTGTGGTAAAGAGTGTTTATCAAGAGCGTCCTCTTTATATTTTTTTTATTAAAATGCTATTTACTTATTAACTTAAAATATATAACAATATAGAAATGAAAAACAGCCCGTTAGCAGTAGTATTCGATTGGGATAATACCTTAGTTGACACTCAAGATAACATTTTTAATGCTATTAAACATACCATAAACTCAATGGGGTATAGTAATAAAGCTGCTGATAGAAATTCCCATGAGTCGAGAAAGAGCTATATGGTCAATTTATTTGGCGATCAGTGGAAAAAAGCAAATCAGATATATCAACAATATTTAGATGATGCACTATTGCAAAACATTGCTCTGAATCAAGGAGTAGAGGAAATGTTGCAGACACTGAAAAGCTACAATATTTATCTAGCAATAGTAAGTAATAAGAAAAATACTAATTTACGTGAAGAAGTTACCTATTTTAAACTAGATTCTTACTTTGAAAGAGTAGTTGGGTCATGCGATACTGCAGAAGATAAACCATCTGCAACCCCACTGCTATTTGCACTAGAAGAGAGTACGTTGCCTATAAATAGAGAAAATGTGTTTTTCGTTGGTGATAGCATCACAGATGTTCTGTGTGCACAAAATGCCAATTGTTTGCCTATTATATACGGTCAATCAATAAGCGGTTACAAAGATTTGTTATGTTTTCAACATTTTGATAAACTTAGAGATTTCATAATAAAATATTTGGAAGATAGGTAATGACAGAGATTGCCAGCATAAAAAGGCGCTTTTGCGCATATTTAATAGATGTAGCAATTTTATTAATTCCAACTTTATTAATTATACTGCTATTAGAGGATTCTTCGTTGATCTTACATCTATCATACATGTGTGTAAATTGTAGTTACTTCACATATTTTATATCTTCAAAGGCCCAAGCAACTCCAGGTCAACGGTTAATGAATATATGTACTATCAATTTAGATAATTCTAAAATAGACTTGAATTTAGCGTTTGACAGAAGCACTTCCCAGTTTTTTCTTCCTTTGTTAAACAGTGTAGTAGTTGTCCTTACTGAATTTTTGCAAGATCAGGAGGTATTAGTGAATGTCTTGAGTGCATTGAAAGTAATGATAGTGCTGCTCACTCTCTGCTGGTATCTAGTTGCTTGTTTTTCTAAAAAGAAACAGACATACCACGACATGCTATTTAATACGGTTGTTATCAAAGGAACTATTAAATGAGTTGCTATAATCATCGTTATCATATAAATTATGCTGATAAATTGAACTAAGGGAAGATTATGAATGAAGAGATAGTAAAACATTTGAACAAATTATTGACCAATGAGCTGACTTCTGTACGTCAGTATCTTTTGCATTTTGCGGTTCTCAAAAACAATGGAATTAATAGACTTGCAGAAAAGGTAAAAAATGAGCTTAACGAAGAACTTGAACATGCAAACAAGTTGGCAGAAAGAATTTTGTTATTCAAAGGAGTTCCAAATTTTCAGGATACAAACGAAATATCAAAGCATGATGGAAAGTTTACAAAAGACACAATACGGAAAATCTTAGAAGCTAATTTGAAATTAGAGGGAAAAGGTATTAAGGATATCAAAGAAACGATTTCTATCGCTGAGAAAGAAAAAGATTTTGTTAGTGTAATGTTATTAGAAGAGATGTTAAAAAATGAAGAAGAGCACTTCCATTGGATTGAGAAACAGATTGACCTTATTGAACTAATGGGTGTTGAAAACTATTTAAGAACACAAATATAGAGTGTTAAAAAAAACAGTATTTATTTTAATTATACCTTGCTTGCTTCTTTTTTTATTAGGATTATGGCAAGTATTCAGATTGAACTGGAAGAATAATATTATTAAAAGTATGAGTCTTCCAGTTGTTCATCTATTGCCCAATAACGACCTTGAAAAATTTAACTATAGGCATGTCAAGATCGATGGGATTCTAAGTGACATAGAACTATATGTTTTTGCAGGGCAACACGGCTATCACGTGCTGTCTCCTATGTTGCTCACCACTGGACGTTACATGTTGGTGAATAAAGGAATAGTCAGAGAAAAAAAGGAGAAAAAAGTAAAAATTGAAAAAGTAGTTGCAGATGGAACTTTATATTGCGATAGCAATAAAAGCAAAAATTGGTTCATCAAAAACGATACTGCTTCGAATACATGGTTTACCCTGAGTACAGAGGAAATTTCCAATGAGTTAGGTATTAAGCTAGAGAAGTGTGTATTGTGGCCGAACAATTTTGGCAGCAAAGTAGCTATACAGCCAATGAAGCATTTGGAATATGCAATCACTTGGTTTGCACTTTCCTTAACTTGGTTGATTATGTGCGTAATTTACTATAGGCAAAACCTCAATGTATCTGTTCAGCAGGGTGGCAAAATAAGGTAGACGAAAAAAGACAACTATAGGAACAAATGGGTGTCATCCCAGTGCCTCTATGATGTCATCCCAGTGTCAAGCACTGGGATGACAAGAAAGGGAGCACTGGAATTTTTGTTTCAGTATTTATGCATTAGCCATGCATCTGACCTCAACAAAGCTTGAAGCTTTCTGTACATAAAATTAGAAAAGTAGTTATTCATCTTTATCACTACCAAGGTCTTTTAACATACTATAATTGCCTTTTCTAAATCTACTTTTTAAAGACGTAACTCCACTTTCGCTAATACCACTGAGGCTCAGTGCAGCTCCACCTAGCTGCAATCCTATCTCAGATGTTTCAGGAATAATTTTACTAGCTCCTAGATCTCTATAAACCTCCACATTACTCAGATCTGGTAAGCGTATTACAATATTTACATGCGGAAAATTTGCAGCAACTAAAGAAACAACTTTTTTTATAGTAACTTCATTCTTTATTGAAACCACGAGAGCTTGAGCTCTTTCTATTCCTACCGATTTTAAAATTTCACATCTTGTAACATCTCCAAGATATATAGGAAAACTATCACTTTTTCCTTCTTTGACTATTTTCGATTGAATATCTACAACAACGTAACTTAAATGCTCTGCCGTAAGCATTTTTGTTACCATATATCCCACTCTACCAAATCCAGCAACTATCACATGGTTATAAAGATCTTGTGTATCTGTTTCAACAGCTTCATCATCTAATATTGTTTTCTCAGTGCTAAATGAGTTTGCTATCCAATCTCCAAGCCCCGATAAAAGAGGAGTGAAAGCCATGGTTACTGTAGTTACCATCATAAGTACTTGAGCGATTTCACTTGGTAGCACATTTAGTTCATTTGCTAAGCGAAATAAAATAAACGCAAATTCACCGCCTTGTGAAAGTAGTAACCCAGCTTGTATAGCAGGTGCACTCTTAAACCCAAAAAATCTACACAATATATATATGATAGATGTTTTTAAAACGATAAGGATAATCGATAATAAAGTAATTAGTGGTAACTTATTGAGTAAAAGTTCGGTATTGATGGACATACCAACAGTCATGAAAAATAAGCCAAGAAACAAATCTTTAAATGGTAATACTGCGTGCTCCACTGAGTGTCTATATTCTGTTTCTGCAACTAACAATCCAGCGACAAATGCACCTAATGCCAACGATAAATGAAATTGCTCAGTAATAAATGCTGCTCCTAATACTATTAAAAGCGTTGTTGATATAAAGATCTCATTACTTTCCATTTTAGCAATAACCGAAAATAAAGGTCTAAGCAATAATCTACCAGTTATAAATATCAGCACTAATGCAATAGCTGCTTGCACTAATGAGCCTGCCAATGAGCTTATCAGGCTGTGCTCAGAATTGCCAGCAAGTAAAGGTACCAATACTATTAATGGTACCACTGCAAAATCTTGCATTAATAGCACTGCTATCGACAACCTACCAACCTGACTTGCTTGAGAACCTTTTTCTTGCAGAACCTGCAACACTATTGCTGTTGAGGATAGCGCAAGCCCACCACCAATAACTGTCGCTATATTCGTATTCACTCCGAAAGCAAGAGCGATGCACCATATTGCTACCATGGTAACTATAACTTGAAGAGAACCGAACCCAAATACATGAATACGCATAGCGATCAGGCGTTCAAATGTCAATTCAAGGCCTATAATGAATAATAGAAAAACTACACCAAATTCTGCAAGATTATCCATTGCTTCAGCTGAGTGTATCAGATTAAATCCATGAGAACCAATAACTGCACCTGCAACGAAGTAACCAAGCACTGGACTAATATTCATTTTCCAAAACGCTATGACTATAAACACAGCAGCAGAAAGTAAAATTATAATATCAAACAAATGCTGAGAGCCACTGTGCATGATATTTAACCTGTAGAATTAGACCATTTAATTGAGCAGCCAATACTTGATTTTTGGTCAATTGGAGAATTACCAGTTTCTGCAATAAATTTCATAGCTTGAGATAAGTCACTACTTCCTACTTCATAGCTTTGAACCTTTTCTTTTTTTGTGTCGTTAAAACGTCCACGATAGCAAAGGTTTAAATTGGAATTAAAGCCAAAAAAGTCAGGAGTGCAAACAGCCCCGTATTCTTTAGCTATTTTCTGTGTACTATCAATTAAATATGGAAATGTAAACTTATTTTCCTTGGCAAAATTAATCATATTTTCAAAGGAATCTTCTGGATATTCATTTACATCATTTGGCATTATTGCAATGGTGTTTACCTGATAATCTTTTTTCAATTGATCAACATCGCTTACCAAATTGCTAATAATTGACTGAACGTAAGGACAGTGATTGCATATAAACATTACAATAAGACCATTTTTTCCACAACAGTCACTTAATGTATAGTATTTATTGTCTACTCCCAAAAGATTAAAATCTTTTGCAGTAAAACTAAAATCGACTTTAGGAGTATTCAGAGCAACCATAGACTATTATTATACCATATGTAATTTACGGTCTTATTATTTAAATGTCAAACGGTTTCTATGTATACTGTTTGCATATTCTTTTTTAGTATTATAATTATAAAACTTATGTTCATAACTTTCGAAGGAATAGACGGCTCTGGTAAAACAACACAATCTAAGCTACTTGCAAATCATTTTAAGCAAATTCAAGGCGAAAATAACGTAGTATTGACTCGAGAACCAGGTGGCACTGATTTTGCAGAAAAGATAAGAGGAGTGTTGTTAACAAATAATATTGATCCTATTTCTGAACTCTTGCTACTTATCTCGATGAGGCGCGAACATATGAAAAAATTAATATTACCAGCTCTTGCAGAAGGAAAAATAGTGATTTGTGATCGGTTTATTGATTCAACTATTGCATACCAAGGATATGGGTTTGGAGTTGACTTAGGGCTAATAAGGGACTTACATAAGCTAGTGAAAATTAAATATCCAGATATTACATTCATTCTAGATATTGATGTTAAAGTTGGGTTAAATAGAGCAAAAGACAAGAATAAATATGAAGAAATGGATGTTAATTTTTACAATAAGGTCAGAAAAGGGTTTCAGGAAATAGCCATAGAAGAGCCCGTTAGGTGCAGTGTTATCACTGAAATTGAAGCTAAAGACAACAATCAAGTATATAGTGAAATTATTAGACTTCTTGCATAACCTAAATTAAAAGGCAATTATTTTTGGCGTTTTTTGTAACAGCTGATAATTGTGATTTAAGTCCGTCAGGAAAGGGTCTCCGTTCCTGTCGTCCCATTCTTCTGTCATCTAAGTAGCCCCTTCTCCTATCATCCCAGCATCCTCTCCTGTCATCCCAGTAGCCTCTTTCTCTTGTCATTTCAGTGTCAGCTACTTGCATGACAGCAGTCCTACGTCATACCGCCGCGGTATCTCGGCCGCTAACACGTAGCAACTGTTCTCCCTTGTCATACCGTCACGGTATCTCTAGATCCCGCTAACACGTAGCGGGATACTTAACCATCATCTACACCGTCATACCGCGATTCATTCGCGGTATCTCAAAGCATAGATCCCGCTAACACGTAGCGGGATGACGATTGTCAGGGTGTCATCCCAGTGCTCCGACACTGATTTCCATCCAAGACGGTGTCATCCCAGTGCCCAGACACTGGGATCCAGCCTTTCTGCAATCTCATCGAAAACGTTGTAACCACTTTCTATGATAGTTTGCTTGCTCACAAGCAAACTTTCCTGGATCCCAGTGTCTGGGCACTGGGATGACAAAAAAAGGAGCACTGGGATGACATCATTTGTTGTGTTTAACAAAGTTCGTACTTAGCTTCATGTTAGCTACAAACGTTAAGAAATTTACCAAATAAAAAAAAGGCAAAAGAAGCCCCGTGGTTATTATCCGCTTTAAAATATTGGCGTTTTTTATGTTTTAAACGCTTGACAAGCGAAATTCAGCTGCTTTTAATTGCAACTAACTTACGCTGCAAATGTTTAAGAAATTTACCAAGCAGAAAAAAAGACAAAGAATCCCCGAGTTAGCTAGTCTTTTACTATCTCTGTCGAGTATTGGCATTTTTTGATGTCTTGTAACGCTTTATAAGCGCGTTCAGCTTATTTAGATAAAAATCTAGATGTAGATGAAGTTTTGTAAAGACATACAGTATCTATATACTGCAAAAAATTGAACATAAGACGCCGATACATTAAGTAATCCTTACCTTTTAATCTGCAGATTGGCGAAAGCAAATACAATAGCTTCAGTTTCATGATAAGGGGGCTGGCGAAGGGTGTCAAGTAATTTTAGCTCCGTTTCTGTGGGTCAGATAGCTACCTGATGACACCATTGGTCAATTACTGCAACTAAAAACTTTCATTTTAACAGTTAAACAAGGCCAAATTTAATAGAGAGAGGATTTTTTTATTTTCTCATTCTTCTCATTTTCCTCTCTAACAATTTTTTTTCCATTTAATATGTCTTTTATTTCATCTCCTGTTAAAGTTTCAAACTCCAGTAGATTTTCAGCAATGAGATCTAAGCCTTTCTTATGCTTGGTCAAAATCTCTTTTGCTTTTTCATAGCAAGAAGACACAACTTCCTTCACTTCTTCATCTATAAGTTTTAACGTATCTTCAGAAATTATGTCAGAACCATGTATGGTTTGTTCGCGATTGTGATAGATCGGGCCTATTTTGTCGCTCATTCCCCATTTTGTTACCATAGAACGTGATAAATCTGATGCTAATTTTATATCTGAAGATGCACCGCTTGTAACTTTATCGTAGCCAAAAATTAGCTCTTCTGCCACACGTCCACCCATTGCAACAGTTATATCTGCTAGCATCTTTTCTCTTGTGAGGGACACTCTATCTGTCTCTGGTAGTCTCATAACTAAACCGAGTGCCCTACCGCGTGGAATAATTGTTGCCTTGTGTATAGGATCAGAAGCAGACATATTAACAGCAATCATCGCATGACCAGCTTCATGGTATGCAGTCAGTCTCTTTTCCTCTTCTGTCATAATGAGAGATCGCCTTTCTACGCCCATCATCACTTTATCACGTGCATATTCAAAATCATCCATGGTAACAATCTTCTTGTTTCTTCTTGCAGCGATAAGTGCAGATTCGTTCACTAAATTTGCTAAATCAGCTCCAGAAAAGCCTGGTGTTCCTCTTGCAACTGTTCTCACATTTACATCGGGAGCCATTGATATTTTCTTTATATGCGTATTTAATATCTTTTCACGCCCATTTATATCGGGTAAAGAAATAGTAACCTGTCGGTCAAAACGACCAGGTCTAAGCAGTGCTGGATCTAAAACGTCTGGGCGGTTAGTTGCAGCGATTATTATCACACCTTCATTAGACTCAAAGCCATCCATCTCAACTAATAACTGATTTAATGTTTGCTCTCTTTCGTCGTTGCCGCCACCAAGACCAATGCCACGATGTCTACCCACCGCATCTATTTCATCTATGAAAATTATGCAAGGAGCATTTTTCTTGCCTTGATCAAACATATCACGAACACGACTTGCACCAACACCCACAAACATTTCAACAAAATCAGATCCGGAAATGCTAAAGAATGGCACATTAGCTTCACCTGCAATTGCACGAGCAAGTAAAGTTTTACCAGTTCCAGGAGAGCCAATTAAAAGGCACCCTTTTGGTATTTTTCCACCTAATATTTGAAATTTTTGCCTTTGTTTAAGGAAATCAACGATCTCTACCAGCTCTTCTTTTGCTTCATCAATTCCGGCAACATCATCAAATGTTACTTTTTTTCCACTAGTCATGAGTCTAGCCCTTGACTTGCCAAAGCTTATAGTTCTGTTGCCTCCCGCTTGTGTTTGTTTAAGAAAGAATAGCAAAAAGCCAATAAAGATAAATGTTGGGACCCATGAGATAAGTAATCCACCAATTACGTTCATGGCAGAATCTCCAGTTGAAAAGGAGAATCTCACTTTTCTATCATGTAAATTTTTTATTAGGTCGCTATATATAACACCGCTTGAGTTGAAACTTGAACCATCCCTGAACTTGCCTTCAATGCTCTGATTTTTTATGACAATATTTTCTACATCATTGTCTTCTAGTCTAGTTAAAAATTCCGAAAAAGGTATAATTGTTTTACTTTTACCTACATTTCCGCTGAACTGAATATAAGCAACTGAAATAAGAACAATAATTACTAACCAGATCAATAAGCCTTCTAAAAATTTTTTCATTTCTATTTTTAACTAAATACCCATCAAGCTTACCAAATTTTGTTTTATCGTGCTATCAATAATGCATTGAACCTTATCGTCATTGGTATTTTTTCCGTTATAATTTACATCAGGATAAGCAAGCACCTTTCCATCTTTTAGCACTACAGGCAAAGAATAGAAAACTTCAGGGCAGCAGTTGTAATCCTTCAGAAATTCAGGAACTTTTTGTGTTTTTTTTAATGGAGCGATAATAACTGAACACTCTTGATTTCCGAGTATTGTGCAGCTAAATCTGTTATCCCATTCAATAGGTTCATTTAAAGGTAGGTTTACGGTAATTTCTTGTATCCTTGACGATTCTCTAATTATTAAGATATTTTCTCCATATTTTCTTATTTTGCACCCAGAAAGTGTACAGTTAACATTACTATCCTTTTGCAATATTTTATTAAATATTACGATAAGACTGTTGTACCTTGGTTTATAATGTTTACTGGCAATTGCCATTATAGAGTAAAGAAGAAGCCTCAAGGCTATTTCCTCTGGTAATTGATAAAATTCACTTAGTTTAATTTCAATATAACCAAGATCATGAACATTAACACAGTCATTAAATGTAAGGCATGTGTAGTGCATCAACGCTTTTGCAGCTCTTTTCATATGAAGGGCTGTGAGGCATATTCTCTCTGTTAAAATCTCTTGATTGTTACTTGCTTTAAGTAAGTTACGGTATAAAGTTCGCCTGTATTTTAGGTTATAGTTGCTTCTATCTTCGATCCATTTTAACTGGTGAAGCTTAGCGTACTTTTCTATTTCACTACGACTAAAATTTAACAATGGCCTAAATATATAAATACCATTTAGGAAAGACTTGTAGTCCATTGATGATAATCCATCTACGCCGCTACCTCGCTCTAATCTTAATAAGAACGTTTCTGCTTGATCATCTTTGTGATGAGCGACGAGCAAACATTTAACATTATTGTTTTTACACCACTCTACTAGTAATTTATACCGTGCTTTTCGTGCCTGTAACTGAATATTGCCTTTAATATTTTGCTTCTCCCAATTTAATATGAACGATTCCTTTGCTCCAAGTTCTTTTGCATAACTTACAACAAAATCAGCTTCTTTTTGAGACTCTGAACGTAACCCATGATTTACTGTTAATGCTATAGGAAGTGAAAGCTTGTTTTTTTTTGCCCAGTTATTCATTAAGTGCAGTAAGACTATACTATCTACACCACCTGATACTGCAACTGCAATTTGATTATGGAAAGCAAAGCTATTAGCTATATTTTGAAATAATAACTCTAATTCCATTATGTCTCTTGATGGCCAGATAGTCTCTACG
This sequence comes from Wolbachia endosymbiont (group A) of Beris morrisii, assembly GCF_964028185.1. NCBI lineage: Bacteria > Pseudomonadati > Pseudomonadota > Alphaproteobacteria > Rickettsiales > Anaplasmataceae > Wolbachia > Wolbachia endosymbiont (group A) of Beris morrisii. The sequence goes on from NZ_OZ034760.1 coordinate 1,341,571, forward strand.
TCATACAGCGACTTATTTGTGGTATATATAGATCCCGCTAACAAGCAACAAAATATGACAAGTTTGTCCTTTTTTGTCCACCCCAGTGCCCTTTCTTTATGTCATCCCAGTGCTTGACACTGGGATCCAGGTTTTAATCTATTTCTTTATTCCAGAAAATGAAAATTCCACTCTACGATTTTTAGCATGCTCTTTTTCATATTTAGAATTTCTAGAATCATCTTTTACATTAACCAAAGGCTCAGTTTCACCCTTAGAAGCAGTTTTTATTCTGTTTTCTATGTATGGTGTACAACTAACCATAAATTTTTTAGCTGCATCTGCCCTTTTAGCGCCTAGCGCAAGATTATATTCATGAGAACCACGGTTGTCAGTATGACCAGTTAAAATAACCTTCGCGTCAGGGTTATCTTGTAACACCTCCATTACGTCAAGTAATGCATCTGCACTTACTTCAGTAACACTAGATTCATCATAACCAAAGAAAACTCTTTTATCACCTATCTGCTTAACAACAGAATTCATTTTATTTGTTGTATTTGCTCCTTTTTTTGGGCAAGAACTTACACCAGTAAGTAGTAAACAAAAACAGCACATTATAACCAGTCTACTCCACATTACTAAACCTCCATAAATTTTAAATAGTGCGTAACTTTAATTTCAGTAGCTAATAATCTCTCCATATTGTAATATAGTCAAGAGAAATAAAGTACTAAATACTTTTTCTACAACCTTACAATTAATTTTCTTATAATATGCTGGACTCTGAGTAGAAAAATCCAATAAAGGAATAAGAAGTACAATTTTTTATTGTACTTTAAGCAAATATACTTTTAACTTTATTATTAATCTATTACGATATTAAATAGATGTTTTCTAAAATAATGAACAAATTATGAAATCTTATAAGTTTTTAGAGGAAGTATTATATAGGGTAAAGAATATCGAAAATACGCTAAAAGTACTAAACCAAAGCCAATTAAATATAGAGGACAAAGTTGAACAAATGAGTCTTCTAGAAGAAATCAGACATGAAATTATCTCTCATGACGCAATAAAGGAATCATTAGCAGATGCTCTTGGTAACAAAAAAAGTGCAAATACTCAGCAGCTAAAGTTAATAGAGAGAATACATAAAAGCAACAGTGCTGTTCCTATTGATTTAGCAAAGTCTTTATCCAAAGCTAAGGTTGAATGCCAAAATTTATGGAAGCTATCTCATTCTGAAACCAGTAACTTAGGAAAACTAAAAGAACGTTTTACTGATTTAATCACACTCATTCGCGAAGTAGCTTCTATAAAATCGCAGCAATTAAAATGCTCAAAATACGACTCACTGCTTGCTGACTATGACTCTGATATCACAGAAAAGAATATAAGGGAAGTATTCCCCAAGGTAGGCAAATTTTTTAGCGAAAATGTGGATAAAATAATTGAAAAGCAGAAAAAGGATAAGGTTACTAATATACAAAAAGTTGCTACTCAGAAGCAGATTGAACTTGGCTCGTTATGTTTACAGCAAATGGGTATTGCACTAAATGAGATTCGTACTTCTTATTACTACCCTATAGATTATGATGAATCTGATTTTTGTTATGGTTTATTTTCACTTTTACGGCATAGTGGTTATGCAATTTATCAAAAATGTTTAGCGCAAAATTCTATAAGTAGCCCAATTACGAGACATGTTATGTATGAAACTCAAGGGTTATTTATGGAAAGGATGATTGGAACATCCAGAGAATTTATTGAGTTCATTCAACCACACATAAAAGAGAAATTTGCTATAAAAGGCAAAACTAATAGCAGTGTTGAAAATTTGCACTTGGTTTTCAATGAAATAAACCTTTCCTCTTCTTTAAAGAACGCAGATGAATTTAGTTTATTGGCTCACATTATGCTAAGAACCAAGTTAGAACAAGATCTAATAAATGGTACGTTAGAAATCAAAGATCTGCATGATGCATGGCTTGAAGGTATGAAGCATTATAAAATTCCAGTAAAAGCTAAAAATGAGCTGGACACTTATTTTCAAGATGAATATTGGGCAAGCGGTGTTATGGGCTACTTTCCTATAAAAATTATTGCTTTAATTGCTGCTGTGCAGATTTTCTCTTGCGTTAAAAAGAATCATTACGAATCATTAAGTGCTATAATAAAAGGAGATTTTAGTTTACTTATCAGTTGGTTATCTCAAAATGTATACAGTGCAAAGTATAGCCTTTTGGAACTGCTAAAAAAAGTAACAGGTGAGGGTTTAGACGTTGAGTGTGTTACTTACTACTTATCTGAAAAGTATAATTTATCTCAATAAAATGGTTTTCTTGAGTTATGTATGAATTTTGTTCGAAAATTGACCGGAAAGTTTTATAGCCTTTTTACTTTCAAAGGTTTGTTTGCTAGCGATATTGCCATAGACCTTGGTACTGCAAACACTTTAGTTTATCAGAAAAATCAGGGAATAGTGCTTGATGAGCCTTCAGTTGTAGCAAGAATAAAAGAAAAAGGAAGCTACGTTCCTTATGCTTTTGGTAAAAAAGCTAAAATGATGCTTGGAAAAACGCCTGGAGAGATAGAGGCGATAAGGCCCTTAAAAGATGGAGTCATTGCTGATTTTAAAAGTGCGGAAGAAATGCTAAAATATTTCATACGCAGTGCAAACACAAAATTCACTGTTAATAAACCTAATATTATCATATGCGTTCCATCTGGATCCACGCCAGTTGAAAGGCGTGCTATACAAGATGCAGCAGAAAGTGCTGGTGCAAATGAAGTGTTTTTAATTGAAGAACCAATGGCTGCAGCGATCGGAGCTGGGCTCCCGGTTACTGAACCTGAAGGTTCTATGATTGTTGATATAGGAGGCGGTACAACTGAAGTTGCAATTATTTCTTTAGGCGGAATTGTTTATTCACGTTCTGCCAGAGTAGGTGGCGATATTATGGATGAAGCAATAAAATCGTATATTCGTGAAAATCATAAGTTATTAATCGGTGAAACAACTGCTGAAAAAATTAAGAAAAGCATAGGTTCAGCCAGTCTGCCAGGTGAAAATAACAAAGAGGGAATGATAATTAAAGGCAGGGATTTAGTGAGTGGCATGCCAAAAGAAATGCTTTTATCAGAATATCAAGTTGCAGAAAGTTTAATAGAGCCTGTGCATCAGATAATTTCTGCTATTAAAACAGCATTGGAGAGCACTCCCCCCGAACTTTCTTCTGATATAGTCGATAGAGGAATAGTTTTATCCGGTGGTGGTGGATTATTACGTAATCTAGGTAAAGTTATCAGTGAAACAACAAAATTACCGGTTCGTGTTGCAGATGACCCACTTTGTTGTGTTGCCTTGGGTAGTGGAAAAGTGCTTGAAAACATGGACTACTTCAGTCATGTTTTATTTAAGCAAGATTAATCACGATTTTGGTTGTTGAAATTTTTCAATTTTAAGGTTCTCAAGAAATATTTCTTATTGTGGAATTGTGCATAAATTGCACTAACTCTTTCAATTTTCATATTGTCCTGTACAATATCTATAGCTAGAGTAATTAGATTTACCTGCAATTTGATAAGCGTAAAACTCGTCATTCCGCTACTTGTTAGCGCCGCGGCGGTATGACGTAGGGCTGTGCTAGCTATATTTAATAAACTCGGATAACCATGCTAAAAGAATTTGAAATTGAACCTTTGTTAAAAGATAAAGCTCCACACCAAACCAAGGCTATTGTTGCAATGTCCGGGGGAGTTGATAGCTCCGTTGCTGCAGCACTGCTATATAACTTTGGGTACCAGGTGATAGGTGTGACTCTTCAACTCTATGGCACCGATGGTGCAAGAAAAGGTGCATGTTGTGCTGGACAGGATATTTATGACGCTAAGCGCGTGGCTGAAAGTGTTGGCTTTCCTCACTATATTTTAAACTATGAGGAAATATTCAAAAAGGAAGTAATAGAGGATTTTGCAAGTACCTATATGCGTGGGGAAACTCCCATACCATGCGTGAGATGTAACCAAACGGTAAAATTTCGTGATCTATTGCAAGTTACAAAAAATCTTGGTGCGGATGTACTCGTAACAGGACATTACGTGAGAAGGTTAGAAAAAAATGGTGAGGTAAAGTTGTGCAGAAGCATTGATAAAAGTAAAGATCAAAGTTATTTTTTGTTTGCAACTACTGAGGAGCAGTTAAAGCTTTTGCGATTTCCACTAGGTGGGTTCTATAAAAGTGATATAAGAAAATTAGCAAAATATTTCAGTTTACAAATTTCTGAAAAGCCGGACAGTCAAGATATATGCTTTGTTTCCGAAAGCTATAGTAAAACAATAGCTAAATTAGCTCCACAATCTGTACAGAAAGGAAAAATTGTGGATGTGAATGGAAAAGTGCTAGGTGAGCATAGTGGCATAGTGAATTTTACAGTAGGGCAAAGAAAAGGCTTAGGTGTTGGGTACAGTGAACCTCTTTACGTGATAAAAATTAATACAGAAAATAATGAGGTTATAGTAGGTCCGATCAACGCATTAATGCAAAAAAAAATATTGATCAAAGAGTTAAATTGGTTAGAACAACCAAAGGAAGGTATGGAAGTAACTGTGAAGCTGAGATCATCACATGCTGGAAGTTTAGCAACAATACATTCAACTGACGAAAAAAATAAAGCCTGTGTCATTTTAAACGACGATTACTTTGGCGTCAGTCCAGGTCAAGCCTGTGTAGCGTATAAAGATGAGCAAGTAATTGGCGGCGGATGGATATGCTCTTAACTAAAAGCTTTAATGCAGAGTGTAAACATACAATAGACTTCTTGCATAACCATATAACATTGGGAATAGAAACGAAAAAACTTCCTTGACAAGCTTTGCCAGCCCCCTTATCATGAAACTGAAGCTATTGTATTTGCTTTCGCCAATCTGCAGATTAAAAGGTAAGGATTACTTAATGTATCGGCGTCTTATGTTCAATTTTTTGCAGTATATAGATACTGTATGTCTTTACAAAACTTCATCTACATCTAGATTTTTATCTAAATAAGCTGAACGCGCTTATAAAGCGTTACAAGACATCAAAAAATGCCAATACTCGACAGAGATAGTAAAAGACTAGCTAACTCGGGGATTCTTTGTCTTTTTTTCTGCTTGGTAAATTTCTTAAACATTTGCAGCGTAAGTTAGTTGCAATTAAAAGCAGCTAAATCTTGCTTGTCAAGCGTTTAAAACATAAAAAACGCCAATATTTTAAAGCGGATAATAACCCCAGGGCTTCTTTTGCCTTTTTTTTCATTTGGTAAATTTTTTAATATTTATACGGAAGGTGTCATCCGAGTAGCTGACACTGGGATCTCATTTTACTTTATGATGATGTCATGAAAGTAGCTGACACTGGGATCCAGAAGACTTAATTTCAACCAAATAATAAAGGCTAGATCCCAGTGTCACGCACTGGGATGACACCTCTGGACACTGGGATGACAGAAGAAGGAGGCGCTGCCGTCTTGGATGAAAAGGCTGGATCCCAGTGGGCTTTGTTGCATCGCTACTTATGAAAGGCTAACTATAGTTAGGATTATAAGCAACCTATTGAAAATCTTGTTTTTTTGCAATCAATCTGATCAAATTTAAGAATAGTAATTTATTATTTATATTAATAAACTTAATTCTATTGAAAATAGCTAAAGCATTGAAATTCTTGAATTTTAGCCGGATTAGTGAGTGGTAGTGAAATTTCTTTTACTCAAATTTAGGTATTCACTGACCGTTCTTGTTATAAATACCAGAATAATAAGCTACTGATATTCTCCATCTTTTTTATCTTTAATCCATCATAGCTAGCGATGCAACAAAGCCATCCCAGTGTCAAGCTACTCGGATGACAGGAGAAGGAGGCTACTTTCATGACACCATTCTTTTTCCTGGATCCCAGTGGGCTTTGTTGCATCGCTATTCTTTTTCCTGGATTCCAGACTGGAATGACACCATCATAAAGTGAAACTAGATTCCACCTTCACGCACTGGGATGACAGCTAGCCTGATAACCGTCATCCCGCTACGTGTTAGCGGGATCTAGAGATACCGCGGCGGTATAGCTATACCTTTTTCTACTTAGTTTGGGTTATGCAAGAAGTCTAATAACATTTATTGCTATTTTGCCATATATCCCTTATACTATAAAGTAGAACATTATAGGTTTTAGCAATGGTTAAAGAAGTTGAAGAATTAATAAAAATTGTTGGCAAGGGTAATTTATTAGAGACTTTGTTTATTTTTTTAGGTGGCTTTCAACATGCTGACTTAGATCGTAGTATGGACCACAGAAATCATTTTGGTTTGTCTGCATTCATTAAAAAAGAGGGGGAGCCATTAGATGAATATTTTAACTTAAAGTTTAGTCTACAAGGGCTGTTTTTAATTTATGCTCAAGCTTATAAGATACTTAGTGAAAACAATAACCTGAATACTAAAGATGTCATAGATAAAATATATGAAGTTATTAAAGGGTCTGAGTTAAATAGAGATATAAATGAAGTAGTAGATGGAAGTAAATTAGATTTACTTAACATCTTAGCAAGTCCAAAGAGAGAACCAATATTTAAAACAGAAGAAGATTTTGAAAATAAAGTACTCATTGGTCTTAGAAAGTTACTAAGTGAAGGAAATACATTAAACAAATATGACAGAGAATTTGCATTAAATAAGTGCGTTATCAGCAGCTATTATTCCATTCATGACATAAAAGCAGATAAAGATATAGCATTGTTCTTTTCTTTGGGTGGTCACTATAAAGAACTTTCGTCATCTAACAAAACAGTAAAAAGAGAAGTATTAGAGATATGTGAGAATCAGTTAATAGAGAGCTATATAATGTTCTTGGCTGGCAAACTACACATGATCGGATTATCAAGTAGAGATGGAACCATCAAATATACAATCAACCATGAGAATGTGGATCGACAAGAGAAAGAATTAAAAATGGATGGATTAATATATCCTGTAAATACAAAAAACACCCTAGAGCAACTGTTAAAAAACCAAAATAGTGATGAATTTGAACAATTAGTAACGAGCCCTAAAAATATATACTACTCAGTGCCACAAGAAGAGAATAAATGTAGGCCAAATTTCATTGTCAGCAAGAAAAAAGAAAAAGACCATAAAAACACAGTCTGTAAACTTATTTTAGGTGTGTTTGTATTATCTGTTGGGTTATATGTTGCTGATTATTTCCTTATGGAGCAAAAATTATTTAATCCAATAAAAAGTGTTCTACCACAGGATAATTTTGTTAATCTAGTAATTGCTGCAGTGCTTACTGTTGTAATAGTATATGCTTTATTTCAATTATCACAGGAACCACCGCTTTCAACAGTCGATGATGTGCAGAATAAAAAATTAGAACCGCTCCATGCAAAACAAGCTATAAATGTAGCAACTTAAAAGCACATATTGTATAATGCTTATTCTTAAGTTAAGAGGTGATTTATGGATTTAAGTAAAATAACAGCGGGACCAAATGCGGTGAATGTGGTAATTGAAATAAGTGCAAATGCTGAGCCTGTAAAGTATGAATTTAATAAAGAGCTTGGGTTGTTACAAGTTGACAGATTTTTATCTACCTCAATGACTTATCCTTGCAATTATGGGTTTATACCAAATACCTGCGCAGGTGATGGTGATCCTGTGGATGTTTTGGTGCTAACTCAATTTCCCTTAGCATCTAGTGTTTTAATATCGGTGCGTCCAATAGGCGCATTACTCACTAAAGATGAAAAAGGAGAAGATGAGAAAATATTAGCAGTGCCTGTTTCCAGTGTTGATAGCTATTATGACAATATAAAGGACTATTCTGACTTATCTAAAAACCTACTAGATAAAATTGCTCATTTCTTTTCTCATTATAAAGATCTAGAAAAGGGAAAAACAGTAGCAGTTGGAGAATGGGTTGGTGTAGAAGAAGTAAAGAAAATTATTGAAAAAAGCAGAAATTAGTTTTTATTGATTTATAGCTAAAGTGGCTTAGGTTTGCTTACAATTTGAAAAACAACAAATTCGTCATTCCGCTACTTGTTAGCGGAATCTATGCTGAGATACCGCGCACAACTGTACGAACATTCATTCTTGAAGGTAAACTGCACAGCAAATGGTGTCATTCCAGTGCTTGACACTGGAATCCAGCCTTGCCGTAATCTCATCAAGAACGTTGTGTTTTAACACAAGATCAGCCACTTTTATGCTTACCAACTTAGTGCCCAATCAAAATTCCTGGATCCCAGTGTCTGGGCACTGGGATGACATTCTTCTGGTAGGCTCAAATTGTAATGTTTGTACAGTTGTGGAATGAATTGCGGTATGACGTAGGGAAACCTTTCTTGGGTTAGCTATAGATTTTTGTACCACAGATCTAAAAATTACAGTTGTTCGGAAAAATGTTGCTGTTAAAAGCATTAGACAGGTGGTAGAGGTCTTGGTATTATATAATCTTTAGGTTCTAAATTTGGAAGGGTGGCCGAGCGGCTGAAGGCGGCGGTTTGCTAAACCGTTATACGATTGAAAAGTCGTATCGAGGGTTCGAATCCCTCTCCTTCCGTATACTGTTTTGAGCACGGTCTAAATTCGCTATATTAGCATGTTTTTAGCCTATTTACCAGCGTACCTGATTTTGTTGCAATGGTTTTTATTTCCATTGTCACTGAGATCACTATTAAAAAGTTGGCTAGCATTGACTCAGTATTTATTATAGAATTGGTTATTAACCTTACTTATATGCATAAAATACTAATTTTACTGTTGATAGTGTTGCCACTTAGGTTGCTTGCAACCGAGATTGAAATTATTGCAGATGTAAATGGCGAGCCAATTTCAAATTTAGATATCGAAAAACGCATCAACTTTATAAATTCATTGTTTGGCACTCAAAGTGTTAATCAAAAAGAAGCAAAGCCTCAAATTCTTAGGGAACTAATAGACGAAATTATCATTATCAATGAAGCGCAGAGGCTGAATATAAAATTGAGCAACGAGGAGTTAGATAATGCTGTCATGTTATTTTTAACCCAAAGTTTTAAACTTAAGGCTAATGAAGTTGATCAATACATAGAGAAGCATAATATAGATCTTAGTATTTTAAGAAAACAAATAAAATGTCAGTTACTATGGAGCAAAATTATTGAAGTAAGAATTGTGCCATTTATTAATATAAGCGATAAAGAAGTAGATGATGTAAAAAGGCAAACAGAAAAGCCGGATTATCTTATCACGTTCCAAGAGTTTATAATTCCTGATCAAAAAGACAAGGACGTTTATGGTATAGCTGAAGATTTAGTAAAAAAATTACGTAATAGTAATGATGACTTTATTCCAGAATCTCCAATAAAGATACGTAAAGCAACAGTTAATTTAAGTCAGCTGAAAGGCAAACTCAAGGGCGTTTTAGAAGGATTAGAAATCAGCGATATAGCAGGTCCAGTTAGTTTTAGTGAAGGTTACTCTGTTATAAAAGTAATAGATAAAGTACAACTTAATCATGCACTGCTGGAAAGCACTTTAAAATTAAAACAGATTGTGGTTGAAGGTTCAGAAAGTTTATTAGATAGTTTAAAGGAGCAAAAAGTTAATTGTTTAAATTTTGATAAATTGGCAGATAATTTTAAGCTGCCAAACGCAAAAGAATTTGAAATAAAAATGCGAGATTTAAATCCTGATTTACAGATTTTATTTAGTAAAACAAGTGTGAATGAAATAGTAGAATTGAGAGAAAATGGCACTGCAAAGTTAATGATGTTGTGTGATATCAAGAGTAATGTAGCGGGTATAGAAGCAATTAAACAGCAGATGTACCAACAAAAGATTATGATACAAAGCAACTTGTTATTAGATGATATGCGTAAAAATGCAGCTGTCAGTTATCGGTATAGTTGAAGTCAGAGAGTGTCCTTGTCTCTGTCTTTGTGTGCGAAAATTACTTTGTTCTATAAAATTTCAAAAAATTTGAACAAATATAGTTAAAATAGCACATGAAGAATATAATGCTAATTGGTGGTGGAGTTGGAAATGCAGTGTTATTTTCGATAGGGAAGGCATGTCTTGAAAATAATAACAAGGTTTTGTACTTTGCTGGCTATAAGAAGTTAAGTGATGTATTTAAACGAGCACTGATAGAACGTGCATCAAATGCAGTAGTTTGGGCATGTGAAGAAGGATTGATAGAAACAAGCAGAGATCAAGATAAATCCTTTCATGGTAATATAGTTGATGCAATAGTCTCTTATCAACAAGGAAGATTAGGTATTAATTTGAACGCTATAGATAAAATTATCACTATTGGTTCTGATAAAATGATGAAAGCTGTGAATGAAGCTAGAAAAACAATTTTAAAGCCATATCTGAAATCAGGCCACATAGCAATATCATCAGTTAATTCTCCTATGCAGTGTATGATGAAAGAAATCTGTGCTCAGTGTGTGCAGCAACATATAAATACGGAAACAGGAGAAAGGAGTTTTGTTTATAGCTGCAGTAATCAAGACCAGGATATGGAATTTATTGACTTTGACTTTTTAAGTGAGCGCTTGAAGCAAAATAGTTTACAAGAAAAACTCACTGCAAAATGGATAGATCATGTTCAAAGATATTAAACAGCACAAAAAGGAAATAAGAGAGCAATATAGAACTATAAGAAAAGATATTGATGAAAGTTATTCCAGTTATGCGGCAAATTCCCTTATTAATCTCTTTAATCAGAACTTAAGTTACGTTAAAGGCAAAACAATTGCGGCTTACATTCCAATGGATGGGGAAATAAATGTTGTCCCTTTGATGTGTCGTTTGCTCTATTTAGGTTATAAAGTAGCAATTCCTGATAAAAATCAGTTACTAAGATTTGAGGGATGGAACGAAACAAATGAAGATGTAATTCCCGATACAATCATTACTCCTGTTGTTGCTTTTGATGATCATTTTAATAGATTAGGTTTTGGCGGTGGTTGGTATGATACAATGATAGAAAAACTGCGGCCGCTTGGAAAAATATTTATAGGTGTAGCCTATGAGAAACAATATTGTAAAAATTTACCTGTAGAAAAACATGATCAAAAATTGGATATTATAATCACTGAGATGTGTGTTAGATGTAGAGGTGGATTGTCCAAGAAAGCGGATAGAAAGGAATAGCGTAATCCCACTTTCTAAGAGCCTGTCTTCAAACTCAAAAATGAGCTAATTTGTGAAGCATAATAGTGATCATATTAAAGAAGATATTGTTTTTTGAAGTAAGAGGAGAATGCTCATAATCTTTGCTCATGCGCCTAAAATTGGAGAGCCAAGCAAACGTTCTTTCAACGTTTGGGAGTGTTAAATAAACCATACGCGTCAAGTTAAGGGAAAGTAGCATAAGGAAAAAGAAAAGTGGTAAAAATTATTTTAGATATTAAGCAATAAAGATAGTAATTTATAGACTCTTCTAAAAGAATTATCTTATTTTAGATCAAAATTTCCAAAAAAATAAATGTAACAAACAAGTTTAAATGGTGCTATATTGGGCGATATTTCCTTAACTTGACGCGTATGGTTTATTTAACACTCCCTTTTTGCCAGGAGAAACATATAATTGAAGTAATTCAGGTTTGCAAGATGTGTTTGTAGTAAGGGCTGCAATTATAGCTTCAACAGTAAGCAATGTTGCTTTTAATTACCTCAACATTTTCTCTTGGCAATTCTTTAATGAATCGAGAAGTGCGCATTGGTTGCCACTGATTATTAATTTCTCTCCTATCTGCACATGAAATGATTAACTTTTCCTTTGCCCTGGTTATGCCAACATATGCAAGTCTCCTTTCTTCTTCTAAAGCTTTACCACTTTTATCATCAAAAGATCTTTGATGAGGAAATAATCCCTCTTCCCAACCAGGTAGAAACACGCACGGGAATTCAAGTCCTTTGGCTGCATGAAGAGTCATAACATATACAGTGTCATCGTTATTCATATTATCCACTTCCATCACCAAACTTATGTGCTCCAAGAAAGTTGTGGCATTATCGAAATTCTTTAAAGATGAGATGAGCTCCTTGACATTTTCTATTCGTGCTAAGCCTGTTACCTCCTCATTTTCAAGCATTTCAATATACCCTGATTGGTTTGCTACGATTTTAATGAATTCATGCAGTGGTTTTACGCTTACTATTTCTTCCCAAGCTTTAATTTTATTTAAAAAATCGTTGAGTGAGAGTTTAATTCTTTCGGTTACTTGATTACTATTAACTAATATTTTTGCTGCCTCAAAAAAAGAAATTTTGTTATCCTGAGCAGTCGTGTATATTTTCTTTAGAGTTGTAGCTCCTATGCTTCTTTTTGGCCGATTTACTATCCTTTCGAAAGCTAAGTCATCGTTATTGTTTGTAACAAGTCTTAAATATGCAATTATATCCCTGACTTCCTGACGTTCGTAGAATTTTACGCCACTTATAATCTTGTAGGGAATTGAATATTTTATAAAATACTCTTCCAGAACTCTAGTTTGAAAAGTGGCCCTTACCAGCACTGCAATGTCACTAAATCTGTATTTATTGAGCTTTAATATCTGTTCGCTTATGAACCTTGCTTCAGCTTTCCCATCCCATAATTTTATTAGATTTACCTTTTCCCCTTCAATGTTTGTTGTCCACAATTTTTTTTCTAAGCGAGTCTTATTGTGATTGATAACATATGACGCAGTTGCAAGTATGTGGGATGTTGACCTGTAGTTACACTCTAGTTTAACGGTTTTTGCATTTTTAAAATCATCAGAAAACTTCAAAATATTTTCAACTTCTGCACCACGCCAACTATATATCGACTGGTCATCATCTCCTACACAGCAAATATTTGAGTGCTCTTTTGCAAGGTATTTTAGCCAAAGATATTGTATCGCATTTGTATCTTGATATTCATCTACCATGACATATTTAAACTTGTTTTGGTAGTAGGACAGAACTTCGGTCTTTTGATTAAAGAGCTGTATGTTATATAGCAATAAGTCACCAAAATCGACAGAATTAAGGAATTTCAACCTTTCCTGATACTGGTGATAGACCTTGAGTGCAGTTACATATACTGGCCTAAATGATTGAATATCTTCCACTTCAGATGGCAATAAGCACTTCTCTTTCCATTGCTGAATAATATTCATAATGGTCTTACATTTTTCTGATAGGTAATCAGGGCTTATTTCATTCATGATGTTTTTTATTACCTGTAATTGGTCATCCACACCAATGATTGTAAAATTGGGGTTTAAGCCCACAATTTCTGCATGCAGGCGCAAAATTTTTGCTGCAATTGCATGGAAAGTGCCAAGCCATGGTATGTTTGTGCCCGTTAGCTCAAGTACCCTTGATACCATCTCATTTGCTGCTTTGTTTGTGAATGTAACAGCTAATATTTCATCAGAATAAGCGTGACCGTTCCTAATGATGTGCGCTATTCTTGAAGTAATCGTTCTTGTTTTTCCGGTTCCGGCTCCTGCCAGTATCAAAACTGGTCCATCTATGTTAGTTACAGCTGATTGTTGTTCTGGATTTAGCAGTGAGAGATAATCGTTCATCGTAGCCCTATAGATTATAACTTCGTAAAGTTAAACCTATGATTGAAATATTGTAAAGGTTTTATTGAATAGAACAGTTAAAGAATGCTTCACTCAAGTACTACATATTTAAACGTAGATCTATCTTGTTGGGGTAGTTTCAAGTGTATGCTGAGTAACAACAACTTGATTTAAGTCATTGGCACCAGTTGTTGGGTGGATAGGTGAAGTTTGGAATGGCTTATATGTACAATTTAGTTCCTTCATTTCTATTTCTTCAACTTCAACAAGGGGTTTTTCTTTTGGGGTATAGCGATTATGCGTTGCAGGTCGTTCAGTGAGATTTTCATATGTTTCTTTCAACCAAGTTCCGATATCATACATAAATCCATACGCTTTTTCTTTAAATTCTCTCAATGATCTACCTAAACTGGCTGGTGTGTTATTAAAGTAAATTGTCACATAATCTCTTGTAGTGTACTGATAACTTTCTCTATTTAATTTACCACTTTGTGTATTACAAGTGTTATTACTTTGAAAATAACCAAATATGTTGTACATTTTAAGCCGCCATTAATTACTAACATACATATATTATGCGTTAATAAATTAAAGTTGTCAAGAATTTTACTACTTGCACTCTGTAAAGTTTTTGTTGTGTACTTTGAACTTTAAGAAAAATAGACGCCTAAATTTGACAATTGTGAAAATATTAGTTAAAATTATTGTATGTTAAGTATAGTAAATAGGAGAAAATATGCCTACTAACTCTGATGACCAAGGAAAAATATCGCTTAAAGAATTGGAAAGTGCTGTTGTGAACATGTTGTGTTGTGGAGACAAATACAAATTAAAAGGATATGAATCAGGACGAGGTGTTGCAGAGTTATCTAAAGAAAATACCGATATCATAGATAAGTATATTGAATGTGTAGGGAAACCTTCTGAGCGATTTATTAAAGCAATTAAGGGAATAGAAATCCGCTATTTGCTAATACTTGATGAACTTATCCCTGATACTATTGAAAAATATGTCAATGAAGGTAAGATAGACATATTAAGAGGGTATATAAAATCTATTGGGAGCTATGTAGAATATATTTCGAAGATTTTGGAGAAATGTGATAGTTCATATGGTGCGGAGATGGTTAGACTTGTACTTGCAAGAAAACTTGAACGGATAGAAGAAGCTTCAAAACTTGACGTGCGGAATCAAAGGGATTTATCAGCGAGTACCGATTTAAGTGGTGGCAGATTAATTAATAAAGCCAACAATCAAAACCAAGGTGACACTAATAAAAAGGAACAGGGAGTACAGTCTGCACCTGATGTAAAACAGCAGAAGGGAGTGCCAAATCCACAAACAGAAGTGAAGATCAAGGCAAGTATCTATAAAACTTATTGTGCTTTAAGTGGTGGTGCAATTATTGGAGCAGCTATAGCATATCTTGCAGGAGCTGCTGCTTTAACTCCTGTTGTTGCTGTTGCAGTATTTATTGCAGCCACTGTTGTTGGTGCACTGGTGGGTTATGGTATTGGAAAATTTTGTGAAAAAGTCAGTGAAGAGAAGCAAAATGATCCTGATATGAGTATGTGTACTGCAATTAAGAATGTCCTTACCCCTGAGTGTTTAACATCACAATCGCAAGTTCATCCATAAGGTAGGCATTTAATATTGACTTTACAACGATAGTTGCTTTAAATTAGTAACTATTGTTGCAGTTAAAGTATCAATGCCTTTTTTCTTTTATTTTTTTGCAATTCTCAGCATTTTATCTGCTGTATGCGTAATTAGCGTAAGAAATCCTGTGCATGCAGTATTATTTTTAATTTTCACCTTCGTTAACTCTGCAGTTCTTTTCATTCTCCTTGGAGCTGAATTCATTGCTATGATGGTGCTGATAGTATACATCGGTGCGGTTGCGGTGTTGTTCCTCTTTGTAGTTATGATGCTCGATATTGACTACATAAGGTTGCGCCAGGGTTTTGCAAAGCATTGCACTCTTGGTGCTATGTTGTGTGTTGTGTTTTTTCTAGTCATCAGCTTTGTAATCCGCAGCTCAGCACCGAATATAAGCAATGTTATAAACTATAATACCAATAATGTGAAAGCTATTGGTAATTTGCTGTATACCGACTACATGTACGCTTTTCATCTTTCTGGTATTCTGCTGCTTGTTGCAATTGTCGGTGCAATTGCTCTTACTTTGCAGGACAAGAAAAAAGGAGTTAAAAAACAGAATGTATTAAAGCAATTGACACAATCTTCATCTGTAAAATTGGTTAAGGCTAAATTTGGAAAAGGAGTGGAATGGAAATAGGATTAAATCATTTTCTGATAGTTGCTGCTATTTTGTTCACTATTGGAGTATGCGGTATTTTCATCAACCGTAAGAGCATAATCAACATACTGTTGTCAATAGAAATATTATTGCTGGCGATTAACATCAATCTAGTTGCTTTTTCTGCCTTTATGAATGATATAGTTGGGCAAATTTTTGTGATGTTTGTGTTGACTGTTGCGGCAGCAGAGTCAGGAGTTGGGCTTGCAATATTGGTTGTATATTATAGAAGCCGTGGCAATATAGATGTTGAACAAGCGAACTTAATGAAAGAATGAAAGTATGATGGATATACTGAAATTAATAGTATTTTTGCCACTATTTGGTTCGCTATTTGCAGCACTTTTTAGAAGAGATGTTTTTAGTCAGTTAGTTACAACGGCAGGGATTGGAATATCTGCAGTTTTATCTTGGTATATTTTTCTCACCTTCTCTGAAAATTATCACTTGAGTTTATTTCCTTTATTTTCATTAAGTGTATTAAAAGTAAATTGGGCAATTAGTGTGGATGCTCTCTCATCCTTAATGCTTATTGTTATTACCACCGTTTCACTAGTAGTCCACCTCTATTCTATCGGTTATATGGAGCATGATAAAGGGAAGTCGAGGTTTTTTTCTTACCTATCGCTGTTCACATTTTGCATGATTGTGCTGGTTGTAAGCGATAATTTCGTGCAGCTTTTCTTTGGCTGGGAAGGAGTTGGCCTGTGTTCTTATTTACTCATAGGATTTTGGTTCCAAAAATATTCTGCAAATAATGCAGCAATTAAAGCATTTGTTGTAAATAGGGTAGGAGACTTTGCACTATTAATTGGAATCTTTCTTATTTATTATACATTTCACTCTTTGAAATTTACTGAAGTTTTTGACACAGCTGATCTTCTTGGCGCGCAGAACATTAGGGCATTCTGCTGTGAATTCAAAGTAATTCATATAATATGCATATTACTTTTTATTGGCTGTATGGGTAAATCTGCACAGCTTGGTTTACATGTTTGGTTGCCAGATGCAATGGAAGGGCCAACCCCTGTTTCTGCACTCATTCACGCAGCAACGATGGTAACAGCCGGTATATTTTTAATAGCAAAATGTTCTCCATTGTTTGAGTTATCAAATGTGGCACGAGAATTAATAGTTATTGTTGGTGCACTTACTGCTTTTTTTGCAGCCACCGTTGCGATTACTCAGAACGATATAAAGAAAATAATTGCTTATTCAACCTGCAGTCAACTTGGTTATATGTTCATGGCATGTGGGCTTTCTGCTTACAATGTTGCTATTTTTCATTTAATGACACACGCTTTTTTTAAAGCTTTACTATTCCTTGGTGCTGGCAATGTGATTCATGCAATGCATCATGAGCAAAATATTCAGAAAATGGGAAATTGCTGGAAGAAAATCCCTTGCACTTACACTCTCATGTGGATTGGGTCTCTTGCACTTTCTGGAATATTTCCATTTGCAGGTTTTTACTCAAAAGACTTGATAATTGAACATGCTTATAGCACGGATAGCTTTGCTTTTGTAATAAGCTTAGTTGTTGCATTCTTCACAGCGTTTTACTCTTGGAGGTTATTGCTTCTTGTGTTCCATAGCCAAAAACAAAGTAAAATTAATATACATGAGGCACCAAAGATTATGCTTATACCATTACTGATACTTGCTTTTGGTTCGGTATTTTCTGGAGTGTGGGGAGCAAATATTTTGAACATAACTAGTAATGCGTTTTGGAAATCAAGTTTAGTAGTTGTTGATGAGCATGGAGTTCATAATTTCTTTATAAAATTACTACCGACCTTAGCGAGCCTAAGTGGAATAGCACTTGCATATCTGATTTACCACTATCAAAAATTTAAGCAAATTAAGAGTAAATTTTTACTTAAATTTTTGCAGGATAAATGGTACTTTGATGAGGTATATGATTTTGTTGTAATTGTACCGATAAGGCTTATATCTAGGCTTCTATGGAAGTTTGATGTTAGGGCTATTGATTCATTTGGACCAGGTGGTGTTGTAAGGTTGGTTAATGAATGTTCAAAAAGTTCTATAAAGTTACAAACTGGTTATATATTTGATTATGCGCTTATTATGTTTGTTACTCTAATAATCGGTGCTTTGTATATTATTTGGAATTAAATAGAAGGTGTTGTTACTTAGTATATTCTTGCTTCCACTGATAGGAGCGTTGATTTTATCTTTAATCAGGATTAATCATCAATCTATACACCTAAGATTCCTTGCCCTATTTTTTGCTGTACTTCCATTTTTGCTTAGTGTTGTAACTCTTGTAGAGTTTGATTATAACAATACAGACTTTCAGTTTGTCAGCTATCCAATTAGAAATGTTGGAATAGGGGTAGATGGCATATCGTTGCTTTTCCTTCTGCTGACAACTTTCTTGTTTGTTATTTGTATGCTCTACAATTGCAAAATGAGTTATACGACCCTCAAGCCATATATGGCATTGTTTCTGCTGCTTGAGAGTTTTGTAGTCGGTTTCTTTATTTCACTGAATGCTATAAGCTTTTATGTATTTTTTGAAGCTGTTTTAATACCAATGTTCTTTATTATTGGCGTTTGGGGAGGGAAGCAAAGGGTATATGCGACGTTTAAGTTGTTTCTTTATACATTAACTGGCTCATTATTATTCCTACTTGGATTGGTGTACATCTATAACATTTTTGGAACGTTTAATATACAAAAATTAGCTACATTAGTGCCAAGCCTTGATCTTAAAGTGCAGTCATTGCTGTGGATTGCATTTTTTATTTCTTTTGCAATAAAAGTTCCAATGTTTCCGTTTCACACTTGGCTTCCTGATGCGCATGTGCAATCACCAACTTCTGGATCTGTGATTTTAGCTGGCTTGCTTATTAAAATGGGGGGATATGGATTTTTAAGGTTTTCTATTCCAATGCTTCCTCAGGCAAGTTTGTATTTTTCAAATTTCGTTGTTGTGCTGAGCATTATTGCAGTAATATACGCTTCGCTAGTTGCGTTTGCTCAAGATGATATAAAGAAGTTAATAGCTTATTCTTCAATAGCACATATGGGGATCGTTACTGCTGGACTCTTTTCATTTTGTGAGGAAGGAGTACTCGGCGCTATATTTCAAATGATTAGTCATGGCCTTATTTCTGCTGCTTTATTTTTATGTGTTGGAATGCTATATACTCGAACTGGAACTTTGGAGATTGCAAAATATTTTGGCATAGTAAACACAATGCCAAAATTTGGTTTTATGTTCATTTTATTTTCAATGGCTTCAATAGGGCTACCTGGAACATCTGGATTCATAGGTGAGTTTTTGGCTATGGTTGGAATGTTTAAGAGCATAGGGTTTTTTACAGGATTTATCGCACTTGGCACTATTTTAAGCGCAGTTTATATGCTGAATTTATGTAAGCAAATAATATGGGGGGTTAGCTATTCTAAATTATTAAATAACCGCTTGGATAGCATAGAATTTTCTGTCTTAATTCTGCTTGCAGTGTTTGTTATTTTGCTTGGATTCTACCCAACCCTTGCACTGAATTATTTGAAGCCATGTATGGCAAATTTGTTAGTCAAATATAATGCGCTATGAATTATATACAGATATTGCCGGAAACGTTCTCTATTATCTCCTCGTTAGTGTTGCTACTGCTTGGAATTATATTTAACCGCCGAACTATCAACTTATTAGCACTTGGCTGCACAGTGATAACTTTGATTATTTTAATTATTTCGGCAGAAAACAATGAAATTTTTCTCTTTAATTCGTTGTTAAAACTCAATTTATACATCAGGTCAGTCCAAGGGTTAATTCTCAGCACAGGAATTTTAATACTTTTGATGCTGAATTTATCAAAATATGACTATAAATATGAATTTTCAATACTGATTCTTTTTGCGCTATTTGGCATGATAACTTTAGTTTCAGCAAATAGTCTGATTTCTTTTTACTTAGCTTTTGAATTGATGAGTATATCTTTATATGTTCTTGCGAGCTTTAATAAAGATTCAGCTTATTCATGTGAAGCAGGAGTGAAATATTTTACACTTAGTGCATTATCTTCCTGCATTATGCTGTATGGTATGTCATTGCTTTATGGATATACAGGACAAGTCAATTTTTCTGAGTTAAGTTCATTCTTGCAAAACCATCAGATAACTTATGGAATAGTTTTTGGGTTAGTCTTTGTCCTAATTGGTTTGTGTTTCAAGCTTGCTATTGCTCCTTTTCATATGTGGGCTCCAGATGTCTATCAAGGTGCACCTACCATAGTAACTGCGTTTTTTTCTACAGCTCCAAAAGCTGCACTTGTAACATTTTTAATTCGATTGATGAATGAAGAGTTAGTAAATGTAAAAAGTTATGTTCAGCCTATTTTCTTATACGTTTCAGCATTGTCTGTGCTTATCTCAGCTTTTGGGGCCTTGCGTCAGCAAAACTTAAAAAGGCTGCTTGCTTACAGTTCAATTGGTCACATTGGTTTTATATTTGCTTCACTTTCTATTTTTACACAAGCAGGAACAGATAGTGCCTTAATGTATCTGGTGATATATATCATCACAAGCATAGGGCTATTCTCATATCTCGTACAAATTGACGATGACGATTGTGATATTGCAAATTTATCTGGTATAGGGAAGAAACGCCCAATTGTAGCATTTCATCTTTCTGTGCTGTTACTCTCGATGTCGGGAATACCTCCACTTGCAGGTTTTATCGCTAAGTTTTTTATATTCAAAAGCTTAATAAATTCTGGCTTTATCAGCCTGTCTTTGATCCTTGTAATAGCGAGTGTGATATCATGCTACTATTATTTAAATATCATGAAAGTTATGTATTTTGATAAAGCTAGTGGTAATAAGGTTGCTTATTCTAGGGGTCTATTCATTATCACTTCAGTGGCTTCACTGATCAACCTCGTTCTTTTCTTGTACGTTTTACTCACTCATTGAACTAAAGGGCTGACAAAGTGATCCCTGAGGGTTTTCATATTCATCATTACAAAGAAGTTTCAAGCACTAATAAAGAAGCGTTGGATTTAATTGGGAGAGGAATATCAAATGAAACTATTATTATTGCCGATAAACAAACAGAAGGTAGAGGGCGTACTGGAAAAAGTTGGGTTTCTCCAGAAGGTAATTTCTATGCAAGTTTGATAGTAAACCTCTTTAACGATTATCTAAGTGAAAATCAGTTTTCGGTGTCATTCCAGCGCGTGACGCTGGAATCTAGAAAAAAAGAAGAATGGTCAAGCACACAACTGTACAAACGTTGTGGTATTCCCACCAAGGATGATGTCATCCCAGTGCCCAGACACTGGGATCCAGAAAACTTAATTACAAATGGGCACATCAGGCAACTGTGTAATAAGAACTGGATTCCAGTGTCACGCACTGGAATGACACCACATACCACCTGCAAATTGCAATGTTCGCATAGTTATGTGTCAAGCACTGGGGAAAATACTGGGATGATAGAAAGAGGTTTAATGAATCAAGTTAGCAAATTAACAGAATTGACTTTTGTTACTGCTCTTGCTGTTGGAAATGCTATACTGTCATTTATAAATGGTCTAAATCTCCAGTATAAGTGGCCAAATGATGTCCTTATTGATGGCAAGAAAATAAGTGGAATATTGCTTGAAAAAAGATCCAATTCGAATTGGCTCATTATAGGAATCGGAATTAATGTCAATTATGCACCACTTCCAGGAACAACATGCATTAGCAATTACGGTGATTCTGTGTCTAACATAGGTCTACTAAAAAAATTAATAATAAATTTTAACAAGCTAAGAAAGCAATGGCTATTTGATGGGTTTTATGCTATAAGAAAAATGTGGCTCACAAGAGCATTCAAGATGAACGAGCAAATCAGTGTAAAGTTAGCTGACAAATTGTATGAAGGAATTTTTGCTGATATAGATAAAAGTGGTAAATTGGTGTTGCAGCAAAAGGATGGAAGCTTAATTTATTTTGATGCAGGTGAGTTATTTATTGGCAGTGCATTATGAATACGTATGTAATTTTTGCTTACCTTATTAGTTTCACGCTGATTGCTGGAGAGCTAATTTTCACCATTTCTTGCTATACTAAAAGTAAAAAAATTCTAGAAAGCCTGAAAGATAATAATGAAGAAGAAACATAAGCGATTACTTATAACTTCAGGAATTTTCTGCTTTTTAAGCTGCATAGTCTTTTTTATTTTAACGACACTCAAAGAAAATATCTCATTTTTCTATACAGTAAGTGAGGCAATAGTTTTACCAAATAGTCAAAAGCCAATCCGTGTTGGTGGAATGGTTGTTGAAGATAGTGTGATACGGAGCGAAAGTGAAGTAGTTTTTCAAATGACAGATTTTAACAAAAGCGTTGTGGTAAAATACCAAGGGATACTTCCACCAATGTTTTCAGAAAAAAGTGGTGTTGTTGTGCAAGGTAAAATGTCTGATAACAGTACCTTTCTTGCAGATACGGTGTTTGCAAAACATGATGAGAACTATATGCCGAAAGTTTTCAAACAGATTCCTTAACCCAGCTGTATTGAAATAGTATGTAGAGAGAGTAACAGCCTGCTAGCAAGCTGTTACTTTCCTAACTACTTACAATATATCAGAGTGAGTTGGTGCTTCCCATTCATCTATATTATCACCACCAATAGTTCCTGTTTTTAATTCGTCAATTTTATCATACAATTCATCCATATAATCTTGATGACCTTTCAACACGTCATTCAATTTAGGAACAAATGTGTCGTTTAAATCTGCGATTAGTTTATCTAGAATTGTGTGGACATACTTGACCTGTGCATTCTTTTCTTTATCGCTTTCAAAAGATTTAGGTTTAATTTTGACCTCTATGTCATTTATTATTCTATGGTTAGTACCGCTCATTCCGCTTTTCACTTCAAAGTCGTCTTCGCTTTCTTTCATACTGTAATTACTCATATTAACTCCTATAAAAAATTATAATTTTAAAACTAACTAGTTACCTTGAAATGGTATGTGAAAGAAAGCAACAGCCTGATATCAGGCTATTACCTTTTTTATTAAAGCAATCCGTTCTCTTCACCAGTAATATGGAGTAATGGAGGAGCTTCTCCAATATCTGGAATCGAATTCCTAAGATCTGCAAGTTCACTGTCTATACTACTTGTCTTGCTGCCTATACTATCTATGGTTGATGATAATTGTGTTATTATACCACTTTGAATTGCACTATCCATATTTTCGTCATACTTATTAATGCTGTTTATCAAGCCATCATAAAAATTTTTAAGGTGCTTTATGGTCAATGTAATTTGTGGCATCTTATCAATCTCTTCTTGTGTCATATCTTTAGTTATATCAAATTCTTCCTTTGTTTTACCACTGACAATCTTCTTTATTACTGGCTTTTCAAAGCTTGGTTTATCAAACTTCGGCTTCGAAAGTTGTAATGTATTATTTGATTCAACTTCTTCACTAGAATATAATTTTATATTTTTATTCATAATAGTTACCTCCTATAAAAAAACTACTTATCTTTATAAATCACTACTATACAAATAACAGTGAGTCATTATTAATGTCTACTATTGTAAAGTCTGGAGCCTGTCCAATGTCTGGCATATCGTCCTTGATTTGTTTGAGCATCTCAATCATTTCCTTGTTCTGTTTACTCTGCTCTTCAAGTTCCCCTTTTAATGCATCAATAATAGCTTTAGACTGATCTTGATTGCTGAGATCACCAATCACAGCTGTTACTTTCTCATAAGGCAGTTTGTGAATGATGTCTTTAAGCTCTTCTGCGCCTACGTTATCCAAAAGTTCTTTAAACTGCTCATTAGACATATTGTGAGCAAAAGCTTGAAGTTTCTCTGGATTATCAACTAAAGACTTAATGATAATCTTAATCTTATTAGAATCAGTTAAATCCTGAGCAATTATGCCAAGTTTATCATGATCAAGCTTATTAACTAAGTCTTCCAGTTGTTCTTTTCGCAGATTATTTACTAAAGCTTTCAACTGATCACCTTCTAATGCTTTGGAGAGTATTGTCAAGTGGTGCTCAGCCAAGCCTTCTGCAAGCGCTGTAAGTTGCTTGTTACTTAAAGTTGGAATAAGTACTGCGAACTGATCCATTTTTAAGTGAGGTAAAATTTCTTTTACTTGCTCTGGATTTAACTCTCTCACTAGAGCTTCAAGCTGAGCATAATTTAAAATAGGAACAATTATTTGTAATTTTTCTGGATTTAATTCTTGAGCGAGAGTGTGTAATTGGTGGTCGGTTAGATGATCCACTAAAGCTCGGAATTGGTTGTCTGTTAAGTTCTCTGCCAAGGCCTGTAGTTGCTCATTATTAAGAGTATTGGCAAGAGTCTCTAACTGATTTTCTGTTAGGTTCTCAACAAAAATTTTGGCAAACGCCTTTGATAGTATTATATCCTCTGGTATTTTAGATGATACTATATCTTGTATTACTTCTTCCTTGACGTGCCGTTCAATATATTGGAGTGCCTCATTGTCAGGTGAGTCAATAATATTTCCTTGATCATCCGAGAAATAATATTTGTAGGTATCACCTGACTCTTCCCATGTTAAATATTTATATTCCGCTGGTTGCGCCTTAAGAAGGTGCGTATATCTTGTTATATTATCATAATTAGCATAAGGATGGGATACTTCGTAGTCAATTGATATCTTCATTAATTTTTCATTGAGATATACAAAAGAATGCGAGTTATGTTCATAACCGAGTTTAGCGTTTCTAAATGGCACGACTGGAAATTTACAATTTGTGATTAGACCTTCTTCTTTATCACAACGGTAAGATGTTTTTTTCAAATCTTTCCCATTCTCCTTTATGCATACAACAGGTATAAAAGGACCATCACTTGCAGCGTTGCAAAATTTTATAGGTAAGTCTAGTACTCTATCGTCTTCATCATCCAGTGGAATAAACCAAATTTTATTAAAATTATTCCAAGTTAACTCTTCACCATCTACGGAACCTTGAAATATCCGCATTCTAGTCTCGTTAAATACCCCTTGTCCAGGCACCATCTTAAAAACATGCTTTTTTCCACTCATGGGCATTACTAATAAATTAATTGTTAGTATTCTAACATTTATTGATTAATTTATTGTTAAGTTAGTATATATCAGAATTATAATAACAAACATTACTTGTGTAGAGAAAAGTTACGAAAAGAAATAGGGATTTTTTAGGGAACTAGTGTAAAATACTCATGAGCTAAAATAAGCTGACTTTATGATATGCTAGAACCTATATTGGTGGAGGCAAGCGGGATCGAACCGCTGACCTTCTGCGTGCAAAACAGATGCTCTACCAGCTGAGCTATACCCCCAGGTAATTCTTGCTTAAAGCATAAATCACTCAGGCTGAAATGCAAGAAATATTTATCTGTTAGGCTATTGCTAAATAGTGCACAAATTCTGCAGTTATGTACAATTCTCTATCTTTTTGTCTTTTCAGATTTGTACATCACACTATAAGCTTTGCCAAATGAATCTGTGAACCGAAAATTAACAAGAAGTTTTCCTTTGGAAATTTTTTTAAATTATCCATAGATTTTTGAACTAAATTATCACTAACGCAGTATATTATATAATTTATTTAACCACACATGAAAATTTTAGTTTGATTAAAACGGATAAAAACTATATTACTGTTTAGTATAGCTAAAAAATGAAATGATCCCGTAGCTCAGCCGGTAGAGCAACTGACTTTTAATCAGTGGGTCACGCGTTCGAATCGCGTCGGGATCACTTAGAATCTTAAAAAGCATGCTGAAGGAACAGGACAAAATATTTACAAACTTAAATGGTAAAGAAACTCCACTACTTGAGGGTGCAAAAAAACGTGGTAGCTGGCAAAAAACAAAGGAGTTACTAGATTTAGGATCAGAAAAGATCATTGATGAAGTAAAGAAATCTGGTTTGAGAGGTCGAGGGGGTGCAGGATTTTCCACCGGCCTTAAGTGGAGCTTTATGCCCAAAAATCTCCCAAAAGCATATTTAGTAGTCAATGCAGATGAGTCAGAACCTGGTACATGTAAAGATAGAGATATATTGCGATATGAGCCACATAAGTTACTTGAGGGAATTCTCCTAGCCGGCAAAGCGATCAGCGCATCAGTTGCGTATATTTATATCAGGGGTGAATTTTATAATGAATATTTAGTTCTAAAAAAAGCACTTGAGGAAGCCTATAAAGAAAACTTAATTGGAAAAAATGCCTGCAAATCAGGTTATGATCTTGATGTGTTTATCCATAGGGGTGCAGGAGCTTACATATGTGGGGAAGAAACAGCTCAACTCGAATCAATTGAAGGAAAAAAGGGCTTTCCTCGCATGAAACCTCCATTTCCCGCAGGTGTTGGACTTTTTGGCTGCCCAACCACAATAAACAACGTTGAAACTATAGCCATGGTTCCAGATATTCTGAATCGCGGAGGAGAATGGTTTGCATCTCTTGGTAAACCAAATAATACTGGTACCAAGGTCTTTTGTATTTCAGGACACGTAAACAACCCGTGTAATGTTGAAGAAGAGCTCGGAATTCCACTACGTGAATTGATTGAAAAATACGCAGGTGGAGTGCGAGGGGGTTGGGATAATTTACTTGCTGTAATACCTGGTGGGTCTTCAGTGCCATTAATTCCAAAATCTATATGCGATATTATTGAAATGGATTTTGATTCATTAAGAACCGCACAATCAGGGCTTGGTACTGCTGCTGTAATAGTGATGGATAAATCAACTGATATAATAGCTGCAATAGAGAGGTTATCACACTTTTACATGCATGAGTCCTGTGGACAATGCACACCATGCCGTGAAGGTACTGGATGGATGTGGAGGATTATGAAGAGGATGGTGGCAGGAGATATTAAGCCTGATGAAATAGATAAGCTGCTTGACCTTACAACTCAAATAGAAGGACATACAATTTGCGCGCTTGGTGATGCTGCAGCTTGGCCGATTCAAGGATTAATAAGACATTTTCGCCATGTTATCAAAGAGAGAGCGATAGTTTAACTCTACTTATACTTCTTAAGCCGTTTTGCTACTTAGCAACCAGAGCTAAAAAATATTGATTCCCTTCCCTTTTAGGTGCCAATTCTACCTTTGCAATATCTTCAGTGTCTCTAATTAGCCGTTCTAATTTTTCCAGTCCGACTTCAGTGTTTATAAGCTCTCTGCCCTTAAATCTCATTGTAACTTTGATTTTATGTCCGTGGGCAAGTAAGTCTCTTGCTTGACGCAATTTTGTTTCGTAATCGTGATCACCAATATTGGGGCCCAGTTTAATTTCTTTTATAGTTAATGTTTTTTGTTTCTTTTTTGCTTCACTTGCCTTCTTTTTTATATCATACTTTTGTTTGCTATAATCCAGAACTTTACATACTGGAGGAGTTGAATCAGGTGCAATTTCTACCAAGTCTAAACCAACACCCTGTGCAAATTCCAAAGCTCGTTCTATTGGCACGATTCCAACCATTTCACCACTATGATCAACTAAGCGTACCTCCTTAGCTGTGATGAATCCATTAATTCTGTTTTTATTGTTCTTTTTAACTTGCAAACTTTAACTCCCTTAATTCAAATTAATACTTTTTAACAGCGATTCAGTAGCCTTTTCCAAAGAAAAAGACTCCTGTCTTTCTGATCCTAAATTTCTCACTGACACAGTTTTACTTGTAACTTCATTTTTGCCTATAATCCATAATATAGGAACCTTGTTTGAACTATGCAAACGTATCTTATAACTAATTTTCTCATTGGTCAAATCAGTCTTGACTCTCATACCTTGTTTTTTTAAGACATTGCTGATTTCTGTGGCGTAACTGTCAGCCTCATTTGTAATGGTCAGAATAGCAAGTTGCGTTGGAGCAAGCCAAACTGGAAATTTTCCTGCATAATTTTCTATCAAAATTCCAATAAAACGCTCAAAAGTCCCAAGAATTGCCCTATGTAACATGACAGGGTGATGCTTGTGTCCATCTGCCCCTATATAAAAAGCTCCCAGACGTTCTGGTAAAATGAAATCAACTTGTAATGTTCCACATTGCCAATTTCTGCCTATTGCGTCTTTCAAAACGAACTCTAACTTTGGACCATAAAATGCACCTTCACCAGGGTTAAGTTTATAACTCAAGCCCGCTTCTTGAACGGCTTCAAGCAGCGCTTTTTCAGCTCTATCCCACACTTCATCATTACCTGCTCTAATATCTGGACGGTCTGAAAATTTCACAGAAATTTCATTAAATCCAAGCTCTGAATATACTTCTTTTAAAAGGTCACAAAACTTTATAGTCTCAGAATTCACTTGTTTTTCCATACAAAAAATGTGTGCATCGTCTTGCGTAAAACCACGCACTCGCATCAGTCCATGCAATGAGCCTGAGCTTTCATTTCTATGGCATATGCCAAACTCTGCCATACGTATCGGTAAATCACGATAGCTTCTGGTGTGAGAATTAAAAATCTGCACATGACAGGGGCAATTCATGGGTTTTATTGCTAGCTTTTTACTTTCAGACTCGTCAACAGTAAACATATTTTCACGAAACTTATCCCAATGTCCAGATTTTTCCCACAGCTCTTTGCCTACTAAAATAGGGGTTTTTACCTCAAAATAGCCATTATTTATTAACTTCTTTCTGATGTAAGACTCAAGAACATTATATAAAATATATCCTTGTTCATGCCAAAAAACCTGCCCGACAGCTTCCTCTTGGATGTGAAATAAATCCATATCCTTGGCAATTTTGCGGTGATCACGTTTCTCTGCTTCTTTGAGACACTCGAGATAAGCGTTTAATTCATCCTTATTTCTCCATGCTGTGCCATATATTCGCTGCAACATTGGGCCCTTTGCATCACCTCGCCAGTATGCACCCGCTACTTTCATAAGTTTAAACGCTTTAACTCTGCCGGTTGATGGTGAGTGCGGACCACGGCATAGGTCTACAAAATCGCCTTGTCTATAAACAGTTAGGTTTTCACTCTCTGATATAGAGGATATAATTTCAACCTTATATTTTTCGCCTATACCACTAAAGAAATCAACTGCCTGCTTGCGAGTCCAAACCTCTCGAACAAATCTGTGATTACTTTTTACAATCTCTTTCATTTTCTTTTCTATTGCAGCAAGATCATCCGTAGTGAAGGTACGATCTGTAGCAAAATCATAGTAAAAACCATCCTGAATTGTTGGACCGATAGTAATCTGAGTATTAGGAAATAGCTCTTTCACTGCCTGCGCCATTATATGAGCAGCATCATGCCTTATTATATCTAAACCCGCTTCGTCACTCAGTTGTATCACCTCTATCTCTGTATCAGATTCAATTTCACGTGAGAGATCATATAACTCACCATTTACTTTCAATACAACTACTTCTTTCAAAGCATCCGGTTGTAATATATCAAAGCCAGTGACTTTACCACTGTATTCTTTTACTTTTTGTTCGGTTGAAAAAGTAACTTTAATCATTCATCAGACCTTTTGTCATCCAAATCCAAGCGTGATTATTCAAATGTTCCATAAGGCAATAGAATAAATGTAAGACGTTAACGATTGATGTCATTCCAGTGCGTGACACTGGAATCCAGCTTACGAACATTGTTTTGACATATACCCCTAGAGTCAGCTGTCCATTGCATAATTTGCAAATACTTTTACACCTGGATCCCAGTGGGCTTTGTTGCATAGCAACTGAAAAAATCTGGTGGCTACTGACAAAATTCATTATAAAATAGCCATTTAACCTTTGAAGAAAAAATATGCCACAGAAAATGAAAGTCAGTAACCAAAACGAATATAACAAATTCCTTGAAAAAAGGGAAAATATTTTTCGTTACATTGATGAAGCTATCGAAAATTGGTATGAAATTGGGCCAAAAATGCAGCGGCAACTATATTTATAGTGATAAAGTGGTGATTTTGATACATATAACAACCCATCTATTCAGAATAGGTTTGAGTGGGATTTTTAGAGGGATACATTGAACGAATAGGAAAAAATTTTCCCTTTTTTCAAGGAATTTGTTATATTCGTTTTGGTTACTGACTTTCATTTTCTGTGGCATATTTTTTCTTCAAAGGTTAAATGGCTATTTTATAATGAATTTTGTCAGTAGCCACCAGATTTTTTCAGTTGCTATGCAACAAAGCCCACTGGGATCTAGAAAATCTAGTTAATATATATAGAGAAACCTTAGCTATAGTTTCGAAAAGAGTCTGATGTATTTTGCTATATGATCATAGGTCTAACAGGCGGAATTGGTGTAGGAAAGAGCTTTGTAGCTAATTGCTTTCAAGAGTTTGGTGCTGCTGTATTTGATGCTGATTCTGTTGTACACCAACTTTATAAAGTGGATAAAAGCATAATAAGCTATGCAGAAAAAAATTTTCCTGGAGTGGTAGTAAATGGTGAAATAGATAGAACAGTACTGTCTAAATATTTCTTAGCCTACGATGAAAATTGGAAACAATTTCAATCTTTGGTTCATGCCGTTGTGCGAAATGAACTAGAACTTTTTATTGCTAAGGAAATAAAGATCGATAGAAAACTTTTAGTTTTAGATGTGCCACTTCTATTAGAAACAAAATTTTATTTATATTGCAACCTTATTGTTTTCGTCCATGCAGATAGCGTTGTGCAAGCTCAAAGACTTAACGAACGCAACATAGATAAAGAAAAGCTAAATTTAATCTCCAATGTTCAGTTATCTATTGAGGAGAAAAGGAAGATGAGTGACTTTATTATCGATACCAGTGTAAGCAAAGAGTATGTTTTTTCTCAAGTAAAAGATATAGTGGACTCGTTAAATCTCAGCAGTTGATTTCAATTCACAATCTGCTTCCACCAAATTACTCCGAATTTTAGTTGTATTATTTGCGGATTTCACTGCTAAAATCTCAAATTTTGAGCTTGTGTTCAAAAATGATTCAACTGACCTGCCAAAAAAATCATATCTCCACCCCTTGAATAGTTTATCTGTCTGCCTAGATATTGACCCAGTTAACTCATCTTTTGAAGAAACTAATTTCCTTGATATGTTACTTTCTTTACATTTACTATCTAAAATAATTGAGAGTATATCGAATACAGATTTGTCATAATTATTCGGGAAGGTGTTGTTTTGCTGCATCCAATTTCTCTCATTTTCATTAAAAATATTCACAAACTCTAGTAAATCTGCATCTCTTATATTTTTTGCATTCCTCTTGAGATCATCTAAAATCTCATCAACATGCTCTACATTTTTTTCAATAAAACCAGCTATTACAGCATTATTAATTACTTTATTACG
This sequence comes from Wolbachia endosymbiont (group A) of Beris morrisii, assembly GCF_964028185.1. Classification (NCBI taxonomy): domain Bacteria; kingdom Pseudomonadati; phylum Pseudomonadota; class Alphaproteobacteria; order Rickettsiales; family Anaplasmataceae; genus Wolbachia; species Wolbachia endosymbiont (group A) of Beris morrisii. Next base: position 1,372,780 of record NZ_OZ034760.1, read on the forward strand.
ATTCATATTATAGCGCTGTGCTAAGGTCTCTTGCCACTCACTAACTGCTTTAACAGTTAGTATCAATCTTGGATTTACTTCATAATTAAATTTAATCCTCTTCCATGCATCTTTTGGATTATGTAAATACTTATTTATATCAACTATTGATTCCATCTCTTCTTGAAACCAACCCATCCTATTATTTTCTTCAAGTTTATCGCACAATATTTGGTATAGGCCATATAGGTGTATCACGTCGTTTACTGCATAATCTAACTGATCCTCGGATAACGGCCTTCTTAACCAGTCTGAATTTTTGGCTTTAATTTTATCCAGTGCTATTCCTTGATATTGCTCCACTACTTTTGAGTAACCAATAAAGTCATGATAATAATGACAAAACATAGCGGCAACTTGGGTATCAAAAATGGGAGTGGGAATACATTTAAACACAGTGAGTAAAGATTCTATATCCTGCCGGCAGCTATGAAACACTTTGGTTATCCCCTGATTTAGCATTATTTTCTTAATGAATGATAAATCAATTTCTGGCACTAATGCGTCTACAATAAAACTCTTCTCTCCGCAAGAAATTTGAATTAACGATAATTTTGGGTAGTAGATTAAATTATTTCTAATGAACTCCGTGTCAACTGCTATAAATTTCGGCTTTTTTGCTATCAACCCCTCACATATGTCCTCCAGCTCCGACGTTGTATTAATTAACATATGTTTTTTATTCAGTGGTTCTACTTTACCACTTACATTAAATTTTTGCAATTAGTGACTTCTTGCAAAACTTTCTATCACTCATTGGTGTCATCCAAGTAGCGTGACTACTTGGATCCAGAAAACTCAATTAGAAACGAGTACACTAGGTGGTTGTATAATAAGAACTAGATACAAGTGTCACGCACTGGAGTGATACCGTGGACTGTGCATAAGCGTCAAGTTAAGGGAATATTGGCAAATAAGCAATGCTTAAAATAGACATCTTATTTGTTACATTTATTTTTTAGGAAAGTAGAGCAAAACAATTTTTTTAGAAAACCCACTAACTTTATTGTTTAATTTTAAAATAGTCCTTTCTAATGCTACTTCTTCTTAACTTGACCTTAATTCTGCAATTTCTTTAATGGAAAGTCCAGTAAACTTAACAATAGTGTTGACATCAACATTATTAGCCAGCATTGCTTTTGCGACTTCAATTTTGCCTTCCTCTCTCCCTTCTTTCCTACCTTTCTCTTTACCAATTTTGATGCCTTTTTCAGTAGCATCATCAAGCTTTTGAGCAAGGACAGCCTGTTCATCAAGAATACGTTTTATTTTCTGTTCATAGGCAATAAATTCTTTTTCTGACCAGTTAAATCTATTTAGCTCTTCATAGGCCTTTTTAATTATTACATCACTACCTATTATTTTTTCCAGCTCTTCTTCACTAGTCTCATCTGCATATCGAAAAAAATAAACCCATTTTTTAACTATATTTTCCAACTGATCTTCCTTATTCTTTGGAAATTTTGGCAACTCAATAAATATAAAATAGAAATCTTTTAGATCATGCTCATTAGTGTCTTCATCTCGAATAGTATGCTTTGATTTGTACTCAGATTTATTAGGAAACAGTACACAATCTGCTATAGCAATGAAGATAATTTCCTTAAGGTTATGATACTGGTCACCTTTATCAGCTTGCCTTGAGTAAGCTTTAGCAGCATAGTATTGAGCACGTTTTTCAAATTCTTTAGTTTTAGCAACTTGGTTAGGTAAGGAGACAGTATTACTACTATCCCCTCCCTTAGAACCTGTTTAAAATCTCCTCAATAGAAGAGAAATAAAGGAAAGAACAACCATTTGTAAACTTGTGTTGAGTTTACGCTCGCAATTTTTCCATAACCGTCTACATTTTTCCAACCAAGCAAAAGACCGCTCGACAACCCATCTTTTTGGCAATACAGCAAAGGTATGTAATTCGCTTCGTTTTACTACCTCAACAGTTGCACCAATAGTTGCTTTTATTTGTGTTGCAAAATTTTCTCCTGTATAGCCAGCATCAACGAGTATATTTTTGACTTCAGAGAGGTTTTCTTTAGCATTTTCCACCATTTTCACAGCACTGCTACGATCAGTTGCTTCTGCCGTTGTTATATGAATTGCATGTGTTGTGTATCAACTGCGATATGACCCTGAAATCTTTTCACCTGCATCATAGCCCTTTCTTTCAGCAGTATCTGCGTTTTTGACGCTTCGAGCATCAATTATGCAGAAACTGGTTTTCTCTTTCCGACCACTGTTTTGTCGCAACCAATTTTTTTTAACCAACAAGCTTGGCTCCTTTCCTTTCTTTTTACTCCACATTTGAAAATAGTAATATATGTTTTCCCACCTTGGAAACTCTTTTGGCAACATTCTCCACTGACAACCACTTTTTAGCACGTATAACACTCCACAAAATACTTTGTATATATCAATTAATCTTGGTCTTGTTTTCTTTTTCCTACTTTCTAAAATTGGTTTGATTTTTTCAAATTGCTCACGACTTATGTCGCTTGGATACCTTTGACTCATTTATATACCTCATTATTTACCTGTTCCTACTTTAGCTCATCTCTTTGAGATTTTAAACAGGTTCTGAGAACAGTGATCAAACTCAACTTGAGCATTCCAGAGCTACACCGAAAACAGAGGAAAGAGGATCTTTGTCCAGCAGAGTAAGCAATGCCACATCAGTAGCGCATCTATCTTCTCAAATTAGCACCGAATATTAGCACTTGTCCAAACTAGGGGATGTTTTTTAAACATCCCCTAAATTCACATACAGGATTCTTTAATAAATCAATAGAATTGTATATCCTGTTTTAATATTTCCTTTACTAAATCCACAACTTTTTCATTTAATAATTTTGGTGTTAATGCTACCCTAAACCAACTAGCTATATTTACCTTGTATAATCTTGTTTCCCGTATTGTTTATTCTATAAACAGGAATCGGTACAAGAACTTCTAGTGATATGCACCTTGTGGTAAGAAAAAATCAATACATTCACGATAAATTTACCTCATATCTGTGTTTTATATGTGGAAATTAGAATGGAAATTTATGTAGGCAAAGAAAAAAGAATAGCAAATGTGGTAACTGAGCACTGGAGTGACATAAAAGGATCAGACAGAGATTGGCCAGAAAGGCATGAAATAGACACTGCAGAAATAATGGAGTCATGGCAGCATTGTTTTATCATTGAAGTCAAAGATCAAGGTTATATTTGTGAAAATGCAGGAGAAAAGGCCGTTGAATTCTATGGTTTTGAAAACAAGACGCGCATTGATAATAAGTATGCAATTGATGCACCATTTTTGCGACTATATAAAATAGATGCAGTTATTGATAAACTTGATACTGTAATAGAGAGTAAATGTCCAATCAACGAAGAGGAAGAAAGTGAAAGTGTTAAAATGAGGCAAGTATTGTTGCCACTTGGGAATAAAGAAGGTATAACACATATATTGGGCGTAATTACATTTAAGCTCCTTTAATATACAATTTTAATTTGATTCTTTAATAAAATTATTTATACTACTACTTAATTACTATTAAAGAACTCAATAGTAGTATTTGTAAATTTATTTGGAATATGAAGAAAATAAAATTAAAAACCAAATCTTCTGTTAAAAAGCGCTTTCACCTTACAGCTAAGGGTAAAGTCATTTCTACTCAATCAGGCAAAAGGCATGGCATGATAAAGAGAAGTAAATCTAATATTCGTAATCAGCGCGGTACAACGATTCTTGGTAAATCTGACTCGCGTATAGTTAAGCTTTATATGCCTTATGGTATTTAACAAAATGGAGGTAAAATAAAATGGCTCGGGTAAAACGTGGAGTCACTACTCACGCTCGTCATAAAAAAATATTGAAACTGGCAAAGGGTTATAGAGGACGCGCAAAAAGTTGTTATAGAATTGCATTACAAAGAGTTGAAAAAGCACTGCAATATGCTTACAGAGACAGAAGAACCCGTAAACGTGATTTCCGTAGCTTATGGATAATACGTATTAATGCAGCAGCAAGAGAGCATGGGCTTACTTATGGTAGGTTTATGCATGGTCTTACACTTGCTGGAATTGATTTAAATAGAAAAATTCTTGCTGAGATGGCCGTTAATTATAAGGATGATTTTGCCAAATTAGTAGAAGCTGTAAGTGGTAAATTAGCGGAGAATTCTTAAAGCAAAAACACTTGAAAGCGTGAGAATTATTTTCATGGGGTCACCGGAATTCGCTGTTAGTACGCTAAACTTACTATTGAAATCACAGAATGAAATAGTAGCAGTATACACCAAGGCTCCAAAACCTTCAGGGCGTGGACAGAAGCCAACGAAATCTCCAGTACATGTTATCGCTGAAGAAAGTAACATAGAGGTATGTACTCCTATCTCTCTAAAGTTTTTGGCAGAGCAGGAAAAATTTAGAAATTTCAAACCAGACGTTGCAGTTGTAGCTGCGTATGGATTGATACTCCCAAGAGAAATTTTGAATATTCCAAAATATGGTTGTATTAATATTCATCCTTCATTATTACCAAGGTGGCGTGGTGCAGCTCCGATACAGCACACAATTTTAGCAGGAGATCAAGAAACCGGGGTTAGCATTATGCAATTGGATGAAGGATTAGATTCCGGCCCTATTTTAAAACAGGAAAAATTTCTTATCGAAAAGAACGATAATTACAAGACATTGCATGATAAATTATCTAAGCTAGGCAGTGATTTACTGCTGAAAGTGCTAAACGAAATTGAAAAACAGGTTCCCTTAAAACAGAACGATAATGATGCATGTTACGCTGACAAAGTGGAAGACTATAAAATTTATGCAAGTGATGCTTGTGAAGTTGCTTATAGAAAGGTTAAAGCATTTTACCCAAAAGCGTTCATCAAGATAGAGAATAAACGTATCAGGATACTTGATGCTGACTTTGAAGCTCTCGCTTCAGAACAAGGTAAGATCGTTAATGATAATATGCACATAAGTTTAAAAGGTGGCACTTTAATTCCTAAAGTTGTACAAATGGAAGGGAGAAATCCTTGCAGTATTGAAGATTTTATTCGTGGCTTGAAATCAAGCATGGTAAAAAAATTTATAGAATAGACTACTTTAAAGAAGAGCTTAGTGTAGAAATGTAATAGCTAAATTTCCTTTTCTTAGATATAATCCTATAAAACTTTCTGTACAAAAATGAAAATACAAAGAGCTTTAATATCAGTATACGATAAAACGAATATAATTGATCTTGCATCGTTTTTAACGCAGCAACAAATAGAAATTCTTTCAACGGGAAATACTTATAAAGTGCTATCTAGTGCAGGAATAAAAACACAAGAGGTCTCAGATTACACACAATTTCCAGAGATACTGGGTGGTAGAGTGAAAACTTTACACCCTAAAATTCATGGAGGAATACTTTGTGATCGAGAAAAGCACAAAATGGAAATGCAAAATCTAGGTGTTGAGCCAATAGACCTGCTTATAACTAACCTATACCCATTTTGGGAGACAGTAAGTAGCGGCTCAAATGAAGAGCAAATCATAGAACAAATTGATATTGGTGGAGTGGCGTTAATCAGAGCTGCAGCAAAAAATTTTCATTTTACTTCAGTCATTTCCAGCATTCAAGACTATGAAGCACTGAAAGCTGAGATGATAGAAAATAACAATAAAACAACATTGGAATATAGAAAACATTTAGCAACCAAAGCATTTGCTCTCACTGCACACTACGATTCTAATATTCACAGTTGGTTTTTATCCCAGAGTAAAAATAATGAGTTACCAGAGTTTTGTGCTCTATACGGGCATAAAGCACAAGTATTAAGGTATGGTGAAAATCCCCATCAAAAAGCTGCATTTTATAGTAATCAATTTACAAAATATCCGTTGGAAAAAATACATGGAAAAGAGCTGAGTTATAATAACATAGTAGATATAGAATCCGCACTTAACATAATTTCTGAGTTTAAAGAGCCTGCAGCAGTGATAATCAAGCACAATAACCCATGTGGCGTTGCTGTTGGTGATAATGCTTTGGAGGCATATGAAAAAGCTCTATCGTGTGATGAAGTAAGCAGTTTTGGCGGAATAGTCGCCTTAAATCGGGAGATAGATTTAAAGCTAGCAGAAAAATTAAACGAGATATTTTTGGAAGTAGTGATAACACCGTCAGTCAGCAATGAGGCACTAAAAATTTTACAAAAAAAGAAAAATTTAAGAGTGATTATTCATAAATCTTTCCAACAAAATGTGAAATACCAAATTAAAAATGTTGTTGGTGGGTTTTTGGTGCAAGAAAATAATAACCACACAATAAAAGCAGAAGAAATGAGCCAAGTAACAGAGCACACTGCAACAGACAAAGAAAAAAAAGATCTTATTTTTGCCTGGAAAATATGTAAACATGTAAAATCCAACGCAATAGTTATAGCAAAAGACGGTTGTGCTATTGGCATCGGTGCAGGACAAACAAGCAGAATAGATAGTGTTAACATTGCAGTGAAAAAAGCAGGTGAAAAATGTAAAGGTGCGGTGCTTGCTTCAGATGCATTTTTCCCATTCCCAGATAGCATAGTAGAAAGTACAAAACATGGGATTACAGCTATAATTCAGCCAGGTGGCTCGCTAAAAGATCAAGATGTGATAAAAGCTGCAAATGAAAATAAAATTGCTATGTTTTTCACTGGCGTTCGCAGTTTTTTCCATTAGGCTTTGTGTCTTATCCAAACTACACTGCTACAACTATACGAACATCGTCTACCATGCACGCTAACTATGGATTAGAAAAATAGTAAGAGAGGAGGGAAAAAGAGGGTAAACTCCAGTATTTTAGCAAGAAATAGGAGGTTACCCAATGAATAAGAATATAACAGAATTGTTCTGTTTTGTAGATGATTATTGTAAAATAATAGATGAAAATTTTGCCAACAGACTGTTGTCTAATGGTAAAAAACCTACCAGAGTGCCAGAAATAACGTATTCTGAAATTATCACAATAATTCTACTATACCAGCAATCTAGATACGAAAATTTTAAATCATTTTATCTATATTACTTAAAGTTGTTACATAAGTCGGACTTTCCAACACTACCTTCATATGATAGGTTTATTGCGTTAAAACCACGAGTTTTGTGGTATTTAGCAATGTTGCTACAGTGGTTAAGCAAAAACCACAGGCATTTCCTATATTGATTCAACTTCAATTGCAGTATGTCATAAAAAAAGAATCTAAAAACACAAAGTCTTTGCTAGAATTGCAAAAATAGGGAAAAACACTACTGGCTGGTTTTATGGCTTTAAATTACATATGGTAATCAATGAAATAGGTAAGGGGTTATTTTGACAAAGGGTAACGTTGACGATAGGAAACCAGTTCCAGACCTGACTAAAAAGTTAGCAGGTTTATTATTTGGAGATAAAGGTTATATTAAAAAAGATCTATTTTTTTGATAGAAATCTAAAGCTTGTTACCAAGGTGAAAAAAGGTATGAAAAATGCATTAATTCCTCTGAAAGAGAAGATTTTGTTACGGAAGAGATCGATTATCGAAACGGTCTTTGGTTACCTAAAAAATAGATTGGAAATTGAACATACTCGCCATAGATCTCCTGTTAGTTCACATTTTTTCCACGCTTATTTCATATTCCCTAAAACGGAAAAAACCTTCTATTTCCAGCACTTTCTTTACCGGCTAATCCATAGTTAGCGTTAGAGATACCGTGAATAAATCACGGTATGACGTAGAGCTCGCGTTAGCTATACTTTTATACTCACCAACTCAGTGTCCAATCTGGATCCCAGTATCAAGCACTGGGATGACAGGAGAAGGAGGCTACTTGGATGACACCACTTTTGCTTCAATATTTGCGATGCCCCTGAACAGACAATGGCGTCAACTTAAGAACTTTCATTAGCAAACTCTCCTAAAGACATGATGGCGTTTGGGCTTATCTACCTTATTGCAGCTGTCCTGGTCGGATTTTAACTTTAGCGCGTATACTTGCTCTATCAAAAAGGGCTTGAAAGTTTTTTGGCGCAATAAGTACCTGATAGAGTTTCTGCCTCATTACACCAAATAAAACTGAAAAATTTATCAGCAATTTTATCTGGATTCCAAGGCCCTTGTGATATGAAGCGACAATATATTACACATGACTAAGTTTGCCCAAAATTCTTGTAATACAGCCTCTAAATTTACGCCAGAAAAATTCTCTAACTCTGCACCTATTTTGAGTCGTTTATAGCACTCTTCTATATGCCACCTTAACACATAAGCTTTGCTCCAAAGTCTCGGTCAAAAACTCTGTTTCCCCATTGGCTAATGTAAGCACTATTACTCTTACTTTTTGGCTTTTCGTTTTATTTTCTAGCACAAAATCTAATTCACCAGATGAACCATAGCTTGCTATAATTTCTTTTTTGCAAGCGAAAAATAAAGTCTACTTTCAATTCATAATGCTGCTGAATAAATTTTAATGAAGACGGTCGTAGATAAATAATTTGATTTAATGAACGCATTTGAGTAACGACTTCAGGTTTCTGCTAACGTTTGCTCAATAGGCTGTTTGGATGCTTAAATTCTTTAAGACCTGTATTTATATCTTGCTTTAGAAAAAGCTTGCTTTGAGGGTGGAACTTAATGAGCTCACATTCTATTTCCTAAACTTTTCTTAATTAACTTTAAAATCATAGAAAATACTGTCGTAAAAGGAAGTTTTCTTGTTCGTGTAAAACTCAACACAATGGATTCTCTGAAAAGCTTTCGAGTATATTATATTTTTAATTTGTAGAATAAGTTTTTTTCCTTTTTGCATGTTTCACCTAAAAAGGACATATTTTAGACTTCTTTGTTGAAATAAAACAGAAACAAAAGTGCTGTTTATTGCAGCTTTTGGGTAATTTAATGGTAAAAAATTTAGAGAGAAGTTTTATACACAATCACTGATATTTTCCCTTAAGTTGACGCCATTGGCTGAACGGATACCTTTAAATTGGCGCTGTAATAATTTGCTGACGCTTAGTTTAAGCGCGATTTGGCTGAATGTAGAAAAAATAAAAAAGACATGCAGCCGCTATAATTTTATGTAATCCGCCAATAAATACCCTGAGTTTTTTACTGAATTTTGTCATTGAGCCTGCAGGTCAAAAACAATGAGTCATAAATACCCTTAATACTACAATAAGGGGGCTGGCGGAGTTTGTCAAGTAAGTTTTTGTAGCTCTCATGGTTTTTGGATTCTAACTAACGTCATGCGCTGGAATAACACCATTGGTGGCAGACAGCTAAAGAAAAATATCAACTAGGTTTATAGTCTATTACTACTGTTTTTGCAATTTTGTCGTGAAGAAATTGTTTACGCTGGTCAAGGATTGCAAATAATATGATTAAGATTGATACAACTATGAATAGACTAGAAATATTGAATAGTGTGTAGCAGATTATAAAATATAATACTCCAAAAACTGCTGTTCTGCTTATTGCTTGTATTAGAGTGATTTTTTCAAGTGTATTTTCGTCTTTTACACGCATGCGAAGTAACAATTGTCCTGGAGTACCACCAAATTCTATTATCGTAAATACATAAAATATTAATTCCAATATCAACCCTATTACTTGTATAGTTACTGCTTTATCTAAAATCATTTCAGTTACATTGAGTGATAGAGAATATGCTAAAGTAAATCCAATGATAAATCCGATAACAAACCCCATTCCCTGTGCTAAAACATAATCGATTGCAAATGCAAAAATACGTCTTGTAATCCCTGCATAACTTACTTTAGTATCCATACTCTGCCCATGTTCTACTGTGACATAACTAGTATGAAAATATGTTATTAAATAACCGTAAATATACTAATTTGGATAATACTAGCTGCTTGTGCCACTCTATTATTTGAATTAACATTAAATCATTTATAACTAGGGAAGTTATGTCAACACCAATCACAGTTGCATATGGTGATGGTATCGGACCAGAAATCATGGAAGCGGTGCTGTCGATATTGCGCAAAGCGGAAGCAAAAATCTCAATGGATATTATTGAAATAGGGGAGCGTGTTTATAATAAAGAATGGTCTCACGGAATTTCTCCAAGTGGTTGGGAATCAATTGAAAGGACAAAAATATTATTAAAATCTCCGACAACAACTCCTCAAGGTAAAGGCCACAAAAGCTTAAATGTAGCACTCAGAAAGAACCTAGGGTTATATGCAAATATCAGACCATGCGTTTCATATCATCCTGTTATAGAAAATAAATTCGATAAGTTTGATATCGTAGTAATACGTGAAAATGAAGAGGATGTTTACACTGGAATAGAGCATAGGCTCACTGGTGACTTTTACCAATGCACTAAAATTATTACTAGATCTGGCTCAGAGAAGATATGCAGGTACGCTTTTGAATACGCGAAAAAACACAACAGAAAAAAAGTAACTTGCCTGACTAAAGATAACATAATGAAAATGACTGACGGAACTTTCCATGCAGCGTTTGATCGCATTGCAAAGGAATACCAGGACATAAAGGCAGAACATTATATAGTTGATATTGGAATGGCACGTGTTGCCACAGAACCGGAGAATTTCGATGTTATAGTAACTGAAAATCTATATGGCGATATATTATCGGACATTGTGGCACAAACTTCAGGGTCTGTAGGGCTTGCCGGAAGTAGTAACATTGGCAACGAATATGCGATGTTCGAAGCAGTGCATGGTTCTGCTCCTGATATTGCAGGAAAAAACATAGCCAATCCTTCTGGTCTTTTAAATGCTGCAGTGCATATGCTAATTTACATAGGTCAAGTGAGTACTGCAAAACTGGTTTACGATGCATGGCTCAAGACTTTGGAGGATGGAATACACACTGCCGATTTATATAAGGAGAGAAGGAGTAAACAGAAAGTTGGTACAAAAGAATTTGCAGAAGCTGTTATAGATAATCTAGGAAAGAAACCTGGAATATTACCTGAGCTTATAATTGGCAGTGGTTCGGATAGTAAAATAAATAAAGTACAAGACAATTACGAACAAGATTACAAAGTTAAAAAGCTAGTGGGTAGTGATATAACTCTCGCTTGGGACAAATCCAGTAATGTTGATCAAATAGTAGGATTATTTGAATCGAGTAATCCGCAAATTATAGCAATATACTCAAAAGGACTTGCGATTTGGCCAGGAAACTCAAAACCTTCAAGTGACCAAATAACCTGTAGGTTTATCGCAAATAATGAAAAGCAAGCTATTACAAATAGTGATGTAAATAACTTGCTAATCAAACTCGAAGAAAATAGCTTTGATGTGGTGAGAATGGACAAATTGTATTTGTATGATGGGAAAGAGGGGTTCTTCGTTTAAATATTTAAAAGAGGTGTGGTAAATGAAATGGACTCAAAAAAAGTAGAATTGATATTTGAAAAATTTCAGCAATCAAATCCTACGCCAAAAATAGAGCTAAATTATACCAATCATTTTACGTTACTGATTGCGATAGTTTTATCAGCACGGACAACCGATGTAAGTGTTAATAAAATTACAAGAGAACTATTTAATATCGCTAATACGCCAGAAAAAATGCTGAGCTTGGGACAAAATGAGCTGAAAAAATGCATAAGCAGTATTGGTTTATATAATTCCAAAGCAAAAAACATAATCGGGCTCAGCAAAATATTGATTGGGCGGTACAATAGCAAAGTGCCTACTGATTTCGATGATTTGGTGTCTTTACCAGGGGTTGGGAGAAAGAGCGCTAATGTGTTCTTAAATTCGGGACTTGGCATTCCAACATTGGCGGTTGATACTCATGTTTTTAGGGTGAGCAATAGAGTTGGACTTGTGAAAGAAAAAGATGTGTTTAAAACAGAGCAATCTCTTTTAAATGTAGTTCCAAGAGAATACTTGCTTTATGCTCATCACTGGCTAGTTTTGCATGGTAGATATGTTTGCAAAGCACAGAAACCTTCGTGTGAAACGTGTATAATTCATGATTTATGTGAATTTGAGTGCAAAAGGTATAAGGTCTAGTATTTCTTCTTTTGTCATCTAAGTAGCTCATAGAAATGCAAAAATTCCTTGACACCCTTTTGGATGGAAATCAGTGTCAGCTACTTTCATGACACCATCTGCTGTGCGGATTGCTTTCTAAAACAAACGTTTGTATAGTTATACATAGTGTACTACATATTGATTTTTATTATTAGCACAGATACGATAAAGCTTTAAGCACTGGATAATGAAGCAATTCGAGAACTTTTACATCACCACGCCAATATATTACGTAAACGATAAGCCGCATATCGGTCATGCATACACTTCTCTTTTGTGTGATGTTGTGGCAAGGTTCATGAAACTAGCTGGAAAAAATGTCAAATTTACCACCGGTACAGATGAACATGGACAAAAAATAGAAAAAGCAGCTAAAGCAAAGGAAATGCAGCCAAAAGAATTTACAGATGAAGTGAGCGTTTCATTTAAAGAATTGGCTATGTTTATGAATTTTGAGTATGACGATTTTATTCGCACTACGGAGGAGCGTCACAAAAAAGCAGTTATAGCTTTATGGAATAGACTTGAAGAGAGAGGACAAATATATTTGGATTCCTATTCGGGTTGGTATTCAGTTCGTGATGAAGCATTTTATCAGGAATCAGAACTGATAGATGGCAAAGCACCAACAGGTGCTGAGGTTGAGTGGGTAAAAGAAGAGAGCTACTTTTTTCGCTTGTCAAACTGGCAAAACAAATTACTGGAACTCTATAAAAATCAGCCAAATTTTATCTTTCCTGAGAGCAGAAAAAATGAAGTGGTATCGTTTGTAAGATCAGGACTCACTGATCTTTCAATCTCTCGTACTAGTTTTAACTGGGGAATAAAAGTACCAGGTAATGACAAACACGTAATCTATGTCTGGATAGATGCATTAACCAATTATCTTACATCAATAGGTTTCCCTAGCACAGAAGATGAAGGATATAAGAAGTTTTGGGCAAGTGACAGCTCTTCCAACGTTCATGTAATCGGCAAAGACATATTACGCTTTCACGCTGTATATTGGCCAGCAATTCTCCTTGCAGCAGGCCTGCCACTGCCAAAACAAATTGCAGTTCATGGTTGGTGGTTGAACGAGGGAGAAAAAATATCCAAGTCCCTTGGTAATGTCATAGATCCAATCGGCTTGGCTGAAGAGTTTGGTGTTGATCAACTACGCTATTTTCTCCTCAGGGAAGCAAGTTTTGGCCAGGATGGCAACTTTAGTAAGAAAAACATGATCAGCCGAATAAACTCAGAACTGGCAAACAACATAGGCAATTTAGTACAAAGAACAATTTCATTTTTACACAAGCAATGTTCTGGAATTGTACCGACAATCGATCAAAGCCTACTTAAAGGTGAAGAAAGTCTTCCAGGTTGCAAAGCTATACTCGATCAGGTGATGAATCACCTATCAAAGTATGAGTTTAACCAGATTATACTTCTAATTATCAACATCTCTTCTGAAGCCAATGCTTATATAGACAAAAGTGCACCCTGGATATTAAGCAAAACCGATAGAGTGCGTATGAACTTAGTAATCTACAAACTACTGGAATATATCAGGATAATTGGCATTTTATTGCAGCCAATTGTTCCCAAATCAGCAGAAACGATACTCGATCAACTGCAAATTCCAAAAGAGCAACGTGATTTAAAATCTTTGTGCGACGCGTGCGTAAGTTCAGGCATAACATTGCCTAAACCTACGCCGTTCTTTTCGAAGTTTGATGTTAAAGTGGAGAAATAGTTTTTACACTATTTCTCCTGGATAAAATTAACTTGCAGCAACTACAATAGAAGTCACTGGTGGAAAGCTTAAAGTAGTGTCAAACAAATTTATTGTAGGATTTGCTTCAGTTTTGCTTGCTGTGTTGTTACTATAAGTGTGATTAGTCAAATTCTTACTCCATTGAGGCTCATCTTCTTCAGATATACCGAAATTATTTTTGGCAAACTTTTTAGAATCAGCTAGTGTTTTTCTATACTCATCAAGCTCACATTGTAACTCATAAGGACGTTGCATAGTGGGATTAGGACAAGTAAAAGATGAGTTTGAGCTTAAGGTATGATTTCTGACACTATTAACAGAATTGCTTACTGCATTAGATGAGTTGTTGGCACCAGTAAATCCTCTATTGGCAGCGATATATGTTGCTCCTGTTCCTACTGCTATCCAGCCTACTGTTTTTAAGCTAGGAACCAGATTACGTACTGACTCAGTTGATGGTATAATATCATAGACATCTTTCAAGCGACGCTTAGCAATATCAAAAATACGCCCACTACTGCACGCTTCTTTTACAGTTGTAACTGCTTCTTCACATGCTGTTTTGATATCCTTTATTACTTGCGGAACAAAAGTTTTCTTGTGTTTAAATTTTTCTATTTCTTCTTTTGGATTATTAATCTCCTCATTTTTTTTATTAATTTCAATTTTCTGCTTAGAAATTTCTTCCTCTTTAGCTTCTACTTTACTTTTTTCATCAGCAAGCTGAGCTTCCTTCTCAGAAATAGTTTTGTTTTTACTAATTGCAGCATATGAAAGTGCAATAGCTACAGCAGAAAATACAGCACCACCAATAATAAATGGAAGGCCAACATTTAAGGCTGCAACTGGAGCTAAGAACCCAATATAAGGAGCTGCAGCAAACACTCCTGATGCCAATAAAGTGAAAGTAGCCAAAGTTCCAGTTATATAATAGGGTACATTGTTTTTATTTATCACGATTATTCCTCACGTATTATAAAATATAGTATCATTATAAAAGGATTTTTAAGAAATTGTCAAGTTAATTTTTTACATAAAAAAAATAATCAATGAACTTGGGAACAAGAAGATTGCTGCCAAGCTACAAACTATGCCTCTCCGTGTAATCTTTAAATGAACCTCTGTTAGAGTCAAAATATAGTTTCACACTGCCAATTGGTCCATTTCTCTGCTTTGCAATAATGAGCTCTGCAATGTTTCTAATTTTTTCCATTTTCTCTTGCCATTCCCGATGTTTATTGTTCCCTTCATTCGGCTGTTTTCTTAGTTCATAATACTCTTCTCTATAGAGAAACATTACTATATCTGCGTCTTGCTCTATGCTTCCTGAATCACGTAAATCAGAAAGTTGTGGTTTTTTGTCATCCCTCTGCTCAACAGAACGAGAGAGCTGAGATAGTGCAACAATGGGAATATTTAGCTCCTTTGCAATTGCTTTCAAACCCTGCGTCACTTCCGAGATTTCTTGCACTCTATTTTCATTACTCCTTTTTGTTGTTCCTCTGATTAGCTGCAAATAATCAATGAATACCACTTCTACATTATATAATTGATACAGCAAGCGTATTCTGGTGCGAAGGGCACTGATTGATAGCGCAGGGGTGTCATCTATGATAAAAGGCAGTTCAGATAATTCTGTACTAGTATTGATAAATTCATGCAATTCAAAATCACTAATTCTCCCGGTTAATGCCTTATAATAACTAATCCCTGAATCTATAGTGATCAGCCTTGCAGTTAATTGCTCTGCTGACATTTCAAGCGAGAAAAACGCTACATAGTGTTGTTTATCTGCTCTTTTTTGCAACATCTTACAAGCATTAAGTGCGATGTTTAGCGCCAATGCTGTTTTACCCATAGAAGGCCTTGCAGCTAGAATTAATAGGTCAGATTTCTGCAAACCACCAAGAAGCTGATTTAGATCTTGAAGTCCGGTTGTAACGCCCAGCGCTTCTGGATTATTTTTCAGCGTGCTGATCTTCTCAACTACGTCTTTAATTGAACTTGCAAGTTTTATATATGTTTTCTCACCTTGTTTTTTTATTGCTAAGTTGAACAATTTTGTCATTGCTTGTTCAATTTGCGCCTGTGCAGGATTTTCAATATCGTAGTTGTAGCTATCACCAACTATTTCTTGCCCGAGCTTAATTAAACATCTCCTTAAGTAAGTGTCACGGATTATTCTAGTCAAACTATAGATATCAAGTGCAATACTTGCTTTAGCTGCAAGCTTTGCTAAGTACTCTACCCCACCACATTCGGTAAATGCTTGGTCGTTCTCAAAAAACATTTTTAGGCTGAGTTCATTGGCAATTATGCCGTGTTTTCTGGTTTTGGATATTTGCGTAAAAATACTTTGATGTAATGGATCATAGAAATTTTCTGCTGTTATTGTGTCTTCAACTGCATCACAGATTCTATTATCACGGATCATTGCACCAATAAGCATTTGCTCGGCTTCTAAATTATGCGGTAATTTGCATATTTCCTTGTCTACACCTCTTGAACTGAGGAGACTAGCTAATTCATTCATTTTAAGTTTTGAGAGTAACTGTTGATTATTGTAGAATATTTAGTTTTGATTTGAAAGACATATAAAATTTGACTAATTTTGTGCTACCTATAGCATTAAAACTTAATGCCCCTGTGGTGGAATGGTAGACACGGCAGACTCAAAATCTGTTGCTTGCAAAAGCATGCTGGTTCAAGTCCGGCCAGGGGCACGTTAAATATTGGAAAGCATATATATGTTACATAAATTTTTTGATCGTTTATTCTCTATTTTTTCTTCTATAAATGTTATTCAAAAGGTAAAGAAAGATGAAAATGGAATATGTTATGTAACGGGCCTCAGGCGCTATATATCAGTATTGCTTGATTTGATTATTATTGTCTTGTTCTTGCAGTTTTGCAGCCAAGCCTTAAATCAGCTCTTTATGAACTCAGAGGATAGCAAAATATTAAGTCAAATTGCTGCAAAATCCCAAATGCAAGCACCACTGTCTGCGGAAGAAAAGACAATGCAGAGTAGACTTATAAAATTACTAATCCTAAATCAAATAGTCCAATGCATTATGCTCTTTTGCTATGTAACATATATGTGGGTAAGGTTTGCTGCTACACCTGGAAAACTATTACTTGGGCTTAGAGTTGTGGATGCACAAACTTTCGAAAAGATAACTTTAAGACAAGCAACAAAGAGATTTTTTTCCTTTATATTGTCAGTTGCACCATTATTTCTAGGCTTCATATGGTCAAATTTCAACAAACGCTGTCAAACTTGGCACGACAAGATCGCAAGCACAGTGGTTGTCACGAGTAAAAGCCTTAGAAGGCAGAACTAAAAACTACTTGACACCCTCCGCCAGCCCCCTTATCATAAAACTGAAGGTATTCAGTGATCTTCATCTGTGCAGATTAAACAGCAAAAAAACAACGTAGTTGGCGTCTTATTTTTAATTTTTTGCACTATGTGCACCTTATGTCTTCACAACATTTCTAGGTTTTTACCTATATAAGCTGAAACGCGCTTATAAGTCGTTTAAGACAGTATAGTACGCCAATTTGCAGGATTAGGGAGTGAACACTAATTACCACGGGGTTTCTTTTGCCTTTTTTTCTGCTTAGTAAATTTCTTAAACATTTTAGCTAAAGTTAGTTGCACTTAAAAGCAGCTAAATTGCAGCGTTTAAGGCTTAAAAAACGCCAAATACTGAAAATAGACAATGACCAGGGCTTCTTTTGCCTTTTTTTTTGTTTAGTAAATTTCTTAACGTTTGTAGCTAAACGACAACCGTCATCCCAGTACCTTCTCTTGTCATCCCAGTGCCCAGACACTGGGATCCAGGAATTTTATTAAGTTGGTAAGCATAAAAGTAGCCGTTTTATGCTAAAGTACAACGTTTTGATGATTATGAAAAAGCTGGATTCCAGTGTCAAGCACTGGAATGACACCCTCTTGGATGGAAATCAGCGTCAGCTACTGGGATGACACCTTTGGGCACTGCCGTCATAAAGGAACCAGTGCCTGCTACTCGGATGACAGATGGAATGGCACTGTCATTATAAAGTGAACCAGCGTCGCGCGCCGGGATGACGAAGAAAGAGCATAAGGCATTGTGTTTTACGTTGTGCATTTTATTAACCGACACTATAAACAACATCCTTACAATTATGAGATTGGACTACAACTTGCTCAAGCGTTAAGCTGCTGCGTTTAGCGTCTTTACTGTGATTTTCCCCAAGAACATTTGTTCTTTCGTGTTTTATTTCTTCAATGAATTTCTTGTTAACGCTTTCAGGATCAATCTTTTCCTGAGAATATATAAGGTTAGTGCAATTTGTTTTTCTATAATAATGCACGCCAGAACATATAATTAATAATGCAAATACACCTGAACCTATAAGTAATGATAATCCTATGTTATTAGTCAAAGGGTTTTGGTAAAATTTTTGTACGTTATTAACACCGCCTTCCGCGTACAGCAATAAAGGAAGTGCTATATTTGCAGCAACTACACCGGTCAGTAATGCAGTAAATAGTGGCCTATTGTTAATTACTGATTCTATTTTACTAGTTTTACTAATTACTTTTTTGTCAATGTTCATGAAGTCGTTTTCAGATTCCAAAGCATTAAATACAAAATTTGAATGAGTGTTATTGCTATATTCCAGTCTTACAGATTTTATAGCTTTATTTTCTGGCTGACACCCCAACACATTATCTAAAATTTCATCTGCATCTTTTCCTTGAGTTTTATGCTCTGCAGTATTTCTAAATTGCTTTATTGCAAAAAGTATTGGACTAATTGCAAGCACCGCAGCAAGTGCGATAACTGGTATAGTGATATATTTTGGGCTGTTTGTAAAAAATGCAATAAATTTTGCTTTATCTTGTAAATATAATAAAGCTGCAGATGTGCTGAGTATAATAGCAGTTGCACTAAAAATTATAAAACCCTTCTGCTGCATGGCATACTTTGCTCTTGGCAAGAATCTGTTTGTTTTTTTGCTTGAGCTGATTAGAGGAGTTTCTGAACCCACTTCACTACTTTCAATGTCCGCATCATCTTCTGGTGTAAAAGGAGTTGGAGGTGTACCTGGATCACCAAATTTGTTACTGAATGATTCTTTCAAATTTTCTAATGTTTTGCTGCTATCCCAAGGTTCGCTATATAATGTTTCTTGAGAAGGTGGTCTTCTTATTCCAGTGCTTTGATTACCTATTCCACTATCTAAACTCTCTTTTGGAGTTTTTTTGCTGAAATCTACAGTTGCATAATCATGATTCTCTGGGCTATTATCTTCTTTATCAGAATTCGGATTATCAAACGAATTTGTAGATTGTGAAGTTTCACTTTCATCATCTTTTTTTTGGGGAACGCTTGTCCTAAGTGCTGGTATTGGTGAGGTTCCTGGACTTGTCTTGCCATCTTTACCTATTGGTGTATAAGAAAGTGTTTTTACTGTATCTTGATCTTGTGTTCCTGGCATATCTGCTCCAAAATTAATTACTATGCTGCATTGATTACGCTATAGTTATTAAGATCTAGTAAATACCAATTTACAGATAATGTATCTGTTTAGCAGAGTGGCAAAATAAGGTAGACGAGAAAAGACAACTATAGGAACAAATGGGTGTCATGCAAGTAGCTGACACTGGCATCCAGTCCTTTCGCACAAAAAACGTTGTAAAGCGCTTTCGTGTTTACCAACTTAGTGCCCAATCTGGATCCCAGTGGGCTTTGTTGCATCGCTAGCTATGATGGATTAAAGATAAAAAAGATGGAGAATATCAGTAGCTTATTATTCTGGTATTTATAACAAGAACGGTCAGTGAATACCTAAATTTGAGTAAAAGAAATTTCACTACCACTCACTAATCCGGCTAAAATTCAAGAATTTCAATGCTTTAGCTATTTTCAATAGAATTAAGTTTATTAATATAAATAATAAATTACTATTCTTAAATTTGATCAGATTGATTGCAAAAAAACAAGATTTTCAATAAGTTGCTTATAATCCTAACTATAGTTAGCCTTTCATAAGTAGCGATGCAACAAAGCCATCCCAGTGTCAAGCACTGGGATGACAAGAAAGGGAGCACTGGGATGACAAGAAAGGGAGCACTGGGATGACAAGAAAGGGAGCACTGGAATGACATCACAGGGGCACTGGAATTTTTGTTTCAATATTTGTACATTAGCCATGCATCTGAACAGATACATTATTAGTATAGAAATTGTCTATCAAAGATCCTTTCATTCAGAGGGTAATCTTTGTCGAAGAGCAAAGTTATTGTGTTTTCATGGTCTTTTTGTATTTTTATCTGTGATATATTATGAAACTCCTTATAATCTGATACTACAAGTGCTGGACGGTTTTTTGTGTCGTTAATGTCAATTTGTACGATCGTATCATTTGAGATTAGTGCTCCATTCCAATGCCTTGGGTAATAGCTATTAATAGAGGTCAGTGCAAGTAAGTTTGAATTTAGTGGTAAAATTGGGCCACCGGCAGAGAAGTTATATGCAGTGCTGCCTGTGGGAGTAGATAATATTACTCCGTCCCCTCTAAATTTTTCTACTTTTAGCTTATCATTAATAGTAATATTCATCTCTACTATTTGATTTGCTTTTCTAAAAACATATACTTCATTTACTGCTATGTAATGATATCTCTTGCCACTTGTGTCTGTTGCTTCCATTTTTAGCAAAGTTAACTGAGTTGAAGTTGCATGCTCTATATGATCAATTAAATCTTCACTGCGGCTAAAGCATTTATTCATCAAAAACCCAACATTGCCAGTGTTTACTCCGTATACGTGTGTGTTTTTGTTTTCTATAACGTAATTATGCAAGGTGCGTAGCATAAAGCCATCACCGCCAACAACTATCAGTAGATCAATTTCGGACTTATTTTCTTCTGTTATATTGATAAAATTAAGTTTCTTTAATAGTTTAGATACTTCCTGCGATTTTGGTGATTGAGAAGCAACATAGCCTATATTTTTGTATTTATGCATACTTCAGTAAACTCTCTAAAACTTAAAGAGGAGGAAAATTAGAAAATGCTTCCATATTTATCGTTAAACTTAGCTAATTTGCTAGTTTTACTTGCTGACCCGCTTGTCAAACTTCCAGTCCATGCAGGGTGAGTAAGAGGATCTCTATCAAGCTTTACCCTGTCGCCTTCCTTTCCATAAGTGGAACGAGTTTCAAACTCTTGACCGTCTGTCATAACTATAATAATTTTATGATAATTCATTGTTGCTTATAAACTTTTAGTCAGTTAATATTCTAGTGAACTTAATTCACTAAGTCAATCATTATTCTAAAATATTGACAAAAAATAGATAAAATGTTATACTTAATAGGGAATAAATAATAGTTATCATGATTTTCGCTTTCCCTGGTCAGGGCTCTCAGTTTGTAGGAATGGGAAAGAGCTTATATAGTGAGTTTTCCGTTGCAAGACAAGTATTTAATGAAGTAGATAGCATATTGGGTAGAAAGCTGTCTCATTTAATCTTCAACGGTCCTATTGAAGAATTAACCATTACAGAAAACGCTCAGCCAGCTATAATGGCAGTGTCAATTGCAATGCTACGCGTTATCGAGCATGTGTTTGGCAAATCTCTTTTCACTGATCACAATGTTAAATATGTTTGTGGGCATTCAGTTGGCGAATATACAGCGCTATGTGCTGCAGGGGCATTGACTCTTGAGTCTGCAGTCAAGCTGCTAAAAGTTCGCAGCGAAGCAATGCATGAAGCTTCACTGAAATGTAAAGGCGGAATGGTTGCGTTGCTTGGAGCAGAGATAAATGAAGTGGAAGACATATTAAGATCAGCCAAAATTGACGGAATTTGTGAAATTGCAAACGATAATGGCGGTGGGCAGGTAGTGGTAAGTGGTACTGCAGAAGTCCTTGAGATATTACCTGATTTATTCAAAAACTCGAGTGTGAAGAAATTGATTAAATTACAGGTTAGTGGACCTTTTCATTCATCTCTTATGAAACCTGCTGATGAAAAAGTTTTGGAATTTTTGAAGGGTATTAAAATGACTCGCCCTATAGTTCCTTTGATATCAAATGTTACAGCTAAAGAGGAGAGTGATCCCAAAGTTATAAAAACTTTGCTTGCTAAGCAAATTATAAGCAGAGTGAGATGGAGAGAAATGGTTTTACATATGGCGCGTTGTGGTATTAACAAGTTCGTTGAAATTGGCCCTAATAAAGTTTTATCTAATTTAGTCAAAAGGATTGACCAATCTATCAGTACAAAAAGTATAGATAGTATTGGTGATATTGACAGCTTCTTTAATGAATCATTAGTACTAACAGCGAAAAATTTAAAAGTTGGGTTAAGTTAAAACACATCTATTTGATGTCATTCCGGTGCGTGACGCACAACTGTACGAACATTCATTCTTGAAGGTAAACTGCACAGCAAATGGTGTCATTCCAGTGCTTGACACTGGAATCCAGCCTTGCCGTAATCTCATCAAGAACGTTGTGTTTTAACATAAGATCAGCCACTTTTATGCTTACCAACTTAGTGCCCAATCAAAATTCCTGGATCCCAGTGTCTGGGCACTGGGATGACATCCTTCTGGTAGGCTCAAATTGTAATGTTCGTACGGTTGTGTGTCAGCTACTTGCATGACACCATTTGTTGTAAACTTGTAAACTCACTTCTTCTTGATTTTTTGGTTTATCTTGTCTACCTATTTTGCCACTCTGCTGAACGGATACATTACACAATCAACGAACTGCCTGTCATTTCATCCGGTTTCTTAATTCCAAGTAGCTGTAAAATAGTAGGGGCAATATCAGATAACCTTCCGTCTCTTAGTTTTAGATTATCGCAAGACACAATAAATGGCACTTTATTTAGAGTGTGTGCTGTATGAGGTGTATTATTTTCTTCATCGAACATACATTCCACATTACCATGGTCTGCAGTAACAATTAATGCGGTGTTGCTTGACTTTTTAACAGCACTCAGCACTTTTACAAGACAATCATCTACAGCTAGCACAGCTTTCTCGGCTGCTTTTATATTACCTGTATGCCCTACCATATCAGGATTAGCGTAATTTACAACTATCAGTGCGAATTCTTGGGAGTGAATTTTTTCTACAAGCTTTTCTGTGAGCTCGAAGGCTGACATTTCGGGCTGCAAATCATAAGTTTTAACTTTTGGTGAAGGAATAAGAATTCTTTCTTCACCAGAAAAAGGTTCTTCTTTTCCACAATTGAAAAAGAAAGTCACATGAGCGTATTTCTCGGTTTCGGCAATGCGTAATTGTCGTAATTTGTTGTCTTCTATTGTTTGTCCTAGAGTATCAACGAAAGAAGTAGGAGGAAAAATATAAGGAATTTTGAGATCTTCTTTATACTTCATCATACTTAGAATTGAAGAGAATTTTGCTACCTCAATATAGTCTGTTTTGCCTAGCAAAATACTTGCTAATTGTATTATTCGATCAGCACGAAAGTTAGCCAGTAACACTCCATCTTCTGGTTTTATACCTTGATAATCACCTATTACTGCGGGTTTTATAAACTCATCAGTTATGTTATTTTGATAATTTTCATCAATCAACGATACTGCATTATCATGACGAGGTGCCTTTGCAAATGCGATAGCCTCATAAGCTTCAATTGTTCTCTCCCACCTGTTATCACGGTCCATAGCATAATAACGTCCAGAAACAGTAGCAATTCTTGTGTCATTTCCCTTTATACTCTCTTCAAATTCTTGAATGCATTTTTTTCCTGAATTCGGCAATGTGTCTCTGCCATCTAAAAATGCATGTATCACCACTTTGATTCCATGCTGTGATATTTTTTTTGCTAAAGCTCCAATATGCTTTTGATGCGAATGAACACCACCATCTGATATCAACCCCATTATATGGCATATGCCATTCTTACTTTTTAGATTACTAATAAAATTTTGTAGATTTGTATTATTTTCTATTGTTCCGATTTCTTGATTAATGCGCTGAAGGCTTTGCATTACTACTCTACCACTGCCAATATTCATATGGCCAACTTCTGAATTACCTATTTGACCACCAGGTAACCCAACATCAGCTCCACAGGCGGATAAACTGCATTTTGGATAATTAGAGCTAATATATTGCCAGCAGGGTGGATTTGCGTTGCTGATAGCATTGTATTTACTGCTTTCTACTCCATTTCCCCAGCCATCTAGTATACATAAAACGACTGATTTAATGCCCATATAAGATTAACACTAGAATTTAACAGAGAAGAGCTCCCCGGGCCGGATTCGAACCAGCGACCAATTGGTTAACAGCCAACTGCTCTACCACTGAGCTACCGAGGAATAAACCGTCTTTAATTTATCACGTTGAACGTTGGTTGTAAACGTTTTTTGTGTAGACTTTGAGTCCAACTGGTCATAGAAACAAAAACTTACTTGACACCCTTCGCCAGCCCCCTTATCATGAAACTGAAGCTATTGTATTTGCTTTTGCCAATCTGCAGATTAAAAGGTAAGGATTACTTAATGTATCGGCGTCTTATGTTCAATTTTTTGCAGTATATAGATACTGTATGTCTTTACAAAACTTCATCTACATCTAGATTTTTATCTAAATAAGCTGAACGCGCTTATAAAGCGTTACAAGACATCAAAAAATGCCAATACTCGACAGAGATAGTAAAAGACTAGCTAACTCGGGGATTCTTTGTCTTTTTTTCTGCTTGGTAAATTTCTTAAACATTTGCAGCGTAGGTTAGTTGCAATTAAAAGCAGCTGAATTTCGCTTGTCAAGCGTTTAAAACATAAAAAACGCCAATATTTTAAAGCGGATAATAACCACGGGGCTTCTTTTGCCTTTTTTTTCATTTGGTAAATTTCTTAATGTTTATAGCTAAAAGAGCCCAAGAGAGGTGTCATTCCAGTGCCCCTGTGATGTCATTCCAGTGCTTGACACTGGAATCCAGTTTTCCATATAATCTCATCGAAAACGTTGTAACCACTTTCTATGCTAGTTTGCTTGTAAACAAGCAAACTTTCCTGGATCCCAGTGTCTGGGCACTGGGATGACACCATTCTTTTTCCTGGATTCCAAACTGGGATGACAGCTAGCCTGACAATCGTCATTCCGCTACGTGTTAGCGGCTAAGAGATACCGCGGCGGTATGACGTAGGACTGCTGTGACACCATTATAGAGTGAACCAGTGTCAGCTACTTGCATAGAAAATGTTTATGACTAATTTTTAGATCAAACATGGAATTTCGACAAACTTAACTTTTTTGTGAGACTGTTCAGCAATAATAAATAAATTGAGAGGAAAGGTTATGGCAATAGAAAAGGAAAAGTTTTTTGAAATAATAAATGAGGTAAGCAAGAGTGAAGGTTTAAATGAGAATAATTTACTTGAAAGAATAGGGAGTAAGCTAAAAGATGCAGACTCAAAAGTATATAGCACTTGTAACAATTTGAAGATAGATAAGATATTCAGTGTGTTAGAGTCAGACAAAATTGTAAATTATATGTTGGTACATCTTGCTGTGGAATGTAACAGTGTACCAATAGTAAAACTCCTACTAGCAAAGGAAGTAAAAGTTAATGAACCAATATATGAACTTGATGGAGCTAAGTCTCAATTAACTGCTTTGCACATTGCTGCTTTGCATGGTCATCAAGAGATAGTTCAGCTTTTATTGAACAATGGCGCAAATCCTTCACTAGAAGATAGTCAAGGCCGAACTCCAAGGGATATTGTCGGCGATGTAGAAGGTAAAAAGGCTATAATAAAAACGTTAGAGAAAGAAGAACAACGTTGTGCTGGTACGAGAAGACAAACTTATAGACAAGGCACTTTACTGCAGCCTAATAATAAAACTCCAGGAAATTTAGCTGTGAACGGAAATAACGTAACTGCTGCAGTGCAAGCATGGGGTGCAAAACATCAGGAAGAGAATAGTAGAATTACACCAAACAACAGAAAAATCTACGTACAAGATGAGGATGAACAGACTTCTTCAAACTCAATCATTAATGAAAACAATACAGACAAAGTAGATGATACATTAGAAAGAGAACAGGCTATAAGAGAAAGAGATGCTGTGAAGCAAAAGTTGCAAGAGGCAGAACAACGATTTGCCAATAATTGGAAGCGCATAGAACAACCCGGTCATAATCAACATTCGGAACAATACGGTGCTACATATAATGGTGAACAGACCTTTTTAAATAAAAGTAGTAGTGACGAGAGTGGAATATATTTTGATGCAGATGAATCTGAAGCTTTAAGCCAATCTATATTAGAAGATGGAGAAAACATTTATGCACAAGATGAAAATGGATTGACTCTTTTACATCGTGCTGCTGCAAACAACAATGAAGAATCAGTGAAATGTTTGGTAGAACGTGGAGCAAAAGTTGATGTACAGGATAAAGATGGACTGACCCCTTTACATTATGCTACTGCATATGGTTATGTAGAAATTACAGAATATCTAGTAGAAAGTGGAGCAAATGTTAATGCACAAGATAAAGATGGACATACCCCTTTATATTTTGCTGTTGCAAATGACAATAAAGAATTAGCAAAACTTTTGATAAAATATGGAGCAGATCGCTCATTGATAAAGGATGAAGGCCTAGTAATAGATAGACTAAACAGTATGTGTGATCAGCCATCTGAGGTTGTATCTAGTACTTCTTCCCATTCCAAAACACACAACGCAACGGAAACTCCAGAAGAAGCAGAAAAGGTTAAAAAAAGTAAAGTTAAGTCAAAAGAATTACGTGCTCAACTAAAGGAAGAGAATCAATCACTAAAACGAAAAATACAAGATCTAGAAAGTGAAAAAGCAACGCTTAATAGTGAATTAGAAAAAACAAAAACTAAAACAAGTGAAGTGTCACTAGGAAAAGCGCACAAAGTACTAGCAGAACTAAAGGATGACGTAGCTGGACATGAGGCTAGGCTGGAAGCACTTAATAAACTCAACGAAGAGAATCAATCACTAAAACAAAAAATACAAGATCTAGAAAGTAAAAATGCAACGCTTAATAGTGAATTAGAAAAAACAAAAACTAAAACAAATGAAGTGTCACTAGGAAAAGCGCACAAAGTACTAGCAGAACTAAAGAATGACGTAGCTGGACATGAGGCTAGGCTGGAAGCACTTAATAAACTCGACGAAGAGAATGAATCACTAAAACAAAAAATACAAAAGCTAGGAAATGAAAACACAAAGCTTAAGGATAAATTAGACAAAACAGAAAGTCAGTATTCTAAAGCAGAAGCGTTGTTAGAAAAAACGCAAAAGGAACTAGAAGAATCAAAAAGTTGTATAGCTGGACATGAGACTAAGTTGAAACAATTCAATAAAGAGAATGAATCACTAAGACAAGAAATAAAAAGTCTAGAGAATGAAAACACAACACTTAAGGGTACAACAAAAACTAAAACAGATGAAGTGTCACTAGAAAAAACGGGAAAAAGACAAATGTGTTTCTTAAAAGTTGCTTCCGTGAATCTTGTAACTATGTTAGCAGTAGGTGCTATCTTTAGTATAGCTTTCCAATTACCAGTTCTATTAACAATTGCAACTTTTGTAGTATCTGCTTTGATAGCTAGTGGCGTTACATACGCAATATCAACAAAGCCTACCACTGAATTGAAAGAAGTGGATATTCAAGGTTTAGCACAACATGGTGTTTGTAAAACTTAGCACCTACATCTGTACGAACATTGCAGTTTGCAGATGCAAGTAGCTGACACTGTAATCCCAAAAAAAGGATGATGTCATCCCAGTGCTCCTTTTTTTGTCATCCCAGTGCCCAGACACTGGGATGACACCCTTTTGGATGGAAATCAGTGTCAGCTACTTTCATGACACCATTCTTTTTCCTGGATCCCAGTGGGCTTTGTTGCATAGCACCTTAAGCAGTGATGGTTTACGACAAATTTATGTAATGATTTCAAATTTAGCCATACCAATATCAGTGAATTTGTTGAGCAAATAGCACTTAATTAGTAATTCTTTTTCACGATTTACTTCAGATTTATTCCTAAAGCTAAATCCAAATACTTGCTTCAACCTTGAGAAAAATCCTTCTATGTAAGATCTCTTTCCATAAATTGCTTCCTTTTTCCACTCTTTTACACCATCTTGTCCATATAATTTTATTAACCTAATAGCAGCATTTCTGTCAGACATATAATCTATTTTTGAATGTTCTGCTGCATCCTTTTTTGGTAGAACTTTTGTCTTTATATCGTATTTCTTACACAATTTATAAAGTTTGTGCCTATCGTATGCCCTATCTGCATATAATTTTGTGCTGAAAATTAACTTCTTCAAGCAAATCGCAAGCTCCATAGTGGTCAGAGTAGACGCCATTACTGTATCTTGCAGCTATAGCTTTTTTACTATTCACACTTAACATAACATGTAACTTTCTTACTTGCTCGTAGCTTCGGTACTTTCTATCTGCACTGTTTTCCTTACTGTGGCCAGGAGTGTTACTGTAAATGCTGATACTTGTGCTATCTATGATAATTTCAATATTTTCCATGTTGCTTTTATCAACCCTGCAATCATTTATCTTAATATTAAGTTTTTTAAACCTTCTTGATGCTTGTGAATAGCTGATAACTGCCAATTTTTTTCCTATTTGTTGCAGATATCCTTTTATAAACCCCACCGTTTGTCTTAAACCAATTCTAAAAAGATTGACAATTATATGCACCAAAATTACGACTTTATCACTGTAAATATAGTTGCCGCCCTGCATTTTTGGACTATTTTCATACCAATTTTCGATAGCTTCATCGATGTAACGAAAAATATTTCCCCTTTTTTCAAGGAATTTGTTATATTCGTTTTGGTTACTGACTTTCATTTTCTGTGGCATATTTTTTCTTCAACAGTTAAATGGTTATTTATAATGAATTTTGTCAGTAGCCACCAGATTTTTTCGGTTGCTATGCAACAAAGCCGATCCGGTGTCATTCCAGCGCGTAACGCTAGGCCATAAAAATTCCTTGACAAACTTCGCCAGCCCTCTTATCATGATAGTGAAGCTATTGTATTTGCTTTCGCCAATCTGCAGATTAAAAGGTAAGGATTACTTAATGTATCGGCGTCTTATGTTCAATTTTTTGCAGTATATAGATACTGTATGTCTTTACAAAACTTCATCTACATCTAGATTTTTATCTAAATAAGCTGAACGCGCTTATAAAGCGTTACAAGACATCAAAAAATGCCAATACTCGACAGAGATAGTAAAAGACTAGCTAACTCGGGGATTCTTTGTCTTTTTTTCTGCTTAGTAAATTTCTTAAACATTTGCAGCGTAAGTTAGTTGCAATTAAAAGCAGCTGAATTTCGCTTGTCAAGCGTTTAAAACATAAAAAACGCCAATATTTTAAAGCGGATAATAACCACGGGGCTTCTCTTGCCTTTTTTTTCGTTTGGTAAATTTCTTAAATATTTATAGCTAACATGAAGCTAAGTACGAACTTTGTTAAACACAACAAATGGTGTCATCCAAGTAGCTGACACTGGGATCCAGCCTTTATTATGCAGCCACTTGGTTGAAATTAAGTCTTCTGGATCCCAGTGTCAAGCACTGGGATGACAAGAAGAGGGCACTGGGATGACACCGAAGGAGCTACTGGAATGACACCGAAGGAGCTACTGGGATGACAGGGGAAGCTGACAATCATCATACCGCTACTTGTTAGCGGCTAAGAGATACCGTGACGGTATGACGTAGATTGCTGTCATTCCAGTGCTTGGCACTGGAATCCAGCCTTTATTATGCAGCCACTTGGTTGAAATTAAGTCTTCTGGATCCCAGTGTCAAGCACTGGGATGACAAGAAGAGGGCACTGGGATGACACCGAAGGAGCTACTGGGATGACAGGGGAAGCTGACAATCATCATACCGCTACTTGTTAGCGGCTAAGAGATACCGCGGCGGTATGACGGTGTAGATGATGGTTAAGTATCCCGCTACTTGTTAGCGGCTAAGAAATACCGTGACGGTATGACGTAGATTGCTGTCATTCCAGTGCTTGGCACTGGAATCCAGCCTTTATTATGCAGCCACTTGGTTGAAATTAAGTCTTCTGGATCCCAGTGCCAAGCACTGGGATGACAAGAAGAGGGCACTGGGATGACATCTTTCAACATTATATCATGGACAAAATAAACTTTCTAAAATTCATTGAACTGTGCTTTCAAACGGTGGTGCCGGGGTGTGAGTATAATGATTATCAGTATATGAAAGTCATAGCAGACAGACTTGAAGCGGCAAATGTTGGCAAAATGTGTCAAGGAAGTTTTTCGTTTCTATGAGCTACTTGGCTCTCTGTTATAATGTTCGTTTGCTTGACCTAAGATCCAGGAGTATTTAAACTGAACTCTATATAGTGTTAAAAATGATAGGAAATCTAAGCGGAATAGTTGATGAAGTGCGCAGCGATCACATAATCCTGAATGTGAATGATGTTGGCTATATGGTGTATCTTTCAGCCAAAACTTTAAGTGCTTGTGCAATTGGAAGTAGAATCAAATTACTTATCGAAACCCATGCAAATAACAGAGAAAACACTACTCAGCTATATGGTTTTATAAGCAAAGAAGAACAACAGTGCTTGAGATTGCTAGTTAAAGTAAGCGGCGTTAGCTATAAAACTGCAATGTCAATTTTGAGTAAATTAACTCCAGAACAGCTATTTTTGGCAATTATGAATGAAGATAAAGTAGCACTCAAGATGAGTGGCCTTGGCCTGAAACTCATAAATCGAATCATCACTGAATTAAGTGGCAAAGTGAGTAAATTAGAAATAAATAACAACAATTTTCATCCAATCAATGAAGATGCCCTTTCAGCATTGATCAATCTTGGGTATGAAAAAATGAAAGCTTATGATACGATAAAAAAAATACAAGACGAATCGCCAAATCTGGATACTAAGGATATTATTCGCATAGCGCTTAAGGAGCTCTCAACATTATGAAATCAATATCGTGCGATAAAGAATATACTGAAGATGCACGCAATATCAACATCAGACCTGAACAACTTGATGATTTTGTCGGACAAAAAGACTTAATACAAAATTTAAAAGTGTTTATAAATGCTGCAAAGACGAGAACTGAAGCTTTAGATCACGTTTTATTATATGGTCCTCCAGGACTTGGCAAAACAACTTTAGCGCAAATTGTCTCTAAAGAGTTAAGGGTCAGCTTTCGCGCAACTTCTGGTCCTTTACTTAGTAAAGCTGGGGACTTGGCTGCAGTGCTTACCACTTTAAATGCAAAAGATGTTCTATTTATCGACGAAATCCATAGATTAAATCGCAGCATCGAAGAAGTTTTATATACTGCTATGGAAGATTTTTGCTTGGACATATTAGTAGGTGAAGGTCCATCTACTCGCACTTTAAGGATAGATCTACCACCATTTACGCTAATCGGAGCAACTACACGGCTTGGATTACTTTCTGCGCCACTCAGAGATCGTTTTGGCATTCCTTTGCATCTTGAGTTTTATTCTTTTGAGGAGCTAGTCGATATTATAAAAAGAGGCGCAAGAGTTCTTTCTGCTGAAATTGAAGAGGGTGCCGCGCGGGAAATTGCCTGCCGTGCGCGCGGCACTCCAAGAATTGCTTTGAGGTTACTCAGAAGAATAAGGGATTTTGTTGAAGTGAAAGATGATAAAAAAATCACTTATGAAGTCGCCGATTCTGTATTGCTAAAATTGGGTGTAGATAAAATGGGACTTAATAAACTTGATATGCATTATCTAAGATTTTTATTCAACACCTCAGGACCTGTTGGAATTGACACTATATCTATTGCACTATCTGAGGATGTTGGCAATATTGAAGAAACAGTAGAACCTTATTTAATCAAAATTAGTTTTGTAAAGCGTACACCAAGAGGACGCGTTCTAACCGACCAAGCAAAGGAGTATTTGAGCTTTCAACATTAAACATCATAATTTATATTGATTAATCGGCATGATATCTATATGCTAACATTTATATATTAAGAATAATGGAGACATATATGTTAACTAATAGCACTGAAACTGTATCTTTGATTGGAACTTCTTCTAATTTAAATATCAGTCCTTCTGATAATAATCCAATTTCGGATACTAAAAATGTACCTAGATCAACAATTGAAACTTCTCCTGATCAAAGTGTAAGTGATGATTCTTATGCAGTGGAAAAAGGACTTCCTGATAATGCGCCCAAACTTGCACCAGGCGAGAGGCCGTTTACAGGTACCAAAGATACACGTGACTGTAGTAAAGTTATAGATCTTGATGATGAAGAAACAAGACGTAAATTCTTTTCTGCTGCTAAAACTGACAAAGAAGGACAAAATGAGCATAGGGGTAAGTATGTTGTAGGCAAAGTTCTTGACGAAGTTATTAGTGAAGTAAAGAAACATTTTCCTCACTATAAAGCAGTAAATCTTAGAACAGGTAGAAAGCCAGGTAAGCCTGAACTTACTGCAAGAGTTATGCTAGACAATATACAAGAAGGGATAAATATAGCTAAATTTTTAAATAGTGATGTGTGCAAACAATATAACGTAAAAGCATTTACATTGTTACTACCTCCAAGCGAAAAAAGAGGGATACGTCTCCGAATTGACGAACATGGAACAAAAATTTACGAAGTGGCAAATGGGTCATATGAGATGACTCTGAAGTGGCATGTTGAAGGAAAGGAATGTAATATTAAAATTAACATTTATGATAATGGCTCCGTAGAACTTATTGAGAGTAACGGTGTTACTAAAGAGCAATTGGCTGCAAATAATCTAAAAATAGGAAGGCAATATGAAGCAAAGCCTTTACATGAAGCGTTAGTATCACAATTGCCACAAACACAATTACAACAAGGCTCTGAAGTAGTAAAAGTTTTGCCACAATCTTCACAAGTGCAACAGATGTGAGCATAACGCGAAAACATCAAGCTTCTGCTGCTCACAATAGGTAAAGTAGTGAAAATTCAGTATAAGTTGCTTGCATCTGCAAGTAACTTATACTCTTATAATGAGCAATGTAATACTGCCAAGAAATTTCTACGAGCGGCCGACCTTAACTGTAGCTGGAGAGTTATTGGGAAAAGTCCTCAAATTTTCTAACTTTAGTGGAATAATAACCGAAGTTGAAGCCTATATAGGAATGAGTGACCCAGCTTGTCATGCAGCAAGAGGCTATACTAATCGAACCTCAGTAATGTTTGGTATGCCGGGGTTTTCGTACGTATATTTTATATATGGGATGTACTATTGTCTAAATATTGTAACAGAAGCAGAAGGGTTCCCAGCAGCAGTGTTAATACGGGGATTAAAGCTCATTGAACCGCTTGAGGCGAATTTAGGTGGGCCAGGGATATTGTGTAAAAGATTAAATATTACAAAAGAACACAACAAACTAGACCTTACTATAAGCCACAAATTTTGTGTTTATGAATCTCACCTCAACCCGGATTATGTGTGCACTCCGAGAATCGGAATTAGTAAAGGCCAAGAGAAATTTTGGCGATTTAAGATTTTCTAAATTGAGCATAACCGTTCAGCCAATGGCGTCAACTTAAGAGCCTTCATTAGCAAACCCTCCTATGGATTTTCTGAAAAGTTTTTGAGTATATTGTATTTTTAATTTGTAAAATAAGATTTTTTCCTTTCTGCACGTCTCGTCTAAAAAGGACACATTTTAAACTTTTTTGTTGAAATAAAATAGAAACAAAAGTGCTGTTTCTTGCACTCTTTGGATAATTTAATGATAAAAAATTTAGAGAGAAATTTTACACACAATCACTGATATTTTCCCTTAAGTTGACGCCATTGTCTGAACGGTCACGACATAGGATCCAGAAAATTTAGTTATATATAGAAAAATCTGAGTTGAATTAACTACACCAACTCACATTCAGCAAAAAAGAAAGCTATTTCCTTACGAGCATTTTCTAGACTATCCGAACCGTGTACTCTATTTTCACTAATATCATCAGCAAAATCACCTCTGATTGTACCTTTATCTGCCTGCTTTGGATCGGTAGCTCCCATGATTTGTCTGTATTTACTTACTGCATTTTCACCAACTAAAACTTGAATTATCACAGGACTAGAAGTCATAAATTCTACTAATTTCCCAAAAAAAGGCCTGTCTTTATGAATTTCATAAAATAGCTCTGCTTGTTTTTTCGTCAATAACATCATTCTTTGTGCTATAATTTTTAGCCCAGAGCTTTCAATATATGAATTTATCTTGCCTGTAATATTATTTTTTACTGCATCAGGTTTTAATATCGAAAGTGTCTTCTCAATTGTCATATTATTTCCTTATATAAGATTGTATATTTATAGATTCATTTTATTGCAAATTTTTGTTTCATCAAAGAGGTTTTTTATTTATAGTCAAGAATAAATCATCAAGGAGGTATTGCATGGGCTACTGTCGTAAAAAACTAGCAAATAATCTTAAGTCATCAATTTTTTGTGGAATAAAAGGATTTTTAACTTTTAATTTGGCCTTTTTAAGTTATTTGGAATATAGCTCACATCATA
Organism: Wolbachia endosymbiont (group A) of Beris morrisii; assembly: GCF_964028185.1. NCBI lineage: Bacteria > Pseudomonadati > Pseudomonadota > Alphaproteobacteria > Rickettsiales > Anaplasmataceae > Wolbachia > Wolbachia endosymbiont (group A) of Beris morrisii. Next base: position 1,407,217 of record NZ_OZ034760.1, read on the forward strand.
ATACAGAATTAAAAAAAGGCGCTGCCTTTGCGATAAAAAGAAACACTATTCCATTTCTTGAAATGACAATCATAGCACCGCTTGTTTGTTTTGCACTGCCAGCTATGCTAGGCAGTATGAGTCTTATACAATGTGCACTTATATGCGCTACGTTGATGGTTGCTACATGTTTTGTTGTGAGAACTTTTCATCTGCGTGAGGAGTTAATGGAAAAAATCATCAACCATAGTAGAAAAGAAATAGACGCGGAATTTAAGAAGGATACTATAAAATTTCCTATTTTTGATCAAAATAGAAAACACATCGAGTATAATTCGCCTAACTCAGGGCAACCACTGGATGAAACAAGTAGCACCTCTCTTTTCGTTAAAGTTTCCCTCAAGATTCTTCTGAAGGTCCTGCAAAGTTGTATAATGCTATCTTTAGCTGCTGTTGAACTTCTTGAAGCCGTGCCAAGTTTTTGTGTTGACGCGGTTTTTGATAAAAGCTTTGCATCTACCAAGAGTAATGTGCGAAGATCTGGTCATTTATTGTATGCAAGTGTGAGAAATTTAGTGCCTATAACTAAATTTGATGAGCCTATAGCTGAGTTTATAGGCACCCCAAAAGCAACTTGTTGCGGAGCCTGAATGTGCCTCTTTTCTGTTATTTAAGTGTATTCTATTTTGTCATTCCAGTCTGGAATACAGCACTTTCACACAATTTCATCGAGGACGTTGTTTTCACATAACACTTTTATACTTACCAATTTAGTAAAATCCTGGATCCCAGTGTCGGAGCACTGGGATGACACCATCTTAGTAGAAATAGCCCTCAAATCACAATGTTGTTGTGCATCATGCGCTGGAACGACGGCAAAAAGTAATCTTGCAGTTTTAACAATTATTTGCAAAAGACCAAATGAAAAAGGCAGTTATCTTATTTAATCTTGGTGGACCTGATTCACTGAATGCGGTCCGTCCTTTTTTATTCAATCTTTTTTATGACAGGAGAATAATCAGTCTACCAAACCCTTTTCGGTTTCTTTTAGCAAAGTTTATATCTGCGAAACGAGAAAATACTGCACGAAAAATATACGAAGAAATTGGAGGTAAATCGCCGATTTTGAATAATACGAAAGCACAAGTTAATGCTTTAGAACTAAAATTAAATGAAGATAGAAACCATGTATACAAGGTATTCATTTGCATGCGCTATTGGCATCCATTTGCTGACGAAGTTATTAAAAGTGTAAAACAGTTTGATCCTGACGAAGTAATTCTACTGCCACTGTATCCACAATATTCAACTACCACAACTCTGTCATCCATCGAAAATTGGCAAAAAAATGCTAAAAACCATGGTCTAAAGTGCAATATAAAAATAATTCACCATTATTATAATAACGAAGACTTTATTGAAGCTCACGCTAATTTAATAGCTAAGCATTACAAATTAGCCAGCAGAATCGATAAGCCAAGAGTCCTATTTTCAGCCCATAGCTTACCTCTTAGTATTATTAAAAAAGGCGACCCTTACGCTTCACAGGTAGAAAGAAGCGTAGAGTTAATAGTAGAAAAGTTAGCTATCAATAACTTAGATTGGTCAATATGTTATCAGAGTAAGATTGGTCCTGTAAAATGGCTAGAGCCAAGCACTGAAAGTGAGCTATCACGTGCAAAAGCTGATGGTGTACCTGTAGTTTTATCACCTATATCTTTTGTTTCTGAGCATTCAGAAACACTTGTGGAACTTGATGTAGAATATAAAGCAATTATCAAGGATGGATATTACTTTCGCGTGCCAACTCTCAGTATCGATCCCTTGTTTATTAAATGCTTGGCTGATTTGTGCATAAATCACCCTTAAAGTCCTGATTTATAGGACTTTTCTTTAAGGCTTTTATGTGATAGAATAAAAGAAAGTTATTGTTTTATTAACTATTTTATGCCAAGCAAGCTAAAAAAGAAATCGAGCACGTTCACACAAAGGGTACATGATGCTTATAATCATGATTTCAGGAAGGTAATCTGCATCACAACAGGTTTAACAGCCCTATTGTGTAAGATTTCACTGCAATTTTGCTGCGAGTTCATTGACAATAATAGATCCAATATCTTTCTTATACGGGATGTTGCTCGACTAATAAAGTTTCCGACATCTATTCTATATATTGCCCATTCTGCATTTACTCTACAGGATCTAATTAAGGATTACAGAAACCCTGAGAGTAAAAAAGAGCTGGCAAAAGTTGTGGGTAAATCGGCTAGTCTTGCAAGCAGCATCATAGAAGCATTGATGATGTTGAAAGTCATCCATTTTTTTACTAGGGGTAATGCAGACGTAATAAGTCACATTCACTTAACATCAACGATCCTATTTCTGTTTATTTCGGAACCTATAAGTTACTATTATTCATGGAGAAAATACCTAGATAATAAGGATCCTGAAAAATCTGCTGAGTGTAAGAAGGACCTTATTATCAGCACATTAACTTTGTCATTAGGTTTGTTAAACTTCATATTAAAAAGAATGGAGACTGCAACCATACCAATAAACTTAGGTAATGGTATAATCTATAATTTCAACTTAAGCGTAACAGTTAGCATAATATATAGCGCAGTATTCCTAGTACTTCAGCTTGACAAACTATTTAGCCAACCTATCAACGATGACCCTTCTACTGAACTTAATAATGCTGGCCATAACCATATTCAGCCCGGTAATGATGGTAATGATCTGCCCGATGGCAACGCTGTGGGAATGTAAGGGTTAGAGGTGAAAAGATTTTATTTCTACTGCCAATGCTAGCACTGCTAATTTACTAACTATGTTCCAAAGTGCTAGAGGTTTTTCTTCCACTATTTTGCTAACGTCATGAAATTCGCAATCAATGGAGTTTAAGCTGGAATATACATCTTTCCTGCTATTACATCGGTATAAGTAACATGTTGGAGTATCTCCTATATAGTATATTAGCGGTTCTGCAGAACTGCTTTTAAATATGTCAATGGTTGGTACACCTTCTTGTATAATAACGCTATTGATTGCTATTCCTTCTTTTATCTTTTTCATTTTATGACGCTTTTTTTTATTGAGGTTTAATATTTCTTCACCACTTGTTGCTGTTATAATACCCATCCCATATGTGCCATTGCTTGCTTTGATAAAAACGTAAGGTTGTGTTTTTATTTCATATTCCTCATATTTCTTTTGCACTAGAGACAATATTTGGTCAACTTTAGCCGCTACTGTTTTTAGTGATGAATCATCATCAAAATCAACTCCATCACAGCTCTCTGTAAGCACAGAAATTAGCCATGGGTCCATTTTAAATTCGCTACAAAACTCGGACGCTAATTCTTGATAGATTTCAAAATACTTAAATTTCTGCCTGCTATGCCAACCGTATAGTGGGCTTGGTACTATATCTTGCTTTACGTCTTTTAGCGTGTCTGGAATGTGGCTCGTCATATCACGGTTCAGTATAATAACATCAGGCACAAATCCTGAAGTTGTCTTCAGCAGAGAGTTTTCTTTCACAACAGTTTCATACTGTTCTATTAAATTGTATACTTCACTATGTAAAAGGCCAATTCTAGTCTCAAAACCTGCGAGTTGCAGTACTTTCTCTATAACAAATACGTTTTCTATATACATTTTATTGCGTGTATAATTTTCCGGTATTATAAGAACCTTCTTGTATTGATGTCTTTTAAAGTAGCTTTCTATCAATCTTGCTGCCATCGTTCTTGATTCTTCACTTAAGTTATTGAACCCCGCAGGAAATAAATTAGCGTCCACTGGGGCAATTTTGTAACCAGAGTTTCTAAGATCTATAGAGCTATAAAATGGTAATGTAAGGCCGTTAAGTTTTGCTTCGAACCAATTATTTATACTTTTTTCCAAATCTGGGTGAATTATGTTTTGCATCTGCACTTTAAATGTTATAAGGAAGGTATTATATTATAAGCTATAATTAAACATATTTAGCAAATTTGACTAAAGATTAAAGTATAATGAGATTCTTATTTAAAGTGATAGAAAAATGATTCAACACGATAACAATAAAATGTATGGAACTACTATACTGTCAATTAGAAAAGATAAAAGCGTAGTAGTAATAGGTGATGGACAGGTTTCAATGTGCCACACTGTTATAAAATCCGGAGCAAAAAAAGTTAGGCGTCTCTCTGGTGATTCTGTAATTGCTGGGTTTGCTGGAGCAACAGCTGATGCATTTACTCTCTTTGAAAGACTAGAATCTAAACTTGACAAGCACCCAGGGCAATTAATGAGAGCATGTGTTGAACTTGCAAAAGACTGGAGAATGGATAAATATCTGAGAAAATTAGAAGCTATGATGATCGTTGCAGATAAATCTATTTCATTAGTAATTACGGGAACAGGTGATGTTCTTGAACCTGAAGATGGAATCGCAGCTATTGGCTCTGGGGGAAATTTTGCTCTATCTGCAGCAAGAGCTTTAATTGACATTAAAGGAATATCAATAGAGGAAATTGCGAAAAAGGCTATGAAGATAGCTGCTGATATATGTGTTTATACAAATCATAATGTAATTATTGAAAAAATAGAGGAGTGATATGTCTTCTGAACAAGAAACTTTGTGCACTAATTTTTCCAATCAGCCTATAACCCTTTCAGAAGGGCGGTCTTGTAGTAGTGACACCTACGATGAAAAAGATGGCCTCTATAAAGATACTAAGAGTGGTTTTGATTCAAATGACAGCGATGTTCAAGTTAATGACAGTACTCAAGTTTTGTTAGATGACCTGCCACCACAGAAGATAGTTAAAGAATTGGACAGATTCATAATCGGACAGGATGATGCAAAGCGTGCTGTTGCTATTGCGCTCAGAAATCGTTGGCGTCGCAATCAGGTTCCATTTCCATTGCGTGATGAAATCATACCTAAGAATATATTGATGATCGGTCATACAGGGGTTGGTAAAACTGAAATAGCTCGTCGCTTAGCAAAACTTGCCGGTGCACCATTCATAAAAATTGAGGCAACGAAGTTTACTGAAATAGGGTACGTTGGACGTGACGTTGATTCGATAATACGCGATTTAGTTGATGCAGCAATAGTTTTAGTTAAAGAGAAAGCCTGTAAAGCCTTAGCTGAAAAGGCTTTAGATTTAGCTGAGAAAATAATAGTAAACTCTATGGTAGGCGAAGATGCAACCGGAGAGAGTAAAAGAATCTTTAGAGAAAGATTAAGAAATAAAGAGTTTGAGAACGGAGAAGTTTCCATTAACGTCAGAGAGAGCAAGAGTATGTTGCCTACTTTCGATATACCAGGCATGCCAGGTGGGCAAGTTGGTGTGATGAATGTAACAGAAATAATGGGCAAGATGTTTAACGGGAGCAAAAAAACAAAAACTATTACGGTGAAGGTAAAAGAAGCGCGTGAAATATTAATTAATGAAGAAAGTGAAAAGCTAATGGATGAAGATAAGATAATCAAAGAAGCCATTGATCTTGTTAGTAACGATGGTATAGTATTTTTGGATGAAATAGACAAAATTGCAGCGCGTACAGAAATAAAAGGTGAAGTAAACAGAGAAGGAGTGCAACGCGATCTGTTACCACTACTTGAAGGAACAACTGTTACAACTAAGTATGGCCATGTAAAAACAGACTATATATTATTTATTGCATCTGGTGCTTTTCATCAGTCTAAACCATCTGACCTCTTACCGGAATTGCAGGGCAGATTACCGATCAGGGTAGAACTTAAGGCACTTACTCAAGAGGATTTAATAAGAATATTAAAGGAACCAGAATCTAGTTTGTTAAAGCAGTACATAGCTTTAATGAAAACAGAAAATGTGACGCTTGAGTTCACTGATGATGGTATAAAAACCATAGCTGAAATAGCGTTTACAGTTAATAGGCAAGTGGAAAATATAGGCGCAAGAAGGCTTCACACTGTCATGGAGAAGCTTTTAGACGAAATAAGTTTCATTGCTTCTGAGAAAAATAGCGAAAAATTCATTATAGACAGCAAGTATGTAAAAGATAAACTTGAGTCGATTTCGAAGCAGCTTGATTTATCTAAGTTTATACTTTAGGAAAAACGAGAAGCCTATTTTAAGCAGTTAGAGAGTGTTCAGAAGATCAGCCAGTAGACCTAAAATTTCAGCTATATTCTTTAGGCTGTTTTTCAACAGTAGAATGGTGTGTTGCGACCTCTTGCTTAACATCTAATCTTAAGTCAATTATTGAGATATTTTCTTCATCATAATCTATGTCTTTTATTAACATATCGTCAGTAATAGTCAAAAGGTCAGGCGGAGAAAGAATAGTTCTTTTATTACCAGCTCTCATTCCCACAACACCAAACTCTATAGCAAGTGGTATTTCTTTGTTACCAACTTTGAATTGCACTGTTTGATCTTTGACTATATATTCTCCATTATGCTCCTTTACACTATATTTAACCGATATCTCATCACCGCACCTTACTTGTTTTCCAGTCTTGTTAATTAAGTCATTAAAAACCATCAGATTATTTACTGAGTCGGGATATTTATCCTTTACTTCGATCAGTTTGACGTAATAAGAATTAAAATTCATTTTATTATCATTAGCAATAGTAACTACACGCTCTCCGCCTTCTTTCATACCTATCACCCCTAAACCCACTTCTTTTAGGTCATCTTGACCTATTTTCAAAGTAACATCAGAAACTTTGCTAGGGAGTGTTGCTAAGTTATTATTAGAAATTTTATATATTTGCAGTAGGACTTCCAGGCCACAGAAAGCCTTACTGCCATTACCTTCAGTAATTTCATAAAAATTTATTGAATCTTCTTCCTTTTGCTGCGTTATTTCTTCTAAATATTCTGTTAGCCCATGCTTTTCAATATAGCGGTCAAGTGCTGATTCAAGTATTGGCTTCACTAGGTAATGTGCTATCGTCTGTATCAAGCCACCATGCGTGGCATTTATCTCATAAAGCTTGTCCTTTTTTTCCGGTTTACCTTTGTTTATATAGACAATAGTAAACACAAAAGCAGAAGTTAAAGTGAGAATCATTACTACGGAAATAAGCATTTGTAATATAATTTTTCTAACCATCTTTCTTTACTTGATTCAATAAATCATATAAATAATTAGTATCCCCTGAAAGCGCACTCAAATTATCCGAGCCTTGTTTAAAGAGGCCGTCTATATAGTCCTCTACTTCACTTTTACCAAGCACAGACATTAGATTATTTGTTTTATCTTGTTCGTAGTCTTCAATATCATCCTTAGCTTGAAAGATAAGCCCTAGGTTTATCCCGTAGTTATATAACGCTTTACGTTGCTTGTCTGTAGCATTCCCTATTATAGCGCCTATTTCGCATGAAGCTGCAAATAATTTTGCGGTTTTCATCAAATGAATTTCTTTTATTTTATCAGCTTGGCCCGACGTCATTCCAGCGTTATACATACAGCTGTACGAATGTTGTGGTTTTAAGGTAGAAAGGGTGTCATGCAAGTAGCTGACACTGGAATCCATTTCATGTTCAGCTCCACCATCGCATGGCTTTTTGCACGAAATGCTTGTAGGCAAAGCCTTCTGGATCCCAGTGTCCGCTACTTGAATGACAGAGGGTTGGGGTCTAAAATCTATATGCTCACTGTTAATATCTAAAGCCTGTCCTCCCACCATTCCCCTAATTCCTATTGCTTGAGAGAGCACTTTTATGATCTCACAGCGTTTCTCATTTAACGAAGATAATACCTCAAAAGCCAGAGTAAGTAGTGCATCTCCGGCAAGCACTGCTGTTGCTTCATCAAATTTTTTATGGCAGCTTAGCTGGCTTCTGCGAGTATCACTGTTGTCCATGCACGGTAAATCATCGTGAATTAGAGAATAAGCATGAACAAATTCAATTGCTGCAGCAACTGATATTACTTTTTTAGCTTCCGCGTTAAACACTCGCGATGAAGCTACAACTAAAAAGGAGCGTATATGTTTTGCAGGAGCAAGGAGTATATAACGCATAGCTGATATAAGCTTATTCTCGCTATTTTCGGGTAAGAGTTTATTTACTTCTACAATAAGCAAATTTTTTGTTGTTTCGTCTAGCATTTTTGAATTGTTAATTGTTTAGCACGTAACGCTAGCCAGCTAGGGCAGTAGAAAACTTTACTGTAGTTTATCAGTTATAAAAGATATTGCAAACATAAAAATTTTTTATAACATCAAAGAATAGGTTATTTTTTTGGTAAGAAATGTGAATAGCGAACTAGCAAAGAGCACTAGAGAAGACATAGAAGAGAAAGTGAAAAAGATTATACTAGAGCACATTAGTAAGGATGTAGAGAAATTCAACAGCTCTTCAAAGCTTTCGGAGCATGGTGCAGACAGTTTAGATGCAGTTGAAATCATCATGGCGGCAGAAGAAGAGTTCGGGATAGAAATCCCAGATGAAGACGCACAAAAAATGGAAACTATGGAGCAAATAGTTGAGTACATTAATAGTAAAAAAGGCTAATAGTTAGTGTTAAATGAGCAGAAGAGTAGTAGTCACTGGTGTTGGTTTAATCACTCCACTAGCGGCAGATGTTGACAACACTTGGTCAAGGCTGATAAAAGGCGAGTCTGGCATAAAAGCAATCAATACAGATAGATTTGACTCTTCTGATCTTGCTTGCAAGGTTGCAGGGCAGGTGCCTGTGCAATCCGATAACATTGAGAATTACTTTAATCCTGTAGGTTATATTTTTGAAAAAGATCTAAAAAGAACGGATCGTTTTATTCATTACGGCATTGCAGCAGCGATTCAAGCTGTGGAAGATTCATCTTTAGAAGATTCAAAAGTAGATAGAGAACGTGTTGGCGTAACTATTGGCTCTGGTATAGGTGGTCTTCCGTCAATTCAGGAAAATGTTATTACCATGCAGGAAAAAGGGCCCAGACGTGTCAGTCCATTTTTTGTCCCTGCAAGTCTAATAAATTTGATATCTGGCCATATTTCTATTAAATACGAATTTACAGGTCCAAACGATTCAGCAGTAACCGCATGTGCAACAGGTGCGCATGCAATCATAAACTCAGCAAGAACTATAAAACTTGGTGAAGCGGATGTTATGATTGCAGGTGGAGCAGAAAGTGCACTGTGTAGAGTTGGAATTGCAGGTTTTGCATCTATGAAGGCGTTATCAACTAAATTCAATGATAAACCCAAAGAAGCTTCAAGACCATGGGATGCAGAACGCGATGGTTTTGTTATGGGTGAAGGAGCAGGTATATTGGTGCTGGAGGAATACGAACATGCAAAAAAAAGGGGGGCAAAAATACATGCTGAACTGGTTGGGTACGGACTGACAGGGGATGCACACCACATTACAGCACCACATCCAGAAGGAAGAGGCGCATTTAAGGCAATGCAGCTTGCTTTAAAGAGCGCACAAATTAATCCCAATCAAGTAGGGTATATTAATGCACATGGAACTTCAACACCACTTGGAGATAAAATTGAAGTAATAGCAATGAAACAGTTATTCGGTGACTACGTTTATAAAATACCTGTTTCTTCAACTAAATCTTCTATAGGACATTTACTTGGTGCTGCAGGGAGCGTTGAAGCAATATTTAGTATTCTTGCGTTAAATAATGGAATTATTCCGCCAACCTTAAATTTACATAAACCTTCAGAAGGATGTGATTTAAATTTTGTACCACTTAAAGCTCAAGAGCATAAAATTCAATATGCACTTTCTAATTCGTTTGGTTTTGGTGGCACTAATGCATCACTCATCTTTGGAAAAAATTATAATTAAACCTCTTAAGGATAAAATAAACGTAAGGTATCAATAATTGGCTAAGAAAGAAAACAATGGTGTCACGCTACTTGGATGACGGAGGGAGAAAAAGCAAATTTTTGCCTTTTACGGTCAATCTATTATACTTAGTAAGACTTCAATAAATTAATGAATATATACTTTATATCTAATTAAATGCACAAGATATTAATAAGAAATAACTACAAATCCCTGGTCGGAAAAATCAAGATTAATGGTTCAAAGAATGCTATTTTACCGATAATGGCAGCAAGTCTATTGAGTAGCTTCCCGGTGATTTTGCATAATGTACCTGATTTAATTGATGTGCATCTAATGTCTAAGCTGCTTGAGAGTCTTGGAGCGAAAGTGAACTTTACATGTAATAAAGATTATAAAGCAAATCATACTTTGGAAATTGACTGCGGTAATATCAACCATCACGTAATGTCACATGAAACTGCAAGTAAGCTGCGAGCATCTTTTTTAATGCTAGTTCCAATTCTCAGTAGATTTGGTAAAATCACAACAGTCTTTCCTGGTGGATGCAATATCGGAAAGCGTCCCGTTGATATGCATATCAAAGCATTAGAAGAAATGGGAGCTAAAATTAAAGTTGAAGGCTGTAATATAATTGCAACAGTGAAAGGAAAGCTACAAGGAAAAGAAATCACATTTGAGAAAATAAGTGTTGGCGCAACAGAAAACATAATAATGGCAGCAACACTTGCAGAAGGAGTGACAATAATAAACAATGCTGCAACGGAGCCGGAAGTTCTTGATTTAATAGAGTTCCTAAAGAAAATGGGTGCTAATATTGAGATTAGTGATACAAGGATCACAATAACAGGAGTTGAAGCATTAAATGGATGTATTCATAAAATAATACCAGATCGCATAGAAGCAGGCACCTATGCACTAGCTGCTATAATAACCGGTGGTAAGTTGGAGTTAGAAGGAATAAGTCTATCTGATATAAGATGTATTGTGAATGAATTGAAAGCTATAGGGGCTAATGTTGAACTATATAATGAGGGGGTTATGATTTCCAGAAAAAATTGCTCTATTAGGTCTGCTAACATTGCAACAGATCCATACCCCAACTTTCCCAGTGATATGCAACCACAACTGATGTCTGCAATGTGCATCGCTGATGGGATATCAGTAATTGAAGAGAACGTTTTTGAAAACAGATTTGCACATGCAGATGAATTGAGAAAGTTAGGTGCTAATATCAGCATCGAGAAAAGCAAAGCTACTATAAGTGGAATAAAAAGCTTATCTGGAGCTAATCTATATGCTACTGACTTAAGATCAACAGCAGCTTTGGTGCTTGCTTCTTTGGTAGCCGGTGGAGAAACTATAATAAACAATTCACATCATTTATGGAGAGGATATGAAGCAATGCATGAAAAACTCAATTCATGTGGAGCTGATATCTCCATTTCATCTTGAGGATATTTTATGAATGAAGCAACCAAACGAACTACAGTAAAAGAAATAGATGGAATCTTATATGAAGAACATAAGGTATTAGACCATGGATTTATTCGAGTAGTGGATTATATGGGCTCTGACAGTAGCATAGTTCAAGCTGCTCGTGTTTCTTATGGCAAGGGAACAAAACAGATAAGTCAGGATGAAGCACTTATAAAGTATTTAATGAGACATCATCATACAACTCCATTTGAAATGTGTGAAATTAAGTTTCACGTGAAACTTCCAATTTTTGTTGCAAGGCAATGGATAAGGCATAGAACTGCAAATGTGAATGAATATTCAGCAAGGTATTCAATACTTGATAATGAATTTTATACACCTAAACCAGAACAAGTTGCAAAACAATCTGACAATAATAAACAAGGTAGTGGGGAAGCTTTTGATCCAGATACCTCAAAGGAAATAATAGATTCTCTAACAAATGACTCTAATTTAGTATATTTTCATTATGAAAAATTTATTGAGCAGGGGCTTGCAAGAGAAATTGCCCGAACTAACCTAACGCTTAATTACTACACGCAATTTTATTGGAAAATAGATCTACATAACCTTTTTCATTTTTTGAAGCTTAGAGCTGATAAGCACGCCCAATATGAAATCAGAGTTTATGCAGAAGTTATGTTGGATATAATAAAAAAATGGGTCCCATTGGCCTACAATGCCTTTGTTGAATATTGCCTAGAATCAGCCTGTATTTCAAGAACTGGTTTAGACATAATTCGTAAATTAATTAAAGGGGAAACCGTTACTAGAGAAGAAAGTAATATTGGTAAAAGAGAATGGGACGAGCTGATGTCTATACTTGATAAACGATCTTAAAGATAAAGGCATATACATAAATCTTTATGGCAATTGTATATCTCTATAGATTTATAGGTGTAAGCAACAATTTACCAGTATTGTTATCAACTGATATATCAACTATTTTTGAATTTGTTCTCTCTCTTGTTTCATAAAGTTCCTCAGCTTTCCTTAACATTAATGTTGCGTTTCTAAGCGTAACGTAAATTTCACAATAATCTGGAGAATTTTCAATATACATATTATATGAATAAAAATTTACAGCCAGTTCCACTGCCCTACAAACCTCCTCTGATGTAAAATTAGCAACTCCTGTATTAGGACAAAAGCCAACTGCTCCTCTATTAGGGTCAAAAAATATGTATTTACCATTCTCTGCTTTATATACCAACATAGAATGTGCAATATTCTCGTCATCATCATCACTATCTCCTTCATTACAAGTATAACAGGAGAAATTAAATTCTAAGCAGCATTCTATCTCTACATTATCCAAAGCACACTTAACTTTTTCTTGATTAATATGGATCCATACTTCTGTTGACGATAAATCATTACACTCTTGTTCATATATTGTCTTGTCATAAAATTGATCTCCCTCACGTCTCTCAATGCTCTGAATATGAAGAATAGGTAAGAATTGTAGCAAGATCTGCGTTGCTAATAATCCGGTCGTTTGTTCTTTTCTTCCATCAACATAAGCTATAAAATCTTGTTCAGACACAACATCACCAGACTTGAGAAGTTTAGCAAAGTCTTCCCTACTCTTTAATCCTAAAAGAGTAATAAAATAAATTAATGGCTGACATAGGCCTTCTTCGGGATCAAAACCCAAAATTCCTTCAAATCTACTTCTTAAGTGTACAATTTTTGATATGCTATCTGACATAAAGTCATTCAAATTAAATTTTATAGCTTGCCTGCTATCAAATAGCTCTCTGTACTGTTCTTCAGCTAATAAATCCGATTTATATACATATCTACCATTCTCTCTATGTATACCTTCTACATCTCTAATGATGCCTTGTTCCACATTTTTACTAATGGCAGATTTGTTTTCATGATCTCTTATATTGGTAGTTTGATTTAAAAATTTCACTACTTCTTGCCCTGAAAAAATTCTATCAATTTCTTCATTTGCAATTTTGAAAAATACTTTAATTTGAGAGTTATCTTCGGAAGTATAAACTTTTAATATATTAGACTCAGTAATACTATTAATATATTTCTTAACGTATCTTGGCATATTAATTATTTTAAAATATTAACTGTATTAGCTAATATTACAATAATTTATACCATTGGACAATTAATATTTTAATAAAAATCTCACTAAAATTAATTTATTGCGCTAATATTGATCAAATCAATTCATCACTTTTATAGAACATCTCATTGAAATCATGTAGAGTTCCAAAATCCTGACCCTTGATAAATAGGTGATCATTAGCAACATGTGCTTCATCAAGAGTAAATTGCTCGTAACGATGATTGTGAGCGGGCCTAACAATTTCATTATATAAAACCATTACTTGCTCACGGTTATATCCACTGCCGTCATGGTACTTGCCACGTACGGTATCATAAAAATTCTTTATATCATCATATGTCACTTGCAGCTCCACCTTATACTTTCCCACTTCAAGAGGACTTCCTGTCCTTATTTTTAAGGGATATTGTGAATTTGCAACACTGTTAGAAATTTCTGCTTCAATATCAGAATTTTTATCCATATTTTCTATCACACTTGCCATAACAGTTTCTTGTTCGTCTTCTATTGGTTTTGCTTGTTTTTCAATTTTATTATTGCTACTTTCAGTTTCCACAGTGACTTTTCTTGTTTCCATATCTTTTTGAGCTTTCTCATTACTTTGCTTGCGTATTTCATCTCCATGCAATTTCTCCTGCAGGGCTTTTTCCATGTCAGCATAACCGTCACGATTGCTTTGCGAAGCTGGTTGATCTTCAACATAACTGCTGCTATCATCCGCTTGCATTTGATCTATATAGTTAGATTCTTCTTCCTGTATAGTATTTTTTGTGACTCCCTTAAGGTAATCAAGCATATCTTTTCCAGTCTTTTCCCAACTTGCAGCATCTGCATATTTTCTATCACTATTGATTACATCCTTTAATATTCTTCTATCATCTATCCATTGTTCAGCATGCTCAAATAGCGTCCATCCTTCATTACCATGAATATCAACATCAGCTCCATTCTTTATCAGGTACTTTACTTTGTCCAATTGCCCATGCCTTACTGCATGAATAAGTGGTGTCCAGCCTTCACTATCTCGAACATCAATATTTGCATTATTCTTTATTAAATATTCTAATATCTCTTGATTTCCTAAATTAACAGCAAAGTGTAAAGGTGCTAAACCGTAACTATCTTTAACATTAACATCTGCACCATGCTCTATTAGGTAATTTGCTACCTCTGTATTTTTTATGCTCATGGCAAAATGTAGTGGAGGTTTGCCAGAGCTAATATCACGAGTATTAATGTCTACATTGTGATCTATTAAGTATTTAGCTATCTCTGTATGTTTTAGTTCAATAGCATAATGTAGTAGTGTTTGAGCAGAGGTGTTTTTGACATTAAGATCTGCACCATGTTCAACTAAATTCTTAACTATTTCTGTATGTCCTAGCTTAACAGCAGTAAACAATAGAGGAGTATAACCTTTACTATTAGGATCTGCATTATGATCTAACAGATATTCCACTATTTCTGTATTATCTGAATAAATAGCACTTTGTAGTGGCGTTCTGGAATAAGCATCCTGAATATTAGGATTTGCACCATGATCTACTAAGTATTTAGCTATCTCTGTATCTCCAGATTCAACAGCATAGTGTAAAGGTGTTTTGTAATAAACATATTGAGTATTAGTTTTCTGATAATAATTGTCCTGAATATTAAGGTTCGCACCATTATCAATAAGGTATTTTGCTACTTCCGTATTTCCTGACTGAATAGCATAATGTAGTGGCGTTTGTCCGTTATGGTCTCTTGCATCAATATACGCATTGTGTTCTATAAGCGTTACTATCTTACTTAAATCTCCCAATGAAGCAGCAGAGTGCAAAAGTGTTGCACCGTTTTCATCTGCCTTATTTACATCTTCTATAACGTTTTTCTTACTATCCTCATCAACTACCCTTTTCTTCCTAGATTTAATTTCATTTCCTACCACAACTTCTTCGTCTATTTGTTCATCATCAATTGTAAATTCAGTACCTATCTGATTACTATC
Source organism: Wolbachia endosymbiont (group A) of Beris morrisii (assembly GCF_964028185.1). NCBI lineage: Bacteria > Pseudomonadati > Pseudomonadota > Alphaproteobacteria > Rickettsiales > Anaplasmataceae > Wolbachia > Wolbachia endosymbiont (group A) of Beris morrisii. The sequence goes on from NZ_OZ034760.1 coordinate 1,422,555, forward strand.
TTCCTCCAACTCATTAGATAATTTTTCAGATAGCTGATCACCACTCAAATATGGTTCTTTTGAATATTTAGCGTAATTATAGGGATCAGTGCTGTCTGCTGAATAAAACCCACTTTCAAAGTCTGAGTAGAAGCTTTTATTGAGCACAAAGAATAAATTTTCATAATCAAGTAGCATGTCATAATCAGAACTAACACAATGCAAGAATTCACTATCTTCATAATCTGCTATATAGAATTTTTCGGAATCAAGGGTAATTTCATTTGTCCCCTTACCTTCTGCAGTAAACTGTAAAACTACTGCTGAACGCCCGTTACCTACGTCATTACCTTTTACCACTTTAAACAAGGTAATTTCACCTTTTTCTATGAACTCCTTTAATTCCTCATTCTTTTGATCTAATTCTTCCTCTGCTTGTCTTTTCTCTCTTATCAATTTCTCCTCTTTTTCAGTAGCTTTATTTTGCAACTGTAAAAACATCTCTTGTGTGGTTAAGCTATTTGTGTTGCTTAAAAAATTATCTAACACATTTGATGCAATTGGTGACAATTCACCGTGATCATCAAATACTTTTTCCTTTGCTTTATCATAGTGATTTGGGTTATAGATTGCATACAGAGGATAAAAACCATAATCTGCTATTGACGCCCCATCAGATGATAGTTCCATTGAGAATCCATAGTGATTAAGTGGAAGATTGGAAGTTAAATATCTACCGTTATCATCCCTAACGTATAGCTCGCTTCTACCATTGTGCTCACTATATTTATTGTAGTAGATATAAAAATTCTCATGGTTAAGATTGAAGTGATCATCTAGATTATCGAATTGAATTGTACTGCCAAGTTTCTCACGCAAAAGATTTTTGCTTTCATCTGTAAGCTTTATACGTGCAGAAAAGTAGTATCGATCTATAGGTTCGCCTTTTTCTATCTCAAAGTTCAAAGTAATCTTATCGTTGACCATTGGTAGCTCCAAATATTGTATTAATTATTTTAATATTTATCAATCATACGGTCTGTACTATGAAAAATGTGTTAAATGTTAAGATTTTTTTGTGCACCTAGGTAAGGTAATTGCAATCTGTCATTTCAGTGCATAATGTACAACTGTATGAACATTTGCTTTTGTTAAGGTAATTCACACAGCAAATGGTGTCATTCCAGTGCGTGACGCTGGAATCCAGCTTTCTATGCAACCTCATCAAAAACATTTATTTAGTACAGATTAGCTACTTTTTACGCTCACCAAATCAGTTTGCTTGCTCACAACCTGGATGCCAGTGCCTATGACACCCTTCCTAGTGAAAGTTGCTCTCAAATCGCAATGTTCATGCAGTTGTGCACACAATACTAGAACCCAGAAAAAACATGTCTAGACGAGCTATTCGAACGACATTAGTTACGCAGCTTTCATAACAGCTTCACTATTACAACATTTGTTTACTGTTATGTCTGTAAGATACCCTACTATACCACCTAATGCTGCACCTGCAATTCCTAATAATACAGCAGTTGCAACTACTCCAATAGCAACAATCTCAGGTATAATTCCTATTGCAGCTAGTGTGGCTCCTACAGCACCAAATAATAATGCTAAGCCTATAACTCTTGGGGAAATTCCTGAAGCTTGTTTTTGTAAGGAATCATGTATTTTATTGTCTACTACAGGTGGCTGATTATCTTGCTTTTTTGGCTGTAGATTATTATTAGTTCCATTACTGACAGGTGTTTGCTGCAATGGAACTGCACTGCCTGTAACCGTTTGTAGGCCACCATTTACTGGTTGCTTCTGTTGTGCAGAAGTTGGGGTAAATGGTTGTGTAGTGACATTGCTTGCAGTCGGTTGTTCTAAAATTTGCTCATTATCACAGTTAATAGCCACATTGCTACCCACTTTTGATTGAAATGATTCGGTAAACACTACACTGTAATCTACATCATCAATTATTGTTTCTGAAGTTAGATCTGGATTTTGATAGTAAGTTATAGTGGCATTAGATATTTCGGGTCTACCTTTTATCGTTCTTTTTACTAGCTTTTTCTTTTCTATTTTGCACACATTAAACCGATCAGAAAAACTGAAAGTTAATTTACCTTTAAGTTCCCTTTCGAAATCACTCACAAAGCTATCTTTAAAATCAAATGGAACAGAGATGTGCTTTCCACCTAGAAAGATCTCTCGCATGCAGAACTTATTAGGGGCTGTTTTAATACGCTCAACTTCAAGCTCCATAACCTCTTTGATAGCTAGGTACATTATACCTTCAGCTATTTTTGGATTGATTTTATTAATCAAATTTCTGATATACTCTTTATCTTCTTCAGCCACTATAATAACTCTAATGTTAAATCTTTCACATAAGTATTCGTTAGGAATTCCATACCTACCTCCACCTATAAATACTCCTCCAATTCCATCTCCTAAAACTACTATTGGAATAGTAGATAATCTATCATATGCTTCTTCCATAGATCCATCATCTTTCAAAAGCTTATTAGCTTTTTCCATAACACTTTTATCTACACTTTGTTTATGATATTTTTTAAGGTATGTTTCACAAAAACTATTATAGTTATAACTGTGTTTCTGCATTGCCATTTCTGCGTAGCGAAATGTGTTAAACAAATGCGAGCTTTCATTATTAAGCCCAACTGTTGACACACTATTTTGGCTCACTGTGTTTGGATAATGGGAACCTGGACTATATCTATTTTTCTCATATATCAATTCGCCTACAACAACAGGTATTCCCCTTACTTTCATTTCATTTTTTGGTAGTAATTGGCCATTTGTAAAAGCAAATGCTGAAAAAAATGCCCAAGCATTGGTACCGTGTGAAGCAAAAGTTCTCTTATCAATCACATTACTGCGTACATTCAATCTAACTTCAGGGTGTTCCCTTTTAAATTCCTCACTTATCTCAAATAATTGTTTTCCCGACTCGCTTGGTCTTCTGTTCTGCATAAAGTTCTTATGAAGTTCAGAAAATTCTATTAGTTTCTGTATATGAGCCTCTTGCATATTTACCATCCTAGCCAAATAAACTTACATAATACCAGTTTAACCCACAAAAATCAAGCAAACAAATCCTTAAAACAATGCTAAACTCAATCACTATGGCAAGAACAGTTGACGTATTACTACCACTTCCAATTGATCAGTTATTTTCATATGCAATTGAGGAAAATACTGAGATTTTACTTGGAGATTACGTAGTGGTGCCATTCGGCAAAAAACGCTTAATCGGAATAGTTTGGAAATACAGTGATAAAAGTAACCGAGAATTAAAATTTATTGAGCAAAAAATCGATTTACCAAATATTAGACCAAAATTGATTGCGTTTGCAGAGTGGGTTGCGCAATACAACTTAATACCTATTGGTATGCTTGTCAAAGTGATAATGGGAGGAGTGTTAAAAGTAAACCAAATAGACAAATTGATTTGTGCTAAGCAGAAGCAGGAAATAAGTGAAATAAGTTGCCAATTAAGCCCTGAACAGCAGGTAGCTAGTGATGAAATAATAAGCAATTTGAACGAATATTCAGTGACTTTGCTTGACGGTGAGACAGGATCTGGAAAAACAGAAGTTTATTTGTCTGTGATTGCACAATTGATTAAGAATTACACTGCCGTTCCAAATGCTGCTCAGACTTTACCATCTCAGTGCCCAGAAACACAACTGTACAAACATTGTGATTTGGGTCTACCAAGAGGGTGTCATCCGAGTAGCCTGACACTGGGATCCAGTTTTCCATATAACCTCATTACAAATGTTTATTTTAACTTAAGACCAATACCTAATTTACAATCAAAATTCCTGGATTCCAGTGTCAAGCACTGGAATGACACCTTTGTACTCAAGGCAAAACCCACTGTAACATTTAGCATACCGTCTTTGCCACGTACTAGTATGACACCAGAACGTGTTGAAATGACATCAGGAGAAGGTAATGCACAAGTTTTAATCCTCCTACCTGAAATTGTTTTAACTTCACAATTGGTAAATCGTGTTCGCGGTCAGATATCAAAAAACTTAGTTGAATGGCACTCAGGGCTCACTCCAAAAACTCGCCGGAATAATTGGCTCAATATAGCAAGTGGAAATGCGCAGATAATTATTGGTGCACGATCAGCACTTTTTTTGCCTTATAAAAACCTAAAATTGATTATCGTTGATGAAGAGCACGACTCATCTTTTAAACAAGAACAGGGAATTATATATAATGCTCGAGATATGGCGATAATCTTAGCCAAATTTGAAAATATTCCGATTATTTTATCATCAGCTACTCCACTGCTTGAAACGATTCATCATGTTAAAAGCGGGAATTACAATCATGTAAAGCTAACTAAGCGATTCGGTGGTGCAGAATTGCCACTCATTAAAGTAGTGGATATGAGAAGCAACAAGCAATGGATCTCCGATGAGCTTTTTGAAAGCATCAAACAAACCATAGAGAAAAAACAGCAGGTTATGCTTTTTCTAAACCGCAGAGGGTATGCACAACTGGCAGTTTGTAAAAAGTGTGGATATAAAATTTCCTGCTTAAATTGTGCTGTTTGGCTTACATATCACAAGAAAAAAAATGCTCTTTTGTGCCATCATTGCTCTTATCAATTGAAACTTCCAGAAAAATGTTCTAATTGCCAAGGTGAACAGTCATTGTCCCTTTATGGCGTAGGAATTGAAAGGTTACTTGAAGAAATGGTGAAATTAATACCAAACGCAAAAACTGCGATGATAAGCAGCGATCAGAAGTCGGTTAGTAACGTAATTGACTTGGTACTGAAAGAAGAGGTGAACATTATAATCGGCACACAAATAATTGCTAAAGGGCACAATTTTCCCAAATTAACTTTGGTTGGAGTAATAAATGCAGATTTGAGTCTCGAAAATTCTGATTTAAGAGCAGCGGAAAAGACGTATCAATTGTTGCACCAAGTTGCAGGCAGATCAGGAAGGTTTAATGAAAAAGGAATGGTAATAGTGCAAACCAATAACCCTGAAAGTTCAATAATAAAAGCATTGCTGCATCAAAAAAGGGACTCATTTTATGAAATTGAACTTAAGTCAAGACGTGAAGCCAAAATGCCACCATTTAGCAGATTAATAGCGCTTATAATTTGTGGTAAGAATCAGATTGCGACACAAAAAGCAGCGAATGAAATAGTAAAATCTCTTCTCCGTCATCCAAGTAGCTCAACTACTTGTATCCAGGAAGAAAATGTAGGTGCAGACAAAAAGGAATTTGAAATTCTTGGCCCATCACCAGCAGCGATAAATTTTTTAAATAATAAGTATCGGTATAGGGTATTATTAAAAATACACAATAAGCACAGTCTATCCATACAAAAAAAGCTGAAATATTGGATTAAAAATTGTAACTTGAATTCGAGTATTGCAGTGATAATAGATGTTGATCCTGTGAGTTTTTTTTAACGAGTTCCGTTAAGCTTTCTTGCCAATTACCACAACATTCTCACTGGGAAAAAAATAATCAGGTACAGTCATATTTTTTGGTGCGGGCCCCCCAATTACTCGGCCTGATGTGTCATAATATGAACCGTGGCAAGGACAGAACCAACCATTACCATCTCTTGTAGCATGGTCAACCGGTACACACCCAAGATGTGTACATATTCCGATCATGATTAACCATTCATCTTTTCCTTCGCATACTCTTTGCTCGTCTGACTGAGGATCCCTCAAGTTCTTTACATTCACAGCTCTTGCAACCTCAATTTCTTGCTTTGTGCGTCTACGAATGAATACTGGTTTACCTTGCCACTTTACTTTTACTCCGTGTCCTTCCTGAATTCCAGACAAATTCACCTCCACTGTGGAAGTTGCTAGAACTTCAGCAGAAGGATTCATAGACTTAACCAGTGGCCAAAGTCCACTTGCAGCTCCTATACCCGCCATAGCGCACGTAGTTAATGTTATAAAATCTCTCCTACCCTTATTTTTAGTAAGATCTTTAACAGGAGGTGTTTTTTTATCCTCTTTGTTTGCCAGTGGTTTTTTATTTTTAGTTAAATTTTTGTCCATCGATCTCTACTTAGCCATAAGTATATATTTTAATTTAAATACTGCGTATTAATCAACAAAAACTTGCGCTTTTTGTTTAACCTGTACTACAGTTGAGAAGAGATAGAGTTTTCAACTTCAGAAATACTATCTTCAGTGGAATCAGGATCTTCAATTTTCGCTACTGACACCACCTTTTCTCTACTCTCTGTTTTAAACAGAGTGACTCCTTGAGTGCTACGTCCTGCAATTCTGATATCATTTACTGAAATACGAATTAACTTTCCTTTATCTGTAATAAGCATGATATTATCACCCTGCTCAACTGGAAAACTAGCAACAACATTGCCGTTTCTGCTGGTAGTAAGAATATTGGTGATACCAACACCACCCCTGTTAGTTATTCTATACTCATACGCAGAAGTTCTTTTACCAAAGCCATTTTCGGTAATAGTTAATATAAACTCCTCATTCACTGCAAGTTTTAAGAATAATTCGTTATCTATTCCTAAATCATTCAAAGTCTTTTCCAATTTAGAATCAATGGAGTTATTAATTGCAGTCCCCAGTCTTTTTGCAAGTGGAACTTTTAAGTAAAGTTCTTTTGTTTCTGTTGCTACACCTATCCCATTTAATATGGTCATGGATATCACGCTGTCATTCTTTACAAGTTTGATACCTCTTACGCCATCTGAATTGCGACTCTTAAATTGACGCACATCACTTACAACAAATCTGATACTTTTTCCAAGCGTTGTTGAAAGTAAAACATGATCAATTTCATTGCATACTTTAACCGATATTAATTTGTCTCCTTCATCGAGCTTTATTGCTATTTTTCCATTGCTTGGAATATAGTGAAAGTCCGCTAAAGAGTTACGCCTTATGTTTCCATAGGCAGTAGCAAAAACTATGTTTTGATTTTCGTCATTTTCACTTGGCAACGGCATTATATTAGTTATAGTTTCACCATCGCTAAGCGGAAATATGTTAACAAGCGCTCTTCCACGTGCAGTTGGTTCTGCAAGAGGCAACTTATAAACCTTTAATCTATAAACTCGGCCAATATTAGAAAAGAATAAAAGGCTAGTGTGGGTATTTTCAACAAATAATTTTGTGATTACATCCTCTTCTTTTAACCCCTGTCCTAGCTTTCCTTTTCCACCACGATGCTGAGTTTTGTAGTGAGAAAGCTTCACACGCTTGATATAACCATTCATAGTTACGGTTATCACCATATCCTCTTGTGGAATTAGATCTTCAGCTTCAATGTCCGTATCTGATTCCTCTATTGCAGTTTTTCGTGGTACGGCAAATCTGTTCTTTATTTCTTGTAAATTGTTTTTTATTTCCTTCATCAACTTCTCTTCTGAGCCAAGAAAAGCGATATATTCTTTTATCAGGTTGATCATTGAACTTAGCTCAGCTTCTAATTTGTCTTTTTCAAGGCCTGTTAAACGCTGCAGTTTCATATCAAGGATAGCCTTAATTTGTAGCTCAGTTAATCTATACACTCCATCTTTCAAAAAGCTTGCGCTATCTGAAATCAACTCAATAATAGTGTTGATTTCATTCGAAGTTTTCCATTCTTTATTTAAAAGTTCTCTACTTGCTTCCGCAGGATCTTTTGCACCACGGATGATTTTTATCACTTCATCTATGCTCAAGACCGCAATGTAGAGCCCTATATATATATGAGCTTTTTCCCTCGTTTTTCTTAGACGAAATTCTGTTCTCCTGATTAATACTTCTTTTCTAAAGTCAACAAAAGCAGCTATGATTTCTTTTAATGACATCAAAGCAGGCTTGTTGTTGTTAAGGACTAAAGTGTTAACACTAAAACTACTTTTTAGTGGAGTGAGTCCCAGTATTTGATTAAGTATAAAATCTGCTGCAGCATTTCTTCTGAGGTCAATTACTACTCTAATACCAGACTTATCGGACTCATCCCTAATTTCTGTTATGCCATCAATTCTTTTTTCTTTTACAAGTTCACCTATCTTCTCAATTAATTTTACTTTATTTACCTGGTAAGGTATTTCATCAATCACTATTGCTTGCCTATCTTGTGGCAGGTCTTCCATGTGAGTCTTGCCTTGCACAACAATTGATCCACGACCCGTTGCAAATGCTGATCTTATTCCAGACCTTCCAAGAATCGTTCCCCCAGTTGGGAAATCCGGCCCTGGCATCACTTCAAGTAACTCATCAAAAGTAACTTCAGGATTATCTACATATAATATACAAGCATCTATTATTTCTCCAAGATTATGAGAAGGAATATTGGTTGCCATACCAACTGCAACACCACTTGCACCGTTTACCAATAGATTCGGAAACTCTGCAGGCAGCACAATAGGCTCTGTTTCATTTCCATCGTAGTTTGGCCTAAAATCAACTGTATCTTCATCAATATCATTCAGTAAAAAGTGCGACACTTTTTGAAGTCTTGCTTCTGTGTATCGCATTGAAGCTGGTGGATCTCCATCTATCGAACCAAAGTTACCTTGCCCATCAATAAGTGGTAAAAGAAGAGAAAAATCTTGAGCCATCCTGACCAAGGAATCGTAAATAGCTGCATCACCATGTGGGTGATATTTCCCCATTACATCCCCTACTATACGAGCCGCTTTTTTATATGGCTTACCGGCATCGAATCCAGCTCTTGACATTGCATATAATATACGCCTATGAACAGGTTTAAATCCATCCCGCACGTCAGGTATAGCCCTGCTTATGATAACGCTCATTGCGTAGGAGAGATAAGAATCTTCCAGCTCTTTTACTATTGAGATTGGTACTATATTATCCTGCATTTTCTATACTTTGATCGAAGTAATTAATAATACTAACATTTAGTTAAGCAAATGGGCAATGACAGACTTGAACTGCCGACCTCCTCGGTGTAAACGAGATGCTCTACCAGCTGAGCTAATTGCCCCTTTAGATCTAATTCTATAGCTCAATATTATTATTGTAAACAAAAATAGCGATAAATTGTATCCGTTCAGCAGAGTGGCAAAATAGGTAGACAAGGTGATCTAAAAAGATAATCATAGGGTAAATGTGAGCTTACAATAAATGGTGTCATCCCAGTGCCCAGACACTGGGATTCAGAAAAAAGAATGGTGTCATTCCAGTGCTTGACACTGGAATCCAGCTTTTTCATAATCATTAAAACGTTGTATTTTAACATAAAACAGCTATTTTTATGCTCGCCAACTTAATAAAATTCCTGGATCCCAGTGTCAAGCACTGGGATGACACCCTCCTGATGGGCCAAAATCACAATGTTCGTACAGTTATGCATTTGTTGTGCAAATTACCTTTGCAAACAAATGTTCGTACAGCTGTGCGTCACGCACTTTGCTTCAATATTTGCACATTAGCCACTCCCCTGAACAGATACGATAAATTAGATTTAGGTAAGCTATAAGCTTTTATGAAATCTTTGGGTGCATACTGTGGAGTTTTATAAATTTTAGTCTTGCTGTCACTTTGTATAAAGGTATTTTTTCACTCACATCTTTCGAAGTTGTAGCCATGTTCAACAACTTTAAGTAGAATATTGTAGCATTTTTAAAATCTGAAAGTTTATCTAGAATAACAGCTAAATTATAGGTATAAAAAATATTGTTTTCATCAAGGGAAATAGCAGTTGTCATATACTCCTTACCTTTTACATAATCCTCCTTTTTCATATAAATCAGACCTAAATTTGCTAATAAAGGAGCATAATTTTTATGTATATCATACAATTTTAACATTTCACTCAACGCCAGATCAGGATCATATTGTGAGATTATCGTCAGAAAATTTTTTAATATGTAAGGGTTACTAGGGTGTTCTTTTAACAGTCTTGTGTAAATCTCTACAGCTTTTTTGTATTCTTTATTAACGTAATAAATGTTCCCCAATCCAATTAAAGCATTTTTATGATAAGGAAACTTTGCGATAATCTGATTAAGGAGAGAAATAGCTGTCTCATTATCTCCTAACTCAAAAGAATCTTTTGCTTTTTTTAAAGTAGAGTATATGTCAAAACTCTTGCCAGAATTCTGCGCAATTTTGATATTAAATTTATCACTTTTTCTCTCAATAACATCAAGATCTTTATATTTTTTATCAGCTTTTATATGCTTGACAACACTATCAAAGGCCTTCTGTATCTCCAAATTTTCACTAGCATAGGTAACAGAAGACCTACATAAAATCACAATGCAAATTAACATGCAGACAAACATAGATCTTAGTGTTGTGGCATTGGCTGCAGCGTGTAACCAGTAAACCTTATTTTTTTGAGCTATGCGCAACACATTACAAATTTATAAATGCTAAATTACCTATCTCATACAATAATAAAGATATTATTAATTAGCGGGACGAACATGCTGTGTTGCCTTTTAGAACGCACTTATCTTTTGTCTTCTACATTTTGCTTTATTAGACTTCTTGCATAACCCAAACTTAAGTAGAAAAAAGGCAAATAGTTAATATAGCTCTAAGTTTACCGATGATAAGAACCGTCATTCAAGTAGCCCCTCCCTGCCATCTAAGTAGCCTTCTTCTCCTGTCATCCCAGCACCTTCTTCCTGTTATCTAAGTAGCTGACTACTTGGATCCAGAAAACTTAACTTTAAATAAGTGGCTGCATCTAGATTCCAGACTGAAATGACAAGGCTATAAGTGTCAACACTGGGTTAGCCCAAGCGAGACGTCATACCGCCACGAACCGTCATACCGCCGCGGTATCTCTAGATCCCGCTAACACGTAGCGGAATGACGATTGTCAGGCTAGCTGTCATCCCAGTTTGGAATCCAGGAAAAAGAATGGTGTCATCCCAGTGCCCAGACACTGGGATCCAGGAAAGTTTGCTTGTTTACAAGCAAACTAGCATAGAAAGTGGTTACAACGTTTTCGATGAGATTATATGGAAAACTGGATTCCAGTGTCAAGCACTGGAATGACATCACAGGGGCACTGGAATGACACCTCTCTTGGGCTCTTTTAGCTACAAACATTAAGAAATTTACCAAATAAAAAAAAAGGCAAAAGAAGCCCTGGGGTTATTATCCGCTTTAAAATATTGGCGTTTTTTATGTTTTAAACGCTTGACAAGCGAGATTCAGCTGCTTTTAATTGCAACTAACCTACGCTGCAAATGTTTAAGAAATTTACTAAGCAGAAAAAAAGACAAAGAATCCCCGAGTTAGCTAGTCTTTTACTATCTCTGTCGAGTATTGGCATTTTTTGATGTCTTGTAACGCTTTATAAGCGCGTTCAGCTTATTTAGATAAAAATCTAGATGTAGATGAAGTTTTGTAAAGACATACAGTATCTATATACTGCAAAAAATTGAACATAAGACGCCGATACATTAAGTAATCCTTACCTTTTAATCTGCAGATTGGCGAAAGCAAATACAATAGCTTCAGTTTTATGATAAGGGGGCTGGCGAAGCTTGTCAAGGAAGTTTTTTCGTTTCTACTGAATGACAATTGTGGTTTGGGAGGTGATGCAAGAAGTCTATTTCCACAAAAATGCTTCAATTTATCTTAACATTTTGTCAACTACCTTTGTAGGAATGACAATTTAAAAGGGCATCTTTACATATTCCATATGGCTGCCAGTTGCACCCTTCACATGCGTAATCAAATTTCTTTAAAGACATTTTCTCTCTAATCTTTTTTATTGCCTCATTCCAAGTTAAAGCCTCGCCAATTTTTATTCCTAAAATTTCCATATGCCTTCTATCTAGCTGTAAAACTTTAGCTTGTGTGGTACATTCACCTTGTTTAGTCTGATTTGGACAAGCACTACAGATACTATCAAGGTTACCAACTACTTCGATTTGAGTGTTAGGATCACTAATTACTTTGCTTGCTATCTTTTTATAATTTTCTACAAAACCCTGAGAATACCCATATCCCCGAAACGCGAGGGTGCACATAAAATGATGAGGGCGAAATTTTATCATTTTTTCAAATATTGCAAAGCTGCTACAAGTAGAAAAATTTTTACCAAACCAGGAAGGATAAATGGTAAAACACCCACCATTATTGCTTGTTCCAGACCCAAGTAAACAGCAAGCCAACTAACACCACAAATAAAGATTATAACTGTACCAGCCAGACAACTTAAAGAATTACACACAAATGATTTATACTTAGAGTTCAGTAATTCATTTACTTCGCCCATCACTATGACAGCAGCTAAACAGCCAATTAAATATCCACCTGTTGGTCTGAGAAAAATGTGATAACCACCAGAAAAATTCGCAAGAACAGGAAATCCTATTGCACCAAGTGATAGATATGTAAGCACAGAATAGAATGCTGTTCTGCGGTTAAATTTAAGCCCAATAAGCATTACTCCTAAAGTTTGCAATGTGATAGGCACAGGCTGCAATGGTATGCTTATTTGAGCCATCAAGAATAAAAGTAAAACGCAAGACAATATTTCAGCCAGTGTTGATCTACTGCTAGATTGTGTTATAAACATACCTTCCCAATAAAAATAACTTATAAAATGTAATATATATAAGAGGTTTTGCAATTTAAATTTTGTTTATATTGTGCTACAATGAATTATTTATGCACTATTAAATTAAAAATGATAAGTAAACAAGATCTATTATCGTTGATGAAAGCAAGACACAGCGGACGTTCATACGATCCTACAAGAGCAATATCTCAGGAAGACATGGATATTTTAATGGAAGCTGTAAGGCTGACTCCCTCATGTTTTGGTGATGAACCTTGGAGATATGTGATATGCAACAAACAGAACAATCAAAATGCATGGGAAAAGCTGCTAAGTTGTCTTGATGAATCTAATCAAAAATGGGCAAAAGATGCACAAGTGTTAATCATATCTTTCAGTGCTAAAAATTTCCGCAAATCTGGTAAAGGAGAAAATCTTTGGGCTAATCACGACACTGGTGCAGCGAATTATGGACTTATGTTACAAGCTGCAGCTATGAACTTAATGGCCCATCAAATGGGTGGATTTGATAGAGATAAAATAGTGAAAGAGTTCAATATACCCAATGACTTTAACGTAATGTCAGTGATAGCGGTTGGTTACGAAGAAGAGGGTGCTGAAATCAAAGAGAAAAAAAGAAGGTCAGTAGAAGAAATATTTTTCTACGATGAGTGGCCAAAATTCTGAAAATTTTATCAAAATGCACGGTACTGGCAATAATTTTGTTATCATAGACTCACGTTCAGCAAATGATTTAAATTGGAACTATAAAAAAATTGCTAACCAAAACGGTTGCGATCAAGTCATAGTGATAACAAACTCCAGTTTAGCCGATTGCTTTATGCATATCTATAATGCTGATGGTAGCAAAGCTGAAATGTGCGGAAATGCAGCACGTTGCGTTGGATATTTGCTAATGTCAGAAAAAGGTGCTGAATACTCCATTATTGAGCTAACAAGCAAACGCATCTTAGAGTGTTTTAAAGTGGGTGATAAATCCATAAAGGTTAACATGGGTAAACCTTTGCTAAAATGGCATGAAATTCCCTTGTCTACTGAGTGTGACACTCTTCACTTACCTATAGAGCTTGAAATGCTAAAAGATCCTGTTGCAGTAAATATTGGCAATCCTCACATAGTTTTTTTTGTTGATAACATAAGTGAAATACCATTGCGAAATTTAGGACCAAAGCTAGAAAATCACGCATTATTTCCTCAGAAAATTAATGTTAGTATTGCACAAGTTGAAAAATCTGGAGAAATAGCTTTAAGAGTTTGGGAAAGAGGTACAGGCATTACTGCATCGTGCGGTAGTGCAGCCTGTGCAGCACTTGTTGCATCCACACTACGTGGATATCTGACTGCCCAACAGACTTCAGTAGATTTACCAGGAGGTAAGTTATTAATCGAATGGGCAAATAACGTATTCATGACCGGTGATATAGGATTTTTGTGATAATTGTTTTCATAATGCAAAAACCACTTGACAAACTCCGCCAGCCCCCTTATCATGATGCTGAAGGTATTCAGTTATCTTCATCTGTGCAGATTAAACAGCAAGAAAACAACGTAGTTGGCGTCTTATTTTTAATTTTTTGCACTATGTGCACCTTATGTCTTCACAATATTTCTAGGTTTTTACCTATATAAGCTGAAACGCGCTTATAAGTCGTTTAAGACAGTATAGTACGCCAATTTGCAGGATTAGGGAGTGAACACTAATTACCACGGGGTTTCTTTTGCCTTTTTTTCTGCTTAGTAAATTTCTTAAACATTTTAGCTAAGGTTAGTTGCACTTAAAAGCAGCTAAATTGCAGTGTTTAAGACTTAAAAAACGCCAATACTGAAAATAGACAGTGACCAGGGTTTCTTTTGCCTTTTTTTTCGTTTGGTAAATTTCTTAACGTTTATAGCTAACATGAAGCTAAGTACGAACTTTGTTAAACACAACAAATGGTGTCATGCCAGTGCTTGACACTGGCATCCAGCCTTCCTGCAATCTCATCGAAAACGTTGTATTTCAACGTAAAACATCTATTTTTATGCTTATCAACTTAGCTGGATCCCAGTGGGCTTTGTTGCATAGCACCTTAAGCAGTGATGGTTTACGACAAATTTATGTAATGATTTCAAATTTAGCCATACCAATATCAGTGAATTTGTTGAGCAAATAGCACTTAATTAGTAATTCTTTTTCACGATTTACTTCAGATTTATTCCTAAAGCTAAATCCAAATACTTGCTTCAACCTTGAGAAAAATCCTTCTATGTAAGATCTCTTTCCATAAATTGCTTCCTTTTTCCACTCTTTTACACCATCTTGTCCATATAATTTTATTAACCTAATAGCAGCATTTCTGTCAGACATATAATCTATTTTTGAATGTTCTGCTGCATCCTTTTTTGGTAGAACTTTTGTCTTTATATCGTATTTCTTACACAATTTATAAAGTTTGTGCCTATCGTATGCCCTATCTGCATATAATTTTGTGCTGAAAATTAACTTCTTCAAGCAAATCGCAAGCTCCATAGTGGTCAGAGTAGACGCCATTACTGTATCTTGCAGCTATAGCTTTTTTACTATTCACACTTAACATAACATGTAACTTTCTTACTTGCTCGTAGCTTCGGTACTTTCTATCTGCACTGTTTTCCTTACTGTGGCCAGGAGTGTTACTGTAAATGCTGATACTTGTGCTATCTATGATAATTTCAATATTTTCCATGTTGCTTTTATCAACCCTGCAATCATTTATCTTAATATTAAGTTTTTTAAACCTTCTTGATGCTTGTGAATAGCTGATAACTGCCAATTTTTTTCCTATTTGTTGCAGATATCCTTTTATAAACCCCACCGTTTGTCTTAAACCAATTCTAAAAAGATTGACAATTATATGCACCAAAATTACGACTTTATCACTGTAAATATAGTTGCCGCCCTGCATTTTTGGACTATTTTCATACCAATTTTCGATAGCTTCATCGATGTAACGAAAAATATTTCCCCTTTTTTCAAGGAATTTGTTATATTCGTTTTGGTTACTGACTTTCATTTTCTGTGGCATATTTTTTCTTCAACAGTTAAATGGTTATTTATAATGAATTTTGTCAGTAGCCACCAGATTTTTTCGGTTGCTATGCAACAAAGCCATCCCAGTGTCAAGCACTGGGATGACATTATAGGGGCGCTGGCCTGACAATCGTCATCCCGCTGCTTGTTAGCGGGATCTATGCTAAGAGATACCGTGACGGTATGACGGTTCGCGGCGGCATGACAGCTAAGTAACTCGTCATCCCGCTACGTGTTAGCGGGATCTAGAGATACCGTGACGGTATGACGTAGGACTGCTGTCATGCCAGTGCTTGACACTGGCATCCAGTCTTTATTATGCAGCCACTTGGTTAGAATTAAGTTTTCTGGATCCCAGTGTCTGGGCACTGGGATGACACCTCTGGGCACTGCCGTCATAAAGGAACCAGTGTCAGCTACTTGAATGACAGCTAGCCTGACAATCGTCATCCCGCTGCTTGTTAGCGGGATCTAGAGATACCGCGAATGAATCGCGGTATGACGGTTCGCGGTGGTATGACGATAACCTCGTCATCCCGCTACGTGTTAGCGGGATCTATGCTAAGAGATACCGTGACGGTATGACGGTTCGCGGCGGTATAGTAATTCGTCATCCCGCTACGTGTTAGCGGGATCTAGAGATACCGTGACGGTATGACGGTTCGCGGCGGCATGACAGCTAAGTAATTCGTCATCCCGCTACGTGTTAGCGGGATCTAGAGATACCGCGGCGGTATGACGTAGGACTGCTGTCATGCCAGTGCTTGACACTGGCATCCAGTCTTTATTATGCAGCCACTTGGTTAGAATTAAGTTTTCTGGATCCCAGTGTCTGGGCACTGGGATGACACCTCTGGGCACTGCCGTCATAAAGGAACCAGTGTCAGCTACTTGAATGACAGCTAGCCTGACAATCGTCATCCCGCTGCTTGTTAGCGGGATCTAGAGATACCGCGAATGAATCGCGGTGTGACGGTTCGCGGCGGTATAGTGATTCGTCATCCCGCTACGTGTTAGCGGGATCTAGAGATACCGCGGCGGTATGACGGTTTGTGGTGGAATGACGATAAGCTCGTCATCCCGCTACGTGTTAGCGGGATCTAGAGATACCGTGACGGTATGACGGTTCGCGGCGGCATGACAGCTAAGTAACTCGTCATCCCGCTGCTTGTTAGCGGGATCTAGAGATACCGTGACGGTATGACGTAGGACTGCTGTCATGCCAGTGCTTGACACTGGCATCCAGTCTTTATTATGCAGCCACTTGGTTAGAATTAAGTTTTCTGGATCCCAGTGTCTGGGCACTGGGATGACACCTCTGGGCACTGCCGTCATAAAGGAACCAGTGTCAGCTACTTGAATGACAGCTAGCCTGACAATCGTCATCCCGCTGCTTGTTAGCGGGATCTAGAGATACCGCGAATGAATCGCGGTATGACGGTTCGCGGTGGTATGACGATAACCTCGTCATCCCGCTACGTGTTAGCGGGATCTATGCTAAGAGATACCGTGACGGTATGACGGTTCGCGGCGGTATAGTAATTCGTCATCCCGCTACGTGTTAGCGGGATCTAGAGATACCGCGGCGGTATGACGGTCTGCGGCGGTATGACGGTTCGCGGTGGCATGACGATAACCTCGTCATCCCGCTGCTTGTTAGAGGATGAGATACCGCGAATGAATCGCGGTGTGACGGTTCGCGGCGGTATAGTGATTCGTCATCCCGCCACGTGTTAGAGGATGAGATACCGCGGCGGTATGACGTAGAGTCAGCGTTAGCTATAACACAACACTTTTATACTCACCAAATCAGTTTGCTTGTAAGCAAGCAAACTTTCCTGGATCCAAGTAGTCAAGGCACTGGGATGACATCATTCTTGGTCCCTTATATCACAACGTTCGTACAGTTGCGTTTTAGGTTAGGCACTGATGCATTACTTCCAAAACTTTTTTACCAATCACCGCAGGGGTTTCAGCAATTGCAATCCCGGCACTCCGCATAACTTCTAGTTTTGCACCAGCACTTCCACCGCTGGAAGAGATGATTGCTCCAGCGTGTCCCATACGTCTTCCTGGAGGTGCTGTTTGACCTGCTACAAAACCAACGATTGGCTTTTTAGTCTTTTCTGTTTTCACAAAATGTGATACATCTTCTTCTTCGTTTCCACCTATTTCACCAATAACTACAATACCATGAGTATCGTCATCTTTTAAAAAGAGCTCCATACAGTCGACAAATGTCATACCATGAACTGGATCTCCCCCAATTCCGATACATGTGGATTGACCAAGACCAACAGCGGTTGTTTGTGCTACTGCTTCGTAAGTTAAAGTTCCAGAGCGAGACATAATTCCTATGTATCCACGCTTATGGATATGGCCAGGCATAATTCCTATTTTGCACTCTTCAGGCGTAATAATTCCCGGACAGTTGGGACCAACCAATCGACTTTTTGAATCAACAAGCGCGCGCTTAACTTTCACCATATCAAGTATAGGAATGCCCTCTGTAATACAAACTATCAATTCTATTTTTGCATCTATTGCTTCAAGTATTGCAGCAGCAGCAAATTTAGCAGGTACATATATTACCGTGGCATTCGCATCAGTTTTTTCTCTAGCTTCTGCTACAGTATTAAAAACCGGTAAATTAAGGTGAGTGCTACCACCCTTTCCAGGAGTTACACCGCCAACCATTTTCGTCCCGTAGTCAATAGCTTGCTCTGAATGAAACGTACCTTGTGCACCAGTAAAACCCTGGCATATTAATCTTGTATCTTTATTTACTAAAACGGACATGCTTTATTTTACCTCTTTTACTATCTTTTGCGCAGCATCACCCAGTTCATCTGCAGCAATAATATTTAATCCTGACTCTTCTAAGATTTTTTTTCCTTCTTCAAAATTAGTACCTGATAATCTAACCACTAGAGGAACTTTAATGCTCATTTCTTTTGCAGCCGCAACAATTCCACTTGCGATAATATCGCAACGCATTATACCACCAAATATATTAACCAAAATTCCTCTTACGTTGCTATCAGACAATATGATTTTAAATGCTTCAGTTACAGTTTCTTTACTCGCTCCACCACCAACATCCAAAAAGTTAGCAGGCTCTGCTCCGTAGTATTTTATTATATCCATTGTTGCCATAGCAAGACCTGCACCATTTACCATGCAACCAATACTGCCATCCATTTTGATGTAACTGAGCCCATACTTTGAAGCCTCTATCTCTTCTTTCACTTCTTCATCATAATCACGAAGTTCCATAATTTCTGGGTGACGATATAAAGCATTGTCATCGAAATTAATTTTCGCATCGAGCGCAATAAAATCTCCAGAACTTGTTTCAACCAGTGGATTAATTTCAATTTGGCTCGCATCAGTTGCAATAAACGCATCATATATATTTTTTGCAACATTTGTTATTTTTTCTATTTGTTCTGGACTCAAATGAAAACTGCTGCTTAACTTGCTGCTATCAAAACTTGTAGCAGAATCAATATCAAATTTCACAATTTTTGCGGGAGAATTTTTCGCCACTTCTTCAATGTCCATTCCACCTTCTGAGGAAAATATGAATATTGGCCTACTGAGCTTCGGGTCGATTACCAGGCTTAAATAATACTCTTTCTTAATGCTTGAGCCTTCTTCAACGTACACTTTTCTTACTTGCTGCCCGCTTGGCCCTGTTTGATGAGTAACTAAAGTCATACCAATCATGTCCTTTACAAACTGTTGAGCTTCTTCAGCTGACTTTGCTAGCTTTACGCCACCGGCTTTACCCCTACCACCTGCATGAATTTGAGCTTTAACTACAAACACGTCAGATTTTAATTGACTTACTTGAGTCTTTACTTCTTCCGCAGATGTAGCAACAAAACCTTTTGGCACTGGGACATTAAATTTATGCAAAACTTCTTTCGCTTGATATTCGTGAATATTCATAAAACAACCAATGATAAACTATTAACTTGAGTACAAACTACCAACCATAACGCTGCCTTCTGCACTCTTGTTGGTACCTCTTTTTTTTAGCTTCAGCTTTCTTTTTGGCTCTTTTTTCTGATTTTTTTTCATGATATTGTTTTTTCATTTTCAACCCTCTTCCTTCCTTTTGAATTGTTTTTTTCAATACTGGAAGAGCTCTGTCTACATCACCATAATGGACTGATACTTCTATCAAACTCTATACCTCCTTCGGTAATCATTTCAAAATCTATTTATAAATTAGAAAATTAACATTGTCAATTATTTTATAAACTTGAGCGTTAAAATGTAATATGCCACAATTTACATGGTAAATGATGTCATTCCAGTGTCAGCTACTTGCTTACTGATGGAGATTGCTCTTATGTTACAGCGTTTTTACAATTATACTAACATCGGGGCGGAGAGATTTGAACTCCCGACCCTTTGGTCCCAAACCAAATGCGCTACCAGGCTGCGCTACGCCCCGACTTCTTTACTCAGAGTATCAATAACTCAGGCAAAATGCAAGATTCATTTGTTTACTTTAGAAAAAATATAATACGAGATTTAATATTATCTTAGAATATGTTTTTTATTAGCTCCTCTTTAACAACAGACTGCTTCGTAGAGAGTCTACAGAGTTTTTGTGCGCGCAACACTGAACCAGATTTCTTTATCTTAGCCATATTTAAAAATCTAGCTACACCAATTGGTGAAAGTTAGTGCAGCAACTACAGCAGTATCGACTCTTAAAATTCTTTTTCCTAGACTCAATTTTTGACAAAACTTATCGGCAAGATCAAGTTCATAAGATGAAAAACCACCTTCAGGGCCAACAATAATAGCAACATTTTTTTTGCCTTTCAGCACTTTATCAGCTTTACCTGTTTCATCACATAAAACAAAATTTTTACTCTGGGAATCAGGTAACTCACAAAAGTTAATAGGAGGCAAAATCTCTGGTATACTCATCCTACCGGATTGTTCCGCAGCTTCGATTGCCTGTAATTTTGCTCTACTTAGGTTAATGTTTTTTACTACTGTACGTTCCGTTGAAATAAATTGAATGCAGGTTACTCCCATTTCAGTTGCCTGTCTTACTATGTTGTTCAAAGCAGCACTTTTTACCATGGCACAATATAAGTATAAATTTTCCTCATACTGCTGTTGTTTAGTACATTCTTTGAGTGTAACTTTTGTCAATTTACGCGATATATTAACTACTTCTCCTAACCATTCTCCATCTTTTCCATTAAAAAGAGAGAGATTACCATACTTCTTAAGCCGCATTACATTGCAAATATAGTGACTTTGTTGTGGATTAAGTGCTAAACTCACGCCTTGTGATAAAGCTTCTTCAACATAAAGCCTAATTTTTCCCATTTAAAACTTTAATTATATTCTATTTGAGTGACTCTTACGGGATTTGAACCCGTGTTACCACCGTGAAAGGGTGGTGTCCTAACCACTAGACGAAAGAGTCAATGTTAATAACTCAAGTTATATTGATTATGCACATAAAGTCAATTCAATTGTTTTACGACACAAGCAGTTTTTGTGAAATCCCAATTTGCAATAAGAGTGATTTACACCCACTTAACAAGTGGTGGCATTGACATCATAATTGCATCTGGATTGCCGTCAGTCATCAAACCAAACCTTGTGCCACGATCGTATAACAGATTGAATTCTACATATCTGCCACGTTTTATTAATTGATTTTCTCGTTGTTCTTTTGTCCAAGATTTTTGTATATGTTTACGTATGATGTGCAAATAAATTTCCAAAAAGGCTTCACCTACTGCTTTTGTGAACTCAAAATCATTCTCCCAATTGCCAGAACTCAGATTATCATAGAAAATACCACCAATGCCACGCGGCTCTTTTCTGTGTTGTAAGAAAAAATAGTTGTCACATTGCTCTTTAAATTTTGGATAATATCCGGTGTCAAATCTATCACATGTCATTTTGATTGATTCATGAATATACTTGCAATCTTCTTCATTTTTATATATCGGCGTAAAATCCATTCCTCCACCAAACCATTGTTTTGAAGTATATATCAGCCTTGTGTTCATATGCGCTGCAGGGATAAGGGGCGATTGCATATGAGACACTAAAGATATACCGCTTGCCCAAAACTCTCCGTTACTTTCACTTGCACCAGGAATCTCATTAATGGCTGAATCTGCAAATTTTCCGTGTACTTTTGAAACGTTTACTCCAACTTTTTCAAAAACATTACCAAAAATAATTGTAGATTCACCACCTCCACCACCTGGGCGATCCCACTTTCTCTTTTCGATCTTTGGCTCTGCGGATGATTGTTTTTCAATTAATAAGAAAGATTCTATAATCTTATCTCTTAGTGCACAGAACCACTTAAATGCTTGTGTTCTTTGTTTTTCCATAATATCCTCTCGCTAGCTTATTAACATTGTTATATCTGATATTTAAGGAACTTAATTAGATTTGGATGATAATTATCTATCAAAGACGTTAATAAATCTATAATAATTAAATCAATATAATAAAACATTTTCGTATGTACAACGATGCCAAGTAACAATAATGAGTAAAAGATACATAGATAACAAAAAAGAGAACAGGGTTGACTTCATACTAAGAAATTATGGAATGTCAATTGTTGTGATGGCAGTTATTATGCTCTTACCTCCAGTAGCAATATCGATACTCTACTTTTTTGATATATATAGTCAGCATATTAATATAGAGATTAATTTATTAGTTAGCATTCTAACAACTCTCTTTATGATATATAATGTAAAACGCTACAGATACCTACTTAATACTATAGAATTTCAAAATGCAATATTTGCAAATGCACTAAATCATAATACAGAATTTTGCCTTATTTTACACAAAGATGAGGGTATTATTTATGCTGATGCAAGGTTCTACGAAAGGTTTAAAGATCATATAGATGATGACATTACGTTGGGCAAGATTCTTGAAATAGGAGATGTTTCAGAAGAAGACAAAAAAGTACTCTATCATGCACTAAAAAATAACTCTTCTGTACAGGTATGCATTTCCTTAAACAAGAAGAATAGAGTATCTAACTTTCTTTTGCTCTTTGAGCCGATACCAGATAATCCCCAAATTGCTATAAATAGTAATAAGATTTTAAATTTATCATTAGTGCCAATAGCAAGGCCAGATGGGTATTTTGTGTTAAAAGCAACACAGACAAACAAGGAGCAGATATATGAAGAGTTAATAGAAAAACACAGTATAGGAACTTACATTGCAAATGCCAAAGGGGTGATTTTATCTGTAAATAAAAGATTTTTAGACATATTTGAACTGAAAAAACTGGAAAAAGGTAGCTCAATCAGTGATTTTATATCTCAATCTAAATATAACAATACAACAACCGATAATGAAATTTTGTTTTTTACTATAAGTGGTATTCCATTCAAGGCTTATATGAGCACTGCTATATTTTGTGATAAATACAACCATAGCTATATATATGGCTTTATAACACCAACCGAATCAAATATTGTTGATTATCAATTACACCCTTGTTTTGCAAATTCATCAATTGCTATTGCACAATGTGACATAAATGGCAACTTTGTAAAGAAAAATACGGCACTAATAAAGCTTGCAGGGTCAGATAATAATTCAATCTTTACATTGATATTGGATAGTTATCATGTGAAAATACGTGAATATTTTTCGAGTAATAGAATAAATAATGCATCCTTTGATGTACAGCTCAACGGCGGTAATAACATAAAAATATATTTCAATAAGTTTCTTCATAACAAAATGATCTTCATACTTTGTTATTTTATTGACAATACTGAACACAAAAACCTAGAGATAAAGCTTGAGCATTATCAAAAGATGCAAGCTATAGGGCAGTTAGCAGGTGGTATTGCGCACGATTTCAACAATATATTGACTGGGATAATAGGATTTTGCGATTTGCTTTTACTCCAACATTCAGCTGGTGATCCATCTTTTGGAGATATAATACAGATACAGCAAAATGCAAAGCGTGGATCAAATTTAGTAAGACAATTGCTTGCTTTTTCAAGAAGACAGACCTTGCAGCCAAAAATTATTGATGTAAATAGTACTATAGCTAATCTTTATGAAATGATAAAAAGATTAATAGGTGAAAATATAAAATTTAATATTTATTATGGTAGAGACTTGGGTGCTGTTAGGGCTGATCAAGGGCAATTAGAGCAAGTTATACTTAACTTAGCAGTCAATGCTAGTGCTGCTATGGAAAAGGGTGGAGAATTAACTATACGAACCTTTAATCAAAAGATTGACTCATTAAATTCTACACCTCAGGATATGTTTTCTCCAGACAAGGAAGCGATTGAACATGGAAATTATGTTGTGATTGAAGTAATTGATACAGGATGTGGAATGACGAGTGATACAACTGAAAAGATCTTTGATCCATTTTTTTCTACTAAAGATATTGCTTCCGGTACAGGTCTTGGCCTCTCTACTGTATATGGCATTATTAAACAAACTGAAGGATACATCTATGTTGCTAGCAAAGTAAATCATGGAACTAAATTTAGCATATTTTTGCCCATGGTTTACATATCAGATGAAAATTTGAGAGAGGAAGATAGTGAAGAAATAGAAAGACCGGTAGTAAGTGAAATTAAAGGTAATGGTATAATTTTATTGATCGAAGATGAAGATTCAGTAAGGGAATTCATCTCTAAAGCACTCAAAAGAAAAGGATTTGATGTAATAGAAGCGAGCATAGGCAGCGAGGCGCTAGAAATAATCAGTAAAAAAAGTCAACACATAGATCTTATAATCACTGATGTAATCATGCCAGAGGTGAGCGGCCCAGAAATAGTTAAAGAAGCATTGATCCATAGGCCAAATATCAACGTTATTTTTATTTCTGGGTATGCAGAAGATGCTTTTTTAAAGAGTGATGACATCAATATAGAAGATTTTCACTTTTTGCCAAAACCATTCACTCTGAATGAATTAGGAGACAAAGTTCAAAGTGTATTACACGAAGCAAAAAAAATAGTCTAATTTTAGTACGATTAGCAACAAAAAAATTTTCTAATGCAAAAGTTTCTTGCATATATACAATAGAATTATTTTATACATAAGATAAAAGGCGTGAGCAAGATTATTGCAATAGTAAATCAAAAGGGTGGAGTTGGCAAAACCACAACTAGTATAAATTTATCGACAGCCTTTGCTGCTGTGGGAAAAAGCACTTTATTGGTAGATCTTGATCCTCAAGGAAATGCTAGTACAGGGCTCGGGATTTCTTATCGTAGTAGGGAAGAAAAAAATATATACAAAATACTACTGAGCAGCGAAAATAAATTGATAGAATCGGCAATTTTCAATATAAAGGAAATTCCAAATTTATCACTAATTTCGTCAGTAGTTGATTTATCAGCTGCAGAAATTGAATTATCGCAACTTGAGCGAGGAAAATTTGTGCTAAAAAGCGCATTAGAGAAGATATGCGATAATTATGAGTATATAATCATTGATTGCCCTCCATCACTTGGGCTTCTAACCATAAATGCTTTGACTGCTGCTAATTCTATTATTGTTCCTCTTCAGTGTGAATTTTTTGCTCTGGAAGGATTAAGCCATTTAGTTAAAACTGTAGAACTGATAAAAAGGAATAACCTAAACCCTTTTTTGGCAATAGAAGGGATAGTGTTAACAATGTATGACAGGCGTAACAAACTCAGTGAACAGATTAAAAACGATATTTGCCAGTATTTAAATGATAAAGTATACAAAACTATCATCCCATTGTATGAGACTGTTATTCCACGTAACGTACGGTTATCAGAAGCGCCTTCTCATGGAAAACCCGCTATTGTGTATGATCTTAAGTGTCCTGGTGCACAAGCATATATAAGTTTGGCAAGGGAAATTTTAAAAAAGCACGCGAGCAGTTGTAAGGAAAAGAAGCTAGTGAGTGAGGGCGTGGTATGAAGGATGATAGACGCCTCGGCAGAGGTCTTGCCGGCCTCATAGGCGATAATTATGATAATAAAGAAGATCGACAAGAGTATTTGCCTATTTCATTACTGCACCCAAGCAAATTTCAACCGAGGAAACATTTTGACGAGGAATCATTAAGAGAACTTGCAAGTTCAATAGAGAAAAACGGCATTATACAGCCTATCGTGGTACGCAAAGATTCAAATGATGATGGTTACGAAATAATAGCTGGGGAACGTCGTTGGCGAGCAAGCAAGATTGCAAATCTTAATAGTGCACCGGTTATCATAAAAGATTTGAACGACAAGGAATGCTTGGAAGTATCCATAATTGAAAACATACAAAGACAAGATATTAATCCAATAGAAGAAGGTGAAGCTTACAGAAAACTGATAGATGAGTTTTTCTATACACATGAAGAATTAGCTTCAGCTATAGGCAAAAGCCGCAGCCACATAACTAATATGACTCGGATGTTATCACTTCCCTATAGTGTGAAAATGATGATCAATGAAAAAAAATTGTCTATGGGTCATGCAAGAACACTGATTAATGTTGAAAATGCAGAAGATATTGCAGAAAGAATAGTTTCTCAGGCCTTAAGTGTTAGACAAACTGAAAAATTGATAAAAGACTTACACCAAAATAATAATCAAAAAGAGCAGAGATATACTAGAAATCAAGATATGACGGTAATAGAAGGCGCTATATCTTCTCAACTTGGTTTAAAGATCAAAATTAATGACAACAATTCTAAGGGTAAAGTTATGATACGGTATAATAATCCAAATGAATTAGATTTAATATTGAAAGTTTTGAATAGGAAACTTGAGGCATAGCTAGTAGCTGCCAGCAAAGCAACAAACCAATATCAACTGTTGGTGTCACCCAAGTAGCTCACAGAAGCGAAAAAGCTGCTTGACACACTGCCAAAAGTTTGTTATGCAAGAGATCCCATAAATTGGGTGTCATAATAACTACACCCACATTAATTTTGATGTACGTGACCTTGAAAGATCGTAATTCAATACTTAAATTATTAGGATAGTAGGCTAATCATGGAGCTCAAAATGCATAACGTACAAGAAACTGAAAATTTAAAATTTGATGCTGAAGTAGGAAAAGTACTGAATATAGTGATTCATTCACTTTATACTAATAAGGACATTTTTCTGCGTGAGTTAATATCAAATGCATCGGATGCATGTGATAAGTTGCGTTATGAATCTCAACTAAATCCTAATTTGCTGGATTCTAGTGATGAATTAAAAATCACTATCAGCTCCAATAAAGATAAGAACGAGCTATATATCACTGATAATGGCATCGGAATGAACAGACAGGATTTAATAGATAATCTTGGTACAATTGCAAGCTCTGGTACGCAAAAGTTCTTGGATGCGATTAAGAATAGCAAGGATTCAAGCCAAACTGTGGAGCTGATTGGGAAGTTTGGTGTTGGTTTTTACTCAAGCTTTATGGTTGCATCAGAAGTAATAGTAGAATCGAGAAAAGCTGGAGAAGAGGAGTCTTGGATCTGGCAATCCAAAGGAGATGGAGAGTATTTGATAAGTAAACTAGATAATCAAATTTCTCGTGGAACTAAAATTACACTCATTATGCATCCTGAAGAAAACGAGTTTTTAGATAAATTTCGTATTGAAAATATTGTCACTACTTACTCTGATCACATAAACTTTCCTGTTGAATTCATAAATGAAGAAGGAAAAAGTGAAAAGTTAAACAGTAAGGCTGCAATTTGGACTAAGCTAAAAAATGATGTTACTCAAGAGGAGCACAACGATTTTTTCCGCAGTGTTGCTCACGTTGGCGGGGAGCCTTGGATGATATTGCATAATAAAAATGAAGGTGCAATAGAATATACGAATTTGCTTTATGTTCCTTCCATTAAACCTTTTGATTTATTCCATCCAGATAGACGTTGCTCTGTTAAGTTATATGTAAATAAAGTATTTATCACTGAAGATAATGTACAGATCATACCGCAGTATTTACGTTTCTTGAAAGGTATTGTTGATTCACCGGACTTGCCTCTTAATATCAGCAGAGAAACACTGCAGAACAATCGTGTTGTTGAGCAAATCAGGAAATCCCTCACTAAACGCGCGATATCAGAGCTTGGTAAAAAGGCAAAAGAGAATTTAGAAGAATACACAAAATTCTGGACCAATTTTGGTGCAGTTTTAAAGGAAGGTCTTTGCGAAGCTATGCCAACTGATGAGAGAGAGGCACTGCTCTCGATTTGCAGATTTCATAGCACTGGTGATGAGAAATTAGTCAGCATTGATGACTATATAAGCAGAATGAAGCCTGAGCAGGAGCATATCTATTATCTCACCGGAAACAGCTTGGATTCAGTGAAAAACAGTCCACAACTTGAGGGGTTTGTCAGCAAAGGACTAGAAGTGCTCCTATTTGTTGATCCAGTTGATGACTTTTGGACTAGTGTAATTCATGAATACAAAGATCAGAAAATCAAGTCTGTGACCCGCGCTGATGTTGATTTGGAAAAATTCTCTTCAGAAGAAGATAAGAAAGATCAAGAAAATAAATCGAATGAAGAAAAAACTGAGGAAAATGCAGATTCTATACTGCAATATTTCACCAAGGTTCTTGGCAATTCAGTGAAAAGCGTAAAAATTTCCAAAAAGCTAACCGGTAGTCCCGTATGCCTGGCGGTTGACGAAGGTGCTATGGATCTTCGCATGGAGCGTTTTTTACGCGAACAAAAGCAGCTAAATTACCGCACGCCAAAGGTGCTGGAAATTAACACTAAACATCCTGTAATAAAAAGCATAATGAAATCTCACGCTGAAAGTGGTGAAACCCCAACATTGGAGGACATGGTTCACTTATTGTTTTACCAAGCTTGCATCGTGGAAGGCGAAGAGATGGATGACGCGAGCAGCTTTGCTAAGAGACTGAATAATTTGCTTGGCAAGATTTCTGTTTAATGCTATACTTAGCTTAGCTGCTAGTTAGGAGGTAAAACATGTTTGGTTCCAATTTTAGAGACTTTGTATCACAAGATACAACTTCACAGGGCCAATCAAATTCTGAAAGATTAATCAAAAGTTGGCATGGTTTTGAAAAACCAGATTCTGAAGATTCAGGTATTGAAGAAGAGTTTGAAGTTCTAGATAGCGAAAGTCAAGAGATACCAGCTAATCCATGTGATACACTCCCTGAAGATCTGAGTCTAGAGAATGAAATACTTGCAAACTTTCCTGATGGTTGTGATAGGTCGCTTACCGTAGAATCAAAAGATGAAGATTTATATGATATCATCTCTGAAAATTTAACTTTTGCTGAGATTATAAATATCTTAAATCAAGCTATACAAGAAGATAATTGTGAAGAATTAGACAAGGTTGTACAAAATATTGAAAATTATGAAGGCAGGTCTATTACGCTGGATAATGAAAATCTCAAAGATTTCTGTTCAAATCAACTTAATTTGGAGTTACAAAACAGAAGCAACCATCAACATATATATTCAAATGTACTATCACAGTATAAATTTGACCAAGTAGAGTTCAAGTATGATTATTCAGTAAAAGAATTGGTACTATTGGCAATTGCAGCTAATGACAAGCTAGTAGAGCAATATCAGGATTTTCTTTTTGCTGAAGAAAATTTAAGTCTTTTACCTCTCCTTGTTGGTGGTCAAAAATATATTGAAGCTTTTATAGAAAAATTCCATGGTACCGATGGAGTTTATGGAAGATTAAAAGGTCAAGCTATACAACTTGTCGAACCTGATAAGATTGACTTCTTCTCAGCTACAGCATTAAGAAAGGAACAAAATTTATTAGACACAGTTTTTGTTGAATGCGTCTTAAGAGATCTTGAACAAGTATTAAAAACAAGTAATCCTGATCCTTTGTATGGTGTGCTTGAAACAGCGTCTCTGGTCAAAAATGAAGAATTCATCACGATAGTGCTGGATGCATTTGAAAGATATATTAATGAGCCAACTAAAAAAGCCTCAACAGAAGAGTTATTAAAAAAGAGCTTTGCTACCTTGTTAGAAACTGCGATAAGTCAAGAACACATATCTGTCATTGAATACTTGTGCAAACGATACACTAATAGTACAGGTCATGCCATTTACGATGTATATGAACAAGCATTTGCAGATGATAAAGTTATTACAATACTAAGGCAACAAATCCTGAAAAACATAGGAGCTCGTGGCAGAAAAGAAATTTATGATTTAATTCTGAAAACTGCATTGGATGCTGGCAATATTGCATTTATTGAGCACCTATGCAAAGAATGTGCTGAGTGCAGCAATGATGTTATTAATTATCTTGATCATAAATCTAAAAATAACGAATTTGATGAAATATATGAATCAATTCTAGTTGCATTGTCTAATACTGGAAGTCAAGACATTATAATCAGTGTTCTAGCTCATGTTCAAATTTATCAAAGCATACTCAATAATAAACAGCAAGTAGTCAGGCAAACCATACAAAATATACTGAGCAATGCGATAAAAGAAGCTAGTTATGGAGTTGTTGTACCCTTATGTCAGCATGTTGACCTAAAATTCGCAGCTCTTCAGGCAATATGCAAGGAAGAATTTGAGAAAGCTTTACCAGTAGTTGCAGAACAGCTTGAAAAAATAAGTATGGAGCTTTCTCCAAGTATGACTCGTAATGAGTATCAAAAAAATAGGGATACTTTGAATAATCTATATCTAATTAGAAGTTTGTTAGAAAGTAGTAAATTAATCAATACTTCCAGTAAAGCAAATATACAGACACAAGCGAATACACAAGTTAATAAAAGAAGCAGTGATAATGCAGTATCACCTATTGTGAATGTAGAGGATACCTCAGCTATGATAGGCGAAACTGCAACCTCAAGCCAAGCAGTGGATGGAAAAAATAATAGTCAATTAAGTAGTCAAAAATCCAAAAGTACTGACAGTCAAAAGGTGGAAGAAAATGCTCTTGCACAAAAAGGAGAAAGCGATGTACTAAATAGCATGAGGGTTTCAATAACGGGGCCTATAAGTAATAATTTTGAGGAGGGTGAAATGGGTAAAAATAGTAACAAGCAACGCCAAGAGAGAATAAAACAATCTAAAAAAGAAAAAAAGAAAAATGAACAAAAAAAAGAAGAGCAATTTAGGGAAACATATATTGGTAACAATAATAGTTCACAGGTAACTACTGAAGAGGATGATAAGAACGATGCTACCGCACCATTAGTTGATATTGGTAAGAAAGAGCAAACTCCTGTTCAACCTGCTGAACATGTACCACAATATGGTCTTGGTAATACTTCAGTTCAACCTGATAACAGTGATACATCAGTAATTGTAGAAAAAGGACCTGTGTTAGGTGCAGCAAATGGTGAGGATAGTTCTGCACATGAAGGTAATGATAGACAAGATACACAATCGAAATCAAGTTCAGCAGAAGTACCTTTAGTAGGTAACAAAAAACTTGAACAAAATGGTATTCCAACCAACAGCAAACAGTCTACTAATCCAACCAATGGTTCACAAAATATAAAAAGTAGTAAGCTGCCTGTTATAGCTGCTTCTGCATTAGCAGTAGCTGGAGTTGTTTCAGGAATAGCTATTGCAGTTTACTTGGAAATGCTAGCTGCAGGAATAGCAGTTGGAGCTTGTTGTCTGGTTGCTGCTGCAGTTATATACTGCTGCACACCTAAAAGCTCAGTTGAAAACAGCAATGTTGAAACTGTTAAAACAGCTGAACTAACAGCACAATAAGGAATAAATATTGTAGTTTACCATTTAATAATTTATTATAATTATATTAATTATTAGCGAATGAAAACTTGGTAAACTACGAAGAAATATTCTTGAACAAAATCAAAGATATAAAAGATGAGGGGCGCTACCGTGAATTTACGAACTTTGCGTCATTGCCAGGTAGGCTCCCCCACATTATGGACTATGAAAGAAATAGGGAAGTAATAGTCTGGTGCAGTAATAACTATTTGGGAATGTCACAGAACGAGAAAGTTATTGCCGCTATTCAAAATTCATCTGTTGGCGCTGGAGGAACAAGAAATATATCTGGCACAACAAAAGAGGTTGTCGAACTGGAAAAATCCCTAGCTTGTTTACATAAAAAAGAGGCTGCTTTAACTTTTGCTTGTGGCTACCTCGCTAACCAGACAACACTTAGCACTTTATCGTCTGTTATTCCTGACGTAGTAATTTTCTCAGATGAGAAAAACCATTCTTCGATGATAGAAGGCATAAAATCAGGAAAAAGACCAAAACATATATTTAGACATAATGATGTTGATCACTTAGAGCAGTTGTTAAAGTCCGTAGACACAAAAACACCAAAGATAATAGCACTTGAATCCGTATATTCAATGGATGGCGATATAGCGCCGCTTGAAGCGATATGTGATCTTGCAGATCAACATAATGCAATCACCTATTTGGATGAGGTGCACGCAGTTGGCATGTATGGTTCACATGGTGGCGGAATTGCAGAAAGAGAAGGCCTGGTGGATAGAATAACCGTTATTCAAGGTACACTATCGAAGGCTTTTGGAGTGATGGGTGGGTATATAGCGTCTTCAAAGAGCTTGGTAGATGTAATAAGAAGTTCCGCTCCAGGATTTATTTTCACCACTGCTATGTCGCCTGTTTTAGCAGCGGCAGCAAAGGCAAGCGTTGAGCACCTAAAATCGAGCAACATTGAAAGGGAAAAGCAAAAGCAAGTCGTTGAAAAAGTAAAAAACTCACTGAGAAATGCAGGAATTAACTTCATTCCAACAGAAACTCATATAATTCCAATAATAATTGGCGACCCAGAGTTATCCAAAGGAGCATCAAAATTATTATTTGATGAGTATGGAATATACGTTCAACATATAAATTACCCGACAGTTCCAAGAGGAACTGAGCGTTTCCGTATTACCCCTACACCTTATCATACTGATGAAATGATAGAACATTTAACAGAATCTCTTGTAAAAGTTTTCGAAAAGTTGTCTATCTCTGTAGCCTGTTTATCCTAATTTAATATCGCCAGCAATAATTAATCCGTTGTCTTCCGTTAGCCTTCCACCGCTTTCTTGCAGAAAAAGCCTACCGAGCGAAGTTTTGTATTTGTTAATTCCAGAGTAAACTATTCCACTGTATCTTCCTGCAGCAAGATATGCAAAACCCAGAACTGTTGAACCGATGGAGCGTACATTACTATTGCCAGGCAGCAATTTATTTAACAAATTACCACTTACATCTATTAGACCCCCTTCACGGCTTTTCACTCGCATTTTTATATGACGAGATCTAAAATCCTCAAGAAAAGCACCTTTCTTTTCTTCTGCCCAAAAAGTTTCTCTAAGAGCCGGAGCATCAATTACAGCTGCTACAACTTTGTTTTTATGAATGAGGCAGACTGATACTGCAAAATAAACCATACAACTAGAAAAATTCTCCCTGCCCTCTATAGGCATAATAAACCAGGTATAAGTGTCATCTTTTACTTCTTGATCAGTATCATCTTCGGAAATAAACCCATAGTCTCGTTTGTAGTCGTGCAAGCAATCGTATATGGTTTGCTTGGATTTTGAATAAGTTTTATTGATAAAGTCCGCTGACTTAACACTGGAGATTTGCAATTCATTAAAATCGCGCATAAGCTGCTTGGAAGCACTGCGTACAGAATCAAGCATCACATTGATTCGTGGTGAGGAAATGGACATTTACTCTTTTACTCTTTCGTAATAGCTGTCATCAGTAGTGTGTACTATAATTTTATCCTCTTCTTTTATAAACTGAGGCACGTTAACACGCATTCCGTTTTCTAAAATTGCAGGCTTATAAGAAGCAGTAGCAGTTTGTCCTTTAATAACAGACTCTGTTTCTTTCACAGCAAGTGTAACATAATCAGGCACATGCGCAGAAATTATTTTGTCTTGATAAGTTACTACTTTAATTTTCATATTATCTTGCAAATAAATCTTTTTTTCTCCCAATAATTCTAAATTTATAGTGATTTGTTCGTAATTACTTGGATGCATAAGATTTACAATGTTTCCTTCAGTGAAAAGGTAAACATACTCCTCTTCATCTAAAATTGCCCTTCTGATTGTTGCATCAGAGCGAAATCTTTCATAGTGTTTTGCTCCGGTTTTGATGTTTTTCATTTCGGCTTGTATGTATGCACCACCTTTACCAGGTTGAGTATGCATAATACCTACAACCAAAAATAATCCGCCGTTATGTTCCAACACCTGACCTGGTCTGATATCGTTAGCTCTTTCTGCCATAATTACATTTTCAGTTTGATCTTACAATTATAAGTAGCTTTATATAAATATCAAAGTCTTTATTAGTCAATAAATTCTGGCATATTTAATACTATATACCTCCCCTTTATATTTATATGTGGAAATATCTCTTTAGTGAAAGATAGCATAATGCGTTTTTTTGTGCTGATAACTAAAATTTCTAATATATCCCCTGAGCCAAAATTATACACAGATTTTACATGGCCATATAATTCATTACTTTTCAGCCTTACTTCCATATCTACAAGGTCACTTTGGTAAAATTCATCCTCATCATTTAGCTCTGGTAACTTGCTTCTTTCTATATATAGCTTCTTATTCCTTAAAAGCTCTGCTTCATTACGGGAATTTACTCCGCTTATTGTAGCTATTACTAAATTATCACCTATGACGGATACTGAGTCTATTTCATAATTCTCATCACCACTTATTAGCTCACCATATAAGGAGATATTTTCGGGCTTTTCAGTAAAGGTTTTTACTTTAACAGCTCCTTTAATTCCGTGAGGAGAGGTAATAATTCCTAAGCATACCAGATTGTCGTTCATATTAATATGGATTATCTAACCAGAAGATTTCTCAGATAAATATTGTCTAAGAATCTCAATTCCTTCATCAATCCCTTTTTCAGCGATGATTAATGGAGGCAAAATTCTCACAACGTTATCTGATGTTACCCCAACAGTGAGTAAACCACGATGACTTAACTCTTCTGCAAACTTTTGATTGTCTGCTTTCACTTTTATTCCAAGCATTAGCCCCTCCCCTCTCACTTCTTCTATTATTGGAAATTTACTTGCTAAGTTTTCTAGTTTATTTTTTAGGTATTTACCTCTAATTTCAACATTTTTCAAAAAGCCGGGGCTGAGCAATTCTTCGAGCACAGCATTACCTACTGAGGTTGCAAGCGGATTGCCACCAAAAGTGGAACCGTGCATACCAACTGCCATGTATTTAGCAGCATTTTCAGTTGCAAGACAAGCCCCTAGCGGAAACCCCCCGCCTATTCCCTTTGCAAGAGCACATATATCAGGTTCCACTCCTATATGTTCGTATGCGAATAATTTTCCTGTCCTACCGGCACCGCATTGCACGCAATCAAAAAATAACAATATGTCATTTTCATCACACAGCTTTCTTAGTTCTTTCATAAAGACTTCATTCATTACTTTGATACCACCTTGCCCTTGTATTGGTTCTATTAATATAACGCCTATATCACTTGAAATTGCTTTCTTTACACTCTCAATATTGGGCTCGATATTATCACACCAATCAATACAGGGACTCAGTAATTCAGAAAATTTCTGTTTATCGTTTGCAGCACAAGTTAGGAAGGTTCTTCCATGAAATGCACCATGGAATGTTAAAATTCTGTGACGGTTTTTATTGCCTTTTCCGTTTTGATAGACCCTAGCAATCTTAAGCCCACATTCTACTGCCTCTGATCCAGAATTTGAGAAAAATACAGTGTCAGCGAAACTGTTGTTTATTAATTTTTCTGCAAAATTATTGGCGGCAGGTATATTATAGGTATTTGATATATGCCATAATTTTTCTCCTTGCAATTTAAGAGCACTAATTAATCGCGAATTAGTGTGACCTAAGCTACTAACGGCTATTCCGGAGTGAAAATCTACGTAGCGCTCACCATCAACATCATATAGGTAGATACCTTTGCCATGAGAAAAATTTATATTAACAGGAGAATAAACTGGCAAGATAGGAGAAATTGTCATAAAATATTATATGCTAAATTTTATTATTAATAACATAAAAACCGTTGTTTCACAATAAGAAGGATATGTATAAGCTAGGTAAATTAATGTTTTCTGCACTGGAGAAAAACAAATACACAAAAGTTATTGTATTACTCTCATCGATCTTTATGATTTTATTCAGTGTGATATATTGTAATTATTTACTAAGGAGTAATTTCCTTTCTTCTTACCGTGATTCAAGTGTAAACTTAAAAAGTGTACTGGAAAATGGTATCATAAAAAAATACCATTATTTACTAATAGAAAAGCATCACATTAAATACAAAAGTTTTGATTACATAAACCAACTGGTAAAGCTGCGTGCTGAATTATTACAATCAGTGAGCAAAGTAAAGGATTTCAGCTTAATACTGTATGATCAAAACGGCAGAATAATATTCAGTAATTTTAACACTCAAGATTATGATTATGAACAGTTACTTACAAACGATGAAATTGATAAACTATTAAGTAACCAAGAAATATTTTATACTACAGGAAATACATTAACTTCTATTTTCCCTA
This sequence comes from Wolbachia endosymbiont (group A) of Beris morrisii, assembly GCF_964028185.1. Classification (NCBI taxonomy): domain Bacteria; kingdom Pseudomonadati; phylum Pseudomonadota; class Alphaproteobacteria; order Rickettsiales; family Anaplasmataceae; genus Wolbachia; species Wolbachia endosymbiont (group A) of Beris morrisii. Next base: position 1,458,717 of record NZ_OZ034760.1, read on the forward strand.
TATTCCATGAAAATAGCGTTAAACCGTCGTTTTTTTTGAAGATTCTTCGAAACTACAATAATTCTTATATTATAGCATATGGCCTATTTTTAACATTTTTAGGCTTATTATTAATAATTTTAATATTAATAATGTTCTATTTGCACTTTTCTAATACCCAAATGCTAGCCAAGCAACATAAAACTAACATTGAATTACAGAAGATAAAAGAGACATTAGAGCAAGAAAATGCAAACAAGCTAAAGTTTTTTGCAAGCGTTACACATGAATTACGCACACCTCTTAATGCTATTATTGGATTTGCGGAGTTGATCAAAAATAAAACTTTAGGTTCAATGGATAATTCTCAATACAAGGAGTATGCAGACGATATATATAATGCAGGAACACACTTACTTACCTTAATTAATGATGTGTTAGATTTTTCAAAAGCTGAATCAAGTAGTTTAACAGTAGAAAAAGTGAAGTTTAACCTGAACAAAATAATGGATTCATGCATAAATATGCTATTACCTAAATTAAGAGAAACTGAGATTAATTTAAAAAAAGAGATACCTAATAAGCAATTATTAGTTATTGCAGATCCTAAGAGAATGAAACAAGTTATAATAAATTTATTATCAAACTCAATCAAATTTACCCCAAAGGGTGGTTTAATAAGAATGGTGGTAAAAGAAAATATAGAAAAAAACTTATTAACTATTGAGTTTCATGACAATGGAATAGGAATAATGCAGCAGGATATATATAAAGTTATGTCTGTTTTTGGCCAAGCAAATTCGGGATATAGAAATGAAGGTACGGGCATCGGATTGCCGCTAAGCAAGAAATTAGTAGAGTTAATGGGTGGAACTTTCGACATTAAAAGTGAAGCAAAACTTGGTACTACGATAACATTGAACTTCTTTTATGAAGAGCAAACATGTGAAGATTCGATTGATTTTTAATAGGATCTATTGATATGGTCTTGAGAATCACACTTTATCAAAAGCGGCAAGCCGAGAAGGCAGTTATCAATAAGCCCCCTATCAAGAATCTTATCTGTGTTAGCTATATATAAAATTTGATACTCTGACTACAATATACTACTATAGATAGAAGTGTTATTAATGGAGCAAGGTATGGAGTTAGTAGTAGGAAATAATGCACCTGATTTTAGCTTACCAACAGATTCTGGTGAAAATTTATCACTGAGTGAATTTTTTGATAAAAAAAATGTAGTTCTCTATTTTTATCCTAAAGATGATACTCCGGGTTGTACGATGGAAGCAAAAGGCTTTAGAGATAAAATAGATGATTTTTCTTCCCTTGATACAGTGATAATTGGTGTATCAAAAGATAGCGTTAAGTGCCACGCTAACTTCAAAGCAAAATATTCTCTGCCGTTTTCTTTAGTTTCTGATGAGAATGCTGAAATGTTGGGAAAATATGGTGTTTGGGTAGAGAAAAGTATGTTTGGCAAAAAGTATATGGGAATAGAACGCACTACTTTTTTAATAGATAAAAAAGGTAAAGTAGTGAAGATCTGGAAAAATGTAAAAGTTAGTGGACATGTTGATGAGGTTCTGGAAGAAGTAAAGAGAATATAAACTAAAGAATAGGTTAATGGCTACCCATTGCTACATAAAAAAGCTGAAATTACATAATTTTCGTAGCCACTCAAACTTTGAACTGGATTCAGATGATAGCTCAGTTGTAATAACTGGCAAAAATGGTATTGGTAAAACTAATATACTTGAAGCAATCTCGTTGCTTGCTAAAAGCAATGGAATGAAAAAAGCAAAAGCCAGTGAGATACAAAATAGATTCAGTAATGAAGATTGGGCAGTGCACTATGATTTTTTTAATGGAACGGATTTTAATTCAATTGGTATCGCAAAGAGTTTTGATAAGAAACTAATACAAATTGATGGAAAAACGCAATCAAGTTATTCATCTCTGTATAAGATATCCAATGTAATATGGCTGATTCCACAAATGGACTATGTTCTTCTTAATTCTCCAAGTGACAGATTAAAATTTTTAGACCGTATAGTTTCACTGTTTGAAGAAAATTACACTTGCTGCTACATGAAATATAGAAAAGCTAAACATGAGCGAAGTAAACTGTTGAGAGAGAACACCTTGGACGAAAATTGGCTCTCTAGTCTTGAAAACATAATGGCTGTTAATGCAGTTAGTATTTTACGTATGCGATCGTCTGTTTTAAAAATATTACAAGACACAATTGATAACCATTCCAGTGAGCTTTTTCCGAAGGCAAGTTTGAAATTCAGCAGCCAACTAACTTTGAACGATACTGCAGAATATTTTCAGAATCGTCTAAAGGAAAACAGAGAAAAAGACTCATTGACTGGTAGAGTAACCTTTGGTGTGCATAACGATAATTTTCGGGTTTTTTGTCAAAAAAGAAACGTACCAATAAATCTGTGCTCCACTGGAGAACAAAAGTTATTACTGCTTTCTATTATTTTATCCAGTGTAAAAGCAAGGTGTATTCATTACAATAAGGCACCACTTCTTCTACTTGATGATATAATGTCTCATCTGGATAAACATTACAGAAAGGCGTTAATAGAGGAAGTGTTAAGTATTCAATGTCAAACTTGGATAACTGATGTAAATCAAGACAATTTCAATAGCTATCTTTATTCTTTCAAGTTTTTTAAATTATCAAATGAATAGTACCTCTTTCAAAGCTCATACAGGCAACTCCCAATTGTAAATTCCGGCAATTAAACCTCAAACCAGAACATTTCTGTTTTTTTTTACTTTAAATTAAATGCAAAACCTACTTGACAAATTCCGCCAGCGCCCTTATTATAGTATTAAGAGTATTTTTGACTCAAAACTTGTTTTTGATCTGCGCAGGTTCAATGACAAAATTCAGTAAAAAACTTAGGGTATTTTTTGGCGGATTACATAAAATTATAGCGGCTGCATGTCTTTTTTATTTTTTCTACATTCAGCCAAATCGCGCTTAAACTAAGCGTCAGCAAATTATTACAGCGCCAATTTAAAGTATTAGAGGGTCAAAACTCGCACTACGGGGTTTCTTTTGCCTTTTTTTTCATTTGGTAAATTTCTTAATATTTAGATTGGTTGTAATTTTAAGAGTCCTATAGAAATGTCATTCCAGTGCTCCTTTTTTTGTCATCCCAGTGCCCCTATGATGTCATTCCAGTGCTTGGCACTGGAATCCAGCCTTTATTATGCAGCCACTTAGTTGAAATTAAGTTTTCTGGATCCCAGTGTCTGGGCACTGGGATGACACCATTCTTTTTTCTGGATTCCAGTGTCTGAGCACTGCCCTTTTGGATAGAAATCAGTGTTAGCTACTTGGATGACACCCTGACAACCGTCATCCCGCTACGTGTTAGCGGGATCTATGCTAAGAGATACCGTGACGGTATGACGGTTCGCGGCGGCATGACGATAACCTTGTCATTCCAGCGCGTGACGTTGGAATTCAGACTTTAACTAATATGATTACAGAAAGAGAATTTATTAGGTAGTTATAGACACTGAAAGTGGTAAAACTTACCACTTTCAAGTAAAGAAAACTACGTTTACGCCTCCAATAATTTCTATGGATGATCCATTACTAAACCATCTTGACAAATCACACCTCCTGGTGTTATTTTTGAAACGACTACAGGAGCGCCAAAAAACACAGCAGTAAATGCACCGAGTGCAAAAAGCGCTGGCCACGGCATCCTGCCGAATATTGCAAGCAACGCTGCACCAATTATCACTATTGTGATCATTGGTCCACCTATGCCATGAGTATAGCCTATTATCTTGCATATCACTGATGATGTTGTATCATCTGTATCAACAAAAGTAGTAGTAGTACCGCTGCTGCCAGCATTTGCATCAAATGCAAAGGAGAGAATTAAAGCCACTAGTAGAAGAAAATTTTTCATTATGCCTCCGATAATTTCTGTTTCATATTTGATTATCTATCACTTTGATTAAATTTAAGTAAACGGTGAGGATTTTTTGCTTAAAAGTATCCTTTATTTCATTTAGAATACTTTTCTTGGTTCGTTTATATTACAGTGCTACAGAAATTTTACAGCATCGTTTATTGCCTTTATCGTGCTTTGATTGACACAATTCATAATGATGGAGTGGAGCATGCAGGGTATTTATCATTTTTAATTCTGTTATCAATATTCCCTTTTCTCATCGTTTTAATGGCTGTGGCGTCAACATTCGCAAATTTCTTAGACCAGTATAACATTGGCTGGGTATTTATCATTGATAACATGCCACAGGATATTTTGGCATCTTTGATGCCGCGTATCAGAGAGATAATATCAGGCCCGCCGCAAAGCTTACTAACTTTAGCAATTGTAGGTGCTGTTTGGACCGCCTCGTCAACAATTGAAGGGCTAAGAACAGTATTGAACAAAGCTTATAAAATTCCGGTTTCGCCGCCTTATATATGGAGAAGGGTACTCAGTATATTACAATTTTTAGTGATCACGCTTATTATAACTCTAACTATAGCGTTCTCTACATTAGTGCCAATGCTAATTGATTTTTCCTATCAGGGGCTAAGTTATACTAAATACCTGCTCATTGAATTTGTACTTTTCACAGTAGTCTCTTGGCTATATTTTATGTTGCCAAACATAAAACAAAATTTATCAGATGTCTTTCCTGGATCTTGTGTGGCTGTTATTCTTTGGACGATTTCCGCTTCAGCTTTCAAGCAATACTTAAAAGCTTCCTTTGATCAACTGAATTTGATATATGGAAGTTTAGGTGGTATGGTAGTGTCATTACTATTTTTTTATATGCTAAGTTTGATTTTTATATATGGAGCAAAATTTAATTTTCAGCTAAAATACTTCAATGAATCTCGCTAAGGAAAAAGAAATGGGTAAGTTAGAAGGTAAAGTAGCTTTAATTACCGGGGCTTCAGGTGAAATAGGCTCTGCTGTTGCAAAAAGGTTTGTAAGAGAAGGTGCATGTGTGATTCTGATTTCAAGATCTCTTGATAATCTCAAGCCACTATATAATGAAATTGAAGAGCTTGAAGAATTTAAAGAAGGCTCTGTGAAACTAATTCAGCTTGATCTTTTAGACTTTGAGAATGTAAAGATACTGACAAACATGATAGAAAGCCTGAAATTATCAGAATCTGGAGCGCTTGATATATTAGTTGCGTGTACTGGAATTTCAGGCAAACTGAACCCTATTCACGACTGTGAGATTGAAGAGCTACAGAACGTAATGAATACAAATTTTACTGCCAATTGGTACTTACTAAAAAACTTAGATCCAATGCTAAAAAAGTCTAATGCTGGAAGAGTGATATTCATGACCTCAGAGGTGACACTTTCTCCTTCTTCTTATCCATATTGGATGCCGTATGCTGCGAGTAAAGTTGCACTAGAAATAATGGTGCAGATATATGCATCTGAGACAAAACATACAAAATTATGTGTAAATGCTGTATACACGGAAGGACCTGTGGGTAGTGAGCAGGCATTTCCTGGATCTGAATTGGTGTCACCTGATAAACTAACAGATAAATTTGTGGAATTAGCTTCTGAAGACTGCAGCACATCAGGAAAAATCTTACCGCTTAGCAAATCTCTCGAATAAATTACCATAGTATCTGCAAAGATACCGTTAAGCCCACAACTGTATGAACATTGTGATTTGAGAGTAATCTCCACTAGGAAGGATGTCATCCCAGTGCCTCTATGGTGTCATTCCAGTGCTTGACACTGGAATCTAGTCTTTATTATGCAGCCACTTATTTAAAGTTAAGTTTTCTGGATCCCAGTGTCTGGGCACTGGGATGACACCTCTGGGCACTGCCGTCATAAAGGAACCAGTGTCAGCTACTTGAATGACATCATTTGCTGTGCAATTTACCTTCAAAAATGAATGTTTGTACAGCTGTGTGTCAAGCACTGGAATCTGCCACGCAAATCACAATGTTCGTACAGTTATGCGTCAAGCCTAAAAGTAGTTAGCTAATAGGTTTAATAAAAATTCACATTTATAGGAAAGATTGGTAACATTATTTGAATAAAAATCGTTATTGTAATTATGCCAAAACGCACGGATATAGAATCTATATTAGTAATAGGAGCAGGCCCAATAGTTATAGGTCAGGCATGCGAGTTTGATTATTCTGGAACGCAAAGCTGTAAAGTATTAAAAAGTGAAGGTTATAAAGTCATTTTGGTTAACTCCAATCCTGCAACTATAATGACGGATCCTGAGTTTTCTGATGCGACGTATATTGAGCCGGTACTGCCTGAAATCATAGAGAAAATCATAATTAAGGAGAGGCCAGATGCAATATTGCCAACAATGGGCGGGCAAACAGCACTCAATTGCGCAATAAAACTTGCAGATGATGGAGTGTTAGACAAATACAACGTAGAATTAATAGGAGTAAATAGAGAAGCAATAAAAAAAGCAGAAGATAGGGAATTATTTCGCCAATCCATGGATAAAATAGGGCTAAAATACCCCAAAAGTGTCATTATAAAAAATCAAGAACAAATAAAAAAGGCTTTGGATTACATTGGATTACCAGCAATCATCCGTTCATCATTCACTCTTGGCGGTGCAGGTAGCGGCATAGCATATAATAAAGAGGAGTTTTTCAATATCGTAGAAAGTGCTCTCAAAATTTCGCCAATAAATGAAGTTCAGATAGATGAATCAATTATCGGCTGGAAAGAATATGAAATGGAAGTTATCCGTGACTGCAAGGATAACTGTATAATAGTGTGTTCAATAGAAAATGTTGATCCAATGGGGGTGCACACTGGGGATAGTATCACGGTTGCTCCTGCTTTGACTCTACGTGACGCAGAATACCAACAGATGAGAAATGCATCTATAGCAGTGCTGAGAGAAATTGATGTTAGTGCCGGTGGTGCAAATGTGCAGTTTGCAGTGAATCCTAAAGAAGATGGAAGCCTCGTTGTAATTGAAATGAATCCAAGGGTTTCTCGCTCTTCTGCACTTGCCTCAAAAGCAACAGGCTATCCTATTGCAAAAGTTGTAACTAAACTTGCTATTGGCTATTCGCTCGATGAAATACGTAACGACTGCGCTCCAATAATACCAGCAGCATTCGAACCAGTGATTGATTATATCGTCACTAAAATTCCTCGATTTGAGTTTGAAAAATTTAAGGGGACGAATTGTGAATTATCAACTTCCATGAAATCAGTGGGAGAAGTAATGTCAATCGGCCGCACTTTTAATGAGTCACTACAGAAAGCTTTCCGTTCACTTGAAACTGATCTTACAGGACTTGATGAAGTATTTCCTGAGAACATTGATATTAAATCTCAATTAGCAAAATTGCTGCCAAACAGATTACTGATTGCTGCTGACGCAATGCGTCACGGAATTAGCATAGAAGAAATAAATTCGATTACAGGATATGACTTATGGTTTTTGCAGAATATACAGCAAATTATATTAGCTGAACAAAAAATCAAGGAAAATGGCCTTCCTGGAACTGCATATGAAATATTAGAACTAAAAAAGATGGGATTCTCGGATGCAAGGTTGGCAAAGTTAAGTAATAGACCTACCTCTGTCATCCCAGTACCCTCTAATGTCATCCCAGTGCGTGACACTGGGATCCAGCCAGCGTTACACGCTGGAGATCGAGTAAAACAAATTGAGGAAATAAGAAAAAAATTCGGCATCAAACAAGTTTATAAACGCGTAGATACTTGCGCAGCTGAATTTGAATCGAGCACTGCTTATATGTATGGCTGCTATGAGGGTGATGTTGAAAATAAAACGGAATGTGAGGCGAATATTTCTGACCGAGAAAAGGTTGTCATTTTAGGAAGTGGTCCAAATCGCATTGGTCAAGGTATTGAGTTTGATTATGCATGTGTACATGCAGCTTCTGCCGCCAAAGAAATGGGGTATGAAACAATAATGATCAACTGTAATCCAGAAACTGTCTCAACTGACTACGATACCGCTGATCGTTTATATTTTGCACCACTCATTGCAGAGGATGTGCTTGAAATACTAAGTAAAGAGCAAGAAAATGGCACACTGGTTGGTGTGATAGTTCAAATAGGTGGTCAAACACCTTTAAAGTTAGCCAAAGTGCTTAACGAGAGAGGTTTCAAAATTTTGGGAACTTCGTTTGATTCTATTGACCTTGCAGAAGATCGCATGAGGTTTAAAAATCTTGCTTTGCAACTTAATTTAAAACAACCTGAAAGTTCTATCTGCCATTCAGTAGAAGAAGCGTTAACCAATGCAGAAAAGGTGGGGTTTCCACTAGTAGTCAGGCCATCATATGTCCTCGGCGGTCAGTCTATGTCGATTAGACACGATACTCAGAGCTTTAAAGAGTATGTCTTGAATCAAACCAAAATTTTTGAACACGGATCGCTGCTTCTTGATAAATTTTTAGTCAATGCAGTTGAGGTTGACGTTGATGCTGTATGTGATGGGGAAAAAGTTTTCATTGCAGCGGTCATGGAGCACATTGAAGAAGCTGGTATCCACTCTGGCGATTCAACATGCTCAATACCGACAAATACATTGAGTGACGAAGTAATAAAAGAGATCGAGCTACAAACTGAGAGAATAGCATTAGCATTAAAAGTGAAAGGTCTGATAAACATTCAGTTTGCTGTTCAAGAGAATAGACCTCTTGCAGAACCTGTTTGTGATGAGAAATTTTTAGGAAAAGTGCAGATGAGCACCACAGAATACTCGAATGTATTTGAGGAGCGCAGACAAGCTTTGACGACAAAATTGCCTTCAGAAATCGAGTTATGCAAGAGGTCTAGTGATGTATACATACTTGAAGTGAATCTAAGGGCTAGTCGCACAGTTCCTTTTATTTCCAAGGTAATCAACATTCCTGTTGCAAAGCTTGCCACTCAGGTTATTTTGGGTAAAAAATTGAATCAGGAAAACAAGCCTTTCAATCATTTTGCAGTTAAAGCTGCTGTTTTTCCATTTACCCGCTTTGCAGGAGTTGATACTTTACTTGGTCCTGAAATGAAATCAACAGGAGAAGTGATGGGAATTGACTCATCTTTCGAAGCTGCACTTGCAAAAGTGCATATGGCTGCAGGATACAAGTTACCAACAGAAGGAACAGCTCTGGTTTCAGTAAAAGATGATGATAAAGAGTATATATTGCCAGTTGCACGAATGTTGAAAGAACTGAGTTTTGAAATATATGCCACCAAAGGCACAGCTTCGTATCTGAACAATAACGGCATTGCTGCAAAAGCTGTAAATAAAGTGAGAGAAGGCAGACCCCACATCGTTGATATGCTCAAAGATGGAAAAATAAATCTAGTGATCAATACCTCAAAAGGTGTAAAGTCAGTCTCAGACAGCAAAAATATTCGCAGAACTGCTATTTTGCAAAATATAGCTTACAGCACCACAGCTTCTGGAAGTAAAGCGTTAGTGCTTGCAATTCAATATGTAAAGAATAGCAAATTGGAAGTGAAATCATTACAGCAGATACAAAACATTTAAATATCAAAACTAAAATAATTCATTGCTCTATCTCAAAATCGTGGTAGAGTAATGTAAATTAAATTTCTTTACTGACTTGCCTATGTATTATAGTATTTGTATGGGTAATGGTTATATAACATGACTTATGAGATAAAAAAGCAACAAATAATAGATCAACAAATTTTTGAAAGTAATATAAAAGATCCGACGAAGTTCTCTCTTAATCAAGAGTATAACTTTGCCGATGATGATAATCAACAAAATGTTGAAAGTAAATTATTCTTATTTTTTGGAAGATGGCTCACTTTTAATGGATCTAGAAATACCATTAACTACAAGTGAAAGTAAGCTGATTGGTGAATTTTGTAAGGAGATGAAAAAGGTGGAAAAAGAAAAAAACAAAGGAAGAGCTTTAAGGCTTGTTCGAGACATAACAAATAAATATTTAGGGAAAGGGATAAGACTAAATTCATGTTATGGTGATCGTTATAGAACTGTAACAAATTTGATATTTGAAGAAATAATAGATGTTATTAAGAATGAAGGCCTATGCCCTAGCAGTAAAGCGCATGCATTTGGAGGTCAGGATGTTTCCTGTAACAATGAAGATCAAGATGATGACAACACGAATGAAGCACTGGAAGATGGTAATTTAGACATCATAAGAAACACCATTAGGGATTTATTGTTAAAAGGTGGGAAAGTAGAAAGAGGTCTTTTCGATGGTGGTGAGCTAGGACATGTAACTTCTGATTTTGATTATGTCAATGATCTCTTTGCGGAATGTAAGGAAATTGAAAACGATCTAAAAAATGTAGCATATGAAAGTATTGTAAACAAAAATAAGCAAACCCAAAAGGATGAATTAGAAGTAGAGATAGATAATGGATGTTTTTATATAGAATATCCACAAGATAGTATTGTTGAAGTTGCAAAAATCCTAAGCAATGAAAAGAATGAAGGTTTAAACTTAAGAGTTGGTATACTGCAAATTGGGAAAAGTATAGTAAGAGTTGAAAGCTACAACGGAAAAAGAAATTATCTGGATGTTTGTAAGCAAGGTGTAACATTATCTTTTGATAGTGAAGCAGGAAAAATCAGTATTCATCTAAATCCTAAGAAAAATAGTAATGAAATAGAAGTAAAGATTGATAAGGAGAGCGAAGCAAGGCTTAACGAGTTAGAAGATAAGGGGGAAAATTTAGGAGAAAGCTGTCTTTTAGGAAGAAAAAGTGTTTGGGAAGCTATACGAGATGGAAATTTTGAAAGAAATAGTATACCTAAAGAATCAACTAGCGTAATTGAACAGCCAAATGCTGCAACGAATACTCCACAATCTTCCCTAGAGAACATTCGTCTGAACGGACACAATCACAGAACTAAGCAATAGGCCTATCTATCATTCTAATGTGATTTCAGTTTTTTTTACGTGCAAACTCTTTAATCCCACCTTGTAGTTAGGATAAATTAGAGAGACATTAAGATCTTTTTTAATTTTAACATTACTTACTTTTTTTGATCCTAAATAAAAACTCTGTGCATAATCTGGTAAGGAAGAAACCTCAATTGGCTCTGGAGGGCTAACATTGAGAAGTTTGGTCGCATACATTACCACTTCAGATTGTGTAGTGGGTAAATCGTCTGCACAATTGTATATTTCACCAGGTTTTATGTTTTGCATGGAAGAAAATAGAATATTCGATATATCTTCAACGTGAATACGAGAAAAAAAATGCCCTTCCTTTTTCACATTTCTTGCTTTGCCAAGCTGCAAGTCAATTAACACGTTCCTACCAGGACCGTATATTCCAGCTAAACGAAAAATATGTACAGGCAGTTTGCTATTCAGCCACTTCTTTTCAGATTTAAGGCGTTTTTCTCCTCTGATTTCTATAGGTTGTGTTTCAGATTCCTCATTCACCCAATTACCAGAGTGATCACCATAGACGCTAGTTGCAGACAAATAACCAAACCATTTGATATTTTGCAGACAATCACCGTATCTCTCCACAACATCATCACCATCTGGAGGAATAGAAATTAAAACGTGCGTTGCGCTTTTAAGCAGATCTTGACTAACTTTCTCATAATTAAAGAGGATTACATTTTGTATATTTTTACTTCTTGATGTGCCACTGACTTTCCAACCTAAGTTCAGTAGTTTTTTCGATAAAAATTTAGCTACATATCCATAACCAAAGCAAAACAAGTGCATAGAAGTTAGTTGCTGAAATTTTTCTTGATAAACTCTATACCTAATTTTATTCCCTCTTCATTAATAATATGCCCTAATGCATGAATTGGGTGTCCTTCAACATTTACTCCATTTTCTTTCAGAGCTTTAACCGCTAAGTCGAGGGACGAAAAAGGTACCACGTCGTCAGCATCACCATGGATAACACATATGTTAGGTTTTGATTTGATCTCTGGTACAGTTTTTGAAGGTGAAAGAAACCTACCAGAGTATGCAACAACTGATGCACAGGATTGAGAGCGGGTGAGAGCTGTATGTATTGCAAGCATTGCTCCTTGAGAAAATCCAACTAAAGAAAGTTGCGTATCTTTTAAATTAAGCTCCTTTAATTTTGTATCAATGAAATGATTTACAATTGATGTAGCATTTTTTACTCCATTATATAGCGCTTCCTCACTACGATCTTCCAAGCTGAACCACTGATAACCATCACCTATTTCTCTTTCAAACGGAGCATTGGGTACTGCAAAATATGAACCCAGTAAAAACTTGCTCATAACTTTAGCAAGGTGAATGAAATTATCGCCACTTGAGCCCCAACCATGTAAAAAAACAATCAAATTTTTCTTATTTCCGCCTGCACAAATTTCTGGGCCTTTAAGTTTAATCATCTCTTTTCCTTTTGCATTTATATTTTTATCTAACACTAATTTTCAAATTTGTAAAAACCCATGTGCAATCGTGCTGATACCAAATCTCAGAAATAAGAAAACAAACTAGAAGGAATGCCTTATTATCTATAGCTACAGCCTTAAGCAATGTACCTTATTTATTTACGGAAATTGGTATAATAATGCCATGCAAGTAGTCACACTACTTGCATGACATCAATAATTGATCTCGACTTATCGCCCAACTAGAAAGTTGTACATAGAATGACAGAAATCCAGATGTTATTTATTTACTTTCGATCTTTTCTATCAATTTTTTAACTAAGCCTCTTAGCTTTTTACTGAACTCATCGAGCTCTTGAATCTGCAAGCTGCGCTCTTTCATTAGTTCCTTATAGTTACCTCTTATGTAGTCAATCATTTCCTTCATCTGAGCAATCATCTTGTTAACATCCATACTGCCCAAATCAGGTATCATGCCAGGCATAGCCCCTTCTAACATACCGCCAGCCATAAGCTGCTGAGACATTTGCATAAATGGTTTTAAAGTCTGATTAAGCAATTCAGGATCCTTGGCTAATTTTTCCATTTGCTCTTTGCAAGTATCCATATACTGCTTCATAAATTCATCTTCTTGTCCTTTGTCTATCATAATATGCCTACCTTAAAATACGTATTCTTTATTATATATCGTTTTTAAATTAAAAACAATACAAAATACCTATCACAATTGCATTAATACTTTTTAAACAATAAAAAATGCTCCTTTGCTTATAAAGGGTCACATACTTTCTTTAACCACTCCTTATCTTTAACGCTATTTTCTAAGTTTTCATAGACAAATTGATGGTAGCCATTTATCCATTCAATTTCATCTTTAGTAAGCATTTGCACATCTATTAGCCTTCTATCATATGGAATAGAGGTCAGTTGTTTAAAGTTTAAGAAACCTTTTTCATGTTTATCAACATACATCAGATTTTCAATTCTTATTCCATACTCTCCCGGAATGTAATAGCCAGGTTCGTTGGATAGTATCATGCCTGGTACTAATTTTACTTTATTACTTTTTGATATTGCTTGTGGTCCTTCGTGCACTGATAAATAGCTTCCTACTCCATGCCCTGTACCATGCATATAGTCCATTCCAAATTTCCATAAATGCGTACGTGCCAATATATCCAATTCTCCACCAGTAGCGCCAGAAGGAAAGATGACACTTGCTACAGCAATGTGAGCTTTCAACACTATTGTATAGTGGGTTATTTGCTCATTGGTCGGATTACCAACTACTATAGTTCTTGTCACATCGGTTGTGCCATTAAGGTATTGGCCACCAGAGTCAATCAAATATAGTCCATTTTTCTGAATTACCTTATTCGTCTTACTGCTTGCACGATAGTGAATTATTGCTCCATTCTCATTAAATGCTGAAATTGTTGGAAAACTTAGTTGCTTAAACAAATTCTGCTCTTTTCTGTATTCTAAGAGTTTCTCTTCAGCTTCAAGCTCTGTACCAACATTACTTTCAAGCCAATATAGAAAATTTGTAACTGCCACTCCATCTCTGATGTGTGCATTTATAGCCCCAGCTATTTCAGTTTGGTTTTTTACTGCTTTATAAATTAGACAAGGATCCTCTCTTTCAATTACCTGCTTATCTTTTATTACAGCCATGATACTCATTGGAGTTGTGCTTGGATCTATAACTATTGAATTTAGCTTACACAGCGAACTTTCTAGCTCACTAATATCAAAAATATTTACATGGTTATCTAAATTTGCTTCTATAGTCGAATGTTTTTTATCTTGAATAAACAAATCAACATTACCGCTTTTATACAATATAGCACGGCCCAATATACATGGAGTATATTTAGCATTTTCATTTCTTAAATTTAATAACCATGAAATTGAATTTGGATCGGTTAAAAGCACTGCTTCAGCTTCTTTATCTATGCTTTTAGCGACTTTTTCACATTTATTCTTGCTACTTTCACCAGCATATTTAATAGAATGTAAAACCACTGCTTGTTTTCGATAGTCACTTTTTTTTCCAGCTAAACAGGGTATTAATTTACAGATATTCTCATACTTTCTTATATCTTCTATGGTAAAATATTGCAAATAATAACCTAGTGAGGCAGTCGATGTTAAGTTTGCTTTTATCCATTCGCGTGGATCCTCTTCTTGTATATTATATACTTGAAAATTGCCCCGATCGAGCTGATTGTGAGCTTGTGTGATATAGCGTCCATCTGTAAAAAATTGGCACTTGTTGTTTTTTGTGACAATAAGCAGCCCATTTGTTCCTGTGAAGCCACATAACTTAGTTAGCTCCTCTGAATACTCATTTAAATATTCATCTTTAGTATGCAACATAAATGCGTCAACGTTTATTTCGTGCATAAAAGAACGAAATTCTTCGATTTTTGACATGGAATACCTCACGCAAAACTAGCAGCTACTTTCGTTTTCTTATTCCTAAGGTACACTAATATGCTAACTATTGCTGCGGGAGTGATGCCTTGTATTTGCTTTGCAATGCCAATTGTTGCTGGTTTTATCATCTGCAACTTTTCTATTACTTCACTTGACAAGCCTTTAACTTGTGAATAGTTGAAGTTGATTGGAATTTGAGTATTGATTTCCTCTCGTAAAAACTTCATATCCGCTTCTTGCCTTATTAGATAAGGTTTGTATTTTGCTTCAATTTCAACCGCTTCGCATATTTCATTCTTAGTTGCATTATCCGCTTTGGTGTGTCCCATTTTGCCATTCCAGCGCGTGACGCTGCTTAACTCCGGCCATATTTCTTGTAATTTATTCCAGTCGATGTTTGGGTAGCTAAGTAAATCTAGTGCCGTTTTTCTTATCCCATCATAAGATATTTTGATACCATAAGACCTAAGCTGCTCAGGAGTAATCATCAGACTCCCTAACTTCTCTTCAAGCTGCTTAATGGATTCAAGTTTATTCTGTAAAACAGAGTATCTCTCATGCGAAACAAGGGAAATATCATAACCTTTTTGTGTTAATCTTCTATCTGCATTGTCTGACCTGATAGCTAGCCTATATTCTGCACGTGAGGTAAATAATCTATAAGGCTCGATCACCCCTTTGGTGACCAAATCGTCTATCATTACGCCGATATACGAATCTGTACGATGGAGAACAAAGCTTTCTTTTTTTTCAGATGCAGAAAGTGCTGCGTTAATTCCAGCGATAATTCCTTGCCCTGCTGCTTCTTCATATCCAGTAGTGCCATTAATTTGGCCAGCAAAATATAGACCTTTGACTTTCTTAGTTTCAAGAGTATGGCTTAGTTCTCGTGGATCAATATAATCGTATTCAACCGCATATCCAGATCTTAATATTTCTGCATTTTCAAGTCCCTTGATACTATTTATCATTTCACGCTGCACTTCAATAGGCAATGAATTTGAAATTCCATTTGGATATATAGTGTTATCGTCAAGCCCTTCTGGCTCTAGAAATATTTGGTGACTATTTTTTTCTGCAAATTTATTAACTTTAATTTCAATGGATGGGCAGTATCTTGGTGCAACAATGTCATCTAAATATGAGGAAGCTGACCTGTGAAGATTCTCTCGAATTATTTTATGCGTATTTTCATTAGTATGGGTAATAAAGCATGGTACCTGGGGTTGGTTAATTTTTTCTGTTAAGTAAGAAAACGGCACAGGTGGATTATCACCCACTTGTTCTTGCAATATTGACCAGTTTATAGTGCCACGATCAAGTCTTGGCGGAGTTCCGGTACGCAATCTACCTAATTTGAAATTATATTTCTTCAACGTATTTGCAAGTTCTACGGCAGACTTATCTCCCATTCTCCCTGAAGGAGTTGTTTGCTCTCCTATATGAATTACACCTTGCAGGAAAGTTCCCGTAGTTAAAACAACTTTACCTGTTAGTATACTTTCACCAGAACTTGTTATTACAGCTTTAATGTACAATTCTCCATTGTTATTACTCTCTATAAGAAAATCGTCAACTGACTCTTCTTTTACCGTCAAATTGTTATAATTTAGAATGATTTCCTGTATTGCTTGCTTGTATAATTTTCGGTCTGCCTGTGCACGTGGTCCCCATACTGCTGCACCTCTGCTGCTATTTAAAATGACTGAGTGTATGCTTGCTTGATCGATTGCTCTTCCCATTATTCCATCAAGAGCGTCAACTTCCCTAACTACAACACCCTTTGCAACTCCTCCGATTGCTGGATTGCAAGACATCTCTCCTATAGTTGAAATTTTGTGGGTTATAAGTAGCGTATTTGCACCAAGGCGAGCTGCCGCAGCAGCCGCTTCGCACCCTGCATGACCACCACCTACTACCACTACGTCATATTTATGCATGCCTTCTTGAGTAACTCTTACTCTCTAATATTCCGATTATCAGCGGTTAATGTCAAATTTTATAGTGATACCTCTCCTGTTACTCCGTACTGCACATACAACTATACGCACATTCGTTTTTGCTAAGGTAATTCGCACGACAAATGATGTCATGCCAGCACGTAACGTACAGCTGTACAAACATTGCAGTTTGCAGGTAATTTGTGTGGCAGGTAGTCAGTGCCCCTATAATGTCATCCCAGTGTCCTCTTCTTGTCATTCCAGTGCTTGACACTGGAATCCAGCCTTTTCATAATCATCAAAACGTTGTATTTTAACATAAAAAGGCTACTTTTATGCTTACCAACTTAATAAAATTTCTGGATCCCAGTGTCTGGGCACTGGGATGACACCCCTTTGTGTTTGAGGCAAAACCGGCTATAACACTTAACATACTGACTTTGTAAACAAATGTTCGCGCAGCTATGTGCTGCACACTGGAATAACAGAAAAGCTTACTTGGTTAGTTTAAACTGGCCCATACCCCTTCTCTTTTGAAGAAAAACACTCAACTATAGGAGAGATGATATATTCATTTACTTTTTCAGCTATTGGAAATATTACACATTGTGTTGCTAATATCCCTACAATTGGCGCTATTACTCCTATTATTGCACCTGCTAAAGCTGCAGATTCCATCCCAAGCATTGCGCCAGGAAAAATAGCAGTTGCGGCTGCAGCAAGGCCAACTCCAATTGCAGCGCTTGCAAGTGTCCCAATAACAAAAAGGAGTATATTTTCTTTATTGTCTTTTTCAATAGGATCCTTTGTGCAAAATTTACATAGCAAAACTACTGCACAGAAAGCTGCAATCAATGCTGGAGTTATGGAGCCAACAATTCCACCTATAACCAAAGGTGATAAAGCTGTAAAACTCAATCCCAGACCTGTAAATGCACCTATTACCGATGCTGCGCCACAAAGCATTAAAAGACTTTTAGTGCCGTCATCCATATAACCTCCCTAATTAATTTGATATATTACCATTTGTTCATATCTCCGTCAAGCAGAAAATTTTAGTGGGGCGAGCGACCAGGATCGAACTGGCGACATTCAGTACCACAAACTGACGCTCTACCAACTGAGCTACGCCCGCCAAGATATAAAATATCTAACATACGAGCGCAAATAGTCAATTGATTATTTAACTCTCCTTTTGCAGAGGGTTTTAAGTTTAGCCAATAAATATTTTCATTGATACTTTTACCATTATAGTTGATCGTATTGACACTAATGAAGTAGTGGTATGTTTAAAAGTATTTTCACATTTAGTTTTTTTACGGCTATTTCAAGGATCTCAGGGTTAATAAGAGATGTATTGATTGCTACGGTTATTGGTGCGAACTCTCTTGCAGACATATTTTTTTCTTCGTTTCGTTTTGCCAATCTATTTCGAGCATTTTTTGCAGAAGGAGCGTTCACTACCTCATTCATACCGTTATACTCAGCAGAATCACATGATAATAAGAAGGCATTTAATTTTGCAAGTAGTGTAATATCCATTACGTTTATTATCTTAGTAATTTTTTGCCTTATCATGCAAACTTTCTCCCCTTATATGATTCAAATTTTTGCTCCTGGATTTGACCAAAGTAAGTTTACCCTTACTGTTACTTTATCAAGAATTATGATGCCCTACATAATTTTTGTGTCAATTGCATCACTTATTGGTGGAATGCTGCAAGTAAAGCAGCATTTTGCTTCAACAGCTATTGCACCAATTGTTTTGAATCTCTGTTTAATCATCAGTTTGTTTGTGCCTTACGTAAAAACTCCAGCGCACAACCTTTCTATAGCTGTGCTGATCGGAGGGATTTTACAGTTACTTCTGATACTGTTTAGTGCATACAAGTTAAAGGCAGCTTTTTCTTTTAGCCTTGAATTAAGCAATGAAGTAAGGTTGTTTTTTAAGCGTGTGATACCTGCAATTATCAACAATTGTGTGACTCAAATAAGCTTATGGATCGATACAATCATGGCGAGTTTTATACCAAATGCGGTGTCCTATATGTATTATGCCGATAGACTAAATCAACTACCGCAGGGAATAATCGGTACTGCAATTGGTACAGTGCTTCTTCCTTTAATTTCAAAACAGGTGAATAATACTGAAAATATAGTCAAAATACAGAACAAGGCTCTCAACATAGGATTAATGTTAATTATGCCAACAACTGCTGCCTTTATCATTATTCCCGACATAATTTTACTTACGCTTTTTTCTTACGGCCGGTTTGATCATTATGCAGTGCAACAAACTGCTCCCACGTTAATAGCATTTTCTTTTTCTTTACCTGCATTTATTATAAATAAAGTATTGCTACCTACATTTTTTGCTAAAGGCAATCTGAAAATACCAACCATATTTTCGCTAATGTGCCTTGGAATTAATGTAGTGCTAAACCTTTTGTTAATGAACGAGTATCAGCATACGGGGATTGCTATTGCTACTTCCGTTTCCACTTGGATAAACTCCATTCTATTAATTAGTTATTTAACAATAAATAAAATGTATAAGGTTAGCCAAGCGTTATTGTTAAATGTCATGAAAATTTTTGTAGCAACGGTAGTTATGTCAATAGTTCTTTATGTTGCTAATTCCTTATCGGCAGGATTATTTTTTGATAAAATGTTGGCTCGTATTGTTTATTTAACGACTTTAATAGCTTTGAGTGTTATTGTTTATTTTGGTACTCTTTACTTAACTTTTAGAGGAAGTTTGAAAACATGTATAAATGTAATCTGAAGGTACAACAAATGGTGTCATCCCAGTGCTTGACACTGGGATCCAGATATAAAAATATTTGCAAATTATGCAATAGACAACAGATTCTAGGAGCATACGCTGAAATAATGTCCATGATGAAAATAAGATGGATCCCAGTGTCAAGCACTGGGATGACAGGAAAAAGGTGAACTGGGATGACAAGACGAAAGGATGCTGGAATGAGAGGTCTACTATGAAACTTTCTTTATACGCCATATTATCAATCTCGTTGCTATTAATTCTCATGCACGTTGCTGCAACTTTTAAGGATTGGAGTGGCTACAGGAAATATATCATAAAAGAGTTGGAGAGGACGTATGATGCTAAAGTGCATATTGGAGGGAAAGTTAAAGTTTCATTGATTACCCCAAAGCTCACTATCTATAATGTATATATACAATACAACGAAAATAAAGAGCAAAAGTTGTCAGATTTAATTAGTGTAAGAAAAATTGAGGTAAAACCGTCACTCCTATCGTTGTTTTTATTTTCGTTGCAACCAAAGTCAATCACATTGTTTGGTATGAAAAGCAACAAAGAAAATTTACTTAATATTATAAATACAAAAGCCAGTGGTAACACAGTCGATATAGTAATAAAAGACAGCCAAGTAAGTTTTAAGAGTGATTTCGCTGATATTGTTAACATAAAGGAGGTTGCTGTAAAAAAAAATAGGCAATTCTCCGGTAAAGTAAAGGTAGGTGATAATAATTACGATTTTTCAGGAAAGGTTGATATCACAAAAAAGAATGTACACATTAGTGTTGAATCAAATTTTGTAAATTTGCTATTTACAGGTAATAGAAATCAAGAAGAACTCCAGGGTAATTTAACATTAACAATTAATAACAGTTCCGGTTCTGTGAGTGATTTAGCAAAAATCATTAATCTTAGCTTTCTCTCTTGTGTTATTCCTAGCGAAAATATCAAGATATCATCCAATATAAGTCTTAATGAAAGTGAGTTTACGGCAACTGACTTAAAAATTGATTCCAAAAGCATGCAAGCCAGTGGTACAATACAAAATGATAGAAAAGGCGATCACACTAATCTCAATATTAGCTTCAGTAAAGTTGACTTAGATTCCATACAAGACAATTCACAAAAAACAACAAATATAAAAGACCTTCTGGAATGCTTTAGAGCAGTTGTGCCAAAGAACTTGAGCTTAAATTTTAATATAGAAGCTTCTAACATTCAATATCAAAACAAAATATTGGACAATTTCCGTGCTGTACTAAAATCCACTGATGGCAAAGTAAAAGTTAATACGCTTCTCAAATTTCCTGGAATCAATAATATATCTTATTTATCAGGAGAGATCTCAAACAATAATGCCCTATCTGAATTCAACGGTGATTTGTTAGTAGAAGGAAATGATTTTGAGTCGTTCATTTCATGTTTTTTCCCTTCTATAAAGATGAAAGAAAACCAGAAAAATCAATTTACACTAAGTTCTAAACTGCACCTTGCACCAAGAATATTATCTATCTCAGACATTAGACTGCTAAATAATAAGGAATCCTTGCAAGGGTCAATTAGAGTAAGCCACACAAAAAAACACAATGTGATCAATGGTGAATTTAGCATGCATAATCTTGATGCAGATAAATATGATCATTCATTATTTAGCAGTTTATCTAAAATGCAATGGCTGAAAAATTTTCAGTATGATGCAAATATAAAGGCCAGTGTTAATAACCTTACATTGAATGATACGAAAATTAAAAATTTAGATTTTTTGCTAAAAATGGAAAAAGGTAAGCTAGTTGCAGATA
The DNA here is from genome assembly GCF_964028185.1 of Wolbachia endosymbiont (group A) of Beris morrisii. Taxonomy (NCBI): domain Bacteria; kingdom Pseudomonadati; phylum Pseudomonadota; class Alphaproteobacteria; order Rickettsiales; family Anaplasmataceae; genus Wolbachia; species Wolbachia endosymbiont (group A) of Beris morrisii. The sequence continues at coordinate 1,480,049 of NZ_OZ034760.1, forward strand.
AAATAAAACTATCTGGAGAAGATTTCGATATTACCGGTAATGTAAAAATATTAGTAGATCAAAAATACGCCAAACCTTTATTAGATGTGAACCTCACGGGCAGTAAATTTAATGGAAATATCTTTAAATTACCGAATTTAGTAGAGGTAAAAAGAAATTCAAGAAATGAGATAGATCAAATTCAATGGTCAACAAAGCAGCTTGATTTTTTGGATGACAAAAAAGGCTTTGATGCAAATGTGCAAATCAATACTACAGAATTTAAAACCGAGCAGAATGTTTTGAAAGATTTTAATTTGGATGCGGTAATGAGAAACAACACTATCACTATCAGGCAGGCAAGTTACGTATTAGAACACGGGCAAGTGTTTTTTCAGGGTTATTTAAGATCAGATTCAATGAATACAAGATTTTCTATTGTAAATTTGGACACTAAAAAGATTGGTAAGGTTATAGGAATTGACAATGTAAATGGTCAGGTAAGCTTAAATGGTGAAATCAAAACTCAAGGAAAAAGTTTTCATGATTGGGCTAGTAACTTATCAGGAGATGTAAATTTACAAGCGCAGGGAATAGAATTTACTAATGTGGATTTTAATTCATTTATCACTAATTTGTTAAGCAGTAAGAATAAATCTGAAATTTCCACATTTGCTTATGTTGATATATATAATGGCAAGACATTTTTTGAAAATATTAGCGGAAAAGCAAGTATTAAGAGTGGTATATGTTCAACTGGTTTACAATTCGGGATTGATCAAGCATCAGGGTCAATCTCTTCTAATTTAACCTTATCTAACTTCACTTTAAATTCTATATTCAGGTTCTTTTTCATACCACCAGGTTATAGTAATCCAATCTATATCGATATGCATTTGGATGGCCCTATTTGGCGTCCTAAGATGAGTTTTGATGTAGACCAAATCTTCACCGCTTTAGTTAGCAAGAGAAATGGTTGATTTACTTAGGCGTACGGTTTAGGGGACAATGAACTCATCTGAACGGATACAAACTTAACCTAACTCATCACCACCTGGCAATGGTGGCAAGCCAAATGCTTCTCTTTTTTCGTTGAGCGTCATGAAGCTTGCATTTTCTACGTATTTCCACAACTTTTGTCTCTTTTCCATGAGAATTTCTATTGCATCTTTGTCATACGACAAGCACAGATCTTCACCAAATCTTGGTGTCAGCCAAGAATTCAGGTGACAGATAATATTTTCTAGCGTTGGTAAAACCGTCTGTTCCCAGAGGGATAAGCGTGCTTCGACTAAATTGCTATAAGTGTTATCACCTGGTATGCCAAGCAACTGCGGCGGGACACCAAAAGCCAGGGCAATATCGCGGGCTGAACTGTGTTTGGACTCAATAAAATCCATATCCCTTGGCGATAAGCTCATTTCTTTCCACTCCAAGCCTCCTTCAAGCAATATCGGTCTTCCAGCATTGACAGGACCTGAATAATGATCATTTATTTGCTCTTTTAAGCGTTGGTACTGCTCTTGACTTAAACTTCCACCACTTCCATCTTTCGCTGATTTCACAACTATTGCACCACTTGGTCTTGCCCCATTTTGCAACATCGCTTGATTCCAAGCACCCGCCTGATTATGTTGATCTATACTGTACGCGGCTGCTTCAATTGGTGATAACCCATACCAATCATTCAAAGGGTTAAAGGTCTTTAGGTGCAACACTGCTGAACATCCAGTTAGTTTATCAACTTTAAAGTCATAACTATTGTTATTTATGGCATAACGATAGATATAAGGAACGTTATTTCTCCCTGGAACAATTTCAACCCTATCGGGGCGCAGAAGATAAAGCTCTGTTGGTGGTTTTCTATTGTTCTGCGACTCAACCATCAATATATAAGAATTGCCGTTAACTAACCGATAAGTTACAATCCCCTCAATAAATTCCGATTTTGATGTCATTGGGTTAGGAGAATAAAGTAATTTCAGTAATGGATGGGCTTTTAGTTGCGATTTTCCCTGGTCAGTAAGCTGGCAGAGAGTAAGAGGTACCGAAGATGCAGCACTTGCAATCATATTGATTGCTCGAAAGGCAATAACATTTTTTATGTAACCTTCCTCAGCAAAACTTACATAATCACGCTTACTCCAACTTGGCTCCATCATTAGTTGCAAAGCAGAATATTTAGTAAATACTGCGCTTTTTTTTCTTTGAAAGATGTTGAAATTCATATGTGCCTCCTAAAAAATTGAATTTGTGGTAGAATTATATCAATTGGTGTCACAGGAAGGATATACTAACGTACGAACATTATGTTTGAGAGCAATCTCTACACAGTAGTTAAATGGCAGGCACAATAAGGGGTAGCAAAAAGAATGAGCTTTTTTTTTGAGCTGAGCGAAGCCACCTAAGGTAGAAAATGAATCAGGAAGGAGTAAAAATATATTTAATGTTTATATGATGTACTTACTTATAAATATCTTTTCTGTGTCCTATCTCTGTGATAACCACTTCATATTTTATAATATTTACGGAATAGATAACGCGATAATCACCTACCCTTAATCTTCTTTGTCCTTTAAATCTGTAATATAATGGCTCACCAAGGTTAATGGGATCAATTGTAAGGCGCTTATTTATCGCATTTATGATCCTTAATCTTATTGTTTTTGGAAGAGCTGGAAGGTTTTTCTCAAGAACGCTTTCTATGAAGATAATATTGTATTCCAGTCTACATCCTCACTTCTAATTTTCTTTACACCTGAAACATTACGTTTAGCAGCACGCTCAATTAGTATTTTATCTTCCTCATTTTCAATTGCTTCTTGTATTAGCTTCTCTGTTAGTTCTTTAATGGACTTATTTCTTATTTTAGCCAGTCCAGCAAGACACTCTGAAATTTCGTTGTTGAAAGTTATGCTAAATTTTGAGTTTGCCATATATTTTACCTAAAATCTACTAATAATTATACAACATTTTTCTGAATTTTTCAATAAAAAAAGTTGCCTATACGTAAAGAGGACCTGTGTTGACAAACAATTAAACATTTGTCATGTACTATGTTTGTTAAGGAGAAATAGCACAGAAGTTAGTATTAAGTATATTAGGAATAAGAAAGGCTGCGCTCAGTGTCACACACTGGAATAACAGGAAAAAACGAACTGCTATACTAAAAAAAAAGAAATAGAATATGACAGAATGGCTAATATCTAATCAGCTTATTGATTATAACTGTGCTATAAAATCCATGGAAGAAAAAATTCAACAAATTTACAATAATTCAGCAGACGAATTAGTATGGCTACTCCAGCACCCTCCACTTTATACTGCAGGAATCAGTGCAACAGATGATGATATTGTTGAAAAACTATTTCCTATATATAAAACAGGAAGGGGTGGTAAACACACATATCATGGTCCAGGACAGCGCATCATATATTTAATGTTAAACCTTAAAAAAAGAAATAAATGCGACATAAAGCTATATATTAGAGACCTAAGTAAGTGGATAATAAATGTTTTAAAGCAATTTAATATACTTGGAGAATTTAAAGAGGATAGAATAGGTATTTGGGTAAACCATAACGGAGTAGAAAAAAAAATTGCAGCTTTTGGTATCCGTTTAAGAAAATGGGTAACTTATCATGGCATAGCGCTTAACGTCTTTCCAGACCTCTCTCATTATAAGGGTATTATTCCTTGTGGACTGCAAGATTATGGCGTCACGTCAATGGAAGAACTAGGAGTGAAAGTTCCACTCTCTGAATTGGATGATATACTAAAAAAAGAGTTTTATAAGATATTTTAATGATCATTTACCTTTTATATCTCATTCTTACCTTATGTGCTAACACACAACTGTACGAACGTTGTAGTTTGGGAGCAATTCCCACCAGTGGGGTGTCATCCCAGTGCCCAGACACTGGGATCCAGCTTCTATGCAACTTAATTAAAAACGTTTGTTTTAGCGTAAGACAACTACCTTTAGCTCATCAGCTCAGTTATAAGCAAAATTTCTGGATTCCAGTGTCAAGCACTAGAATGACACCATTTGCTGTGCAATTTACCTTCAAAAATGAATGTTCGTACAGCTATGGTGCTAACACAGGTATTCATGCAATCGACCAAGTTGATATTATTGCTCCTTCTTCGAAAGGAAAAGAATCAGATCTGACTACCATAAAAGGGTATGTAGAAGCTTTGGATTTTAATCCCCATATTTCGGAGAAAATATATAGTAATGATAATCCATTTTATTCCAACTCTGATGAATTCAGAGCAAATGATTTGATTAATGCACTAACTAATGATAGTAAAATAATTTGGTGTATCAGAGGAGGAGAAGGGGCTTCTCGGTTAATTCCCTATCTAGAAAAGTTACCCAATGATAAAAAAGAAAGGATTGCTCAAAACAAAAAAATCCTCATAGGCTATAGCGATATAACTGCCTTGCACATCTATCTACAAGTCAAATATGATTGGCAAACTCTTCATGGCACCATGATGGAAATGATAGTAAATAACTCCGTTTCTGAAAGCTCTGTTGAAAAATTGAAAGAGTTAATTCTTAACAAGCGGGATTCTATCAGATTTGATAACCTAAAAATGATAAATAATGGCATTAGACTAAAAGATGGCAGATTAGAGTCTAAAATCATCGGTGGTAATATGACTTTAGTTGAAAACAGTATAGGAACTGCTTGGCAAATAAATGCGAAAGGTAAAATTCTATTTTTAGAGGACATAAGAGTCTACCCATACGCAATAGAGCGCAGTTTAGATCACTTAAAGCAAGCCCACATCTTTGATGGAGTACATGCAGTAATCTTTGGGGATTTCGTTAACTGTTATAATGATAATCTTGTTGAAGTTGTAAAAGAAAGGTTTGCAAAAAGTGTTAACTTTCCTGTATTTACAATGAAAGGGGTAGGCCATGGGCATACAAATGACCCTTTACCTCTTAACACTCACACTATTATTAGCGTTCAAGACGAAAAAGAAGGTTTGTTTTTTATGGACGTGCAGAATGTTAGCTACACATAGCTGATAGCTCACTAGGCTTCTTTTGAAATTGTTAAGGTAATTGTCATCCCAGTGCCCTGACTACTTGGATCCAGAAGACTTAATTTTAACCAAGCAGGCTGCATAATAAAGGCTGGATTCCAGCGTCACGCGCTGGAATGACAAGGTTATCGTCATGCCGCCGCGAACCGTCATACCGCGATTCATTCGCGGTATCTCATCAGCTAACAAGCAGCAGTCCTACGTCATACCGCCGTGGTATCTTTTAGCATAGATCCCGCTAACACGTAGCGGGATGACGGTTGTCAGGGTGTCATGCAAGTAGCTGACTACTTGGATCTGGTAGACTCAAATCACAATGCCCGTAAAGCTGCGACCCTAGAGCTACTATCTCTCACCCACTGCAAATATTGCACGGTACTATCCACTTGATCATCGTGTCGAGTTTCAGGAAACATTAAAATCTCATACTCAAAATCGCTGAGCCATACTGCTTGGTGCGGCAGAAAAACCTTGCCAGACTCTATAATCGGAACAATTTGATAAAATCGAGTGAGTTTGTCATCATGTGGCATTATTTCGATAATGGGTAAATCACTGTTTGCTTTTAGCTCTTGCACCAATTGCTGACCACTTGTTTTTGCTTCGATTAAAATTGCGTGTGGCGTCCATCTTGCAGCTAGTGATAGAACTTGCTCTTTAAGCTTTGGATACTCAAGCTTTGCGCGATATACATCGAGTAAATAGAATTTATTGCCCACTTTTGTCCAGGTGGTGCAGACGCTAAAGTTGCTCATGCTGCTTGTTGAAACTGCAGTGTCCCAGCTTTGAGTTACATGCGAGAGACTATCAGGAAAATTTCTATAGCGCTTCAGCCACTTTCGTTTAATTATACCACTTGAAAGTGGCAGAGGATTTTGTTGATATTGTGCAGCAAAAGCATAACTCCCAAGTTCAGCCTTTATCATCTCAACTTCTTCTTTTCCTCCATCGAGGGGATATAGCAACTGACCTTCTTCTCTTGAATATAATATCCTTACAGGTGACGCTGGTTTATTATACAACCGCCTGGTCGCACAGTGCTGAGCTACTCGGATGACAGGAACAGGAGGCATTGGCTTTTTGATTGAATAAATAACCTGCTTATTTTCAGAAATCATTGGCAAACAAATATGATGCCATATGTTTTTTGGCTTGGAGAGAAGGTGTCCGGTCAAATCTTCCTGATGTAGCCTGTGCATCACAAGAACGATTACTCCTTTTTTTCTGTCGTTAAGCCTGGTTACTAGAGTCTGATCAAACCAGTTTATAGCGCGCTTTCTAAACATTTCACTCAAAGCTTGAGCAGAACTGAGCGGATCGTCCACGATGATGAAATCACCACCTTCACCGGTTAATGTTCCTCCAACTGATGTTGCGATTCTGTATCCTCTTTGCACTGTTTGGAATTTGTATTTGGTATTCTGATCTTTGGATAGTTCTACCTCTGGAAATAGCTTTTTATACCAACCAGATTGCATTACGCACCTTGTATCAAGCGAGTGCTTTTCGCTGAGCAGCCGAGAGTAACTTGCAACTATTATCCTCGCGGTTGGCTGATTTCCCAGTATCCATGCGGGCCATGCAACACTAGCGCACAGGGACTTCATTGAACGCGGAGGCATATTGAATATTATTCGCCTCACTTCACCAACGCTCACTGCTTCTAGCCTGTCTGCTATGACTTTTATGTACTGATAATCATTATACTCACACCCCGGCACCACCGTTTGAAAGCATAACTCAATGAATTTTAGAAAGTTGATTTTGTTCATGATATAATGTTGAAAGATGTCATCCCAGTGCCCTCTTCTTGTCATCCCAGTAGCTCCTTCGGTGTCATCCCAGTGCTTGACACTGGGATCCAGAAGACTTAATTTCAACCAAGTGGCTGCATAATAAAGGCTGGATTCCAGTGGGCTTTGTTGCATAGCACCTTAAGCAGTGATGGTTTACGACAAATTTATGTAATGATTTCAAATTTAGCCATACCAATATCAGTGAATTTGTTGAGCAAATAGCACTTAATTAGTAATTCTTTTTCACGATTTACTTCAGATTTATTCCTAAAGCTAAATCCAAATACTTGCTTCAACCTTGAGAAAAATCCTTCTATGTAAGATCTCTTTCCATAAATTGCTTCCTTTTTCCACTCTTTTACACCATCTTGTCCATATAATTTTATTAACCTAATAGCAGCATTTCTGTCAGACATATAATCTATTTTTGAATGTTCTGCTGCATCCTTTTTTGGTAGAACTTTTGTCTTTATATCGTATTTCTTACACAATTTATAAAGTTTGTGCCTATCGTATGCCCTATCTGCATATAATTTTGTGCTGAAAATTAACTTCTTCAAGCAAATCGCAAGCTCCATAGTGGTCAGAGTAGACGCCATTACTGTATCTTGCAGCTATAGCTTTTTTACTATTCACACTTAACATAACATGTAACTTTCTTACTTGCTCGTAGCTTCGGTACTTTCTATCTGCACTGTTTTCCTTACTGTGGCCAGGAGTGTTACTGTAAATGCTGATACTTGTGCTATCTATGATAATTTCAATATTTTCCATGTTGCTTTTATCAACCCTGCAATCATTTATCTTAATATTAAGTTTTTTAAACCTTCTTGATGCTTGTGAATAGCTGATAACTGCCAATTTTTTTCCTATTTGTTGCAGATATCCTTTTATAAACCCCACCGTTTGTCTTAAACCAATTCTAAAAAGATTGACAATTATATGCACCAAAATTACGACTTTATCACTGTAAATATAGTTGCCGCCCTGCATTTTTGGACTATTTTCATACCAATTTTCGATAGCTTCATCGATGTAACGAAAAATATTTCCCCTTTTTTCAAGGAATTTGTTATATTCGTTTTGGTTACTGACTTTCATTTTCTGTGGCATATTTTTTCTTCAACAGTTAAATGGTTATTTATAATGAATTTTGTCAGTAGCCACCAGATTTTTTCGGTTGCTATGCAACAAAGCCCACTGGGATCCAGAAGACTTAATTTCAACCAAGTGGCTGCATAATAAAGGCTGGATCCCAGTGCCAAGCACTGGAATGACAGCAATCTACGTCATACCGCCGCGGTATCTCTAGATCCCGCTAACAAGCAGCGGGATGACGGTTGTCAGCTTCCCCTGTCATCCCAGTAGCTCCTTCGGTGTCATTCCAGTGCTTGACACTGGAATCCAGACTTTAATTGTTATACTTGTAAATAAGTCTGGAACGTTCATCTCAAAATGCAGTATTTTTGTTGAAATAGCTCAACTGGATCCCAGTGTCAAGCACTGGGATGACACCATTTGTTGTGTTTAACAAAGTTCGTACTTAGCTTCATGTTAGCTACAAACGTTAAGAAATTTACCAAATGAAAAAAAAGGCAAAAGAAGCCCTGGGGTTATTATCCGCTTTAAAATATTGGCGTTTTTTATGTTTTAAACGCTTGACAAGCGAAATTCAGCTGCTTTTAATTGCAACTAACTTACGCTGCAAATGTTTAAGAAATTTACTAAGCAGAAAAAAAGACAAAGAATCCCCGAGTTAGCTAGTCTTTTACTATCTCTGTCGAGTATTGGCATTTTTTGATGTCTTGTAACGCTTTATAAGCGCGTTCAGCTTATTTAGATAAAAATCTAGATGTAGATGAAGTTTTGTAAAGACATACAGTATCTATATACTGCAAAAAATTGAACATAAGACGCCGATACATTAAGTAATCCTTACCTTTTAATCTGCAGATTGGCGAAAGCAAATACAATAGCTTCAGTTTCATGATAAGGGGGCTGGCAAGGCTTGTCAAGCAAGTTTTTTGCAATATCAGGGGATAATTTCGACCATAAATCCCTATCAATAAATTTTAACAAAAATACTTTAGTGCATTTTCAAATATAAGCATTCCATCGCCATATTTTGGTATAGCACTTCCTAAACGTTTACATTTTTCTTTTTCAAGAGGCCAATTATCTTGCTGGGTAAAAAATATTCCCCTTTCTGGATGGGGCATTAAAGCCAATACTCTCCCACTTTTATCTGATAAAGCTGCTAGGTCATATGTAGATCCGTTCGGATTGTGAGGAAATTGCAGATTAGCATAGTTGCCATTTTCATCAATGTAACGTAATGCGGTGGAATTGCTCTCAATCAATTGGTTCAAAATATCTTGATCCATAAAAAATTTGCCTTCCCCATGAGCAATAGGGAGATATAGTTCACTCAGGCCCCGTAGCCAAACAGAATTACTCTGCGGATTAACTCTCACTCTAATCCAACGGCATTGATAATTGCCTATATCATTATGGATTAAAGCTAGACTAGAGAATTCTGGAATTAACTTTACTAATATCTGACAACCATTACATATTCCTATAATCAGCTTGTCCTTAGATAAAAACTCTTGAAACTCATCCAACAAGTTGTTTTTAATACGTAAAGCAAACGCATTACCAGCACCAGTGTCATCACCATAGGAAAAACCCCCTGGAATTGCAAGTATATTGCTTAATTTCAGTTCACCTGGATTATCTATGATATCGTTAATGTGAACGATTTTTACTTCAATATTACCAATACCAAGTTTTCTGCTGCATTCCATAAATGCAAATGCAGTTTCTTTTTCGCAATTTAAGCCATAACCAGATAGGACTGTGATTTTCATGAATTGCTAAAAATTAAAAAATTCGAATTTCTTTTTTACAAAATTTGCTACTAAATTTAACGCAAATAACACCAATAATAAAGCTATAATTGCGATAGCAGCAAGTTCAACAAATGCAATTTCAGGACTGCTTGACCATATGTATATTTGCACAGGTAGAACAGTTGCCGGATCGAAGAAGGACGTAGGTGTATCAGCAATAAATGCTACCATACCTATCATAAGTAAAGGGGAAGATTCACCTAAAATCCTTGCAATTGCAAGCACAGTACCATGTATTATTCTTGGTAATGCAATCGGCAGAGAGTGATCTAATATCACCTTGATGTGAGGTGCACCGAGCGCAAACGCTGCATCTTTTATCGTAATAGGAACATTCGCAAAGGCATTTTTTGTTGCAATTATAATATTAGGTAACATCATAAATGAAAGAGTCATTCCACCAACAAGTGGTGAAGAGCGTGGTAGCCCAAATATGCCAAGATAGAGAGTTAAGCCTACTACACCAAATATTATTGAAGGCACTGCAGCAAGATTATTTATGCTAATTTCTACAATATTAGTCATTAGCCTATTTTTAGGCATAAATTCGTAAAGACAGATGCCCGACATAATTCCTATTGGTAATGCTAATGCTAGGCACACTATAATTGTCATCAATGAGCCGATAAACGCTCCTAAAATCCCTGCATTTTCAGGTTCACGAGAGTCAGATTTAAGGAATAAAGACTTATTAAAAAATTTTTTCACTCTCCTCTTTTCTTTTAGCCAATCAAGTAATTTAGCATAACGATCATTCAAATGTTTATCTTTATTTATTGAATTAATTATACTTGACGCGGTAAACCAGATCTCATATTCACCACTATCTTTTACTTTCTTACGAAAAAATTTCTCTAGTTCTTTGTAAGAATTACGACTTAAAATTTCGTCACTGTCTTTAAAATCAGTTCCTTTAAACACCTTACGTAAAGAATCGTTGAGTAAGCCAATGGATTTATACCGCAAATCACCAGGATTATTTGTTAAAGTAAGATCAGCACTTATTTCAATTGGCAATAAAATTTTCGTTACTGTTAAGGCACTGTAAGAGTTAACTAATATACTTAACAATATACATATAGGGCAGCCAAGTGAGATAACTAGTGCCGTGAAAGAGCAAAAGCGTAATGCTCTGTTCTTTTTATTTTTCCTTTTTATACGAGCGTGCACACGCCTTGACTGAAGTAATTTAAGGAATTTTTTCTTTATACTCATTTACTTTTCTTTACACGAGGATTTGAAAAAACTTTCCCCTTTTTTGTCATCCCAGTGCTTGACACTGGGATCCAGCAGGCTTTGCCTGCAAATAATTTTTACATTTTCCATGAAAGCACAAACCAAAAGGAGAATAATGAATGCTGGATCCCAGTGTCGGAGCACTGGGATGACACCACAGCGGGAGGCAAACACAATGTTCGTACAGTTGTGTATCACGCACTGGGATGACAAGAGAGAGTTCTGAGATGACACAATTGACATCACTCTCTGTTTATCTACTTAGATTTCTTTTTAATATAAGTAGTACGCTCTTTGATCCTTGCAGCTTTTCCAAATAGTTTGCACAGATAATACAGTTTTGCTCTACGAACCTTTCCCTTTCTTGTCACTTGCACTGAAACCAGTGCAGGAGAATAAACAAAAAATTGAGACACTATACTTTCTCCATGACTTACTTTTCTGACCGCAAAAGAAGAATGTAACCCGCGGTTCCTTTTTGATATACATACACCTTCAAATATCTGTATACGCTCACTTGCACCATCAACTACCTTGAAAGTAATCTTCAGATCATCGCCAGGACGAAATTCTGGTACTTCTTTAGCTAACATTTGCATTTGTTGCTTATTGAACTTTTCAAGTAAATTTGTCATTTATCTCTCCATCTAATAATTCAGGCCGACGCTTTTTTGTTACAACTTGAGACTGTTTCTGCCTCCAATCACTTATTTTTTTGTGATTGCCAGATAACAGAACCTCAGGTACTTTATATCCTTTCCACTGCTCAGGTCTAGTATATTGAGGATATTCAAGCATACCACCACCATAATTAAAACTTTCTTCAGTAATACTATCGGAATTATTTACTACACCTGGAAGAAGCCTAATGCATGCATCAAGAACCACCATCGCAGCTGGCTCACCTCCTGAAAGTATATAATCTCCGATACTTAACTCATAAGGAGTATACGCATCAATTATCCTTTGGTCAATACCTTCAAATCGACCACACAATATTGTTATATGAGGAAACTCTAATAATTCTCTAGCAATATTCTGATTAAACTTTGCGCCAGATGGAGTCATGTAAATAAACTTAGTGTTTTTATGAACAGAGAGCATACTATCTACTGCACTACCAATTACATCAGGGCGCATAACCATTCCTGCTCCACCTCCATATGGAACATCGTCTATCGTTGAATGTTTATCTTTAGCAAAAGAACGAATATTTACTACTTCAAGGTTCCATATTTTTTTTTCTAACGCTTTTCCGGCAAGAGAATAGTTCAAAAACCCAGGGAACATTTCTGGAAATATGGTTAATATTGTAACATTGAATGCCATTAAGGTTTATTTTAAGTTATTTGAGGCTATACTCTAAAAACAGTAAATTGATATAATATATAGTTAAATTAAGCATGTCACTGAATAAAACGATATACGAAGGTAAAGCGAAAGCCATTATTGAAACTGAAGACCCATTAACTGTTATACAGCACTTTAAAGATGATGTTACAGCATTCAATAAGGAAAAATATGAAATTATTGAGGGCAAAGGAATAATTAATAATCATGTTAGTGCTTTTATCATGGAAAAACTTGAGAAAGCAGGAACTAGCACGCACTTTATAAAAACTCTAAACGAAAGAGAACAGCTAGTCAAAAAGCTCAAGATAATACCTCTTGAGGTGGTAGTTAGAAATGTTGCAGCTGGCAGCTTTTGCAAACGTTTTAATATCAAAGAAGGTGAGGCACTTACATCTCCTATAATCGAGTTTTTTTACAAAAATGATGACCTAGCCGACCCAATGGTGAATGAAAATCACATACTGTATTTTGATTGGCTATCTAGCAAAGAAATGGATGAAGTTAAAACTACAACTTTAAAAATCAACGAAATCTTAGTCCACCTATTTTCAAATGCAAGTATATATTTAGTTGATCTCAAGTTAGAATTTGGCAGATTAATAAATGACAGTACTAAAATCATTTTAGCCGATGAAATCAGCCCTGATAACTGCAGGTTATGGGATAAAAATACTTATAAAAAGCTAGATAAAGACGTCTTTCGTTTGAATTTAGAAGATTTAAAGGAAGCGTACCTAGAAGTTGCAAAAAGACTGTCAGTAAAGTTAGATTAACTAAATACTACTCTATCAAGTGGAGGGTTACATGCCTCATCAAGTTTTCCAATAATTTCAATTTTTTCTCCACGTTTTTGGAAATGATTTTTCACGTTTTGCATATTCTCAGGACCTACGATCAATACCATGCCAATACCACAATTAAATGTTTTTAGCATTTCTTTCTTCTCTATTTTACCCTCCTTTGTTAGCCATAAAAATATATCTGGCCATTTCCAGGAATTAATGTCTATGTTTGCAAATAAGTTTTTTGGAAGAATCCGCGGAATATTATCTATCAAGCCACCACCTGTTATATGTGCAATGCCTTTTACCTTTGGCATAATAGGCAACAAAGAATCAACATATATTTTTGTTGGTTCAAGTAGTATTTCACTCCAAGATTTATTATTCCATAGAGATGTATCGTTATAATTTATACCTAAGCTTTTGAAAATATGGCGCACCAAAGAAAACCCATTTGAGTGAATTCCACTTGACTCTAAGCCAACTATATAATCACCTGCTTTCATCATGCTACAGTTTGGAAGAATTTGCTTTCGATCAACTACACCAACCACAAACCCTGCAAGGTCATAGTGATTATTACCATACATTCCAGGCATTTCTGCAGTTTCTCCACCAACCAATGCTATTTTAGCTTGCTTGCACCCCTTTGCAATGCCCTGGACCACAGATAATAAAACGTCTTTGCTCAAAACGCCTGTTGCAAAGTAATCAAGGAAAAATAAAGGCGTTGCTCCTTGTGCAAGTAAGTCATTTACACACATTGCAACTAAATCTATACCTATAGTATCATGCCTATTCACTTCTTGAGCTATCAACAGTTTCGTACCTACTCCATCAGTTGAGGAAACGAGTACTGGATGGTCATATTTCTTACTTAGTGCAGCAAAATCAAACAACGCAGAAAATGAACCTATTTCGCTGATTACTTCTTCTCTAGTAGTTTCTTGAGCAATAGGCTTGACTTCTTTTATTAACTTATTATATAGTTCAAGATCTATTCCTGATCTGACATAAGTATTCATAATCCTTCTATAAATTTTAAAATTGTTAATACTATATTAATGCCTTGATATAAAAAGTGCAACGAAACTTTCTCTTAATTGACTATTATATGCTTACCAATATAGGGTAACTTAAATCATTTATAATTATCCAATGAACAAAAATACCAAAAACATACTGTTAATAACGGAACTGCTATCAGGACAGCTGCTTCATGACTTTGCTAACTCTATGAATGGAATAATGTTTGGCTTGGAAGAGCTTGAAGTAATAGATAAGAACGATGCTGATGCGCAGAAGGAAGCGTTGTCGTTGCTTAAAGAAAGCTCCGATGATTTAATATATAAACATAAAGTTATGAAGCAGGCATATTCTTCTTCAGCAGATAATTACAGCTTTGATCAGACCAAATCTAATATCGAAAATTATTTATTAAAAAAAAAGTAAAGCTTACGTGGAAAATAGACGCATACTCTGCAGAAAATAAGGAAGATTTAATTGAAAAGATAAATAAGATAATTTCTAATATGGTGCTAACTATAGCCAGTGCAGTGGCGGAAGTTGAACTAGTGTCTGTTTTACTGAGTCAAACAGAAGATAAAATGCTATTAACTATAAAAATACTAAATGAACACAAACCAATAAGCAAATCATTAATAGACAAATTAATCAAAAAAAATGACACTAATTTAAATACAAAAGATATTAATATCTATATGACCTCTTTATTATTAGAGTACTATAACACTGAAATGCATTGTACTTGCGAAAATAATTTGCTGGAGATAGGTTTAACTATAACTTGAGTTGCATATTTGGTTATTACAACTTTTTCTTCGTTTCAAGGCAAGACATTCTCCGACAAGGGGTACCAAATCTAATTTTCGTAATTACTTAAGTCTAGTACTATTTTATTAATGTAGCGCTCATTTGCATCTTTGATGATAAACTTCATACCATTTTTATATTTAATGACTTCATCTACAGAAGGCACTTTACCAGCAATCGAAAGAATCAAACCACCAAGTGTAACATAGTCTTCTTCAGGGTCACGTAATTCTATTTTTAGATCCTCTTCTATATCTTTTATAAGAGCCCTTGCTGACACTTCAAACTTATTTTGAGACAATTCAGTAATGGTATATTCTGAATTTACTTCGTTTTCACTATCAATGTTTGGTATTAGCTCCTTTATAAGATCGGTCATTGAAATTAAACCATCAGTTCCACCATATTCATCCAATACGATAGCTAAGCATGATTTAGAAGAGTTCATCCTAACAAAAAGATTAGTTGTCTTCATCGAGGGCGGAACAAATATTACGCTTTGTATAATATTTCTCAGATTAAAATTTTTATCCCTATTAAAAATAACATCTTTTACATAAAAAAAGCCTATTACGTTATCAAAGTTATTTCTATAAATTGGTATTTTAGTGTGGCAAGTGTTTTTTATCTTCTTTATTATTTCACGCTCGCTTGATTCAATGTCTACTGCGCATATCTCTGTACGTGGAGTCATTATATCCATTATACCACAATCGCGGAATTTTAATAGACCATTAAATATATTAAGGTCTGGCAGATCTTTCATTAATGCCTCAGTCGCACACTTTTTCAACACAGAAGCTTTTTTGAAAAGGAAGAGAAAAATTCTATATGCTATTTTTTCTACTAAGGTTCTTTTTTTACTCAATTTATTCTCTGTAATGGCAAAAACGTTTTCAGATTAGATTTATCAAGAAAACTGTTATTAAATGTTTAATAAGCATGTGAATAATGTCAAATTAATTTGTGAATTATTTGTTGATATAAAATACCAACAATTGATCAACAACTTTTTCAACAACATATACATAGTTATGTAACAATGCATGATGGTAAAATATTTTCCATAAAAGAAAATTACTAACACTCTGAACATCTTACTTATACACATAAATCATAACAGAAAATCAATAGCATACAGAAGTTGTTAACATATTTATCCACAAATTGAACAACACCAATTTTTACCGAATTTTAAGTTAGTAACAAGTTGTTGATAGGACTATTATTACTACTATACTTTGATATACAGAAGAATAGATAAAATAGAT